>CAWAQF010000001.1:0-94043 GCA_963784155.1 uncultured Acidimicrobiaceae bacterium
GCGATCGTCACCGGAGCTGCCAGCGGGATCGGTCTGGCGATCGCGGAAGCATTCGTCGCAGAACGGATGATGGTGGTCATGGCAGACCTGGACGGCGGCCGTGTCCGCTCCGAAGCGGACAGAATCGGCGACGGTGGCGGTGGCGTCTGTGCGCTCACTCTCGATGTCACCGACCCCGACGAAGTGGAGCGTTCGGGCGCCTTGGCCGTCGAACGGTTCGGTGGCCTTCACGTCGCCGTGAACAATGCCGGCATCGTCACGGGAGGCTATTCGTGGGAACTGTCCCTCGAGGACTGGCGCAGAGTCCTTGACGTGGACCCCTGGGGGGTGATCCACGGAGTCTGCACCTACGTGCCCCTCCTCGCCACCGGAGAGGAGGGGCACGTCGTGAATGTGGCCTCGATGGCATCGGTGTCGGCGCTTGCTCGGTTGGGTCCCTACACCGTCGCCAAACACGGTGTCCTCGGCCTCACCGACGTCCTCGGAGCCGAGTTCGAATCGCTGGGCGTTCCCGTCGGTGCGAGTGCCGTGATGCCCGGCATGGTGCGGACGGCAAATGAACCTGATCGGCACGATCGAGCCTTCGACCGTAGCGGCCAACGTGGTGGGCGCCATCAGACGGGGGCATCGATATGTCTTCACGGACGATGAGAGTGCTCGCCATGTCGAGGCGCGGCTGCAGTCGATCCTTCGGGCGCGGGCCGAGGTCGTCAGCTGAGACCCTCCGGCCGTTCCGACGCCCCGCCGACGCGACCGACCAAATACCCTGCAGTGGTGGAAAGTCTGCTCGAGCTGGAGGGACTTCGGAGAACCTACGGCGCTCTGGTCGCACTCGACGATCTCTCGTTCGATGTGCCGTCCGGACAAGTCGTCGGCTTCCTCGGGCCCAACGGTGCAGGCAAGACGACGACCATGCGGGCCATCTTCGGTCTCACCGACCTCGATGCCGGGCGCGTCAGGTGGAACGGCGCACCCGTGGGCCAGGCAGAGCGTCGCCGTTTCGGGTATATGCCCGAAGAACGGGGGCTCTACCCGGGCATGCTCGTCGGAGAGCAGATCGAATACCTCGGGCGCCTGCACGGCCTCGACCCCGCTCGCGCGGCCGGCGCAACCGATGTCTGGCTCGAACGGCTCGAGATCGCCGACCGGAGGCTCTCGAAGGTGGAAACGCTGTCACACGGGAATCAACAACGAGTACAGCTCGCTGCCGCACTCGTGCACGATCCTGAGCTGCTCGTGCTCGATGAGCCGCTTTCGGGGCTCGACCCGACGGGCATCGACGCGATCGGCCAGGTGCTCGTCGATCGGGCCCGCGCCGGGTGCTGCGTGCTCTTCAGCAGTCACCAGCTCGACCAGGTGGAGGACCTCTGTGAACGGGTGACCATCATCGACAAGGGTCGCCTCGTCGCCTCGGGCACCGTCGACGAATTGGCGACGAGCGGGAGTCGTCGATTGGTCGTCCGCGTCGACGGCGACCGGACCGCCCAATGGGCCAGCCACCTCCCCGGCGTCACCGTGTCCGAGGTCAACGGGGGCGCGGTACGTCTCGTTCTCGGGAACGCGGTCGACAGTGACCTGGTTCTCCGCGCTGCGATGCAAGCAGGCCGGGTCACCCAGTTCTCGTTCGAGCGTCGACGGCTCTCCGAGGTGTTCCGGGAGGCGCTCGGGTGAAGGTTCTCTACGTCCTCCTCGTCGGGGCAGCGGTGGTTGCACTACGCGTCGGGATCTCGAGGAGCCGCCGGCGACGGGCTCGGCCCGAGTCGGCGGACCGCCAGAGCAGTTCCGAGCGCGGTCGCCCCCGGTTCGCCACCGGACTCTCCTTCGGCGAGGTGGGAATGGTGGCCATGCGCGAGATCCGCGAGCGCGTACGAGGGCGGATATTCAGGGTCGGAACTCTCTTCATCCTGCTCATCGTCGCAGCGGCGATCGTGATCCCCACTCTTCACAAGAACGGCAGTCCCACCACTCAGAGGGTGGGCATCGTCGGAGCCACCTCACCCGCGGTGGCAGAGGTCCTCCACACTGCTGCGTCGAGGAACCAGGACCTTCTGAAGACGGTGTCGCTGCCCTCGCTCGCGGCGGCCAAGGCCGATCTCCGTTCGGGGATGATCGATCTGGCCGTCGTCGACGGCGACCAGGTGCTGCTCAACCAGCCCACCAACTCGAACAGCTCACCGGCCGATCCCACCTTCGTCCAGGACGTCGCCGCCTACGTCGGCGTGCTCAGGGCCTACCAGGTGGCGGGACTGACGCCTGCCCAGGCAGCCCAGGTGACCCACGCGAAGCCGGTCGCGGTCGTCACGCTCCAACCGAGCTCCAAGAGCACGACGAAGGCAACGTCGGTCATCGGACTGGTACTCCTCTTCTTCATGCTCACCCAGTACTGCACGTGGATCCTGATCGGTGTCATGCAGGAGAAGTCGAGCCGGGTGGTGGAGGTCCTCCTCGCGACGCTGCGGCCGATCGAACTGTTGGGGGGCAAGGTCATCGGGATCGGGCTCGTCGCCTTCGGGCAAGCCGCGCTCGTCGTGGTCTTCGCGCTCGTCCTCGGAAAGGCGGTGGGCTCCGATCTGCTGCACGGATCGGTGCCGCTGGTGCTGGCCTGCGAACTGCTCTGGCTGGTGCTGGCCTACGTGTTCTACTGCTGGATGTACGCCGCGGCGGGGTCGATGGCCGAGCGTCAGGACCAGGTACAGACACTCGCGCTCCCCCTCAGCATCCCGATCCTGCTCGGCTACATCTTCTCGATCACGGTCGCGAGCTCGGGGAACCCGAGCCTCTTCTTCAAGATCCTTGCCTACGTGCCCTTCACCGCTCCGTTCTGCATGCCGGTGCTCGTCTCGCTCGACCAGGTCGTCTGGTGGCAGTTCGTGGCGTCGGTCCTGATCACCGTCGTGGCGACCGTCGGTATGGCTTTGCTCGCCGCGGGCATCTACCGCCGAGCGGTGCTCCAGACCGGTTCGCGCGTGCGCGTGAAAGAGCTCTTCGAAGCCCGGCGTCGCTCGTCGACCGCCTGATGCAAGGCAGGTCACCGTGAAGAGGAGCCGGACGTCCGCGAGAATGCCCTCTGATGTCAGAGCGCCCTGAACCCCTCTTCGACCTTACCGGGGATGCCGGACCCGAGCTCACCACCGAGGAGATCGCCTATCTCGAGGAGCTGGGCGAACGGCGCGCGGTCACTGCCGGCGAGTACCTCTACCAGGCGGGCGATCCGACCTACGACTTCTACGTGGTCGTCGAGGGTGCCGTCGAGGCGGTGATCGGTCGCGACGGCGACGAGCAGGTTCTCGTCCGAATGGGTCCGGGCCGCTTCCTCGGCGAGCTCAACCTGGTGACCGGCATGCGCGTCTTCGTCTCCACCCGGGTCGTCGAACCCGGCGAGGTGCTCGTGGTTCCCCGGGACCGGCTGCGGCGGGTCATCGCCACCGTGCCGGGACTCGGCGACAAGATCCTCGCCGCCTTGGTGTCCCGCCGTTCGATGCTGCTCACCGGCGCGGCCTCTTCGATCCGGGTGGTCGGATCGCAGTACTCGCCCGAGTCGCTCCGCCTCCGCGAGTTCCTGGCCCGGCTCCGGATCCCCTACGAGTGGCTGGACCCGGATCGGGAAGAAGGGGTCGCGGTCGTCCTCGAGCACTCCGGAGTCCGGCCCGGCGAGCTGCCGGTCGTCCTCACCGAGACGTCGGTCCTGCGGCGGGCGACCCCCGGGGAACTGGCGGTCTACCTCGGGCTCACGGTCGACAACCTCCCGGGGCGGGTGTTCGACCTGGTCGTCGTCGGCGGCGGACCCGGCGGCCTGGCAGCGGCCGTCTACGGCGCCTCCGAGGGTCTCCACACACTGGGTGTCGATATGGACAGCGTCGGAGGCCAAGCGGGTTCGAGCTCGAGGATCGAGAATTATCTCGGGTTCCCGATGGGCATCTCCGGCAGCGAGCTGGCCCAGCGTGCGGTCGTTCAGGCCGAGAAGTTCGGCGCGAACCTCACCAGCCCTTGCGAAGCCACGTCTCTGCGGGAAGAAGGCGGGTACCTGATCATCGAGCTCTCCGACGGCTCCGAGGTCTCCGGGCGGGCCGTCGTCGTGGCGAGCGGCGCCGCGTATCGTCGGCTGGACATCCCGCGACTCGAAGAGTTCGAGGGAAACGGCGTCTACTACGCGGCGACCGACACGGAGGCACGCCAGTGCGCCGCATCACCGGTGATCGTCGTCGGCGGCGGCAACTCGGCCGGACAGGCAGCACTCTTCCTCGCCCAGTCCGGGAGCGCGGTGACCATCGTCATCCGCTCCGACGAGCTCGGTGCTCGGATGTCGCGCTACCTCGTGGACCGGATCGAAGGTCACACGGGCATCGACGTGCTCACCAACTCCCGGATCACCGGTCTCGACGGCGATCAGACGGTCACCTCCGCCTCCGTCGAAGGACCCGACGGAGCGGTCGAGCTCCCCTGTGCCGGCCTGTTCTCCTTCATCGGCGCAGATCCGGCCTCCGGTTGGATCTCCGGTTGCGCGGCCCTCGACGACCGTGGCTTCGTGCTGACAGATCGGCATCTCCGCACGCAGGATCTCGGCGAGCGGTGGGACGTCCTCGAACGCCTGCCGTTGCCCTACGAGACGAGCCACCCAGGCCTCTTCGCGGTGGGCGACGTCCGATCCGGCTCGGTCAAGCGGGTCGCCGCAGCGGTCGGCGAGGGTTCTGCGTGTGTCAGCTCGGTCCATCAGTACCTGACGTTCTCGCACTGACGGGAAGCCCGGTCCCCGGCACGGTGTTGTTGGGTTGGAACGCGGCCTGCTCCATCTCGGTGTGGTAGTCGGCCACGTTCCGGTCGAGGATCAGCGTTCCCACGTCGATCGAGCGGGTAGTCACCGTGCGGCCAGACCTTGGTCAGGTCGAACGGATTGAAGCGGTAGGTCGTGGCGTCCTCGAAGGGCATGATCTGCATCTTGAGCGACCAGCTGGGGAACTCGCCGCGCTCGATCGCCTCGTAGAGGTCCCGCTGGTGGTAGTCGGCATCCTCGCCGGCAATGCGATCGGCCTCGGCCTGGGCGAGGCACTCGATGCCCTGGTCGGTCTTGAAGTGGTACTTGACCCAGAAGCGCTCGTCGCCGCGTTCACCCACATGTAGGTGTGGGACGAATAGCCGTTCATCTGACGCCAGCTCCGCGGGATGCCTCGGTCTCCCATCAGCCAGGTGACCTGATGCGCCGATTCGGGCGAAAGCGTCCAGAAGTCCCACTGCATGCTCGGTCCAGGGCCCGTCGCAGATCGGCCACGGGCCTCTCCGCGATCGAGGATAGGGGGCGACGCATGCGCCCGATCGGTCCGTTCCCGACCTCGCCCGACCTCGACAGCGCGGCTCTGCGCAATGCCAGACTGGCAACTCGTGGTCCCCGACGCGATCAACTGGACGACAGCCGCCTCCCTCGCGACCGCGGTCGGGACGCTGGTGTTGGCCATCGCCACGTTCTCCGCGGTGCGGTCCTCCAACCGCTCGGCGCGCATCGCGGAGATGGCACTGCAGGAGCAGAGACGACCGCTCCTCGCACCTTCGCGCCTCGAGGACGCCCAGCAGAAGATTATGTTCCTCGAGGGGAATTGGGTGAACGCCCGCGGTGGGCACGGGGCGATCGAACACATCGACGGAATGGTCTACCTGGCGATCAGCTTGCGAAATGTGGGCAGCGGCATCGCGGTCTGCCAAGGCTGGGCGATCAGGCTGGGTTCCGGTTCTTCGAGCGACCTGACCACCCACGCGCCCCTGGAGGACTTCCATCTCCAGTCACGCGACCTCTACGTTCCGGCCGGCGACATCGGAATGTGGCAGGGAGCACTGCGCAATCCGGACGACGGATCCCGGGCCCACGTCGTCGACGCGCTCGAGAACGGTGAGACGGTCACCGTGGAGCTGCTCTATTCGGATCAGGTCGGGCGGCAACGCACCATCTCGCGATTCGGCCTCCTCCCCGCAGGCGACTCGTTCATCGCCAGCCTGACCCGGCACTGGTACCTCGATTGGGAGGGACCGCGCCCCGACAGCCTCGCGATGGAGGCTGCCGAGGCCGTGATCCGCGACCAGCAGGCTGCGGTCGCGCGACGAGCGGCAGCCGAGCCGGTGGGCGGGGACGAGGGCGGCCCGGAGTGACCGAGAGAGGATCGCCGATCGGTCTCATGACCGGGGGGTGACCGCCGATTCAGGGCTCGAAGGGTCCCGCGCCGAAAAGTTTCAGCGTGTTGTCCCCGTCGTCGACGAACAGGACGCCACGACCCTGGGACGCGATGGTGAGACCGAAGAGGTCACCGCCGAGTCCGGCCGGATCGATCTGGCGGCTCGTGATCTGGCGGCCGAACGGGGAGGTCTCGACGATGTTGCCGTCGCCCGCGTTCACGGTCAGGATGTCGCCGTTCGGGGCGAGTGTCATCCCGAGCGGCCCGTTGAGCAAGCCGTCGGAGGTGAGGGTGAAGCCTCCGTTCGCTGCTGGCGTCGATCGCCGAAGAGCGGAGGGGATCACCGCGATCCTGCTGTTGACGGTATCAACGACGTAGAGCTGGCCCTGGCTCCCCACCGCGAGCCCGGCCGGCCCGACGACGAGTGCGGCCGGGTCCGTCCGCTCGGCGAGGCCGGCACCGACGACCGCCGAGGCCAAGAGTTTCGGTGCCACGCCTTCGCCGGCGAGGACGACGAGCCGGACGATGGTGCCCTGATCAACCGTGTTCGGGCTGTTGGCCACGGTGCCGTTCAGCACGTTGGACACGAAGAGCTCTGCCCCGAACGGAGTGTCGACCGCGGTCATGTCCCACGGGCCGTTGATGTTCCCTCCGGACCAGGTCTCGACCGGGTTCCCGCTGCTGTCGAGCACGATCAGGCAGCCCGCCTGGGCGGTGGCGGAGGTGCCGTCGCTCGTGGGAAGGCTGCCGACGACGGCCCAGTCGCCGGGGAGGACGGCCAACGCGGTGGTGAGACCGACCCCTCCGGGGCACGCACCGGGCAGTGGAGCGCTCAAGGAGGCGAAGTGCTCGGTGTCCCGGTTCGCGAGACCTGCACGATGGTCGTGCCGGTGCCCGGCAGATTGCCGGAATTGTTGAAGTTGCTGATCAGGGTGGCGCCCTCGACGAGCTTGCCTCTGGACTCGGGGACCACGGTGATCCCGTAGGGATTCACGTCACCGTTCGACGGAACGGTCGAGGTCACCGTGGAGACCGTCGTGAAGCGAGCCAGATAGGCGGGAGGGAAGATCGAGGGGGGGGACGCGGCGGCTGCCGTCGGCGCGGCGATGGTGCCGGCGGTGGCCAGACCGACCGCGAGCAGCGCAGGAACCGCGACCCGACGACGACCCCTGCCGATTCTCAGCCTCCTCGGCATCCGACCTTCGAGATCCAGGGCGCGACGAGTTCCCATGAGTCCTCCTCCTGTCGAAGTTGCCGACGCGTCTCGGCGAACGGACGCGACTTCATACGGGACTACGTCCGGGGGAACGGGATCGTTCAGCCGCGGATGATTTTACTTTTCGGTCACCGCGGTGACCGAGAGGGATCCGGCAGAGCGGGCGCTCAGCGCACGCCCGCGGCCGCGATGTTGGCGTACTCGACCGGCACGGTTGCGGCACGTGTGGTAGGCGGCGTCCTCGGGAACGGCAGGAACCCGACCACCCCGGATCCCGAGCACGGGAGCGTGACCGAGGTCGGGACGGCCATCGCCACGCCGTAGCGGGTGAAGGTCACCTGTCCGATGGCGTTACCACTCGGAGGGAGCGCCCCGAAGAACACCGAGATGGAGGTCCCGCTCTTGCCCGTGTAGCCCCCTCCGTCGACCGTGGCGGCAGCCCGGATGACTTCGACGGTCTGGCCCTCGAGGGGGTGCCCGGTGGTGTTGGACGGCCCCGGGCAGACCATCTTGATGATCGCGGGCGTCGGCCGGCCGGTCGACCCGTTGACCAACCCCGCGAAGTACTGATGGGGCCGGATCCGCGGGTGGGTCGCCGCACCGATCGTCGTGGGCACCGCCAGAGCCAGGGCCACCACCATCGAACCGGCGACCACAGCGCGACGAGACATGTGTGCACCTCCCATGGCGACGGCCGACCGGTGCTCGGAGAACCTTCCCATTGCTCCATTGCACGGTATGCCCGAGAACCCGGTCGTTCAACCGATGTCTCCAGAAGTTCAACCCGGAGGCCGACCGGCCGGCGTCTCAGGAGAGCTGGTGCAGGTAGAACTCGACCCCCTGGTCGTCGGCGCAGAGGGACTCGAGACCGTAGGGCCGCGAGCTCACCTCGCCAGCCCGGCCTCCCGCGTTCCTCACCCGTTCGACCGCCAGGGCGATGTCGTCCACCCGGTAGCAGAGCGACACGCCGGGCGCACCTTCGCTCATCCCGGTCATCGGGAGGGAGCCTTCGACCTGGACCCCGACGTTGCCCGCTGAGTACGACCATCCGAGCACGTCCGAAAGGAGCCGGCGGGTCCGGTCGAGGTCGGCCGCACGGAGCACGACGTAGCTGATGTCACCCTCATGTGCGCCGTTGGGCCCGGCCGGTTCGCCCGGCGGCGGGAGCTCGTGGAGCCAGAAGTGCAGCCCGTTGCCGTCGGTGCATTCGGACTGACGTCCGTAGGGAAGCAGATCGGCGTCGGTGGCCGATCCGCCGGCCGCCCGCACGCGGGCGACCGCGGTCGCGATGTCGTCGACCCGCCACGAGAGGATCGCCCCCGCACGGATCCCCCGCCGCCACGCGGAGCCAGGCCAGAGCCCCACCTGGGGAACGACGTCGGCCGCCTGGTTGCCCTCGGACTCGAGCAGGCCGGTTCCGAAGGTCCAGCCGAGGACCCGACCGTAGAAGCGGCGACCCGCGGCGGCATCGGGAAGGGCAAGGGTCACATAGGAGACGTCCCCGTGTCGGGTGCCGTTCCGGGACGTGCGGCTCCTCAGGTGTGCGTCGGTCACGGGTTCCTCCTCTTCGTGTGCTTCCTCTCGAGGAGCGAGCTCGCGCTCGATCCGGCGACGGAGACGTGCCGCGAACGCCGGGTCCGGAGCGGTCGGCACGATGGGGGCACGCAGCGAATCGAGGGGGTCGGTCATCGGGCATCTCCCTCCCCGTAGGCACTCCGCAGCTCCCTGCGGGCACGCACCAGCAATGCCTCGGTCGCGTGAACGGTTCGACCGAGCACCGATGCCACCTCGGGCACGCTCAGCCCGTCGAGGTAGCGAAGGGTGAGGGAGGCCCGGTGCTGGGGGGCGAGACCGTCGAGGAGTTGATGGGCTCTCACCACGTCGAGATGGGCCTCCCAGGGATCTTCGCTCTCGCCCGCCGCGGAGCCCACTGCCCGGACCAACCTCTCCTCCCGAGCCTGGCGGCGCCAGTGATCGGCGAGCTTGTGCCGGGCCACGCCGATCAGCCAGCCGACGGAGACCGGGCCGTTGGATGTCTGGCGGGTCGCAGCGAGGAAGGTCTCCGACGTCAGATCCTCGGCCACGGAGCGCTCGCCGCAGCGGGCGATGAGATAGCCGTAGACCTGGGGCAATGCCCGGTCGTACACCTCAAGCAGGCTCACGCCCGGCCCGGTCGGTTCACCGCTCACACCCGTATCGTCGCTCCGAACCACCCGGTTCCGACACCCTCCTTTCAGCCGGAGGCAGCCACTCGCCCCGGTGCCGCCGTCCCGACCCGCTCGTCACCGGGCTTTGACGGCGCGGCCTTGCGCTCGCTCGCGAGGACGAACCCACCGAGGACGAGGGCGAGCACGACGAGCACCGGCCCGAAGCTCGCGAGGCCGACGACTTGGAGGACGACGCCCACTGCTGCCGCCATTCCGATCCCGCCGGTCGCGGCGACCGCCAGCTGCCAACCGACCGCGTGCACCGCGACCTGATGGCCGAGGCGCCTCGGGGTGAGGAGCATCAACGCAGGAAAGACCGGGCCGAGGCTGAACCCGAGGACCGCCAGTGCGACGACGGTCGTGCCGGGTCCGACGTCGGCCCACAGCGCCGCCGACCCGATCGCGGAACCGGCGATCCCGAGCCTTGCAATGCGTTCGGGAATCCAGTGCGGGCTGAGCCAGGCCGCGGCCATCCTCCCGAGGGTCAGTCCGGCCTCGAACACGAACACGGCGAGACCCGACCACACCGCGGTGAGCCCCACCGATCCCCGCAGGTAGCTCGCGGTCCACGAGGCGACCGTCGCCTCGAGGGCCGCGGCGAAGAAGAACACCCCGAAGCTGAGCGCGAGCATCCCTCGGAACGCCCGAGCGGCCCGCCACCGGGGCGCGCCGCCGCCACCGGACGACTCCGGGCGCAGCGGATGGACCGAGTGGTCGGTTGCCGGAAGGGAGTGAGGGAACCGGTTGCGCAAGATGATCCAGCACGACGCGAGGAGCACCTCCAGAACCATCAAGACGAGATAGGCGGGTCTCCATGTCGAGGTCGCCACCAAAGCCGCCGTCACCACCAGTGGACCACAGGCGGCTCCCACCCCGTAGAACCCGTGGAGGAGGTTCATCAGCCGGCTCTCTCCGTCGAGCGCGACCACCGTGTTCAAGGCGGCGTCCACTCCGCCGCCGGCGATCCCGAGGAGCCCCGCGGCGCAGATCACACCGCCCCACCACGGACTTGTCGCGAAGAGAACGGCGCCCGCGGTGCCCGCGATCGCGGACGCCAACAGAACCGACGCCGTGCCGAATCTTCGAAGGCAGCGGCCGGTGATCGAGGTGATGCAGAGGTAACCGATCAGGAGTGCGATCAACAGCTCGCCGAGCGTCGCGAGCGGCAGGCCGAACGCGTGACGGATGGCAGGCCACGCCACCCCGAGCATCCCGTCGGGCAGCCCCAGAACCACGAAGGCGAAGAGCGATGCAGCGACCAGGTCACGGCCCCAGGCAGTGGGTGGGCTCCGATTCGCGTTCGCCGCGACGGTCATCACGCAGAGCCGTACGGGCCGCCGGGGCACCTCACGGCGCGCACCACTCGAGCCAGCTCCCGTGAGGGTGGACCCGTTCCAGGAGGATCGGTTCTCGCTCGCCGTCGTCGAACAGCTCGAACCCGAGGAGTTGGTCGGTGGACTCGGTGGAGGTGCTGGCCCGTTCGGCCATCGAGGCGGACACCCCGATCCCGTCCGCACAGAGCCAGGCCACCGGCCCGCGGCGCGACGCGTCGGACAAGAGCGCCTCGAAGACGTCGCGTTGCTCGGCGCTGAAGTACGAGAACGACCATGTCGTGCACACCACAGTCACCGCATCGGACGGGAGGTCCGCAAGGACGATCGGAAGGAGCTCGTTGGCGTCACCTTTCCGCACCGTCGGGGGGTCGCTCTGGGCGAGCTCGACGGCGGCGCGGGTGCGCTCGAGGCGACCGGTGTCGGGCCACACGCACGCGAGCAGCCAGCGCACGTCGGCGGGCTCGGAGAGCTCGACCGTCGACCGGTCGATCCCCACCCGCGCGACGAACTCCGGCAAGGACGGCACGATGGGGGGGTCCCCGCCTTCCACCCTGCACTCCACGCGCACCGGCGAGTCGGGCGGCCCGGTGGCGCCATGGGTCCCGTAGTCGAGGCGGTACCGATCGCACAGGAGGTTCAACCCCGCGCTCGCCCCGACGTCCACCAGGGCGAGCGGCCCGAGACGGCGATCCGCCAGCCAGCTCAGGGCCGGGGCGATCAGCGCGGAGCGACCGCACTCGTTCGTCTGGACGGGTCGGGAGACCATCACCTCCGTCACCTCGCCGGGATGGCGACGGCAGACGTCGGCGAAGAGCGGCGCAGGGTCTGCATCCGAGCGTCCGGCGTACACCTCCGCGAGCGGATGGTCGAGGCCGGCAAGCAGCAGGAAGTGGACCGCGGCGAGCAGGGAGAGCGGGAGGTGGTACTCGGGCGGCGTCCGGCGGACGAGCTCGAGGATGTCGGGATCGTTGGCCACCGACTCGGCGATCCGTTCGTAGAGCGGCGAGTACCCGCGACACTGTCCGAGCCCGAACCACTCCCAGAGCCGAGCGAGCTCCTCCAGCTGGTCCGTCACCGGTTCAGTCTTCCATCCCCCAAGTCGCGCTCGGGCACCCACCCGCCTACCCCGGCGGACCGGCCGACAAAGAATTCCCTCGACGGCGGGATCGAATTGCCACCAAGCTGTCCATCCGGACGCCACCCGTTCGTCGTACGTTCGACGAACGAAAGGAGCGACCATGAACTACCTGCTGATGATCTACGAGGACGAGAAGGCGATGCTGTCGGCAGATCCGGCCGATGCTGCGGGCGTGCTCGCCGAGTACGCCAGGTTCGGCGAGGAGATGGGTGCCCGAGGGGTGCTCCGCGGCGGCGAACGCATCCGTCCCACGACGGATGCGACCTCGGTCCGGGTGAGGGAGGGCGAGGTGCTCGCCACCGACGGACCCTTCGCCGAGACCAAGGAGCAGATCGGAGGCTTTTTCCTCGTCGACTGCAAGGATCTCGACGACGCGATCGAGATCGCCTCGAAGATCCCCGGCGCGCGGACCGGGACGATCGAGGTGAGGCCGCTCTGGGAGATGTGAGCGAGGACGTCGAAGCGGCGGTCGCCGAGACCTTCCGGTCGGAGTGGGGCCGGATCGTCGCGGCCTTGATCCGGTACACCGGGGACTGGGATCTTGCCGAAGAGTGCGCACAGGACGCATTGGGTGCCGCGCTGGAACGCTGGCGGCGGGACGGGATCCCGGGGAATCCGGGTGCCTGGGTCGGCACGGTGGCCCGGAACCGTGCGATCGATCAGCTCCGCAGGCGCACGACCGAGCGCGAGAAGTACGAGCAGCTCGCTGTGACCACGTCGGACGACGAGCGATCCTTCGGCGATGTGGGCAGCATCGATGACGACCGACTCCGGCTCCTCTTCACCTGCTGTCACCCCGCGCTCTCCCTCGAGGCGCGGGTCGCGCTCACGCTCCGAACCCTCGCGGGCCTGACGACCGGCGAGATCGCCCGCGCCTTCCTGGTCCAAGAGGAGACCATGGCGAAACGCCTCGTGCGGGCGAAAGGAAAGATCCGCAACGCCGGAATCCCCTTCCGGGTGCCGCCGGATCATCTCCTCGCCGAGCGACTCGCCGCGGTGCTCAGCGTGGTCTACCTCCTTTTCAACGAGGGATACGGGGCGACCCGCGGCGCCGAGCTGGTGCGTATCGATCTGACGTCCGAGTCGATCCGCCTTGCTCGCCTGTTGGCTGCATCGATGCCCGACGAGCCCGAGGCCCTCGGTCTCGCGTCCCTCGTGCTGCTGCAGAACTCTCGTCGGACCACCCGGGTCGGCCCGTCGGGCGAGCTCGTGCCACTCGAGGAACAGGACCGGTCGCGCTGGAACCGCGAGCAGATCGACGACGGCCTCGCATTGCTCGAACGAGCCCTGCGACTCGGGCGAGCCGGCCCCTACCAGGTCCAAGCGGCCATCGCCGCCTGCCACGCCACCGCGAGCACCCCGCAGGCCACCGACTGGCACGAGATCGCCGCGCTGTACGGGACGCTCGCTTCGATGGTGCATTCGCCGGTGGTCGAGCTCAACCGGGCCGTCGCGGTCGCCATGGCCGAAGGGCCTGCCGCGGGTCTCGAGCTGGTCCAGCAGCTCGAGACAGACCGGACGCTCGAGGAGTACCACCTGGTGCCGGCCACCCGGGCCGACCTCCTCCGCCGGCTCGGTCGGTCCGGTGAGGCGGCGATCGCCTACCGAGAGGCGATCGCGCTGGTCGGTACCGATCCCGAGCGCCGGTACCTCGAACGCCGACTCATCGAGGTCTCCCTTACCTAGGAGGTCTGCCGCGCTCGGCTCCGGCTCGCGCACCGACCCGTCGCGGGATACGTTGACATCCCATGGACTGGTCGGCATGGGCGGAACGTCTCGAATACGCACTCGGACCGGAAGGTGACTTCCTCTCCTTCTTCGCGCCGGGCGCACTCTTCAGCGATCCGGTCAACGCCCCCACGACCGACATCGCCGGAATCGAGGAGATGACCAAGACGATGTTCCCCGACTGGAGCCAGGAGATCACCTCGGTCCACGGCGACACCTCCGCGGGGGCGTTCGAGTGGATCGGCCGGGGCACCCTCGGCGGTGTCACGCCCATCGTCATCCACGGCTGCACAGTGGTCGACATCGACCACGACGGACTGGTGACCCGCTGGCGGGACTACTTCGACTTGAAGGACATCGAGGGCCAGGCGACGGGCCGGTCGGGCACCTGAGCCAGCGGGCCCCAGCCCGAGCTCAGCGGGTCTCCTGGGCGGGCATCTGCTGGGTCTTCGGGAGCGGGTAGGGCGGTTGGTCGGTCGCGATCTCGAGGAGGTCGTTCGTGGTGCATCCCTTGGACGCGAGGTAGCCGGGGTCGTTGGTCGTCGGTGGGAGGTGCGGAATGCCGACGTCCTTGTGCCCGAGATGGAGCGTCGAGGTGAGATCGCCCACAGCCGACCGACGCCATGCCGACAGGTTGGGCGCCTTCACCCCGAAGCGCTCCTCGATGAACCGGAGCTGGGAGGTGTGGTCGAAGGTCTCCGACACGACGTGTCCACCGCGGCTGAACGGGGAGATCACGAGCAACGGGACCCGGAAACCGAGTCCGATCGGTCCGGCGATTCCGTTCGCGACCGCCGGCAGCGGGCTGACCGAGAGGTACTCTCCTTCCGTCCCCGCCGGTGCGACCGGAGGGTCGACGTGGTCGAAGAAGCCGTCGTTCTCGTCGTACATGTGGAAGAGCACGGTCCGCGACCAGACCTCGGGATTGGAGGACAGCGTCGAGAGGACCCGGTTCGTGTACCACTCCCCGAGGAACGAAGGGGCCGGAGGGTGCTCGTCGTAGCCGACCGGCGTGAACATCCAGCTGACGTTCGGGAGGGTCCCGTTGCGGACGTCGGCGGCGAAGTCGTCGGGAAAGGTGGGCTGGAACGCCTTCTGGTAGAGCGCGGAGGATGGGTCCTCGTACTGGGAGAAGAAGGGCAGCACGCTGTCGGAGGTGAAGCCCACTTTGCGCATCGTGTCGATGCTGTAGAGGGATCCGGGCGGGTTGTAGCACTTCCAGCTCACCCCCGCGTCCTCCAGCACCTCCGGCATGGTGGACCAGTGCACGCTGAACAGTGCCGCCGGGTCCTCCTCCGTGGTAACGACCGGTCCGCCCGCGACGCCAGCCGGATCGATGGTGCCCGACATCTGCATGAGGCGGTTGGGATGGGTCGGACCGAGGACCGAGCAGTGGTAGCCGTCGCACAAGGTGTAGGCGTCGGCGAGCGCGTAGTAGAAGGGCAGGTCCCCCCGCGTGTAGTAACCCATGGTGAGGGTCCCTTGGGCGGGACCTTCGTTGGCCGGGTCCGTGTGCACCGCGACGAAGGAGTCCATCCGCCCGCCGTTCCGGCACTGATGCTGCGGACCCCAGGCGTGGGTCAGGTCGTGGGTGCAATCGGCGATGTCGGTGCCCACGGTGTCGAGGTGGAACGGGAGCAGTCGGCCCACCGGGGCGGAGGTGGTGTTCGCGGCATAGGGCTGTGCGAACGCCCCGAAATCGCCTGACGGGTGGTCGTCGAATCCACGTACGCCCGGGTAGGTGCCGTAGTAGTGATCGAAGGAACGGTTCTCCATCATGAGGAAGATCACGTGTTCGACCGCACCGAGGTCCGACCCTGCGGGCGGGACCGCTGTGGACCGCGCCACCGAGTTGCCAGCCCCCTGCCCGCAGGCAGCGGCGACCAGCCCGAGCCCGGAGGCCGCCCCCGCGGCGAGCAACTGCCGGCGGCTCATCGGCGCCGCGCGCTCCCACTCGTCTCTGCTCGCCGACCTCCGCACGGTGCGCCCACCGTACTCATCGCGCCGGTCGTGTGCCCGGGTCACCTACCCGCGGGCGCCGGTCCCGACCTGTCACACTGGCCGCATGTCCGAGCACGTCGCGTTCGTCTGCGCCATGCCGATGGAGCTGGCACCGATCCGCCGGCGGCTGTCACTCGACCGCACGCGTATCGGCTCGCTGAAGGCCTACCGCGGCACACTGGAGCATCGTCCGGTCGTCGCCGTCGTGACCGGAATGGGGCCGGAGCTCGCCACCCGGGGAGTGGGCGAGCTGCTCGACGCGGTCGAGGTCGAACGCGTCGTCGTGGTCGGCATCACCGGCGCGACGCAAGGCGAGACACTGATCGGCACGCTGGTCTGTCCGGAGACCGTCGTGAACGGCGCGACCCGCGCGGAGTTCCGTCCGGACCACCTCGGTCCGGACAGGCCGAGCGGCGTCATGTGGACGACCGACGATCTGATCACCGGTGAGGACGAGCTCGCCGGGCTCCGCGACCTCGGTGTGGTCGCACTGGACATGGAGACCGCCGCGATCGCCGAGGTGTGCGTCGAACGTGGCGTCCCCTGGTCGGTCTTCCGGGTGATCAGCGACCGAGCGACGGACGGCAGCATCGACGACGAGGTCTTCCACATGTCCAACCAGGACGGCACGCCCAACCCGAGAGCCGTCGTCTCCTACTTCCTGCGTCACCCCGGCCGCATCCCTCTCATGGCCAGAATGGCGAGAGAGGTGAAGGCCGCCACCGACAGGGCCGCCGACGCGGCCATCGAGGCGGTGGGACGCTCACCCCGCGGATAGGCGAGCCTTCCTCCGCAACGGGGGCAGGGTAGGCGGCGCCTGGCGTCGCTGCGGCAGGGCGGCGAGGAGGCGGCTGGTCGAGTCCGCCACCTCGCGCACGGCGGCCTCGAAGGCCTCCTCGGTCAACGGGGAGACCGACTGGACGCCGCTGACCTTGCGCACGTACTGCCTGGCAGCGGCCTCGATCTCCTCGGGCGTCGCCGCAGGTTCGAGGCCTCGGAGAGTGGTGATGTTCCGGCACATGCACACGACCCTATGCCGAACGCGTACGAACGCCGGTCGCGCAAAGAGCGCCCGTCCCACGTCCTCGCACGGGGATCGGGCGCTCCGCTTCTGTTGTACTCCTGAGCCGGGTCGCAAGCGGGGGATGGCTCACCCGAGCCTTCGAGCCCCTTGCCGTCGCAACGCTCCTACTCCGAGCTGCTTGCCCTACGAACCGGTGAGCCTTTCGGAGCTACCCGAACAACCCCCTGCGGCCCATCCTCAGAATTAACCTTCATCGGCAAGCCCGGTGGACTCCTCCTTCTCTCTCCGGACCCCTCATCAGGGATCCCGATTAGTACAACGTGCACGCCGGTCCTCGCCTTCCCATTCTGAACAATCCGGGTCGTCGTCACAAGGGCTCTCAGCGGGCCGTTTGCAGCCGTCCCGCGCACCTGCCGCCGCGTCCGTACCAGCCGGCGGCCCTACCATGCATGCATCGGACGATCGGAGCAGGGTTCGTCGCCCCCGCGCTTCGCGGTGCCCGGCCCGGGGGCCATCGCGGTGTTCGCAGCGGTCGCCGTCTACGCCTGGTGGGCCGCCGGGCTGGCACCCTTCACCGCCACCGCGTACACCGCGGTCGCGCTGCCGGTCGTCGGGCTCGCCGTGGCCGCGTTCGTCCTTCCGGACGGAGCCCGATCGGGTACACCGGGAGGTCCGGATGCGCCGCCCCGGTACGGCGCACTGCCGTGGGTCGCCCTCCTCCTCGCCGCCGTCGCACTCGAGACCGCCGGGCTCGCCCTCGGCGGTCGTTCGAGCAACGTCCCGACCCTCAGCACCGTGATCGATCATGCACTCGCCTGGCACGGGGTGCGGTTCGCCCTCTTCCTGGCCTGGCTGGCGCTCGGGTGGACACCCGTGGTCCGCCGAGCCTTCCGGTGGCCACGGCCCGGGGCGTGAGTCGATGGCCGTCACCTCGGTCTGGCTGGCCGTCTTCGCCGCGGCCGCCGCCTGGGAGGTCCGCTGCCACCGCTCGGGCTCACGGTGGACGAGCCTCTCGGAGGTCGGAGCACGGCTCTTTCGCTCGCGACCCGGCCGGCTCCTGCTGGTCGCGGGATGGGGCTTCGTCGGCTGGCACGTCTTCGCCCGCTACACCCTGCCGCGCTGAGACGATGGGGGGCACCGCCCTTCGGCCGCTCTCGGCGGGCTCGACGAAGGGCGGCGGGTGACCGCGGCGATCTCCCCGGAGGCCTACTGGACCTCGGTCGTCCTGGCCGCCGTCGGCGTGACCGCTTTGTGCGTCGCCGCCCGGCGATTTCCGGGGAGATGGACGATCGCGGTCGCCGAGGCGATCGGACTCGCCCTCGCCGCGGTCGCGATCAGTTACACGGTCGGCCTCGTTCTCGCCGGCACCTGGTCGGCGCGGACCTCCCTGCCGCTCGCCCTGTGCGACATGGGCGTGGTGATCGCCGCGGTCGCCTGTTGGTGGCGGGTCGCCGTTCTCGTCGAGATCACCTACTTCTGGGGCCTCGCCGGCACGCTGCAGGGGGTGGTCACCCCGGATCTGAACGTGTCCTTCCCCCACCTCGTGTTCTTCCAGTACGTCGTGGGCCACCTCGGGATCGTCGTCGCGGCACTCTTCCTCGTGGTGGGAATGCGGATCGAACCGCGACCGGGCGCGGTTCCGCGGGTGTTCGCGATCACCGCGGCCTACACCGCGTTGGTCGGCCTGGTCGATGCACTCACCGGCGCGAACTACATGTTCCTGCGCCGCCCGCCGAGTGAGTGGACGCTGCTCCGGCTCCTCGGTCCGTGGCCCTGGTACGTCGCGACCGCCGCCCTTATCGCGCTGGTTCTGTTCACCCTGCTCGACATCCCCTTCTGGCCGGGACGCCGGCGGTCGGACGTCCGGGGTGTCGGGTTCGGGGACCGTCCCGCTCCCGTCGACCACGCGGCGACTCGGTGACCACTTCTCGCAACCCGTCCGACGAGGAAGAGCCAGGCGGGCTCCACCTGCACCGGTGGACCGATCCCACCGTGACCGCAGTGGCGTTCGCCGCGATGGCGTCGGGGTTCGGACAGTTCGGCGTCGTCGCCGCGCTCGGCGACGTGGCGACCCAACTCGGTCATGTGGCCCCGGGTGCCTCGATCGCCGACCAGGTCGGGCTGTCGGGCACCGAGCTCGGCGTCGGACTCGCCGTCATCAGGCTCGCGTCGCTCGCGAGCCTTCCCTTGGTCGGTCTCGCCGATCGCTTCGGGCGGCGCACCATGCTGGTCTCGACGCTGACGGTCGGTCTCGCGCTCACCGTCGCGGCCGCCGCGAGCCCCGGTTACTGGTGGTTCGTCGTGATCTTCGCGTGCGGGCGTCCGCTGCTCAGTGCGACCAACGGATTGACCGAGGTCGTCGCGGCCGAGCAGACCGCCTCCCGAGACCGCGCCGCGGCGGTCGCCCTGACCGCCGCCGGCTACGGCGTCGGCGCGGGCCTCACCGCGATCATCCACAGCCTCGCGGCGAGCACCTTCGGGTTCCGCGGGATCTTCGCGCTCGCGTTCGTCCCCCTGGTCGCGGTTCCGTTCATCGGCAGACGGGTCACCGAACCCGACCGCTTCGAGATCGCTGCGGCCGCCCACGACCGTCCGCTGCCGGTGCTCGGCGCGGTCGGTCCGCGGTTCCGACGCCGATTGGCGATCCTGGCGGTGATCGGCTTCGCGGTTTCGGTGATCACCGGCCCCGCGAACAGCTTCGTCTATCTCTACGCGCAGGACGTCCTCCACCAGAAGGGCTACGTCACCGCGGCGATGGTCGTCGCTGCGGGGCTGGCCGGGCTGGTCGGCCTGCTGGCCGGACGGTGGCTCGCCGACCATCTCGGGCGGCGCCCGACCGCGACCGTGGCGGTGGTCGCGCTCGCTGGGTTCGGCACGCTGGCCTACACGGGCACCTCGACCGCGCTCGTCGTCGGGTATGTCCTCGGCGTGCTCGGAGGCGGTGTCCTCGCCCCCGCGATCGGCGCGTTGTTGGCCGAGCTGTTCCCCACCTCGGTCCGGGCCTCCGCCACCGGTTGGTGGGTGGCCGCCGGGGTGGTCGGTGCCGTCGCAGGACTCGTGGTCTTCGGCGCGGTCGCCGACGTCGACAACCGATTCGCCACGGCCGCGGAGGTCACCTTCCTTCCGGCTTCGGTGGCAGCTGCGCTGTTCTGGGTCCTCCCCGAGACTCGCGGTCGCGAGCCGGAAGACCTGTGGCCCCCGGCTCGAGCCGACGCCCGACCGGCGGAACCTCGTGACGTATGACCAGTCTGCGCCGGCAGGCGTCGGTATCTTGTCCCGCTGAGACCGTGGACCGAGCATCCGACGAGCAGCACGACACCGGGGAACCCCCCGTACGCCCACCCCGGCCGAAACGCTTGATGTGGGTGGCGATACTCGGCGCGTTCGTCGCGGTCGTCATCCTCGTCGCACGGAGCCCGGTCGGCGGGGATGTTGCAGAGCGCGACGGCGAGTTCGGTCGGCGGGTCGCCCCCTTCCCCACCCCCGGCGGTGACCACCAGCACCGACGTTTCGCAATGCCCGTGGCTGCAGGACGCCATGAACGACGGTGACTCCCCGGGCCGGCTCGCCTCCCTCGTCCTCGCCCGAATGACCCTCGCCGAGAAGGTCGGGGAGGTCGTACTGAACGCCATCGGCCCGTACGAGAACGTCGACGCAGGCGTACCCCGCCTGTGCATCCCCTCCCTCGCGCTGCAGGACGGGCCCGAGGGTGTCGCCGCCGGCGCACGGAACGTGACCCAACTGCCCGCCCCGCTCGGGCTCGCGGCCACCTTCGACCCCTCACTGGCACACAGCTACGGGCAGGTGGAAGGCAGCGAGGCGAGGGGCCAGGGGTTCGACGTCCTGCAGGGCCCGACCCTCAACGTGCTGAGGGTGCCCGAGAACGGCCGCGCCTACGAGGGCTACGGCGAGGACCCGCTCCTGGTCTCCGAGTTGGGCGTGGCCGACATCGAAGGCATCCAGTCCGAAGGCGTGATGGCCCAAGCGAAGCACTTCGCGTCCTACTCACAGGAGACCGACCGGGGAGCGCTGGACGACGTGGTGTCCGCGCAGGCGCTCAACGAGATCTACCTTCCGCCCTTCAAGGCCGCCGTGACCCAAGCGGGCGTCGCGTCGGTGATGTGCGCGTACCCGCGCCTGAACGGCACCTTCCAGTGCGAGGACGGATCGCTGCTCGGGATCCTCGGCCAATGGGGATTCACCGGATTCGTCCGTTCCGACCTCGGCGCGGTCCACGATCCGGCAGCGGCGCTCGTGGCCGGCACCGATCTGATCAAGCCGGCCAGCCCTGAGCGATTGGTCAATCTGGTCCACTCCGGGCGCCTCCCACTGGCGGCAGTCGACACGGCCGTGCAGACGGTGCTCACCCAGATGTTCACGACCGGGATCATCGGGAGGGCTCCACAAGGCTCACCCGACACGCCGGTGGACTCCACCTCGGACACCGCCTTCGCTCTCGCAGCCGCGGAGCACTCCGCGGTCCTGTTGAAGAACGGCGACTCCGTGCTGCCGCTCGACGCAACCCAGTTGCGCTCGCTCGCAGTGATCGGGGCGGACGCCGGCACCGCGGCGGTCACCACCGGCCACGGGAGCTCGGAGGTGATCGCGCCGTTCGTGTCGAGACCGCTCGACGCGATCCGACGCAGGGCCGGCCGCGGCGTGACGACCAGCTACTCCGACGGTGGGAGCACGACCCGGCCGCTCCCGCCCATCCCGACCAGCATGCTCACGCCCGCATCGGGATCGGGCAACGGGCTCACCCTCACCCTGGCTCAGGCGAACCGAGGGGGCGGCCCGCAGTCGATGCAGACCGTCGAGCCGACCGTCGACCTGAGCATCACACCCCATCCGGCGACCGGGCGTCCCCTCCCGACCGCGAACAGCGGGCTGGCGCCCAACACCGCGCTCCCCCAGCAGTCGGCTCCCGCCAGTCGTTCGCGATTGGGCGGCGCCCGAGGGTCGTACGTCCCCGCCCCCCGACCCGCTCGCAGATCGTGCTGCCGGCCGGGTGGTCGGAGGCGACGGCCACCTGGACCGGGACTTTCACGCCCCCACGCGGAGGTCTCTACACCTTCTCGATCCAAGGATCGGGCGCGGCCACACTCGCTCTCGACGGTTCGACGGCGGTGTCGGACCCGCTCACCCATGCACGGGGACGGTGGTCCCAGACGGTGAGTCTGATCGGTGGCCACCACTACCAGGCCGTCGTCAATTGGACTCCCTTCGACAACACGACGCCGTCCGGCGAGACGGTGATCACCCCGGGCACGATCACCATCGGGATGCAGTACGTGAGCGATCTCATCGACGCGGCCGCGGCCGCGGCGAGCAAGGCGCAGGTCGCGGTGGTCTTCGCTTCCGACTACAACTCCGAGGCGTTCGACCGTCCCTCACTTGCCCTGCCGGGGGACCAGGATGCCCTCATCGAGGCCGTGGCCGCCGCCAACCCCCGGACCGTGGTGGTGCTCAATACCGGCGGCCCGGTCCTCATGCCCTGGCTCCCGAACGTGAACGGGGTCGTCGAAGCGTGGTACCCGGGCGAAGAGGACGGAGCGGCCATCGCCGCGATCCTCTTCGGTGACGTCGACCCCGCCGGACGTCTGCCGGTGACCTTCCCGTCGTCGGACGCGCAGGGCGCGGTCGACGGGCTGACCCAGTGGCCGGGCATCGATCTCACCTCGACCTTCTCCGAGGGACTCGACGTGGGCTACCGCTGGTACCAAGCCACCGGCACACAGCCGCTGTTCCCCTTCGGCTTCGGTCTCTCCTACACCGGCTTCTCGCTCGGCGGGCTCTCGGTCACCCCGTCCGACGGCGGCTACTCGGTCGCCGTCGACGTCACCAACACCGGGTCGCGGGCCGGCACCGACGTTCCCCAGGTCTATCTGACCGACCCGGCCGCAGCCGGCCAGCCCCCCGCCCAGCTCGCCGCGTTCTCACCGGTGAACGTCGCGCCCGGACAGACCAAGGCGGTGACCCTCGACGTTCCGGCGAGTGCCTTCCAGTCCTTCCTCGCCGGCGGGTGGACGACCGTTCCCGGTACCTACACCCTCTCGGTCGGCGAGTCGTCGGTGGACTTGCCGCTCTCGACCACCGTCACGATTCCCTGATCGGCCCGGCACGCGGGAGGGGGATCAGCCGGAGACGGATCCGACGGGCTTGCCGTCGGCACACCAGGGGTTCGCCGGCACGCCGTTGCACGGGTCGGGCATGGTCGTGAGATTGCGCGGGAGCGGGTGCATGACGACGCCGGTCGCCTGCGGGTAGACGGTCGACGCCGAACAGGCACCGAAACCGGTGTCGCAGAGCACCTGGCTGAGCAGAGGACCGGCGGTGAGCGCGGTCGTCGTGGTCTTCCCGCAGGTCGGATGGCTCGTCTCGAGGTTCGGTGGGGCGCTCCCGTTCGGGGCGGTGTTGCCGGCGAAGCAATTGCTCGGCTGCCCGGAACTGAAGGTGAGCAGCCCGTAGTCCGCGTTCCCCTGGTTGCCGAAGTAGCCGTTGTGGCGGAATGTGTTGTGGAGGAGCGCATCGTTCATCGGGTCGTAGACACACCCGAGACCGGACGACTCGACGCCCCCGGTACCGGAACACGACTGGTTGTCCTCGGGCGGGTTGGAGTCGGGGTAGGGGACCATCAGGAACCCCCAGGCACCGTTGTCCGAGAACGTGTTGTCCATCACCGTGTCGTTCCGGCCACCGGAGAGGGTCATGCCGGTCCCGGTCGGCCCGTTGCTGGCGTTCCCCGACTCGGGGACGTTCGGGTTGTTGTTGTCGTGCGAGTAGTTGTGGATGAAGACCCAACACGAGTGGGTGTGGGTGATCGGGCTGATCCCGTTGTCCGGGCAGGCGCCGTTCTGCGGCGCGGGCGGATCGCCGTTGATCTGGGTGTTGGTGTCGAACCCGTCCTTGTTGTTGTCGAACTCGGAGTTCTCGACGACCAGCGAACCGCCCGAGTTGGTCCCCGAGTAGCCCAATGCGCTGTACTCCATCCACGCGTGGTCGATGGTCATGTTGCAGACCTGCAGGCACGCGCCGACGTACATCCCCGAGTCGTTGAAGTTGCTCGCGTAGAGCTGGTTCCAGATGCCGGGACCGGCCGCGTTGGAAGAGAAGATCCCGTACTGGGCGGCGGTCGCCTCGTTGGCCTTGGTGTCGGTTGAGGTTCCGAAGTAGGTCGAGGTGGCCGTCAGGTAGCTGCCCGAGTATCCGTGCATCCCGATCTTGGCGCTGTCGGCCCCGCCGTTCCACCAGATCTCGTTGCCCGAGTCGCCCGCACCCCCGAGGAAGTTGCACACGGTGAGGTTGTCGATGCTCACGCCGTTCGCCTTCCACACGACGATCCCGTTGCGCCCTTCCGCTTGGCCCCCCGCACCGGGTGGTCCGAGGTTCTGACCGGCGGGATCCGCGGTGCAGCTCCCGGGAGCGCCGGGCGTGGTGCCGTCGACGATCACCGAGGTCCTGTCCATCCCGCGCAGGTGGAGATCCGGAGTCGTGATCAGGACGCCGGCGGACTCGCCGTGGGCCGGGTCCACCGCGCCGCCGGTCATGTCGTCGGTCTCGTGGTAGTCACCGGGCGCCACGAGGATCCAGTCCCCTGATTTGGCGGCGTCGACCGCGGCCTGGATCGTCGAGTACTGCCCCTGATGGCCGCCGAAAGTGCCGACCAGGAGGACCCGACCACCGGTCGTCTGGGTCGTGGGCGAACCCGAAGAGGACGACGAGCAGGCGGCGAGCAGCCCTCCGCCGCAGACGCACGCGATGAACAGCGCTGCCGAGGACCACCATCGGAAGGCGTGTCGGCGCCGTGCGATCCCCAGCTGCGACCTTGCGCTCACCCGTGTCGCCTCCATCGCGTGTCTCCTCCCCCGGCCATCACCCCGGACGCACGCACCGCGACGGTGGCACCCCGGCGAACCACCGCGGATCGTAACCGTTGCTCGAACGCCTTCCACTCATCGGGCAAAGGTGGCGGGGTCGACTAGGATGCAGAGGTCGTGACCCGGATCCAGAGGGATCCGCGCATCGAGGTCTTCGCCCCAGGGGACGTCCCGGTCACGGTCTGCGGTTGCGACGGGGCGAGCCCATCGACTCCGGCTACGCGCGCGCGGAGCCGGTAGAGGAGCGAAGGAGCCGTTCATGACCGACGAGATGCGCCGACCCGACTTCAAGGTCGCAGACCTCTCCCTGGCCGAATTCGGCCGCAAGGAGATCGAGCTTGCCGAGCACGAGATGCCCGGCCTGATGGCCATGCGGGCCGAGCACGCCGCGAGCCAGCCGCTGCGCGGGGCGCGGATCACCGGATCGTTGCACATGACCATCCAGACCGCCGTGCTGATCGAGACGCTCACCGCGCTCGGCGCCGAGGTGCGCTGGGCCAGCTGCAACATCTTCTCGACCCAGGACCACGCCGCGGCCGCGGTCGCTGTGGGACCCGACGGCACAGTCGACTCTCCCCGGGGAGTCCCGGTCTTCGCCTGGAAGGGCGAGACGCTCGAGGAGTACTGGTGGTGCACCGAGCAGGCGTTGCTCTGGCCCGACGAGGGACCGACGATGATCCTCGACGACGGAGGTGACGCGACGCTCCTCGTCCACAAGGGCGTGGAGTTCGAGAAAGCGGGTGCGGTCCCCGACCCGTCGACCGCGAGCTCAGAGGAGTTCGGCGTGGTGCTCGGGTTGCTCTCCCGCGGCCTCGCCCAGGACCCGAGACGGTGGACGACGGTCTCGAACGGGATCAAAGGCGTCTCCGAGGAGACCACCACCGGAGTCCACCGACTGCTCGAAATGCAAGATTCCGGGGAGCTCCTCTTCCCGGCGATCAACGTGAACGACGCGGTCACCAAGTCCAAGTTCGACAACAAGTACGGCTGCCGGCATTCGTTGGTCGACGGCCTCAACCGCGCGACCGATGTGCTCATCGGGGGCAAGGTTGCGGTGGTCTGCGGCTACGGCGACGTCGGCAAGGGGTGCGTGGACTCGCTCCAGGGCCAGGGCGCGCGGGTGGTGGTCACCGAGATCGATCCGATCTGTGCGTTGCAGGCGGCGATGGAGGGATTCCAGGTGGTGACGTTGGAGGACGTCATCGCGACCGCCGACATCTTCATCACGACGACCGGCAACAAGAACGTGATCACCGCCGAGCACATGGTGCGGATGAAGCACCAGGCGATCGTCGGCAACATCGGGCACTTCGACCACGAGATCGACATCGCCGGGTTGGCCAAGGTGAAGGGCGTCCGCAAGGTCAACGTGAAGCCCCAGGTGGACAAGTGGGTCTTCCCCGACGGCCACGCGGTGATCGTGCTGTCGGAAGGCCGGCTCCTCAACCTCGGCAACGCGACCGGACACCCGAGCTTCGTGATGTCCAGCTCCTTCACCAACCAGACCATGGCCCAGATGGAGCTGTTCGCCAACACCGACCACTACGAGAACAAGGTCTACCTCCTCCCGAAGCACCTCGATGAGAAGGTCGCCCGCCTCCACCTGCCGGCGCTCGGTGCCAAGCTCACCACGCTCACTCCCGAGCAAGCGGACTACATCGGCGTGCCGATCGCAGGCCCCTTCAAGCCAGACACCTACCGATACTGAGATCGCCGGATCACTGCAGGCCGCTTCTCAGCGGTCGATGGTCTGGAGCTCCAGCAGGTCGCCGAAGCGCGCCATCGCCGCGGCGCGACGGGTCGGAACGTGCTCGGTCGGCACCGCCACCGGCGCGTATCCCTTGAGGGTGCGCCGGGCGACGGTGACCTTGTGCACCTCGTCGGGGCCGTCGTAGATGCGGGCCGCCCTCGCGTGGCGGTACATCGACTCGAGCGGCAGGTCGGTCGAGAAGCCGAGCGCGCCGTGCACCTGGATCGCGCGATCGATGACGTTGTAGAGCACGCTCGCTCCGTAGTACTTGATCATGGCGATCTCGGTGCGGGCGGCCGACGCGCCCTCCTGGTCCATCTTCCAGGCCGCGTAGAGGGTCATCAGGCGCGCGGCAGTCATCTCGGCCAAGGAGTCCGCGACCCAGTTCTGGATGGTCTGCTTCTCGGCCAGGAGCGAGCCGTGGGCGGTGCGCGAGACCGCCCGCTCGCAGAGCATGTCGAACGCCCGCTGCGACTGACCGAGCCAGCGCATGCAGTGATGGATCCGCCCCGGCCCGAGGCGCTGCTGGGCGAGGAGGAACCCCTCCCCCTCGAGACCGACCAGGTTCTCGTGGGGCACGTGCACGCCCCGATAGAGGATCTCGGCGTGGCCTCCGAACCTCCCGAAGTGCTCGACGGGGTCCTCCATGGTGGCGACGTCGCGCAGGATCTCGACGCCCGGCGTGTCGGCCGGCACGACGATCATCGAGCACCCCTGGTAGGGGTGCACATCGGGATTGGTGACCGCCATCACGATCAGGAAATCCGCGATGGACCCGTTGGAGGTGAACCACTTGTGCCCGTCGATCACCCACTCGTCCCCGTCTCGCACCGCGGTCGTGGCGATCATGGTGGGATCGGCGCCCGCCCCCGGCTCGGTCATCGAGAAGCCGCTCCGCAACCGACCGTCGAGCAGCGGCTGCAGCCACCGCTCACGCTGCTCTTCGCGTCCGGAGCGCTCGATCCCGATCGCGAGCAACTCGGCGTTGCCCGAATCGGGGGCGTTGTTCCCGAAGACCCAGGGCGCATAGGGGGACTGCCCGAGGATCTCGTGCATGAGGCCGAGCCGCACCTGGCCGAAGCCGCCCCCGCCGAGGGAAGGGGGAAGGTGCGCGGCCCACAGCCCCCGGCGCTTGACCTCCTCCTGCAGAGGGCGGATCACCTCGCTCATCGCATCGTGGTCGAGCGCGATCGTCTCGAGCGGGAAGATCTCCTCGCGCACGAACGAGCGCATCCACGCCAGCTGCTCCTCGAACTCCGGCTCGGTGGAGAAGTCCCACGCCACAGCGGCTCCCTTGTCGTCGCGTGCGATCGCTACGGCCGGGCCCACTACCGTTGCGGCATGCCCGGCGACCGCTCGTCCTCCTCCATCCGTACCACTGTCCGCCTCGGTGCGCCCGTCCGCCTCCGCGAAGGACCCATCGACCAGCGTCCCGAGGTGGCGCCCGGGGTCGCCCGGGCCCGACTGAAGTCGGCGGAACGGGCGCTGCTCGACGAGGGACGGCTGCTCACCGAGGCCGAGCTCGCCGAGCTCGCCGCGCTGCCCGATCGGTGGGTGACCTCGCTCGCCGCGCTCGCCCACCAGGTCCGGCTGGTCCGGTGCGGACCGCAGGTCGAGGTGGAGGGCATCCTCTCCGCGAAGACCGGTGGTTGCCCGGAGGACTGCCACTTCTGTGCCCAGTCGTCGCGCTTCGACACGCCGGTGAAGGCAACTCCGTTCCTCGACACCGACGAGGTGCTGCGAGCGGCCGAGGAGACCCGCGCGGCCGGCGCATCCGAGTTCTGCATCGTGCTCGCGGTCCGGGGACCCGACGAGCGCACCATGGACCGGCTGATCGAACTGGTCCCGCTCGTGGAGGAACGGACCGGTCTCCACGTCGCGATCAGCGCGGGCATCCTCACCGACGACCAGGCCCGCCGACTGGCCGAGGCCGGTGTGCACCGCTACAACCACAACCTCGAGACCGCGAAGTCCTACTTCCCCCAGGTGGTCACCACCCACACCTGGGACGAGCGCCGGGACACCTGCGCGCTGGTGGGCTCGCACGGGATGGAGCTCTGCTGTGGGGCGCTGATCGGCATGGGCGAGACGGACGCGCAGCGGATCGAGCTGATCGTTCAGCTCCAGGAGGTCGCTCCTACCGAAGTGCCGCTCAACTTCTTGAACCCGCGACCAGGCACGCCGCTCGGCGACCGTCGGCCGGTCGAGGCCTGGGAGGCCATCCGCTGGATCGCGCTCTTCCGGCTGGGTCTCCCCTCGGTCATCCTCCGCTACGCGGGAGGCCGCGAGGTCACCTTCCGCGAGCTCCAGTCGATGGGCATGACCGCGGGCATCAACGCACTGATCGTCGGCAACTACCTGACGACCCTCGGGCGCTCGGCGGACGAGGATCTCGCCATGCTGGCCGATCTGCGGATGCCGGTCGGGGCACTGAGTGGCGTCCTCTGAGCCGCGCGCGGAGGAGGTCGCCGGCACCGGCGGCCGCTGCTGCACCGGTTGCGGCCGGCCGACGAGCACCTGTCCGGGATGCGGGCGCGCCCTCGACCCGCCCCGCTTCTGCCCGCACTGCGGGCGCCGGCTGCGTGTGACGGTCAGCCCTGCGGGCTACCGTGCCCTCTGCCGCGACCACGGGGAGCTGGGCGAGCTGGCCAGGCACCACCGGGAGCGCCCTCCCGACGTCGTGACCGCCTGACCCGTCCACCTCGCTGCGGCGCTCGCGGGAGTCGAATGCGATCCGGTGCGGAAGACCCAGGCAAGTCGACAGCGATAGGAGGCGACGCGCGCTGAAAGGGATCGAATGACGCTCCAAGGGTAGTGACCAAAACCGGAATTGCCTTCTTCGCAGCACCGACCGGAGGCGAATAGTCTCGACTGGGCGGCTAGATCAGGAAGGGTCAGTCAGCCCATGACCTTCCTCCAAGCCTTCACCGGCTCAGTCGACTTCGATCGAGCCCTGGCGGCAGTGCTGTTTACGGACATCGTCGGCTCCACGACGCAGGCCTCAGACCTGGGTGATCGCGAGTGGCGCAAGGTCCTCGACAGTCATGACGTGGTCGCGCGCACACTTGTCGAGCAATACCGAGGGCACCTGGTGAAACTGACCGGGGACGGCGTTCTTGCGCTCTTCGACGGACCAGGACGCGCGATTCACTGCGCATTCGCACTCCGAGGCGCACCAGAACGGATCGGGGTCCGGATACGAGCGGGCCTGCACACGGGAGAGGTCGAACTGCGAGGTGACGACATCGGCGGCATCGCCGTTCACATCGCGGAGCGGGTGCAAGCCTTTGCTGAACCCGGTGAAGTGCTCGTCTCCGAGACTGATCAAGAGGGCGGCCGCCAACCTCTCGCGAGAGTCGTCTGACCCACCTCGATCAGGTACCCGTCGGGATCGCGGATGTAGCAGCGCATTTCGGTCTCGTGCTGCTTCGGTGGCGTCAGGAATTGGGCGCCCCGCGCGCTCCACTCGGCATACACAGCCCGGATGTCCGCGACCCGGATATTGAGGAAGCTGCTCACCCGATCCGGGTCGGGCGGTGTCTCGAGCGTGACTGTCGGTTTGTCGTCGGTCGGAGCTCCGCCGACGTTGATGATGATCCAGCTGTTGGCGAGCGCGACGTACGTCACCTCGTCACCCCGCTCGCCCGAGACAACCGTCTTTCCGCCGAGGACATCGGTGTAGAAGCGGCGAGAACGCTCGACGTCGCTCGAAACGATGAAGTGGGCCAGGACCATCGCCTCTGCGGAGTCCCCGGTTCCGGTCGAGCTCTGACGGGTCGAGTCGAAAGCGCTCATTCCTGACCTCCCGTGTCGGTAGCGAAGGGCGCTAGCTCGCCGGCACCGCCCAGCCACGCGACTCGGCGATCTCCTTGCAGGTCGGGCAGAGCGGGTACCGACGCGGGTCACGCCCCGGTACCCAGACCTTCCCACAGAGCGCTCGCACCGCGGTGCCGTTGACCATGCCCTCGACGACCGAGGGACCGGCAGGAAGGAAGTCGCCCGTGGGGGGTTTGTAGCCCTCGAGCACGATGTGGCTCATCCGCTCGTGGCCACCGTCGAGCTGCGGGTCGGCGCGATCGGGCGCGAGAGAGGTACCGGTGTCGCTCATCCCCACAGGATCGCGCACTCTACGCTGCGGGGATGGCCGCTCGCACCCTCGTGCTCGCCTCGGGCTCGACCGCCCGTCTCCGGCTGCTCCTCGACGCGGGGTTCGACCCGGTCGTCGAGCTCAGCGGCGTCGACGAGAACGGCATCGAGGCCGAGGACACCCCCTCGCTGGTCGGTGTGCTCGCCGAGCGGAAGGCGGAGGCCGTCTCTCCCCGCGCCGGCGACGCGGTGGTCGTCGGCTGCGATTCGCTGTTCGAGTTCGAGGGACGGGTCCACGGCAAACCGGCGAGTGCCGCCGAGGCACGCGACTGGTTGCGCTCGATGCGTGGTCGAGCGGGCACCCTGTTCACCGGCCACTGCGTGATCGACGGTTCGTCGGGCGCCCGTGCGGTGGGCGTGGCGACGACCGTCGTCCGCTTCGCCGAGACCACCGACGAGGAGATCGACGCCTATCTCTCGACCGGTGAGGCCATGGCGGCCGCCGGCGCGTTCACACTCGACGGCCGGTCGGCGCCCTTCGTCGACGGGGTGGAGGGGGATCCGAGCAACGTGATCGGCCTCTCGCTGCCACTGCTGCGGAAGCTCCTCGGCGAGCTCGGGATCGAGCTGACCGACCTCTGGCGGAAGTCGCCCCGGTGAACACGACCACCGCTCCCCGTCCGGCGATGCGAAGCGCGGCTCGCGCTCGGGCCCCTCGAGATCGATCCGCCGGTCGTCCTCGCACCCATGGCCGGCGTGACCAATGCTCCGTTCCGCCGGCTCTGTCGCTCGTACGGCGCCGGGCTCTACGTGAGCGAGATGATCGCGGCGCGCGCCCTCGTCGAGGGGAACCCGAAGACTCTCGCCATGGCCTCCTTCGCCGAGGACGAACCGGTCCGCAGTGTGCAGCTCTACGCGGTCGAGCCCGACGTCGCCGCCGGCGCGGTGCGCCGGCTGGTGGACGAGGTGGGCGTCGACCACGTCGATCTCAACTTCGGCTGCCCGGTCGCCAAGGTGACCCGGCTCGGCGGCGGTGCCGCCCTGCCGGTGCACCGCCGGCTGTTCCGCTCGATCCTGCACGCGGCGGTACGTGCCGCGGGCAGGGTGCCGGTCACCGTCAAGCTTCGGATCGGGACCGACGCCGCCCACCAGACCTACCTCGAGTCGGGGCGGATCGCCGAAGGCGAAGGGGCGGCCGCAGTCACCCTGCACGCCCGCACCGCCGAGCAGTACTACTCCGGGCGGGCCGACTGGGACGCGATCGCCTCCTTGAAGGGCGCGGTCGCCTCGATCCCCGTGCTCGGCAACGGCGACATCTGGGAGGCCTCGGACGCGATCGCGATGACCGCCGCGACCGGTTGCGACGGGGTGGTGATCGGCCGGGGGTGCCTCGGTCGGCCCTGGCTGTTCGGCGATCTGGCCGACGCCTTCGCCGGACGGCCGGCCCGCCGCCCGCCCGCCCTCGGCGACATCGTCGCCGTCATGCGCACGCATGCCCGGATGCTCTGTCAGTCCTTCGGCGAGGGGACCGGTATCCGCCAGTTCCGCAAGCACGCCGGCTGGTACCTCACCGGTTTCCCGGTCGGACCCGCGGTCCGCAGGGCCCTCGGCCTCGCCGGCTGCCTCGGCGAGGTCGACGCACTGCTCGACGGGCTCGACCCGGCCCTCGCCTTCCCGCCCGGAGCGGCGCGCATCGCGCGGGGCCACACCAACGGCCCGCGGCCGGTGCGGTTACCCGAGGGCTGGTACGCGGGTACCGAGGACCCCACCCCGCCCGCCGGCGGGGATCGCGCGGTCTCGGGAGGCTGACCGGCGGTCGCCGGTCAGCCCGCGGTCACGAGGACGCGGCCCTGCCGTTGCCGGCGACGTCGCTGTCGTCGGGAACGCCGGCGACTTTTACCGCGTCGACGAGTGCCTCCGCGGCGCCGACCAGGCCGGCCGCTTCGTAGGGGACCACGATCTTCGAATTCGGCGCGGACGCGACCGCCTGGAGCGCCCGGAGCTGGGTCACCGCAAGCGTGTTCGGCTTGACCACCGCCTGGTCGATCGCCTCGAGGGCAGCCGCCTCGCCCTCGCCGCGCAGCTGCACTGCGCGCTTTTCGGCCTCGGCACGCAGTTCGATCGCCTGCTTCTGACCCTCGGCCGAGAGGATCTCGGACTGCTTGCGGCCCTCGGCCTCGAGGATCGCCGACTGCTTGCGGCCTTGCGCGGTGTTGATCGCCGACTGCTGCTCACCCTCGGACTTCAAGATGGCCGCCCGCTTGTGCTGCTCGGCCTCCTTCTGCTCCGACATGGCCTGCAACACGTTGTTCGGCGGAGTGATGTCGAGGATCTCGATGCGGTTGAGACGCACTCCCCACTTGAGCGTCGCCTCCGCCATGTGCTCCTGCATCCGGGTGTTGATGGTGTCGCGCTCGGAAAGCGCTTGGTCGAGGGTGAGCTCCCCGAAGACCGCCCGGAGCGCGGTCCGGGCCATCTGGTCGATGGCGAGGCCGAAGTCGTTGACCTCGAAGAGTGCCAGCTTGACGTCGGTCACCTGGCAGAAGATGGTCGCGCTCACCCACAGGGAGACGTTGTCCTTGGTGATGACCGCCTGCTGGTCGCCGGTGCGGGGGAACTCACGGATGTCCACCTTGTCCATCCGGTCGGCCAGGGGAAGAAGGACGTGCAGTCCGGGTTGGCGGACGTTGCGGAACTCGCCGAACCGCTTGACGACGCCGACACACCCCTGCTGGACGACCTTGAGACACGACTTGAAGAAGACCACTATGAGGGCGAAGACGGCGAAGCCGAGCACAGCCACCCCGACTTCCGCAGCTGCTGATCCGATGATCATGGCGACCACCTCCTGGCCCCCACTGTAGGCACGCCCGGCCGCGGACCGGCCGCGTTCAGGCGTCCTCGGTCGGGTAGACGACGAGCAGGCCGCGCTCGACGTCGGCGACCACGACCGTGGTCCCCTCCGGGATGGTCCGCCCGGGGAAGAGGGAGACCGCGTACCACTCCTCGCCGCGCGTGAGGACCGAGCCCGGCTGGTGGCGGTCGGAGACCGGCTTCTTCACCACCGCTGTTTCTCCGATCATGCCGGGCACACCGTTGAGCATCGCCGACTCCCGCTTCCGGTCTCGATCCCACATTGCCGTCTGCGCCTCCCTCGGGAACTATACGGCGCGGCTCTCCCACCCCGGCACGGCCGGCCCGTCGAGCCCGACCGGTCGGCGGTCGTCCGGTCGCGCTCGGGTTAACGTGGCGGCGGTGGCAACCGGCGTGCACGCGACCTCCGCGCTCAGCGCGCGCCGGACCTGGCGGACCCTCGAGCCGCTCCACGGGATGATCTACTTCACGCCCGAATCGGCGGCCTCCTACACCGGGCTGGGCCTCCCCCCCGAGGCCGGATACTTCGCCTCGCGGTCCGCCGCGATGGGTGCCGTGTCGGCCGAGATGGTCATCGCGACCTTCTTCAATTTTGCCCCGTCGCTCGTACGAGAGGCGATCCCCGGCGCGTGGGAGACCGCGCCGCCGGCGCGTGTGCTCGAAGCGCGACTCGGTGCCGCGGACGCCGCGCTCAAGAGGATGCTCGGCGACGGAGTCGGGTCGGGAGAAATGGCGCGAGCCGCGAAGCTGGCGCGCCGCGCGGCCGAGCGGGCATGTGAGCGGTGCGAGGGACGACCGCTGTTCGCCGGGCACGCCGGCCTCGAGTGGCCCGACGAACCCCACCTCGTGCTCTGGCACGCGCAGACCCTGTTGCGCGAGTTCCGGGGCGACGGGCACATCGCGGCCCTGGTGCTGCGCGGGATCGGGCCGGTGGAGGCGCTCGTGATGCACGTGGCCTCGGGTGAGGTCCCACTTCCCTTCGTCCGCGACACCCGCGGCTGGTCGTCGGACGACTGGACGGCCGGCGTCGAGGACGTGCGCGAGCGCGGCTGGCTCGCCGACGACCCGGGGGACGACGGCCCGGAGATGCCGCCGGCGCTCGGCGCGCTCGGTATGCAGGTACGGCGCGAGATCGAGGACGCGACCGACCGGATCGCGGTCTCGCCCTACGAAGCGCTCGGGGACGATGTCTGCGCCGAGCTCCGGGCGCTCGCCCGACCCTTCAGCCGGGCGGTGGTCGACGCCGCCGGCCTCGAGTTCTGACAGGACACCGCGCGGTCAGCCGAGCGCGGCGCCACAGGCATTCACGTCGCGCGCCCCGCCGCGAGCGAGAGGTCGGCGAGCGCCCCTTCCTCACCGGGGACGACGAGCACCCGATCGCCGTCGCGGGCCGCGAGCCATTCGCGGTTGCGCCGGTGCAGGTCGTGGCGCACGTCGAAGCGGTCGAGGACGACGATCGGGTCGCGCCCACTGCTCCCCGGTGGGCAGAGCGCGGTCAGCGACAGGCGCACGGCGTTGATCGTGCCGAGCCCTGCGTCCGCGACGAGCAGGACCAGGTCGGGATCGAGCGCCGCGACCAGGTCGGACCGCGTCCCCGTCCCCGGCCTGGGGCGATCGCACCCCACCGGCGGTCTCGACGAGTCCCAGCGCGACCCGCTCCTCGGGCCAGGCAAGCTCGTCGACCAGATCGGCCACGGTGAACGCCGGGAGATCGAGCGCCTCGGCGGCCATCGGGGGGGCCATCCCCAGGTGGTAGGAGCGCCAGGTCGGACAGACCGACTCGGGGGTCTCACCCGACGCGGCGGCGAGCAGCTCGGCGTCCATCGACCCTCCGAGGCGCGCGCCCTCGGCATCGAGGTCGAACGACTGGGCAGGCTTGCGGGCGGCCACCGAGTGGCCACGCCGGCGGAGCTCGCCGAGCAGCGCGCACGAGACCCAGGTCTTACCCACTTCGGTTCCGGTGCCGCAGACGACGACCAGGCACTCAGGACGCAAGGTGCTCCTCGCCACCCACCGCCACGTGCTCGGTCCGACCGGCCAGGCCGAGCGCGTCGAGCGCGTCGAGCAGCCGGGTCACCTCCTCGTCGGAGTGGGCCGCCGACAGCGTGACCCGCAGGCGCGACGTACCCGGCGCGACGGTCGGGGGGCGGATCGCCGGCACCCAGAGGCCGCGCGCGGCCAGCTCCTGCGAGGCGGCGAGCGCCTCGGCCTCGGCGCCGATGGTGATCGGCACGATCGGCGTGGCGTGCCCGGCGCGCCCGACGTGCTGGGCGACGCGAGCGACGTGCCCGCCGAGCCGGCTCCGCAGCCGCTCCCCTTCTGCGCCGCGCACGATGCCGACCGCGGCGAGCGCGGCGGCGGTGTCCGCCGGTGTCGGAGCGGTGGTGAAGATGTAGGGACGGGCACGGTTGACCAGCAGATCGAGATAGTCGGCCGGACCCGCGACGAACCCGCCGAGCGACCCGAGCGCCTTCGAGAGGGTCCCGACTCGCAGCACGTCGACGGGTCCGCCGGTGTCGCGCGCGGAGCCGGGCAGGTCGGGCCCGAGCACCGCATGCGCCTCGTCGAGCACGAGAAGCGCACCGTGGCGGGAGACGAGCGCGGCCAGGGCCTCGAGGTCGGCGGTGTCCCCGTCCATCGAGAACACCGTGTCGGTGACCACGAGCTGGCGGCCGGGGGTCGCGGCCATCGCGGCCTCGAGCGCGGCGAGGTCGGAATGGGGGTAGACGTGGACCGCGGCCCTCGCGAGGCGGCACCCGTCGACGATCGACGCGTGGTTGAGCTCGTCGGAATGGATGTGCACGCCCTCCGTGCCGAAGACCGAGAGCACCGAGAGGTTGGCGGCGAAGCCGGTCGGGAAGAGCACCGCACGCTCGGATCCCTTCCACTCGGCGAGGGCGTCCTCGAGATCGGCGTGCACCGGTCGCGACCCGGTGACGAGGCGGGACGCACCCGAGCCGGCCCCCCACCGGTCGAGGGCGGCCTGCGCTGCCGCGACCACCGCGGGGTGCGCGCTCAGCCCGAGGTAGTCGTTGGAGGCGAAGGAGACGACCGCGTAGGGCCGGCCGTCCCGAACGCCGGGGGACGGCCGACAGCACCGGGAGCATCGTCGAGTACCCCGCCCGGACCACGGGCGTCGAAGGTGCGCGGCGCGCGCCACCGACCCGCCGCCTCGACCGATCGGCAGGCACCCTCCACCCACGCGGACCAGGCGGACCGCTCGCGGCCTCCTCGGGTCAACCGGCGTCCTCGGCGGAGATCGTCTGGATCGCCTCGGCGAGGACGTCGACCACCCGGTCGATCTCGTCGCGGGTGGTGGTGAGGGGCGGCATGATCGCCACCACGTCGCCGAGCGGCCGGAGCAGGACACCGTGGTGGACCGCGCGGGCACAGACCCTCCTCCCCCACCGGAACTCTCCCGAGGGCGGTGCCAGCTCGACGCCCACCATCAGGCCGCGCCGGCGCACCTCGCGCACGCCGGGGAGTGGGGCGACGGTGGCTTCGAGGCGGCCCCCGAGATGCGCGGCGACCTCCGCGACGTGCTCGAGCACGCCCCATTCGCCCATCAGCCGGAGATGACGGAGGGCGACCGCACACGCGAGCGCGTTCCCGCCGTAGGAGTGCCCGTGGTAGAAGGTCGTCTCGCCGAGGTCGGGACCGGCGAACGCATCGAACACCGCGCCGGAGGCGACCGTCGCCGACAACGGGAGGTAGCCACCGGTGATTCCCTTCCCGAGGCAGAGGAGGTCGGGCCGGAACTGCGGTCCGGCCCACTCGGAGGCGAACAGCTTGCCGGTCCGGCCGAAGCCGGTGGCCACCTCGTCGCAGATCAGCAACACGCCCTGCGACCGGCAGGCCTCCCCGACCCGCGCGAGGTCTTCGGGCTCGGCGACGAACATGCCCGACGCACCCTGCACCAGCGGCTCGAGCACCACCGCGGCGAGGGAGGAGGCGTGGGCTTCGAGCGAGCCGATCAGCTTCGACGCCCAATCGGGCGACGCGTAGCCCGGCGTGCGGACGACCGGGAAGCGAAGTGGATCGAAGAGCGAGGTCCCGAACCCGCCGTCCCCGAGCGAGAGCGCACCGATCGTGTCGCCGTGATAGGCGTCGCCCGAGCGCGAGGAACCCGTCGCGGCCTTCCTCGCCTCGGTTGACCCAGTACTGGAACGCGATCTTGAGCGCCTGCTCGACGGCGACCGCGCCGTCCGACGCGAACAGGACGTGTGGATCGGTGACCGGCACCACCGTGGCAAGCGCCTCGGCGAACTCGACGGTCGCCCGGCTGCCGTTGCCGAGCAGCGTCGCGTGGGCCACTCGGCCGAGCTGCTCGGTGATCGCCGCGTCAAGCTCGGCGACCCGGTGACCGAGCGTCGTCACCCAGAGCGACGAGATGGCGTCGAAGTAGCGGTTGCCGTCGACGTCGACCAGCTCGCGCCCCTCGGCCCGGTCGACCACGATCGGTGCATTGTCGGGGAAGGCCGACATCTGGGTGAACCCGTGCCAGACGACGGCGGCATCCCGCTCGATCCAGCTCGCGGCGTCGGATCCGGTTGTCGGGTCGCGAGCCATTTTTCCGAGTCTTGTCGACCCTGCCGAGCGTGTCGAACGCTGCGGCTTCGCCGGACCGCGGTGACCCACGCCCGCCACCCGCCGGGGACCGCGCCGGCACCGGGCCGGTAGGATCGCTCGCATGGACCGCATCGGCGTGGTCGACACCATGTTCGCCCGCTACGACATGGGCGCCGAGGCCGTCGACGAGCTGGCCGCCTGCCCGGGCCACGGCGAGCGGTTCGAGGTGGTCCGGCGCACGGTGCCCGGCTTCAAGGACCTGGGCGTCGCCTGCAAGCGCCTCATCGAAGCGGAGGGCTGCCGCATCGTGGTCGCGCTGGGGATGCCCGGCCGCGCGGCGATCGACCAGGTGTGCGCCCACGAGGCCTCCCAGGGGATCATGCTCGCCCAGCTGCTCACCTCGACCCACATCCTCGAGGTCTTCGTCCACGAGAACGAGGAGGACGACCCCGAGCAGCTGGCCAAGGTCTGCATCGACCGGGCGCGCAAGCACGCGCGCAACGCCTACTGGATGGTGTACGAACCCGGGCAGCTGACCCGACGCGCCGGCCAGGGGGTGCGGCAGGGCTACGCGGACGCGGGCCCGCTCCTCGGCTGACCTTCGCCCGGAGGGTCGTGCGGCAGACCGAGCGTGCGCTCGGCGATGATGTTGCGCTGCACCTGCGCCGTACCGCCCCCGATGGTGAGCGCGGGGGCGAACAGGAACCCGAAGTACCAGATGCCCTCGGGCGAGGCGTGGCCTTCCGTGCGTGGTCCGGTCCCCGAGAGCATGCCGCGGGCACCGATCAGGTCACGTGCGAGGCTCATCACGTGCTGCCCGTGCTCGTCGGCGAGCGCCTTGCGCACCGACGCCTCGGGCCCGGGCTCGATGCCGGACACCGCGGCGGAGATCGTTCGCAGACGGAGCAACCGGAGCACCTCGCCTTCGGACCAGACCCGGGCGAGCTGCTGGCGTTCCAGCGGGTCGTTCGAGCCCCCCGACCGCCGCACCAGATCGATCAAGTCCGCGGCGGTCGGCCCCATTCCCCACAGTGCGCCGGAGCCCGACAGCGAGACCCGCTCGTTGCCGAGGGTCACCTTGGCGAGCGACCATCCCTCGCCCTCTTCGCCGACCAGGTTCTCCTCAGGAAGGTGCACCTCGTCGAGGAAGACCTCGTTGAACGCGTGCGTGCCGGTCATGTCGACGAGGGGTCGCACCGTCACCCCTTCGGCGTCCATCGGGCAGATGAAATAGGAGATCCCCTTGTGCGGGGGTGCGGTGGGATCGGTGCGAGCGAGCAGGATCCCGAACTGTGCGGTGTGCGCGAACGACGTCCACACCTTCTGGCCGCGCACCACCCACTCGTCCCCGTCCCGCTCGGCCCGGGTGGAGAGCGAGGCGAGGTCGGAGCCCGCGCCGGGCTCGCTGAAGAGCTGGCACCAGATCTCCTCGCCCGCGAGCAGCGGCAGCAGGTAGCGCTCCTTCTGCTCGGCGCTCCCGGAATGGAGGATGGTCGGCCCGGCCCACCCGATGCCGATGGTGTTCTCCGGCCGGCGCACCCGGGCACGGCGAAGCTCGTCGTCGACGATCAGCTGGAGCGTCGGGTCGGCGCCGAGCCCGTAGGGCTCGGGCCAGTGGGGTGCGACGAAGCCTCGCTCGGCCAAGTCTCGGCCGGTCGGCGAGGGATGGCTCAGAAACCAGCCGCGCACCGCGACCCGACGCGGATCGTCGTCGGGCGGCAGCGCGAAGTCCACGGGCGACAGCGTAGGCTGCAGCGGTCCGCGGACCCGGTGCCGGCTGGTACCGCGGGGCGCGCCGACGCCGGGCCGGGGGGTGAGGAACCGATCGTGAGCACGTGGAACTACGCGGACGTCTGGGAGGCGGTCGCCGACGCACTCCCCGGATCGGGCGCGCTGACCCACGGCGGGAAGACCCGGACCTGGTCGGAGTTCGACCGCAGGGCGGACGACGTCGCGCGCTGGCTCCTCGGCGCCCATGTCGCCCACCAGGACAAGGTGGGGCTCTATCTCCACAACTGCCCGGAGTACCTCGAGGCCTCCTTCGCCTGCTTCAAGCTCGGCCTGGTTCCGATCAACACCAACTACCGCTACGCCGAGGACGAGCTCGTCTATCTGTGGGAGAACGCCGACACGGTCGCGGTGGTCTTTCACGGGCTCTTCGCCGAGCGGCTCGAGGCGCTCCGTCACCGCGTGCCCGCCATCCGGAGCTGGCTGTGGGTCGACGACGGGACCGCGAGCTGCCCACCGTGGGCGGTCCCCTACGAGGAGGCCGCCGAGACGACCGGCCTCAGCGACGGAGCGCCGGTCCGGGTACGCGCACCGTGGGGCCGCGGGCCCGACGACCTCTTCATGCTCTACACCGGCGGCACCACCGGCATGCCGAAGGGTGTGATGTGGCGCCAGGACGACCTCTTCGCGTGGCTCAACGCCGGAGGATTCCGCCGATTCCCGGAGGACGGCTCCTCCGAGGAGGTCAAAGCCGAGCTCACCCGGACCGGGCCCGGCATGACGCTCCTGCCCGCCTGCCCGCTCATGCACGGGACCGGCGGGTTCACCGCGCTCGAGTGCCTGAGCGAAGGTGGCCGGGTGGTGACGCTGGCGTCACCGCGCTTCGACCCGATCGACCTGCTCGAGACCGTCGAACGGGAGCGGGTCAACGGGTTGGTCATCGTCGGCGACGCGTTCGCGAAGCCCGTCCTCGGCGCGCTCGACGCGGAACCCGGCCGCTTCGACCTCTCCAGCCTGGTCGGCATCGTCTCCTCGGGCGTGATGTGGAGCGAGGAGACCAAGCAGGGCCTCCTCCGTCACCATTCGGGCATGCTGCTGGTCGACGCGTTCTCGTCCTCGGAGGCGCTCGGGATGGGGACGTCGGTCTCCTCGGCGGCCGGTGCGGCCCGCACCGCACGGTTCACGCTCGGGCCGGAGGTCCGGGTGATCGACGCAGAGGGCCGCGACGTGAAGCCCGGTTCCGACCGCCCCGGTGTGCTCGCGCTCGGGGGCCGGATCCCCCTCGGCTACTACAAGGACGAGGCGAAGACCGCGGCGACGTTCCGCACCATCGACGGAACCCGGTACTCGGTACCGGGCGACTTCGCCGAGGTGGCCGAGGACGGCACGATCCACCTGCTCGGGCGGGGATCGGTCTGCATCAACACCGGCGGCGAGAAGGTCTATCCCGAAGAAGTCGAGGAGGTGGTGAAGACCGCGGCCGGGGTCGTCGACGCGGTGGTCGTCGGCATCCCGAACGAGCGCTTCGGCGAGGAGGTCGTCGCGGTGGTCGAGCTCGCGCCGGGCACCGAGCCGGCCGACGGCGACGACACCGCGATCGTCGAGCATGTGAAGGCCCGCCTCGCCGGCTACAAGGCGCCGCGCCGGGTTCGCTTCGTCGAGACCATCGGCCGCGCGCCCTCGGGCAAGGTCGACTACCAGCGCCACCGCCGCGAGAGTGCCGAGGCGCTCGGGGTCGACCTCTCCTGAGCGCGCCGCCGCGAGGGGCTCAGCCCTTGTTGGCTCCGTGGGTACGCACGAAATCGTTCACCAGGTAGTAGGCGTCGATCGACTCGCCCGCGTCACCCCAGAACCCCTCGAGCACGTCGTAGGCCATGGACCCTTGCTCGATGTAGTGGTTGTTCACGTCGGTGATCTCGAGCTCGCCCCGTCCCGACGGGACCAGGGTCGGGATGATGTCGAACACCTCCGCGTCGTAGCAGTAGATGCCGGTGACCCCGAAGTGCGAGGCGGGCCGCTCCGGCTTCTCGACGATGGCGGTGATGCGACCGTCGCCGTCGAAGCTCGGCACGCCGAGGTGCTGGAGGTGCTCGACCTCCTCGACCGGCGTGAGCAGGATCCGGGCTCCGTCCGGATCGGCGCGGAACGCGTCGACCATCGGCTTGATCGACCGCTCGACCACGTTGTCGGCGAGCATCACCAGCACCGGTTCGCGGTCGACGAACCGTGCTGCGAGCCCGAGGGCCTCGGCGATCCCTCCCGGCTTCTCCTGGTACCCGTAGGACAGCCGGTCGATGCCGAACTCGTGCCCGTTGCCGAGGAGGCGGAGGAACTCACCTGCGTGGGTGCCGCCGGTGACCAGCATGATCTCGGTGATCTCGGCGTTGACCAAGGCCTCGATGCACCAGTTGATCATCGGCCGGTCGTAGATCGGCAGGAGGTGCTTGTTGGTGATCCGGGTGAGGGGATGCAGGCGCGAACCGGTCCCCCCGGCCAGGATGACGCCCTTCATCGGGGCGCAGCCTACCGGCCCCGTTCACGGCCGGTCGAGGCGTCCTCGACTTCGGCGAGGACCCCGTCGGCGAGGCGCGGCCAGGCACGGGCGGCCCAGGGTCCGAAGGGTCTCGAAGCGAGACCCGCGCACGCCACGCCCGCGACGGGGTCGACCCAGAGGAACGAGCCGGAACGCCCGAAGTGGCCGAAGGTCGACGGCGAGTTCGCGGTCCCCGTCCAGTGCGGCTGCTTCGCTCCACGGACCTCGGGACCGAGTCCCCAGTCGCAGGGTGCGTACCGGCCGAAGCCGGGCAACACCCCGGCGAGGTCGCCGAATTGGACCGCCACCGACTCGCGGTGGGTCTCGGCGCTGACCAGGGTGGGAGCGAGGAGCTCGCGGCCGAGCGCGACCAGGTCGGCCAGCGGGCCGGCGAGCCCGGCCGCGGCCGCCGCCGAAGATCGCGGGTCGAGCACCGTGTTCGCCATGCCGAGCGGGTCGAGCACGCCGAGGGAGAGGTACTCGGCGAAGGGAATGCCCGCACGCGCCTCGACGAACTCGGCGAGCGCCTCGTAGCCGGCGTTCGAGTAGATCCTCGTGGTGCCCGGCGGCGCCACCGGCGGTCCCGCCTCCGGTCCGAGGCCGGAGGCATGGGCGAGCAGATGCCGGAGGGTCGACCCGGGCGGTCCCGCCGGTTCGTCGAGACGGACCGTCCCCTCCTCGACCGCGACGAGCGCGGCGAGGGAGCTGGCCAACTTGGTCACCGACGCCCAGGCGAAGGTCCGGTCGTCCTCGCCGGTGGTCGCGACGAGGGCCGGAGGCGTGCGGGTGTCCGGAGGCGCCCGGAGGACCCCGACCGCGGCGTGCTCGACGGGCCACTCGCCGACCGACCGGAGGGCGTCCACTCGCGCCGAGCGTAGGTCAGCGGTCGGGACCGGCCACCTCGATAGGGTGAGGCGAGACGGGTTGGCCGGCACGGGGGCGGCATGGGGAGCATGGAGAGGGGGTCGAGCCCGAACGGCCGAAGGGCCGCGCGGCGCGGGGCACGGAGAACGCTGGCCGCGGTCGTGCTGGCGCTCGTGCTCGCCGGCTGCGCTTCCGGCGAAGCCGAACAACTGCCCGGTTCCCCGACGGCCCCCGCGCTCACCCGCGCCACCGACGGGCTCGGCGGCTTCTACGCGATCCCCTCGCCGCTTCCGCCGGGGCCGCCCGGGTCGCTCGTCCGTGTGGCGCCGATCGCGACCGGCGGCTCGCTGCCCGCGGGAGCCAGGGCCTACCGGGTCCTGTACCACTCCGAGACGGCCGCGAGTGCGGACGTCGCGGTGTCGGGCATCGTGGTCCTTCCCGGCGGGGCACCCCCGCCCGGAGGGTTCCCGATCGTGACCTGGGCCCACGGCACCACCGGGCTCGCGCCGTCGTGCGCGCCCTCTCTCGGGGGCGTGACCTCGATTCCGTTGCTCAGTGCATTCGTCGGCGCCGGATGGATCGTCGCGGCCACCGACTACGAGGGCCTTGGCGCCTCGAGCGGGCTCCACCCCTACCTGATCGGCTCGAGCGAGGCCCAGGACGTGCTCGACGCGGCCCGGGCGGCCCGCGGACTCGCCGGGCCGCTCGCCTCGAACGCGGTCGTCGTGGCCGGCCACTCCCAGGGGGGACAGGCCGCGCTGTTCGCAGGCCAGATCGCGCCGTCGTACGCGTCCGAGCTCTTCGTCGCCGGCATCGCGACGGTCGCGCCGGTCACCTCGATCCTCGAATTCGCGCCCGCTCCCCACCATCGGACCGACGGCTCGATGGCCTACCTGGTGATGGCGGCCGACGCCTGGTCGCGGACGTACGGCAACTTCCCGCTCGACACCGTCCTCACCGACCGGGGCCTCCGGGAGGACGGCGTCCTCACCTCGGGGTGCGCGGCAGGCGTCGAGGCGGCCTACGACCCGGTGGCCGCCGGCAGCTGGCTGGTGCCGGGCTGGGAGGGCAATCCCGGACTGCTCGGTGACGACCAGGCCAACCGCCCCGGCGCGCAGCCGACCTCGGCCCCTCTCCTCGTCGTCCAGGGCACCGCCGACGCGGTGGTCCCCGCCCGGGCGACCGCGCAGTTCGTGACCGGACAACTGTGCGCCGTCGAGCACGATACCGTCGAGTATCTACCCGTCGCCGGCGCCAGCCACAGCGGCGTGCTGGCCTCGGGCGAGCCGGAGATCCTCAGCTGGGTGCGGCAGCGGTTGGAGGACAAGGCGCCGCCGACCTCGTGTGCCGCCGCGGTGGCGGTTGCGGCTCAGACGTCGAGGAAGCGCCGCACTGCGAAGGCCGAGCCGATCACCCCGACCCCGATGCCGACGACGCCCACCAGCACACAGGTCCCTGCGACCTCCCAGCCGCTCAACGACATCTGGGCGATGATGTTGCCCTGGTTGGCGGCCGTCTTCGTCGTGTCGAGACCGATTCCGTAGTAGAGCCCGAGCACGACCAGCACCGCGACCGACGCACCGAGCAGGCCTTGGATGAGGCCTTCGGCCATGAACGGCAACCGGATGAACCAGTTGGTGGCACCCACCAGCTTCATCACCGACACCTCGCGCCGGCGGGCGAAGATGGCCATGCGGATGGTGTTCAAGATGAGCACCGCTGCGGAGAGCAGCAGTACCACCGCGATCGAGAGGAACACCCACTGGAGGATCCGGATCACGCTCTGCATGGTCTTGATCTGCTGGCCGGGGTACTTCACGTCGTAGACACCCGGTTTCCCGATGAAGGCCTGGTAGACCGCGGTCGCCTGCGAGGGGTCGTTCAACACGCACCGGTAGGAGGACGGGTAGTCGGCCAGCGTGGTCGCCTGGAACTCGTCCGCGGGCTCCAGGTTGCGCGCCTCGCTGTAGTCGTAGGCCTGGCTCCGGAAGGCGCAGGTCTTCACGTAGGGCGACTGGCCGAGCTGGTTGCCGATCGAGTTGGTGAGGGAATGGCTGGCGTTCGGCTGGACCCAGACGATGGTCTGCACCCCGTTCTGCCACAGGGTCGTCGCTTTCGTCGCTCCCTGCTTCAGGAGGAGGGACGAGCCCACCAGGGCGAGCGAGACCGCGACAGTGAGGATGGCGGCCGCGGTCATCAAACGGTTGCGCCAGAGGTTGGTGACCGCCTCCTTCGAGACGTAGCCGGCGGAGACGGGCATCAGCTGCGGGAGGCGTAGCTGTCGGGCCGGTCGGCGACGCGGGGGCCCGGAGCGTTCTCGGCGAGCGATCCGGTCGGGTTCCCCGCACCCGCGGCCGCGGCCGCGCTGTCGATGCCGTAGACGCCGTGCGCCTGGTCGCGCACGAGCACACCGCGGTCGAGCTCGATCACCCGGCGTCGCATCTGGTCGACCATCCCTGCGTCGTGTGTGGCGACGATCACCGTGGTGCCGGTGCGATTGATCCGGTCGAGGAGCCGCATGATGCCGAGACTGGTGGTCGGGTCGAGGTTGCCGGTCGGCTCGTCGGCCAGCAGGATCAGCGGCCGGTTCACGAACGCGCGGGCGATCGCCACCCGCTGCTGCTCGCCGCCGGAGAGTTCGTGGGGAAGGTTGTCGCGCTTCTTGGCGAGGCCCACCAGGTCGAGCACCTGGGGCACCTGGGCGGCGATCACGTGCTTCGGACGGCCGATCACCTCGAGGGCGAAGGCGACGTTCTCCAGGACCGTCTTGTTTGGCAGGAGCCGGAAGTCCTGGAACACGCAGCCGATGTTCCGGCGGAGGTAGGGGATCCGCCACCGCGGCAGGTGTCCGATCTCCTTGCCCGCCTCCCAGATTCGGCCCGAGTCGGGCATCTCCTCGCGGAGGAGGAGGCGGATGAAGGTGGTCTTCCCCGACCCGGAGGGACCGACCAGGAAGACGAACTCACCCTTGTCGATCTCGACCGAACAGTCGGCGAGAGCGACCGTGGAGCCCTTGTACGTCTTGGTGACGTTCTTGAACGTGATCATGTGGGCAGAGGTCAGCGCTGGCGACGGTGGTGCACACGGCAGGACCACGCGCCAGGCACTTCGGTGCATCCTATCGAATCGGGCCGCGTCGAGGGTGGCAGCCCTTGTGACCTCGACACACGTGGGCGATGCTGCCTCCCGCGTCGTTGGCGCCGAGAGTCGGGCGGCGCCGCGATCGGTCAGTGAAAGAGCCGTTGCGCGAGGGGCCGCTCGCTCGCCCGGCGACCACCCGCTGCGCGGCAGCGTCATTTCGCTGCGCGGCGCGTCATTCCGCTGCGCGGCGGCGCAACTCGGCTTCCATGAACTCGTCGAGGTCGCCGTCGAGCACCGCGTCGACGTTCCCCGTCTCGCAGTTGGTGCGCACGTCCTTCACCTGTCGATAGGGCGCCAACACGTACGAACGGATGGCCGTGCCCCACCCGCTGTCGGTGCGGTCGCCGGAGAGCTCGTCGAGCGTCGCCTGGTGCTCGGCGCGCTGGCGCTCCGCAAGCTTCGCCGCCAGCACCTCGAGCGCCTTGGCCTTGTTCTGGTGCTGGCTGCGCTGGTTCTGGCAGGACACCACGATTCCGGTGGGCAGGTGGGTGATGCGGACAGCCGAGTCGGTCTTGTTGACGTGCTGTCCGCCTGCGCCCGACGAACGGTAGGTGTCGATGCGGAGATCCTTCTCGTCGATGTCGACCTCGTCGGTCACGTCGAGGAGCGGCACGATCTCGACCGACGCGAAGCTCGTCTGGCGCCGGTGCTGCGCGTCGAACGGCGACATGCGCACCAGTCGGTGCGTGCCGCGCTCGGCCGAGAGCAGCCCGTACGCGTACCGGCCGCGCACGACGAAGGTGGCCGACAGCAGCCCGGCCTCCTGCCCCGGGGTCGCCTCCTCCACCTCGATGTCGAAGCCGCGCCGCTCCGCCCAGCGGGTGTACATCCGCAGCAGCATCTCCGCCCAGTCCTGCGCGTCGGTGCCGCCTGCACTCGCATGGATCTCGACGACCGCGTCGCGTTCGTCGTACTCGCCGGCGAAGAGCGCGCGGAGCTCGAGCGCGGACAGGGCTCGGGCGAGGTCGTCGACCAGGCCCTCGATCTCGGGCCGGACCGAGTCGTCCCCTTCCTCGCAGAGCAGCTCGTAGAGGGTCTCGGCGTCCGACAGGGCCCGGGCCAGGTCGTCGACCAGCTCGAGGTCCTCGTTGACCTTGCCCAGCTCACGGGTGACGTCGCGGGCCCGATCCGGGTCGTCCCACAGGTTGGGCTCCGAGGCGGCCTTCTCCAGCTCGGCGCGCCGCCCCTCGAGTTGGTCGGTGGCCATCATGCGCCGGGCGCCGGCGAGTCGGTCCCTCGAGCGCGGCGAGCGCAGGCCCGAGTTCGGGGCGCTCTCCGTCGTCGGCTCCGTCGGCGGCCGCGATGGTCCGGGCCATCTCAGCCGGGCCTCAGTTGGCGCCGTGGCAGTACTTGAACTTCTTGCCGCTCTCGCACCAGCACGGGTCGTTGCGGCCGAGCTTCTCCCGCGCCGACTTCACGATGGGGGCCTGGGTCTCACCGTCGTCGGCGAACCGGGTCGCCACTCCGGCCTGCGCGGGTTGCCCGGCCGACATGCCGGCCAGCGCGGCTGCCTGCTCGATCTCCTCGGGCGACGCGCTCTGGAACGCGGCGGCGATCGCGCCGTCCCCCTGGACCGGGTCGTCGGCGGCGACGTAGCTGGCCTGCGCGAGGTTCGGCTCCGCGCTCCCCTCGGTGAGCACCTGGACGTGGAAGATGTACCGCAGGTAGTCGTCGTTGATGCCGTCCATCAGCTTGCCGAACATCGCGAAGCCTTCCCGCTGCCACGCGACGAGCGGGTCCTGGTTCCCCATCGCCCGCAGGTTGATCCCTTCGCGCAGGTTGTCCATCTCGGCGAGATGGTCCTGCCACCGCTGGTCGATGATCTGGAGCATGATGTCGCGCTCGAGGTTGCGCGCCATCTCCCCCCCGCCCGGGATGGTCTCGTCCCGGTCGGCGTAGAGGTCGAGTGCCTCGGTGATGATGCTCTCGGTCACCTGCCCGGCGGTGGTCGCCTCGGCGAAGTCCTCCGCGACGAACTTGGTCGGGTAGTACTGGGTCACCTCGGTGATCAGGCGCGGAAGATCCCACTCCTCGGGATAGTCGGACGGGCACGACGAGGTGACCAGCTCGGTCATGGTCGCCTCGAGCATCTCGACGGTCTCCTCGTGGAGGTCCTCGCCGTCGATGATCTGGTTGCGACGGCCGTAGATGACCTTGCGCTGCTCGTTCATCACGTCGTCGTACTTGAGCACGTCCTTGCGCGACTCGGCGTTGCGACCCTCGACGGTGTTCTGCGCCCGCTCGATCGCCTTGGTGACCATCTTCGCCTCGATCGGGACATCCTCGGGGAGGGCCCGACCCATCACCCAGTTCATGGCGCCGGTTGCGAACAGGCGCATCAGGTCGTCCTCGAGCGAGAGGAAGAAGCGACTCTCGCCCGGGTCCCCCTGGCGGCCCGCCCGCCCGCGCAGCTGGTTGTCGATCCGCCGGCTCTCGTGCCGTTCGCTGCCGAGCACGTACAGGCCGCCGAGGGCGCGGACCTCCTCGCCCTCCTTCTCGCAGACCGCGTCGAACTCCTTGCGCAGCGAGTCGAGCGTCGCCTGCGCCTCCTCGGCTTCGAGGTCGATCCCCCGGGAGTGCGCCTCGCGGTGTGCAAGCCCTTCGGGGTTGCCGCCGAGGATGATGTCGACGCCGCGGCCGGCCATGTTGGTCGCGACGGTCACCCCGCCGACCCGGCCGGCCTGTGCGACGATCTCCGCCTCGCGGAAGTGCTGCTTCGCGTTGAGGACCTCATGGGGGATGCCCCGCTTGTCGAGCAGCCGCGAGAGGTGCTCGGACTTCGCCACCGACGCGGTGCCGACCAGCACCGGCTGGCCCTCCGCGTGACGTTCTGCGATGTCGTCGACCACCGCGGCGAACTTGGCATCCTCGGACTTGTAGATGAGGTCCGCCTTGTCGGTCCGGACGAGCGGCATGTTGGTCGGGATCGGCACGACCGGCAGGTCGTAGGTGGTCGCGAACTCCGAGGCCTCGGTCTCCGCGGTGCCGGTCATGCCGGCGAGCTTCTCGTAGAGGCGGAAGTAGTTCTGGAGGGTCACGGTCGCCCAGGTGTGGTTCTCCTCTTTGATCCGGACCCGCTCCTTCGCCTCGACTGCCTGGTGCAGGCCATCGGACCAGCGGCGGCCCTCGAGGGTTCTCCCGGTGAACTCGTCGACGATCTTCACCTCGCCTTGGGCGACCAGGTAGTCCTTGTCCCGTTTGTAGAGCTCTTTCGCCAGGAGCGCCTGAGTGAGATGGTGGACGTAGTTGACGGCGACCGCGTCGTAGAGGTTGCTCACGCCGAGTTGGCGCTCCACCTTCTCGATTCCCGACTCGGTCGGGACGACCGACCGCTTCTCCTCGTCGACCTCGTAGTCGTGTTCGGCCCGCAAGGTCCGGGCGATGCCGGCGAACTGGTAGTAGAGCTGGGCGGACTCGGCCGTCGGACCGGAGATGATCAGCGGGGTGCGGGCTTCGTCGATCAGGATCGAGTCGACCTCGTCGACGATCGCGTACCGGTGGCCGCGCCCGACCCGCGCGTCGGCCGAGCGGGCCATGTTGTCGCGCAGGTAGTCGAAGCCGAACTCGGTGTTGGTCCCGTATGTCACGTCCGACCCGTACGCTTCGCGTTTGGCCGTGGTGTCGTCGATGTCGGGACCGACCCGTCCCACCGTCAGGCCGAGGAACTTGTAGACCCGGCCCATCCACTCCGAGTCGCGGGTCGCCAGGTAGTCGTTGACGGTGACCACGTGGACTCCCCCGCGGCCCAGCGCGTTGAGATAGACGGGGAGGGTCGAGACGAGGGTCTTGCCCTCACCCGTCTTCATCTCGGCGATCCAGCCGAAGTGAAGAGCCATGCCCCCCATCAGCTGGACGTCGAAGTGCCGCTGGCCGAGGACCCGCCAGGCCGCCTCCCGCACCAGGGCGAACGACTCGACGAGCACGTCCTCGAGGCTCTCGCCCTGCTCGAGCCGCTCCCGGAAGGCCGGTGTGAGGGCGGCCAGCTCCCCGTCCGAACGAGCCTCCATCTCGGGCTCGAGCGCGTTGACCAGGGGGACCAGCTCGGCCAGTCGCCGGACCTTCTTGCCCTCGCCCACCGCGGAGAACCTTGCTGAGCACGCTCATGGGCCTCTCACTCTACCGTCGGAGGCCTCGGGAAGGGCTTGGCACGGCCCTGCGCGACGTGGGGGCCTGCGACGTGAGTTCAGGCGGTGCGGACCCGCTCGTAGAGGACCGGCAGAGGACCCGCGGCCCGGTGGCGGGGCTGGGAGCGCCCCCTCATCCGACTCTTGTTCTCCTCGAGCTGATGCTCGAGCTTCTCGACGACCAGATCGACCGCGATCAACGGCCCGCGTGCGGCAGCCCGCGCCCGGACGGTCCGGCCGTGGCCGCTCATCACCACCTCGCAGTGCTCGCGATCGGAGATCCGCGGGTTGTGCTCCTCCGAGAAGTGCACCTCCGCGCGCTCGAGCGCGGGGCAGAGTCGACCGAGACGCTCGATCTTCTCGCGGGTCAACGCCCTCACTTCGTCCGACACTCGTCTCCTGCCGTGTGCGATGACCACGTCCACGTGTTCGCCTCCTGTCCGTGCCGCTTCGGTCTACTGCGGGTCGCCGTACTCCTCTCTCCCCTGACGTCTCTCCTGAAGCCTCCCGGTCGGTTCGCTCGGTGGCTGCGGGCGGGACGCGGTGAGCTGTGCGCGGCTGACCTGGTCTTTGACCCCACACTCGCCTGCCGGAGGAGTTGCAGCCGGGCCCCGGCGGCACCGGCCGTCGCCGGCACGGCGCCCAGCGGGACCGCATGCAGACCGCGTCGTCCCCTCTCCGTTCGCCCCCGACGGTCGGTGGCGTGACGGGCAGGTCTTACTCCTAAGCCGCACCATGCTCGGCAACCAGGAGTTGCCTTACGTGGGTCGTTTCGCCTGCGACTGGCATCGACTTGCAACCACAGACCCGCGCGCAGCTCACGCCGTCAAGTCTATGCCCGGTGCACTCCCTCCGAAGGGGCCGGAACGGTGAGTTCACGCGGTCGCCATCGATCCGTCACACGGTCGCAACACGAGCCCACGATGCGAAGTCGCCGCCAAGTGGCGTGCTCAGGGAGCACCCTCGGCGAGCTGGCGCTTCAGGTCCTCGAGCACCGGGATGGGACCGGGGTCGATCCCCTCGTTGCCCGCGAGGTGGAGCGAGACGAAGTCGCCGACGAGGGCCAGGTCGAGCAGCTGGGCGAGGTCCCCCTCCCCGGCCGCCCGCACCTCGACGATGTCGGCCACCACCTCGCGCAGCCATTCGGCCACCAGGTCGAAGCGGCGGGCCACCTGTGGGTGCTCGGCGTCATGGCGGAGGTTCACCAATGTGATGAGTTGCCGGGTCGCGTCCCCGTGCTGACCCCAGCCGGCGAGCTCGTTGTGGCAGAGCTCGGGATAGACGTTGACGAAGGCGGGGCACTTGGCGTTCTCGTTGATCTGCGCCTTCCAACGGAGGGCGGCCGCAGAGCCCAGTGCCTGCGAGCTGTGTACGAGCGGGATCGTGCGGTCAATCTTCCGGGCGATCGCCTCGGCGCGGCTCCCCGGGCGGACGAGCTCGTCCCGACGCCGCGAGAGCTGGTCGACCGCCTGGTCGACCCACTGGAGCGCCCCGGGGAACAGTCCGATCCCCTCGAGCGCCACCAGGGGTGGGATGGCCATCGCACCGAGTGCGGCGCGCGGTTGGGGGATGTCGCGGGGGACCGCGACGACGGGTACCTCCCACTCGGAGGCGAGCTGCACCAGCTGCCCACCGCCGGCCACGACCACGAGCGACGCCCCCGCCTCGAACGCGCCGGTTGCGGCTTCGACGGTCTCCTCGGTGTTGCCGGAGAAGGAGATGGCGAAGACGAGCGAGCCGGGCCCGACGTAGTCGGGGGGCTCGTAGCCCTTGACCACGCTCACCGGCACCGGCATGAACGGCGCGGCCACCGCGGTGAGCACGTCGCCGGCGATGCCGCTCCCGCCCATCCCGAGCACCACGACGTTCTCCACTTGCTCACGGGTCGGGAGCCCGTCGAGGTCGCGGGCGGTGCCGACCGCCGACTCGACCTGCTCGGGAAGGCCGGCCGTCGCCCCCCACATGTCGAGGGAGTCGAGGGCGAGCGGCGAAGAGGTGGTGGGTGCGCTCATCCGCCGCTCACGTGGTCCCGGCCGTACCGGTCGTCTGGGCGCCGCCCGCATCGGCCTTGGCCATCAGACGCGCGTGCTCGGCGTCGACGACCGGGGTCGACTCGTCGACCAGCATCACCGGAATGCCGTCGCGGATCGCGTAGCTCCGGTGCAGCCGAGGGTTGTAGAGCAACGCCTCGTCGGCGAAGTAGAGGAGCTCGCCCTTGTCCTCGGGACAGGCGAGCACCTCGATGAGCAAGGGGTCGAGCGTCATGTGGTCATCCTCTCCGATCGCACCATGATGCACCGCTCCCCCGTCGACGGTCACCCGGAGGAGCGGGTCGGCTCGAGCGCCCGGGCGATTGCGGCCTCCACCTCCGCCACGTCGAGCTTCAGCGACGCCGCGTCGGGTGCCTCGACGTTGAGACGGAGCAGGGGTTCGGTGTTCGAGGGACGCACGTTGTACCACCATTCGCCGCGATCGACGGTCAGGCCGTCGAGGCGGTCGACGGTGCCGAGCACGCCACCCGCCGACGCCACCTCCTCGGCCATGAGCTCGACGGTGGCCGCAGGGTCGGGCACGGTGGTGTTGATCTCGCCCGAGTCGGCGTAGCGGCGGAACGGTGCGAGCAACTCGGAGAGGGGCACACCGGCCCGCGAGACCAGCTCGAGGACCACCAGCGCCGCGATGATCCCCGAGTCCGCGCGGTAGTTGTCGCGGAAGTAGTAATGACCCGAGTGCTCGCCGCCGAAGACCGCGCCCGTCTCGGCCATCACCTGCTTGATGAAGCTGTGGCCCACTTTCGTCCGCATCCCGATCCCGCCCTTTTCGGCGATCACCTCGGGAACCACACGCGAGCAGATGCAGTTGTAGAGCACGGTCGATCCGGGATGCTTCTCGAGCATCGACGATGCGACGAGCGCGGTGGTGAGCGAACCCGAGACCGGCGCGGCCCGCTCGTCGACCAGGAAGACGCGGTCGGCGTCGCCGTCGAACGCGAGGCCCACGTCGGCACCGGACTCGAGGACCCGCTGGCGGAGGGCAGCGAGGTTCTCCGGCTGGATCGGGTCGGCCGGGTGGTTGGGGAAGGTCCCGTCGAGCTCGGGGAAGAGGATCTCGAGGTCGAAGGGGAGGCCGTCGAAGACGGCCGGGACGATCAGGCCGCCCATGCCGTTGGCGGTGTCCGCCACCACCTTGAGCGGTTCGAGGTCGGAGATGTCCACGAAGGAGCGGACGTGTGCCGCGTACGCGTCGAGGACCGAGCGCTCCTCGGCCGGCGCGAGCTGCGACCCGTCGAGCTCGGGTGGCCCGGAGTCGGCCCACTGGTCGAGCAGCGATTCGGCGATCGCCTGGATCTCGGTCAGCCCGGTGTCACGCCCGATCGGCCGGGCTCCGGAGAGGCACAGCTTGAGCCCGTTGTAGCGGGCCGGATTGTGCGACGCGGTGAACATCGCACCCGGTGCATCGAGGCTTCCTGCCGCGAAGTAGAGAAGGTCGGTCGAAGCCAGTCCGAGATCGACCACGGTCACACCTTCGGAGCGCGCACCGTTCGCGAACGCACCGGCGAGTTCGAGACCGGAGTCGCGCATGTCGCGGGCCACGAGGAGAGTGGGTTCGCCGGTGAAGCGGGCGACGGCCACGCCGATCGCCCGGAACTGCGTGGCGTTGAGCTCGTCCGGTACCACCCCGCGCACGTCGTAGGCCTTGAAGACGTTCGAAAGGTCGGCCATGGCCGGGCCATCCTACGCCAGCTCAGGCTTCGGTCTCCCCTGCGAGGAGGGCGTTCACGTCGCGAGCCATCGCGTCGCAGTGGGCGGCGAGGAGCACCATCCGCTCGCCGGTGCCGGGGGCCGCGAGGAGCGATTGCCGGTCGAAGGGCCCGAGAGGCGCGAGCGAGCAGAGTCGCCAGCCGACCTCCGAGGTGTCACCGTCGAGATCGAGATCGTGCGAGAGCGGCGGGACGTCACCGAGCTCGGAGAGCAGCGACCGAAGCCGCACGACGGCGAGCTTGGCGTCGGTCAGCGCGTCGGCGTCGGACAGCGCGTCGGCGACGGCCTCGACCTCCGCACGCGGGTAGGGGTCGTCGGGGAGCCAGCGGGTGACCCGTACTCGGTGGGTCCCGACGGCCTCGACGAGCAGACGGCCGCCACCGAGCTCGGCGGTCGCTTCGATGCGAGCGACCGTCCCGAGGTCGACCCGCTGGTCGCCGCCGCCCACCTCCGAGCCGCGGGCGATCAGGACGACCCCGAAGGTCCCCGCACCCACGCGGCAGTCGGCCATCAGCGCCTGGTAGCGCTTCTCGAAGACGTGCAGACGGATCGCCGAGTACGGGAGGAGGACCGTCTGGAGCGGGAACATCCCGAGGGGTTCGGCCACCGCCTCACCTGCCGCCAGGTGCACCCGCCGGGGCCCGCGCCGACGGCGCGCACGCCGTCCGCGCACAGCCAGCCAGGCCGCGGTCGCCACCGCCACGGCGGTCGCGGCCTGACCGAGACGGTCGACCGAGGTGGTCCCGTAGCGCAGGGTCACGTCGTGGTTGGTCGGGACCACCACCATCAGATTGGGCGCGACCCGCCACGGCCCCTCCGCGCCGGACGCCTGCCAATTGGGGAAGTACGAGAGACGTACCTCGACCGGTGTGCCGACCCGGTCCACGTGGAAGGAGACCGAGCCGTCCGAGACCTTCACCTGCGACACCTCGGTCGCCGGCTCGGGCACCGCGGCGGGGGTCGTGTCGTCCGCGGGGATCCGCTGCCACGCGGCAGGCCCGCCCGCCGAGGGCACGACGTCCCAGCGCGAGGGCTGGTCGTACCAGCTGACCGCCGGCGGCAGCCAGCTCGCCTGGCTGGTCGAGACCCCGGTCCAGACCACCGGCTGATGGGAGAGCGGCTCCACCAGCGAGGAGTCGGCGATCCGGTACACCTTCCAGGTGGTCACCAGACTCTGGCCGTTGTAGACGGTGGTCCACGGGCCGCTCTGGGCGACTTCGGTCACGCTCGGATCGGCGGCTGCCGCCTGCTCGACGGTCGCAGAGGAGGCGAGGAAGTAGCGGACGCCGAGCTGCTGGAGGTGCTCGATCCCGAGCGGGACGTCGAGCCCGGCGTAGGTGATCGCCGGGCTGGTGATCGCCTCCGACGGGTTCGGCGAGAGTTCGTCCTGGTCGATGAAGTGGAACGGGGTCGTCGAGGCGGACTCGAAGAGGAGTCCTTCCATCGAGTCGATGCACCCGTTCGTCCAATACGGCAGCAGCATGAGCGCCATGGTGGTGCCGAAGCGGTTGAGCGAGGGGTCGTACTCCCACATCGTCCGTCCGCAACCCTCGTCGGCGCCGACCTTCTTCATCATGTCGACGACCGCCTTGTACTCGGGGTAGTCGGGCTTTCGCTCGTAGCCCGAATAGTTCCAGTCGGCCCACGCGCTCGGTTGGTCCGCGCCGACGGTGACCCCGACCTGGCTGAGCGTCGAGACGGGAAGGACGAGTGGCGGCACGACCGCGAGGCAGGCCGCGGCCAGTGCGATCAGAGGGCCGCTCAGCGCACCGGCCGGCCCGGCGGCGACCGGGCGCCGAATGCCGGTGATCGGCATGCCGGGTCGCCACGACGCGCCGTCCGCGACCTCGAGACGGAGGCGGACCTCGTCGACCCAGTCGGCCAGCCGTCGCCTGCGGTTCCAGCGCGCGACCGCGGCGACCGCCTCGGCCAGCGCGTAACCGGCCAACAGGTAGAGACAGAGGAACCAGAACGGGAGAAACCGGGCGTTGTAGAGCTTGTTGGCAGGATCGAGGCAGACCGCGGCCGCGGACAGGCCCCCCATCACAACGAGGAACAGCGCCACCCGGCTGCGCCGGAGCACCATGGCGACGAGACCCGCCACGTCTGCGGCGAGCACCCAGCGCGCCGAGCCGGGGAAGAGGAGGTGCGGGAAGCCGAGCACCTTCGTGTAGCCCATATCGGTCGTGTACGGCTGGTAGACGGCGAAGGGCACCAGCCACCACGCGGACAGCCCGGCGCCGATCGCGCCGACCACCGCCGTCCAGCCGAGGCGCCGCGACCACCGGCGGCGCGCGGCCTGCGCGAGCGGGCCGCGCCGGAGCGAGCGCAAGAGATCGGCGTCGAGCACCAGCCAGACCACCGCGCCCGCCGCTGCGAACAATGCCGGGAGGAGATGGCAGAGCAGGGTCACGGCGAAGAGCACCGCCGCGAGCACGCGGTGACGACCGGTGCGGAGGCCGGCCGCGACCACCCCGAGGAAGAGCAGCGCGATCGAGAGGCTGAGCGAGAAGGAGAACTCGCCGGCGAGGGTGGAGAGGAGGTTCCCGCCGTAGATGGTGAAGCTCGGCTCGAAGAGGAAGGGGAGGGTCGCCGCGGCCAGGCACGCCGGGCCCGGGCCGCGCAGACCCGCGAGCCGCCCGAAGGCCCACGCGCAGAGCGGCAGGAGAAGGGTCCCGAGGACGGTGACCAGCTTGAAGGCGACGTCGTAGGTGACGAACGCGTTGAACGCGACGGTGATCAGTCCGGGGAGCGGGAAGTAGAAGGTGTAGAGGGGGAAGCCGTCGTACCAGCCGGGGTCCCACCCGGTCAGCTGGCCGTGGTTCAGCAGATTCGACTTGAGAAACGCCGGCAACGCCACGTGCGCGCCGGTGTCGCCACCGGCGGTGGTGGTGGCGGCGACCAGGAGGGAGGGGTGGAGCTGGCTGAGCGCCACCAGGGTGACACCGGCGACGACGAGAAGGTTGGCCCAGGCCGGCCAGGTGCTCCGCCGGGTCAGCCGACGGAGCAGCGAGGTCGGGGCACGGGGTTCGGGCGGCCGCACACCGGCCGGCGCCGCCGCGGGCGCGACGTCCACGGGCGTCGCCATCTCAGAAGAGGGCCCGCGCGCCGACGGAGAGCGGAGTGACGACCGCCGCGACGGCCATCAGGTTGAAGGTGGCGTGCGCCACCATGTTCATCCCGAGGCGGCCGGTCCGGTAGGCGACGAACGAGAGGATCACACCGAAGACCGCGAGCCCGAGCAGCTGGAGCGACTCGGCGTGCGCGAGACCGAAGAGCACCCCGGTCACGACGATCGCGAGCGCCGGCCCGACCCATCGACCGACCGTGCCGAAGAGGCGTGCGAGCGAGCGGAGGAGCAGCCCGCGGAAGAAGAGCTCTTCGAAGAACGGGGCGCCGACGACCGTGCAGAGCGCGATGACCGCGTACCCGACACCGTGCGATCCCCCGGTAAGGCGCTGGCTCGGCGCGTTGAAGCGCTGGTTGAAGTCGTGCACGTGCTGGGCGATGGGCACGTACATGAGCGCGACGAGGATCTGCCCGCCGACGCCGATCGGTATCCCCACCAGGTCGAGCCAGCGGAACCGCAGGCCGAGGTCGCGCGAGAGGCTGCGGGTGCCCCGGACCCGGGTGGCGAGCCAGGCGGCCCCGAGGAATCCGCCCCAGAGTCCGCAGAGGGTCGAGACGATGTACCAGGTCGGGGGCGCGCTCAGGCGGGTGATCGCGGTGAGTGTGCCCAGGTTGCCGGTGACCGCGGCGCTGATCGCGACCAGGATCGCGGCGAAGACCTGACCTGCGAGGAAACCGAGGGCCGCGAAGAGCAACCAGATCCAGGCGGCCGGGCGGTCGGCGGGTGCCGCGCCGGCGGCGAGTTGTGCCCCGAGCGAGTGTTCGCCGGTCGGGCCGGGCACCCGGGGTCGGGCCGGCGGTTCGGGCGCGCCGGGCGGCGCCCACGTCGCGGCCGGAGGCGGCGGCCAGGCGGGAGGTGGCGGCGGCTGCGGGGAGGCGGCCGGGCGGGGCGGCGGCCACGGAGCGCCCGGGGAAGGCGCGCCGGCGGCCGGGACGCTCCTCGTCCCCGTCTGCGGTCCGTCCAGCGGTCGCGGCGGGATCCGCTCCCTGTTCGGACCGCTCGGTCACCCTCCCACGATACCGACCGCCTCCTGCGAAAAGGCGGCGGCCTGCCGGCGCGGCGCACCGTCGCGATGCGTCGACGGAGGTGGGCTGCGCATACCATGAGTGGGTGACCCCGCCCAACCCCAACCTGCCCGGCGGTTCGCCGGTGCCTGGTGAGCCCGGCAGCGAGACGCCGGGTCAGAACCGGAACCGAATAGTGATCTTCGCGGTGGTCATGGTGGCCGTCCTGGCCGTCTTCATCGTGCCGAGCCTGCTGCACAAGACCACGACCACGACCATCGGCTACAACAACTTCCTCTCCGACGTCTCCAACAAGCAGGTCAAGACCGCGAATGTGAACAACAGCTCCGGCGTGATCACCGGACAGCTGGCGGACGGGACCAATTACACGGTCAACGGCCCCTCGCCCGTGACGGACTCCGAGGTGAACGCCTTGAAGCCCCTGGGTGAGAATGCCAAGTACTCCACCCCGAGCTCGAACGCGCTGATCTCCATCCTCGGCTGGGTGTTGCCGTTCGCGATCATCATCGGGATCTTCGTCTACATCAGTCGAAAGGCCCAAGGTCAGATGGGCAGCATCATGTCGATCGGGCGGTCGAAGGCCAAGCTGTACTCGACCGAGCGACCCTCCACCACCTTCGACGACGTCGCCGGCTACGACGGCGTGAAGCTCGAGATCAGCGAGGTCGTCGACTTCCTGAAGACCCCCGCCCGCTTCAAGGACATCGGTGCACGGATCCCGAAGGGGATCCTGCTCGTCGGCCCGCCCGGCACCGGTAAGACCCTGCTGGCCCGCGCGGTGGCCGGGGAGGCGGGCGTCCCCTTCATGTCGGTGAGCGGCTCGGACTTCATGGAGATGTTCGTGGGCGTGGGCGCGAGCCGGGTGCGCGACCTGTTCGCCACGGCACGCAAGCAGGCTCCCGCCATCGTCTTCATCGACGAGATCGACTCGATCGGGCGCAAGCGGGGTGCGGGCCTCGGAGGCGGCCACGACGAGCGCGAGCAGACCCTCAACCAGATGCTCTCCGAGATGGACGGCTTCGACCCGACCGAGGGCATCGTGGTCATGGCCGCGACCAACCGTCCGGACATCCTCGACGCCGCGATCCTCCGGCCCGGTCGGTTCGACCGACAGATCGTGGTGCCGCTGCCCGATCTCGAGGAGCGCCTGCCCATCCTGCAGGTGCACTGCAAGGACAAGCGGGTCGATCCCACCGTCGACCTGGGCAAGGTGGCCCGCGGCACGCCGGGGATGAGCGGCGCCGACCTCGCCAACCTGGTCAACGAGGCGGCGCTCCACGCGGTCCGGCGCGGCTCGGACGTCATCCAGAACGTCGACTTCGAGGCGTCCCGCGACCGGGTGCTGATGGGCCAGCGCCGCGAGAGCCTCGTCCTCTCCGGTGCCGAGAAGGAACGAGTGGCCTTCCACGAGGCCGGTCACGCGGTCGTCGCCTACGTGATGGCGGAGGCGGACCCGGTCCACAAGGTCACCATCCTCCCGACCGGTCTCGCCCTCGGGGTCACCATGCAGCTCCCGACGGAGGAGCGCCACATCCATCCGCGCCAACACATCGAGGACACCCTGGCGGTGCGCATGGGCGGGCGCGCCGCCGAGCTCCTGGTCTACGGCGACCTCTCGACCGGCGCCGCCAACGACCTCGTCGGCAACACCGAGCTCGCCCGCAAGATGGTCCGCGAGTGGGGCATGAGCGACCGAGTCGGGCCGATGGCCTGGGGCTCCCAGGGCCAGGTGTTCCTCGGTGAGGACCTCATGCACACCCGCGACTACTCGGAGCACACCAGCCAGATCATCGACGACGAGGTCGAGCTGATCCTCCGTGCCCAGGAGCAGCGGGCGCTCGAGGTCCTGAGCCGGCACCGGGGCGGGCTCGACGCGGTGGCCCGCGCCCTGCTCGACGAGGAGACCGTCGACGGCGAGACGGTCGGGCAGTTGGTGGACCAGGCGTACGGCCGGCCCGTGCACGAGAAAGGGGTCAAGACGGTGCCCCCCATCTTCGTCGCCGAGCAGCACGGTCCCACCGGTTCCGAGGATCTCGACGGCCCCCCGACCGAGGAGCCGCCCTCCCACGGCAACGGTGCCGCGCAGGCGCCGGCCGGGTCGGGTGACACGGGCGAACGGCAGGGGGTTGCGACGCCCGGGGATGCCCCGGTCGCCGGTGCACCGGTCGAGAACGGGCTCGCCAACGCCTCGCCCAGCGTGCCACCGGGCGAGGTGCCGACGGTCGAGCCCGCCAGAGGGTCCGACGGCAGCCCGGGGACACCGGCGGGCGGTCATCGTCCGGCCGCACCCTCCCAGTGGCCGCCGCCGCCCGCACCGCCCGCTCCGGGTCACTGGCCGAAGCAGGCGCCCTGGCCTCCTCCGCCCCCGCCGCCGGCGTCACGCTGACCGCGGGCGGCCTCAGCCCCCGCTCGGAGCCGGTGAGGGTGGGAACCCGCTGAAGGAGACGACGCCCGGCGCGCCCGACGGGCCGCTGTCCGACTCGACGGTCACCGGCTGGGACGAGGACACCGTGAAGACGTCGAGACCGCCCACCACGTGCGGGCCGAACACCACCAACCCGCCCGGGGCGACGGTGACCGTCGACACCTGTCGGCCACCGAGGACGGCGACCACCACCTGGGCCGGAGCAGATCCCGGATCGGCGATCGCCAGGCTCCTCGTCGTCGCGCCCGCGATCCCGGGGGCGCCGTGCACCCCCGGACCGGGCACCAGCCACCGATCGGACACCGCCGTCGTGCCGGCGGACGATCCCCATTTCGGAGCGGCCGCGCCCGAGGGCGCGGACACCGACCTGCCCACGACGATCGGGGCCGAGGCCTCGACGCTCACCGAGTAGGGGGCGCGCGCCGGCCAACCGGCCGCGGTCGACGCGTCGAAGACCACGTTCGACTGGGGAGGCAGCTCGATCGACCTCGGCATCACCGTCGCGCCGGAGAGGCCGACCGAGAGGCTGGCGGAGACCGCCGACGATCCGGGATTGGCGAGGTCGAAGGCGACGGTCGATCCGGACTGCGACGTGTTCTGCGCGAACTGCCAGGAGCTCGAGAGGCTCGGCGAACCGAGCCGCAGCGAGAGACCCGGGCCCGTCGTCTGCTGCAACTCGTCGCTCACCAACGCGCCCGACTCCGCCGAAACGACGGTCGCGAACGCCGAGACGTTCTGTACGTAGTCACCCACGTTCTCGGTCACCAGCTGGCCGGCGCCGACGGTCAGGCCCTGGTAGGTCTGGGGCGTCAGCAGACCCTGCGGGGTGAGGAACGAGACGTTCACCGTCGCCGGCGAGGCCGCCGGATCGAAGAGCGCGAGGGTGAGCGTGTCGCCCGCCGCTGTCGACCCGCCGGCGAAGGCCCACTCCGAGGAGACCTCCGAGGCGCACGGCGCCATCGACCAGCCGGCCGGCCCTGCCACCACCTGGTCGGCGCTCACGCCACCTCCCGCGAAGGCGAACGAGGACGCGGTGGACCCCGCGGGCATCCCGAGCGCGGGGTCCACCGCCGCGGTCCCGAGAGGCGGGACGGTCACCGTGCGCCGGACGGTGGCGACCTGGCCGCCGGAGGACGCCGACACCGTCGTCATCGTACCGTCGACCGCGCGGACCGTCGTATTGGTGAGGTAGACGGTCGACGCGGCCGCGCTGCCGGCGCCGGCCGTGCAGAACGCAGAGGACGAACGCGCGCCGGCCGGTGCGATCCCGACCCCGTCGGTGCCAGTCGGGGCCGGGGCGGCCGCGGGTACCGGGACCGCCGAGGCGACGACGCCGACCACGAGGAGCACCGCGGCGACCGAGAGGACCACCGCCCACCGCCCGCGCACCGGTGGACGCGTGTGGCGGCGCGCCACCCTGGCCGGCGCGTCGCCCGCACCGTTCTCGGTGATCGTCACGGTGCGACCTCTTCGAGCGGGAGACCGGCGCCCTCGTCGTCCTCGTCGTCCTCGTCACCCCCGGCGACCTCGGGTGACCCGACTTCGGACGCGAGCCGCCCGGTCCGGCCGCCTGCTCGCGCCCGGACCACGAGGGCGGCGGCAACCGCCAGCCAGGTGCCGACCGCCACCAGATCGGCGAGAGGGGTCACCGCCCCGCCGTCGAAGGAAAGGGTCGCGCTCGCCGACCGGGTGACCCGGTAGCTCGCGGCCCACCCGAGCCACGGCACGCGCGGCGCGGTGCCGCCTCCTGTGCGGAGCTCCCACCGTCCGGCCGGTGCGACCGCGCCGAGGACGGTGCCCACGGCGACCGGTCCTGAGTAGGCCCGCGCTGCCGAGGGTCCCGGTAGGACCGCCCGCGCGGCGACGACCGGGGTGCCCGGCGAGCCGTCGGCGAGGAGCGGCGGGGTGGTGGTCTCGGCGCGCTGGGGAATCCAGGCTGCGTTGGCGTACACGGTGATGCCGGTGCCCGCCACGACCGGATCGAGGTCGAGCTGACGTGCGAGCGCGGGTGCGACGTCCGCGGGGACCGGCAGTTGCTCGGGACTCTGCTCGCCTGCGATCTCGGGTGCCAGCGAGGTGAGCAGGACGACGTAGCGCACGCCGGCGGAGGCGAGGGTGCGCCCGAGGCGATCGGTCCGGTCGGTCCGCGCCAGGTTGACCGCCGAGGCGAGTTGGGCGGCCGGGCCCGGCGACGCTCCGTTCCACAGCCACCGGGCGTCGGGCGCGCCGTTTTCGGAGGTGGCGTACGCGAGCCCGCCTCCGACGCTCCAGCCTCCCTGGTTGAGCGCCCGAGGATCGCCGAGCCAGAGCACGCGGAACGCGCCGTCGGACGCACGCGCCGGCATCCAGGTCACCGACTGGCTGAAGTCGTTGAGCGGGAGCTCGAAGCGCCCCGGCAGCGCGGAGACGAGGGTCGGCAGGGCGCCGAGCGCGACCGCGCCCACCGCGACGATCGGCGCCAGCTGTCGCCAGCCGAACTCGGCACGCCCCAGGTCCCGTTCGAACGCGGCGACTCCGAGCCCGATCGCCGCGGCGAGGCCGACCGCGGCGGGTACGAGCAGGACCAGGGTGTCGATGGCCAGCTGTCCGGTCCAGCCTCGGCCCACCACCCAGGCCACCACCCAGGCGACCACCGCGATCGACCAGAGCCGGGCGGCCCACCGGAATCGCTCGCCGCGGGCGAGGACGAGCGGCACCACGCCGGCCACGGCGAACCCCCAGGCGAGCGGCGAGTCCCCGATCGGACCGACCGCGAAGCGGAGCAGGGAGCCCCACGACGGCGCGCTCGAGCTGGGGATCGGCGTCCCGAGCACCGCGAGCGCACCCCTCCCGGCCGAGAGCACCCCGATCAGCCAGGGGAGGCAGATCAGCCCCGCGACTGCGGTCGAGCCCACTGCGACGCCGAGTGCCCGGCCGCTCTGCCGCCCGTCGCGGAAGACGACCGAGGAGAGCACCAGTGCGAGCGCGGCGATCAGCACCGCGAACGCGGCCGCGGGGACGAAGGAGACGAGCACCGCCTCGAGAACTCCGAGGCCGAGCATCGACCCGATCGCGGGGTGGCGCGCGAACCACGAGGGGTGCTCGCCCTCCCCGGAGTTCGGATCGGCGCCGGCATGGAAGGGTGCGATCCGCGTCGCGTCGAAGAGACGCCGGAAGACCCAGGGCATCCCCGCGTAGACGACCAGCGCACCCCAGCGGCCGAGCGCGAGCGCGTCGTAGGGAAGCGCCATCGCGAGGTACGCCATGCCGGCGACCAGTGCGGCACGCGACCCGAACGGCCGGAGCAGGCGGACCATGCCCCAGACCCCGATCGGGACGCAGGCGAACACCAACACCTTCTGGGTGAGACCCATCGCCCCGAAGAGCACGGTGCCGACCACTCCTGCGATCGCGAACACGGGCGCGGCGGGGGCGGTGGTGCCGACTCCCGAGGGATGCCAACCCGAGAAGAACTGACCGAACGTCGCGCTCCAGCTCGGGAAGGGGACGAACTGCCCCACGGCCGGCAGGGAGCCCGAGAGGATCCCCCGCGCGCCGATCACGAACACCAGCGCGGCGACCATCCAGGCGACGAGACGGGCCTGGCCGCTCAACCCGCCGCGCGCGGACCGGGGCGAGGCGTCGGCCTTCTCGATCCGGAGCGACCCGTCGAGCTCCTCGGCGTCCGCGAGCTGCTCCGCGTGGGCCCCGCGCCATCCGTGTTGGAAGACGCGCCGTGCATAGGCCGAGAGCCGAGCGCTGCCCCCGACCTGCAGCTGGCGGATCTCCTTGTCGCCGAGACGGCGCAGGCCTCGCAGCTCGGCACGTTGCTGGCCGACCGTGCCGAGGCGGCCGAGGTTCCACCGCCACGCCCGGATGACCGCTCGTGCCCGGTCGCGCCCACCGGCCAGCTCGGCGACGATCACCTCGGCGATCGCGAGGACGACCACCTGGGGCACCACTCGCAGCAGATGGAACCGTCCGTAGCACTTGAAGACCGCGAGCAGCTCGTGGCGGCGTTGGAGCTCCTGCAGGGTGACCGGATGCTCCGACGGGGTCTCCCCGGTCGCCGCCAGTTCGGGGGCGAGTACTCGCCGTCCGGCAGCCAACTCCTCGAGGTGTCGCACCCGGGCATCGGGCGCGACGATGATCCTGGCCCCGGCCACGTGTGCACGCCAGCAGAGGTCGAGGTCCTCGCCCATCGCGACGATCGCCGGATCGAACCCTCCGAGCACACCGAAGAGGTCGGCCCGCACGAGCACGCTTCCGCCCGGCGCGAGGAAGACGTCGCGCACCGCGTCGTGCTGGCCGTGGTCGATCTCGTTGGCGTGCACACGGTCGACCACCGCACCGCCCTTGTCGACGGCCATGCCCACGTGGATCAGCCGGTCGGGGTCGCTCCAGCTGACGACCTTCGGAGCGACGATGCCGGCGTTCGAGCGGAACGCCTCCTCGACGAGGCGATGCACCGTGTCCGGCAGCAGCGCGACGTCGTCGTGGCAGAGGAGGTAGTAGCTGGCGCCGTCGACCATCGTGCGCACCTCGTTGACCGAGGCGCCGAAACCCCGGTTCTCCTCGAGCCGGCGGACGTAGGCGGTCGGCAGCACCGAGGCCACCCGGGTGGTGAGGTCGCCGGTGCCGGCCGCGTCGAGCACCAGCACCGAGAGCTCCCGGTAGTCCTGGGCGGCGAGCGAGGCCAGGGTCTCTTCGAACCACGGACCCGGGTCGCGGGCGACGACGACGGCGACAACCGGCGGAGCCAGTGTTTCCATCAGGGATCAGAGGCTACCGGCCACGTCCTCTCGACTGGTGGCCCCCGGGGTGCTTGCAACTGTTAATCATCCCGTATACAGTTGTATCTCAAGCGGCGACCTCCCGGTTGCCCACCGGCCAGCCGCACGGCGCCGACCGTGCAGGAGGAGAGCAGCGTGCGAGAGATCACCACCGATGTCACCCGAGCCGCCAAGGACATCGCCACGGTTGTCGCCGACGCGACCTATGTCGTCATCGGCGCCGCGGTCCTCGGCTTCCAGCGCGCGCAGGTCCAACGCCAGGAGCTGCACAAGCGGCTCCACGAGCCGCGCACCGAGCTCGAGGAACGCATCACCTCGATCCGGTCCGACCTCAACCAGGCCCTGCAGGGTCTCGACTCGACGGTCGAGGAGCTCGCGGATCGGGTCGAGGAGCTCATCGAGCGGGTGGAGGCCGTCGTCGCACCCTTGGAGGATCGTCTCCCCACCCAGGCACGCGATCTGGTCCGCCAGGCTCACGACCAGGCCCGCGAGGCCAGGAGCCAGCTCCGGACCCGCCTCCCCAACACCGCGGCCTGACCGCCCGCGCTCAACTGGCGCGATCGCGCCAGTAGGAGAGCACGTCGGAGAGGGTCTGCTCGAGCGAGATCTCGGGCTTCCATCCCGTCGCATCCTGCAGCTTGCCGGGGTCGCCACGCAGGACCGGCACCTCCACTGCGCGGACGAGGGCCGGATCGGTCTCGAGCGCGAGCGGAGAGCGTGCGAGCGCGAGAAGACCCTCCGCGATCTCCTCGATCGAGACGTCGCGTCCGGAGCACACGTTGTAGACCTCACCCGGGCGGCCCGACTCGACCAGCACCCGATAGGCCCGCACGACGTCGCGTACGTCGGTGAAGTCCCGGCGGGCGGAGAGGTTGCCGACCGGGATCGAACCGGCCCCGGTGCGTTCGGCGTCGACGATGCGCATGGCGAGCGCGGCGACCGCGAACGAAGGCGACTGGCCGGGGCCGATGTGGTTGAAGGGGCGTACGGTGATCACGGGTTGGCCGTGGCCGAGGCACGCTTGGGCGACGACGGCCTCGGCGGCCAGCTTGCTGGCAGCGTACGGGGTGAGCGGGGCGGTCGCTGAGCCTTCGTGCAACGGGAGGCGATCCGGATCGGTGACCGCGCCGTAGACCTCGGCGGAGCTGGTGACGAGCACCCGCGGGTCGGTGCCGCACTCGCGGGCCGCCGCCAGCAGCGCGGCCGTGCCGATCGTGTTCACCTCGAGTACGCGGAGCGGTTCGTCCCACGACTGCCCGACGTGGGTCAGTGCGGCGAGGTGGTAGATCGCGTCGGGGCGCGCCGCGCGCACCGCCGCGAGCAGCGCGTCCGGGTCGGTGATCTCGACCTCCTGGTCGATCTGCACCACCTCGTCGCCCAGCTCACCCAAGTGCTGGGCGAGCCAGGTGCCGACGAAGCCTCGGCCGCCGGTGATCAGGGATCGCACGCCGGGTCACCCTACCGGGTGCGCACCGGGTGGATCGCCCGACCGCGGGGCGGTTGTCCGGGCCGCGGTCCGGTAGGCCTCGAGGTGACGGGCGGCGCTCTCCGCCCAGGTGTGCGCCGCCGCGATCTCGAGCCCGCGACGGCGACGCTCGGCTGCGCCTGGCGATCCCGCGAGCGCGGCGTCGAGCGCCTCGGCGAGGCCCGCCGCGTCACCGGGCGGGACCAACAGCGCGGCGTCGCCCGCGACCTCTTCCATCGCGGTGCCGGCGGTGGTCACGAGGGGCGCCCCGCACGCAAGTGCCTCGAGTGCGGGAAGGCCGAAGCCCTCGTAGCGCGCCGGGTACGCGACGGTCGAGGCGGCGCGCACCAGCGCCGGCACGACCTCGTCGGGGACGTACCCGGTCCGCACGACGCGCATCTCGAGCCCCGACGCGCCGAGGGTTGCGTCGACCGCGTCCGCACCCCATCCGCGTCCACCGGCCAGCACCAGCAATGTGTCGGCGTGACGCGCGGCGATGCGGGCGAACGCGTCGACCAAGGTCACGACGTCCTTGCGGGGCTCGAGCGTGCCCACGAACAGGACGAAGGGCCGCCCGTCGAGCAGCCGGCGGTCGATCCGGGACAGGAGCACCGCGTCCGAACCGGAGGACGGCTCGTCGGGTCGGAAGCGAGAGGTGTCGACCCCGTGGGGTGCGACGACCACCTCCGCGTCGACCCGGCACCAGCGGGCGAGCTCGTCCGCGGTGAACCGGCTGGGGCAGACCACGACCGCGGCGCGCCGTGCGGCCACCCTGATCGCGCGGCGGAACACCAGGACCTTGCTGCGCTCGTGCCACCCGGGTGACTCGAAGAAGCTGAGATCGTGGACCGTGACCACGACCGGGACCCGGGCACGTTCGGGCATGGTGTCGTGAGGGGCGTGGTGGACCTCGATCGCTGCCCGGTCGAGGAGCCGCCGGAGGCGCAACTGCTCCCAGGCCAGACGGAGCGGTCGCGCGTCCGGCGCCTGTGCGATCACGCCGACCCGGTCCCCGAGCGCCCGCCAGCGGGCCGGGTCCGAACGGCGTGCGAAGAACACCGGTTCGACGTCGGCTCGCGCGCCGAGCGCGCGAGCCAGCTCCACGATGTAATGGCCTGCGCCGGCCGGTCGACCGGGCACCGCGGTGACGTCGAGGGAGAGCCGCAGCGGCCGCTCAGCCACGCGTCGCCTCCGCGAGGTCGCGAGCGGCGCGCCAGACCGCGAGATGCCGACGGGCGATGCTCGACCAGGTGAGCTCCGAGGTCTGTTCCCTCCCGCGGCGGACCAGATCGGCACGTAGGTCGTCGTCGACCGCGACCCGTGCGATCCCCTCGGCGATCGAGTCGGTGTCGCGGGGGTCGACCACGAACGCGGCGTCTCCGGTGCTCGGCAGGGGGCTCGCGACCACCGGTGCGCCGAGTGCCATCGCCTCGACCGGGGGGAGCCCGAATCCCTCCACCAGCGGGACGTAGGCAAGAAGCTGGGCGCGGCCGTAGAGCGCGGCGAGCTCCGCAGCGGACACCGTGCCGGCCTCCACCACGCCGGGTTGGGGCGGCAGCGGATCGCCCCAGCCCTCCGGACCGACGAGCACGAGCGGCCAGCGCTCGGGGAGCCGGTTGCGGATGCGCGCGTAGGCCTCCAGGAGCCTGGCCTGGTTCTTGCGCGGTTCGCGGGTCCCGACGCTCAGGAGGAAGGGCCCCTCGACACCGAGACGGGCGAGACGCGCCGATGCGGCCGCCTCGTCCGGGGGCGGCAGATGGTCGGAGCCCATCGGGATCACCGTCACCGTCTCGCGCGCCGCGCCCTCCGCGGAGAGTTCCTCGGCGACCTCCCCGGTCGGGACGACGAAGCGGTCGGCGCGGCTCGAGCGCCCGGCGCAGGGCCGACTCGTGCCAGCGCCGTCCCCGCGCGGGATATGCCTCCGGGACGGCGCGCCAGAGCAGATCGTGGACCGTCACCACCAGGGCGGCACGGCGCGGCTCCAGTGTGGAGAGCGAGACCGCGTGCACCACCTCCGCGTCGCGTGGTGCACGAATGAGCCCGTGGTCCCACGAGCGGGTGAGCAGTGGTCCGGGCAGGCCAGAGGAGCGGATCGGACGGCCGAGGTCGACGAGCGGATCGTCTGCCTGCCGGCCACCTGGCGGACGGCTCACGAGGAGTTCGACCTCGAGATCGTCGGCGTCGTCGAGCTCGGTGAGGCCCTTGAGCAAGCCCCGCGTGTAGGTGCCGATCCCGCCGGGTGCGGTTCGGCGGAGCTGCTCGGCGATCAGGAGGAGCCGCATCCGGGCGCTCACCGGCGAGTTCCCGGGTGGGCGGCACGGTCCGCGTCGCGGTAGAGCGCGGCGAGCCCTTCGGCGCACGCCGTCCAGGTGAAGCGGTCGGCGCGCCGGCGACCGCGGCCGACCAGCTCGTCGACCTCCTGCCCGCCCGCGAGCACGCCGGCGATCGCGGCTGCGAGGCCGTCGACGTCGCCCGGGGCGACCACGAGCGCCGCGTCCCCGACCACTTCGGGCACCGCACCCGCCGCCGTCGCCACCACCGGCACCCCGGCCGCCATCGCCTGGAGCGGCGGGAAGCCGAACCCCTCGTAGCGCGACGGGTAGGCGAGCAGTGCGGCGTGGCGAAAGGCCCCGGCGAGCGCGGCCGGCGAGAGGTACCCGGGGCGCACGATGCGGGCTCGCGCCGGCGACGCCTCGATCGCGGCAGCGAGGCGCGCGGCGCCCCATCCTTCGCCGCCGGCGATGAGCAGTGCGACCTCGGGGTCGGCCGCGGCGATCTGGTCGAAGGCGGCCACGAGTGCGGGGTAGTCCTTGCGCGGCTCGATCGTCCCGACCGCGAGCACGTACCGGTTGCAGCCGGACGGGAGGACCGGCGCCTCTGCCGCGGCCGTCGGGCGAGCGAGCGGCGGGATGCCGTGGTGGACGGCGCGGACCCGTTCGCGGTCGACGCCGAGCTCTGCGACGACCTCGTCCGCCACGTAGTGCGACGGGGTGTGCACCCATGCGCCGTCTGCGACCGCTCGGCGCAGATGGGAGGGGAAGGCGAGGGTCGGGGGGTCGCACAGCTCCGGGTAGAGCACCACGGTCAGGTCGTGGACGGTCACCACCCTGGCGGCGCGCGCCGTCGGGGGCACCACGAAATTCGAGCCGTGCACGACGTCGCGGCGGCCGATGAACCGCTCGACCGCGGGTGCCCTGCCGTGCCGCCACGCCCACTGGAGCGGTCGTGCCGGCATGGGCCACTGCCGCGTCGGGACGCTGTCGGGTACCAGTCCCTCGATGCCCCTCCGTCGCCGCCAGCTCACTGCGAATCCCGACACCTCGACGTCGGATCGTGCCGCGAGCCCGGACAGTGCACCCGCGCAGAAGGCACCGACCCCGGTGGGCGAACCGAGCAGCGGCGTGGCGTCGAACCCGACCGACAGCGGTCGGTGGTCGCAGGGGGCGGACGGGGCCGACGGCACGCAGGGAGCCTTGCACACGCCCACCTCCGGCCCGCGGTGCTCGGCGCGCTCCGAGGCCCGCCACCGGGCGCGGTTCGCCGTCCGATGCGCCGGGTACCCTGCGTGCGGTGCCACCGCTCGCCGTGCCGACGATCCGCCTTGCCTCCGCCGCCGCGCGGGGACCGCGTTGATCACCGCGCTCGCCGGCGGCGTCGGCGCGGCGCGACTCCTTCGCGGGCTCATCGAGGTCGTCCCTCCTCCGGACATCACCGCGGTGGTCAACACCGGCGACGACACGGTCCTCCACGGTCTGCACGTCTCGCCCGACGTGGACACGGTGATCTACACGCTGGCCGACGCGGTGGACCCGGAGCGAGGGTGGGGGCTCGCCGGTGAGAGCTGGCGGGTCATGGAGGCGCTCGAACGGCTCGGCGGAATCACCTGGTTCGCGCTGGGCGACCGCGACCTCGCCACCCACTGCTACCGGACCCAGCGCCTGTCGGAGGGTGCGCCGCTCGGCGCGGTCACCGCGGAACTCGCCCGCGCGTTCGGCGTCGGGATCCGCGTCCTGCCGGTGACCGACGACCCGCTCTCCACCCGCTTGAAACTGCCCGACGGCGAGGAGATCGCGTTCCAGGAGTACTTCGTCCATCGCCGCCACGACGTGGAGGTCGCCGGCGTCGCGTTCGCGGGCGCGGCCGACGCACGTCCCGGCCCCGGAGTGCTGGAGGCGATCGAGCAGGCCGAGACGGTGGTGGTCTGCCCGTCCAATCCGGTCGTCTCGATCGGCCCGCTGCTGTCCGTTCCCGGGATGTCCGACCGACTGACCGCACGCCGCGAACGGATCGTCGGGGTCTCCCCCATCGTCGCCGGCGCCGCGCTCAAAGGACCAGCCGGGCGGCTCCTCGTCGAGATGGGCTACGAGTCCTCGGTGGTCGGCGTGGCCCGCTGGTACGCAGGTTGGGTGGGGACGCTCGTCGTCGACGAGGCGGACGCGGCGCTGGCCGGCGCGGTCGAGGCCGAGGGCGTCCGCTGTGTGGTCGCGCCGACCGTGATGTCCACCGCTGAACGCTCGGCCGCACTCGCCCGCACGGTGCTCGATGCCGCGGGCTGACGCCGGGCCGGGAGCAACCGGCCCCCAGCCGATCACCTGCTTTCCGGTCACCGGGCTCGGGGAGGTGGTACCCGGCGACGACCTTGCCGAGCTGCTGGCAGGTGTGCTGGTCGCCGGCGGGTCGTCCATCCCGTGCCTGCCGGGCGGCATCGCGGACGGCGACGTCCTCGTGGTGACCCAGAAGGTGGTCTCGAAAGCCGAGGGGCGCCTCGTGACCGTCGACGGTGACGAAGACGAGGCCAAGCGGGCGCTCGTCGAACGCGAATCGGTGCGGGTGCTCCGGCGCCGCGGCGACCTGGTGATCTCCGAGACGCGACATGGCTTCGTCTGTGCCAACGCCGGCGTCGACCTCTCGAACGTCACCGCGGGCACCGCGGCGCTCCTCCCGCTCGATCCCGACCGTTCGGCGCGGCGCATCCGCGAAGGGCTCGAGCACCGTCACGGCATCGCCGTCGGTGTGGTGATCTCGGACACCTTCGGACGTCCCTGGCGCCGCGGCCTCACCGACGTGGCCATCGGCGTCGCGGGCATCGCGGGCGTGGTCGACCTGCGCGGGAACCTCGACGCGTCCGGCCGCGTCCTCGACGCGACCGAGGTCTGCGTGGCCGACGAGCTGGCCGGTGCCGCCGAACTGGTGATGGGGAAGGACCGCGGCGTTCCCGCGGCCGTCGTGCGGGGGGTGGACCCGCAGTGGCTCCGTCCCTCGTCGGTCGCCGCCGAGATCGTCCGCCCCTACGGCGAGGACCTCTTCCGCTGACGGGCTCTCCGCTGACGGCCGCGGGTCGGGTCCGCCGGGGGCGGTCGGCCGGGGGCGGTCAGCCGGCGTCGAGGCGCCCGCGCACGAAGTCGAGCACCGCGCCGGTCCCCTCGTCGAGCTCGGTCCACGGGTGCCACCCGAGCTGGATGCCCGCCCGGGTCGGATCGAGGGCGCTGCGCAGGAGCTCGCCGGCGCGGAGGGGTTTGAACTCCACCGAGGGCTCGACGCCGGCGCGCTCGCTCATCACCCGCACGAGCTCGTTGACCGAGGTCTCGCGGCCCGTCCCGACGTTGCACACCAGCCCACCGCCGCGCTCGGCCGCCCGGACGAAAGCGTCCACGACGTCGTCGACGTAGACGAAGTCGCGGGTCTGCTCGCCGTCCCCGAACACGGTGACCGGCTGGCCGAGCACGAGGCGTTCCGCGAAGATCGCCACGACGCCTGCTTCGCCATGAGGATCCTGGCGCGGCCCGTAGACGTTGGCGAGGGCCAGCGCCGAGAACTCGAGGGAGTGGAGCTCGCGGTAGGCGACCAGATAGTCGATGGCGCCCTTCTTCGAGACGCCGTAGGGCGAGAGCGGGTGTTGGGGCAGCCCCTCCTCCAAGGGGAGCGCCGAGGAGTCCGGTTCGCCGTAGAGCGTCCCGCCGCTCGCCGCGAACACCACCCGCCCGGCGTCGGAGCGCCGGGCGCCCTCGAGGACGCGGACCGTCCCGACCAGGTTGACCTCCGCGTCGAACACCGGGTCGGCCACCGACGCGCGGACGTCGGCCTGCGCGGCGAGATGGAACACGACCTCGGGACGGCGGCGCTCCATCAGCTCGACGAGCTCCGCCGATCGGATGTCCAGGTTGTGGACGGTCAGATCGTGGTGCGCCACCGCCCGGGCCTCGGCGAGGTTGGCGAGCGATCCGGTCGAAAGGTCGTCCACCACGTCGACCGAGTGACCCTCGGCGAGCAGGCGGTCCACCAGGTTCGATCCGATGAACCCGGCTCCCCCGGTCACCAGCGTGCGCACCTCAGACCCCTGCGGGCACCCGTTCGCCGTCGACGACCGTTCCCGACGCGGTCACCGCTCCGGCTCCCACGACGGAGAGGGCGTGCACCGTGCAGCGCTGCCCGACGATCGCACCCGGCCCGATGATCGACCCCTCCACCGTCGCCTTCGACGCGATCCGCGCAGCCGGGAGCAGCACCGCGCCGGCGACCGAGGCGCCTTCCTCGACCACCGCGCCCGCCCCGACCACCGAGTCCTCGACCGTCGCGTTCGGACCGATCGACGCCCCGGCGCCGAGCAGCGAGCGGGAGACGGTACCCTCGGTGCCGGCCGGCTCGCCGATCCGCCAGACCCCCGGGCCGAGGGAGGGATCGAGCTCGGCGCCGGGTGCGGGGAGCCCGGGACGGCGGCCCGACAGCAGATCGCGGTGTGCCCGGAGGTACGCGTCGGGCGTGCCGGCGTCGATCCAATAGGCGTCGAGGGCGAGCGCGTAGAGCGACCGGTCCGCGACCATCGCCGGAAAGGTCTCGCGCTCGATCGAGACGCGACCCTCCCGGGCAATGCGACCGAGCACCGATGGCTCGACCACGTAGATACCGGCGTTGACGAGGTTGGTGGGTGCATCGTCGCGGGTCGGCTTCTCGATGAAGGCCTCGACGCGTCCTTCTGCGTCGGTCGGCACCACGCCGAACACGCTCGGGTCCTCGACCGGGGTGAGGAAGATGGTCGCCTCGGCTCCCTGCTTGCGGTGGAAGTCGACCAGCGCACCGACGTCGCAGTCGGTGAGCACGTCACCGTTGACCACCACGAACTGCTCGTCGATCCCCGCGTGCTGCGGCCGCGAACCGGATGGCGCCGGCGGTGTCGAGCGGGGCGGGTTCCACCGCGTAGGTGGTGCGGACCCCGGCGATGACCGCGTCGGGATACGCGTTGATGAACGCGTCGGGCCGGTAACCGAGGGAGAGCACCGCGTCGTCGACCCCGTACTGCGCCAGATGGCCGAGCACCCGCTCGATCATCGGCTGCTCCACGATCGGGAGCATCTGTTTCGGGGTGGTGAAGGTCAGTGGCCGGAGGCGGGTGCCCTCCCCGCCGACGAGGACAACTGCCCTCACTTGGTGGGTCCGCCGGCAGTGGTGGGGGTCGTGACGGGGATGGTCGAAGCGGTCGGTACCGACGGGCTCGGTGTCGAGGTAGGTGCGGTGGTGGAGGTCTGTGACGCGGGCCCCTGGGTCGAGGCGGTGATCAGCGCGGTGATGGCCTGCCCCGGCGGCTTCGGGATCGTCGTCGTCGTCACCGGGACGAAGGCCATGGTGATCAACTGGCCGTTGGTGAACAACAGGTTCTGCGGCGCCCCGCTGGTCTGGGTCCCCTTGCCCTTGGACGTGTAGTTGGGCCAGCTCACCACGATGACCACCCCGGTCTTGCCGGCGTCGGGCGTCCCCTTCGGGCACACGTCACCGTTGCTCATCGCCGACTTGCCCGGGTACTGCAGCGTCGACGAGGTGAGCTCGAGGCCCTTGTAGCCGCTCACGAATTTGCCGAGCGTCGCGTTCTGTCCCGACTCGGAGCTGTTCTTCGGTGCGACGGTGAGCACCCCGTTGCCGTTGGCGGTGAGTCCGGTCTTGGAGGTGTTCGTGCTCGCCGGGAGGTTGGGCTCCATGGTGCCGCAGACGTCGATCCCGAGTGCGGCGTACCAGGTCTGCTGGGTCGTCGGCGGACCCGAGGAAGAGTTCGAGGTGTGGGTCCGCTGGTATCGGCTGAAGCCGATGAGCACCAGGCCGACGACGCAGATCAGCACCAGCGTGGCGTACCAGTTGATCGGCACCTGCCCGCGATAGGTCCGGCCGCCACCGGTGGTCGCGGCGCGCTGCACCCATTTTCCGGTCGAATTGCTCGGCATGATCGGACGACACCCTACAGCCTGGGATCACGGTCCTTTGCGCCGCGGGTGCGGGTTCGCAGCAGGTGAACGACGCAGGCAAGCGTGCACCGCGCCCCGACGGCGATCGCCACCAGGGGGAGCAGTAGGCGTCGGGCACCGCCCGAGGTCCGCGCCGCGAAGCGGAGCACCGATCGGTGGTGCTCCACGATCATCCGGTACGGATGCCGGTCGGTCGAGACGCCCTGGAGATGGGTGACCTCGGCAGCCGGCACGTAGGCTACGGTCCACCCCGACCTGCCCAGCCGCCAGCAGAGGTCGACGTCCTCCGCGTACATGAAATAGGCCTCGTCGAAGCCCCCCACCTGTTCGAAGGCGGCGCGCCGGACGAGGAAGCACGCGCCCGACACCCAGTCGACGTCGACGATCGCCGTACCCGTCTCGAGGTCGGCCTGGTGGTAGGCGCGGGTGAAGCGGTTGCGCGGGGTGAACAGCCCGATGGTGGCGTGGCCGGCCGCGTCGACCATCGAGGGGAACCGCCGTGCGGACGGGTAGCGGTCGCCTTCGGCGGTGCGGATCAGCGGGCCCACCAGCGCGCGGTCGGGGTTCGGCCTCCATCGCGGAGGCGAGCGCCACGAGCGCGCCGGGACGGACGACGACGTCGGGGTTGCAGACGAGCACCGTCGGCGCTTCCGTCGCCGCAATACCGCGATTGGCTGCGGAGCCGTACCCGAGGTTCCGGCCGGTGACGACGACCTCGGCATCGGGCACCGCGCGCCGAAGCGCTGCCACCGATCCGTCGGACGAACCGTTGTCCACCACCACCAGGTCGGTGACTCCCTCGGCGACCAGTCCCGCCGCGCAGCGGGCGAGCGCCGCACCGGACTCGTAGTTGACGATCACCGCGGCGACGCCGGAACCGGGGGGCGAACCGGCGGGGAGCACGGTCCGCGGATCAGGCTCCGTGTGCGCGCCCGTGCGGGCGCTCACCGGTCGAGCGGCGTGAACCGGTACCTGATCAGCGCCTTCAGCGCACCCAACCCGTCGTGCCAGGTGATCTTCTTCCCCTCCGCCGCCTCTCGTCCGGCGTAGGAGATCGGCACCTCGTAGATCCGGAAGCCCCGCCGGAGGATCTTCGCGGTGATCTCGGGCTCGAAGTCGAAGCGGTCGGATTCGACCGTGATCCCCTCGATCACCTTCCGGTCGAACAGCTTGTAGCAGGTCTCCATGTCGGAGAGGGTCGACGAGTAGAGGATGTTGGTCACGAGCGAGAGGAAGCGGTTCCCGATCCAGTGCAGGGGCAACATGTTCTTCCGCTCGCCGGTGAAGCGGCTCCCGTAGACGACACGCGCCTTCCCGCGGAGGATCGGGTCGAGCAGCTTCGGCCAGTCCTCGGGGTCGTACTCGAGGTCGGCGTCCTGGATGAGCACAAGGTCGCCACGGACGGCCTCCATGCCGGTCCGGACGGCCGCGCCCTTTCCGGCGTTCGCCCGGTGCGAGAGGATCCGCACCGTCGAGTCCCCGAGCGCCGAGAGGACCTTGTCGGTCCCGTCCGAGGAGCCGTCGTCGACCACGACGACCTCGCGCTCGAGCGGCAGGTCCACCGCGCGGATCCGGCGGATCACCTCGGCCACGGTCGTGCGTTCGTTGAACACCGGGACGATCACCGACAGCAAGCGGTAGCCCGGCCGCTCCTCTCCTGGCTCGACACCGACGGTCGGGTCGGTCTCCTCGACAGCCATCGCCTCGTACTCCCTCGACGGTCCGGACGATCCGGGCCGGTCACCTTCCAGCATGGCCCTCCTACCGGTCGCGGGTCGAGCCCGGCAGTTCGCCGAGCGTCACCCCGACCTCGTCGGCGAGGAATGCGACGGTGCGAGTGAGGCCCTCCTCGAGCGAGGTCGTCGGCTCCCAGCCGAGCGCCTGCCGGGCGAGCGTGATGTCCGGGCGACGCCGTGTCGGGTCGTCGGCCGGCAGCGGGAGGTGGACGATCGGCGACGGTGATTCGAGCAGCGACACGACGGTGCGAGCGAGCTCGAGCACCGTGTACTCGTCCGGGTTGCCGATGTTGACCGGTCCGGCGAGACCCGAGTCGAAGAGCGCGAGGAGCCCGCGTACCTCGTCCTCGACGTAGCAGAGGCTGCGGGTCTGGCTCCCGTCGCCGTAGACCGTGAGCGGCTCGCCGCGTGAGCGCCTGGACGAGGAAATTGGACACGACCCGGCCGTCGTCGGGCCGCAGTCGCGGACCGTAGGTGTTGAAGATCCGGGCGATGGCGACGTCGGTCCCGTGCGTGCGGTGATGGGCCATGGTGATCGCCTCGGCGAACCGCTTGGCCTCGTCGTAGACACTGCGCGGTCCGACCGGGTTCACGTGACCCCAGTACCCCTCGGTCTGCGGGTGCTCCTCGGGGTCGCCGTAGACCTCGCTGGTCGACGCGAGGAGGAACCGGACGCCGTGCCGGCGGGCGAGCTCCAGCCCGAGGCGCGTCCCTTCGCTGCCCACCGCCAGGGTCTCGAGCGGCCGTGCGAGATAGTCGGGCGGTGACGCGGGGCTGGCCAGGTGGAGCACTCCGCCGACCGGGCCCTCGACGGGGAGCGAGCGCGACACGTCGGCCTCGACCAGCGTGAAGTGCGGGTGGCTCTCGAGGTGGACGAGGTTGGCCCTGCGGCCGGTCGAGAAGTCGTCGACCGCCACGACGTCGTCGCCGCGGGCGAGGAGCTGATCGCACACGTGGGACCCGAGGAAGCCCCCGCCCCCGAGCACCACCAGGCGACCGGTCACCGGCGACCGATCCCCGTGTACTCGAAGCCGAGGCGCCGCAGCTGCGCGGGATCGAGCAGGTTCCGGGCGTCGACGACCACCGGGCTGCGCATCTTCGACCGCAACGTCTCGAAGTCGAGCCAGCGGAACTCGTCCCACTCGGTGAGCACCACGACCGCGTCGGCGTCCTCGCAGGCCGCGGAGGCGTCGGCGACGACCCGCAACGAGCCGGGCGAGCCGGCTCCTACACCGACCAGGTCGTCGATCGGGCGTGAAGCCTCGGCGTCCGGGCGCAGGGTCGGGTCGAAGACCTGGACCGCGGCGCCGCCCGCCACGAGGCGCCGGACGATCTCGACGGCGGGCGAGTTCCGCAGGTCGTCGGTGCCCGCTTTGAACGTGAGGCCCCACACCGCGAGGCGTGCGTCGGAGAGCCCGCCCCCGGAGAGCGCGGACTCCACCTTGGCGACCACCCGTTCGAACTGCTCCTCGTTGGTGGCGATGGCGCCACGGAGGAAGGAGAAGTCGTACCCGGCCTGCTCGCCGATGTGGACGAGCGCCCGGGTGTCCTTCGGGAGGCAGCTCCCGCCCCATCCCGGCCCGGGACGCAGGTACTCGAAGCCGATCCGCCGGTCGTAGCCGAGCCCGAGGATCACGTCGCGCACGTCCGCGCCCACCGCCTCGCAGAGCCCGGCGATCGCGTTCACGAAGCTCAGCTTGGTGGCGAGGAAGGCGTTCGAGGCGTACTTGATGGTCTCGGCGGTGGCGGCATCGGTGATCAGGAGCGGCGCGTGGGTACCGGAGAAGAGGTCGCCGACCCGCGCGGCGACCGACTGGTCGTCGGCGCCGACCACGATGCGTTCGGGGTGGAGGCTGTCGGAGACCGCTGTGCCTTCACGGAGGAATTCCGGGTTGGAGACCACGGAGACGTCGTGGCGTCCGAGCACCCGCTCGACGACCAGCGTCGAACCGACCGGCACCGTCGACTTGTTCACGATGACCGCTCCGGGCGCGAGGAGCGGGCCGATCTCCTTGCCGACGGCTTCGACGAAGGAGAGGTCGGCCGACCCGTCCTCGCTCTGTGGGGTCGGGACGCAGAGGAACACGAACTCGGCCCCCACGACGGCCTCGGCGGCACCGACGACGAACCGGAGCCGGCCCGCCGACTGCCCTTCGTGCACCAGCTCGGCGAGCTGGTCCTCGACGATCGGGACCTGGCCGCGCTCGAGCATGGCGATCTTGCCGGCGTCGGCGTCTCCGCAGGTGACGCGGTGACCGAGGTGAGCGAGGGTCGCCGCGGTCGGCAGTCCGACGTACCCGACCCCGATCACCGCCACCGGACGACCGCGTCCGTGGGACACCACCCGGGCGGCGGCTCCTCCGTGGCCGAAGGCGGGTCCGCCGAGCCCCTCCTCGCCCCCGTGGCCCACCGACTCACCCGGTCCTGTCGTCATGGCTCCATTCGCTCCTCGGCGCGCACCCCGCAAACCCCTGCAGACGTACTGGCCTGCGGATTCTGTCAGATCGGGGCCGCGAGAGCGGCCACGAGCCGGCCGAGCGCGTCCTCCCACGCCGGAAGGGTCGGCAGACCCGAGAGACGGAGGGCCGCGTTCTCCAGTCTGGAGTTGGCCGGCCGCGGCGCCGGACGGGGCGGATCGAGGTCGACGGTGGCGATCGGCTCGACCCTGCCCGGATCGAGGCCGGCCGCGGCCAAGGTGGCCAGCGCGAATCCGAACCAGGTGGTCTCACCCTGGTTGGTGAGATGAAAGGTGCCGGGGCGCCGGTCGAGCGCGAGGCGTACCAGACCGCGGGCGAGGTCGGCGGTGAAGGTGGGACAGCCGCGCTGGTCGTCGACGAACCGCAGCGGTCCGTCGTCGCTCGCCGCGGCGAGGCGCAGGACCGTCTTCACCATGTTCGAGCCGTGCGCACCGTTCACCCAGGCGGTCCGCACGACAGTGGCTGACGGCCCTGCGATCTGGTGGACCTCGATCTCGCCGCCGAGTTTGCTCCGCCCGTACACCGAAGAGGGGGCAGGCGTGTCCCATTCCACGTACGGTCGGTCGAGCGACCCGTCGAACACGTAGTCGGTCGAGACGTACACCAGGTGTGCGCCGGCAGCGGCCGCGGCCTCGGCGACGTGCCGGGTGCCGAGGGCGTTCACTGCGAAGGCGGTGTCGGGGTCGGACTCGCACGCGTCGACCGCGGTGTAGGCACCGCCGTGGAGCACGATCTGGGGACCGGAACGCGGCGGTCGCGGCTCGGACCGCGTCGCGATCCACCAGGTCGAGTGTGTCGATGTCGGTCGAGAGCACCTCGAAGGTGCCCTCCGCCACCTCGGGCAGGATGCCCGCCGTGCCCGCCGGCTGTCCGCCGTCGGGCACTCGACCCGCCAGCACGTCGCGCAGGTCGCGTCCGAGCTGGCCGTTTCCGCCGGTGAGGAGGACCCGAAGGGGTCGGTTCACCGAGTGGCCGGCGGTGGGTCGGGCCATTCGCCCTCGACCACCGGGGAGCGGTCCCGCAACGGCTCCCACCAGCTCCGGTGGTCGCGGTACCACGCCACGGTCTCGGCGAGGCCCCGGTCGAAGGGGACCGACGGCTCCCATCCGAGAGAAGTACGGATCTTCGAGGAGTCGAGGAGGTACCGGCGGTCGTGACCGGGCCGGTCCGGGACGATCTCCTTCAGCGAAGAGGGCCGCCCGGTCGCCGCCAGCACCGCGTCGGCGATCTCCTCGATGCTGGCCTCGGTGCCGCTCCCGACGTTGTAGGTCTCGCCGACCGAGCCGTGCTGGAGCACCAGCTCGATCGCGTGGCAGTGGTCGTCGACGTGGAGCCACTCGCGCCGGTTCCGTGTCGACGCGTAGAGGGGCAGCGGCTGGTTGTCGAGGGCCCTCGCGGTGAAGAGCGGGATCACCTTCTCGGGGAACTGGTAGGGCCCGTAGTTGTTGCAGCAGTTGGTGATCGTCGCGGGGAGCCCGAATGTCTCCGCGTACGCGCGCACTGCGTGGTCGGCTCCCGCCTTCGATGCGTTGTACGGGGTACGTGGGCGGTACGGCGTCTCCTCGGTGAAGACCTCGGCGGAGTCGAGGGGCAGGTCGCCGTAGACCTCGCACGTCGAGATGTGGTGGAAGCGGGCCACTCCGTGGCGCCGGGCGGCCTCGGCGAGGGTCTGGGTGCCGAGGACGTTGGTGCGGAAGAACCGAGCGGGATCGATGATCGCCAGGCTGTTGTGGGACTCCGCGGCGAAGTTGACGACCACGTCGATCTGGTGCGCAGCGAGCGTCTTGGCCACGAGCTCGAGGTCGCCGATGTCCCCCCGCACGAAGTCGATGCGGTCCTCGACGTCGGCAAGATTGGGGCGGTTGCCGGCGTAGGTGAGGACGTCGTACGCGACCACCGCGTCCTCCGGGTGGTGCTTCACCCAGTAGCGGACGAAGTTCGAACCGATGAACCCGGCGCCGCCGGTGACGAGAACCCGCATGACCGGCAGATGTTAGCCGTGGCAGGATCCGGCTCCGACGTCGCTCACCGGGTCGGTCGCGGCTCGGGCACGTGCCCCGACCGCGTTCAGCCCTCCGCGCGACGGAGGTGCACCACGTCGCCGGCGACCACGGTGCGGACGTCGCCGTCCACTTCCACCACCAGGTGGCCTTCACCGGTCAGGCCGACCGCGGTGCCTTCGAACGGCCCGTCGGGCAGGTCGACCCGGACCCGACAGCCGATCGTGGTGCACGCCCCCTCGAGGTCCTCCGCCTGTCGCCGGCGACCGTCGGAGGTGGCGAGCGCCCGCACCCGCGGCTCGAGTGCGCCGAGAAGGGCGTCGAGCAGGGCCGACCTGTCGACCGGCCGGCCCGCCAGCTGCCGGAGGGAGCACGCGGTTCCGGCCAGGTCGTCGGGCAGATCGGCCTCGGTAGACGGCCAGTTGACGTTGATGCCGATCCCGACCACGAGGGCCGGCGGAAGGTCGGGTCCACCCACCTCGGGCAGGTCCGTCTCGGCCAGGACCCCCGCGACCTTGCGACCGTCGGGTGCGACGAGGTCGTTCGGCCACTTCACCCCGAGGTCCACGCCGGCCGCTGCCCGGGCGCCTTCCCGTCCGGCCATGGCGACCACGGCACTCACCAGGTGCCGTTCCTCTGCGCGCAGATCGGGACGGAGGAGCACCGAGGCGAGCAGATTGGTGCCGGCCGGGGCCTCCCAGCGACGGCCGAGACGCCCGCGCCCTGCCGTCTGGTGGTCGGCAACGGCCACGACGCCTTCGGCTGCGCCGCCACGGGCCTCGTCGAGGAGGTACCGGTTGGTCGAGTCGATCGAAGGCAAGCGCCGGACGTCGGTGAACAGGTCGCCCAACATGCACTCACCCTACGGGCCGTGCCAGTCTGGTACGTGTGTGGCCTCCGCATCCCGCGGTGTGAACCGTCACCGAGTCCTCCCGACCCGAAAGGCGCAGCGTGCTGAAGAAGGTCCTCATCGCCAACCGGGGTGAGATCGCGGTCCGGGTGATCCGGACCTGCCGCGAGTTCGGGCGTCGCGACCGTCGCCGTCTACTCGGAGCTCGACCGTGACGCGCTCCACGTGCGGTTGGCGGACGAGGCGTACGCGCTCGGAGGCCAGTCGGCCGCCGAGAGCTACCTCAACACCTCGGCGATCCTCGGCGTGCTCGAGCGCAGTGGAGCGGACTCGGTCCACCCGGGGTACGGCTTCTTTTCGGAGAACACCGACTTCGCGCGGGCCATCACCGAGCGCGGCGTGGTCTTCATCGGTCCGCCCCCCGAGGCGATCGAGGTGATGGGCGACAAGATCAGCTCCCGCCACGCAGCCGAGCGGGCCGGGGTCTCCGGCGTGCCGGGCCGCTCCGACGTCCTGACATCCCCCGACGACGTCGTCGGCTTCGGCGAGGAATTCGGTTGGCCGGTCGCGATCAAGGCCGCGTTCGGCGGCGGCGGCCGGGGGATGAAGGTCGTGGCGGGACCGGAGGACGCGGCCGACGCCCTCGAGTCCGCGCAACGGGAGTCGGCCGCCTACTTCGGGCGGGACGAGTGCTATGTCGAGCGGTACCTCGCCTGGCCACGCCACGTCGAGATGCAGGTCATCGCCGACACCCACGGGACGACCCTCTGGCTCGGCGAGCGCGACTGCTCGGCCCAGCGGCGCCACCAGAAACTCATCGAGGAGAGCCCCGCGCCCAACTTCCCCGACGACGTCCGTCGGGCCATGGGCGCAGCCGCGGTCCGGGTCGCCGAGGCCTGCGGGTACGTGAACGCCGGCACCGTCGAGTTCCTCTACCAGGACGGCGAGTTCTTCTTCCTCGAGATGAACACCCGATTGCAGGTCGAGCACCCGGTCACCGAGCTCGTGACCGGCCTCGACCTCGTCGAGTGGCAGCTCCGAGTGGCAGCCGGCGAGCCGCTCGGCTTCGACCAGCAGAGCGTCCGGCGCAACGGTCACGCCATCGAGGTCCGGATCAACGCCGAGAACCCCGCCGGCGGCGCGTTCACCCCCTCACCGGGGACGATCACCCGGCTGGTCGCACCGGGTGGCCCCGGAGTCCGTCTCGACGCCGGCTACGAATCGGGCGACACGGTCAGTCAGTTCTACGACAACCTCGTGGCCAAGCTCATCGTGTGGGGCCACGACCGGGAAGCGGCTCGCAACCGGATGCTCCGCGCGATCGACGAGACGGTCGTCGAGGGCGTGGCGACCACCCTTCCCGCGGACGTCGCGATCCTCTCGCACCCCGACTTCGTCGCGGGCGAGCACTCGACCAACTGGGTGGAGCACGGGCTCGACCTGAGCGAGATCGGAGCCGCGGCGGAGCCGGCGACAGCGGCGCCCGATCCGGTCGACGAGACGCCCCGCGTGCTCCGCGAGGTCACCGCCGAGGTCGAGGGTCGTCGCTACCAGGTGAAGCTCTGGGTGCCCGACCTCGGTGACGCGCCGGGCCCCGCCGGGGGCGCGACGGCGCGCGCCGTGGCGTCGAAGCGACCGAGGGCCGCGGCATCGGGTGCCGGGTCGGGGAGCGTCGCGGTCCCCATGCAAGGCACCATCGTGAAGGTCCTCGTGACCGAAGGCGACACCGTCGAGGTCGGCCAGACCGTCTGCGTCCTCGAAGCGATGAAGATGGAGAACAACGTGAATGCCGACAAGGCGGGAACCGTCAAGGAGGTCAAGGTCTCCGTCGGCGATTCGGTCGGACCGGGCGATGTCGTCGCGGTCATCGGGTAACGGAGGCTCCGCGGAGAGCTTCGCGACGGAAACCGGCGAGCTGAAGGACGACGCCCGCGGCGCGGTCGAGTCGAACCTGCCGGCACTGGTCGAGCTCAGCCACGCGATCCACGGCCACCCCGAGACCGCGTTCGAGGAGGACGAGCGCGAGCGCATGGACGGCGGGGGTGCTCGCCGCGTCCGGATTCGAGGTGACGTCCGGGATCGCCGGCCTTCCGACCGCCTTCTCGGCCGAGACCGGACCGGGACCGCTGGTGGTGGCGGTCTGCGCGGAGTACGACGCGCTGCCCGGCATCGGGCACGCCTGCGGGCACAACGTCATCGCCGCGTCCGCGGCAGGTGCCGCGATCGGGCTCGCCGGCCTCGCCGACCGGCTCGGTCTGACCGTCCGGGTGCTCGGCACGCCCGCCGAGGAAGGCGGCGGAGGCAAGATCACCATGCTCGAGCAGGGCGCGTTCGACGACGTCCACGCAGCGATGATGGTGCACCCCTGGCCGACCGACCGTCTCGTCGCCACCTGCCTCGCGGTCTCCCACTTCGACGTGACCTTCACCGGACGGAGTGCCCACGCCTCGGCCGCTCCGTGGGAGGGCGTCAACGCGGCGGACGCGATGGTCGTCTCGCAGGTGGCCGTCGGCCTGCTCCGCCAGCAGCTCCGACCCGGGTGACCAGGTGCACGGGGTGGTGCTCGACAGCGGTGGGGCCGCCAACGTGATCCCCGAGACGGTCACCGGCCGGTTCATGTGCCGTTCGCTCACGCTCGAGCGGCTCGAGCTCTTCGAGCCGAAGGTGAGAGCGTGCTTCGAAGCCGGTGCTCTGGCGACCGGCTCTCGGGTCGGCTACCGCTCGCTCTCCCCCGTCTACTCGCACATGGAGAGCGACACGGGCCTTCTCGCTTCCTACCGGGCGAACGCGGAGCGGCTCGGGCGCCGGTTCGATCTCGACGACGAGGGAGTCCCCCCGCCCACCCTCTCCACCGACATGGCCAACGTGTCGCTCGCAGTCCCCACCATCCACCCGCTGTTGGGCATCGACTCGGCGGGAGCGGTCAACCACCAACCGGAATTCGCGGCCGCCTGCGTCACCGAGTCGGCCGACGCCGCCCTGTACGACGGCGCGATCGCCATGGCCTGGACGGCGATCGACGCGGCCCGGCCCGGACCGCTGAGGGAGCGCCTGGTGGCCGCAGCGCGCTGAGAGGCCGGTGCGGGTCTCCGGAATTCAGCCGGAGGGATGGAACTCGCCGAAGACGCCGCGGAGCACGTCGGACACCTCCCCGAGGGTCGCCATACCGGCCAGGGCAGCCTTCATCGGGACGAGGACGTTCTGGGTGCCGCGAGCCGCTGCCTCGACGTCGGCGAGCGCGGCTCTCGACCGCGATTCGTCCCGCTCGGCCCGCACCCGTCGCACCCGGTCGATCTGGGACCTCTGCAACGCCTCGTCGATCGGGAACACCTCCGACGGTCCCGCCTGCTCGTCGACGAAGCGGTTGACGCCGACCACGGTCTTGTCGCCCGCGTCGATCGCCTTCGCGTAGGCGTAGGCCGCCTGCTCGATCTCCTGTTGCATGTAGCGCGCCTCGATGGCGGCGACCGCGCCGCCCATCGTCGTCGATCCGCTCGAGGTACTCCCAGGCCCGCGCCTCCACCTCGTCGGTCAGCGACTCGACGAACCACGAGCCGGCGAGCGGATCGACGGTGTCGGCGATGCCCGACTCGTAGCCGATGATCTGCTGGGTCCGGAGCGCGATCTTGGCAGCCTGCTCGGTCGGCAGCCCGAGGGCCTCGTCGAAGCCGTTGGTGTGGAGGCTCTGGGTGCCGCCGAGTGCCGCCCCGAGCGCCTGGACGGTGACCCGCACGATGTTGTTCTCGGGCTGCTGTGCGGTCAGCGTCGAGCCCCCAGTCTGGGTGTGGAACCGGAGGAGCTTCGAGCGTTCGTCCAACGCCCCGAAGCGGTCGGTCATGAGCCGGGCCCACATCCGGCGAGCGGCGCGGTACTTGGCGACCTCTTCGAAGAGGTTGTTGTGGGCGTTCCAGAAGAAGCTGAGCCTCGGCGCGAACTCGTCCACGTCGAGCCCGGCCGCGAGCGCGGCCTCGACGTAGGCGATCCCGTTGGCGATGGTGAACGCGATCTCTTGCACCGCGGTCGAGCCGGCCTCGCGGATGTGGTAGCCCGAGATCGAGATCGTGTTCCACGCAGGCAGGTGCTCGGCGCAGTAGGAGAAGGTGTCGGTCACCAAGCGCATCGACGGGCCTCGGCGGATAGATGTACGTCCCCCGGGCCACGTACTCCTTCAGGATGTCGTTCTGGACGGTGCCGCCGAGAAGGCGCGGATCGACACCGTTCTCCTCGGCCACCAGCTGGTACAGAAGGAGCAGGATCGCGGCGGTCGCGTTGATGGTCATCGAGGTGGTGACCTTGTCGAGCGGAAGATCCGCGAGCAGGAGCCGCATGTCCGCCAGCGAGTCGATGGCGACCCCCACCTTTCCGACCTCACCCTCCGCACGGGGGTGGTCGGAGTCGAAGCCCATCTGGGTGGGGAGGTCGAACGCACACGACAACCCGGTCTGGCCGGCGCCGAGGAGGAACTTGAATCGTTCGTTGGTCGCCTCGGCCGTGCCGAACCCTGCGTACTGCCGCATGGTCCAGAGGCGACCCCGGTACATGTCCTCGCGGATGCCCCGGGTGTACGGGAAGTGTCCCGGGGTCGCCGAGCTGTGCCTCCGCGTCCCAGCCGCCGAGGTCACCGGGGCCATAGACCGGCCGGACCTCGATGCCCGAGTCGGTGAAGCGCTCGTCGGGCGCACCCGAAGAAGGACCTGGTGACATCCGCAACAGGTTAGGGGCTGCGAAATGTGCTGTCGGACGGCACGGCCCGGCCGGGCGCGGGCGCTCGGCGCCCCGGACGACTGCCCGGCGTTCAGGAGCCGGAGGGCGGTGCCGCCACGTGGGGCATGCACAGCTCGTCGTACTCGGCGATGATCAGCTCGCCGGCGTCGGGTCCGCATGCCGGGCAGGCCGGATCGCGATGGACCTTGAAGGTGCGGAACGTCTCCTCGAGGGCGTCGTAGGCGAGCAGCCGTCCTTCGAGGGTCTCGCCGATGCCGAGCAGGATCTTCACCGTCTCGAGCGCCTGGATCGAGCCGACGATGCCGGGAAGGACGCCGAGGACGCCCGCCTCCGCACAACTCGGTGCCAGCTCGGCCGGAGGAGGCTCGGGGATCATGCAGCGGTAGCACGGACCGACGTAGGGGTGGAAGACCGTCACCTGGCCCTCGAAGCGGAAGATCGACCCGTGCACGACCGGAATCCGCTTGATCAGGGACGCGTCGTTGACCAGGTACCGGGTCGGGAAGTTGTCGGTCCCGTCGACGATCACGTCGTAGCCGTCGATGATGTCGAGGATGTTGTCGGCGCCGAGCCGCACGTCGTAGGTGACGACGTTGACGTCGGGGTTGACGAGGGTCAGCGTCTTCTTCGCCGAGTCCACCTTGCGCTCGCCGATCCGATCGGTGTTGTGGAGGATCTGACGCTGAAGGTTCGAGGCGTCCACCACGTCCATGTCGATGATCCCGATGGTGCCCACCCCGGCAGCGGCCAGGTAGAGCGCAGCAGGAGAGCCGAGCCCGCCGGCGCCGAGGAGGAGGACCTTCGAGTCGAGGAGCTTGAGCTGACCCGCCTCGCCGACCTCGGGGAGGAGAAGGTGCCGCTGGTAGCGGTTGCGCTGGTCGGGGGTGAGCGCCCGCGGCGCGGCTCCAGGCCCTCCCCTCGTCCTTCCACCGGTTGAATCCGCCGACCACCGACGCCACGTCGGTGTAGCCGAGGTCCTGCATGGTCTTGGCGGCGAACGCCGAGCGCACACCCGCCGCGCAGTAGACGAGGAGGTGGGAGGACTTGTCGGGGATGCGGCCCTCGACCGAGGTCTCGAGCGTTCCGCGCGGGATGTGCACCGCGTCGGGCAGTGCGCCCTGCTCGTACTCGTCGGGCTCGCGGACGTCGAGGAGGACCGTCCTGCCCGCGGCGATCTCCTGCTCGGCGGTGGCAGGGTCGACCTCCCGTACGGCGGCCTTGGCTTCCGCCAGCATCTCCCTGAATGTGGGCACGGCGATCACGTTCCTTCTGCGAGGGCGCCGGTGCGACCGGCGACGGCGCATGCTCTTCGTCCCTGTTAAACACTACCAGCGAGGTCAACATTCCCTCCGGAGCGAGCCGGCGTGCGGGGCGCCGATAGCGTCTGGCACCGTGGAGGTCGGATGGAGCTGACCGACGCCGTGCGACGTCGGCGGATGACCCGGAACTTCTCGGGCAGGCCCCTCGACCCAGGAGTCGTCGACGGCCTGCTCGCTGCGGCGCTCCGGGCACCGTCGGCCGGCAACACCCAGGGCCGCGAGTTCGTCGTCCTCGAAGGGGAAGAGACCGCCCGCTACTGGGACTCGACCACCGACGCCGCTTGGCGGGCCCGGTCGCGTCGCTTCGCGGGGCTCCGGAGGGCACCCACCGTCGTCCTCGCCTTCGCCGATCCCGATGCCTACACCGAGCGCTACCACGAGCCCGACAAGGGACGGCGGCGGCAAGGGAGCGTCCGACGATGGGCGGTCCCCTTCTGGTTCGTCGACGCCGGGTTCTCGGTGATGACCATCCTGCTGGCGGCAGCCGACCACGGCGTCGGGACCGCCTTCCTCGGCAACTTCCGGGGCGAAGCCGCGCTCGCCGCTGCGCTCGGCGTGCCCGATCGCCTGCGGTGGCTCGGGGCGGTGCTGCTCGGCGAGCCGGCGCATCCCGATCCGCCGACCATCTCGGCGGCGCGAACCCGACGGACCCTCGAGGAGTACGTCCATCGCGGGCGGTGGCGGGCCGACCGGCAGGGCCCGGGCTAGTCGCTCTTCATCTCCACCGTCAGCGTGTGGAAGTCGGAGGTACCGACGTTCTCGAAGGTGTGCGGTGGCAGCGGTCCTCCCCAGGTCGCCGAGCCTTGCAGCGGGGGCCCACCACCGGTCCTGGTGTCGGCGACGACGTCGCCGTGCTCGTCCCGTCGGACGAAATCACTGGAGCCGATCAGATAGAGGACCCCTCCCCAGCGATGGGCGTGGAGCGGCACGGTGATCCCTGGGGGAACGAGACCCTCGAGCATCCGCACGCGGTCGTCCTCGTAGAGGACGGTGTGGAAATCGGGCGCGGCGATCACCGCGTCCAACTCGTCCGGCCATGGCCACGGTTCACTCATCCCAGCGCTCCTCGCTCGATTGTGGCGGATTCGAACCGTCGCCGCACGTGGGCGATCGAAAGGACCTGGGCCGAGACCGACCTGCGCGCTACCGTGAGGTCCTCGACGAGGCGGAGGTGGAGCGTGACGGCAGTCCCGCGAATCTCGGACGTCCGAGGTGCGGCAGATTGAGCACCGACCTGGCCCGTTGGTCGCCATCCACTATGGGAAGCGGTCACTTGGCTCGGCACCGCTCCGCTCGGCGAGAAGACCTCGTTCGCCGTCGAGAGTGTCGCGGAATCGACGCTCACCTCGTCCTCCCCTCCCACCGCGTAAAACAGCGCGTCGATCGCGCCACCGGCCAAACCGTCGCGCGCGCTGGGCATCGCCGCGTACGCCGCCCAGGCATCCGCCCCCGGATCGTAGCCGATCGTCGTTGAGAGCGAAGCGCCGTTGAAGCCGCCGGCGACATAGAGATCACCGCCGATCGCCGCCGCCGCGGGGGCCGCGTTCGCGCCCGGCATGGAAGCCTTCGTCGACCACTGATCCGCGACCGGATCGTATGCCTCGACGGTCGGCAGAAGCGAAGTCCCGTCGAAGCCACCAATGGCGTAGATCGTCCCGTTCAGCGTGACGGCCGCGAGCGCGTCCCGCGCGGTCGGCATCGGCGTCTTGGTGCTCCAGCTGTCGGTCGCGGGATCGTACGCCTCGACGGTCGGCACCATCGGACTGCCCATCACGTCCGGCTGGCCACCGATCGCGTACAGCACGCCATTCACCACGGCGACGGCCAGGCCGCGCCGTGCCGTGGGCATCGGCGCCTTCGCCGTCCAGCTGTCGGTCGCCGGATCGTACGCCTGCAGGTAGTCGAAGGTCGGGCCCTTCGACTGCGGCGCCGCTTGGCCACCCACGGCGTACAGGATCCCGTTCACCACGCCCGCGCCCAGGTACCCGCTGCCGTGCGGCATCGGCGCCTTCGTCGCCCACTCATCGCTGAGGGGATCGTAGACCTCGAGCACCGCCGTGCCGACCTCAATGCCGGCGCTGTCAGCATAACCGCCCACGGCGTAGAGTTTGCCGTCGATCACTCCCGCGGCGAGCAGAGTTCGCGGCGTGGGCATCGACGAACGCACGCTCCACGCGCCGGGCGGCGCCGGGTTGCCGGCGACCGGCTGCGAGCAGCTCACCGCGCCGAGTGCGGCGATGAGCGAGGAGACAGACGCTGGTGCCGTACGAGGCTCTCACCGGAACAACGCCGCCGACTTGATCACGGTCTCCGCCACGCCCCACGCGAGCGGAATCCCCACCCAGAGCCATGCGATCGCCGTGCGCAGCTTCTCCGCGCCGCTGGTCTCAGACATTCGCGCCTCCGCGGAAGTAGTGCTTCGGGTCCACCGCCTTCACCATGAGATTCGCGACGAAGCCCACGGCGAGCAGCGCGGCCATGACGTACATGGTCACGTTGTACGCGTCGGCCTTCGCCACGCCGTGCGCGATCTGGTACTCGCGAATGTCGTTCACGAGCACGGGACCGAGCACGCCGGCGGTGCACCACGCGGTGAGCAAGCGCCCGTGGATGGCCCCGACCTGCATGGTGCCGAACAGGTCGCGCAGATACGCGGGGATGGTCGCGAAGCCGCCGCCGTACATCGTGAGCAGCACGGCGCACACGATCACGAAGAGCGGCACGCTCTGCGCGCCCGCCACGGTGCGGGATGCTCGCGTACAGCGCGCCGCCAGCGCGAAGAAGATGAAATACGTCGCACGGCGGCCGATCACGTCGCTGAGCGACCTCCACGCAAAGCGCCCGCCCATGTTCGCGAGGCTCAGGAGACTCACGAAGCCCGCCGCCACCGGCGCGAGCACGCGCCCCTTGAAGATCTCCTGGATCATCGGGCTCGCCTGCTCCAGGATCCCGATCCCCGCGGTGACGTTCATGCACAGGATGATCCAGAGCAGCCAGAACTGCGGCGTCCGCATCGCCTCGTTCACTTCCACGTTGTGCGTGGTGATCCGCGGCTGCGCCGCCGGCGGCGTCCAGCCCGCCGGCTGCCATCCCGGCGCCGGCACGCGCACGGTGAATGCGCCGAACATCATGAAGGCGAAGTAGATCGCGCCGAGCGCGACGAACGTCTGCCACACGCCCGTCGCGCCGTGACGTCTTGAAATGCGTTCATGAGCACCACCGACGAGCGGACTCGCGATCATCGCGCCGCCGCCGAAGCCCATGATCGCCATGCCGGTCGCCATCCCCGGCCGGTCGGGGAACCACTTGATGAGCGTCGACACCGGCGAGATGTAGCCGATGCCCGAGTCCCACGCCGCCCAGCACGCCGTATCCGAGCACGAGCAGCCAGAACTGGTGCGTCGCGATCCCCGCGGCGCCCACCATGAATCCGCCGCTGAAGCACACGGCGCTCGCGAACATGGCGCGTCCGCGGCCCTACCCGCTCGAGCCACGCGCCGAACACCGCCGCCGAAAGCCCCGAGGAAGACGATCGCGCAGCTGAAGACCCAGCCGATGGTCGACAGCTTCCAGTCATCGGGCGCCGACGCCGTTCCGCCGACCAGCTGCGACATCGGGATCTTGAAGACGGAGAACGCGTACACCTGCCCGATGCACAGATGGATCGCCAGCGCCGCCGGCGGCACCCGCCAGCGACTGAACCCGGGTTTCGCGATGGACCGCTCGCGATCGAGGAATGAGAGGATTGCCACACGCCAACGCTACGCCGCCCCTGCGGTGTCCGCCACTACCCCGCGGTGCGCGTTCCCGTTAGAATTCCCTCTCGCATTCGGGCGCGTAGCTCAGCTGGTTAGAGCGCTGGTCTCACATACCAGAGGTCGGGGGTTCGATCCCCTCCGCGCCCATAAGTACAAACTGCAGGCTGGCGGCTGGAGGCTGAAGCCTGCGGTTCACAACAGTAGCGGCCACCCCTCGCGGAGTGGCCGTTTCGTGCAGTGGGCGACACCGCCAGTCGACGCCGGCAGTGGCAGTTAGGATCTCGGGATCATCTCCACATCGTCACCCTCCCCGTATAGATTGCCCGCACACGGCGCACGTCACTTGCAACGGGCCCATGATGCGGGCGTCCAGCGGCAGCCGCTCGCCGCACTGACACATCCAGCCCGGCGATCTGCGCCGGCACGCCCACCACCAGCGCGAACGCCGGCACGTCGCGCGTCACCACCGCGCCGGCGCCGACGAACGAATATTCGCCCAGCACCGTGCCGCACACCACCGTCGCGTTCGCACCGATACTCACGCCCCGGCGCACGATGGTCGTCTGATATTCGTTCTTTCGCGATACATGACTGCGCGGGTTGATCACGTTCGTGAACACCATCGACGGGCCGAGGAACACGTCGTCCTCGCAGATCACGCCTTCGTAGATGCTCACGTTGTTCTGCACCTTCACGTTCCGCCCGAGCGTCACGCGCGGCATCACCACCACGTTCTGGCCCAGCGAGCACTGCTCGCCGATCACCGCGCCGGGCATGATGTGGCAGAAGTGCCAGATCTTCGTTCCCTTCCCCACCTTCGCGCCGGCATCCACGAAGCTCGACGTGTGCGCCTGCGCGCCGCCCGGCAGATCCTTCATTTCGCTCATGTGCGGGGAGTCTCCTCGGAGAACGACCGCATCGGCAGCGTCACTTCGCGGTCGGTGCGCGCGGATTCGTAGATCGCGAGGATCAGCTCGAGCGACTTCCGCCCCTCGCGGCCATCGGTGCCGGGCACGGCTTCGCCCTTCAGCACCTTCACCACGTTCTCGTAGTACGGCTTGTGCCCCGAGCCATACACGCTCAGCGGGTTCGGCGCCGCCTTCTGCGCCTCGGCGTCCTTGTCGATCGTCTCGTCGTACTTCGCGAACTCCCACGTCTCGATCCGATTCACCGCGGTGCCGCCCACCTTCACCGTGCCGTTCTCGCCGAGGACGGTGACCGAGCCCTCGAGGTTCTTCGGGTAGGTGAGCATGGTGACCTCGATCGACCCCATCGCGCCGCTGCGGAACTTGAGCACGGCGACGCCGGTGTCCTCGCTCTCGATGCGCCGCGCCAGCGTCGCGGTGTTCGCGCTCACGCTCGCACCGGCCCGATGAGCCACTGGAGCAGGTCCACGTAGTGGCTCGCCTGGTTCATGAACGCGCCGCCGTCGAACTCCCACGTGCCGCGCCACCGCGCCGCGTCGTAGTAGCTCCTGCGGCCGCGTCCAGAACACGTTGCGACGCGAGCACGAGTAGATCCGGCCGAAGCGGTGCTTGTCGATCGGCTGCTTGAGCAGCAGGCACGGCGGGTTGAGCCGGTTCTGCTTGACCACGAACAGGTGTCACGCCCGCCTTGTCGCAGGCGCGCACGAGCGCATCGGCGTCGGCCAGCCGCGTCGCCATCGGCTTCTCGGCGATGACGTGGATGCCGCGATCGGCAGCCGCGATGCCCTGCGCGCGGGTGCAGCCCGCTCGGCGTGCAGATCGCCACCGCCTGCGGCTTCACCGTGTCGAGCAATTCCGCTTCGAGAAATACGGCACGCCGTGCTTCTCCCCCGCCTCCTTCGCGCGCGCCGCGACCTCGTCGCACACGCCCACCAGCTTGAGGCTCGGCTGGCTCGCGATCGCTTCGAAGTGCCGTTCGCTGATCCGGCCGCAGCCCACCAGCACAATGCGGAAGGTCTGGTCGGCCATTACTTCTTCGCGCCGCGGATGGCGGCCGTCGCATTGCGCGTGTCGATCACGATCTTCGCGAC
>CAWAQF010000002.1:0-13971 GCA_963784155.1 uncultured Acidimicrobiaceae bacterium
CTCCGTAGAAGAGCAGCGATGCATGCCGCGTCCTCGACGATCGCCGCCATCTCGGCGGGCGCGAGGCGCCAGTTGACCGCGACGGTCACCGCCCCGAGCAGCGCCGCGCCGAAGAGGATCTCGAAGTACTCGATGCCGTTGCGGTCGAGGAAGGCGATCCGGTCCCCGGGCAGGACTCCGTCCGCGGTCAACGCACGGGCCACCTGCTTTGCCCGCAGGTAGAGCTCGCCCCAGGTGACCGTCGTCTCCCCGGCGGTGAGCATGGGGGCTTCCGGGGTGGCCGTCGCCCACTGGCGCAGCAGGCCGGACACCGTGCGGCGCCCTGCCGCCCCATCGCTCGCGCCCACGTCCACCGCATCCCCTTCCGCGCCGTCGGCTCCGCAGCACTGTAGATCCGCCGTGGCCGGAACGGCTCGTCGGCGAAGCAATCGACGGCGGAGGGTTGCCTAAGGTGAGGACATGACCGATGCGACACCCGACGCTCCGAGCGGAGAAGGGCGTCTCTACTTCCGCCAGCTGCTGGCGGGACGGCGACTTCGCCGTCGGCGACCAGATCGCGCAGCCAGATGGTCAACTTCGTCTACCTCGTCGGCGATCGTGAGACCGGTGAAGCGTTGGTCGGTCGACCCCGCCTACGGGGTCGACGAGCTGCTCGACATCGTTCGGGCCGACGGCATGCGCGTGCGTCGGAGCGCTCGCCACCCACTACCATCCCGACCACGTCGGCGGGGACATGATGGGCTGGGGCATCGAGGGGTCGCGCGACCTCCTCGAGGCGACTCGACGTCCCGGTCCACGTGCAGGCGACCGAGGCGCCGTGGGTCGAGCGCGACGACGGGTGTCGGTTCGACTCGGATCTCGTCACCCACGACAGCGGCGACATGGTCACGGTCGGTCGGGTGCCGGTCACCTTGCTCCACACGCCCGGGCACACGCCCGGGCAGCCAGTGCTTCCTCGTCGACGGAAAGCTCGTCGTCGGGCGACACCCTCTTCCTCGACGGGTGCGGGCGCACCGACCTGCCGGGCGGGGACCCGGACGCGCTCTACGAGTCACTCACCACCCGGCTCGCCCGGGTCCCCGACGACACGGTGCTCTATCCCGGCCATCTCTACTCGCCCGAGCCGTCGGCCACCATGGGCGACACCCGGGCCCACAACTACGTCTTCCGACTGCGCACACCCGAGCAGTGGATGACCATGTTCGGCAACTGACCGTTCCACGAGAACGGGCGGTGTCCCGCTGCACCTCTACGATGGCGCCGATGCCAGAGCAGCTCGATCCCGATGCAACGATCCTCGTGGTCGGCGCCTCGCTCGCCGGGTTGCGCGCCGCCGAGGAGCTCCGACACGAAGAGCACAAGGGTCCGGTCATCATCGTGGGCGACGAGCGGCACGCCCCCTACGACCGGCCCCCGCTGTCGAAGCAGTTCCTCGCCGGTGTCTGGGACCTCGAGCGGATCCACCACCACGCGCCCGACGTGCTCGACACCCTCGGCCTCGAGTTCCGGCTCGGCCATCGCGCGACCGCCCTCGACACCGGCGCCCGTACGGTTGGCTTCGACGACGGGACCGAGCTCGCCTTCGACGGGCTGATCGTGGCGACCGGTGCCCGCCCGCGCCGGTTGCCGGGGACCGACGGGGTGCCCGGTGTCTGCACGCTGCGGACCCTCGACGACTGCCTCGCGATCCGCGAGCGGCTCCACGCGGCGGGGGAAGGGGCGAAGGTGGTGGTGATCGGCGCCGGTTTCATCGGGCTCGAGGTGGCCGCCACCTGTCGCGGACTCGGTGCCGAGGTGACCGTGGTCGAGGCGTTGCCCACCCCGATGGCTCGGGTGCTGGGCGAGGAGATGGGACAGGCCTGCGCGCAACTGCACCGCGACCACGGCGTCGAGCTGCGCACCGGCTCGGGTTTCGAGGAGGTGCTCGCGCACGAGGAGGGTCCGGCCCCCGTCGAGGTGCGTCTGTCGGACGGCACCGAACTGCGGGCCGACGTGGTCGTCGTCGGGGTCGGGGTCGACCCCGAGGTCGGGTGGCTGGAGGGTTCCGGGCTCACCCTCGACAACGGGGTGGTCTGCGCCGACACGCTGCACGCGTCGGACCGGGTGGTGGCCGCCGGCGATCTGGCACGTTGGTGGCACCCCTCCTCGGGAGGCACTGGTGCGGGTCGAGCACTGGACCAACGCGGCCGAAAGCGGTGCGGCCTCGGCCCGCAACCTGCTCGCCGGACCTGCCGCCACCCCCTACGACCCGGTCCCGTTCTTCTGGTCCGACCAGTACACGACCAAGATCCAGATGATCGGTCTGCCGGGTGCAGACGACGAGGTCACCGTGGTGCGCGGCTCCGCCGAGGAGGGCAAGCTGGTCGCCCTCTACCGCCGCGGCGACCGACTGCGGGCAGTGCTGGCCTTCAGCCAGCCGCGCCAGCTGATGGGCTACCGGCCGCTGCTCGCGGCCCGGGCCTCCTTCGACGAGGCGCTCGAGCTCGCCCGGTCCTGATCCGTCGGGGTCCCCGCCGAGCGGGCCGGCCGACACCGCGTAGTGCCGGGCGAACCCGGTGGCGAGGGCGATGTCGGTCGCGCTGGGCTCGATTCCTGCGTAGGTCGCGCGCTCGACGAGCCTCGTTGCGCTGAGCAGCTCCTCGCGCCGCGGGGGATCGGCCTCGGACAGGCGGCCCCCGTAGGCGGTGAGGGTCTCACCTGCTCGCCGGGGGAGGCCGCGCCGAGCCCCGCCGCGACCGAGGTCCGCCGCCACCCGGTGTGCCCAGCTGGGCGGCCGGCGCCACCGACGGCGGAGCAGCACCCATATTGCTGCCGCGAGCACTGCGACGACGCCGATCGGCGCCCAGGGGAGGGCGCCGAGCCAGCTGGCGAGCGTGTGCGCGATCACCGAGCCCGGCGTCGGGTTGGCGAGAGGGACCACCACGGTCGGGTCGAAGTTCTGCCAGCCGTAGCCGGGGAACCAGACCTGCACCCAGGCGTGCGCGTCCTTGGCCTCGACGTCGTAGAGATCGGTGATCGGGTCGTAGGAGCCGGGCACATAGCCGACCACTTCACGGGCGGGAATCCCGAGCGTGCGCAGCATGACCACCGTCGCGGTCGAGATCTGTTCGCAGTAGCCGCGTCGCGAGCCGAAGAGGAAGCTCGTGACCGCGTCGGCGCCCACCGGCAGTGGCGGGATGTCGGTCGTGTAGCGCACGTGTGAGGACATCCACGACTCGAGTGCCTCGACGGTGTCGTAGGTGCGCGGTCCGCCGGCCGCCGACGTGGTCACCTTCGCGGTGATCTGCCGGGCGAGCGTCGCGACCTCGGCGTAGGGGTGGGGGAGCTGGAGGTACCGGGTCGCCTCGCGGCTGCCCAGCCCCGACGAGACGGTCGGGATCCCTTGGCCGACACGGGGGACGGTGGCGTCGCGGAGCTGGTCCGGGGTCGCCGCGGTGTCGTCGGAGAGCACCGTGTAGATGGTGCCGGCACCCATCGAGGTCGCCGACACGATCGTGCCGTCGCCGGGGAGGAGCAGGGTGCGCGACTGGATGTAGACCCGTTCGGCCTGGTCCGCGTGGAACACGAGGTTCGGGCCCGACTCGGCGAGGTAGAAGGTCTGGATGTCGGGCGGCCCGTCGACCGGGGTGGTCACCTGGTCCGGCGCGGGGGGATCGAGTACGGGGATCCGGGCGGCAGCTGGTTCACCCCTTGGCCGGTCGCCGGGTCGCCCGACTGCTCCCAACTCTCGCCGCTCCACTTGTCGAAGGTCTCGCCGATCCAGAAGTTGGGTCGGCTCGCCCGTACCCGCAGGACGACCTGGTCGCCGAGCGCGGTGCGCACCCCGGTGTCGAGCGAGCTGGCGAAGCCGAGGTAGCCGCCGACCCCAGTCCGTCCCTGTGGGCTCGCCGCGTGGGCGGGCAGCGAGGGCGAGCCGTCGGTGAGGTTGCTCGAGCTGTCGACCGCCGCCCCGGACGAGGAGGAGGGGAAGACGAGCGAGGCCGAGACCTTCGGTGGGGGGAGCACGGCGAGGAGGACCACACCCACGACGACGATCGCCGCGGCCGACAGGGCGACCGTCTTCCATGGGGTCCCGCTCGCCCCCGCCATCGACCGCCACATGGCGACCAGCCCGAAGAGCCCGCAGGCCGCCCAGGCCACGACGTAGCCGGCGAGTGAGAGGTCGACCGACTGGGCCGCGGCCACCGCCAAGAGCGCGGCGGATCCCGCCAGCGAGTAGGCGACGTCCTTGCGGGCCGGGACGTCGAATGCGTGGGTGCTCAGCACCCACGCGAAGAGCACCGCGAGTGGTCCCTCGACCGTCGAGATGTCACCGGGGGTCGCCTGGCGGGTGACGGTCACGATGAACCAGACGAACCCGCCGACCGCGAGGCCGCGAGGATCGGTTTGACCGCGGGCCACGGCTGCGCACGTCGACGATAGGAGAAGACGTTGCCCACCACGGTCGCGACGATGGTGAAGAGCGTCATCGCGACCGACAGCTCTCCCTGGCTCCAGCAGGCGGCCGCAGCCACCGAGACCGCAGCCGCCGAGGCGACCCGGAACGAGATCGAGTGCTCGGGCGGCCCGGGCCGGTTGGCGTGGACCACCCGCTGCCAGAGGGTCACCGCGCCACCGCCCGTGCCAGGCGCCGCCCGAGGTCGGTCCGGTCGCGTACCCAGCCGACCACCCGCCCGTCCGGCTCGTCGGTACCGAGCACGACCTGCCGGCCGGTGTCGAGGACGGCTGCGATCCGGCCCATGGCGGCCTCGGCCTCGACCTCGGCCTTTTCGGGATCGGGCGAGAGCACTAGGTCGACGGTCACCGGCTCGTTCGCGGGGCCGCTCGCTCTCGCGCACCATCAGCGACCCGGTGTGCGAGGTCACCGGCCAGTGGACCAGGCGGCGCTGGTCGCCCGCCGTGTAGGGCCGCACCCCGCGCGGCTCGCCGATGGGCGCCGGGACGCGGTCGGGCGCCGCGCCCGACGGATCGTCGGTGCCGAGGTCGACCGGTGCGGCGGGTCCGGTCCTCGGTGCGACATGGAGTGGCCGAGCCAGTTCGATCTCGACCTCCTTCGCCCACCAGAGCAACCCGAAGGGCGCGCAGGTGGCCACCTCGAGCGCCACCGACCCGAGCACCCCACGCCGGGCGGGGCGGAGCTCGACCTCGACGGTCCTCGGTCCACTCGCCGGTCCCTCGGCACCGCGCGGCGGGCCCGCCCGGTCGCAGGGGTCGGATCCGGAGCGGTCCGTCAGCGACGAGAGCGACGACGCTCGGATGCCCCGCCTGGCCGTCCGCGGGATTGGCGGTACAAGCGATTCCGGCACGCCGGACGAGCGCGGCGGGAGCGACCATCCCGACCAAGAGCACCGCGGCGAGCAAGGCGCCGACCGCCTGGACCCACCCGGATCCGCTCGAGTGGGCGACTCCCGTCCAGGCGAAGACCACCAGGACCGCACCGACCACCGGGGTGACCCAGGCGACCGGATGGATCCGACGACGCAGCACTTGCCCCGAGTTCGTCGCGTCGCCCGCCCGCGAACCCGGCGGGCTCATGTGGCCGGGACGGGTGCCTCCGCGACGATGCGGGAGACCAGGCCCGGACCGTCGTTGGGCCCGCCGTCGGCGATCAGCCGGTGGGACAGGCAGGCGACGGCGACGTCTTGGACGTCCTGCGGCGTGACGTAGTGGCGGCCGCTCAGCACTGCGTGGGCCTGGGCGCTGCGGATCAGCGAGATGGCAGCGCGGGGGCTCGCGCCGAGCCGGACCGTTCCGGCCGTGCGCGTCGCCCTGACCAGTGCGACCGCGTACTCGGCGACCGCGGTGGCCACGTGGACCGACCCGGTCGCATTGATCGCGCGCTGCCACTGGGCCGGATCGGAGACCGGCGAGAGGACGTCGAGCGCGTGGCGCCCTCCGTCGTGGAGGACGAGGCGGGTCTCGACCTCGGCGTCGGGGTACCCGATCGAGGTGGAGAGACCGAACCGGTCGAGCTGGCTCTCGACGAGGGGGTAGGTGCCGAGCTGGCCGATCGGGTTCTTCGTCCCGATCACGAGATGCGGGCGCGGGAGCGGCCACGACTCCCCGTCGACCGAGACCTGCTGCTCCTCCATGGCCTCGAGCAGCGCCGACTGGGTCCGCGGCGGGGTGCGGTTCATCTCGTCGAGGAGCACGACGTGGCCGAAGACCGGGCCGGGTCGGAACTCCCACGCACCGCTCTCCGGCGAGAAGACGGTGACCCCAGTGATGTCGGTCGGCAGCAGATCCGGGTGGCCCTGCACCCGCGAGAGCTTGACCCCGAGCGCGGTGGCGACCGCGCGGGCGAGGACGGTCTTCCCGACCCCGGGGACGTCCTCGATGAGCAGATGGCTCCCCGAGAGGGCCGCGAGCACCGCGGTCCTGACCGCGTCGGGGGTGCCGAGCAGCACGCCGGAGAGCGCGTCGTGGAGCGCCCGGGCCACCCCGACCGCCTCGGCGACCGGTTCGAGGGTGCGGTCCGCGGCGACCTCGACCCCGACCGCCTCGATGCCAGTGCTCATGGGTACCCCCGCTTCCCCTGCCTCCGGCGGTCGGACCGGCCACGCCGCCGAGCGTGGCGACCCACCCACCCTATGCGTTCTCCCTGCTCGGACGCAATATCGCGGATCTCAACCGCACCGACGAGGCACCCCGTCCGAGGGAGGTGTCGCCCCGTCGGAGGGCACCTGACCGGTCCTCCCCACGGAGAGGAGCGCCGCTCGACATCACCTGCATCGGTGGTCGGTGAGGGATCGGGGACCCCGGATCACCTGGGTCCGGTGCGGAAGGTCTCGCCCCGCGCACCGCCCGTCTCCTCAGAAGTCGAGCGCCGAGAGCTCGGGCACGGTCCGTTCGGCACGGGCGCGGGCCTCGAGCCAGCGGGCCCGTGCAGCCTCGTGGGCGCTCGCCTCGGCGGTCGGCTCGATGACCACGCGCGGCGCCCAGGTCGCGGCCACGTCGTCCTCGTCGCTCCAAACCCCGACGGCCATCCCGGCGAGGAAGGCGGCGCCGAGGGTGGTCGCCTCGAGCACCGGCGCGATCTCGATCGGCCGCGCGCAGGCCTCGGCGAGCGCGCGGGTGAATACCGGGTTCTGCGACATGCCTCCGTCGATGCGCAGCGAGGCGACCGGCATGCCCGAGTCGGACTCGGCGGAAGAGAGGAGGTCGGCGCCGCGGTGAGCCACCCCCTCGAGCACGGCGCGCACGAGCTCGGGGCGGCCGCTGCCCCGGGTGAGCCCGAGCAGCGTTCCGCGGGCACCGAAGTCCCAGACCGGGGTGCCGAGTCCGAGGAGGGCCGGGACGAACCAGACGTCACCGGTGTCGTCGCAGCGCGCGGCCAGCTCGGCCGAGTGCTCGGCCGAATCGATCACCCCGAGGTCGTCGCGGAGCCACTCCACGCAGGTGCCGGCCGACAGCATGATCGCCTCGAGGCCCCAGGTCGTGGTCGACATGCGGCGCCAGGCGATGATCGGGATGGTCCCGGCCTGACCGCGGGGCGAGCCGGCAGGCGGGTCCGCGCCCAGGCACTGGTCGAGCATCCCGCCGGTGCCGAAGGTGGCCTTCGCCTGCCCGGGCCGGGTGCAGCCCTGGCCGATGAGGGAGGCCTGCTGGTCTCCCGCCAGACCGGCGATGACCGGTGCGCCCTCGAGCACCTGGGCCTCGCCCAGCTCGCCCGAGGAGTCGACCACCTCGGGAAGCATCGCCTCGGGGATCCGCAGGGCGTCGAGCACCTTCGGGCTCCAGCCCGATCCGTCGGCGAGGAGCATCCCGGTCACCCCGGCGTTCGACACGTCGATCACGTGGAGCCGCCCGCCCGAGAGCGTCCAGGCGATCCAGGTGTCGACCGTCCCGAACACGAGCTCCCCCGCTCGGCACGTGAGCGGTCGGGGTCGGCCGCGTCGAGCAACGCGGCCACCTTGGTCGCCGACGCGTTGGGAGGCACCCGGATCCCTCGGCCCTGCAGCTCGAGACAGGTTCCGACCGTGCGCAGGTCCTGCCATCCGAGGCCGGGTCCGACCGGCGTGCCGCTCGAACGCTCCCACACGATGGTCGACGCGCGCTGGTTGGCGATACCGACGGCGCTGACCTCGCCGGCTTCGGACAGGCAGCGCGACGCGACGTCGAGCGCGGCGGTGGCGACGGCTGTGGCGTCGAACTCGACCAACCCCGCGAACGGAGTGTCGGGGAGGACGGGCACGTGGTGGATGTGCTCGACGGTCGCGTCGGGACGCACGACGCCCCCGCGCACCCCCGAGGTGCCCACGTCGACGACAAGGATGCTCACGGCCAGGGTGCCGGACCGAACGGGCTCTTCAGCCCGAGCTTGCCGGGGTTGAGGATGCCGTGGGGGTCGAGCGTCGACTTGAGTGCCTCGAGCACGCCGAAGCCCGCACCGAGCGCGTCGCGGAGGAAGCGTCCGCGGTTGAGCCCGATTCCGTGGTGGTGGCTGATCGCGCCGCCGGCGGCGAGGGTGGCACGGGTGACCGCGTCCCAGGCACGCTCGTAGTAGCGGGCAGCCGCGTCGCTCGAAGCGGGCTCCTCGCCGCCCGCCCGACCGGCGAAGGTGAAGTAGAGACAGGCGCCGTCGCTGTAGGCATGGCTCTGGTGGGAGGAGGCGACGAGGGTCCCCTCGACACCGGCGAGCGCTTCGAGCACGGTGTCGTAGAGAGCAGGGAGCGCCGCCCAGCGAGCCGCGACCTCGGCGGTGTCGACGACGATCCCCGACCGCCAGAGCGGCACGAGCGCGGAGACGTCGTTGCGGTGCTCAAGCCATCGCTCGACCAGCTCGACGGGGAGCGGTGTGGCGTCGCGGCACTCCTCGTCGAGGATCGCGAGGGTGCCGTCGAGCACGTGTCGGTCGGCTTCGTCGAGCACCACCAGCACGTTCGTGTCGGGAAGGTCGAAGGAGCGCCCCGACTCGGTTCGGTCGTAGAGCCGGAGCACAGCCGGCGCGGTCCCACGACGGAGGATCCGACGACAGGCGTCGAGCCCGTCGGCGAAGGAAGCGAACCCGAACGCGCGGCGCCCCTCGGCCTCGGGCACCGGGTGCACCCGGAACCGCCCTTCGGTGATCACCCCGAGGGTCCCCTCGCTACCGACGAACAGCTGGGTGAGATCCGGCCCGGTCGCCGCCCGGGGGCCGTTCCCGCCGGTGTGGACCACCGTCCCGTCGGCGAGCACGACCTCGAGGCCGATCACCATGTCCTCGATCTTGCCGTAGCGATTCGAGTACTGCCCGGCTCCGCGGCACGCCAGCCAGCCGCCGACCGTCGAGAGGTCCATCGACTGCGGCCAGTGTCCGAGGGTGAGGTCACGGTCGCGGAGCCCTGCCTCCACGTCGGGGCCGAAGGTGCCGGCCCGGATGTCGGCGACGAGCGAGTCGTCGTCGATCTCGCCGAAGCCGGCGAGGTCGCAGAGGTCGAGCGCGACACCGCCGAAGAGGGGGATCGAGCCACCGCAGACGCCGCTCCGGCCACCGGCCGCGGTGACCGGCACTCGGGCCTCGTCGCAGAGGGCGAGCACCGCGGCGACCTCGCCGGTGTCGCTCGGACGGGCCACCACTGCCGGACGCGACGGGACCTGGCCGGCGGCCGCCCAGCCGATGGCGAGGGGCCACCAGTCCCGCGCCGCGTCGGTTCGTTCGGCCTCCTCGGCGGTGACGGTCGTGCAGACGCCGGCCAGCCGGCGCCGGAGCGGCTCGTCCACCTCGACGGCTCGGCGCTCGAGGCGGTCGACGACGCCCCCTTCCCGGGTGTCGACCGGGGTGACCGGCGTGGGCCGGGTCACCCGGCGTCCGTCCGGCGTGACCCGGTCGCAGTGGCGGGAGGCGACGGGCTCGCGGGATCGAGGCCGGCGGCGGCGAGCGTCGCGAGCACCGCGTCGGCGTAGGACGTCCCCTCCGACTCGGCGCGTGCCCGGTCCCAACCGAGCTCGTCGGCGAGCAGCGCGGCGACCGCCGGTGCGGCCCGCGCCGCGCCGCGCGTCGCGGAGCGAGGCGCGGGTCCTCCGGTCGAGGACGTCGGCCACCGTCGTCGCCATCTCGGCCCGCACCGCGTAGATCGCCTCGGCGGCGAGATAGGGCAGCCCGGGGACGAGAGGCTCGAGCAGTTCGGGGCGGCCGTCGGCGAGGGCCAGCACCGCGGGTGTCTCGATGCCGTACCGGCCCGCGAGATGCGCCGCGGTCGAGGTCGCCGAATCGGTGGCCTCGGTGTCGGCCGGTCGGCTGGCCGGTGCCCCGCGCAGACGCAGGTTCTTCGTCTGACAGCGCCGGCGCGGTCCACCCAGCACGGCGAGTGCCGCGTCGACGGTGTCCTCGGCCATCTTCCGGTAGGTGGTGAGCTTGCCACCGGTCACCGTGACCACCCCCGCCGCAGAGGTGGTGACCGTGTGTCGGCGCGAGAGGTCGGCGGTGCGCTCGCTCGGCGCCCGTCTGCCGGCGACCGGCGCGAGCAGGGGTCGAAGTCCCGACCAGATGCCGGTGATGTCGGCAGCGTTGGACCGGTCGGGTGGTGACCGCATTGGCGGCGTCGAGCAGGTACTCGACATCCTCGGGAGTGCAGTCGGGGTGGTCGAGGGGTCCGTCCCACGACGTGTCGGTGGTGCCGAGGTAGACCTGCTCCCCCCACGAGACGACGAAGATGGATCGACGATCGTGGCGGACCGGGATGACCGCGGCGATGTCGCAGGGGAAGACGTGTGCGGGGACGGTGACGTGGATCCCCTTGGCCGGCCGGATCGAGTGCGGATCGGCGCCTTCGTCGAGGGTGCGGACCTCGTCCGCCCACACCCCTGCCGCATTGACCACCACCGAGGCCCGCAGGGTGCAGGGCTCGGCGCCGAGTGGCGCGACCTGCACGCCGCAGACCCGCCCGTCCGGGCCGTGCTCGAACGCGACCGCCGGGCAGTAGTTGAGCACCGTCGCACCGTGGTCGAGTGCCGCGGTGCGGAGCACGGTCAGAGTGAGCCGTGCGTCGTCGGTCCGTGCGTCCCAGTAGAGGAAGCCATCGAGCAGGTCGTCGGCCTCGAGGGTCGGGAGGTGGGCGAGCGCCTCGGTCTTCGAGATGCGCTGGTGGCGCCGCCCGATGCGGATGCCCCCGGTCAGGTCGTAGAGCCAGAGCGCGGAGCGGTAGGCGCGGGCGACGCCCTTGTTCAGCACCCCTTCCCGCCCGAAGATCGGGATCAGAAAGGGAAGGGGCCTGACCAGGTGCGGCGCGTTGTCGAGCAGCCGTTGTCGCTCGGCCAGGTTCTCGTAGACCAGCCGGTACTCGCGTTGTTGCAGGTAGCGGATCCCGCCGTGGACGAGCTTCGACGACTTGGAGGAGGTGCCCGAGGCGAAGTCGTTCCGCTCGACGAGGGCGGTCCGCAGGCCCCGACTCGCCGCGTCGAGGGCGACCCCGGCACCGGTGATTCCCCCGCCGACGACCAGCACGTCGAAGGACTCCGCGGCCAGCCGTCCGAGGGCCCGGTCACGACGGAACGCCGAGCTGACCGCGTCGCCGGCGCCGTGGCGGTCGGGCATGGGCCCAGACTGCCACAGGCGGCTCGGGACTGTTCTTGCCAATCGATGTTGAACAACAACGATTGGTGATATGCTGGCGCAGGTGAGGAGTCCCGAGGAGCTCGCCGAGCTGTTCCGTTCGACCGGACGCAAGGTCACCGCGCAACGGCTCTGCATCTTCCGCGCCCTGCAGGGCGACGAGACCCACCCCTCGGCCGAGGCGGTGCACGCCGCGGTGAGCCGCGAGATGGAGACCGTTTCGCTCAAGACCGTCTACCAGACCCTCCACGATCTCGCCGAGCTCGGCGAGATCAACTCGCTCGACGTCGGCACCGGCATGACCCGGTTCGACCCGAACGTCGACGACCCGCACCACCATCTGGTCTGCCGCCGCTGCGGGAGCGTGCGCGACCTCGTGGTCAGCTTTCCCGAGCTGGCGATCCCCGAGGGCGCCGAGCTCGGATTCGAGGTGGGCTCGGCGGAGATCGTCTTCGCGGACTCTGCCCCTCGTGCAGGAGCGACGCGGACGCCGACGCCGCGGGCACCGACGACGAGGCGGCTGGCGACGCGGCACGGGGCGCGCCGGCCGCGGCGGTGGCGGGATGAACGCAGTCCTCTCCGAAGCGATGAACCAGACAACCTCCAACGAAGCAACCGACAAGGAGCGCTGAACCGTGCCAGCACTGAAAGACACCAAGACCGAAACCAATCTCAAGACCGCGTTCGCCGGCGAGAGCCAGGCGAACCGCCGGTACCTCTACTTCGCCCAGAAGGCCGACGTCGAGGGCTATCCGGACGTCGCGGCCCTCTTCCGCTCGGTCGCCGAAGGCGAGACCGGCCACGCCTTCGGTCACTTCGACTTCCTCCGCGAAGTCGGCGACCCGGTCACCGGAACCCCGGTCGGGCCGACCGAGGACAACCTCAAGTCGGCGGTCGAGGGCGAGACCTACGAATACACCGAGATGTACCCGGGCTTTGCCCGCACCGCTCGCGACGAGGGCTTCGACGAGATCGCCGAGTGGTTCGAGACGCTCGCCCGCGCCGAAAAGAGCCATGCGGGCCGCTTCACCGAGGGCCTCGCGTCGGTCGCCTGACGGTCCACCCGGTGCGCAGGGAGAAGGAGGAGGGGCACCGCGGTGGCACGCGCCCGCGGCGGTCCGGGGTGACCGGATGACCACCACCTACGACCCTGCGGACCGCCAGTACCTCGACCCGGCCGACCTCCGATCAGAGCTCGGCCGGGTCTTCGACCTCTGCCACGGCTGCCGCCTCTGCTTCAACCTCTGCCCGTCGTTCCCGACCTTGTTCTCCTTCGTCGACGCACACGACGGCGACGTGGCGGCGATGACGCCGACCGAGCAGGACCAGGTGGTCGACGAGTGCTACCAGTGCAAGCTCTGCTACCTCAAGTGCCCCTATGTCCCGCCCCACGAGTGGGAGCTCGACTTCCCGCGCCTCATGCTGCGCGCGCACGCAGTGGCCCGTGCCGGCGGGGAGCCGCTCCGCGAACGGGCGGCCGAGCAGTTCCTCGGGCGCACCGATCTGCTCGGACAGGTCTCGACCGCCGCGGCACCGGTGGTGAACGCGATCACCGCCCGGCGGGGGTCGCTGGCGCGCCGGGTGATGGAGAAGACGGTCGGGATCGCCTCGGACCGGTTGCTCCCGCCCTACGCACGGGAACGGTTCACCACCTGGTTCAAGCGGCGCGAGCGGCACGCGGTCCGCACTCGGGTGCCGAGGAGGCGGCCGGTGACCCACAGGGTTCGGTGTCGGTCTTCCCGACCTGCTTCGTCGAGTACATGGAGCCCGCCATCGGACAGGACCTGGTCAAGGTCTACGAGCGCAACCGGGTCCGGTGCTCGATCCCCGAAGGGACCAAGTGCTGCGGCGCACCATGGCTGCATGCGGGGAACGTGAAGGAGTTCACCCGGGCAGCCGAACGCAACGTCGCCGCGCTGGCGAGGGAGGTGCGGGCCGGCAGGGAGGTGGTGGTCGCGCAGCCGACCTGCGGCTACGTGATCCGTCGGGACTACCCGATCTACCTCGCCCACACCTCCTCGGCGCAGGACGCGGAGCTGGTGGCCGCCCACACGGTCGACCCCGCCGAGTACCTGGTGGCGATCGCACGCGGCGAGGGCACGGCTCTCGTCGACGACTTCTCCGCACGCGAGGACGGAACGGTTCCCGACCGGGTCACCTATCACGTCTCCTGTCACCTGCAGGCCCAGCAGATCGGGCTGAAGAGCCGCGACCTCCTCAAGCTGGTGGGCATCCGCGCCGACCTCGTCTCGCGCTGCTCGGGGATCGACGGGACCTGGGGCTACCGTGCGAGCCACTACGACCTGGCGCGGAAGGTCGCCGCACCGCTCCGCCGGCGAGGTCGAGCGTGCGGCCAACGACGTGATCTGCGGTGACTGCCACCTCGCCAACGGCGCGATCGAACAGGAGACCGGGCAGCGCCCGGTCCACCCGATCCA
>CAWAQF010000003.1:0-51480 GCA_963784155.1 uncultured Acidimicrobiaceae bacterium
GTCGGCACGACCCATGTGGTCGGCGAAGACGGCGGCGCCGAGATCGCGGAGTAGCCCGTCGGCCTTGCGCTTGGCCTGCGCCGCGTCGAGCTTGGCCTGCCCCGCTTTCGACGCTTCGCTCGCCTTGGCGAGACCCGCTTCGGCCTGTGCTTTCACCTTGTCCATGAGTCCCATGGCTGCGTCCTTTCGGTCGTTTCCGGACGTGGGCCGCCGTTCCGCTAAGACTAGGTCCCGCACCGGCGCCCGCGGAATCCGACCGGCGCCGGGCGCGCAACCGGATCGAGCGAGGGGAGCCCTGTGCGGCTGTGGACCGAGCACCTGCGAGCGGCGCCCGGATCCCAGCCCCGCGAAGCACCCGGGTCTCTCGGCGAGGTACCCGGGTCCCAGTCCCGCGAGGCGGCACCCGGGTCTCTCGGCGAGGTCCCGACGAGCGGGACCCTGATCGACGGATGGCTGCGGCGCTGGGAGGCCGCGCCGCACGCGTCGCTCTGGTCCGAGGATTCTCGCGGCGGCGTGGCTCGCCCGGGTGCGACGGGTTGGTGGTCGGCCGGCGCGGTTCGAGGACGCGACCCGTCGCGCCGCTGGCCGACTCGCCGGCGCAGGGCTGGAACCCGGTGCGCGGGTCCTCTGGTCGGTGTCCTCCTCGGTCGCTGCACTGGTCGCCCACGTCGGCGCGTTGCGGGCCGGCCTCGTGGTGGTGCCGATCAATCCCGGAAGTTCCGAACGCGAGCTCGCGGTGATCGTCGGCCAGGTCGGGCCCACGCTCGCGGTGGTGGACGACGGCGACCTCGGCCGGCGCCTGCTCCGCGCGTCACCGGCGGCGCCCCGGTTCGTCGGTGTGGATCTCGAGCTGCCCGACCATGCCCCGATCGCGCTCGACGAGGCCGCTCCCGACGATCCGGCGCTCGTCTGTTTCACTTCGGGTACGACGGGCGCTCCGAAGGGCGCGGTGCTCCGCCAGCGGAACCTGCGCGGCGGGCGCGGAGTCGGTCGGCGTCGCGTGGCGCTGGGAGCCGGGCGACCGGCTGGTGCACGCACTCCCCGTGTACCACGCGCACGGGCTCTGCGTCGGTGTCTACGGCACCCTGCTCGCGGGAGCCTCGGCCGTTCTGCTGCCGGGATTCGACCCCGCTCGCGTGGTCGAGGCGGCTGCTCGGCACCGCGCCACCCTCTTCTTCGGCGTCCCGACGATGTACCACCGACTGGTGCGTTCGGGATTCGCAGAGGGCCTCGCAGACCTCCGGCTGTGCGTCTCCGGCTCTGCGCCGCTGGGCCGGGAGCTGCACGCGGAAGCGAGCCGGGCCATCGGCTCCCCGGTGCTCGAGCGCTACGGCATGACCGAGACCCTGATGATCACCTCCAACCCCTACGAGGGCGCGCGGCGCGCCGGCACCGTCGGTTTCCCACTGCCGGGTGTGGAGGTGGCGATCGCGGACGAGGCCGGGAAGGAGGGCGAGATCCTGGTGCGCGGACCGAACGTCTTCGACGGCTACTGGGGCGGACCGGCGGCCGACGTGTTCGAGCCGGCGGCCGACGGCGGTTCGGCGTGGTTCCGCACCGGCGACCTCGGCACGGAGGACGACGGCTACCTCGTGGTGAAGGGCCGCCTGAAAGAGCTGGTCATCTCCGGCGGTCACAACGTCTCGCCGGTCGAGGTCGAAGAGGTGCTGGCCGCCCACCCCCGGGTGGGCGAGGTGGCGGTGGGCGGGACCCCGTCGGACGAGTGGGGCGAGGTGGTGACCGCCTGGGTGGTGCCGGACGGTCCGGCTCCGACGCTCGCGGAGCTCGCCGAGTGGGCCGCCGCGTCGCTCGCGTCCTACAAGGTGCCCCGGAAGCTGCACGTCGTCGACGAGCTGCCCCGCAACGCGCTCGGCAAGGTGGTGCGGTCCCGGCTCGGTCGCTGAGGCAGCGCTAGCGTCGGGCCGCGATGCAGATGCCGGACGACCTCCTCGAACGCGAGCTGGTCCGAGACGGACTCCTCGTCGCCGGCATCGACGAGGTCGGGCGGGGCGCGTGGGCAGGGCCGGCGTCGGTCGGGGTCGCAGTCTTCCGCGACGACCTACCACCTCCCGAGGGGGTCTGCGACTCGAAGGCACTCGCCGAGGGACAGCGGGAGGAGATCTTCCCTCGGGTCGCGGCCTGGTGTCGCGAGTGGTCCGTCGGCCATGCCGACCCGGCGGAGTGCGACCGGCTCGGGATGACCGCCGCGCTGCGTCTCGCCGGACGCCGCGCACTGGCCGGACTCACCACGAGGCCCGATGCGATCCTCCTCGACGGGTCCTTCGACTACCTGACCGAGCCCGAGACCGAACCGGGAAGCGGGCCCGGGGCCGAGACGGGGACGGACGCGGGGAGCGTCGGCACGAAGCCTGCGGTCCGGACCGTCGTGCGCGGCGACGCGGCATGTGTCTCGATCGCAGCCGCGTCGATCGTTGCGAAGGTCACCCGCGACCGGATGATGCGCGCCCTCGCTCCGAGTTTTCCGGCCTTCGACTTCGACCGGAACAAGGGCTACCCGACTCGGGTCCACAAGCTGGCCTTGGCGGGGTTCGGACTGACCTCCATCCACCGGCGGTCGTGGGCGTTCGTCGACGGGATGGCGTTTCGCTGAGCCCCGAGCCTCGAGCCGGCCCCGAGCCTCGAGCCGGCCTCGAATCTCAAGCCGGGGCGGGCTCCTTCGGCAGGCCGAGCACCCGCTCGCCGATGATGTTGTGCAGGACCTCGTCGCTGCCGCCCGCGATCCGCAAACCGGGCACGCCGAGCACGTACTGCGACCACGCGAAGGTGCCCCATGCGCCGGAGTCGGCGAGGAGCTGCGGCCCGAGGATCGACGCGACCACCTCGGAGACTCGGAGCATGTTGTTGGTGAGGGAGAGCTTGGCGATGGACATCTCGGGTCCGGGCAAGCCGCCCGCCGCCACCTTGGCCATGGCCCGGAGGTTGGTGTAGCGGGCGACCCGCTCGTGGACGACCACGTCGGCGAGCTGCTGGCGCACGAGTGGGTCGCCGGCCTTTCCCATCGCCCGGGCCGTCTCGATCAGCCGGGTGGTCGTCGGCAGCCCGACCCCTCCGCCTCCGCCACCTCCGATGGCCGCCCGCTCGTTCATCAAGGTGGTGAGCGCGACGGTCCACCCGCCGTTGACGTCGCCGAGCCGGTGCGAGTCGGGGATCCGGACGTCGGTGAAGAAGACCTCGTTGAACGACGCGCCACCGGTCATCTGGCGGAGAGGACGGACCTCGACACCGGGCGCATGCATGTCGACGACGAAACCGGTCAGGCCGCGATGCTTGGGTTGGTCGGGGTCTGTGCGGCAGATGATCTCCCCGATGTCGGAGAGGTGGGCTCCCGAGGTCCAGACCTTCTGGCCGTTGACCACCCACTCGTCGCCGTCGCGCACCGCCCGGGTCTGGAGAGAGGCGAGGTCCGAACCGGCGCCGGGTTCGCTGAAGAGCTGGCACCCGACGATGTCCCCCCGGTACATCGCCAGGAGGTAGGCCTGCTTCACCTCCTCGGTCGCGTGGGCGAGGATGGTCGGCGCGACCATGCCGAGGCCGATACCGAAGAGGGACATCGAGGGCGTCCGGTAGTCCGCGCCGACCCGGTCGAAGGTGCGCTGGTAGTCGCGTGGGAGCCCGCGGCCGCCGAAGTCGGACGGCCCGGTGAGCCAGCCGTACCCCGCGTCGAAGACGAGGCGCGCCCAGGCCTTGGCCGCCGCGGCGGTCTCGGCCTCCTGCTCGGGTGTCCGCTCGGGAAAGAGCCCCACCGCGTCCGACCCCTCGCCCCAGACGAAGGTCTCCTCGGGGCGCTTCGTGGCATGGGCGTCGAAGAAGTCGCGGACTTCGATCTCGAAGTCCGCGAGGGTCGGCCCGACGGGGTCCGCTGCGCCCTCGCGGCGCTCGGTGGTGCTGGTCATCGACTCGAAACCCCCTGTCACGGCCGAGGATCCCCGACCCGGCCGCCGACAGCGTACCGGCACCCCGACCGGCACCCGGTGGCCGGTGTCGACGCCGTCACACCCGGGACCGAGCGGGCGCCGGCGAGACTCAGCCCCGGTCCGCGACCGCCCAGCGCACCGCCCCGGCGATGGTTTCGTGGGAGAAGCGGAACCCGCGGGTCGACATTGCCCGGGGCAGGGCGCGCTGGCCGGAGAGAAGGAGCTCGGTCGCCATCTCAGACCCGAGTGCGATCCGCAGGGCGAAACCCGGGACCGCCAGCACCGCGGGCCGCCCCAGCACGTCGCCGAGCACCTTCGCGAGCTCGGCATCGGTTGCAGGGTGGGGTGCCGTCGCGTTGACCGGACCTCGGAGGCCGTCGTCCTCGAGGCAATGGAGGATGGCGCCGACCTCGTCGTCGAGGGTGATCCAGCTCCGGTACTGGTCGCCGCGACCCAGTCGGCCTCCGAGACCGAGGCGGAAGAGCGGGAGCTGGCGGGCGAGTGCTCCACCGCGGGCAGTGAGGACGATCCCGCTTCGGAGGAGGACGGTCCGGATCCCCGCTTCCCTCGCCGGCTCGCTCGCCGCCTCCCAGGCGCGGCAGACCGCGGTGAGGAAACCCGAGCCCGATCCCGAGTCCTCGGTCAGTTCCTCTGACCCGCGGTCGCCGTAGAAGCCGACGGCCGACCCGTTGACCAACGTCGAGGGCGGTCGCTCGAGTGCGGCGAGCGAGGTCGCGAGCAGTCGGGTCGAGGACGTGCGGCTCCCGAGGATGGTCTGCTTGCGATCCCGCGACCAACGCCGGTCACCGATGCCGGCACCGGCCAGGTTGACGACGGCGTCGAACGGCCCTGCACCGGCCAACGTGTCGAGGTCGAGAAGCCCGACGGCAGGGTCCCAGGGAATCGCACCGACGCCGCCAGCGGAACCGGCCGAAGTGGAGAGGTCACCTCTCGAGTCGGTGTTCCGCACGAGCCGGGTGACCGAGTGGCCGCCCTCGGCCAGGCGCTCGACCAGCGCGGTCCCGATGAGACCGGAAGAGCCGGCGACGAGCACCCTCATTCGGTCGTCCCCCGTTCGCCGGCGCGGGTCACTGCGGTGCGGGCGAAGTCGGCGAAGGCATCCGGGTGGGTCAGGTGCGCGCCGTGTGCCGCGCCCGGTATCTCGATCATCGCCGAGCCGGGTACGTGCGCGACCAGCCAGGCGACGGCGTCGCGGTGATGCGGCAGCGACGCACCGCCTCGGCCGAAGATCGCGGGCACCGCGAGCTGCGTGGGATCGAAGGGAGGCGTCTCGAGCCGAATCGCGCCGAGCTCGGCGACGAGGGCCGGGCCGTCGGCCCGACGGGCTTCTTTGGTCGCGTCGGGCAGGCGCTCCCACGCGCCGTCTCCGACCATACGCCGGAAGAACCGTTCGGCGGCCCCGGCGGCGTCCTCGGCATCCGACGGTGCGCTCGCCCCGGCCGGAGGCGCCGAGTTGCGGCGGAAACCGAGCCAGGGGAGGGGCGGCTCGTAGGCGCCGAGCGACAGGATGCAGCGCCGCCCCGCGTCGGTCAGCGCGGCGCCGAGCGCGACGACCCCCCCGTAGCTGTGGCCGACCACGACCGCCGGACGCCCACCGACGACCGCGAGCAGGTCCTCGATGTGCCCGTCGATCGAGTCGTGCACCGGGAGGATGCGGGAGCGGTCGTAGCCGCGTCGGTCGTACGCCACGGTGTGGAGGTCGTCGAGCCGGCGGAGCACCCGTGTGAAGCTGCTCGCCCGATCGAGCGAGCCGTGGACAAGGACCACGACCGGGCCGTCGCGTCCGGGGCCGTCTGGGACACGCTCGGTCACGGCGAGCTGGTGGGTCGCGGGCATCCGGCGAACAGCCTGGCAGGCGGTCCGGCGAGGGCGCCAGGCGTGCGGATGCACCACCCCGGGCGCTCCATCGTGCATTGTGTGGGCTCCCGACCGCGAAGGAGAGACCGTGCCCGTTTCCAAGACTGACCTGATCGCCGCCGTCGCCGCCCACACCGGTGCCACGTCCAGGGACGTCGCGACCGTCCTCGGTGGAATCGAGGACGTGGTGGTTGCGAACGTGGCGAAAGGGGAGAAGGTGGTCATCACCGGGTTCGTCACTTTCGACCGGACCCAGCGCGCCGCCAGGACGGGCCGGAACCCCCAGACAGGCGAGCCGCTCGCGATCAAGGCGTCGACGAGCCCGAAGGTCACCGCCGGGGCCGCGTTCAAGAAGGTGGTGAACGGGCAGGCGCCTGCACCGAAGCTGAACCCGGCTCGCTAGTCGCCAGTCGCTAGTCGCCGGCCGCCGGTCCGTCGACGATGACCCTCGTCCTCGTCCACGGCGGCGGGACGACCGCGCGCTTCTGGGACCGGTTGCTCCCGTACCTCGATCCTTCGGCCCTCGCGGTCGACCTGCCCGGGCGGGCGAACCGTCCCGCCGACCTCGCGAGGCTCACGGTCGACGACGAGGTCGCCTCCGTCGTTGCCGACGTCGAGCGGGCGCAGGTCGAGGATCCGGTGAACCTGGTCGCACACTCCTCGGGAGGTCTCGTCGTCCCCGGTGTGGTGGCCGGCCTCGGCGGAAGGGTCGGCGCGGTCGTGTTGAACGCGGCGCTCGTCCCGCCCGAAGGCGGTTGCGGTGTCGAGTGCATGAAGCCACGCCACCGTGACGGGCTGATCGCCACGGTCGAGGCCGCGACACGTGAGGGCCGGGTGATCACCCTGCCGGGGGTGCCCGGCGACCTCGAGGTGGTCCGGAGCTCCTACGGGGGCGATCCGCTCGACGACGAGACGGTGGCGTACGTGACCGACCCTCTCCGGTACGTCGAGGACACGGTGCACCACTACTTCCAGCCGGTCCACTGGTCGGGGGTCGAGGGGATCCCGATCACCTATGTGCTCAACGAGCGGGATCGTCCGGTGCCGCCGGACATCCAGGAGGTGATGGCCGCGCGCCTGCCGCCGCCGACGACCGTGGTCCGGGTGAACTCGGGCCACCTCCTACCGGTGACCGCACCCGCCGCGTTCGCCGAACTGGTCCGGCGGGCCGCGGCCTGAGCACCCCGGCCGGCCCAACCTCGCCGCCCGAACGGGGGTGAGGACGATCAGAGCTGGCCGATCGCCTTGTGCGTCTGAGGGACGACGCGGACGCGCGGAGTGCGCCCGAGCGCCGTTGCTTGGAGCGCGAGCACCTGAGCCGGGGTGGGCGCCTCGACCACCGTGCCGAAGGGGGTGACCGGTTGGAGGAACACCTCCGGGAACGGCCTGCCGACGCCGCCCTCGCCGCGTCGCACTCGCGCGGCCTCCTCCGCCACCATGGAGACCGCACGATCGAGCTCGTCCGGGTCGGTCACCGGGCCGACCACGATCTTCACCCAGGTCGAGAGGCCCGCTGCGAGCGCGGTCCGGAGGAACCGTCGCTGGGTGTCGGGATCGACCCGTTCGCTGTCGACGCTCGGAAGTTTGAGGTCCATGCTGACGTAGGCGAGCGAGGGCGCGATGCGTTCGAGCGCGGCGACGAGTGTGCCGTTCGTCTCGAGCATCAGGTCGTGACCGCCGGCAGACAACTGCGCGGCGAGATCGGACACCCGCGCCGTCTGGAGCAAGGGTTCGCCGCCGGTGAGGCTGACCGAGTGGTGGGGGAGCTGCTCGCAGAGCGCGTCGACGGCTGCGACCACGGACGGGATGGAGAGCGGGCTGGCGCGCACCATCCAGTCCCGCAACCCTGGGGTCCGCTCGATCCGGCACGGCCCGGGCCGACGTTCGAGCGCTTCGGGCTGGTCGCAGTAGGCGCAGCGGATGTTGCAGCCGGTGAGGCGCACGAAGACCTGCCGCTCGCCGACGAGCGCGCCCTCGCCCTGGATCGCCGAGAAGATCTCGGTGACGAGGACGTGGTCGGGTCCGTGCAGCGTGCTCACGCGAGGGCCGGGTCGGCGACGCCGGCCTCGGCGAACCCGCGCCGCCGCAGGAGGCAGGCGTCGCAGTCGCCACAGGGACGGTCACCGCTCCGGTAGCAGGACCAGGTGAGGTGGAGGGGCGCGCCGGTCTCGATCCCGAGGCGGACGATCTCCGACTTGGTCGCGTCGATGAGCGGGGTCCGGATCTCGACGGGGCGGCCCTCGACCCCGCGCCGCTGACCGGTGGCGGCCACCTGCCGGAAGGCGTCGATGAATTCGGGCCGGCAGTCCGGGTAGCCCGAGAAGTCGACCGCGTTGACCCCGATCCAGACCGCGTCGAGGTCGCGCGCTTCGGCGACCCCGAGCGCCACGGCGAGGAAGATGGAATTGCGCGCCGGCACGTACGTCGAAGGGATCCCGTCGGTCGACCCACCGGCGGGGACCTCCATCGACGGATCGGTGAGCGCCGAGCCGCCCCATTCGGATGCGTCGAGGTGGACCACCAGGTGTTCGGCGCCGTAGTTGCCGGCGACGCCCGCAGCCCTGTCGAGCTCGGTGCGATGGCGCTGCGAGTAGTCGAAGGTCAGCGCGAGTGGCGGGCCGTCACCCTCCCGTGCGGCGATCGCCATGCACACCGTGGAGTCGAGACCCCCGGAGAGGACGACGAGATGTCCGGGCACGATCAGGTGCTGCTCTCCACCCCGTCGACGCTAACCCAGCACCGCGGGACCTCGATCCGAGGACCTCCCTGTTCACCGTGCGCCGTTCGCCCCGCGCCCCGCGCCGTTCACCGTGCGCCGCGCAACCCTCGCTCGGGGCCCGCCCATCGGTGGTCCGGCGCGCGCGACCGGTAGTCTGGACGCGCAATGGCCACGGATACAGCCGGGGACGGATCGGGACCGGACAACCGGTACCGGCCGGGCGCACCCTCCTTCGGGCCGAACACCTGGCTGGTCGAGGACATGTACGACCGCTACCGCGCCGATCCCGAGTCGGTGTCGCCCTCGTGGCGCGAGTTCTTCGCCGACTACCGGGTGGAGGGAGCAGGGCCGGTCGCCACCTCTTCCGCCGTCGTGAGCACCGAGGAACCCGCGACGACCGACGCCGACTCCGAACGGCGGGGCGCACCTGCGCCCGTCGCGGCCCCCCCAGCCTCGACCACCGCGTCGACCGCAGCCACCGCGACCCCGGCGGCGGTTCCCGCCGCCGCCCGTCCCGCGACCACCGGCACCACCGGCACCACCGGCGGCGCTCCCACGGCGGCACCCCCACCGGAGCCCGCCGACGAAGTGGCCCCGTTGCGTGGTGCGGCGGGGCGGATCGTCGCGAACATGGAGGCGTCCCTCGCGGTCCCCACCGCGACGAGCGTGCGGGCGGTCCCGGCGGGGCTGCTCGAGGTCAACCGCACCATCATCAACGACCAGCTGGAGCGGACGACGGGCGGCAAGGTCAGCTTCACCCATCTCATCGGCTTCGCGGTGGTGAAGGGCCTCGCCGCGGTGCCTGCGATGAACGCCTCGTTCGTGGCCGATGCGGACGGCAAGGGTACGCCCGGCGTCGTCCGCCGTCGCCACGTCGGCCTCGGGTTGGCGGTGGACGTCGAGAAGCCCGACGGCAGCCGGACGCTGCTCGTGCCGTGCATCGCCGACGCCGACGCGATGGACTTCCGGAACTTCGTGAGTGCCTACGAGGAGCTGATCCGCAAGATCGCGACCAACAAGGTCGCGCCGGACGACTTCGCCGGCACCACGGTGACGCTGACCAACCCCGGCACACTCGGGACGGCCCAGTCGGTCCCGAGGCTCATGCCCGGCCAGGGGCTCATCGTCGGGGTCGGCGCGCTCGGCCTTCCCACCCGGGTTCGAGGCGGCTGATCGCCGCGCGCTCGCCGAGCTCGGGGTGGGCAAGACGGTCACCCTCACCTCGACCTACGACCACCGGATCATCCAGGGCGCCGAGTCGGGGCTCTTCCTCGGCTACGTGTCGGAGTGCCTCTCCGGCGGTCACGGCTTCTACGACGAGGTGTTCGGGTCGCTCGCGATCCCCTACGAGCCGGTGCGCTGGGAGCGGGACACCAACGCCTGGCTCGGCGACGGCGGGAGCCACGTGCAGGTGGCGAAGCAGGTCCATGTGCAGACGCTCATCAACATGTATCGGGTGCGGGGGCATCTCATCGCCCATCTCGACCCGCTCGACGCGGAGCCGCCCGAGCTCTACCCCGAGCTCGACCCGCTCCACTACGGCCTCACCATCTGGGACCTGCCGCGCCAGTTCTTCGCGGACGGGCTCGCGGGCAGGGACGCCGCAACGCTCGACGAGATCCTCCACGTCCTCCGCGACGCCTACTGCCGTACCCTCGGCGTCGAGTACATGCACATCCAGGACCCGGATCAGAAGCGATGGATCCAGCAGCACGTCGAGGGGGTCTCGCCCGCGCTCAACCAGGAGGAGCAGGCCCACATCCTCGATCGTCTCAACGCGGCGGAGGTGTTCGAGCGGTTCCTGCACTCCCGGTACGTGGGCCAGAAGCGCTTCGGCCTCGAAGGCGCCGAGTCGGCGATCGTCCTCCTCGATGCCGTCCTCGACGAGGCGGTGCACGAAGACGTCCACGAGGCGGTGATGGGGATGGCCCATCGCGGTCGCCTGAACGTCCTCGCCAACATCGTCGGCAAGTCCTACGGGGAGATCTTCGAGGAGTTCGAGGGCAACCTCGACCCCGACTCGGTCCAGGGTTCGGGCGACGTCAAATACCACAAGGGCGCGTCGGGCACCTTCGTCTCCCGCGCCGGTGGCACGATCCCGGTCTCGATGGCCTCCAACCCGTCCCACCTCGAGGCGGTGGATCCGGTGGTGGTCGGCACCGCCCGGGCGAAACAGGACGCGCTGGGAGGCGAGCAGGGGTGCGGACCGCGGCTCGAGGAGGGACCGGGCGATCCCTTCCCGGTGCTGCCCATCCTGATCCACGGCGACGCCGCGTTCGCCGGCCAGGGTGTCGTCGCGGAGACCCTCAACCTCTCGGGGCTCGCCGGCTACCGCACCGGCGGGACCGTCCACGTCGTGATCAACAACCAGCTCGGTTTCACCACCGCGCCCGAGGCTGCGCGCACCTCGGTGTACCCGACCGACGTGGCCAAGATGGTCCAGGCGCCGATCTTCCACGTGAACGGCGACGACCCCGAAGCGTGCGTCCGCGCCGCCCGACTGGCCTTCGGCTTCCGCCAGGCGTTCCACAAGGACGTGGTGATCGACCTGGTCTGCTATCGGCGCCACGGTCACAACGAAGGCGACGACCCGAGCTACACGCAACCGCTGATGTACGCGCTGATCGACAAGAAGCGCTCGGTGCGCAAGCTCTACACGGAGTCGTTGGTGCGCCGGGGCGACATCTCCCTCGACGCCGCCGAGCGGGCCCTCGACGACTTCTCCGCGAGATTGCAGGCAGCGCTCGACGAAACCCGTGCCGCGGCCGAGTCGGTCGCGGCCGCTCCGCCGGTCCTCCCCGAGTTCGTCCAACCGGACATCTCGATCACTCCGGTCGAGACCGGCATCGACGCCTCGACCGTGAGCCGTCTGGCCGAGGTGGTGCGCTCGGTGCCCGAGGGCTTCGTCCTCCATCCGAAGCTCGAGCGCCAGTTCGAGCAGCGGGACAAGATGGTCGCCGACGGCCAGATCGACTGGGCGCTCGGTGAGGCGCTGGCTTTCGGTTCGCTCCTCCTCGAGGGCACCGACGTCCGGGTCACGGGCCAGGACACCCGGCGTGGCACCTTCTCGCAGCGGCACGCGGTGCTGGTGGACCATGTCACCGGCCGGGAGTTCGTCCCCCTTGCCGGAGTCGGCTCCGGGAGGTTCACCATCCTCGACTCGCTCCTGTCGGAGTACGCCTGTGTCGGCTTCGAGTACGGCTATTCGATCGAGGCGGTCGACGACCTGGTGGCATGGGAGGCCCAGTTCGGCGACTTCTGGAACGGTGCGGAGATCATCGTCGACAACTTCCTGGTCGCGGCCGAGGACAAGTGGGCGCAGCGCTCGGGGCTCGTCCTGCTCTTGCCGCACGGGTACGAAGGTCAGGGTCCCGAGCACTCCTCTGCTCGGATCGAGCGGTTCTTGACACTCTCGGCGCGTGGCAATCTGCGAGTCGCCGATCCGACCACATCGGCCCAGTACTTCCACCTGTTGCGCGCCCAGGTGAGGGGAGTCCCGCGCCGTCCGCTGGTGGTCTTCACGCCGAAGTCGCTCCTCCGCTCGCGTGCCGCGCGTTCGCCGATCGCGGCGTTCACCGCCGGCTCGTTCGAGGAGGTGCTCGACGACCCGGGGTCCGGCGGCGAGGACCCCGACGGGGTGACCCGGCTCGTCCTCTGCACCGGCAAGATCGCCTACGAGGCGATCGCCCGCCGCGACGCGCTCGGCGAGGTCGGCCGGCGGATCGCGGTCGTGCGGGTGGAGCAGCTCTACCCGTGGCCCGGGAGCGGCATCGACGCCGTGCTCGCCCGCTACCCGAACGCGCAAGAGGTGGTCTGGCTCCAAGAGGAGCCCGAGAACATGGGGGCGTGGAACTTCGTGCACAGTCGCCTGCACCGGCTGCTCCGCGACACCCACTCGCTGCGCCACGTGAGCCGGGCGGAGTCGGCGAGCCCCGCCACCGGCAGTGCCGCGCGGCACCGGCTCGAGCAGGAGGACCTCCTCACCCGCGCCGTCGGGTGATAGGGGCTCAGCCGGGCGCGACCAGGAAGTCGTGGGCGAGCGCGATCCACATCTCGGTCGAGAGGTGGAGCGACTCGACGTCGACCCGCTCGTCGATGCCGTGGAACATCGCCCCGTACTCCTCGAAGCCCACCAGGCGGCTGTGCAACCCGAAGCCGTAGGCCACCGCCCCGAGCTCACGCTCGTACCGGGCGTCGGTGGCCCCGACGGTGAGGAAGGGGACCGTGCGAGCGTCCGGATAGAACAGCGTGCTCACCCTCTGGAGGGAGTCCCACAGGGGGGTGTCGATCGCCGAGGTCGACGACGGCTCCTCCGAGCGGAACGAGATCTCCACGTCGTCCGCGAGGTCGCCGATCGCATCGTCGATCATGGCCCTGACCTCGGTCGTGCCCCATCCGGGTAGGGAGCGCACATCGACGTCGAGCTCGACCCGGTCGGGGATCACGTTGATCTTCGAGCCGGCGCGCATCACGGTCGGGGCCATGGTCGTGTGCGTGTTGGCGTGCGCCTGCCGGGCCAGCCCGACCAAGGGCAGCTCGTCGCAGAACGCGTCGATGCGGGACGGATCGAGAAGGGGCTCGGCGATCTCCGGGGGGAAGCCCATTCCCCGGATGAATCTGGTCCATGCCTCGTGGAGCTCCGCCTGAGGCCGGAACTCGTCGATCCGCCGGACGATCTCCGCGGCCTTGACCAGCGCGTTGTCGGTCCGGAGCGGCTGGGAGCCGTGGCCTGGGGTTCCCCGGACCGTCAAGGTGCACCAGTAGATGCCCTTCTCGCCGACGATGACCGGTAGGCGTGTCGCACCGTCGACCCCGACCATCGGGAAGCCGCCGGACTCGGTGATCACGTAGTCGCCCCGAACGTCGTCGGCGGCGTGCCGGCAGAGCCACTTGGCTCCGAAGGTGCTGAGTGCCTCTTCGTCGGCGACCGCGATGTAGGTCAGGTCGCCGGCGGGACGGAAGCCGGAGCGGGCCAGATGCCGGAGACCGGTCGCCATGGTCGCGGTCAGGTCGAGCATGTCGATGGCCCCGCGGCCCCACACGACGCCGTCGATGAGCTCCCCGCCGAAGGGGTCGTGGGACCAGTCCCGCTCGTCGGCGGGCACCACGTCGGTGTGGCCGAGAAGGGTCAGTGACGGGGCGGACGGGTCGCTCCCCTCGAGCTTCGCGACGAGGGAGGTGCGGCCCGGTTGCGGCTCGTAGGTCGCCATGTCGACTCCCGAGCCCTCGAGATAGGACTCGAGCACGGCGACGCTGCGCTGCTCCTGTCCCGACGAAGGCGTCCCGTCGTTGACGCAGCGATTGCGGATCAGGTGTTGGAGCAGGTCGGTCGCTTCGGCGGCCCGTCGGTCCGCGTCGGTCATCTGCCCATCCTAGGGATCCGGTCCGGTGGGACAGGGGGCCGCTCACCGAGCGGCATGTCGGGGCCTCTGGAGGCCAGATGGTTGACTGTGGTGCGCATGGCACCGAAATCCGCGAAACGGCGGATCGTCGTCGACGGTTCCAATATCGCCACCGAGGGACGCAGCGTCCCGAGCCTGGCCCAGCTCGACGAGGCGATCCGGAGCTTCCTGGCGGAGCATCCCGGGTTCGGTCCCTCGGACGTGACCGTCGTGGTCGACGCTACCTTCGGCCATCGGATCGATGCCTCGGAGCGGGCCGCCTTCGAGCAGGCTCTGGAGCACGGTGAGATGGTCACGCCCCCGGCGGGGGCCATCGGCCGCGGCGACGGTTTCATCCTGCGAATCGCCGAGAAGTCCGGGGCACTGGTCCTCTCGAACGACTCGTTCCAGGAGTTCCATGCGGAGCGACCGTGGCTGTTCGAACCCGGCCGGCTGATGGGCGGGAAGCCGGTGCCGGGGGTCGGGTGGGTGTTCACCCCGCGGACGCCGGTCCGGGGGCCCCGGAGCAGGGCGGTTGCCGCGAAGTCGAGGCGTGCGGCGATCGAGCCGGGAGCGCCGGCGACCGCGTCGGCTTCCTCGGCGCGCTCCGGGGCGGGACGCGTGCTGAGGTCGCGGAAGGCGGCCGAGACCGATGCCGCCAGGGCAGAGGGTTCGAATGCCGCCTCGAAGTCCGTCTCGAAGTCCGCAGCCACCAAATCCGCCGCCGCCAAATCCGCCGCCGCCAAGTCCGAGCGGCCGGCAACGCCCGCAAAGGCTGCGGGGACAGCGAGGCCCGCCAAGGCTGCGCGGACGGCGAAGCCCGCCAAGGTCGCCAAAGGCGCCAAAGGCGCCAAAGGCGCCAAAGGCGATCGAGCCGACGGTGCCGGGGGCTCCAAGGCCGAAAGGGCCGAAAGGGCCGAGAAGAGCAAGAAGGTCACCAGGGTTGAAAAGGTCGGAAAGCCCGCAAAGGCAACCAAGACGAAGAAAGCCGCAAAGGCGGTGAAGGCCGTGGTGAAGGCGGTGAAGGCGGCCGTCAAGCCGACGAAGGCCGGCAAGGCGGCGAAGGCAGCGACGGCCGCGCCGGTCCCGAAGCCGGCAAAGGCGGCAAAGGCATCCCGCACGAGTGAGTCCGTGTCGGTCGGTGCGAGGAGTGCCAGGGCGGGAGCGCCCAAGGCACCGAAGGCCATGGCCGGAGGGCGGAAGGCCGGCAAGGCGTCCGGCACAGCCAAGACGGCGAAGGCCTCGAAGGCGGGCGGGGCGACCAAGGCCGGCGACAAGGAGAAGGTGGCCGGGCGCACCGCGGTCGAGGGGGACGGCGCCACCGCGGGGGGCTCCTCCGCGCTCAACGACCCGATGGCCTTCCTCACCTTCGTCGCGGAACACCCGGTCGGGAGCACCTTCGAGGGCACGGTGGTGTCGTTCACCTCGCACGGCGCCCACATCGAAGTCGGCGGCATGCTCTGTCACGTCCCACTCCGCGGTCTGGCGCGTCCGGCGCCGACTCGTGCGCGTCAGGTCCTCGCAAAGGGAGAGACACGCCGGTTCGTGCTCGTCTCTCTGGACGCGACGCATCGGCGTGCCGAGCTCGCCCTCCCCGGCGTCGCCCGCTGAGGGCTCGGCAGGCCGAGTCGAAGTCCCGCCGGTAACCTCGGCACCCGTGCAGGCGGTCGACTACCTCCCCCATCGGGAGCCCTTCCTCTTCCTGACCGAGTTGCGCACGGTCGAGCCGGGGCAGTGCGCGACCGGGGCGTGGCAGCTCACCGGCGACGAACCCTTCTTCGCCGGGCACTTCCCGGGCCGGCCGACGCTTCCCGGGGTGCTGATGGTCGAGTCCCTCGCGCAGCTGGGCGCGGTCGCGGTCCTCGCCGACCCACGTCAGACTGCGAAGCTCCCGCTCTTCGGCGGGATCGAACGCGCGAGGTTCCGCCGGCAGGTCGTTCCCGGCGACCTCCTCGAGCTCGAAGTCACTCTCGGGCGGATGTCCAGCCGGGCGGGCAGAGGATCGGGTCGGGCGAGTGTCGGGGATGAGCTCGCGTGCGAGGCGGAGCTCCTCTTCGTCCTCGTCGACAAGGGATCGGGCGGAGCATGAGCGAGGATCGTGGATGCGGATCGCGACCTGGAACGTCAATTCGCTGACCGCGCGCCTCCCGCGTGTGGAGGAGTGGCTGCGGTACGCGTGCCCCGACGTCCTCTGCATGCAGGAGACCAAGCAGGACGACGCGTCGTTCCCCCACGATGTGTTCGAATCCCTCGGGTACGAGACCGCCCACCACGGCAACGGCCGGTGGAACGGAGTCGCCATCGCCAGCCGGGTGGGTCTCGACCAGGTGGCGACCGGGCTCGGCTCGGTCGACGACGACCAGGGGACGCGGCTCGTCGCGGCCGAGTGCGGGGGCGTGCGTGTGGTGTCGGTGTACGTGCCGAACGGGCGGTCACTCGACAGCGACCAGTACACCGCGAAGCTGGCGTGGCTCGCACGACTGCGCGAGCTCCTCGAGGAGACCACCTCGCCCTCCTCGAAGGTCGCAGTGTGTGGTGACTTCAACGTCGCCCCCGAGGACCGTGACGTATGGAACCCGCCGCAGTTCGTCGGCGCGACCCATGTCAGCGAGCCCGAGCGCGCCGCCCTCGGCCACCTCGAGGAGTGGGGCCTCGTCGACGTCTTCCGTCGGCTCTACGACGACGAGGGCCTCTACACCTGGTGGGACTACCGGGCAGGTTCGTTCCACAAGCACGAGGGCCTGCGGATCGACTTGATCCTGGTCACCGAGGCGCTCGCGAAGGGTACGACCTATGGGCTGATCGACCGCAACGCGCGCAAGGGAGAGAAGCCCTCGGACCACGCACCGGTCTTCATCGACGTCGCGGTCGACTGAGCATCGGCGTCGCGGCGAGGCCGGCACGGAGTGCGGCCACCCGCCGGGCTCCCTCGGCTCCGCCGACCCGCCCGGTGCCCGGCCGCGCGACCCGCTCGATCGCGGCGAGCCAGGGAGACGGTCGTCGCTCCACCCCGCGGCCCGATCCCGTCGCCCGGGTGCGCGCCCACGAGCAGTGCAGGTCGCGCGAGGCCCGGGTCAGCGCGACGTAGAGCAGCCGGCGCTCCTCGCGCCGGGACTCGTCGTTGCCGGCGTGCACGATCGGCACGAAACCGTCCTCGAGCCCGGCGACGCAAACAGCCGTCCACTCGAGGCCTTTGGCACGGTGGAAGGTCGCGAGGTCGACCGCTCCGTCGCCTCCCTCGCTGTCGCGGTCGGAGCCGAGCTCGTGGCCGAGCAATTCCCCCGGCGCACCCGAGCTCGCGCGGTCCTTTCGCGGGCTCGCGGCCAGTCGGAACGGGATACCCGCACGGCGGAGCGCCGCCCTGACCTCGAGCAGCTGGTCGTGCGTGCGGGCGAGGACCGCCTGCTCGTGCCAGGGGACGCCGTCGTCGCGGTGTGCGAGGAGCGCGGAGGCGATTCCTTCGGCTTCGGCGGCCGGGTCGTCGAACGCGGTCACGACCGGTGTCGGACCGTCGGGTGCCGCCGAGCGGGGAGGCTCGACGCCCGAGTCGCCGAGGGCGGCGGCCGCGGCCGCGACGACCTGTGGTGTCGAACGGTGGTTCTCGCCGAGCGTCACGATCTCGAGTCCCGGGACGAGCTCGCCGAGGCGCCCGAGGAGGGTCGGATCCGCACCGTTCCAGCCATAGATCGCCTGGTTGGGGTCGCCGACCGCGCAGAGGTCCTTGTGGTCGCCGAGCAACGCGTCGACGAAGCGGTACTGGGCCGGGTTGATGTCCTGGAACTCGTCGACGAAGAGGTGGCGGTAGCGCCACCGAACCCGTTCGGCGAAGGCACCGTCCCCTTGGAGGAGGTCGGTCGTCTGGACGAGGATGTCGTCGAGGTCGACACGGCGGGCCCGCTGCAGGCTCGCCTGGTAGGCGCCGAACACCTCGGCTGCCCGGTCGAGCGCGACGACGGGGTTCCTCCCGGCGCGCGAGGCCGCATCGGGGTAGCCCTCCGCGGAAAGAGACCGGGCCTTCGCCCAGCCGATCTCGATGTCGATCGCGGCCGCGACCGCGCGGTCACCGACCACGCGGTGGAGCCTCGCGACCCGGTCGCCGTCGACGGTGGGCGGCGGTCGACCGGTGTCGAGCGCATGGCGTCGCAGGAGGCTCAGCGCGAGCCGGTGGATGGTGCCGGCGCGCACGCCGGGGCCGGCGGCCGCTCCGTTCGTCCCGGGGGTCGAGACGCCGACGCCGTAGCGACCGAGGCGCGCCTGGAGCTCCCGCGCCGCCTTTCGGGTGAACGTGCACGCAACGGTGTGATCGGCCGCGGCGGAGCCGTCGCGGATGCGCCGCGCCATCCGGAGGGTGAGCACCCGGGTCTTGCCCGACCCGGCTCCCGCGACGACACAGAGCGCCCGGGCCTCGGTTGCGACCGCCCGCGACTGCGAGGGGGTCAGGCCGGCGAGCGCCGCCTCGAAGCGGTCGGCGCCGACCGCATCTGCCCTGAGGGCGTGGCCGATCGACCTGGCCTCGCTTGGCTCCACGTCGGCCGAGGCTATCGATAGGGTGTACCGGTGCTGAAGTCATTCGCCGGCGGGCGCCTGTTCGGCGGCGCCTGGGGGCAGGGGCGCCCGAGCGTCCTCGCCCTGCACGGTTGGGCGCGGACCCATGCCGACTTCACCGGCGTCTTCGCCGACCGGCCCGACGCCCCGCCGAGCGCGATCGCCCCGGATCTGCCCGGTTTCGGCGCCACACCGCCGCCTCACGAGCCCCAGGACACCGAGTGGTACGCGCGAACAGCTCCTTCCGCTCTTCGAGGCCGACCTTCTTGCCGATCGGGTGGTCGTGGTCGGCCACTCGTTCGGTGGACGGGTTGCGCTCGAGCTCCAACGGTTGGTGCCGGAGCGGATCGAGCGTCTCGTCCTCACCGGCGGTCCCGCTTCTCGACCGGAGAGGCCGCCGCAGTCGCCCTGCTCTCACCTACCGGTTGGGTCGCCGGCTCCATCGCGCCGGGTTGCTCGGCGACGAGCGGATGGAGGCGCTCCGGATGCGCTACGGCTCGGCGGACTACCGGGCGGCGGTCGGCGTGATGCGCGGTGTGCTGGTGCGCGTGCTCGCGGAGCACTACGACGAGGTGTTGCCGGCGATCGCCTGTCCGGTCGATCTGTTGTGGGGCGCGGACGATCGTGAGGTGCCTGTCGAGGTCGCGCAACGGGCGGTCGGGCTGTTTCCCCATGCCACGCTCGAGGTGGTCGCGGGGGCCGGCCATCTGACACCGATCGAGGTGCCGGAGTCCCTCCTGCGTGTCGTGACGGGTACCGGTGGGACCGCCGCACCCCTTTCCGCCGGTGAGGGCACGCCCTCGGCGGCGGATGAGCCGGCCGACGCGCCGGCGGAGGGAGGCCGGGCCTCCGCGTCGCCGTGACCTCGTCGCTCGTGCGCACCGTGCTCGGGACGACCGGTCCGATCCGTTTCGACCAGGGCCTGGCGTGGTTGACGGTCGCTGCGTGCCTCGTCGCGTGCGTGCCCGCCGGTCTCCGGTGGCTGCGCGTGGCCCAGCGCGAGCACTACCTGCCGGGATCGGTCAGCAGGTTCGCGGGGCGTTGGTGGCGGATCACACCGTGGAACGCGGTGCTGGTCGCGGTCGCCGTCGCGGCTGGCGTCGGCGCGCTGTGGTGGCCCGTCGTCGGTGTGGCGACCGCGGCGGTCGTGGCGGTCGGCCCGCTCGGTCTCGGGGTTCGGGGACGAACGTCACCCCTCGCGTGGACCCGCCGTCTGCGCACCCTCGCCGCGGTGTGGGGGGTCCTCGAGGTGGTCGTCGTCGTCGTCGGGGTCGTGATCGGCCCGGCCTCGGTGCTCGCCCTGGTGGCTGCCCTCGCGGTCCCCTTCGTCGTCGATCTGGCGTGCCTCGGAACTGCGCCGGTCGAACGAAGGTTGGCGGGCCGCTACGTCGATGCCCGCGGCAGAGCGGCTGCGCCGGGTGGCGCCGACCGTCGTCGCCGTCACCGGTTCCTACGGGAAGACGTCGACCAAGGGCCATCTCGCGCACCTCCTCGGGGCCTCCCGCCAGGTGGTCGCGTCGCCTGCCAGCTTCAACAACCGTGCCGGACTGGCCCGTGCCGTCAACGAGCACCTGGCGGAGGGAACGCAGGTCTTCATCGCCGAGATGGGCGCCTACGGACAAGGCGAGATCGCGGAGCTCTGTCGTTGGTGCCGGCCCGACGTGTCGATCATCACCGCCATCGGTCCGGTCCATCTCGAGCGCTTCGGCACCGAGGAACGAGTCCTCCACGCGAAAGCCGAGATCCTCGAGCCCGCACCGGTCGTCGTGCTGCCGGTGGACGATCCGCGGCTCGCAGCACTCGCCGACTCGGCGGAAGCGCGAGGCAAGCGCGCCTTGCGGTGCTCGACCGTCGACCTCTCCGCGGACGTCTGCGTCCGGCGGGATCCGAAGGGCCACGGGGTCACCGTCGCCGTAGAGGGCTCGTCCCTCGTGGAGCAGGTCGACGTCCCGACGGGTATCCAGCCGGTCAATCTCGCATGCGCCGTCGGGGCGGCCCTGGCGTTGGGTGTCGACCGCGACGCGCTGGCCAAGAGGATCGCCGACCTCCCCGCGGTCGACCACCGGCTGCTCGCCGCACGGAGTGCCTCGGGTGCGACCGTGCTCGACGACACCTACAACTCGAACCCCGCGGGCGTATCTGCCGCCCTCGCCACCCTTGGGGCGTCCGTCGGCCGGAACGGCGGCGGTGCACGCCACCGGGTGGTGGTGGTGACACCGGGCATGGTCGAGCTCGGCGCTCGCCAGTACGACGAGAACCGCAGGTTCGCCGCGTCCGTCGCCTCGATCGCCGACGACCTGGTGATCGTGGGTCGGACCAACCGCCGGGCGCTCTGCGACGGGGCGGTGTCGGTGAGCGCTTCGGGAATGTCGGTGGTCACGGTCGGAATGCGAGACGAGGCGGTCGAGTGGGTCCGGGGCCATCTCGGCGAGGGCGACGCGGTGTTGTACGAGAACGACTTGCCGGACCACTACCCTTGATCTTTCGAGCCCGCCGCCGGGGCCTCCCGTCGGTGCCGCAAACCGGAGGAACCGCCACATCGTGTCCGACGTCGCCGTCATCTTCGGAGGTCCCTCCCCCGAGCACGACGTGAGCGTGCTGACCGGACTCCAGGCAGCTCGAGGGCTCACCAGAGGGCCGGACGCGCCGGTGCCGTCGGTTCGCGCCCTCTACTGGTCGAAGACGGCGGAGTGGTTCGAGGTCGACGCCGGCCTCGAGGCGGAGGCGTTCGTCGAAGGCGTTCCCCGCGGGTCGAATCGCCTGTTGTTCGTCGCCGCACCGAGCGGTGGCTTCTCGGAGCCGGGCGGTCGACTCGGGCGCACGCGCTCCCTCGACCTCGATGCCGCGGTGGTCTGCTGCCATGGCGGCCCCGGAGAGGACGGGACCCTGCAAGCCGCGCTCGACCTGGCCGGCATCCGCTACACCGGCCCGACCGCGTCGGGCGCGGCCCTCGGGATGGACAAGCTCGGCTTCGGCGCGGTCGTCGCCGGAGCCGGCCTCCCGACGCTCCCGCGACACCTGCTCGTGCACGGGGCTGCGCCTCCTGCGTTCGCCGGCCCCTACATCGTCAAGCCGCGGTTCGGCGGCTCGTCGATCGGCATCGACGTCGTCGAGGACTTCGAGACCGCGCTGGCACGGCTCGGCGCGAACCCCCACCTCGCGTCCGGCGCGGTCCTCGAGCCGTACCGACCTGACATGGAGGATCTCCAGATCGGAGTCCGCACCTGGCCGGCGCTGCAGCTCTCGGCGGTCGAACGGCCGATCCGTTCCGAGCGGTCGGGGGACATCCTCGGCTACCGCGACAAGTACGTGGCCGGCGAAGGGATGGCGGGCGCACGACGCGAGCTCCCGGCGCGCATCGCCCCGGAGCTCGAGAAGGCTCTGCGGGCAGCCTCCGAGCAGATCGCCGCGCTCGCCGGGGTCCGCGGTGTCGCGAGGATCGACTTCCTCTCCGACGGATCGGAGTTCGTGGTCAACGAGGTGAACACGATCCCGGGATCACTCGCACGATATCTGTGGGTCGCGCCGGAGTTGGCGTTCGGGACCATGCTCGGCGACCTCCTCGACGAGGCGCGCCGTCGCCCCACCCACGTCTATACGACCACCGGAGCGGACGGCACGGTGCTGCGGTCGGCGGGTTCGATCGCCGGCAAGCTGGCCTGAGGTTGGCGGTTCGCCGGCTCTCGCTCCATCCGACCGAGGAGGTCCTGGTGGACATTGCGCCACATTGGTCCTTCCTGGCCGGACCGCTCGCGGCGGCGCTCGCGGCCATCTCGGTGGGGATCGCGCTCGACGTCGGCATCCCGCACACGTCGGTCGCGCTCCACTGGGTCGAAGGCGCGGTGGTCGCGGTCCCGTGTCTCTGGTTGGCCGCCCGGGTGGTGCGCTGGCGACGGACCCGACTGGTGCTCACCACCGCACGGATCGTCGTGTGCTGGGGGGCGATCAGCCGGCCGCGCTGGGAGATCGCACTCTCCGAGATCGCGCGAGCGGACGTCGTGCAGTCGCTGCTGCGTCGCCTGGTCGGCACGGGACGAATCGAACTGCTCCTCTGGGAGACCGGTGAGGTGCGCGAGATCGACGACGTGCGCAAGCCGGTCGTGCTCCAGCGGGTGATCACCCGGCGTCTTCGTCCGCCGTCGACGGGCTGACCGGCCCGGCGCGGCGCGCGGCGAGGACCCCGTCGACCGCCTCGACCCGCCAGGCGGGAGTCGGGAGTGAGCCCGGATCGACGGCGCCGGGGCGCGCGAGGAGGACGACACAACCCCCGAAGCCCGCACCGGTCATGCGGGCGCCGAACACCCCGTCGAGCGAGGCGAGCTGCTCGACCAGCCGGTCCATCTCGGGCGTCGAGACCGCAAAGTCGCCGGACAGGCTTCGGTGGCTCTCGTCCATCAGCCGCCCCGCCTCGGCGAGCTCGTCCGCCGCGAGCGCCGCGGCGAAGGCGTGGACCCGGCGGCATTCGGAGACCACGTGACGCGCGCGGCGTCGAAGGCGTGGCTCCGCAATCGAGTCCACCGCGCGGTCGTCGACCGCACCGAGGGGACGACCGACCAGAGCCGCTGCGGCGCGGCACTCGGCGACGCGCTCCGCGTAGGCCGAGCCGGCCACGCTGCGCGGACGGCTCGAGTCGACGACGATCACTTCTGCGTCCGCCGGCACCGCCACCTGCTGGGCGGTCATCGTCATGAAGTCGATGAGGAGCGCATGGCCGGCACGACCACCGGCGCACACCAGGGGATCCATGGCGCCGACCGGGGAACCGGCGCGGCGCTCGGCTTCCTGGCAGAGCCGCGCGACGTCGACGGGCGTGCCGTGCTCACCGAAGGCGTCCGCACCGAACACGTCCGCCAACGCCACGCAGAGGGCCGCGCTCGAGGAGAGCCCCGACCCCATCGGGAGGTCCGACCGGATGTGGAGTATCCCCGGACCGGGCCGTACCAGCGCGACCATCGCGGCGACCGGCCGCACCCACGCCGGCCGGAGGGAGGCGATCGGCAGGTCGTCCGCCCCGAGGTCGAGCACGGCCCGCTCGCCCGGGAAAGCAGCAGAGGTCACCTGCAGTGCGGAGCGGGCCGAGCCCGCCGAGTCCCGCCCGAGCCCGCCGAGTCCGCCGAGGGGAGGAACTCGACGGTCACCCCGAGGCCGATGGCCATCGGCAGGGCCGCGCCGAGGTTGTAGTCGGTGTGGTCGCCGATCAGGTTCACTCGGCCGGGGCCGGTGCTGCGCCGCGCCGATGGCATCCGTGGGCTCCTCACCGGTGCTCGCGTCGACGGGTGGTCACGCGGGGATCGGGCACTCAGGGTAGCGGCGACGGAACGTGGGCAGAGACGTCGGGCTTCCAGCGGTTCTGTCAAGATCGTGTCCGTGCTGGACGAACTCCTCGAGGCCAACCGCCGCGCCGCCGCAGCCTTCGTACTCGGTGGGATCCCGCCCACCGCGGCCAGAGGGTTCGCGCTCGTCACCTGCATGGATACCCGCATCGAACCGCTCACGATGCTCGGTCTCCGGCCAGGGGACGCGAAGATCCTCCGCAACGCAGGGGGGCGTGTGACATCCGACGTCCTGCGCTCGCTGGTGCTCGCGACCCGGCTCCTCGAAGTGCGCGAGGTCGCGGTCATGCAGCACACCGAGTGCGCGTTGGCCGGCCGTGGGGAGGACGACGTGCACGCGAGTCTCGAGAAAGCGGGCACGCGAGAGGCGGCCGCCTGGGAGTTCCTCGCAATGGAGGATCCCGACCGGGCGCTCCGTGACGACGTGGAACGGGTACGGACGTGCGCACTCCTGCCGGAGGAGCTCCGGGTGGAAGGGTGGCGCTACGACGTTTCGGACGGCACCATCGTGCGCGTCGTCCAGTCGACGTAGAAGCCGGCATTTGACCCACGGTGGTTCCCGGGGCCACCATCCGGCCATGCGCTCCCTTCCCGTACTCCGCCGGCTGCCGTTCCCTCTCGGCGGAGGACGCACACACGGCGGCCGGCGATGAGTGGTCCACTCGGCGGTGTCCGGATCGTCGAGCTCGCAGGGATCGGGCCGACGCCCTTCGCCGGGATGATGCTCGCCGACGCCGGCGCGGACGTCGTGCGCATCGACCGGTCGGAGCGGGCGATCTATCCACCCAACCAGGAGCCCCATGTCGACCTCATGAACCGCGGGCGACGGTCGGTGGCCGTGGATCTGAAGCATCCCGACGGGGTCGCGCTGGTCCTCCGGCTGGTGGAGAGTGCCGACGGGCTGATGGAGGGATTCCGCCCGGGCGTGGCAGAGCGCCTCGGCATCGGCCCCGACGCGTGCCTCGCCCGCAACCGGAAGCTCGTCTACGGGCGGATGACCGGGTGGGGTCAGGTGGGCCCGATGGCTGCAGCCGCCGGGCACGACATCGACTACATCGCGCTCGCCGGCGTCCTCGATCCGATCGGAAGAGCCGGTGAGCGACCCGTACCCCCCCTCAACCTGCTGGGTGACTTCGGCGGGGGAGGCATGCTGCTCGCGTTCGGGATGCTGGCGGCGATCCTCCATGCGGGGCGCACCGGCGAGGGGCAGGTCGTCGACGCGGCGATGGTCGACGGCGCCGCGGCGCTGATGACCCTCACCTACACCCTGCTCGCCACCGGCATGTGGAACGAGGCGAGGGGCACCAACCTGCTCGACACCGGCGCGCCGTTCTACGAGGTCTACGAGACGAGTGACGGCGGCCACATGGCCGTCGGCGCCATCGAACCGCAGTTCTACGCGGAGCTGGTCAAGTTGATGGGCCTCGCGGAAGAAGACCTTCCCGGGCAGATGGACCGCGACGAGTGGCCGAAGATGAAAGAGCGGTTCGCAGGGGTCTTCGCCTCGAAGACGCGTGCCGAATGGACATCGGTCTTCGAAGGCACCGACGCCTGCGTCGCACCGGTCCTCTCGATGTCCGAGGCCCCCGAGCACCCCCACAACCAATTCCGCGAAACGTTCTGCGAAGTCGCCGGCGTGCTCCAACCTTCTCCGGCACCTCGCTTCGGCGCGACACCGGGTTCGATCCGGTGGCCACCACCCAATCCGGGACAGCGGGGGGACCAGGCATTGCACGAGTGGGGCGTGAGCGAAGCGGAGATCGCCGAACTGCGCGGCTCCGGCGCGATCACCTGACCGTCGGCCGCTCTCCGCGCTTCGTCCGGCTCAGAGGTTGACGACCGGGCAGGTGACCGTGCGGGTGATCCCCTCGATGAGCTGGATGCGGCCGACGACCATCTGACCGAGCTCGTCGACCGTGCCGGCCTCGGCGCGGACGATCACGTCGTAGGGTCCGGTGACGCCTTCGGCGGCGACGACGCCGTCGAGCCCGGAGACGGCACGGGTGACAGTCGCAGCCTTTCCGACCTCGGTCTGGATGAGCACGTAGGCGTTGACCGGCATGCATCGCTCCTCGGGACGGGAAATCGTCGTCAGAGCACTCTACCCCTGGAGGCCCGGCGGAGCCCTTGGAACCGGTGGTGGCGCTCCCGACGCGTACCATGCCCACGTGGGCGTCCGCGAACGTGGCGACCAGTTCCGGCGGTTGGCCAGGTCGGCGATCGCCGACCTGTTCGACCAGCGGCGTGCGTTCGGGCGCCTCTCCCTGACCCACGTGCTGATGACGGCCGGGGACACCCTCTTCGCGGTCTCGTTGGCGGGTTCGCTCTTCTTCTCCATCTCACCGACCGCGGCGAAGGACAAGGTGCTGCTGTACCTCCTCCTCACGATGGGGCCCTTCGCGGTGGTGGCGCCCACGCTCAGCCCCCTCGTCGACCGCAGTCGCGGTGCACGACGGGCGATGGTGGTGACCTCCGCGCTCGGCCGCGCCGTGCTCTGCCCGTTCGTCGCCCGGGACCTGCACTCGCTCCTGCTCTTCCCCGAGGCTTTCTGCATGCTGGTGCTCTCCAAGGTGTACGTGGTCACCAAGGGAGCGCTGGTCCCCGAAATCGCCGCCCTCGACACGGCAGGGCTCGACACGGCAGGGCTCGACACGGCAGGGCTCGACACGGCAGGGAGCTCTGTTCCGGGGTCCCGCTCGCCGGGTCCGCCCGAGCGGCGCCATCCCACGCCGCCCTACGGCACGCCGGTGATCGATGTCGAGCGCCCGACCGGGGGCGCGCCGATCCGCGAGCCCGACCTCGCCACCCTCAATGCGCGCCTCGGACTGCTCGCGGCGCTGTCGGGCATCGTGTTCGCCCTGCCGGCCGTCGCGATCTTCAAGCTGTTCGGCTCGCCGGGCGTGCTCTGGACGGACATGGTGATCTTCGCGGTCGCGGCGCTCGCCGGCGCCCGCCTGCCCGTCCGCCGGTTGCGAGAACGACGCCGCGAGGAGGGCAGGTCGAAGGCGGCGGTGGCGAAGGTCACCACCCAGGCGGTGCGCTACGCGCCCGATCTCGAGGACGTCTGGGCGGGCGACGCCGAGGACCTCGCCGCGTTCCGCCCCTTCGCCGGCCGGCAGGTGCTGCTCGCGCTGATGCCGATGTCGGTGCTCAAGGCGCTGCTCGGCTTCCTCACCTTTCTTCTGGCCTTCGCGCTGCGCCGCGAGGGCGCCGCCACCTGGTGGTTCGGACTGCTGCTCGGGTCGATGACCGCGGGAGCGCTGATCGGAGTACTCCTCGTGGCTCGCCTCCGGCGGGCCTTCAGCGAACAGCAGATCCTCACCGGCTGCCTGTGGCTGGTGGCGGGCTTCGCCACCCTCGGCGCCCTCGTGCACGCGCGCTTGCTCCAGGCACTCGTCGCGCTCGCGGTCGGGGCGGCGGGCTCGGCTGCCAAACCCTCCTTCGACGCGCTGGTCCAGCGGCACGTCCGCGAGCTCGACCAGGGTCGTGCCTTCGGCCGCTTCGAAACCCAGCTGCAGCTCATGTGGGTCGTCGGATCGCTCGTGCCCGTCGTGCTCTCGCTACCGGTCCCCGCGGGCAACGCGGTGATGGCGGCGACCGCGGCGCTCGCCGCCGTCTCCTACATGAGCTCCAGGCGGGCCCTCCGGAGCGAACCGGAGCTCGGTCCGCGCTAGGTCGCGTTCAGGACAGGCGCTCCTCGAGCCGGTCGAGCTCGGCGCGGAGCTCGGAGGGCAACCGGTCGCCGAAGATCGCATAGTGCTCGCGGATCCGCGGCACCTCTTCCCGCCACTCGGCGGTGTCCACGGCGAGGAGCTTCACCATGTGCTCGTGGGAGACGTCGAGCCCCTCGGTGTCGATGGCGCCCGGCGCGGGCACCAGCCCGATGGGGGTCTCGACCGCCTCACCCCTGCCACTCACCCGCTCGAACACCCACTCGAGGACGCGGGAGTTCTCGCCGTATCCCGGCCAGAGCCACTTTCCGTCCTCGTCCTTGCGGAACCAGTTGACGTAGAAGATCGTCGGCAGCTTCTCCGGGTCGGCCGAAGCACCGATCTCCAGCCAATGGCCGAAGTAGTCGGCCATGTTGTAGCCGCAGAAGGGGAGCATCGCGAAGGGATCGCGCCGGAGGTTGCCGACCGCGCCGGCCGCGGCAGCGGTCGTCTCCGAGGCCATGATCGAGCCGAGAAAGACTCCGTGCTGCCAATCGCGCGACTCGAACACGAGCGGAACCACCGAGGCCCGCCGCCCACCGAAGAGGATCGCGTCGATCGGCACCCCGACCGGGTCCTCCCACTCCGCCGCAATGGCCGGGTCCTGGGACGCGGGGACGGTGAAGCGGGCGTTCGGATGCGCAGCGGTCGTGCCGGACTCGGGGGTCCAGTCCTCACCCTTCCAGGAGGTGAGGTGGGCCGGCGGGTCGCTCATCCCCTCCCACCAGACGTCGCCGTCGTCGGTGAGCGCGGTGTTGGTGAAGATTGCGTTCCCGTCGAGGGTGAGCATGGCATTCGGGTTGGTGTGGACGTTGGTTCCCGGTGCCACCCCGAAGAACCCGGCTTCCGGGTTGATCGCGTACAGGCGGCCGTCGGCGCCGAACTTCATCCAGCAGATGTCGTCGCCGATCGTCTCGACCTTCCATCCGGGGAGGGTCGGGATCAGCATGGCGAGGTTGGTCTTGCCGCACGCCGAGGGGAAGGCGCCGGTCACGTACCGGGTCTCGCCGGCCGGCGAGGTCAGCTTCAAGATGAGCATGTGCTCGGCGAGCCAGTGGTCGTCGCGTGCCATCGCCGAAGCGATCCGCAGTGCGAAGCATTTCTTCCCGAGCAGCGCGTTGCCGCCGTAGCCGGAGCCGTACGACCAGATCTCCCGCGTTTCGGGGAAGTGGACGATGTACTTGTTCTCAGAGTCGCACGGCCAGCTCGAGTCGGTCTGACCGTCGGCGAGCGGCGCGCCGACCGAGTGGAGGCACGGGACGAAGTCGCCCTCCGCGCCGAGCACCTCGAGGGCGCCGCGTCCCATCCGGGTCATGATCCGCATGGAGACCGCCACGTAGGCGGAGTCGGTGATCTGCACTCCGATGTGGGCGATCGAGGAGCCGAGCGGTCCCATCGAGAACGGCACCACGTACATGGTCCGGCCGCGCATGGACCCGCGGAAGAGGTCGGTGAGCGTCTCGCGCATCTCGGCGGGGTCACGCCAGTTGTTGGTCGGCCCGGCGTCGGACTCGGCCGCCGAGCAGATGAAGGTCCGGTCCTCCACCCTCGCGACGTCGCCCGGGTCGGAATGGGCCCAGTAGCTGTTCGGCCGCTTGGCGTCGGACAGGCTGGTGAAGGTGCCCTTCTCCACGAGGAGCTCGCAGAGCCGGTCGTACTCGTCGGCGGAGCCGTCGCACCACTCGATCGCCGCCGGCTCGGTCAGTGCCGCCACTTCGTCCACCCAGTCGATCAGCTGTTTGTGGTCGGTGGGCGGCATGGGCGGTGGGTCCTCCTCGGTGTCCAGAACGAACCGGGAACGCGGCCGATCCGAGGAGGCCGGTGTGCCGGACGGCGCTCGATTGTAGTGGGGGCGCCTTCCTTCAATGGTAGGCAAGGCGGGTGGAACGTCCCAACTCCGACCCGGCCGGGGCCGGGTCGCCCGGGCCGCTCGACGAGTTCACCCTGATCGAGCGGCTCCGCGCACGTTTCGAGGCGGCCGCCGGCGCCCGTCCTCCGTCGGGTGAGACCTGGATCGGGGACGACGCGGCGGTCGTGCCGCTCGGCGGCGACCGGTTGGTGCTCTCGACCGACCTCGTCGTCGAGGGCGTCCACGTCGATCTCGCGCTCGGTGGGCCCGGGGACGCCGGCTACAAGGCGCTCATGGTCACCCTCTCGGACCTCGCCGCGATGGGCGCCCGGCCCCGCTATGCGGTCGTCTCGATGGCGGCGCCACCGGGCACCGGGCTCGAGCGGGTGGGCGAGGGGACGGCGGACGCAGCGGCCGAGACGGGGTGCCGTGTCGTCGGTGGGGATCTCTCGGCGGCACCCGTGCTCGTCATCTCGGTCGCGGCCGTGGGCACCCTCGAGGGGAGGTCCGACTCCCCGGCGTTGCTCCGCTCGGGCGCGACGCCTGGTGACACGCTGTTCGTCACCGGGCCGCTCGGTGGTGCCGCGGCCGGCCTCCGGCATCTGCGCCGAGGGAGCGCCTGTCCACCCGGCCTCGCGGCCCGATGGCTCCGTCCGAAGGCTCGCATCGCACAGGGGGAGGCGGCCCGCAGTGCGGGGGCGGTCGCGGCGGTCGACGTCTCCGACGGCCTGGTGGCGGACGTGGGGCATCTCGGCGACGCGTCCGGCGTCGGGATCCGGCTCGACGAGGTGCCGGTCGAGCCAGGCGCCACCCTCGAGGACGCGCTCCACGGTGGCGAGGACTACGAGCTCGTCGTCGCGACCGGCGCACCCTCCCGGCTGGTCGTCGCGTTCGAAGCCGCGGGGCTGGCAGCACCGCTCCCCATCGGGCGGTGCACCTCCCAGGCCGGAGAGCGCACGCACGCCGGGGTGCCGGTCGCGCCGGGAGGCTGGCGCCACTCGTTCTGAACCGTTTCGCCAAGGTCCGCCCATTCCGAGCCGCTCGCCTGCGCCGCTCGGCCAGGTCCTCGCCCCGGGAAGACGCCGCTCTCAGGAAACGCACAGGATGCCCGTGCACCATGGACGGCAGGGCGAGGTCGGGGACCGCTCGGCGCCGCCCGTGGCTCGGGTCTCCGACGAGCAGACCCCGCCGACGGGCCTGGAGGGCACCGTGGAGCACCAGTGGCCATAGAGCGACGGCGGATCCTGGTCGTCGACGACGAGGCCAGCATCACCGATCTGGTGGCCATGGCGCTCGATCTGCGCGGAGCCCGCGTCGAAGTGGCCCACACCGGCGCGGACGCCTTGCGGTCGATCCATTCGTTCCGGCCCCACCTGGTGGTCCTCGACGTCATGCTGCCGGACCTCGACGGTTTCGAGATCCTCGAGCAGTTGATCGCAGACCGGCGCTCGGCACAGACACCGGTGCTCTTCCTCAGTGCCCGGGACGGTCTGGACGACCGCCTGCGCGGTCTCGCCGCGGGCGGCGACGACTACATGACCAAGCCGTTCAGCGTCGAGGAGATGCTGCTCCGGATCGACGCCGTCCTGCGGCGCACCCAGGGCGTCGTCGACGACGGGCCCGTGGTGGCGGTCGGTGACCTCCAGCTCGACGAGGACAGCCATCAGGTCTGGCGCGCCGGCACACCGGTCGAGCTCACGCCGACCGAGTTCCGGCTCCTCCACTACCTGATGGTCAACGCGGGACAGGTCGTCTCGAAGTCCCAGATCCGCGAACGGGTCTGGGAGTCGAGCGTCGAGGGGCGCGTCAACATGGTGGAGGTGTACATCAGCTACCTCCGGAGGAAGCTCGACGGCCTCGGGCCTTCGATGATCCGAACCGTGCGCGGCCTCGGGTACTGCCTCCGCGAGCCCGAGCCCGCCCAGGGGGCCGAGCCCGGGCCCGAGCCCGCCCAGGGGGCCTGCGAGGAGGCAGGCCGGTGACCCTGCGGGTCCGTCTGCTCCTCCTGGTCGTGTGCACGGTCGCCGCCGGTCTGGTGATCTCCGACGTCGTCACCTACAACGCGCTGCGCTCGTTCCTCGTCACCCGGGTGGACCAGCAGCTCCAGGGCGCCGCCTATCCGGTGGGGCGCGCTCTGCTCTCGTCGGCGGGGATCGGACCCGAGGCGCCGGCGGCACCGTCCCCCCGAGGTTCGAGCGGGACGGCCACCGCGACGCCGGGAAGCGGCTCGGGCGCGAGTGGACGGGTCCGGACGTCGGCCCACTCGGGCGTCGTCTTCCGCAACGGAGGGGGTCTGTTCGCGAGCTCCGCCAACCGGGCGGTGCTCGTCCCACCGGGTACGTACGGTCAGCTCCGGAACGCACAGGGCAAGGTCGACGCCCACGTGTTCTTCAGCTACGGGGGCCGGGTCCCGACCGCGCCGAACCTCCCCGCGCGGCTGCCCGGTGCCGGCTTGTCGGCCGGGTCCGACTCCTACTTCACCGCCTCGGGATCCGGCGGCGGTGCGGTGTCCTACCGCGCGGTCGCGAAGCCCCTCAAGAACGGTGGGGTCGTGGTCGTCGCGGTGCCGCTCACCGACCTCGAGGGGACGCTGCGCCAGCTGCTCCTGATCGAGATCGTGGTGTCGCTCGTCGTGCTCGCCTGCCTCGGGGTGTTCTCGTGGCTGATGGTCCGGCGCGATCTCCGACCTCTGGAGGAGATCACCGAGACGGCCGGAGCCATCGCGCACGGGGACCTCGCTCAGCGGGTGACCCCGGTCGACGAGGGGACCGAGGTGGGCCAGCTCGGGGCCACCTTCAACGCCATGCTCGACGAGATCGAAGCGGCCTTCGCCCAACGCGCGGCCTCCGAGGAGCGACTGCGCCGGTTCCTCGCGGACGCCTCCCACGAGCTGCGCACCCCGCTCACCTCGATCCTCGGATACGCCGGAGCTCTTCGACCTCGGCATACGCAATCGTCCGGCGGAGTTGGCGAGGTCGATGCGCCACATCCGTGACGAGGCGTCGCGGATGGGCGCGTTGGTCGACGACCTCTTCCTCCTCGCGCAGCTCGACCACGAGCGACCGCTTCGTCGCGAGCGGGTCGACCTGGCCGAGGTGGCCCGGCGCTCCGCCGAATCCGCCGGGGTGTCGGCTCCCGACCGCGTCGTCGAGGTGGATGCGTCCGGCGCGGTCCTCCTCGAGGGGGACCCGGACCGCTTGCGCCAAGTGGTCGACAACCTGGTGGTGAACGCGCTGACCTACTCCACCGAGGGTGCGGTACGGGTCGGGGTCTCGGCACACGAGGGCCGTGCGGTGCTCACGGTCCACGACGAAGGGCCGGGCATCGACCCGGCGGACCTCCCCTCGATCTTCGAGCCCTTCTTCCGCTCGGATCCTTCGCGCGCCCGGTCGTCGGGAGGGGCGGGTCTCGGCCTCGCCATCGTCGAGGCGATCGTGCGTGCACACGGTGGCACCGTCACGGCGAATCCCGGACCGGGGGCCACCTTCGTCGTGGAACTCCCCGCCGAGCGATCGGACGGTGACGAGCTCCCCGGCGACCCCGTGGCTCCGCCTGCCGGTGTGCCGGCCGATCGGAACGGGGGACAACGGGACGCCTCCCGCAGTACCCGGATCGGACCTCTCGACGTCCTCGTCCCGCGGGACCTGACGGCCGGCCCGCTCGCAGTCATTCCGCCGTCGGCCGCGGAGCCAGCTTCAGAAAGGGGCGCCGAAAGCGGGTCCCGGGCGGGTGGGCCCGCTCAGGCCGGGATGTCGCGGATCGGCCGCTTGACGACCTTGCCCGATCGGATGCACGAGGTGCAGGCGTGGATCCGCTTCGGTGTCCCGTTCACCAGAGCCCTCACCCGCTGGACGTTCGGGTCCCACCGACGCTTGGTGCGCCGGTGCGAGTGGCTGACGCTCATGCCGAACGACGGCTTCTTGCCGCAGATGTCGCACACTGCTCCCATGACGCTTCCGGCTCCTCCCAGGGTCGTTCGGACAAGCCTCAAAGGTTAGCATCCACCACGTGACGGTGGTCTCGGACTCGCTCGGCGCGGCAGAGCTGTGCGAGGTGGTCACCACGTTCCGCGACGGACTCCGGTCGCACCGGCAGCAGCTCAACCGCCTCAACGTCTACCCGGTTCCCGACGGCGACACCGGGACCAACATGGCACTCACCCTCGAGTCGGTGACCGACGAGCTCGCCGGGCTCGAATCGCCGGGGATGGAGGCGGCCTGCCGAGCCATCGCGCACGGCTCGCTGATGGGCGCACGGGGGAATTCGGGCGTCATCCTCTCGCAGCTGCTCCGCGGTCTCTGCGAAGGCTTCGTGACCGCGGCGGCCGACCCGGGACCGAGCGATCTCTCGAGCGCGCTCGCGATTGCCGACAAGCTCGCCCGCGAGGCGGTCATGCGGCCGGTCGAAGGCACCATCCTGACCGTTGCCCGCGGCGCGGCCGAGGCCGCTCGCTCCGCCGCCGAGGCAGGTGGGTCGCTCCTCGAGGTGGCCGAGGCATCGAGGTCGGGTGCGGCGGACGCGCTCGCGCTGACCCCGTCGCTCCTGCCGGTGCTCGAGCGGGCAGGGGTGGTCGACGCGGGCGGCGCAGGGTACGTCCTGCTCTTCGACGCGTTGCTCTGCGTGCTCGACGGCCGCCCGATGCCCGAGCCGGATGCGCTGCCGGTCGTCGACGGGAACGCAGAGGACGGTTCGGCCGCCGATCGCCGCTCGGGTTCGCTGGTCGATCGCCGAGCGGGCTCGGTCGATCGCCGGACGATCTCGGGTGGGCACGGCGACGACGACGCACTCGCCGGACTCCGTTACGAGGTCATGTACCTGCTCGAAGCACCCGACGAGACGATCCCGGCGTTCAAAGAGGTATGGGCGGGCCTCGGCGACTCGATCGTCGTGGTCGGAGGCGACGGCCTCTGGAACTGCCACATCCATACCGACGAGATCGGCTCGGCGATCGAGGCCTCGCTCGATGTCGGCCGGCCGCGGACCATCCGGATCACCGATCTCCTCGAAGAGGTCGAGGAGGAGCGGTGGGTCCGGGAGGGCGCGGGAACCGCGGGGAGCGGGCCCTCCGACATCCCTCTCGGGCCGGCACCGGTCACCGCGGTGGTCGCCGTGGCGAGCGGCGAGGGGATCGCCCGCATCTTCCGTTCCCTCGGCGTGCAGGGGATCCTCGCCGGGGGGCAGTCGATGAACCCCTCGATCGCCGAGCTGGTCGACGCGGTCGACGCGATCGACTGCGACGAGGTCATCGTCCTCCCGAACAACGGCAACATCCGGCCGGTGGCGGACCGGGTGAAGGAGCTCACCTCGAAGCAGGTATGGGTGGTGCCGACCGAGACGATCGCGGAAGGCTTCGCCGCGCTGCTCGCCTACGACCCGGGTGCCCGGGGGGAGGTCAACGCCGAGGGGATGGAGCGGTCCGCCCGCACCGTGGTACCCGGTGAGGTGACCCGCGCGGTGAGAGACGCCGACAGCTCGGCGGGACCGATCTCGACCGGCGACTGGCTCGGCCTCTCCCGTGACGGCATCGAAGTGGTCGGGGACACCATGGCCGGGGCGGCGTGCTCGCTCCTCGACGTGTTGGTGGGCGGGCAGCACGACCTGGTGACCATCATCGAGGGCGACGGCTCGGGACCTGCCGAAACTCGCCGGATCACCGAGTGGCTCCGCGACCACCGGCCTCAGGTGGACACCGAGGTCCACCACGGCGGGCAGCCGCTGTACCCGTACCTGTTCTCCATCGAGTGACCACCCGGGCTGCCGCGGTACGCGCCGAGCAGGCCGGTCGCCGCTTCGGCCAGCTGGCCGAGCTCCCGGTGTCGACTCTGCGGGGTGTCGGAGGCGTCGCCGAACGCGAGCTCGCCGAGCTCGGCATCTCGTCGGTCCTCGACCTCGTGACCCACTATCCGCGCCGCTATGTCGACGGGACGAGGATGGTTCCGATCGACGCACTCGTCGAGGGAGAGAAGGCCTCGGTGCTCGCGAGGGTGACCCGCGTGGCCCGTCCGCCGGTGCGCCGCGGACGGGGGCGGCGTCCGCCGAGTCGGGTCGAGGTCGACGTGGCCGACGAAGGCGGGCGGCTGCGGGTGGTCTTCTTCAACCAGACGTGGCGGGCGAACCAGCTGCCGGCGGGGACGCTCGTCCTGCTCTTCGGAGTGGTCTCGGCCTACCGGGGTGCGCGGCAGCTGGTCAATCCGGCCGTCGAGGTGCTGCGAGGCGCGGCCGAGGACGAGGCCGAGGACGGCGCGGAGGACGAGGGCTCGGACGAAACGGCACGCGCCGGCAGGGTCTTCCCGGTGTACCCCCTGACCGAGCGGGCGGAGCTCACCTCGGCGCGGATCAGCCGGTACGTGCACGAAGCACTCGACCGGTCGGGTCGGTTCGCCGACCCGGTGCCCGCTCCCCGCCTCGACGAGCTCGGACTCCTCGACCGCACGACCGCGCTGGAGCACATCCACCGCCCGACCACGATGGATGCTCCGGAGCCGGCCCGGCGGCGTCTCGCGTTCGACGAGCTGTTCCGGCTGCAGCTCGCGCTGGTGCTGCGACGCCGCCGGCTCGAGGAGGACGCGCCGGGGATCCGTCACGTCCTGCAGCGACCGGACGGCTCGCCGAGCGCCCTCGACCGGTTCGTGGCCGGCCTTCCGTTCACGTTGACCGGAGGCCAGCAGCAGGCGATCGCCACCATCACCGAGGACCTCGCCGGTCCGCTCCCGATGCACCGCCTCCTCCAGGGCGACGTCGGCTCGGGCAAGACCGTGGTGGCCCTCGCCGCGATGCTCGTCGCCGTCGAGGGCGGCCATCAGAGCGCGCTGATGGCGCCGACCGAAGTGCTCGCGGAACAGCACGCCGGCGAGGTGCGATCGCTCCTCGGCGGGCTCGAGATCGACGACCCCTCGGTGCTCGGGGGGCGCCGTCCGGTGCGCTGCGCGCTCTTGACCTCGAAGACCCCGGCCGCCGAGCGCGCCTCGATCCTCGAGGGGTTGGCCGCGGGCCGTGTCGACCTGCTGGTCGGCACCCACGCCCTTCTCACCGACAAGGTGAGCTTCGCGTCGCTCGGCGTCGTCGTCATCGACGAACAACACCGGTTCGGCGTCGAGCAGCGGGCCGCGCTGCGCGACAAGGGCCGCGGAACCGACGGCACCGGCCGCGACCCGGACCTCCTGGTGATGACCGCGACGCCGATCCCGCGCACCGCGGCGATGGTGGTCTTCGGCGATCTCGACATGACGGTCGTCGACGAGTTGCCGCCCGGTCGGCTGCCGGTGGCGACCTCGTGGCTGCGCGGCCCCCTCGAGGAGGACCAGGCCTGGGCGCGGATCCGCGAGGAGTGCGCGGCCGGCCACCGAGCGTTCGTGGTCTGTCCACTGGTCGAAGGTTCGGCCAAGGTCGAGGCGTCCTCGGTCGTCGCCGAGGCGGAACGACTCGCCGCCGGGGAGCTCGCCGGGCGACGGGTTGGCTTGCTGCACGGGCAGATGCGACCGGCCGAAAAGGAGCGCGCGATGGCGGACTTCCGCACGGGCGACCTCGAGGTCCTGGTCGCGACCACAGTGATCGAGGTCGGTGTCGACGTGCCCGAGGCGACCGTGATGGTGGTCGAGGACGCGGACCGCTTCGGTATCGCGCAACTCCACCAGCTTCGGGGACGGGTCGGGCGCGGCGCGGACCCCGCATGGTGCTACCTGCTCTCCGCGAGCGAGGCACCCGAGGCGGCCGCCCGGCTCGCCGCCGTCGAGCGCACGGCCGACGGCTTCGAGCTCGCAGAGGCCGACCTCGAGCTGCGAGGCGAGGGGACCATCCTCGGCGAGCGCCAGAAGGGGCGGAGCGACCTGCGCCTCGCCCGCCTCGGCTCGGACAAGGAGCTGGTCGTCGCGGCGCGCTGCGGTCGCCGACGACCTGGTCGCCGAGGACCCGTCGCTGCTCGACCATCCGCTGCTCGCCGACGAGCTGCGACTCTTCGTCGACGACGACGAAGCCGAGTTCCTCTTCAAGAGCTGAGCGTACGGGAGCCCACCGCTCGAGAGCCGAGCGTCCGAGGTGGCGGTGCTCGGCCGAGTGGTTCGGGTTGGTCGAGGGCCACCGGTAGGCTGGCGGAGTGCGCGTGATCGCAGGGGAGCTGCGTGGCAGGCGCCTTTCCGCCCGCCCCGGTCCGACGCTGCGCCCGACCTCCGACCGTGTGCGTGAAGCCATCTTCGACGTCTTGTTCAGCCTCGGTGGGGTGGAGGGGCGCCAGGTCGTCGACCTCTTCGCCGGCACCGGCGCGCTCGGGATCGAGGCGCTCTCCCGCGGGGCCGGGTCGGTGACCTTCGTCGAGAGCGACTCCTCGGCGATCGCCGGCTTGCGCGCCAACCTCGACGCGGTCGGGCTCGCGGACGCGGAGCGAACCGGCGAGGCGACCGTGGTGCAGGCCGATGTCGAGCGCTGGGTCACGAGGACCGCCTCCCGCTACGACCTGGTGCTGTGCGATCCGCCCTACGACTACGGCGATTGGGCGACGTTGCTGCCGAGCCTCCCGGGCGACCTCGCGGTCCTCGAATCGGGCGCACCGATCGACGTCGGGCAGGGCTGGGGGGTACTGAGATCCAAGCGCTACGGAGGTACCATCGTGACGGTCGCCCGTCCGGATCGTGCGGCCCAGAAAGGTGCCTCGTGAGGATCGCGCTCATCCCCGGGTCGTTCGACCCGGTCCACAATGGGCATCTCGAGGTGATCGAACGTGCCTCGCGGCTCTTCGACGAGGTGGTGGTCGCGGCGCTCCGCAACCCCCAGAAGACCGAGGTGCTCTTCGACCTCACGGAACGCCAGGAGATGCTCGAGGAGTCGCTCGCCCACCTGGTGAACGTTCGCATCGTCTCGGTCGCGACGCTGGTGGTCAACGTCGCTCACGAGGTCGGTGCGAGCGTGATCGTCAAGGGCCTGCGGGCCGTCTCGGACTTCGAGAACGAGCTGCAGATGGCCCAGATGAACAGACAGCTCTCCGATGTGGAGACCCTCTTCATCCCGACGAGCTCGGCGCACTCGTTCATCGCGTCGCGCCTCCTTCGGGAAGTAGCCCGCTTCGGGGGCGACGTGACGTCGTTCGTGCCGAAGGTGGTGGCCGTCCGCCTCCAGGAGAAGTTCGCCGGTGAGTGACGTCTTCGAGGACCTCGACTCGGCGCGCAACGTCGGTCACCATCACGATGCCGAGGCGTTCATCCGTAGCGCCCTCGACCTCGTGCAGACCGCGAAGGCGATGCCCCTGTCGGCGTCGGTGCTCGTCTCACGCGAAGAGCTCGTCGATCTGTTGCAGGCGGCGCTCGACCGGATGCCCGACGAGCTGCGCCAGGCCCGCTGGCTGTTGAAGGAGCGGGAGGAGTTCCTCGCCGAACGGGGCAGGGAGGCGGACGCGCTGCTCGAGGAGGTGCGGGTCCAGGCCGAGCGAATGGTGCAGCGCACCGAGATCGTGCGCCAGGCAAACCATGTGGCACAGCGGATCCTCGACGACGCCAACGAGGAGGCGCGACGGCTCCGCCACGAAGCGGAGGACTACGCGGACCACAAGCTGGCGAGCTTCGAGATCGTCCTCGATCGCACCATGAAGACGGTGCAGGCCGGCAGGCAGAAGCTCCAGGTGACTCCGCTGCCGCCGGTCGAGATCGGCGAACAGGGGGACGACCACCCTGGCGCCGCACCCTGCCGGCGAGGCCGCGGGCGCCGACGAGCCGGAGGGCTTCTTCGACCAGGACCTCGCCTGATCGGTGGTCGGGGTGCCGGCCGTGTCCGATCCCGCGTCCGAGGCGCCGGGGCAGCGGGCCGCCGCGAGGCACCCGTTCCGGGTATCGGTGGCGGCGCTCCGCCGTGAGCTCGGCAGCGCAGAGCACGTCGAGCGGAGCGGGGTCATCGCAGGGCTCGGCACGATGTCCGCCTCGGTGCCCGAGGCCGCGCCGGTGACGGTGCAGGTGGACCTCTCCTCGTTTCCCGGGGGGATCATGGCCGCCGGGACGGTGACCGCACCCTGGCGAGGCGAGTGCCGCCGGTGTGGCGGTCAGGTCGAGGGCCGGGTGGTCGCCTCGGTGCGGGAGCGCTTCGTGCACGACTCGGGCACGCGGGACGACGACGAGGACTACCCGCTCACCGACGACGTCGTCGATCTCGAGCCGATGGTTCGGGAGGTCGTCCTTCTCGAGCTGCCGCTCGCGCCCCTCTGCTCGGAGGACTGCCGCGGGCTGTGTCCCGAGTGCGGGACCGACCGGAACCGCTCGACCTGCGAGTGTGTCCGGCCGGTCGACCCCCGCTGGTCGGCGCTCGACGAGCTGCGCGGACCCTGAGCCGGCGCGCGTGTCCTAGGATTCCCTCCCTATGGCCGTCCCCAAGAAGAAGACCTCCAAGGCGAAGAGCCGCAGCCGCCGGGCCTCCAACTGGGTGCTCCGGGCGCCGGCACGATCGGTCTGCCCGCAGTGCTCGTCCGCCAAGCTCCCGCACGTGGTCTGCCCCAACTGCGGCTGGTACAAGGGTCGGCAAGCCGTCGACGTCGACTAGTGGCACGGGGCGCAGCACGGCCGACCGGCGAGGCGTTCGCTGCACTCCCGGTTGCCGTCGACGCGATGGGAGGGGACAAGGCGCCTGACGAGATCGTCGCCGGTGCACGCGCCGTCGTGGCCGAACACGGCATCGCGGTCGTCCTGGTGGGCAGGCCCGGCGCGATGGGCGACACCGGGGGCCTCCCGGTCATCGAGGCCGGCGAGGTCATCGGAATGGAAGACGACCCCGCGCAGGGTGTTCGTCGCAAGAAGGACGCGTCGCTGGTCCGTGCGGCCGAGGCCGTGCGGGACGGGAAGGCGCTCGGCATGGTGTCCGCAGGGAACACGGGCGCGACCATGGCTTCGGCACTCCTCCGGATGGGCCGACTGCCCGGCGTGCAGCGGCCCGCGATCGCCACCCCGATCCCCAACCTCGAGCGCGCCTGGCCGACGGTGATGCTCGACGCAGGCGCCAACGCCGAGTGCTCGGCGGGGATGCTCGTGCAGTTCGCGCAGATGGGAGCCGCCTACACCCGGCGGCGCTACGGAGTCGAGCACCCGCGGGTCGCACTCCTGTCGATCGGTGAGGAGCGGTCCAAGGGGACGCCTTTGGTGAAGGAGACCCATGCCCTCCTCGCGGACGGTGCGGGCGGGGACGGCTTCGAATTCGTGGGCAACGTCGAGGGCCGCGACTTCTTCAAGGGGCACACCGACGTCATCGTGACGGACGGGTTCACGGGAAACGTCGCGCTGAAGACCCTCGAGGGCTCGCTCAAGTTCCTGATGGGCGCCCTCACCGACGTGTTCGGGCAGCCCGAGGTCGTCGACCTCGCGGAACCCCTCCTTCCGCACCTGCTCCCGCTCGCCGCCACACTGGATCCCGACAGCACCGGCGGGGCGATGCTCCTCGGCATCGACGGCGTCTGCGTGATCAGCCACGGCTCGTCGTCGGCCGCGGCCATCGCCAATGCGGTCACCGTGGCCCACGACCTCGCGGTCGCCGGGCTGGTGGAGGACGTCGCTGCCTCGGTTCGGGAGCCGGTCCCCACCGGCTGAGCTACCGCTCGAGCAGGTCCTTCGCGATGTGGGTGACCTGGATCTCGTCGGTGCCGGCGTAGATCTGGAAGACCTTGGCGTCACGGGCGAGTTGCTCGACGCGGAACTCGGACATGTAGCCGTTCCCGCCGAAGAGTTGCACCGCCTCCATCGCCACCTCCGATGCGGCCTGTGCCGAGTACAGCTTCATCGCCGACGCCTCGGCGAGGGTCAGGCTCCTCCCCGCCTCGGAGAGCTCGATATGCCGGAAGACCAGGTTCTCGACGTTGAGCCGGGCCACTTCCATGCGGGCGAGCTTGAGCTGGATGAGCTGACGGGTCCCGATCGGCTGTCCCCAGAGCATGCGGCTCTTCGCGTACTCGACGGAGAGCTTGAGGCACTCCTCGATCAGCCCGAGGGACATGGCCGCGACGCCGGCCCGCTCGGTGACGAAGTTGCCCTTGGCCGAGTCGCGACCGTCCGAGCCGCGTCCCCCCTCGGTCTCCCCGAGCAGGTGCTCCTTTCCGACCCGCACATCGGTGAGAAAGAGCTCGCCGGTAGGGGAGGAGTGAAGTCCCATCTTGCGGAAGGGCGGCGATTGCTCGAGCCCCTCCATCCCCTTCTCGAGGACGAAGGTGAGCACCGGACGGTCGCGGAGCGGTACGTCCGATCCGTCGTCGAGCTTGGCGTAGAAGACGATGGTGTCGGCGTAGGGGCCGTTGGTGATGAAGGTCTTGTTGCCGTTGAGGATGTACTCGTCGCCGTCCCGGCGGGCAGTCGAACGCATACCGCCCAGTGCGTCGGAGCCCGAGTCGGGTTCGGTGATCGCCCACGCACCGACCTTCTCGGTCGTGAGGAGATCGAGGGCCCACCGGTCGCGTCTGGGACGGCGTTCCCTGCTTCATGATCGTGCCGCCGGCAAGGCCGAGGCTGACCCCCATGGCCGTGACGATCCCCGGGCAGTAGCGACTGAGCTCGATGATCGGGATGAGCGTCATGGCCGCCGCGCCGCCGCCCCGCCGTGCGCCCTCGACCCGACCGTCGCCGCCGGGTCGGTCGTCGGAATCGCGCGGAGAGCTGCTTCGCGAATCGGTCGCGGGCCAGCTGGTCCATGCCGAAGGTCGTGTACAGCTTCCGGATGATGTCGTAGGGAGGAAGATCGCCGTGTTCGAGGTCGTCGATGTGGGGCACCACTTCGGCCTCGACGAAGCGCCGGACGGCGTCACGCACCATCAGCTGCTCCTCCGACCATTCGAACACCGCGCACCTCCCGGCGGCTGCGGATCCGGCAGTCCGCCCGCGATGAGGCTATCCGAGGCCCGTCTACAGTCGGAATGTTCGGCGTACGGGAAACGGGTGCACGTGAGGATCGGGCGCAAGAAGGAGGGCACGCCTTACGAGCGGTGGGGCGGGGAGGCGTTCTTCGTCGACCTCGTCGACCGGTTCTACGACGACGTGGCCACGGATCCTTTGCTCGCCCACATGTTCCCCGACGACCTGACCGAGGCGAAGTCCCACCTGTCGCTGTTCCTCGTGCAGTTCTGGGGCGGGCCGACCACCTACAGCGAGAGTCCGTGGACACCCGAGGCTCCGGATGCGCCACGCCCGCTTCGCGATCGGGACGGCGGAGGCGGAGGCGTGGCTCGGGCACATGACCGATGCGGTGCGGGCGAGCGGGATGGAGCCCGACGACGAGCAGGAGCTCCTCGACTACCTGACGATGGCCGCCCGGAGCCTGGTCAACACACCGAGGTCTGCGACCCGCTGAAGCCGCGGGTCGGATCTCGTGGAGCCGCGCCGCCCGGTCTGGTGGGCCACTCCTGCCCGGGCTCGTGGGGCCACTCCCGCCCGGGCCCTCGTCGGGGCCAGGCCCGGCGGGCCCTGCGCCCCCTCACGGGCTCGGGTCCTTCGGGTTCCCACGCTCCGTGGTCGTCCACTCGCTCATCCGGCAGTTTTACGCCTCCGGCTGGGAGAATGCCCCGGTCCGGTATCATCTCCGCCTGCCGGGGGACCTGGTCCGAGGGTGACCCGGTTCGTGAACCACAGGAGACGCCGTGCCTGCAGAGACCCATGTCGAGCAGGGTCCGATCGACCGCCAACAGGTCTTCGACCTGATCCGTGACCTGCTCGCGGACATCCTGGAGATCGAGCCCTCTTCGGTGAAGGAGTCCTCGTCGTTCTCCGAGGACCTCGACGCCGACTCCCTGGCGGTGATCGAGCTGGTGGAGGGACTGGAGGAGGACCTCGGCGAGCGTGCCGTGGGCTTCCGGATCGACGACGAGGACCTGGAGGAGCTCCGCACCGTGCGAGACGCCGTCGACTACGTCTACGCCAAGCTGGGAGGGTCCTGACGCGCCCGATGGCGCCCGCCCCCGACCACGATTCTCGGCCGGCCATGCGTGGCTGGCCGCGCAGATCGACTATCTGTTCAACGATCCCGTGCTGCTCGACCAGGCGCTCGCGCACCGCTCCTGGTGCGCCGAGCAGGGTCAGGGGGAGTCCGACTCCAACGAACGTTTGGAGTTCCTCGGTGACGCGGTGCTCGGCCTGGTGGTCGCCGAGCACACCTATCGGAACTACCCGGAGCTGTCGGACGGGGCGATGTCCAAGGTGCGGGCCTCGGTGGTCAACACGAGGGCCCTCGCCGAAATCGCCCTCGAGCTCGGTATCGCCGCCCACCTGCGGCTCGGGCGCGGGGAGGACCAGTCGGGGGGGCGGGCGAAGGAATCGATCCTGGCCGATGCGACCGAGGCGGTGATCGGTGCGGTCTACCTCGACGGCGGCCTCGAGCAGGCGCGGCGAATGGTCCTCTCGCGTGCTCGGCGAACGGATCGCCGCCGCCGTGGGCGAGCCCGGCGAGTCCGACCACAAGAGCCGCCTCCAAGAGGAGTCGGTGCGCCTCGGACGCGGCGTCCCCCGTTACGAGGTCGAGGGTTTCGGCCCGGATCACGCCCGGAGGTATCTGGCCACGGTGTACGTTGCCGGGCAACGACTCGGCAGCGGGGAGGGGAGGTCCAAGAAGGACGCCGAGCAGGTCGCGGCCCAGGCGGCCTGCGGGTCGCTGGAGGTGGAGAGAGGCAGGGGGGATGCCTGAGCTTCCCGAAGTCGAGACCATCCGGCGTGACCTCCAGGGCGAGGTCGTCGGGCGGAAGATCAAGTCGGTCGAGGTGCGCAACGGGCGCACGGTGCGGCGCCACCCGAGCGCCAAGCAGTTCCGCTCCCAGCTCGAGGGCCATTCGATCAAGTCGATCGACCGGGCCGGCAAGTACCTGCTGCTCGGCCTCGACGACGGCGCGACGCTCGTCGTCCACCTCGGGATGAGCGGCCAGCTCCAGCGGGTCAAGAGCGCGAAGGAGCCGAAGGCCCCCCACACCCACGCGGTGATCACGTTCACCCAGGGCGGCCAGCTGCGCTTCGTCGACCCCCGCACCTTCGGCGAGCTGTTCGTCTCGGCGGCCCCCGAGGAGGGCAAGCCGGCGCTGCCCGAGCTCGCCCATCTCGGGTTCGACCCGCTCGAGGACGTCATGAGCTGGGAGAAGTTCTGGGTCCTGCTCTCGCGCACAAGGGCGGGTTGAAGGCCCTGCTCATGGACCAGGAGTTCGTCGCGGGCATCGGCAACATGTACGCGGACGAGATCCTCTTCGCGGCGGGCCTCCGCTACGACCGGCCCTCGGATTCGCTCTCGTCCCAGGAGGTGCGCCGGCTCTACCGGGCGATGGTCGAGACGCTGGCCGAAGCGGTCAAGCGGCGCGGTTCGTCGCTCGCCGACGAGCAGTACCGCGACCTGTTCGGCGAGGTCGGGGACTACCAGGACCAGCACCAGGCATACGACCGCGAGGGCCAGGCGTGCCGCCGCTGCCGGTCGACGATCGTGCGCGTCAAGTCCGGCGGGCGGTCGACGTTCTTCTGCGAGCACTGCCAGGTCTGAGCTCGCGGTCTGACGTGCTCGGTTCCACCGCTCCGGCGGAGAACCTCGCCCGTCGGTGGACCCCTGCCGGTAGGGTGAGCGCCCGGTGTTCTTGAAGTCGCTGACGCTCAAGGGTTTCAAGTCCTTCGCCGAACCGGCCGTGCTCGAATTCGAGCCCGGGGTCACCGTCGTGGTCGGGCCGAACGGCAGCGGCAAGTCGAACGTGGTCGACGCGGTGGCGTGGGTGCTCGGCGCCCAGGGACCGCGCACCCTGCGGTCGGCGAAGATGGAGGACGTCATCTTCGCCGGGAGCGCGCAGCGGCCCGCGCTCGGCCGGGCCGAGGTGAGCCTGACCATCGACAACAGCGCCGGGAAGCTCGCAACCGATCTCGTCGAGCTGACCATCACCCGGACCCTCTTCCGCTCCGGGGACAGCGAGTACGCGATCAACGGGGCGCCCTGCCGGCTCCTCGACATCCAAGAGCTCCTCTCCGACACCGGCGTCGGGCGCCAGCAGCACGTGATCATCAGCCAGGGCCACCTCGACGCGATCCTGGAGGCCCGACCCGAGGACCGGCGGGCGGTCATCGAGGAGGCGGCCGGCGTGCTCAAGCACCGCCGCCGCCGCGAGCGCGCCGAGCGGCGTCTCGCCGCGACCGAGGAGAACCTCGAGCGCCTCTTCGACCTGGTGCGGGAGGTGAAGCGCCAGATCCGCCCGCTCGAGCGCCAGGCGGCCGCCGCCCGCTCCTACGCGGGTCTCGCCGACGAGCTGCGGGCGGTGCGCCTCTTCGTCGCCGGGTACGAGCTTCGGTCGCTCGACGAACGCCGCACCGAAGGCGAGCGACTCCAGGCGGAGCTGCGCGTCGCCGAGGACGACCTCGGGACGAAGTTGGCGCAGCTCGACGCCGACTCGGCGCGGACGGCCGACGAGCTGTCGGCCGAGCGCGAGTCCGATCTGGCCGCCTCGCTCGCCCGGGCCGAGGGGATGGTCGAGCGAGCTCGAGGCCTCGCCGGCGTGTTGAGGGAGCGGCAGCGCTCGCTCGCCCGGGCGCTCGACGCCGCCGCCGATGCCGACGTCGTCTCGACCCTCGAAGCCGAGGGCGCGCGTCTCGGCGAGGAGCTCGCGCTGGCCGACCGCGAGGAGCAGGAGCTCGCGCCCGAACAGGACGGGCTGGCAGTCCGCCGAAGCCACGCGCAGCGGCGAGCTCCGAGGCCCATCTCGCCGCGTGGGGCGACGGTGGCGAGCTCCGCAGCGCGGACGAAGAGCTGGCGGTCGCTCGTGCGCAGCTCGCGTCGCTCGAACACTCGCTCGAGCGTGACCGGCGCAACCTCGACCAGTTCGCCGGCCGGCTGGCCGCGGCAGAGCGGCGCGCCTCGGCACTCGAGGGCCAAGAGCACGAGCTCACCGAGCGGCTGGCCGAGCACGAACAGGAACGGCATCGCGCGCAGACCGCGGTGGCCGACGCCGAGGCCGCGCATCGTGCCGGAGTGGAGGCCCTCGAGCGCGCCGAGGAGGCCCTGCGCGAAGCCGAGCAGGACCACGCCCGTTCGGTCGCGCGGGCCGACGCCCTCGAACGTTCCCTCGACGAGGCGCGTGGCGGTGCATCCGCCGAGTTGCTCGCCGGCATCGACGGAGTGGTCGGCACCTTGTTCGACCTGGTGGACGTCGACGCCGGATGGGAAGAGGCCTTCGAGGCCGCAGCCGGTGCCGCGCTCGCCGCGGTCGTCGTCGCCGGCAGCGAGCCTGCTCGTGCCGCCCTCTCCCGTCTTCGCCGGGACGGCGCGCCCGGGGCGGTGCTCGCGCTCACCGGTCGGTGCCGACCGCGCGGCTCCGGCCGGGAGACCTGCCACCGGGAGCCGAGCCGATCCGCACCCACGTGCGCCCCGGCCGGCAGAGCGCCGCCGCCGGTCTCGACGCGGTGCTCGACACGCTGCTCGAACGAGCGTGCTGTGCCGTGCACGGATGGTCGGAGGCGATCGACGTGGCACTCGCTCGGCCCGACCTGGTGGTGGTGACCCGAGAGGGCGATCGCTTCTCGTCGACCGGATGGCGGGTCCGCGCGGCCGGCGCGCGTCGTGACCGCGGCGCTGGTCGACGAGGCGCGAGCCCGGGCCGAGGCGGCGGAGGTCGTGGCCGCCGCGCGGCGGCCGAGGAGCGGTCCGCGGCGCAGACGCCGCCGAGTCCTCACGCCAGGCCGCGGTCGAGGCGGTCCGGGCCGACGACCGCAACGAGCTCGCCCACCAGACGGCGCGGGCCGGGTTCCAGCGGGTGGCGGACGAACGGGCGCCGCTCGGGGTGGAGCTCGAGGAGATCCGCCGTGACCGGTCCGAGATCGAGGAGCGGATCGCCCGTGACGTGGCTCGTGCGACCGAGCTGGTCGTCGCCTGCCCGGCCTCGAGGAGGCGCCGGCGTCGCCGCGGCAGAGCGGGTCGCGGGCGCGCGCGAGGAGCGCCGGCGCATCGACGAGGGGATCGCTGCGGCGTCCGCGCGCCGCGGCGACTGGGAGGTTCGATCGGCGGGGATCGTCGAGCGAAAGCGGGTGTTGGCCGAGCGTCTGGCCGAGGTCGAACGTCGGCTGACCGGGCACGCGGAGGAACGCCGCGAGGCTGCCGCGCGACGCGAACGGCTCGAGGCCCACGCGAACACGGTGGGGCGTCTGCTCGCCGTCGTCGCGTCCGCACAGGACGTGCTCGAGGTCGCGCTCGGCGAGCTCCGCGCCCGCCACCGACCGCAGCGCGAAGCGGTACGAGCCGGGGGGGTGAAGCTGGAGGAGCTCCGTCGCCAGAGGACCTCGACCGAACAGGAGCTCGCGGCGACCCGCACCCGCCGCCAGGAGAACGAGGTCGCCCTCGTCGAGTCGGAGATCCGACGCGAGTCGCTCGTCGAGACGCTTCGCCGCGAGCTCGCCGCGACACCGGAGGAGGCGCTGGCGGCCGGGCGCCCCGATCTGCCCGAAGGCGTGGAGATGGCGGTCCGCGCCGAACAGCTCGAGGCGGAGATCGCGGCGATCGGTCCGGTCAACCCGCTGGCACTCGACGAGCTCACCGAGCTCGGCGAACGGCACCGCTTCCTCGAGGAACAGGTCGACGACGTCCGGAAGGCACGTCGAGAGCTCCACCAGGTGATCCGGACCCTCGACGACGAGATCATGCAGGTCTTCGCGGGCGCGTTCGCCGACGTCAACGAGCACTTCTCCAACCTGGTCACCTCGCTCTTCCCGGGAGGAACGGGTCGCCTCTCCCTCACCGATCCCGAGAACCTCCTCGACACCGGTGTCGAGGTCGAGGTCCGGCCCGCCGGACGCAACGTGAGGCGTCTGTCGCTGCTGTCGGGCGGCGAGCGCTCGCTCGTCGCGATGGCCTATCTGTTCGCGGTCTTCCGGAGCCGACCTTCGCCGTTCTATCTGATGGACGAGGTGGAGGCCGCGCTCGACGACGTGAACCTCATGCGGTTCCTCGCGCTGGTGCACGAGTTCCGTGAAGAGGCGCAGCTGATCATCGTGAGCCACCAGAAGCGCACGATGGAGGCCGCCGACGCGCTCTACGGCGTCACGATGGCACCGGGAGGCTCGTCCAAGGTGTTGAGCCAGAAGATCCCCCGCCAGCGCGACGAGACCGAGGCAGACCCGTCCTCGCGGGCGGAGGAGTTCGCGGACACTGCCGGAGTCGCGACCGGCCCGGGCCGGGGGGCACCCGGAGCGGTCGGTGAGGGGATGTGCTGCACGATCCGTTCGGCGACCGGTTGGCCGGAGCCGAGCGAGTCGGCAATCCCGAGCCGTGACCGGCACCGAGTTCTTGGTCGGGTCGGATCTCGCGCTCGGCGTCGGGGTCGGGATTCCGGTGCTCGTCGTGGCTGTCGGGGCCACCGTGGGCTTCCTCGTGCGCCGGCGCCACACCGGCGGCCCCGTCCCGGCTCGCCCCACGGACACCGGGACGGCGCCCGGCGGTGGCCGAGCCGGTCGCCACCCGTCGCCCGGCAAGGCGGCCGTTGCCGAGCCGAGGCTGTGGCCCCGCCGGAGCCGGTCACCTACCGCAGCCGGCTGGGCAAGGCCCGCGGTCTCCTTTCGGGCTATCTCGGGTCGATCCGGTCCGAGGTCCCGGGTCGACTCGGCGACGTGGGACGACCTCGAAGAGGCGCTCATCCGGGCCGACGTCGGAGTGAAGGCCACCGACGTCGCTCCTCGAGGACCTGCGGGGGAGGGTGGCGAAAGGGGAGATCACCGGCCCCGACGCGCTGGTCGAAGCACTCAAGTCCGATCTCGTCGGGATGTTGGCGAACGACGGACACCTCGCGACGCCTGAGGGTCCGGGTGCCGAGGAGAGGTTCGGGCGACCGCGTCGACGTCTGGCTGTTCGTCGGAGTCAACGGTGTCGGCAAGACCACCACCGTCGGCAAGGTCGCTCGTCGGCTCGCGACGGACGGGGCCAAGGTGCTCCTGGCGGCGGCCGACACGTTCCGCGCTGCGGCGGGCGAGCAGCTCTCGACGTGGGCGACGCGGACCGGCGCGGACATCGTGCACGGCTCCGAGGGAGGCGACCCCGGCTCGGTCGTCTTCGACGCGGTGCAGCGCGCCGCATCGAGAGGGCATGCCGTGGTGCTCGCCGACACCGCCGGCCGGCTCCACAACAAGGTCAACCTCATCGAGGAGCTGAAGAAGGTCCGCCGGGTCGCCGACCGTCCCCCGGGCACGTCACGGAGGTGCTGCTCGTCCTCGACGCCACGACCGGCCAGAACGGCCTCACCCAGGCCAAGGTCTTCCTCGAGGCGGTCGAGGTCACCGGCGTCGTGCTGACCAAGCTCGACGGCACCGCAAAGGGCGGCATCGTGGTCGCCATCCAGCGTGAGCTCGGCTTCCCGGTCAAGCTGGTCGGTCTCGGCGAGGGCGTCGACGACCTCGTCGACTTCGACCCGGTTGCGTTCGTCGACGCGCTCTTCTGACCGAGGTCTCCTGGCGGATCTCTCGGAACGGATCTCTCCGGAACGGATCTCTGGAACGGATCCTCGGAACGTGCGTCGATCCGCCGGCGACGGGCGGTAGCCTGAGGCACTCATGTTCGAGAACCTGACCGACCGTTTCGAGGGCATCTTCACCCGCCTGCGCGGTCGCGGACGCCTGACCGACGCCGACGTCGACGAGGTCCTCCGCGAGATCCGCACCGCCCTCTTGGAGGCCGACGTCGAGATCGGCGTCGTCCGGACCTTCGTCGAGGCAGTGCGGGAGCGCTGCGTCGGACTCGAGCTCTCTCGCAATCTGAGTCCCGGTCAGCAGGTCATCAAGGTCGTCAACGAGGAGCTCGTCGCGATCCTCGGAGGGGAGACGCTCAAGATCACCTATCGCGGGCGTCCTCCGACCGTGGTCCTGCTTGCAGGACTCCAGGGCTCGGGGAAGACGACGACGTCGGCCAAGCTCGCCCGGTGGTTCAAGAACCAGGGCCGCAACCCGATGCTCGTCGGCGCGGACCTCCAACGCCCGGCCGCCGTCGAACAGCTCCGGGTGCTCGGCGGGCAAGTCGGAATCACCGTGTTCAGCGAGCCGACGGATCCGGTTCCGGTCGTCGGCCGGTGCTCGAGGAGGCTCGGCGGCTCGGGAGGGACGTGGTGATCGTCGACACCGCCGGGCGTCTCTCCATCGACGAGGAGCTGATGGGCGAGATCCGCGAGATCTCCGGTGTCGTCGATCCCCACTACACGTTCCTCGTCATCGACACGATGACCGGTCAGGACGCGGTATCGACCGCGGATGCGTTCCACGAAGCACTGCTCCTCGACGGCGTCATCCTCACCAAGCTCGATGGCGACGCCCGGGGTGGTGCGGCACTCTCGGTCAAAGAGGTGGTCGGCCGACCGATCGCCTTCGCGTCGACCGGTGAGCGACTCGACGACTTCGACCTGTTCCATCCCGATCGCATGGCCGACCGGATTCTCGGGATGGGCGACGTGCTCAGTCTCATCGAACAGGCAGAGCGGACGATGGACCGCGACGTCGCAACCAAGGGCGCCGCGGCGATCGTCGAAGGAAAGTTCACACTGGAGGACTTTCTCGAACAACTCCAGCAGGTTCGGAAGGTGGGCTGATGTCGGGAGTGCTCTCACTGCTGCCGGGGCTGTCCAAGGAGATGAAGCAGGCATCCGCGGCGATCGACGACCGACAGGTGAATCAGGTGGAGGCCATCATCCGGTCGATGACCCCGGCGAGCGCGCGGATCCAGCCATCATCGACGGAGGCCGCCGTGTGCGGATCGCCCGAGGCAGTGGCACGGGGACCTCCGAGGTCAACGCGCTTCTCAAGCAGTTCAAGGAGATGCAGAAGATGATGAAGGGCATCGGGAAGGGTTCGATGCCCGGTGGTCTCGGCGGCTCTTCGGCCGCGGTGCGAAGCTGTCGCCGAGCGCGATGGCCGGACTGGCGGAGGCCGCGGGAGCGGATGGCGACCTGACCGGGCCGCTGGCCGGAGCAGGCGTAAGATCCGGTGGCGGTCCCCGCTCCTCGAAGTCGAAGGGCAAGGGGGGCAAGAAGGGAAAGGGAGGTGGCCGGGTGACGCCGAAGGCCCGATGACCTGCGGTGACATGACGGCGCGGCGCCGGAGAAGCCACGCCTGTTGACCGGGTCTGGCCCTCCCGGGTCGCGGTGTACTGCGAGTCCGCCAAGGGTGCGAGACTGTAGGGCGCTTTCGAGGAGTCCTCCGATGCAC
>CAWAQF010000004.1:0-748617 GCA_963784155.1 uncultured Acidimicrobiaceae bacterium
TCGACCATGGAGATCGCGGATCATCCGATTGTCGTGCGATCGCTTCGTTCGTCACGCACTGATCGTCCCGGTGGGGGCAGGAGTCGAGTCCGGGCCCAAGGGGAGGCTTCCGTCGCGGTAGAGACCTGCCATGAACTCGATGGCCCCGGTGTTGTCATGAGCGCGGCCGGCGACGAAGGCACGCATGGTGTCCGGCACGTAGAGCTCGAACTCCCCGCGCTCGAGATGGCCGCGGAGCGCACGGGCCATGACCTGTGCGGGGATAGGCGTGGCGCCGTCGGAGCTGACGGCCAGCTCGTCGGGTCCGTCGACGCCGTCGGTCAGGTCGATGAGGGCTGGATAGACCAGATGGAATTGCACCGGCTCGAACCACATCTCGGCGGCCAGCGCCTCGAAATAGGCGGTGAGCGCCGACTTGGCGGCTGCATAGGCCGCTTCGCCGGGAGCGGAGGTGCGTGCCGCCATCGACGAGATCGTGACCACCTGACCCGAACCCCGCTCCAACATGGCAGGCAGTGCGGCAAGCGTGAGCTGTACCGGTGAGAGGAAGTTGATGCGGAGCTGTGCTTCGAGCGTCTCGAGCCCGGTGCTGCGAGCCTCGCCGTGGAAGGTGGCGCCGGCGTTGTTGACCAGGACGTCGATACCGCCGAGCTCGTCTTCCACGGTACGGACGAACGTGGGGAGCTCCCCGAGAACGCTGAGGTCGACGGTCCACGCCTGCGCGGCCGGCACTGCCTGCCGGCAGTCGGACAGCACCGACTGCAGACGGTCGGTACGTCGAGCGCACAGGCCGACCACGGCCCCCTGCGCGGCCAGGTCGCGGGCGATGGCGGCTCCGATGCCCGACGACGCGCCGGTCACCAGTACCCTCGTGCCCTCCCAGTCGGTGATGATGTCGGCCATGTCTCCCACCGCGATGTGGTGTCAGGGTCAATGATGCGCCACGCTCCGTCGTCCACGAATGGCCCGCACCAACCGGGCGCACCGGTGGAGCGCTCTGCTCTCACACGGTGACCGGAGAGAAGCTATCGCGGTGCGCGTGCTCCATCTCGGCGACGACAGGTTGACTGAGATCGGCGAGGCCGCGGGCCAGCTCCACGAGCAAATCATCGACCGTGAGCATCCCGACGAAGCGGCTGTCCCTCATCACGGCCAGTCGCCGGATGGGGTGTTCCCCGAAGAGTCCAAATGCCTCATGCAGATCGGCATCCGCTTCGACGCTCACGACAGGTGAGGACATGATCGCGTCGACTCGTGTCTCGAGCGGTATCCCGCGAGCGAGAACTCGTCGTACGAGATCGCGGTCGGTCACGATCCCGACCAACTGGTCGCCCTCGAGCACCGCCAAGGACCCCACCCCGGCCCCTTCCATGCTGCGCGCTGCCTCACGCACCGTCTGTTCCGGTCTCATGCCGACACCGGACCGGCGAACCGCGTCGATCGTACGCATCGGATCCCCCCTACTTCGACGCGTCGGGCTGCCGGACCGACGCGTCCGAGCCAGGAAAGAAGAGCGTCTCGTGCCCACTGTCGCCCCACCGAACGAGATACGGAGGCCCACCGTCCTCGCCATGCACCTCGATGACTTCACAATCACGGTCAGGGTGACCGGTGCGATGACCCGTCACCACGATTCGATCGCCGATCTTTGCTTGCACGGCATCCTCCCTTCCAGGAACACCGCCGACTCTCAAGAGCCAGGATCACCGCCGCCGGTCAGGGCTGATAGGGCCGAAAGTCACGACCGGGTACGACGTGGCCTTCGGTGCCGCCATCGGATAGGTGGGTGACCGGCGTTTCCGTCAGGTCCTTCGAGAGGCGCTCGTCCCGCCTTGTCGACGATCGTGTGGGAGTGCGCCCTGACTTCGGCCGGGTGTCGAGGGCAAATTCGTGGCTCAAAGGAGGGAGTTCATGGACCGGCTAACCGGCGCACATCCGGTTCGGTGAGTTGCAGTTCTCGATCGGCTCGAGCTCGAGCTGGATGTGCAACACGTCGTGTGCCCGGTGCACCGAGGCCACTCCCATTCGTCGTAACACGCGGATCGCATGCGAGTTCTCCAAGTGCACGTCGGCATCGAGACCGCGAAGCCCGAGTTCGCGGGCGCGCCGCATGAGCAGCCGAAGGGCGGCCGTCCCCGCACCTTGCCGTTGAAACGAATCCTCGACGATGAGACCCAGGTCGCCCGACCAAGGTCCTGCGAGGTGTAGCTCGGCAAGGCCGATCGTTTCGCCGCTCCGCCGTATCAGAACCGCGTAATGGTTCTCGCGATCCGTCAGCACATCTTCCAGATATCCGTCGGGCGCCGTCGGTAGGAGACGGAAGAACCGCCGCTGTCGCGACTGTGGGCTGCAGCGCATCAACATGGCCTTGATGGTTGCAATGTCATTCGGCACGGCCCGAACGAACGTGAGAATCCCCTTGTACCCGAAGATGCTCGGCATCGGTCCTTGTTCTCGTGCCGCTCGCGATGTCACGTGATGGTTACGAGCTGAGAGGTCGGAGTGTTCACTTGTGCATTTGCGCTGCGTTGCGCGCCGGGCGGGATGTCGAGACCCCCGACCAAGCCGCTTCTGCCGCGGCAGGTCGAAGTACCGGGCAAGCGCTCGGGTCGGGAGTGGAGGCGATGGGACGAGATCCGGACTGCTCTTGGAGCCGCTGAACTGGGAGTCCCTACGTGAAGATGACATTCGCCGGTGCCCGGAGGCCGATCGAGCCGCGGGTCTGCAGGCGGTGGAAAGTGATGGGAGTAAGTTCGAACGCCACTGGAGACCTGAGACATCAGGGCGGGCCGGCGGGCCGCCCCCTTGCACAGCCGGTCTCCACCGGTGTGGAACACCAGCCGGCTCGCTTCAATAGAGAACAACCGACTCATCCAACAGGGAGAACAGCGTGTCGCCTATCACCGCTCGGAACGGTCGTGTTCGGGTGTTTCAGATCGCAACCGGCAACGTCGGATCCGAGATGATCAGGCGAATCCGCAGCCATCCCGACCTGGAGCTGATCGGATTGCACTGCTACTCGGCCGACAAGGTTGGCAGGGACGCCGGGGAGATCGTCGGCATCGGGCCGATCGGGGTCATCGCTACCGGCACGGTCGAGGAGATCATCGTCGCGCGGCCTGATTGCGTCACCTTCCACGGCGTCTTCCCTGACGTGGATCTCTACGAGCAGATTCTCGAGGCAGGGGATCAACATCGTCACCACCGCAGACTGGATCACCGGCCACCACCGCAACGCGAACCATCCGCACCCGTCGGGCCGAATCGAGGAAGAGGTCATTCAGGCGGCATGTGAGCGTGGCGAATCGACGTTCTACGGGACGGGAATGAATCCTGGGCTCGCCCAGATCCTTACGATCGTTCACTCGGCGGATGTGACCGAGATCGAGCGACGTGCTGTGCAAGGAGTCGGTCGACGTATCGTGCCATCATTCGGTCGACACCTGGAACGAGGTTGGGTTCGGTCGCCCTGTCGATGATCCGGCTGTTCCGGGGATGCTCGAGAAGTACACCCGGGTCTTCGAAGATGCTGTCCGCCTCATGGCCGACTGCATGGGCCTCACCCTCGACGAGGTCCGCTTCGAGTACGAACTCGGTGCATGCACCAAGAAGGTCGACCTCGGCTGGTACCAGCTGCCGAAAGGCTCGCTCGGTGGGTGCTACCTCAAGTACATAGGGATCGTCGACGGCGAGCCTCGGATCGAGATGCATCTCGAGTGGCAGATGACGCCTCACACCGACCCGCACTGGGACATCCAGGGCTGCTACATCACTCAAATCGACGGGGATCCCTGCATCTACTCCAAGCACATGATCTTCCCGAAGCCGGGGACGAACTTCTCCTCTCCGGAGGCCTTTGCGTCGGTCGGCATGACCATCACCGGCATGCCGGCCCTCAACGCCATCCGCTCGGTCGTCGCCGCTCCGCCCGGCATCATCACGAGCGCCGACCTTCCGCTTCGAGCGTTCGCTGGACGCTTTGCACCGGGGATCTTGCCGACGATGACCGACGACGGTCGTGCGCCTACCGGATGTCGACCCCCGTCCACAATTCCCGATCGGTTGGTTCAAGGTCGCCGCGACCGACGAGATCGAACCCGGCGCCCTGCTGGAACGGACTTTTCTCGGCGAGCAAGTCGTGGCGTTCCGGACACAGTCGGGACGATCTGCAGTGGTTTCCGCGTTCTGCCCACACCTCGGAGCCAATCTCGCCAGGGGCGGCAGGGTGATCGGTGAGAGCCTCCGCTGCCCCTTCCATAGCTTGCGGTGGGGCGTCGACGGAAACTGCGTCGGCTCGGAGTACCCCGGCGATCCGCCTTACCCGGTCCGAATCCCCGCCTATCCGGCCATCGAGCGTTTCGGCTTCCTGTTTGCGTGGCACGACGTTACCGGCGGTAGCCCCACCTTCGACATCCCCGACCTCGACCTTGAGGGATGGACGATCCCTCAGGTCACGCACCGTCCCCATCAAGGCCCACGTCGAAACAATCCACGAGAACGGCGTCGACACGGCGCACTTCGGAATCGTCCATGGCTTCTTCCTTTCGGAACCCGCTTACGACGATCGCGGCCCGTCATTCCACTCCGAGTTCCACTTCGCCACACCGAACTTCCTGCGAGAGGGACCCGACGAGATCGCGACGTTCTTCGACACCGACACCTACGGCCTGGGCTACGCCCATTCACTCAACACCGCCGAGGCGGTCGGACTCCGCTACCGGGTCTTGCTCCTCACGACGCCCACCACTCTCGAGCTCGTCGACTTCACCATCGCCACGACCGTCCAGCGTCCGGAGTCCGGCGATCTGATCGGCGGGGTCGAGTGGACGAGGTCGCCGACTTCATGCACCGTGGGGCGCTCGGTGGGGTCAAGCAGGACGTACCGATCTGGGAGGGGCTGCGCCACGTCGATCACCCACGACTCGTCAAAGGAGACGGACCGATCCCCCGCTTCCGCCACTGGGCACGACAATTCGATCCGGCCGGGAAGCCTGGTTCTGCCTCCCAATAGGGAGGACGCCGTGATCCTTGCAACGGAGCGGAGGTGATGGGATGTGTTCGATCCGCTCCCGGACCCTTCAACAACCGTCCCGCTCCCGGCGACCTGGGGCACGCTGACCGAGCCTCAGGGTTCTGTCCGCCGTACGCTGATCTCGTGGCTGGCAACCGATCCAATCGAGTAGCGGCAGCTGTCCTTCTGCTGTTCGGTGCGGGTCTGTCCGCGTGCGGAGCTGCACCGTCCGACTCCCCCAAGGGTGATCCAGGTGGACGGGTCCTTCGCGAACTATCGCCCGTCTCGGTGGCCATTCCGTCCGGCTCCACGAATGTCGACTTCAGCGAGGAGGACGCTCGGTGGTCGCCAAAGTGCCCAGATAATCCGGGCGGAAAGGCCGGCTGGAGCGGTGTAGAGGTCTTCACCACATTCAGATCGATGGACACCACTCGGGCAGTCGTCAGCGAGGTGGGATCGGCGTTGAGAGCTCAGGGATGACGCCAACCCGGCCCGTCGACGACGCTGCATGGCAGTACACGCCAGTGGCCGAGTGGTCGAAGTCGGTTCCTGGAACTCGATCGTCGAGGGTGGTCTTGTTCCCGTACCCGCCCAACGAGGGCCCTTCACCCGGCGGACCGGCTGCGGCATGGATGCTCGGAGCGGAAGGTAAGACTCCTGGGTATGCCTTGTCCGGGTGTTGAGCCGGCACCTGACCACCACGCTGAGAGTGTGCGCACTCCCGGCGACAGGAGGCACCATCTAACGGGTCCACTTGCCGCGTTCGGCCCTCCGTCGATCAGCGAGCACCGGCTGTCATCATCTGGGCGTGACCCGCATGGACCGTTTCGCCGCTGTCCTGGTGCTCAATCTCGTGCTTGTGGCTGCGCTCGTAACCGTGGGCACCTCTGCGGACTCTCTCGGTGACCGACGCGGCGGCAATCGGGCTGACGATGGTCGCGCTGAGACTCTCTGACCGGCATCCGAAGGCCAACCCAATAGCTGGCGGTGTCACCGGGAGCTGGCTCATGCTGCTGTTCGTCCTTATCGGAGTTGGCGCTGTCGTCCGGCTCGTGAGAGGCGCACCCTCGATCGAGCCGGTACCGGTCATCGTGGCGAGCGCCATCGCCTTCGTTGTCATGGCCACAGCCGCTCTCATCCTCGGAGTCGACCTCGACGACGATCAGGCCGACCACGCTTCCCTCAGTCATCGGGCCGTATTACTTGACACCATTGCCGATGCCGCAGCTGCGGGGGGAGTGGCACTCACGGGTGTCGTCATCCTCGCGACCGGTCGCTTCGACTGGCTGGGGCTCAGCCGTAGCCCTGGCGATTGCCGCGGTCATCGCCCACCACGCCGTCAAGCTGCTGACGCGAGTGAGTGCCGCGCTCACATGAGCCTCCCTGAAAGTGACTCGCTCCCGGCCGTAGGGGACGGCCAGTGCATGAGGGGACGGCCAGTGAGGCCTTGACCTGCTCGGTCAGCAGCTCGAGGGAGCTGTGCAGCTGGGCGAAGCGCCGCGGCCCCAGGATCTCTGCGATCCGCAGCTGGGCCGCCCCCGCCTCGGCGTAGATTGTCCGCTCGAGCTCGCCGTCCCTTGGAAGTGAGTCGGATCACACGAGCCCTTCCGTCGCCGAATCGGGCACGCGCAACAGGTACCCGTGTCGTTCCAGGTGCCCGAGTAGGTCGTTGACCGACTGTTTCGTGATCCCCACCCGGTCCGCAAGCTGGCTTGGACGTAGTCCGTCGAGGCCCGGATAGCGCCAGAGCCCGACGTGCGCGGGGTTCAGATCTTCGTATCCCGCTGCAACGACGCCCTCATACAGCTGATCACGGACCCACTGCCAAACGACACGGAGCATGGCGCCGACGTACGGGCTTCGCTCGTCGTTCGGGGTGGTCGAAGGAATCGCTTGACATAGTCGTAAGGTTACCATACGATTCTAATCGTAAGGATCCCTGACTACCCGATCCGGGACAGGTTCCTACTAGGAGGTGGCCGAAGTGACGACAGCAGTTGTTGACTCCCCCGAGAACGAACAAGCGCAGGCGTGGTGGTTCCTCGACACCTTGGTCATTGAGCACCGCTGCGCACCGGGAATGGACAGCGTCGTGCTCGAGATGACCTTGCCGGTCGGCTCTGCACCCCCGCTCCACGTGCACGACGACCTCGACGACACCTGGTACATCCTCGAAGGCCAGATGGTCGTGCGCTGTGGTGACGATGAGCTGGTCGTCGGAGCCGGGCACTGGGTCTCCATGCCCCGGGGCGTGCCGCACACGTTTCGGGTGGTCGGTGAGCGCGAGGCACGGATTCTGCTGGTGCACGACAACGCCAGCTTCCGCGACCTCATCCGCGACCTCAGCACTCCAGCAACGGCGCGAGTCGTGCCGAGCCATCCAACGTTCCCGCCCATGGACGAACTGGCGCGTATCGCTGCGTCCCATGACCTCAGGCCGATCGGGCCTCCGATGAGCGCTCGAAGACAGCGACACGGTCCTGGCCGCGGGCTGAAGAGGTGCCGTGCAACGAAGTGGGCAGCCCGGTGCAGGTGCAAGCCCTCGGTCACGTCGTGCTCAAGGTCCGAGACCTGCAACGCTCAGAGGACTTCTACGTGGGTCTGTTGGGTATGCAGGTCGTCTCGCGGATCTCGGAGCCGCCGATGGCCTTCTTCACCTTCGGGACCCGTAGGGAACCACCACGACTTCGCGCTGATGGAACTCGGTTGCCGTGCCCCATCGCCAGACGACGCTGCAACCGGGCTTGCTCACGTGGCATTCAAGGTCGGAAGCTCTGCCGAAGAGCTCGCTCTCGCACGGAACATGCTCCGTGACTCGCGGACCCCGGTTCTCTACGAAGCCGAGCGGGGCTTCGCCAAGAGCGTGCACGTGCTAGATCCAGACGGGAACGAGATCGAGTTGTACGTGAACACAGCGGAAGCTTGACGACCCTATCCCCCAACGTGCCATAGGGGGATAGGGTGGGATCCTCAATTCGCTGAGGTGGAATACCCGATGACGACCGCGTCCACGGGCGAGCACACCGAGGGTTCGAACCTCGCCGGTTGGCTCGTTCGCGACGGCAGCCGATGGAGGCCCTCCTACTAGGAACGACGTTGTCATTCTCACGACGGCGCGGAAGTGATGGGACTGAGTTCGAACCCCCGGAGCAGGGTCAACATCAGGTCGACTCCAGTCGCCGGCCATGGGGGTCGGTACCATTCGACCGAAGTGATGACTGCTTTCGCAAGTGTGACGGGCAATGACTGACGAAGACACGACCACAGTGTCGGACACGTCTCCGAGAGGGCGGGTCACTGGATCCCATCTCTGTCGCCGAGCATCTGCACTCATCGGAGTGATCGCAGCCGTGGCGTTGACCGCCTGCTCGTCGACGGCTGGACAGTTGGCGTCCAGCACCGGCCAAACATCGACGTCCGCGTCGTCGGGACCGTCGATTCCTGCGTCTGCGTTTCAAGACACCACGGGAGTCACGCCTACAAGGGTCTTGATCGGGAATGTGTCGACCCTCTCACTCGGTTTGTTCAAAGGGGCCTTGATAGGGACGCAGGCCTACGCCGACTACGTGAATTCGCGGGGTGGGATCGATGGGCGCAATATCACCGTGGACTCGTATGACGACGGGTTCACGGGTGCGCTGAACAAGCAGTACACGGCCGAGGCCGCAGACCGGGACTTCGCGCTGGTGGGTGGATTCTCCCTCGAGGACAGTTTCGGCGGCACCGTGTTGGCCGCCAATGCGGACGTTCCCAACGTGACAAACCCGTTGGACCATGCCACCGCGTTCCTGCCCAACACCGTCGGCCCCCAGGTGTCGAACGGTGGATGGGGCACCGGTGGGCTGGAGTATTTCGTGCAGAAGTACCCGGCCGCTTCCCACGACGTGGGTGACCTCATCGCAAACCAGCCCGCGGCGATCGCGAGTTGGCAGATCGAAAAGGGTGCGATGGAGCACGTCGGCCTCCATGTCGTCTATGCCCAGCAATACGCGATCACGCAGACCGACTTCAATGCGAACGTGATCGCCATGCGAAATGCCGGCGTGAAGATGCTGTTCATCGACCAGATGCCGGAGAACTACGCGGCGTCCGTCTTCCGGGCTCTCGACCAACAGGACTTCCACCCCGTCGCGATCCTCGGAACCTCGACCTACAGTGAGGCGTTGGTCCGGGATTCCGGAGGCGCAGCTGCCGTCGGCGGCTCGTACATGACCTTGAACTCGGCCCTCTTCCTGGGCGAAGACGCCCCCGGGCTTCCGGCGGTATCCACCTTTCTGACGTGGGTGCACAAGGCCGCACCCGGGTTCACGCCCGACCTGTTCACGCTCTACGGCTGGACCTCGGCGGAACTGTTCGCCCAGGCGCTCGCGTCGGCTGGTCCACACCCCACCCGCGGGTCCCTGCTCCGGGAACTGCACCGGGTCACCTCGTTCAATGCGGACGGATTGATCGTGACCTCGGATCCGTCGTCACGGTCCGGAAGCAACTGCTTCTTGCTCGCAAGGGTCGAGAACGGGAGGTTCGAGCGCCTCGGCGACCCTCCGATCTCCGGAAGAACAGGCGGCTACCTCTGCGCGGGTGAGGTGTACTTGCCGAAGTCGTGAGCGGGTTCAGGTTATCGACGCACGTTCGGTCGAGCCGGCGTGCGGAGAAGAACGCTCAGCCGGTGTGACCCGGCGCCTGACTGACCACGCGGTGTGCCCGTTCGCGTACCTCGGCCAGCGCGTCGAGGCGTGGTCGAGCTGCTTCGGCGGCTGTAGGGGGTAGTGAGAATCCTGTGTACATGACCCGACGCTCCCGATCTACCGGAGGATGGCTCATGTGCATGGTGCATGAAGTATGGACGGTCACGTCGCCGGTGATGGTGGGGAGGTCGATCAGCGGGAGGCCCCAGCTCGGTCGGGCGAAGGCTGGCTGCACGAGCGCGCGGTTGGATCCCGCCACGACGGCGAGCTGACCCGAGCGCTCGTCGGCGCCGGTCACCGAGATGCCAACCGTCAGTCCGCAGCACTGGTAGGAGTGGCGACCGAGGCTGCAATCCTTGTGCCAGGGAACGTCGGAGATCCCCTCGACAACGCCGATGGGTTTGACCAGTGCCTCGATGCGGTTTCCCTCGGTCCGTGCCGAGTGGCCGTCGGTGGTCAATCGACTGATCCCGAGAAGGCGATCGTCGGTGAGCAATTCGGTGGTCGTCGCGCTGTGTTCGTGGAACCACTGCAACCGCACCGCCCGATCGTCCCCGGCCGCCGTGCGCGCCCACCACGAGCGGCCGTCGTCCGGGTGGTAGCAGGGTGTCGCCGCGTCGATGTCGGCCGACACTTGGGCCATCTCGTCCTCGGTGAACACCTCCCGCAGGTGGAGGTAGCCCGCTTCGGCAAGGAAGTGAGCCATGTGCTCCGGGTCGTCTCCCGCCGAAAATGATGCGTGCAGTTCGAGCGGGTCACCTTGAAGGTCTCTGAACTCGATGGAACCTGCCGTGGGCATGGCGACACCGTCGATCAGGGACCGCAGGACGACCCACCAATCGAGGAAGTCGATGAGGGATCCCCGTTCCACGTCGAGTGTCCCCGCCGTCAGGAACGTCATCGGTGTGCGGAGGTCGTGCACGATGTCCGTCAGTTCTCCATCGTCCATGCGCACGCAGGCCGCACCATGGTCGCCGGGCGTGATTTGGATCGCATCTGGCTCGACCACCATCGTCCAGGCGCCGGCCGACGTGAGGACGGTGACAGACCGCACTCCCAACTCGACCGCCCCGGGGATGGCGAGATTCCCCCTCGACGCTGCCAGTTCGGGGAGCCGGTGACCGAAGAACTCCTCGGCGTCGACGGGGACGACGTCGTCGTCGGAACGAGTGCGAACATCGAGGCTCACCATCTCCTGAACGTACCTCCTTCGACCTCCCCGCGCTCGAGGTGCCTCGTGACGGGAAGCGGGGCAATGGGCTGAACCCTCATTCAGGGAAGCCCCTCGGGGAAGCCGGGTGGCTGGTTGCCTCCTCGACTGTGGGCTCGAGCGCCCCTTCGACGACGGGGTCACTCCCACCGACGTCGCCGGTGGATGGCTACGGGTCACCAGGGTCACGATTCCGGCCAGGACGAGTACGAGGCCAAGGACAGCGGACGTCGTGCCGACCGGTCCCTGACCCAGCAGTTCGGCGAAGAGGGAGAGCCCGAGAATCACGCTCCCGGCCAAGTTGGCTGCATTGCCCGCCGCCAGTTCCTGTGGCTTCGAGGCGCCAGGTCTGCCGGTGCTCAACCCTTGATCGCCAAGGCCAGCGTTCTCGGGTGTAGTAGCGGTCCGACTTCCGATGGCGGCAGCACTTGGCATGCTGGCACTCAGTGGATCGCACCAAGTGTTTGGGAGCAGGGCCTGGCGCCTGACTCTGCTCCCGTACCACCGTCAGGTCGCCCTTGTTGGAGTGCGTTGCGTCAATGCCAGAGGAGAACACCCCTCGACGCGTTGAACCACCTGACACTGCCCTCGGCCATGTCATCTTCTCGTTCTCCACGCACGCACTTGCGGGAGACGGAAGCGTCGACCGGCAATGACGGGTGGTATGCGTGATCCACCGAGCGTCGATGGGCATGCTAGCAGGCTCAACGTCGGACGGCCCGGAAAGGAACGAATCCGCATCGAGTGCACGGCGGCTTGGCGCCGGGTACGCGAGTGATCTCCGATCGGTACTGGCGCTCGAGACCAGGCGTGCTTGCGTTCGGATCGTGCGAACCCGGTGAGGAGGGCACCGTCGCAATCGTGTGTCGGTGACTCTGCGTCTGGCGGGCGCATTCAAACCACGGTTGAGCTAGACATGGGACATGTCAATCGAGGTCCGGCACGAGAAAAAGAATTGGCATCTCGTTGTTACGCCTCCCGATGCACTCGAGCCCCGCAACGCCACTGTCGCCACGGCCACTGAGGTGCTCGCAACACTCAGTTCCTGGGGTTGCCACTTGACGGATGCCGCCAGGGCTCTCGATTCAGCTGATCAGGAGTGGACGCGATCCCACAATGAAGACGTTCTGCGAAGCCGATGGAGGTCGAGCAGAACCGGGTAGCACTCAACACCGAACGGTGACTGCTCACATGCCGAGTGGATCGCAGTGCAACTCTGCCGACGACGGCGTGCAACGAAGAGCGGGCTGTGGGGCCACAGTCTGAATGGACCTGTCGATGTTCGAGCCGAGGACTGCCACCAGCGACTGGTCGACACGATCGCGGCAATCGAACGGCCGGAAGACCCGTAATGGCCCGCGCTCAGTCTGGGATGACGCGTATATGGGAGGGTTGATTGTCTCCCGATCTGTGAATCACGCCTTCCTCGGTCAGCGAAGTCTGGCGAGACGGTATCCGGGGCATTCCGAGCGTCGTGCTCGGACGACTTACAGCCAAGTAGTTGCGAATTCGCGCAGCAACGGAGGTGAATTGAATGGCATCCTCTGGAGCGTCGCAAGCGTCACCAGCCAGATCCAGTGCATCGGCGGCTTCGATGAGAAGGTCCATGCCTGTGTCGTAGGCCCCTTCCATTATTCGGGTCCAGCCAGTTTGTTATGCCCGCGGGGACCCGTCGGCCACTTCGGCTGCGCAGATGCAAAAAAGCATGCGGGGGAGTACTGCCGACGGTGCCCAACCCGACGAGTTGGTACTCCTTCTGAGCGCGAAAGTCCTCTGGCAGCTTTCGGTTGCCCGTTCGCAATTTTCCGACCTGCGAAGCCTTGGCCAGCCGCTTCGAAACCTTGGTCCTTACTGTTGGGTCCCATCGAGACTCTCAATCTGTCTCCATCGAGGGGATCAACACGCTCCTGTTGAACGAGTGCGAACGCTACACCTAGGGACGTTCGTCACCAACACCTTTGACCGCTACGAGATGTCACTGCCACACGGCTCGAGGAAAACCGTGCGACACCGGTTCGGTGGTTCCACGTGCACTTTGTCGGCTCGGTTCTCACCGAGTTCGACCGTCTAGGCAACTGGTCCTACCTGGTCAGTGACATTCTTGACCTCTACGGCCCGACGAGAGATCCCGTTGCCGGCGCGGATCCACGAACGGGTGGAAATTTTGCGGGTTGTCCGAGATGGACAACTGATACAATCCAAGGATCAAGCGGTCATCGAGCATGGCCCGTTCGAAACCATCGAATCGGCCCTCCTCACGTCGAACGGAGCGTTGAAGTCTTTCTTCTCCCTGGTCTGCGGATCAGCGCGCGCAGCGTTTGGCCTCTCAAGTACCTCCAGACCGTCGGACGGCAAGGCGGCTCGACGATACCGGTGCTAATCGGCCAGCAGGTGACGCCACCGAAGCTGAGGTCATCGAGGCGCTGGCGAGCCTTCAGAATGCCGTCGAGGCCGGCGAGGTATCACTCGAGGACTTCGAGGAACGACGCGAAGACGTCCGCAGGCAGTTCGAACAGGTCGAGCGAGGCAAGGAATGAACGGGGTGCTGAAACGATCGCCGTCCGGCCAACGAGTGCCTGTGTCACGTACGGCAAGTTCCCCGGCCTTTCAGGCGGCAGATGCCTCAAAGACAGTCCAAGCATCAACCGGGCTTACCCAACAGATGGATCGCAACAGCGAAAATGAGAAAGAAAGAGCAGACAACTCATGGCAACAGGAACAGTAAAGTTCTTCAACAGCGAAAAGGGTTTCGGATTCATCAGTCCCCTCGACGGAGAGAAGGACGTCTTCGTGCACTATTCGAACGTCCAAGGTGAGGGCTTCAAGACCCTCGATGAAGGTCAGCGGGTGGAGTTCGATGTGGTGAGCGGCCACAAGGGGCCCCAGGCACAGAACGTCCGGCCGGCATAACCCGGGGCGCGAACCGGCGGGCCCCGAGGCGGTAACCCAACTCGGGTCTTCCTTTTGGTCGTCCACGATGGGCATTGGCAGATGGGCGCCGGAGGCGATCGGATGCGAGGTTGGTCGTGGCTATCTCGCCGGTAGTCGGGTAGGTCATCGATGGCCGCGCGGCCGGCCCCGGAGCCGCGCCCCCACGCGCCGAGACGTCAAATCGGGCTGCCACGATACGAACGGTCACCTGGGAATAACGGCGTTCCGCTTCAGGATGACCACGAGACTGCAGTCACGTGTACGTCGTCACCGGTTTCGCTCGGTGGGTCTGCGGCCGACGACCTTCATTTGGAAGCGAATTCGAGCTCGCCGAGACCACCACGCCGGACCTTGGCTCGCCAGCAGGATCCGAACGACCCCGAATCCGGCTTGGGGCATCGGCGTCAGCCGACCTCCTCGCCATCGATGCTGTCCAGCTCGTCGCAGTGCTCCTTGCACGCGTCGACTGTCCACTTCCTACCGGTCTTATCGATGAACGTACCCCTCGCGACTATCGGCTCGGGGCAGTGGGCCGCGTGCCCGATGCCTGAGTGAAGGAAGCGGAAGCAGCGGCCCTCCTGCACTGAGAATGCTTCGGTGTAATGGGGCACGGTTCGACGTTACCCGGCAGAGGACGCGCTGCCCAAAGCTGAGGTGCTTGGGGGGACCGAGCAACCAAGTCGGGACAGGCGAGGCAGCCGATTGCTCCGCCTTGTGCGCACTGTAGTGGTCGCTCGCATCGAGTCGTGCGCGGCTCACAGGAACCCTCGCTGAGCATGCGCACGGTCAACGGTGACAACTCCTACTCATGTTCCCCTTACCCCAACCGCTCCGCTCACACTGCCTCGACGGTACCGAGCACGAGAGCCATAGGGCGCAGACCTTCACGATTGGCGCTCCACCCTCGCCAAGCCGCGAAACGTAGGAGAAGGTTCTCGGTGAGCTGACGCGGCGCGTAACCGTTGCTGACGCGGCTCCGATCCGCGGACGGTGTACGGTGACGATCGATAGTTGCCCTAGACCTCGGTGACCCAAGCAAGAGTCGGGCCGTCCCCTTTCGGGAGCTCGGACAGGAAGGGAAGCCGCGTTGGGTACTATCCCCGAATCCGCCGATCGGGGCTCGAAGTCGGCCCCGGTCCTCTCGGGTGGGCGCATCCGCACCGCACTGCTCGTCGCCGGTCCACTTCTTGGGCTCGCGTGTCTCCTGCCGTTCGTCTCAGGCCACCTTCTGAACGTCAACGACGTCGTGATCGCGGCGGTGCTGTACGTCTTCACGGGGCTTAGGATCTCGGTCGGCTTTCATCGACTGCTGACCCACCGGAGCTTCAAGGCCAAGAGAGCCCTCAAGATTGTGTGCGCAGTGGCCGGTTCCATGGCCCTCGAGGGGTCGGCGATCAGCTGGGTGGCCAGCCATCGCCGGCACCACATGTTCGGAGACCAGCCGGGAGACCCGCATTCTCCGCACCGCTACGGACCCGGTGCCGTCGGGACGCTCAGGGGATTCCTATGGGCACATGCAGGCTGGTTGTTCGCAATGGACTTCACAGACACCCGGCGATTCGCTCCCGACCTCCATCGCGACCGCGACTTCGTCGTGATCGATCGGCTGTTTCCGCTGTTGGCAGCGGCCTCCCTCGCTCTCCCGGTCTTCGTCGGGTGGGCCCTGTCGGGGACCCTTTTCGGTGCGCTCAGTGCGCTTCTATGGGCAGGTCTCGTCAGGATGGCGATCCTCCATCACGTCACGTGGAGCGTCAACTCGGTCTGTCACCTGTGGGGACGAAGGCCGTTCGCAACTCACGACCAGATCAGGCCGTTAAGCTCCGAGCTACCAGCGGTTCCCTGGCAGATCGTCACTGCGCCCTTGGCTAGAAAGCGGGGGTCCAGTGATGGCCTTTCCGCACGAGGCGGAGCTCACGGAGCTTCGGGCCCTCATGGAGTGCCGCGTCGAGGAGCCGGAGCGACTCGCTCTGGCGGATCTTCTCGCAGAGCCAACGTGGCAGCAGCGGGCCGCCTGTCGGAGTACGCCCACCGAAGCGTTCTTCACGGTCCGCGGTGAGTACCAGAACGAGGCGAAGGTTGTGTGTTCCGGGTGCCCTGTTCGCAAGGAGTGCCTCGCGTTGCGCTCGCGGATCAGAGCCTCCAGGGCATCTGGGGTGGCACGTCAGAGCGGCAGCGGCGAGCGTTTCGCCGCGAACGGCGCTGGGTGGCCTAGGGCGAGGTTCGAAGGGGATGGGATTGAACGAGTCAGCGTCCTACGCGATGTGCGACGCACCGGACTGTCAGCACAGCATTCCGATTCCGAACGCACTGCTGGGCGTAGTCGAATCAGCGCTCAACTGGCTCCCGACTGAAAGTTGGGGGGTGGGGGAGAGGGCCGGCGAGATCTACTGCCCGCAGCACCGATTAAGCCACGGAGGCTTCCTCGAGCTCGGCTAGTGAGCGATACCCGAGCTGCTGGCCAACGGGGGGGCCATCTGGTTGACCAACGTGATCACGTTCGGTCTCTGGTACTGGGCGCTTGATCGCGGCGGACCCGCGGCGCGAGCTCGTGCTGGCGGTCACGCGCCAGGGTTGGTCTTTCCCGAGATTAGGAATGAGGAGCATGTGGGGCCTGGCTGGGCCCCGAAGTTCGTCGACTACGTCCATTTCGCGTTCGCCACCACGACGGCCTTCAGCCCAACCGACGTCTCGGCGATCAAGCCCTGGACGAAGCTCATGATGATGGCCGAGGAGGCGATCTCACTCATCGTTGCGTTGCTGGTCGTGGCGAGAGCGGTGAAACATCCTCAAGTGATCGAATCGTCCGAAAGGGCCGGGCTGCAAAGCCCGAGGTGGCTCGACCGCTCGTTCGGGCGGCGATTGGGCTATCACTCGGGCGATTGACCGTGCCGTGGTTCGAACATCACCATTTGTCTCGGTTGGCGAACGGAAGGCAGAAACCCCTATCTGCGAGGGAAACGCTGTAGATATCACAACCGAGTGGAGGTAGTGGGAGTATGTTCGAACCCCTTCTGGCACGCTGACCTGGCGAATGCGGCATGAGGTTCCGAGCTGAGGCGAATGGCGAGGGCCAAGCGACTCGCCCCACGGTTGACGCCGGAGGTGATGGGGCTCAGTTCGAACCCTCTCTAAGCGTGAGCGGCAGGGACCAATCCGAGGAGTCGGAGGCAGCTGTCGTCGGCTCTTCGGGTTTTGGCGGAGTCTTGAGGATCCGTCTCGTTTGAGGCCCAGTACTGGGCGAAGCCTGACCTTGATGGCGTCCTAAGTCAGCCTCGACCCGATGGTTGGCGTACGTCGCTGGGTTGGAATCGCATACTGGAGTGTGGCCGACATTGTGCGGGCGGTGCCTGGATCCGAGTTCTCCATCGAGTCGGCCGCAGCCATGCAGGCCGAGCTGGTCCTCGGCGCGCTGGGCAGTCGCGAGTCGGGTCTCACCCCCGATGAGGTTTCAGCACGGACAAAGGTATTCGGGCCGAATGCGGTGCGCTCGCATCATGTGACTCCATGGTCGGTACTTTTCCGGCAACTTCATAGCCCGCTGCTGTGGCTACTGCTCGCCGCTGCTGCAGTGTCGGCCTTCGTGGGCGAGGGAATCGATGCCCTCATCATTGGCATCATCGTCGCCGCGTCCGTCGGCCTCGGGTTCGTGAACGAATTCCGGGCGGAGCGTGCGGCAGAGGCGATGCATTCGGAGATCCACCACAACGTCGCCGTGACCCGCGATGGCTCCTTGTTGGACGTCGAGGTGACGCACCTCGTTCCAGGCGACATCGTGCACCTGGGTGTCGGCTCGATCATCCCCGCCGATGTCCGGATTTTGACCGCGAGCAATCTCGAGTGTGACGAATCGATCCTCACCGGGGAATCGATCCCGGCTGTGAAGTCGAGCGCCCCGGCAACCAGCGGTGCCACGCTCGCCGAACTCTCCTCGTGCTTGTTCATGGGAAGCGTCGTGGACGAAGGCGCTGCCGACGCCGCGGTCGTTGCGATCGGACCGGCCACCCAGTTCGGACGGATCGCGCTCGGACTCGGTGAGCGACATCCCGAGACGGAGTTCCAGCTCGGCCTCACTCGATTCTCCGGTTTGTTGGCGAAGGTCGGTGGAGTCCTGAGCGTCACGATCTTCGTCATCAACGTCGCGCTGGGACGCCCGGTCATCGACGCCGTCCTGTTCTCCCTTGCTGTCGCGGTAGGTATCACCCCGCAGCTCCTGCCGGCGGTCGTCTCGACAAGTCTGGCCACTGGGTCGCGTCGACTCGCCGAGAAGAAGGTGCTCGTCAAACGCCTCGTGTGCATTGAGGACCTTGGTGATATCGACGTGTTATTCACCGACAAGACCGGCACCCTCACCGACGGCCACATCAGTTTCGAGCGATCGATCGACACTTCGGGCAACGCGGACTCTGACGTCCTCACCCTGGGGCTCCTCTGCAATGAAGCCACCCCTACCGGCTCCAGCGCTATCGGTGGAAACCCGCTCGACGTCGCCCTGTGGGAGGCATCAGGCGTCGCTGCGTCCAACGTCGCCGGTTTCCAGCGCATCGCACTCGCGCCTTTCGACCACGACCGACGTTGCGTTTCGGTCCTCGTCGACGGGCACGACGAGCGGATCCTCATCACCAAGGGCGCCCCCGAAACGGTTCTCGACCGTTGCAACGACGTCTCCGACGGAGCACGGCAGGTGCTCGAAGGTGAGTTCCGCGCGGGCAATCGCGTGGTCGCAATCGCCACCCGGAAAGCTCCCGAACTGAAGACACTGTCCCCCGACGACGAGCACGACCTGGCCCTTGTCGGATTCCTCGTGTTCCTCGATCAACCCAAACCGTCGGCCGCTGCATCGATCGCACGACTGTCCGAACTCGGCATCTCGGTCAAGATCGTAACGGGCGACAACCCCCTCGTCGCCGAAACCGTCTGCCGAGCCCTGGGTGTCGACTCGGGCGGGACGCTCACGGGGTCGGACCTCGACGTCATGGACGACGACGCTCTCAGCGATGTCGTTGCCAAGACCACGATCTTCGCCCGGATCAGTCCTGAGCAGAAGGCGAGAATCCTCCGCGCCCAACGTCGCGCCGGCTCGGCTGTGGCGTTCCTCGGCGACGGCGTCAACGACGCTCTCGCGCTCCACCACGCCGATGTCGGCATCTCAGTCGATTCGGGCACCGACGTCGCCAAGGACGCCGCCGACATCATTCTCCTCGAACACGACCTCGATGTACTCGCTGATGGTGTCGGTGAGGGCCGGCGCATCTTCGCCAATACCATCAAATACGTCCTAATGGGGACGTCATCGAATTTCGGGAACATGTTCAGCGTCACCGTGGCCGCCGCGTTCCTGCCCTTCCTGCCGATGCTCCCATTCCAGATCCTGCTCAACAATCTGCTCTACGACTCAAGCCAGATGACGATCCCCACCGACCGCGTTGACGAGGAGCAGCTCGTTCGACCCTCGCATTGGGATATCGGGTTTATCCGCCGGTTCATGATCCGCTTCGGCCCGATCAGCTCGGTGTTCGACTTCGCCACCTTCGCCGTCATGCTTTGGGTCTTCGACGCGCCAGCTCCCGAGTTCCGTTCTGGGTGGTTCGTCGAATCGCTCGCCACTCAGACTCTTATCGTTTTCGTGATTCGCACCCGACGCGTGCCGTTCTTCCGCAGCCGGCCGTCCTGGCCGCTGCTTTCCTCGGTGGTCCTAGTCGTGATCATCGGGGCGTTGATCCCGCAAAGCCCCGGCAACCACACTCTCGGGTTCGCACCACTTCCACCCGGGTTCTTCGGCGTACTCGTCGCGTTCGTCGTCATGTACCTGGCGAGCGTCGAAGTCGCAAAGTACTTCTTCTACAGGACCGCCGTACCCGCGATCGCTCGACCCCTCCGGCGGGGTCACGCGCACCGTGTCAACCGTCTCGCCGCACGATGGAGCCACCACGAATCCCTCCCTCCCTCAACCCGGAGACGCGTGCTCGTTAGAGATCATCGATAGCTGGCCTCGCGTGCAAGGCATCAACCAACCTCCACCAGACCGGTGGTGGCACACAGCCGTTCGTGTCGATTCGCGCAGGCACATGCTGGGTCGTAGCCACTGCCGACGAATCGTTCGTTCCAGGTTCGAACATTGCCACTTGCCTCGGTTGGAGAACGGAGGTCAGAAACCCACGTCTACCAGTCAAAACGTTGTGTTTCTCACACCATCGGTGGAGGTAATGGGACTATGTTCGACCGTTCGACACCCGAATCTCAGCGCAACCCACGCATTCATGAGCATCTCCTCGGGAACATCACAGAGACGCATCTGGTGATCATGGTGTTGCGGCCTGAGAAGGCCTGCACGGGTCGTCAGCGGCACTTTACGCCTCACGCTGACTTACGTGCTGAGCACGCAAGAGGTGACCCTGAGCGCCCGATGTGACCGGCACATTCGGACCAGCGACCTTCGTGGCGTTCAGGTCTTCTCTGCGAGCCTTTGGCCCTTCTTGTCCGCCTCGTTGAGGGCATCGTGGCTTGCCTTGACAATCCTCTCCGCAAGCTGGGTCGAGGTGCCGACAAGCTGCTCGGTCATCTTGAACGCCGAATCGATGATCTTCTTGCGGGGCCCGTCGTCTGCACTCACGTCGGGAAAAACTCCATTGACGGTGTCAAGAAACTTCCGCACTGCTTCAAGTGCCGTGTCCCCGGCATCATTGAACGACTCGATGATGCGGTCGGCGGTGCTGGAGCCGGTCTCTGTTCTAGTCATGGGACCTCCATTCGCTCTGGCTCGATTCGCCACGATCGTGGCTCATCGCATCCTCTACACAGGGGGCGGACGCGCAGTAGAGGCTTTTGGCACCAAGTCGCTGTCCCGCTTCCAAGGCAAGCTGGCACGGGACGCGAAAACGCCCGTCCCACGGATTGGGAATCGGGCGTCTTACCTACCTTGTACTCCGAGAATGGATCACTTGGAGGGAATGGCACCTACTCCGAGCTGGGTCATGGAGATAGCCGAGCATCGGGCGGTAGGCGTAGGCCCACGCTCGCTTCGTCAAAGCGGGCATCGAGGACGCGCCGGCGGGGGTTGCCTCCGGCCGGGTCGACCAATTTGGCCTGGTCGTCGGAGTCAGCCGAGGCGCAACCCCCGGCGAGCTGTTAGTTGCGGGCGCCGACGTTGTGGTCTGCGAGCTCGCCGAGCTGCTGGCAAAAATCTAGCCATGAGAGGCGAGATTGAACCCGGGTGACCGGCTCTTGGCTGAACTTCGCCGCACCTGCGACAGTGGAGTCATGTGGATCGATCAGAGGGGGGCGGAGGTACTCTCGAGATCGGAGTGCCTTCGGTTGTTGGCGATGGCGGCGAAGGAGAATCGTGTCGGGCGGCTGGCCGTGGCCGACCGGCAGGCGCCATTGGTTGTTCCCTTGAATTTCACTTTCCACGAGCGACTCGTGTTCGTCCGCATCGGCCCTGGACGTGTGTCCGAGTTGGCTCCCGGCGCGCTCATCGCCTTTGAGATCGACAAGGTGGCTCCAAGCCGGGGGGAGGCGTGGAGCGTTTTGCTCCAAGGGTTGGCATCCACCGTTGCTACTGGTGAAATACCGGTCGTGAAGATGCCCCATCCGTTGGTGCCCGAACCCGGTGACCAGGTCATCTCCGTCCGTCCGGATGTCGTCAGCGGACGCCGCTTCCGCTTTATCGATTCGAGCGGCCACGAAGGTACCCGAATTTGACTGGTGGAACCGGGCGGGGCTCCGACCCCAGGCCACCCGAGGCCGCCGTCTCCGACGACGACGGTCCTCCGAGCTTGCCCCAAGAGCTCGATAGGCGTTTCGAGGCCATCGTCATGTGGTTCGCCACGCCAAGGGCGGTACCGCCCGAGCTGATCGCACTCGAAGAGATCGGGGTCCCTATCAGGGTGATCGCTCCGCTCAGCCTCGACGCACCGACCCCGCGGCTGGCCTGGTCAACGGCCGCTGCCGCTGCCAACTGGTCGACCCAGGACGTCGAGCACACCTGGGTCGACGATCCACTGGTGGATATCGGCAACGACACCGTCGACCTCCCACTCGGAAGTGTCAATGACGTCGTGTCCAACGTCTTGCAGGAGCTCTGGGAACGCGGCGTCGACTCCCGGGGGGTGCTTCTTCTGATCGACGGCCACCCGGAGGCGTCCCAGCAGCTGCTGTCCGAAACCCTCCCCGACCTGATCATCGCCCCTGCCAATGCCCACCGCTTATCGCCGCCGGCTGGTGTTTTCTCACTCGCCGGTGATTCAGCACGCCCACGGCGGATTCTGGCTGACCAACTACTTCGTCGGCGCCGAGGCTCGCTTCCCGAACTCGGCAACCTGCCCGGATGGTCGCTCGTCGTCGACGGAGTGGACGTCCAATACGAACGTGTCCACGAAGCGCTTCTGACTCTGGGCGACGGGCATATCGGCATTACCGGCGCTCCCGTATCATCTTGCTCGGGCCGTCACCCACTGGTGCTGGCCGCTGGCCTCTACGACAAGGACGGCGCCGAGTCGCACCTCCTTACTTGCCCGGGAGTTTTCAAGCTGGCGGGAAGCCGCGCTGGTAACGACTCCTCACAACAGGTCCAACGGGTTCTCGACCTGCGATCGGGCGTCCTGTACGAGCGGGCCGACCTCGAGGTGGGCACAGTGCAAAGTGTCCGGTTCACGTCGTTGGCCCAGCCGGGCGCGGCGGTCCTACGGGTCCGGTGTCCAAAAGGACTGACGGCAGGACCACCCCTCCAGCCGCCGACGGAGGACCCGGTCCACGATGAGGGTCGATCTGGCAGTTCGCACTGGATGCGCGTGGCAGCATCAAGCGGCGGCATCGTGGCCGCTGCAACCCAGACTCGAACTCGCGCCGGACCTGGCGGGAGCACCCTCGACCGCTTTGCTGTCTACCGAGCCGACACCGAACATCTTCCCGGCATCTCCGGGCCCGTCGAGGATCTCGAACGGGTCAGCAACAACGGCTTCGATCGGCTGCTCGTCCAGCATCGCCGGGAATGGGCCAGAAGGTGGGAAGACGCTGACGTCGTGGTGGAAGGTGACGACGGGTTACAGCTGGCCATTCGCTTTGCCTTGTTCCATCTCATGGGATCGGTGGCTGACACCGGCGAAGCCGCCGTTGGTGCCCGGGGACTCACAGGGACCGGTTACCGGGGCCATGTGTTCTGGGATGCCGATGCCTTTGTCCTTCCATTCTTGGCGGCCACCCATCCGTCGTCGGCCCGAGCCATGCTTGAATATCGCTTGCGGAGACTGCCGGCCGCCATGGAAGCGGCCCGCGACGAGGGCCGTTCCGGTGCTCGTTTCCCCTGGGAATCGGCACGAAGTGGCCGAGACGTGACGCCCACGAGCGCCCGAGATCGTTCAGGCCGGATCGTCGCCATCCGTACCGGCGGTCTCGAAGAGCACGTCGTCAGCCAGGTGGCCTGGTCCGCATGTTGTTACACGGATTGGTCCGGCGACAGGGAATTCGCCCGAGGGCCAGGACGACAGATTCTGACCGAGACCGCCCGGTACTGGGCGTCGCGGATACGGTTGGAACCGGATGGCCGCGCCCATATCTTCGGTGTCATCGGGCCAGACGAGTATCACGTGCCGGTCGACGACAATGCCTTCACGAATGTGATGGCCCGTTGGAATCTACGACGCGCTGCCGAGGATCCTGCCGACGATGTGGGGGTCGGCGAACAGAGTCGCTGGCTTGAACTCGCCAACGCCCTCGTGGACGGCTACGACCCCGACACAGGTGTCTACGAGCAGTTCGCGGGGTTCAATCGGCTCGAGCCACTGATCATCGAAGAAGTGGCGCCACGCCGGCCTATCGCTGCCGACCTATTGCTGGGTGCAGATCGAGTGGCCGGAGCGCAAGTTCTCAAGCAGGCCGACGTGATTCTGCTGCACCATCTCGTCCCCGACGAGGTGGTGCCCGGCAGTCTCGAGCCCAACCTCCGGTTTTACGAGCCGCGAACGGCCCACGGGAGCTCCCTATCGCCGGCAACTCACGCCTTGGTGCAGGCGCGAGCACGAGACTTCGACCGCGCTCTTGAGTCGCTGCATCTTGCTTCGCGCATTGACCTGGATGACCTGACCGGTTCCACCGCGAGCGGCCTGCACCTGGCCACCATGGGCGGCCTCTGGCAGGCCCTTGCCTTCGGTTTCGCCGGGCTTCGCCCGCGCCATGGGGCGCTCCAGGTCGACCCCGTCCTCCCCCCCTCGTGGTCGGCCATGGAGACGAGAGTGCGGTTCCACGGGAGCCGGGTACGCGTCCGAATGGAGCAGGCCCAGCTCATCCTCATGACCGATCGGCCTACCGCGTTGGTGCTGGGCTCGAGGCGTTTCACCTCGGCGTCTGGCAAGATCGAGTTTCGTCGCCGCGGCTCGGAGTGGGAACCGATCACGTGAGCAAGATCATCGCCGCCATCGACAACTCAGCTGCCTCAGGGCCGGTAGTGGCAATGGCACGCGCCGTGGCCTCGGCGCTTGATAGCCGGCTTGAAGTCCTCCACGTCATCGAGGACGGCGCTGAAACGGCCCGTGCCGTCGCTCAAGCGGGCGGGATATCGCTGCGCACTCTGGTAGGCGACCCGCTCGCATCGCTCTCACTGGCGATGGAGAAAGGGGATGCATCTGTTCTCGTGATTGGAGCCCGCAGCCCACCTTCCGACCGCCGGCCGGCTGGCCATCTGCCTATGGCTCTGGCGACTCAGAGCGACAGGCCAATCGTGGTCGTTCCGCCCGGGTTCCGTCCTCCCGAGCACCTGAGCACCGTTGTGGTGGCCATGGAAGGAACGCCGGGCAAGGCCCGCTCTTCAGCGGAGCGTCGAGCTTTCGGTCAGTGCTGGCGTCCAGATCGTAGTGATCCATGTGGAGGACGAGAACGACATTCCCAGTTTCTCAGATCAAGTGCAGCATGAGACTGAGGCTTACGCGAGGGAGTTCCTCGCTCGACACAAAGTGACGGCGTCAGGTATTCGACTGCAGCTCCGGATCGGCGATCCGGCCGCGGAGGTGCTCGATGCTATCGAGTCGGAGGGAGCTGACTTAGTGGCTGTCGGTTGGCCTCACTCCGACGACCCAAATCGGGGAGTCGTGGCGCGTGTGATTCTCGACCGCAGTCCAATTCCCGTCCTCTTGATGGCTCTAGACCGCTAACACTGGCCGAAAGTGTCAGGTTGCATATGTTCGGGGACATCTAACGTCCGGTCTCGTTGCGCGGTAGCGCTCGGCCGCAGCGCGCGCTCTTGAGCGCCACGATTGGCCTGCAGGGCGCCCGTACCGAGCACTCCGTTGGCGTTGACCTCACGACAATCCGTCGACACCGACCGTTCCAACCCAGCAGCGATGGCACGGATCGAGAGGCCGGCGGCGAGTCCTCGGGAGATCTCCTCTCGCTCTTCCAAGGAGAGTCGAGCGTCGAACGCTCCCGGGGGTCGACCGCTTCCCCCGTGGTCGGCGACGAACTTCCTCAATGACACGTTATGACAACTGAGATGCCTGGCGATGCGTTTAACAGGGCCCCCCTCCCTCTCGCATGTCCCAGATCGTCTCTCTGTCCTCCTCCGAGTACCGCTTCATTCCTGCACCTTCTGCTCGACGAACTCGATGGTCGCCAATCAGGCAGGTGTTGAGTTGACCCGTTGAGGACACACCGGGATCGAGCGATGCAAATGGACACAAACCCCGAGCAGACTCTCGACTGATAGTCGCACTTACAGCCCGGTCAGAAGCCGGCTGATGCGGTCCCTCACCGTGGTCGGGATGATCGACTGGGCCGCGGCGAAGCCCTGGGCGTCTCGGCCGACGAGGTATCGTGCCCGGGGCGACCTTGTTGTGAGGGCCTTGCCGATGACCCGGGCCACCGATTCGGGGTGGGTCATGAAGGCCTTGTAGGGCGCAAGGAGGGCGAGGACCCGGCGGTACTCCGTCTCGTAGCTCGAGCCGGCGCGGCGGGCCAAGTCCGACTTCATTTCCTCCCAGATATGGGTCTTCACGCCACCTGGTTCGATGAGGATGACCTCGATGCCGTCGCGGGCGACCTCGACACGTAGGGCGTCGGAGGCAGCCTCAAGGGCGTGTTTTGACGCCTGGTACCAGCCACTGAACGGCGTCGTCGTCAACCCGTAGATCGAAGAGACGTTGACGACACGGCCTTGGCCGGCAGCGCGCATGTGCGGCAGGGCCAACCGGGCCAACCGGATGGGCGCCACTACCATCGTCTCGAGCTGGTGGCGCGCTTCCTCGTCGGTTACGTCCTCGATCGCGCCGACCCCCGAGTAGCCAGCATTGTTGACGAGAGCCCAAGGGCGCACGCGATTGACGACCGCGCGGCAGCGCTCGGCATCGGTCACGTCGAGGAGGACCGTCTCGACCTTCACTGCTGCGCTCGCAGCTGCTTCAAGGAGACATGCCGCCTTCGTCCGCGAACGCACCGAGCCCACAGAACGGAACCCGAGGTTGGCAAGATGCACCGCCGTCGCCAAACCGACCCCGGAATTCGCCCCGGTGGTGAGGACCGTTCGAGCGCCGCCGACAGTCACCGTCCAATCTCCTTTGGATCGCCAGGCGCCGAGGCCCTCCAAGGTCCAGGGCATCCCCTCGTCGGGACGCCGTCGGTCAAAGTGCGACCGCCGCGTACCCGTTCATGGCGCCGTTTCCGGCACCGATCCACAAGAAGACCACGAGGTCGCCCTCCTTGACCCGGCCGGCGCGCCGGTCCTCGTCCAGAAGGATCAATGTGCTCGCCGCCGACGTGTTGCCGTAGTGGTCTACGGTGATCGGTACGCGCTCGGGAGGTAGACCGAGCATCTCGATCGCTTGGCGCACCACCACCCCGTTTGCCTGGTGCATGTACCACCTGGTCACTGCCTCGACGTCGAAATCGGCTCCGGTGAGGGGCTTGACGGCGCTCGGCCAATCCTCCTGCAGCATCTGGAAGTCTCGCGCCATCAAGGGTGGGAAGACCTCGGCTACCTTGACCCCGTCCATCAGAAACACGTGATCGGCTACGTTGCTGGCGGACGTGTGGTGGAGGCAGCCACCTCCGGGGTAGGTCACGAGCGCTACGTCGGGGCTTGTCTCGTTGCGGACCGACAACAAACCTGTGGGAGCGTCTGGATCGTCACGCGGTGTCGAGCGCCAGACCGAAGCCCCCGCACCGTCGGCGAACATGAGCGGTGCAAGCCATCCCAAGCCGCTCTGATGCTTGAAGTAATAGTCGTGCACGTCAGGCCCGAAGTATCCCGATGGGCAGTTGCTCGCCACCACGAGCGCGGTGGCGGGAGCCATCGATATAAGCGAGCACGCCGTGGTTCGAAACCCGGAGGAGAGCCCGGCACATCCGAGGTTGTGGTGGACGAGGTCGGCGTCGCGGCGCAACCCGAGCTCGGTCATGAGGAACCGAAAATGGTCCTGACAGGCGATGAGGTCGGGCGTGGTCGTCACATGGACCACGACGTCGATCTCGTCGGCGTCGAGGCCGGCATCAAGGAGGGCAGAGCGACTGGCTCGGAGCGCCAGATCTCCGTCGTAGAGGCCACCGTCGGCCCGGCTCCGCTTGCGCCGCCCGCCGAACTCGTAGTCCAACCGCCTTTCATCGATGCCAAGGTGCCTGACCACCCACTCGGGCTCAAGGGGCCTTCCGTCGGGGCGAGCAGGTCGAAGGTATTCGAGGATCTCTTCGTTGGAGACTCGGTGATCCGGCAAGTAGGAGCCGACACCGATCAGGGAAACGGAAACTTCGGACGCCAGCCCTGAAATCGAGGTACGAGTCATCGAACCACCTCACTGGCCAGCGAAATCGGCGATTCTGCCGCACGCGGTTCAATTCCCATCCAACGACTCTGCCTACGACTTCGACAGAGGCGAACGTCCCGATTGGTGTTGACGTTATGGAGCCGTTCATGTCGGCACCGTGTCCACCTCCACTCGACACCACCTCGCCACCGCATCCTTGAAGAGTCGTAGGCGAGCACGGATGCCATTTGCCTGGTTGGTGAACGGAGATCAAAGCTCCCGGCTGTCAGGGAAAATGTATGCATTTCTGACAACGGAGTGGAGGTAATCGGACCACGTGCGAACCCCTCCTGGCTCGCTGACCTGGGGCAACGCAGCACCCACGGATCCGCCGTCGGGTGCGGAATCGAGCCATTCACGCATCGCCTCGTAGACGGTGGGATCGTCGAGAAGTGAAGTGGTGTAGCCCGCCGAAGTGGCGTGTGTGCTCGATTGGGGAACGGGATGTGCTCGCCACGGCGGGATCGGGCGCGAGCACTGGCAGGCTGGATGAACCCTTCTATGTCCACAGGACCTTCGGCCCTAACGGCAAAGCCGGCCGCGCCATAGCGTCGAAGTGTGCACTGGGGGAGGTGAATAGATGAAGCGGCTGAGTGGGGCGGATGCCAGTTTCGTCTACGGCGAGACGGCGAATTCCCATATGCAGCTGGGAACGGTCGTTGTGCTGGACCCGTCGACTGCACCTGACGGTTTCAACGTAGGCAGGTTGCGTGCGCTCGTCGGAGCCCGCACTGGCCTGTTGGGTCCGTTCCTCCGCCGCTTGGTCGAGGTTCCCTTTGGCATCGATCGGCCTGCCTGGGTGGACGACCCGCACCCCGACCTCGTCCGCCAGATCCGTCCGATCGGCGTCCCAGCTCCGGGCGGTCCTCACGAACTCGGTGCTCTGGTTGGTGATCTGCTGGCCTACAAACTCGAGCCGGGTCGTCCTATGTGGGAAGTCTGGTTCATCGACGGTCTCGAGCACGGCCGAGTGGCTCTCCTCACCAAAATGCACCACTGCCTGGCGGATGGGGTGCGGGGCGCTCGCATGTATGAGGTGCTCTACGATCTCGAACCCGATGCCCCCTTCGAACGACCCGGTACACCCGAGATTCAAGATGAGCGAATCCCCCCCGGTTGTGAGATGGCCATCCGAGCCGTACCTAGGCTGGCGGGCACCCCGTTGCGGATCGCCCGAACTTCTTGGCACCTCAGCCGCGCTGCCCTGAGGCTGCTACGGCTTCGATTCTCTCCTGAATGGCCGGGTGTCACGTTTCCCTTCCAGGCGCCGCGCACATCGCTCAACCGAGCCATCACCCCTCATCGCGCGTTCTCTTATTGCTCGGTTTCACTCTCCGGGGTGAAGACCATAAAGAACGTCTTCTCGGTTACCGTGAACGATGTGGTGCTTGCAATCTGTGCTGGTGCGTTGCGTCACTACCTCGACGATCACGACGAGCTCCCCGGCAAACCACTGATTGCCCAGATACCTGTCGCAGTGCACATTCACGACGGAGGAGACGTCTCCGGAGGCGCGTGGGGAAACGCCACCTCCGTGATGGGCGCCGCCCTGCCCACGCAACTAGATGACCCGGTCGAGCGGCTTCGAACGATCCACTCATCCACTCATAGCGCAAAGGCGATGCAGCATGCGCTCGGCGACGATCTCGTCCTCGACTTGGCCGATATAGTTCCGCCCGGACTCCTCACCAGCGCACTCCGGGCCTACAGCCGGCTGCGTCTCGTTGAGCATTACCCACCCGTCTTCAACCTGATCATGTCCAACGTCCAGGGCCCGCCTTTGCCCCTCTACATCGCGGGGGCACGGCTCGAGGCCAGCTATCCGATCGGCCCCTTGCTCGAGGGTGGCGGGCTCAACATCAGTGTCATGAGCTATCTCGACCACATCGACTTCGGATTCGTCGTATGCCCGGAAGTCGTGGAGGACCCATGGGAGTTCGCCAACGCCGCGTCAGAGGCGTTCGCTGAGCTCGAGAAGGCGGCAAGGACCGCCTTGCGTCAGAGAAGAACGAGATCCACGAAGGAGCGGCAAGAGCGACGGACAGCACCGGTTCGTGGTGAGGCGCAAAAGATGGCGTGGCGCGGTCCGGTGGCGGAGCTATCTCCGGCGATGGCCTAGCGAAGACAATCTCCTCGAATCCATCCCTGTGGGTGTCAAGAATCTCATCTGGCAGGTCATGCCGCGATTTGGTACTCCATGGATGAGGACAAAAGGGCTCTACGCGTTCCAGCGTGGGCAGGCGTCTCTCCGGTGACCCGTCATAGGCATCCACCAGTAGGGCGCCGTGGCCCCCGATTCCTGCGGTTGACAGACCAGCGAGAACGGGAGACACGGGACATGGTGGACGGTAGTAGCGACGCGACGGCGTTGTTCGGGATGGACGGCTTCGTGGTTCTGGTCATGGACCAGCTCGATGGTGAGTGGTGGCTGCTCGTCGAAACGACGGAGACGGTTGCTGGATGCCCGGGTTGTGGAGTCCGAGCTGTCGGCCACGGACGCAGCACGGTCCAAGTCCGGGATCTGCCGAACGGGAGCGGTGCGGTCCGATTGGTGTGGCGCAAGCGCCGGTGGCGCTGCCCAGACTCGGACTGTGAACGCCGGACATTCATCGAGCAGAGCGACCTCCTCGAGGGCTCGCTCACCCGTCGGGCCCGGGTCGAGATCTGTCGAGCGGTCGGGGAAGACGGCCACACCGTGGCCGAACTCCCGCGCCGCTTCGGCTGGTCGACGGCCATGACTGCCGTCCGGGACCACGGGAAGCCTGTGGGTGCCGAAAATGTCATCCGGACTATCTGAGCAGGAGTTTCATAGATCGGCCTCGAACGACGGAGTTGGGCCTTCGAACCGGCACATGGAACACGTCCTGAACCATTACGTCGTCCACTACGACGAACACCGTCCCTACCGGGCTCTGGGGGTTCGAACATCACCATTTGCCTTGGTTGGCCAACGCAGGCCAAATATCCCCATCTACCAGGGACAACGTTGTAAATCCGACAACGGAGTGGAGGTAATGGGACTATGTTCGAACCCCTCCTGGCCCGCTGAACTGGGGCAATGCGGCATGAAGGTCTGATTTGGAGCGGAATTCGGGTATGGAGGGCTCGCCGCAAGGTCGGTAACAGAGGTAATGGGACTATGTTCAGGCCCCTGGCCTGAGCGCTACCAGGCGATGACCAATCCCGCTGGCGATTCGTGTCAGATGCGCTTGCTGACACATTGAGTTTCTGCAGAGTCGGAGGACGCAACCTCCTCGGTGCTCGCCGCTAGTTGCCTCGCCCCGATCGGCACGTCGCGGATACTCCATTTGGCAACCGTCCCGTGGTCAGGACGGCTATTCCTCGGGTTCGTTCTTCGTCGTTAGCTCACGGAGGCCCAGCGCTTTGGCGAGCGGGGTGGCCGCAAGGCCGTAAAGGGCGACGGTCCCGACGATGACCAAGAACGTCGCTGGCAAGAGCTTGTCGGCCCCGACGAGGCCGAGGGCAACCAATGGGGCTGAGAAGTTGGCTGCGGTGGAAGCGGCAACGATGCCTCGAGGGTCCATCGATCCCACGAAGGTCAAGCATCCGTCTCCGCCGCCTGCGCGATGCATCTGTAGGTCGGACGACACCCGCATTGAAAAAGGCGAGCCGATGAGACAGCTCGTCTCGTTCCTCGATCGCGTCCCGCCGAGAGGTGTAAGTCGAACACCGAGGTGAGCCTCGACGTCGTTCAGTGTGTCATGCGGTGATGGCCAGCGGCACCTCCTCGTCTTCGAGTCCCTCGGGCATCGCGTCGAGCAGGGCCATCGACTCCTCGGAGAGGTAGCGGCGTTCGGCGACGGCCCACTCGTCGTGCTGTTCGACGAGCACTGCGGTCACGAGGCGCAGGATCGAGGCGTCGTTCGGGAAGATCCCGACGACGTTGGTGCGTCGTTTGATCTCGGCGTTCACCCGCTCCAAGGGATTGGTCGACCAGAGCTTCGTCCAGTGCGGCGAGGGGAAGGCGGCAAAGGCGGTCAGGTCCTCGCCGGCGTCGGCCAGCTTGTCGGCCACGTCGGGGAACTGGGGACGGAGGGTGCTCGCGACCTCTCCGAGCTGGGCACGCACGTGGCGCCGGTCCGGCTGGGCGAAGATCGTCCGGATGGCGGCGGCCACCATCTGCGCGTTGGCCCGGGGCACCCTCGCCAAGGCGTTGCGCAAGAAGTGGACCCGGCACCGCTGCCAGGAGGCACCGACGAAGACCTTCCCGATCGCCTCCTTCAGGCCGAGGTGGTGGTCGGAGACGACGAGCTTCACGTCCCCGAGCCCCCGCGAGCGCAGGCCCTTCAAGAAGGCGGTCCAGAAGGGCCCGTCCTCGGAGTCCCCGACGTCGACGCCGAGGACCTCCCGATCGCCGGTCGAGGACACCCCGGTGACCACGACGACGGCCCGGGAGACCACTCGTCCCTTCACCCTCCCCTTCACGTAGGTGGCGTCGCAGAACAGGTAGGGGAAGCCGGTGTGCCCGAGCGGCCGAGTGCGAAAGGCCTCCAAGTCTTGGTCGAGCTCCTTGCAGATCCGGCTCACCTCGGACTTCGACATCCCCGAAGGGGCACCGAGGGCTTGGACCAGGTCGTCGACCTTCCTCGTCGAGACCCCGTGCACGTAGGCCTCCATCACCACGGCGAAGAGCGCTCGGTCGATGCGCCGACGGCGCTCCAAGATCGAGGGGAAGAAGCTGCCCCGCCGGAGCTTCGGGATCGCCAGCTCGACGTCACCGGCCTTCGTCGAGAGCACCCGGGTGCGGTGCCCGTTGCGCTGGTTGGTCCGGTACTCACTGCGCTCATAGGGGGCTGCACCGATGCTCTCGGTTGCCTCGAGCTCGATGAGCGCCTGGAGGACGAACTCGACCGACTGGCGGATCTTGTCGACGTCGCCACCGGCACGGAGCGCGTCGAGCAGCTGATAGGGATCAAAATCACTGTGGGCCACCGGGGTGATCTCCTTTGTCGTGCCTTGCTAGGGACACGTCGAGGATCACTCCGGTGGTCCACTACCTGGTGGACCCTTTCGAACTACACCACCTCAGGGGACGCCAACCGTTCCTCTCTTGTCATCGAGGCGATCTCTGCATCGCTCAGCATGTCCACTCCATCGACAACATGACTCCGGTTAAGCAATCGCGCAGTCGCGGCTCACTGGTCAGATCTCAGGGGTCGAACCTCCGGAGCCCTTCTCTCCATGGCTGAGTGTCACCCGGGCGCAGCCTCCTTTGCATCCGCCATGTGACAGCCACCCCCGGCCAGTCTCGCTGCCTCGTATGGCCGAAGGTCGGTGATGACTCGACCCACTCTTCGCCCGTCAGGCGCTGTGGGTGCCGAAAATGTCATGGGGGTGGTCTGATTAGGAGTTTCGTAGATCGGGCGGCACCACCGAGCACGTTCTGACCGACGGTGTCGTGTACAGCCACGAACACCGCCCCACCGTCCCCTGGGTTCGAACACCGTTTGCCTTGGCTGGTGAATGGAGGCCAAATACCCCCATCCACCAGGGTAAACGTTGTGATTCTGACAACGGAGTGGAGCTAATGGGACTATGTTCGAACCCCTCCTGGCCTGCTGAACTGGGGTAATGCGGCCTGAAGGTCTGATCTAGAGCGGAATTCGAGTACGGAGGGCTCGCCGCAAGGGTCAGCAACAGAGGTAATGGGACTACGTTCGAACCCCCGCCTAAGCGCACCGACGTCGAACAATCCCGCGGGCGAGCCGGCGAGTTGTGCTTGCCGAGACCGAGTCTCAGCAAGGTTGGAGAGCGCAACCTGCCTGCCCGCAAACGGGTCAGATCGGGGACGCCGATCAGCGTCAGCTACACCAGGAAAGGAGAGTCCCGTGATCCGGCTTTGTCGTCCTAAGTCGATCGACGAAAGTCCTACTCAGGTCGATTACATGACTCTCGGCACCGTGGAGGGTGGCCCGCATCACCCGGGCATTGGTCCCTCCGGCACTTCTACAACGCCCGAGCTGGATACTGGACCGTCGTTTCCGTGCGAGGGTTCGATGGAGAGTGGCTTAGCGTGCACGGACGCCAAAGGCTTCGCGAATCCACCAAGCAGCTGGCGACACTGAGCAGTCGGAGTCGAAATCGGGCCACGACGTGGCCAGGCACGCTATGGACTGCAGCCGCTCGAACTCGAGTGGAGCTTCCTCACGCAGGAATTCAACAAAGGCCCGCGTGGCGCGGGAACTCTTGAAGTTCTTCACTTTGAGCTACCCAAGATTCTTGACCCTCGCCCAATCGACGGGTGGATTGGTTCGGTCCGGCCCCGGACACCGACCGGATCGGCAAACGGTTGCAGACACGGCGCGATCCGGCCGGGTCCGGAGCCCTAACGACAGTGTCTTCAGGCAGACAGCTGTTGGCGCTCGGAGCGTTCGGTGACTTCGATGCGGCGAGGCTTGGCGTGCTCTGCCACCGGGATGGCGAGAGTGAGAACCCCGGCCTCGTACTCGGCCTGAATGTGCTCGACGTCGAGATTGGTCCCTAAGAAGACCTGTCGGGTGAAGGTCCCATAGGGACGTTCGGCAATTACCGACTCCACACCCTCCGAGGGGGGAGGGGCCGGACGTTCGGCCCTGATGGTGAGGACGTTGTCCTCGACGGTTAGCTCGACTGCGTCGGCGGTCACTCCGGGGAGATCGAGCCGGATCAAAAAGGAGTCGTCCTTCCGATAGGCATCCATCGGCATCGCCATGGATCGGGCCCCGTTTCCGCTTTGTCCACCCCAGAGCTGCTGGAACAGCCGGTCGACGTCCCTGAACGGATCACTACGCACAAGAGCCATGATCATCACCTCCTACGAGCAAGACTTTTGTGAGCTCTCGCGCCGCCTGTTTGGCGGTGACGAGTCCAATTATTAGCACTCTCGGGCCGAGAGTGCCAGCCCAATTCCTGAGAATGCGACCTTCGAAGAGTCCTCTCCGAAGCGAAGCCTGAAGCCCACCTCAGGAGTCGCCGCTGTTCGACGTCAGTTTGGGTCCGGGGTCGCTATGCCGGTGCGTGCTTCACACCAGGCCATGAGTGCGTCGGGTGCGCCCGGGCCGATTGCGTGCCGAACCGGGAAACGATCGTCTGACCGGAGTCTGCGGTCGTGAAAGAGTCCCGACAGCGGCGCTGGCACCCCGAACCTCTCCGCCTCGGCGATCGGACCGCCGGCCGCCAACCACACGATGGTGTCAGCACCCTCGGCCGGTGTGCGCAGAAGGGGTCCCCACAACGCGTGAAAGCGCGGGAGTCCCGCCCGGAGGCCCGGTGTGTCGACCCATCCGGGGTGGGTGGCGTAGCTCGCCACGGAGCGGGTCGCGAACCGGCCTGCCCAGGCCTGGGCCAGCACGACCTCGGCCCGTTTGGCCCGGGCATAGGCAACGACGCCGTCGTAGTCGTGCGGACCCATCTCCAGCTGTTCGATGTCGAAGCGTTGCATATACATGCCGCCGGACGTAACGGTCACGATGACGGACTGGGGACCACGCCAGAGCAGCGGTGCCAAACCAGCGGTGAGGACGTAGGGACCGAGCACGTGGGTGGCGACAGTCAGTTCCGTTCCGTCGTCGGTCCGGGTGTAGGACCGCGTGAGCGCCCCGGCGTTGTGGATGAGCGCGGCGAGTTCTCCGTGGCGTCGCGAGACGCGGGCTGCGAACGCCTGCACCGCCTCAGGGTCGGCCATGTCCACGATGTCGACGTGCACCGGTCCCGGCCCAGCCGACTCCACAGCAAGGCGCGCCTCCTCGGCCCGCTCGGCGTCGCGGCCGACGAGGGTGACCGTCGCTCCGAGGCCGGCCAGAGCGCTCGCCGTCGCCAGACCGATGCCCGAGGTGGCCCCGGTGACCACTACTGCCCGGCCCTCCATCCTGAGCGGCGCGCCCCACCCTTCGAGGCGCCGCCGAAGCTCGATGCCGATCCGGCTGAAACTTGGGGCGACCGTGGCCTCCGCCACGATGTCGAAGGCCCGGGCGAGGTGCGCCCGTCCCGAGGATCCGGCTTCGATCATGGCGCGAGCGCGTTCCGTAGGCCTTTGGCCGCCCGGTCGCCCACGCGCCGGAACGCCAGCGCGATCACCGGGGACAACACGACGAACGCACCCTTTGTATTCAGGTTCACCTCGTAATCGACCCGCGATCCGCCGCTTGGCTCCGGGGTCACCTCGATGACGTCCGTCGAGCGGATCGCGGCGTTCTCGGCCTGTAGGACGACTCGGGTGGGCACGTCGATCTCCTCGATCCGATAGTCGACCGGGGTGGAGAGTCCCAGGAACTTGACGACCAGTCGGTATGTGCTGCCAAGCGCCGGCGGACCAGCAGTCAGGGCCTCGGCACTTCTTACCCCGGGGTCCCAATCGGCGGCGTTGGAGAACCGAGCCAGGTAGGCGAACGCCTCGGCCGGGGCCTCAGCGGTGGTGACTGTCGTGCGGTAGCGGGCCATGGGGGGAGTTTAGTGCTAAATTAAACCTAACGGCCCGACACGAAGGAATTGCATGCGGATCGCCATCATCGGAAGCGGAGTGTCAGGGCTTGTGTGCGCCCATTTGCTCCACAAGCGCCACGACATCACACTCTTCGAGGCTGACGACCGGCCCGGAGGGCACTCCCACACCCAACGCATCGAGCTGCCCGACGGCACCTTCGATGTCGACACCGGATTCCTCGTCTACAACGAGCGGACGTATCCGCTGTTCTGCCGATTGCTCGACCGTCTCGGGGTGGCGACCCAGCCGAGCGACATGAGCTTCAGCGTCTCGGATATCGGTTCCGGGGTCGAATGGAGGGCGACGTCGCCCGTAACGGCGTTCGCCCAACGGCGCAACGCGGTCCGTCCCGAGTTCTGGCGCATGCTGACGGACATCGGCCGATTCAACCGAGTGGTCCGCAAGCTGCTCGACGACCCGCCACCCGACAGCTTCACCCTCGCCGATCTGCTCGCCTCCCGGCGGTGGTCAAGCGAGTTTCTCGACTGGTACCTCATCCCACTCGGATCGTCGATCTGGTCGGCCAATCCCTCCACCTTCACACAGATGCCCGCTGCCACGTTCGCTCACTTCTTCGAGCGGCACGGATTGCTCCGCCTGCGCGACAAGCCCAGCTGGCGGACCGTCACTGGGGGGTCACATATCTACATTCGGGCGATACTTGACCCGTTGGGCGTGGAGGGCAGGCTCCGGCTCGATTCGCCGATCGACAAGATCCGAAGAGAAGCGGGTCGGGTCGAGATCGTGGGTCCGGACGGAGTGGAGTCGTTCGATCATGTCATCGTGGCCACGCACACGGATCAGGCGCTCCGCATGCTGTCGGATGCTGACCGGCTGGAACGGGCCACGCTCGGAGCGATCCGATATCAGCCCAACGCTGCGACACTGCACACCGATGCCCGGCTCATGCCCCGGAACCGTCGGGCATGGGCGAGTTGGAATTATGTCCGCGGGGTCACCGACGCCGACCGAGCGACACTCACGTACGATCTCAACCGTCTCCAGGGGCTCTCGACCGGTACTCCCGTCCTCGTCACCCTCAACCAGGACGACGACATCGACCCGGAACTCGTGCTGGCACGCATGGAGTACGCCCATCCGGTGTTCGATTCCCGAGCGGTCGACGCGCAGCGGCGCCATTCCCAGATGAATGGCGCCCGTCGCACCTCGTTCTGCGGCGCCTATTGGGGCAATGGGTTCCACGAAGACGGGGTGCGCAGCGCCGTGCAGGTGTGTCGGGCATTTGGAGCGACATTGTGACCCTGGTCGAGGCCCACGAGAGGGGATCGTCGCCCGTTGGGGTACTGCGCAGTGCCCTCTACGAGGGGATCGTGTGGCACGGGCGGTTTGGCCCGGGGGCCGATCACCAATTCTCATACAGGATTGCCATGCCATTGTTGGACCTGGCGGAGGTCGACGCAGTCCTGGGGCGCCACCCGTTGTGGTCGACCCGTGCCGCATCTCCGGGACGATTCCGGCGTGCCGACTTCCTGGGCGACCCAACGGTGCCGCTTGACCACGCGGTGCGGGACCTGTGTGAGCAACACACCGGCCGCCGGCCCGGAGGACCCGTGTTGCTTCTCGCCAACCTGCGCATGTGGGGATGGCTCTTCAACCCGATCGGCCTCTACTACTGCGCCAGCGGCGATGGTTCCGACATCGAGCAATTGGTTCTCGACGTCCAGAACACTCCCTGGCATGAGCGGTGCTCCTACGTCGTCGGGCCACCGGGTCGCCACCGATTTGCCAAGGCGATGCACGTCTCGCCCTTCTTGCCCATGGACGTCGACTACGAACTGCGCTACACCCAACCCGCTGAGCAGCTGCGGGTTGCCCTTGATGTGTGGCGGGAGGATGATCGCCTCCTCGGCGCCACCCTGTCACTCACTCGCCGTCCGCTCGACCGGCGCGGTCTTTCTCGTTTGCTCTGGGCCCACCCTGCCCTCACCCATCGGATCTCCGCCGGAATCTACGCCCACGCGGCGCACCTGCGGGTCCGGGGCGCCCCCTTCCATCCGCACCCCGGCCGCCAGGGGTGCCGGCGTCGGGGGTCTCGTTGGGCGCGAGGATGACCGGCGTGTGGGAGCAACCGGCCCGCAGCGAGTCGCGAGCAGCCGGCCGTGCCGCCGTGGCCGTCGAGCAGCTCCTGCGCTACGCGCGACCTGGTGGTTCGGCGGACCGATCGGGATCGGTGGCGCGCCGTCTCGTCTTGGCGGCGGCGGCCCGGGCTCCCGGTGTCCCCCTCGAGGTGGAAGAAGAGAACGGCCGCGTGTTCTCGCTCGCGGATGGAGAGCCTTGGGCCCGGGTGACCGTGCACGACCCACGGACCTATGCGGCGCTGCTTCGCGCCGGCTCGGTCGGGCTAGGCACCTCGTACGTGGCCGGCTGGTGGGACGCAGACGACCTGACCGCGCTGGTTCGGGCGCTGTTCCGCCGGACCCACGCGATGCGGAGTCGGCTGGACCGACTGGGAAGAGCCACCGCATCGATCCTCGACCTGCCGGCGCGCCTCGCGCCCCCTGGACGCGCCGATGACCGCCGCAACGTTCAGGCGCACTACGACCTCTCCAACGATTTCTTCGAGGTGATGTTGGACGAGACCATGACGTACTCGTGCGCCGTGTTCGAGGGACCCGGAACGAGTCTTGGTGCGGCCCAGGTGGCCAAGATGGACCGTCTGTGCACGAAACTCGACCTGCAGCCGGGCGACCGGCTGGTGGAGATCGGGTCGGGATGGGGCGGACTGGCGATGCACGCTGCTCGACGGTACGGGTGCTCCGTCACCACGACGACGATCTCAGAGGCCCAACACGCCTATGTCGCCAAACAGGTGAGCGAGGCTGGCCTGGCCGATCGGGTAACGGTGCTCGGGACCGATTGGCGTGACCTGACCGGGCGCTACGACAAGTTGGTCTCCGTGGAGATGATCGAAGCAGTCGACTGGCGTCACCACGACGAGTTCCTGGCTGCGTGCGGTGCATTGCTAGTTGACGACGGCCTGGCAGCACTGCAGGCGATCGTCATTGACGACCGGAGCTTCGAACGGGCGAAGCGCCACCATGATTTCGTTCGCCGCATGGTGTTCCCTGGTGGTTGTCTTCCTTCGATCGCCTCGATCACGGCGTCATTGGCTCGGGCCAGCCACCTGCGGGTCGTGGACGTGGAGGACATCGGCCGTCACTACGGTGAGACGTTGCGCCGGTGGAGGGAGAACCTGGCAGGGCGCGCCGATGAGGTCGACCGCCTCGGCATCGGCACCGAGTTCCTCCGACTCTGGCGGCTCTATCTTTCCTACTGCGAGGCGGCATTCCTCGAACGGCACGTGACTGATGTCCAGTTGGTGCTGGCCAAGCCCGGCTGGCGCGGCGCGCTGTCGTTGCGCCCGGCCTGAGTCTCGATTGCTGAGCGCGTGGGCGGATCAGTGTCCTGCCACGATGTCTTCGACCGCCAGAACCAATCCGTCGGCCCGCCCGTCGGTGAACCTGTCAGCGCCGAGTCGGCGGGCATGATCTGCGTCGGTGATGGCCGCACCACCAACCAGCACCGACACCCCCGGCGCGGCCCGGCGCACGTCGGCGATCGCCCGCCGGGCCGACGAACTGGCTCCGCTCCACGTACAGGCGATGCCCACGGCGACGACGTCATGTTCCCGGGTGACGGCGTCGACGAGTGCATCGCCGGGCGTGTCCGCCCCGAGTTCCACCACGGTGAAGCCGCGCCAGCGAAGGAGGTTGGCGGCGATGGCCACCGGCAGGGCGTGACGCTCACCGGGGCCGGCCGCAAGGATGACCGTGCCACGCCGGACACCCCGGCGACCGAACCGGGCGCCGAGCCGACCGATGAGCCGGTTGGCAACGGCGCTCGCCCGGTGCTCGTCGGCCACCGAGAGCTCGCCGCGCTCCCACCGCGTGCCGATGGAACGAAGCGTCGGTGCGATGAGCTCGAGGAGCACACCCTCCGGTGTCATACCCGAGGCCAGGGACGATTCGAGAAGACGCCATGCGCCGGCTTCATCGCCAGCGACCAGCCGCGACTGCAACCGGGTCCGAGACGGCGGGGCCGCGCGCTGGCGGCGGCTTCCCTGCTCGGCCGGCCGGCGGACCCGTTCGAGATCGGCCCGGTCCACCCTCCAGGCACCGCCGGCGCGCTCGGCAGGAAGTTGGCCCGTCCGCACGTAGCGGTAGACGGTCATGTAGTGCACGCCGAGTTCTTCGGCCGCCTGTGGCAGCGTCAGGGACCCCTGCATCGTCATTGCCTCCCACCGAAGGACGCCCGTAAGGCGAATTTAGCAGTAAAGGGTCCCTCGCAGCTCGGCCCGCGCCGGTGGTGCGCTGTTCAGGATGGTCGTTCCTCCACTCCTCGATGGTGGTCATGGAATCCCACTCACTTAGCCAGGAACTAACTGTGCCGTCTGAGCGAAATGTTGACTGCATCGGGCTCGACCGAAGCGAGGCGCTGACAGGGGACCAGCACGGTCTCGTGCATGCTCTTGTGTTGGGTAGGCCGGATGGGTGAAACCGGGTTGAAACGGTCTCAGCTCAAAGTCCTGGTCACCGGGGCATCGGGCTATGTAGGCGGTCGACTCGTGCCCGCTCTATTGGCTGCCGGTTGTGAAGTCCGCTGCTTGGCTCGGACTCCGGCGAAGCTCGATGACGCACCGTGGCGGGACCGGGTCGAAGTCGTCGCTGGATCGGTTGGTGACGATCTGACCCAGGCACTGAGCGGGGTCGATGTTGCCGCGTATCTGGTGCATTCGATCGGAGAGGGACCGGACTGGGCGGTCGCCGAGCAGCGCGATGCCTGCAACTTCGCCCGCCATTCCGCTCAAGCCGGGTTGCGTCGCATGGTCTATCTCGGGGGTTTGGGGAGGGGTGATGTTTCCCTCAGCGTCCACCTCCGCAGCCGCCACGCGGTCGGAGAAGCGCTCGCGTCGACTGACGTTGACGTCGTCGAGTTGCGTGCCGGCGTGGTGATCGGTGCGGGGTCGGCCAGCTTCGAGATGCTGCGCTACCTCGTCGACGTCCTGCCGATCATGGTGACGCCCCGCTGGGTCACGACCCGCTGCCAGCCCATTGCGATCGCCGACGTTCTCGAGCTGCTTGTTCAGGCCATCACCGACCGGGATGTGCCGCCGGGCGTCTACGAGGTCGGCGGTCCCGACGTCGTCACGTACGCCGAGATGATGGCCCTTTATGCCAAGGTCGCCGGACTCCCACGACGGCGCCTCATCCAGGTGCCCTTTCTCACCCCCAGACTCTCATCACATTGGGTCGGTCTCGTCACCCCGGTGCCAGTTCGACTCGCTCGCGAGCTTGTCGAAAGCCTGGCCAACGAGGTGGTCGTCACCGATCGCCAGGCCGCCGACACCTTCTCCAATCATCCCCTCGGCCTGGCCGAGGCGATCGATCGCAGTCTCGCTGCTACCCGCAGCGGCGAGGTTCCTACCTCCTTCGTCGACGCCGACTTGATCTACTTCGCACCCGCCGTCACCGACCCGGCGTGGGCAGGGGGGACCGTGCTGACCGACGTGCGTACGGCGACGACCTCGGCCGACGCCGGCTCAGTGTTCTCAAGCCTGCTTGGCATTGGGGGCGACCGGGGCTGGTACGCCAGTCAGCGACTTTGGCAGATCCGTGGCGCTTTCGACCAGATCGTCGGCGGTCCCGGCTTACGCCGCGGACGGCGGGATCCAACCAGCCTTGGGGTCGGAGACCCCGTTGATTTTTGGCGGGTCGAGGCCGTCACCGCCGGGCGACGGCTCCGCCTACATGCCGAAATGCGTCTGCCAGGAGACGCCTGGTTGACGTGGGAGCTCTCTTCGGTGGAAGGTGCTGGCACCCGCATCACGCAGAGTGCAGAGTTCCGGCCCCGCGGCCTTCTGGGCCGGATCTACTGGCTCGGCGTGGCCCCTTTTCATCGTTTCGTGTTTCCGGGGCTGCTCGCCGGCATCATCGCGGACGCGGAATCGCTGGACCGCCCGAACTGACCGACGAGGGTTCTTCAACCTGTGGGTGCCGAAAGGTCATCCGGGTGATCTGAACAGGAGGTTCGTAGATCGGCCTCGAATGACGCAGCTGGGCCGTTTGGCCGGCACCTGAAGCACGTCCTGACCGACCACGTCGTCCACTGCCCCCACCGGGCTCTGGCGGTTCGAACATCATCCCTTGCCTTCGTTGGCGAAGGAGGCCAAATACCCCCATCTACCAGGGAGAACGTTGTGATTCTGACAACGGAGTGGAGGTAATGGGACTATGTTCGAACCCTCCTGGCTCGCTGACCTGGGGGAATGCAGCACGAGAACGTGAGTTGGGGCCAATTTCGGGTGCCAAGCAGCTCGGCGCAAGGTTGGCTCGGGAAGTAACGGGACTACGTTCGAACTCCTTTTGAAGCCTTGCCGACGTCGACCAATCCCGCTGGAGATTCGTTGTCGATGCGCTTGCCAACACATTGGGTTAAGCAGGGTCGGAGGCCGCAGCTTCGCCGGCGCTCGCATTTGCCTGCCTTGCACGAGTGGGGGAGATGTCGTTGCCAGGCAGCTTGGGTCTTACCAGCGGCCAAGGCCGGCTTGCCTGCTGCTACAGGCCGAGGGTGGTCGTAACTGTCTTGAGGGGGCCGCTGCTTCCCGCTATGTCCGAAGCAGCCTGATTCAGCATCCCGGTATCATTGTTGGTGATTCCCTCGCTGCACTTCTGGGATGCACTGCTCAAGTCGTTCAGCAGCGAGGTCCACGCCTTCTGTGCAGTGGAGTTGGGAATGGGGGGCAGTGCCTTGGCACTTGCGACGTCTGCTGCGAGCTTCTGGCAACTCGCAGACGCCGCCGAGGGGTTGTGAGAGGAAACTGCATTCGGAAGCGCAGTGCCCAGAGCACCCACATCGGCACTCAACGCCGTGACCACTGCCTTGTTGTTAGCGACCCATTTCACAGTGCCGGTCACGCTATTGGCGACGGTGGACGATGTCCCTTTCGATGCCTGGCTCGTCGTGGTCGTCGAACTACTTGTGGTGGAGCTTGTTGAACATCCGGCGATCGCGGCCGCGGAGATCATCACGGCAAGCACTGCAATACGTTTCATCATGTTCGACCTTTCACCTGCGACAACCGCGGGCCTCAGAGCGACGAGATCGCCCCAGGGACGTTGACCTTCGGATGGAGAAAGCTTTGATGCCTGTCGGTGCTTACACCACGTCCTCTAGGTCCGCAGCGGGTGGCCTGGCGATGATGTAAGCGATCACCCCGATTACGGGGACAAAGACGATGAAGACGAACCAAAGTGCCTTGGCAACACCATGGTGGTCCCGGCGACGAAAGTTGTCGATGAAGCACCAGATGACGATGAAGATCCAGAGGACGAGCAGTGCAAACATCAGCAAGCTCCAAAAGACGCTCAGCAGCGGAAAGCTATAGGCAAGCAAGGCGTTCCCTCCCAGTTCAAGTGCGCCGAACTTTCGACAGTCTCATCCACAAAAGGATGCCTGACCGCCGATCCATCGGGTAGGGCCATAGGGCCCGACAACGGATGTTTACCATGCCTGATTTGGTGACGACCGTGTCGTCTTGACCCTCAGACCTCCGATAGCTGAGGGTCAGATTGCCTCCAGAGAGTAATTGTCGTCGTTGATGTCCGGGAGTCCGACGGTGGTGCGCTCCCCTCGGTCGATCGCCCAAGTAGGGCCGTTAGCCCCTGGCAAGCTCGAAGTCAACGGAGCAGGCTCTCAACTAGCGGCGGTTGGGGGGCACCGCCAAACCTCACAACAGGAGACATGAGATGGCCAAGTCAGACCCAGTATTTGTCTACATCGGGACCTACCCAAGCGAAGCCACTGCACGAGCCGACTACGACCTCGTGAAGGACCTCCACGCCGAAAAGGCAGTCGGCACCTACGACGCTTCCGTGGTGACCAAGGACCCAGATGGCAAAGTCCATGTCAACAAGGACGAGACGTCGACCCGTCACGGCGCCTGGGGCGGAGCAGGGGTCGGTGCCGTTGTCGGCATCCTCTTCCCACCCGCGATCATCCCTGCCGCGGCAGTCGGAGCGGCCGTGGGTGGCGTGAGCGGCCACCTGTGGAAGGGCATGTCCCGGGCAGACGTGAAGGAGTTCGGGGACATCATCGACGCGGGACAGGCAGCCCTCGTCATCGTCGGCGAGAGCACCATCGAAGGTGCAATCAACAAGGCCGGGCTGAAGGCCGAGAAGCATGCCGCCAAGGAGCTGGACGTGAGCTCCAAGGACATCGACAAGGCCGTCCAGGAGACAGCGAGCTCAATGAGCTGACCGTCGGCGCGATGTGGCGGATGCTGCCCCTGGGAATGGACAGCGGCCGACTGCGGACGGCGACGCAGATTGATTGAAGTTCCTCCTGTCTGTCGTCGGCGGCTGGACCGTTTCTGATCCATCTTCTGGGTCTGATCGTCACTCGTACCAATCGATTCAGTCACCCCCGATCGAACAGAAGGACATGAGCATGAGTGAAGACCGACCCCTTCTCGACACCGTTCTAGATATGACCGAAGCCTCGGTGAGCCGCACTAGTCTCAGTGACCGGGAGTTGATGATGGTCCGCTTCGCTGCGTTGGCCGCCGTCGACGCACCCCCGGCCTCATATCTGCTGAACCTGGCGGCAGCCACCGACACGGATCTGACGCTGGAGGATGCGCAAGGCACCCTTATCGCGGTTGCGCCAGTCATCGGCACGCCTAGGACGGTGTCCGCCGCCGCTGCGATCGCCGAGGCCCTCGGGTTGGCACTGGCCATCGACGATGCGCTCCAAGAAGGGTGATCGTCAGCTGACCTCCGAGAGAATTTCATCGTGGCTCAGAAGTTGGGCCATGTCATGAGAGTTGTAATCGTCGGAGGAGTGGCGGCAGGGGCATCGACCGGTGCCAGGGTGCGGCGGCTCGATGACTCGGCTGAGATCGTGATCCTCGAACGAGGCCACTACGTCTCGTTTGCCAACTGCGGCCTCCCGTACCACATCGGTGGTGAGATCCCGGATCGCAACAGCCTGTTGCTTCAGACCCCCGAAAGCCTTGCCGCCTCGCTGGCCTTGGATGTGCGCACCGGTCATGAGGTCATCAGCATCGACCCCGCAGCCAAGGTGGTCGAAGTGCGCGAGGTTGGAGATGGGACCGTCTACCGGGAGCCCTACGACAAGCTAGTGCTCTGCCCAGGGGCAGAGCCGATCCGGCCTCCCATTCCTGGGTCCGACCACGCTCGTGTCGAGGTGCTACGCAACATCCCCGACATGGATCGGATCATCAGCGAACTCGGTCCGAGCGTCACACGAGCCGTCGTGATCGGCGGCAGTTACATCGGCCTGGAGATGACCGAGGCATTGCGCACTCGCGGCCTGGAAACCACCGTGGTCGAGCGGACAGACCGTCTGATGCCGTGGCTCGACCCGGAGATGACCAGGATCCTCGACTTTCACGTCGGCACCCACGGTGTCGACGTCCGACTCGACAGCCAGGCCAAGGCCATTCGTGAGGATGGCGCTGCGCTCGCCGTCCAGCTCTCCGATGGTTCGGAGATCGCGGCCGACATCGTCGTGCTCGCAGTCGGCGTTCGGCCCGACGCCGAGTTGGCACGCCAGGCAGGAGCGATACTCGGACCGCTCGGAGGCATCGGCGTCGACGCCCAGATGCGCACCTCGGTGCCGGATATCCTCGCCGCGGGCGACGCCGTGGAAACGGCCCAGCTGCAGACCGGGGAGCCCGTTTTGTCGATGCTGGCCGGGCCGGCCAATCGGGAAGGGCGGATCGCCGCCGACACGATTTGTGGCCGCGCGAGCGCCTACCGGGGAACCCAGGGAACGGCGATCGTGAAGGTCTTCGACATGGCAGCCGGTGGAACCGGGCTGACAGAGGCCCAGCTGCGCGAGCGGGGAATCGAGCACCGCAAGGTGTATACGAATCAGAACGACCACGCCGCCTACTACCCGGGGAGTTCCCCCATGTTCATCAAGGCGCTCTTCGCCCCCTCGGACGGGAAGCTGCTCGGTGCTCAGGTGTTGGGCTGGGACGGCGTGGACAAGCGGATCGACGTGTTCGCGATGGCCTTGCGAGCGGGTATGTCGGTCTTCGACCTCGAGCACGTCGAGCTGTCCTATGCGCCTCCCTTCGGGGCAGCGAAGGACCCGGTCAACATGATCGGGTTCCAGGCCTCGAACCTGCTCAGGGGCGATATCAGGCTGTGGTATCCGGAGGACTATCCGGAGTGCGCCGCCACCGTGACCATCCTCGATGTCCGAACGAAGGCCGAATACGAGTACTGGCACATTCCCGAGGCCATCCACATCCCCTACACCGAGCTTCGTGGCCGCCTTGGCGAGGTGCCGAAGGATCGTCCCGTCTACAGCTACTGCCGCTCCGGGTTCCGCAGCTACATCGCCGACTGCATCCTCAGACAACACGGGTTCGCCCATCCAGCTTTCCTCTCCGGCGGCTTGTTCACGTACCACGGCTTCTTTCGCACCCCGCTCGAGGTGGGTCAGGGTGGATTTCCGATCGTCGCGCACGCCGAGGACGAGATGGCGACCCGTCCGGGTGCGCTCGAGCACATCTGAGAGTGAGGACGGCATGAGTCGGGGGACGCATGGGTGGTCATGGCGGCCAGAGCTGCCTCAGCAGAACAGAGCTAAGGGTAGCGACCGCCACTTGGCGAGGTCCTCATGAAGGAACGATTCGATGACCTCAGGTGAGGAGAGGTCCGCGGTAGTTCCGCTTGACGCACTGCCGCGTCACCGACGGATACAGCTGGTTGCGTGGGCGATCGCTCGGGCCATCGCCACGGTTGCCGTCGTGGTGTTGATCTACTACCTCCTTCCGATGGATCGGCCCGTGAACGCGACGACGGTGACCAAGCTGGTCCTCGGAGCGGTCGCCATCGTTGTCATTATTGGCGTACAGCTCTGGCAGATTGGCCGATCTGACTACCCGACCCTTCGTGCCGTCGAGGCCATGGGGTTGACCATTCCCCTCTACGTCCTCATCTTTGCCACCATCTACTACCTGATGGACCGTGCACATACCGGATCGTTCGGTGTCCCGCTCAGCAAGACGGACACGATGTACTTCTCCTCGACCGTGTTCACGACGGTCGGGTTCGGGGACATCACGGCGAAGACCCAGGCTGCACGCGTCGTCACAACGTGCCAGATGTGGCTCGACCTGGTGATCGTGGGTCTGGTCGTCAGATTGGTTGTCAATGCCATCGAGCGCGGTCAGAAGCGCCATGCACTGAGTGATTCCAAAGAAGGGGAAGCGTCGAGTGGGGAGGTGGTAGATGCCAGCACCAGATGAACCTGCTCTTGGTGCTCCCGGCACACGGCGGTGGCCAATGAGCCAGATTTCGAAAGTGTTCGCTGCCGACGGCAATAAGCTGAACGTCCAAGGCGGCGCAGCAGTTGCCGCGGTCTTGTTCCTGCTGTGGCTTGTCATCGTCCAGACCAACCAACAGAAGTACTTCATTAGCATCGTCTTCGCGGTCCTCCTGGTGGCACAAAGTGACCCAGGTGGAGACATGGGGAGGCGGGTCGAGGGAATGTCGCTCTTCGCTCTGCTTGGTGCTCTGGTCACTGCCTTGGGCTTCTACGTCGGAGATGAAGCCTGGGGCTTCGTGGTCCTCGTGGTCTTCGTCCTCACTCTGCTGGGCGGCTTGGCCGTAAAACTCGGGGTCCACCGATTCGCTGCAGGCCTGTTGCTCAACGTCTGGTTCCTTGTCGTGCTCTCACTGGCCACCCATGACACAGGCCACCTCAAGATCAGCCCATGGGACCAGGCACTGGCCTGGCTGGTCGGGGCCGCCGCGTGGATCGGCCTCATGCTCCTCGTGTGGTTGGCGAGCCGGGGCAGATGGCGGCCCGCACCAGTCATGGACCTCCCCGGGAGCCAATCCCCGGTGCAGTTGACCCGACCCATTGTCCTGTTCGCGTTGATCCGGGCCCTCGCCCTGGCGGCCTCCACCGCCATCGCCTTTGGAGGAGGCTTCGCCAGCGCCGACTGGATGCCCATCGCCACCATTGTCGCGATGAAGCCCAGTCTCGAACAATCCAAGCTCTTCGGCGAACAGCGTGTGGTCGGTGCGGCCTTGGGCGCCGCGGCTGCCATACCGATCCTCATCCTGGTCGGCAGCAAGCACGCGCTGGAGGTCATCATCATCCTCCTGGCTGGTCTCGGAATAGCCATTCGTGGCGTGAACTACGCCTACTACGCCGCGGCGATTGCCTGTGCCGCTCTCATCGCCGCGGACCTACCCCAGCCGACCAACTACGCCGCCGAGGGACGGCGGGTCCTCTTCACCCTGACTGGTGTTGGCATCGGCGTGGCCGTGATGTTCGTGGCCGATCGGCTCCAAAAGCACTCTGCCCAGCCGGCGTGACCCTTGGGCCCAATTCTCTGAGCGCCGGCCGATCGCCGAAGCTCGGTGAGCCGCGATGGCCAATGGCTCTCGCGGTGGTGGCGACCGGTCTCCTGCGGGCAACGTTGCCCTCCGAACTCCGCAACGGGGATGCGCGATGGGTGTTTCCGGTCATCGTGGTGGCCCTGCTGGTCGCCCTCATCATCGGCGACCCCGGTCGTATCGACCGGGACCTGCCGTGGTTGCGGGTGATGACCAACTGCCTGATCGCAGTGATCTCGCTAGCCAATGCCGACGCCGCGGTGCGACTCGTCGTTTCCATCATTAACGTTTCCGCCTTCACCAATGACGCCAAGATCCTCCTGGCCAGCGGTGGCGCCATCTGGCTGACCAACGTGATCGCCTTCGGGCTGTGGTACTGGGCCCTCGACCGCGGTGGCCCGGCGGCCCGGGCCAGTGGTGCCGGTCGACCCCCAGCCCTGATCTTTCCCGAGATGAAGAACGAGGAGTTCGTCGGGGCCGGCTGGAGCCCCAGGTTCGTGGACTACTTCCATTTCTCGTTCGCGACGGCGACGGCATTCAGTCCCACCGATGTTTCGGCGATCCGACCGTGGATGAAGCTGATGATGATGGCTGAGGAGGCCATTTCGCTGGTCGTCGCCTTACTCGTCGTTGCCCGAGCTGTGAACATCTTGAAGTGATGACGGCTCAAATTGGTCCGCCCGACGAAGAATCAACCGATCAGATCCCGTGACCTACGAGCAATTGAACGATCGCGGTGCCGACGGCGCCGGTGAGCGTGGTTGGCAGCGCGACCTGGCCGATACGGTCACCGCCCCGGAGAGGTGACATCGCATCGTGGTCGGAGGTGCTGGCCATTCGGGGGACTGGCTTAGGTCGTGTTCCTACAGGCCGCTCTCAACCTTGATTCGTCCGCTGGCCGCCGCCTTCTGAAAGGCCTCGAAGTCGCGCTGGTTCTGGTCGGCGTATGTCTCGGCGAACTCACCGATGGCCCGGTCGAAGGAGTCCCCGGACCCGAGGTAGGAGGCGATGGCGACCCGATCGCCGGAGCGAGCGTGGGCGCGGGCCAGCGCCTGGGCACAGACGCCGACGTACTTGGTCAGCCCGGGCGGGATCGTGCCTTCGACGTCGAAAGAGCCCTTCCAGTCGCGAAGTTGGCGGAGGTAGTAGTCGCGGGTCACCCCGTCGAGGCCCTTGGCCCGCTCCCACCCGAGGAAGATGTCGCTGGCCGCCTGCATCAGGTGCTGTCCGGCCACCACCCGCTCGCCGTGATTGGTGTAGTCGCTCTTGCCCACGAACTCCTCGAGGACCGACGTGTCTGCCTCCTTGGCCTGGAGGAACAACGGGTCGTCGTTATCGCGGCCGACGAGTAGCAGGATCCACGCCCGGGTGCCGACGCTGCCGACACCCACCACCTTGCGGGCGATCTGGAGGAGCTGGAACTCCTCGAGGAGGTGGCGGCGGTCGGTCTGCAGAGTCTGACGATAAGTGCGGACCAACTGGTGCAGTTGCTCGAGCAGCTCGTCGCTCTCGTGTTGTGAGAACAGCTCCTCGGCAGGCACGATCAGTGGAGGGTCGCTGACGATCCGGCGCTGACCATCGACCACGTGGGTCAGTTTGACGAGAGCCTGCATGCTGTCACTGGTATGGGCCTTGTCCACGAGCTTTCTGGAGCGTGATGCCATGTGCTTGTCGGCTTTCGCCCCGCTGGTGCGAGCCGCTGCTTGAAGGTCGGCGAGCAGTTGCGCGACGTCGATGTGGGAGTACCAGACATCAAGCGTGGACATCGCCGCCAGGCGCGCCATCTCCCGGCGGTAGCTGGCTCCGACCTCGATCGCTGCGGTTCGAGCTTCCTTGGCCGTGAACTCGCGGTCGCGAGCGGCGATGACCGCGCTGGCGGCCAGGCGCTTGACGTCCCACTCCCAGGGGCCGGGCAGCGTCTCGTCGAAGTCGTTGACGTCGAACATCAATGTCCGCTCCGGGGAGGCGAAGAGGCCGAAGTTGGACAGGTGGGCATCGCCGCAGAGCTGTACCTTGAGCCCAGAGTTCGGCGTGGTGGCGAGATCGGACGCCATGATCAGCGCTGCGCCTCGGTAGAAGGTGAATGCGGAGACGAGCATCCTTCCATACCGGATGGGCACCAGTTCGGGAACCCGCCCCTTGCTCTGTCCCTCCAGCAATGCGACCGGGTCGGGCCTCGAGGGGGTCGGCTCGAATACAGCTTGGGATGCCCGGTGTGCCCGGTCGCGAGCGTCCTTGCCGATAGTGGCCCGTTCGCGGACAGACAGGTGGCTCACCGATTGACCTTCGCCGGTCGGCGTGGCCGTTGTTCCTCTCCTCTGTGCCACTTTCTCTGCCATAACGCCTCCTCGTCTCCGTGCGGAGGATCGGCGTACTCCCTCGAAAATGACAGGCGGGAGCCGATCGACCCCCTCAGTTACTCATGCAGGAAGCGGCGCTCCACCCGACATTCGAATCGGAACTGAAGACGCTGCACCCGATTACTCCGGCAAATGCCGCACCGTGATGGGTGTGCACGACCCACCACTATGAAGCCTGACCGTAATGACTGTGTTCCTCGGTCCACTCGTACTGACAGCTACGGCATCGCAGGCTCAACCCACGAGCGTCGATACCTGTCCCGCGGACGACAATGATCGGGGTCGCTCGTTCCTCGCATTTCGGGCACGTCGCATCCGTTCGGAAGCGTTCCATCCTGCCGACCTCTCGATGGAGTCCCGGGTGTGCGCCCCCCGCTGCCCAGTTCACACTAACGACACGCAAGAACCGCAGCAAGCGGATTTCAACAGACGCCCCTCATGCAGGTAGCCCGCCTGCCCTCCGTGCCCGACCTTCTTCATCGTCGTGACCTTGGCGAAGTTGTGCTCGAAATAGGCGCGCACTGTTCCGAAGTCGCGTTCCCTGGCTTGCGGGTGCGGGACCTTCGCAGATTCTCAGAATCGACCCAAGAGCCGGGGTCGGTATTCATGGGCCGGTTTGGTCTCCATGACGGGCGGACCCTTGTCCGAGGTCGTTTTGAACCAACTGACATAGCGATTGACCAGAGGTGACGCCGAGAGCCCATGAACGAGGACCGACAGGCCGACCGTGAGATACGTCACGGTGGCGATGTCAACAGAGTGCGGGAGATGGGCGTCTTCGACGATCACAGCGAACACGATCGACGCGAGTCCCCGCGGACCGAACCAACCCATGAAGGCAACTGTTGCCGGTCGGGCATGAGTGCCAAAGAGCGCGATGGCCACGGGTACCATCCGCACGACGGTCAGGCTCAGGACGGCATAGAGGATGATGTGCCAATTGATGTGCTTGAACGCCGGACCGAGCAGTATGGCGCCGAAGACGAGGAACGTGACGCTGTCGAGCGTGGCTCCGGTCTCCTCGGTGAAGAGCATGGCTTGGGCCACCTCGTTCCTGGCGAGCAGGCCAAAGAGGGCGCCAGCCACGAAGGCGGCGATGAACCCCGACCCACCCAGTGCGTTGGCTGCTCCGTAGGCGGCAATCGTCGTGGCCAGCGGGACGATCTGCTGCCAGGTCTTGTCGATCAGATTTCGTCGACCGGCGAGAACGACGATGCCGGCGGAAAGCAGGGCAGCACCGGCACCACAGAGGACGCCGTAACCGATCTCTTCAGCCACCACGGTAAGTGGGTGGGCCTCAGCGCCGGCGGCTGTGGCGAGAAGGATCAGCAGCAACGGCACGCAGATGCCGTCATTGAGGCCGCTTTCGACGTTCAGTGACTGACGCACAACCTGTGGAAGCCGCTCATCGGTGACGACGGCACTCCCAAGTCCGGCGTCGGTTGGGGCAAGGACGACGCCAAGGATCAGGGCCTCGTTGAGCGAGAACGACTTGAAGAGCGCGAACGCCGTGAGCCCACCGGCGACGACCGTCAGGATCAGGCCTACGCCGAGCAAGCGAACCGGCATCGATGCTTCGCTCTTGAGTGCACGCAGGTCTATCCGAGATGAATCAGAGAACAACACGACGGCGAGGGTCGCCTCAGCGAGCGTTCGAACAATCGAGCTGGTCGGTCGAACTGCGAGCTCGTCGAGCGCCAGAGGGCCGACGAGAACGCCGATCGCGACGACGAGGATCGCCGGGGTGAGCGGGGTCCCCGACAGATACCGCGACACGGATGCCACGAGCAGCAGCGACACTCCGATGATCGCGAGTCCGGCACCCATCGCTAGAGAACGCTTGTTGGGAATCTGAAGAGAAACATATTTTCTGAGCATGCCATGAAATATCTTGGGAGTGCCGGGAATCCATCCCATCGGACAATGCTCTAAGTGGTATTCATGGTTCAGGTCGAAGAGCTGAGCCTTTGGGTGCCGAAATGCAGCCCACCTCAAGCCACCAGGCGATACTCATGAAGGAGCCTGCTGAGCCGATCGCCGCGACGAACGGGTCCTGGCTCAGTGACTAAGTCTCGATCGGCGAATCGCTCCGTCGTTAGCGGTGCGGCTTGTCCGAGGGACCGATGAGGTCGGTGTCTGTTGTAGTGGTCGACGAACTCAGCGTCGGCGAAATGGAAAAGCCCAAGACATGCCCGAGTTGCGGCGCCCAGGACACCGCGATCCTGATCGTCCATGGAACTGCCGATTCTCCCGGTGGCGTGAGTCTGAAATGCCGCACGTGTCGTTACGAATGGGCAGACGGTCATTCGGATCTGCGTCGAGTCTCCTAGCGCCTCGTTCGGCCGGGTTGGGCCACGGTTGATAAGCGTCCCACCTTGCCGGCGTACGAGGGCAGTCCTAGAAGCTTCTTCAGGAAGCCAAACTCTTGTTCCGTAGTATCGTCCGGGAGCAGAGCCAACCCTGCTCTGATCCCGCCAAGATCGGACGACCCGAGAGTGCCTGACGAAGCTACACCACCTGCTCCAAGCCCTCCCTCGCCAATAGATCTCGTCAAGAGCAAGCAATACATCGCGCTTCTGGTCATGGGCGCGCTGGTGGGCATCCCGGTGGCGGTCGTGGCCTACTACTACTTGAAGCTGATCGACAAAGGGCAGAATTACTTCTTCAGCACGCTTCCCAACGAGCTCGGCTTTCGTGGTGCGCCCGTGTGGTGGCCGATTCCCATGCTGGTGCTGTGCGGCCTGGTCGTTGGTGCGACGTTGCGCTACCTACCGGGGTCGGGAGGCCACAATCCCGCCGAAGGTTTCGCGATGGGTGGGCAGTTCACGCCGAAGGACTTGCCCAGCGTCGTTGTTGCGTCGCTGGCGACGCTCATCTTGGGCGGGGTGCTGGGACCGGAGATGCCATTGGTCGTGATCGGCATGGTCCTCGCCGTGCTGATCGTGCACCTCATCAAGAAGGATGCACCGAAGCAAGCCGTCGCAGTGATCGGGGCCGCCGGAAGCTTTGCGGCTATCTCGAGCCTGCTCGGCTCACCGCTTGTCGGTGCCTTCTTGTTGTTGGAGGCAGCTGGGATCGGTGGCGGGCTCATCAGTGTGATCCTGCTGCCCGGGCTCGTGGCGTCGGGAGTCGGAGCCCTCGTCTTTGTGGCTCTCAGTGACTTTACGAGTACGGGCGTCACGTCGTTCGGCGTGCCGAATCTCCCGAAGGTCGGTTTTCCAACGGGGAGCACATTCGCCTGGAGCATCGTCATCGGTCTCGTGGCGGCGGTCGTCGGCACAGCCATCCGACGTGGGGCCTTCCAGATTCAGCCGTTTGTTGCACGCCACAAGCTGCTCGTGACGCCGGTGCTCGGTCTCGTCATCGGCGGTCTGGCGGTGTTCTTCGCCGAGGAGACAGGGAAGAGTTCGCATTTCGTCCTCTTCTCTGGTCAATCGGGTCTGTCCCCACTCATTGACAACGCCGCGACCTGGTCTCTCGGGGCCATCGTGTTGCTCATCGTCTGCAAGGGACTCGCTTACAGCGCATCATTGGGTGGGTTCAAAGGCGGCCCCGTCTTTCCCGGCATGTTCATCGGTGCCGCAGTCGGGATTGCCTTCTCCCATTTTCCCGGTCTGCCTCTGGTGGACTCGGTGGCGATGGGAATAGGGGCGATGACGTCGGTGGCGATCGGCGGTCTTCCGCTGTCGTCGGTGCTTCTGACGCTGGTCTTCATACAATCCGATGCCTTCAAGGTGATCTCAGTGGTGATTTTGGCCGTCGCCGTGTCGTTCGTTGCTTCAGCATGGCTCGAACGATGGCTAAAGCCGCCATCCCATTCACCGGCATCAGCAACAGTTGCGCCTGCAGGACCTGGTGCCGGGGAGGATGCAGCTGGGGGCGGCTAGCCCCCGGTCCGGTCAGGACCTATCGCAAGTGGAAGCAGCGTGATGGGTTAGCGATCGGACCCAGGGTGCTTCAAGGTCGGGTATCGCTGCTCCCCAGTTCTCACCAATTGGCTCGTCAGAATCGACCTGACGAGCCACTGGGAATGGTTCCCTTCGCATGTGGTTGATCGACGCGAGTCCACCCCGTTTGGACCAGATCCGCGTCAGAAGAGCTGACTGCGACTGGTCCAGCGTTGGTGTGGCTGACCCCTCGAAATTGAGGTCGAATACCCCCATTCGACCAAGGAAAGCGTTGTGATTCTTGCAACCGAGTGGAGGCGAAGGGACTATGTTCGAACCCCACTTGGCTCGCTGAGCCTGGGGAAATGGAGCATGAAAGTCTGAGCTCGAGCCAATTGCGAGCACCGAGCGGGCCGCCCACTGCTGGCTCCCGAAGTGATGGGACTAAGTCTGAACCCCTTTCGAAGGGTGAAATCGGCGGGAACCAATCCCGCCAAGGATCCGAACCCGGTCCTTTGTCGGTTCATGGGTTTTCAGCGGGAGCGGGAGGTCGACCTCGTCAGTTCTGGTGATGGCCGCCCCCACGACGAGCGCGTCGCGGATGTCAACCGGCCTGGCAGCTCGCGCTCCTTCCCGTGACGGCGAAGTCGCCCAGCTACTGCCTAGCCATGTGCAGTCGGAGCTCGGCCTCTGGGTCTGTGATGAGCTCGCCGCTCGTCGGAGTCGGTCCGTGCCGCGAGCAGGCAGTCGAGCATGCCGCTGACGGTGCTGACCGCCGTTTCGTCGCCCGAATACGGGTACCAGGCTAGGACGGAGTCGACGAACGAGCCGAATACCATGGAGGGGTTGCTCTGCCAATATGCGCCCTGCCTGGTCGTCCCGTCGAAGACGGAGTTGACGACGTAGGTCTTGAGACGGGTGCCGGCCTCGTCGGGGATCTTGTGTTCCACAAAGTTCCACCCGACCCGCAGCGTATGGTTATAGCCGAAACCTCGTTGGGGCTGATTACCACACGAGGAGACCACCGCTCGCGTCGGTGACTGCAGAATGCCATGGGAGCTCCGAGTTCACCAGCGCTGTGGGCGTTGCTCCCGTAGCCGCAATGGTTGGCGCGAAAGAAACCACTACTGCAAAGGTTGTAACCGCAACGGACGATCGCACCACTCGTCGCGGCCATCGCCCCGCGATCTTCCTTGCCCTCATTGCGTCATGCGTGCTTGACATGCGACGACAAGTCAACCAGCCAACCGCTTCCATGGTGACCAGGTCGGTCTCACGCCGCACGATGGCGTGGGGAGTGGGACCCCCGATGGGGCATCCGTGGAGCAGATCTGGGGGCGGCCGCCGGCCTGCCGCGAAGAGCCTCAACCGCTGATCCATGCCAGTTGATCGGGCTAGGACCGCCAGATTACATCGTTGTGGTTTGGACAACGGAGTGGAGGTGATGGGACCTATGTTCGAACCCCTCCTGGCTCACTGAACTGGGGGACTGCGCCACGAAAAGCTGAGTTCCCGCGCATTTCGGGCGATGAACCACTGGGCGCAAGGAGCCTTCAGGAGTCATGGGACTACGTTCGAACCCTTCCAATAACCGCACCACTTCCGGCGGGATTGGGCAGGGACGGGTTCCTCTACCGCCCCCAGTGCCCTGGACCCTGACTTCCACGAGGGGCAAGGTGGACAGGAGGGCCGGGAGGGGACGGAAGCGGACACCGGAGATGGAGGGTGGAGGGTGGGGTGGTCCACGCCGTGTGGTGGGGGCACTGGCGGCGCTCATGCAGCTCAGACGAACTCTGAGCGCCAAAGCCGACGCCTCATTACAGTTCCCTGCGGTGATCTAGCCGGTTGCCTAAGTTACTCCAACTCACTGCTGGAGGACCCAGAGAGGGGACGGCGGGATGAACGGCGGAATCAGTTCGCGACGCGAAAGATCGCGCAGGTTTCTACAGTTGCGCTTGCGGTCGCAGGATCCCTGACCTTGATCACGAGCGGGAGAGCAAGCGCCTCGCCAATCGTCAACTTTGGCCAGAGCAGCCCGATCACAAATGCGGCGGACCCATCAACACCAGCTTGTCCGCCACCGGTTATCTCGGGCACCACGGCAACGGTGACGTGTTCATACAACGGAACCACAGGTGCTGACGGCAGCCCCCAGTATTGGACCGTACCGGCGGGAGTGACCCAGGCCAGTTTCTCCCTTTACGGCGCAGGGGATGGATTGACCGGAATCGGCGGCCTTACGTCCGCGACCTTGAACGTTGTCGCCGGCTCGACGCTCACGGTCGGGGTCGGAGGCCAAGGCACCACTGATGCAGGTGGCTTTGGCGGCGGTGGGGCGCCCGGGGTGCTCGCGGAGGGCGGTGGTGGTGCCTCGTGGGTGACCGACAGTGACGGCACCGCCCTGCTGGTCGCCGGTGGTGCCGGCGGCACCGCCTTTGGCGATGCTGCCCAAAACGGACTGGAATCTGGAGGGGCTGGCGGAGGACAAGCGGGGGACGCCGGCTCAAACGACCTCAGTTGCGACGATCAGGGCTGCGATCTCGATTTTGGAGGGGGTTCAGGTACCCAGAGTTTTGTTTTTAACGCGGGATTCGGTGAACACGAAGGCGGTTCGACGGGATACGGCCCGTTGATGTTCGACGGCACGGACGTCACAGATGCTGCCGCCGGCGGGGCGGGGTCGGCGACAGCGCAGTGCAACGTTCGGTCGGCTTTTTCGACCCCGAATTTTCGGCGGTGGCGGCGGGGGCGGGGGCGGCTACTTCGGTGGAGGAGGCGGGGCACCTTGCGCGGGAGGTGGAGGCGGCTCAGGGTACGTCACTCCCTCGGCACTCTCGGGGTCCACGGTGCTTGGTGGTGGATCTGTCGGCCCCGGCGAGGTCGACATCACCTACACAGTGCAACCGCCGACGATTACCTCCTCCGACGAAGCCTTCTTCGAACTGGGTCATGCTGGTAGCTTCACGGTCAACGCCACGGGTAATCCCGCCCCTACCTTCAGCGAGACCGGAACCCTGCCTGCCGGCATGACGTTTTCGGGTGCAGGAGTGTTCTCCGGCACTCCGACCCAGTCCGGTCTCTTTTACGTGACCATCACGGCGACGAACGGGTACTCGCCGGACGCGGTTCAGTCCTTCGTCTTGGTGGTCAATGCACCGCCGACGATCACCTCGGCGAACAGCGCCACCTTCGCAGAAGGGGTGGCCGATGCGTTCACCGTCACCGGCACCGGCTTCCCGGCCCCGACCTTCACCGAGACCGGGAGCCTCCCGACCGGCCTGGCCCTCTCGAGCGCGGGGTGTGCTCTCGGGCACCCCGACCCAGTTAGGTACTTTCCCGATCACCCTCACCGCATCGAACGGCATTTCACCGAACACGACCCAGTCGTTCACCTTGACGGTCGCCACGTCGACGAACCCGGTGCCCTCGGACGAGCTCGCCTGGGGCTACGGCACCAATGGTGAGCTCGGCAACGGCACGACGACGTCGACCCAGATGACACCGGTTCCCGTCTCCCTCCCGCCAGGGGTAACCGCCACCGCGACCGCAGCCGGATCGGAGACCGGCTACGCGATCGGCTCGAACAACGTCCTCTATGCGTGGGGCAGCGGCACAGACGGCCAACTGGGCAACGGCACCACGACCGCGACCCAAACCAGTGCGGTCGCCGTTTCTCTCCCGGCCGGTTCCACCGCTGTCGCCTCTGGGGCCTTGACCAGTTACGCACTCGGCTCGAACGGCACCGTCTACGCCTGGGGCTACGGCCCAGACGGCGAGCTCGGCAACGGCACGACGACGTACGCCCAGACGACGCCGGTGGCCGTGTCTCTGCCGACCGGGGTCACCGCGACCGCGATCGGCGCCGCGGGCTACACCGGGTATGCCATGGGTTCGAACGGCACCCTCTATGCCTGGGGCAATGGCGCGGACGGCGAGCTCGGCAACGGCACAACGACCGCCGCCCAGGCCACACCGGTCGCGGTTTCACTGCCGGCCGGGGTCACCGCGACCGCGATCGCCGGCGGCGAGTACACCGCCTACGCCCTCGGGTCGAACGGCACCGTCTACGCCTGGGGCTTCGGCACCAACGGCGAGCTCGGCAACGGCACAACGACGTCGACCCAGACGACACCGGTCGCCGTCTCCCTGCCGACCGGGGTCACCGCCACCGCGATCGCCGCCGGAGCCCTCAACGGCTATGCCCTTGGCTCCAACGGCACGCTGTATGCCTGGGGCAACGGCACTGGGGGCCAGCTCGGCAACGGCACGACGAGCGATCCCCAGACGAAACCGGTCGCCGTCTCCCTGCCGAGTGGGGTCACCGCCACTGCGATCGGTGCCTCCGAGTTCACCGGATTCGCAATCGGTACGAACGGCACCCTCTATGCGTGGGGGACGGGCGCAGACGGCAACCTCGGGAACGGCACGACGACGTTCTCCCAGACGACACCTGTCGCCGCCTCCCTCCCGGCCGGGGTGGTCCCGACGGCGCTCGGCTCGGGGCCGCTGTCGGAGACCGACTACGCGGTCGTGCGACCGGCCGTCACCCTCTCCCAGGGCAGCCTGACCGCGACCACCATCGCACCGGGGGCCGGCTACGCGGGGCAGCTCACCCTGACCAACCTGCCGACCGGCGGCGGTTCGCTCACCTGGACGACGACCATCTCTTCGTCGGAGGTCACCGTCTCCTCCTCGGGGGCGGTGACCGTCCCCACCTCGGTGACGACGCCGGGGACCGTCGCGGTGAGCGGAACGGTGCGTGACGCCGTCGGCGACACCGGAAACTGGTCCTTCACCCTCACGGTCAACGGCACGCCGCCGACGATCACTTCGGCGAACAGTGCCACCTTCACGCAGGGTCAGGCGGGGACCTTCACGCTCACCGCCACCGGCGACCCGGCACCCACCTTCAGCGGAACCGGATCGCTCCCGATCGGGGTGACCCTCACCAGCGCGGGTGTGCTCTCGGGTACCCCAACCCAGTCGGGGACCTTCCCGATCACCATCACCGCCACCAACGGCGAGTCGCCCGACGCGACACAGAGCTTCACGCTCACGGTCGATGGACCGCCCACGATCACCTCGGGGAGCAGCGCCACTTTCACCCAGAGTCAGGCGGGAAGCTTCACGGTCACCGCCACCGGCACTCCGAGCTCGGCCTTCACCGAGACTGGGGCTCTGCCGACGGGCGTAACTCTTTCGAGCGCTGGGGTGCTGTCAGGGACGCCGACCCAGGCGGGTTTCTTCCCGATCACCATCACCGCGACGAACGGCGTGCCACCGAACGCGACCCAGACCTTCACACTCACGGTCGATGGACCGCCCACGATCACCTCGGCGAACAGCGCCACCTTCACGCAGGGTCAGGCGGGGGGTTTCACCGTTACTGCCACCGGCACGCCGAGCTCGACCTTCAACGAGACGGGATCGCTCCCGAACGGCGTGACCCTCTCGAGCGCGGGGGTGTTGGTCGGAACGGCGACCCAGTCCGGTTCCTTCCCGATTACCATCACCGCGACGAACGGCGTCTCGCCCGACGCGACACAGAGCTTTACGCTGACGGTCGATGAGGCTCCGTCAATCACCTCGGCGAATAGCACCACCTTCGCGGAAGGTATGACTGGGTCCTTCACAGTGACAGCCACCGGCTATCCGGCCCCGACCTTCAGTGAGACCGGGACCCTGCCGAGCGGTATCACCCTGAGCAGCGCCGGTGTCCTCTCGGGTACGACGACCCAGTCGGGGACCTTCCACTTCACGATCGACGCGGGCAACGGCGTTGCTCCGGATGCGACCCAGTCGTTCACGCTGACCGTGACCCAGCTGTTCCAGATCTGGACCTCCACCCTTCCCAACGCCACGCCGGGTCAGAGCTACGGGCCGGTGCCGCTCCAAGCGATCGGCCAGGCGTCGGGCGCTACGCTCAAGTGGAAGAAGGCGGGAACGCTCCCGAAGGGCTTGAAAGTCAAGGGCGGGTTCCTCGAAGGGACATCCAGCCTCAAGCTGGTCCACGGTGCCAACCTGTCGGTGCCCATTCAGGTCACCGAGAAGTGGGTCGCCGTGTCCGGCCGGATCAAGACCAAGCACTCGGTGACAGTCACCAAGACGCTGATGATCCACATCAACTGACGTCCGTTGGGGTCATGGGTTTCATCAGGGTGCGTCCGTGGGCCGAGCCCTCACGAGCGGTTCGAACGTCGTCATTTGCCTTGGTGAGCGAACGGAGGCCAAGAAGGCACGTCTACCAGGGACAACGTTGTGATTCTCACAACGAAGTGGTGGAGGCGAAGGGACTCGAACCCTCGAACCTCTTGACTGCCAGTCAAGCGCTCTACCAGCTGAGCTACGCCCCCGGGTCAGGACTTCGAGGCTGTCACCGCCTCGACCCGTCGGCATCGTAACCCAGCCTGTTCGCACCCCAGCGAGCCGGGAGCCGGGGTAGGTGCCAGGGATGTTGAACGTGAGGCTCTCCGTCTCTTGTTTGAGGCGAGGCCGGGTTCACGGATCCCGGGTTCCCGCGGGGAGCGGCGCCGGGTGCCCTACCGACCGGGCGGCGCCTTCGGTAGCATCGGAGGGTCGGTACGCAGGGACTGCGGACGGCCCAGGGACACGTTCCCGAGCGGGCGCCGCACCCGACAAGAGGACGGCCGGATCGTCGTCCACGAACGGAGGGGAATCGATGGACGGATCGGGCAGCCACACCTCCCGCGACGAGAAGCACCGGCACCGGGGCTCGGCGCTCGCAGTTGGGATCGCTCTGGTCCTGGCGACCATCGCCGCCTCCGCCGCAGTCGTCGCGGGCAGCGCAGGAGCGACCGGCTCACAAGCGGGCGCGGCCACCACCGGCCCGAAGACCCTCCCCGCCGTCCAGACCGTCGGCTTCGACGTCTCGGCGACCGTGGTCAACGGTGCGACGACCACGACGTTGCTGACCGGCACCGGCGCCGCCGACTTCGCCAACGGCGACGGCACGACGACACTGACCATCCCCGCACTCTCCGGGCTCCTCGGTTCGAACGACACGGTGACCGCGGTCTGGCAGGGGAGCCAACCTCTATCTCCAGGTGCCCGCGCTCTCCACGCTTCTCGGCGGCAAGAGCTGGGCGGAGGTGTCCCTCGCCGACCTCCCCGGCATCTCGTCGCTCGGCACGACGATCCAGTCCTATCTCTCCGATCCCTCGCCAGCTCGCCGGCTTCGTCACCTCGCTCGGCGGCAAGGTCAGTCCGACCGTCGGACCCCAGCCGAACGGGACCACCGAGTATCAGGCCACCATCCCGGTCTCCGGCGTCGTCTCGGGTCTCAAGCACCTCGCGCACCAGCACGGCTCCAAGGTGAAAGGGTCCTCGATCAAGTCGGCGGTGAAGGCGCTCCATCAGCTCGGGTCGTCGACCATCACCGCCGACGCGTGGGTGGCGAGCAACGGACAGCTGACCCAGGTCGCCGTGACCGTCGCCCTCGGCCATGCCGCTGCGGCGCACGGCTCGACGCTTCCCGGTGGTCTCGCCGGCGGCGTGCTGACCGTGACGGTCGGGCTCTCCTACGGCGCGCCGGTGTCGGTCACCATCCCACCGGCCTCCGATGTCGACAATCTCGGGAACCTGCTGCCGCTGCTCCAGAGCCTCGGCCACCTCGGTTCGTTGCCCGGTCTCGCCGCGCGTCTCTGATCTGACCGATCCGGGGCTCGACCCCGGACCCAGGAGCGCTCACCTGCCCGCCGGTACGATCGGGGCATGGCACGCGCCTACGACGTCATCGCGGTCGAGAAGAAGTGGCAGAGACGCTGGGCCGACGACGGCACCTACGAGGTCGATGCCGACGATCCGCGGCCCCCGTGGTACGTGCTCACGATGTACCCCTATCCCTCCGGGCCGGCCCACATGGGCCACGTCCGCAACTACACCTTCGGTGACCTGCTGGTTCGTCACCGGACCATGCAGGGCTACGCGGTGCTCTCCCCGTTCGGCTTCGACTCGTTCGGGCTGCCGGCCGAGAACGCGGCGATCCAGACCGGCACCCACCCCCGGGTCTTCACCGACGCGCGGATCGCCGAGCTCAAGGAGTCGATCACCTCGCTCGGCGCGGTCTACGACTGGCGCCGCGAGATCCGCAGCCACGACCCCGAGTACATCAAGTGGAACCAGTACCTCTTCATCCGATTCCTCGAGGCCGGCCTCGCCTACCGGGCCAGCGCGCCGGTCAACTGGTGCCCGGGCTGCCGGACCGTCCTCGCCAACGAGCAGGTGCTGCCCGACGGAACCTGTGAGCGCTCCGGCGACATGGTCGAGAAACGCGATCTCGAGCAATGGTTCTTCGCCATCACCCGCTACGCGGACGAGCTGCTCGCGGATCTCGACGCCCTCGACTGGCCCGAGCGGGTCAAGGTGATGCAGCGCAACTGGATCGGACGGTCCGACGGTGCCGAGTACGACCTGGTGGTCGAAGGCCGAGACGGCGCCGACGGCCGCGATCGCCTCGTCCTGCGGATCTTCACCACCCGGCCGGACACCTCGTTCGGGATGACCTATGCGGTCGTCGCGCCCGAGCATCCGCTCGTCGACGAGCTCACCACCCCCGAGCACCGCGACGAGGTCGCCGCGCTGAAGGCGCGTGCCGCGGCCAGCACCGACGTCGAGCGGCTCTCCGAGAGCGGTGCCGCGAGCCTCGCCAAACGCGGCGCGTTCACCGGTTCGTCGGTCGTCAACCCCTTCACCGGCCGGGTGGTCCCGGTCTACGTCGCCGACTACGTGCTGATGGGATACGGGACCGGCGCGATCATGGCGGTGCCCGCCGAGGACCACCGCGACTTCGACTTCGCCGAGGCCTACGGGCTCCCGGTGGTGCGCACCGTCCAGCCGCCCGAGGGCTTCGAGGAGCACGGCGGCCCGAACGGAGGACCCGGGTCGCGCCTACACCGGCGACGGCGTGAAGATCAACAGCGAGTGGCTCGACGGGATCGACATCCCCACCGCCAAGGAACGGGCAATCGAGTGGCTCGAGGAGAAGGGCATCGGGACCCGGACGGTCAACTACCGGCTGCGCGACTGGCTGGTCTCGCGCCAGCGCTTCTGGGGTTGCCCGATCCCGATCGTCTACTGCGAGGAGCACGGGATCGTTCCGGTCCCGGTCGACCAGTTGCCGGTGTTCGCACCCGACGACGTCGAGTTCCTCCCGACCGGCCAGTCGCCGCTCGCGACCAACCAGGAGTTCCTCCACACCACCTGTCCGCGTCTGCGGGGGGCCGGCCACCCGCGAGACCGACACCATGGACACCTTCGTCGACTCGTCGTGGTACTTCCTGCGTTTCTGTGATCCCTGGTCGACCGACCGGCCCTTCGATCCCGAGCTGGTCCGGCACTGGATGCCGGTCGACCAGTACATCGGCGGGATCGAGCACGCGATCCTCCACCTGCTCTACGCGCGCTTCTACACCAAGGCCCTGGTCGACCTCGATCTCGCGCCCGAAGGCCTGCGCGAACCTTTCGCACGCCTGTTCACCCAGGGGATGATCCGGATGGACGGGAAGAAGATGTCGAAGTCGAAGGGGAACCTGGTCGCCCCCTCGAGCTTCCTCACCACGGTCGGCGCCGACGCCCTCCGTCTCTTCCACCTCTTCGTCGGCCCGCCGGCCGACGACGTGGACTGGTCCGACCAGACCGACAGCGTGATCGAGGGCTGCGGCCGCTTCCTCGACAGGGTCTGGCGGCTGTCCGTCGGTTCGGGGGAGCCCCCCGCCCGCCGGAGCGGTGAGCCGACCGAGGAGGACCTCGAGATCCGGCGGGCCACCCACCGGCTGATCGACAAGGTGAGCCGCGACTACGAGCGATGGTCGTACAACACCGCGGTCGCCGCCTGCATGGAATTCGTCAACCTCGTCCAGCCCTACGTGCGCGACGGCGGCCACGAGGAGGTGGCCGCCGAGGCGGTCGACACTCTGTTGCTCCTCCTCGCACCGATGGCCCCCCACCTGACCGCCGAGACGTGGGAGCACCGTCACGGCGACCACGTCCACGGGCACGCCTGGCCGGCCGCGGACCCGGTCTACCTGAGCGAGCGGACCGTCACCATGGTCGTCCAGGTCAACGGCAAGGTGCGCGACCGGCTCGAAGTTGTCGCCCGAGATCTCCGACGCCGACGCCGAGCGACTCGCTCTCGCGTCCGCGCACGTGGCGGGGGCACTTGCCGGTGCCGAGCCGCGGCGGGTGGTGGTCCGCGCGCCGAAGTTGGTCAACATCGTCCCCTGACTTGCCCGGGCCGCCTACTTCTTGAAGGCGGCGAGCACCTCCGCCCAACGTTCGGGCCCGATGCCGTAGGGCGCATAGACGTTGAAGCGGTCGACGACGTCGCCGTACCGCTCGCGCACCCGGTCCGCGATCACGTCGAGGTCGCCGATCACCGCGAAGGTGCCGAGCACCTCGTCGTCGATCAGGTGAGCCATTTCGTCCCATTCGCCGCGCCGCGAGAGAGTGTGGAGCTCGGTCTGGAGCTCGCCCCAGCCGTGGAGCTCGAGGACCGGGCGGTAGGCCGGGGTCGAGCCGTAGAACGCGATCTGCTTTTTCGTGGCCGCGACCGCCGCGTCGAAACCGGCCTCATCGAGCGCGGTGATCACCATGCCCGGGTAGGAGATCTGGAAGTCCGAGCGGGAGCGACCGCCCGCGGCGAACCCCCGGTCGAGGGCGGGGAGGGTCACCTCGCGCAGGTACCTCTCGGTGGTGAAGCCGTGGACGATCATCCCGTCCGCCACCTCGCCGGCCACTTCGGTCATCCGGGGCCCGACCGCGGCGAGGAAGACCGGGGGGTTCCCGTAGGGGTTCGGACCCGGATCGAACATCGGGGTCATCAGGATGTGGCGGTAGAACTCCCCACGGAACGCGAGACGGCTCCCGTCGGACCAGCTCGCCCAGATCGCGCGGAGCGCCAGGATGAGCTCGCGCATGCGCGGAGCCGGGTGGGACCACGGCATCGAGTAGCGCTTTTCGATGTGCGCCTTGATCTGCGACCCGAGCCCGAGCATGCAACGGCCCTCGGAGATGGTCTGGAGATCGTTGGCGACCGTCGCCAGCGTCATCGGATTGCGCGCGAACGCAACAGCGATCCCTGTCCCGAGCCGGAGCCGTTCGGTGTGCTCGGCGGCCAGCGCGAGGGGGAGGAACGGGTCGTGCGCGGTCTCGGCGGACCAGAGCCCGTCGTAGCCGATCCGTTCTGCCCGGGTCGCCGTCTCGACGACCCGGCTCGGGTCGAAGCCGATGAACCCGTCGACCCGCACGGTGGAGCACCGTAGCGTGCGGCAGACCTCGGGTGGGAGGGAAATCGTTGCGTCTTGGCGTCCGGTTGCCCCACAATTCCAAGGTGGTCGACGTCCAGGGAAACGGATCGGGCTCCCCCCACGTGGACCGGCCGGGCAACGGTGCACCTCGTCCGGTTCCGGGTCCGGTTCCCGAACTCCCGGTCGACGAGGCCCCGCCTTCTCCCGCAGCGACGCCGCGACGCCCACAACCGTCGGAGGCGGTGACCGACGAGGACCGCAACCGCTTCGGGGCGCTGCTCGACCACGCCGCGGAACGCGGCCTCCTCGGTCCGAACGAGTACCAGGTGCGCCTGCGCGAGCTCGCCGAGGCGACCTCGATCGGGGAGATGACGACCATCGTGAGCGAGCTCCCAGCGTTCACCGCGGCGCCCGACGCGGCAAGGGCGAAGGCGATTCCCGGCGAGCCCGGGCTCGGGTCGTGGCAGCCGCGCGTGCAACGGCGGAGCCCTCCTTGGGTGTTGCTGATCATCGTGATCGTGACCGTTGCCCTCGCGCTCGTGATCCTCGCGATCTACGCGGGGCACGCCGTGCACGTGCACAGCGGAGGTGCTCCGCGTGTCCCGGTGATCCTCAGTTCCCCTCGCCTCTGAGGAACCGCTCGAGCTCGGCCGCGATCTCGTCGCCGCTCGGCACCTCGGCGTCGAGGCCGAGGGGATTGGCCTCCTCGGAGTCGATCGCCGTCTCGAGGCGGCGCACCATCTCGACATGATCGGGGTTCGAGGCGATCAGCTCGTCGACCTGCAACCGAGTGGCGTCACCCGCGCTCCGGAGTGACGAGGAGCTGAGCGCGGCGCCGCTGACCGCGGCGAGCCCCTCGACCAGGGCCGCGCTCGCCTCCGGATAGGGCATGGCGGACACGTAGTGGGGAACCCGTGCCCACAGCCCGATCACCGGAATACCCGCCCTGCCGAGCGAGACCTCGAGCGCGGCTTGCACGCCGGCGGGCACTTCGAGTGTCCCACGGACTGTGCCCACCCTCCCGGCGATGTCCTCGCACTCGGGCGGCACCGTCGAGGCCAGCTTGACCGGACGAGTATGCGGTGTCGGTGCGGGGAAGGCGCCGAGGCCGACGACGGTGCGGACCTGCAGGGTCCGGGTGAGCCCGACCACCGCCTCGATGAAGGTGGGCCAGCGGAAGTCCGGCTCCGGGCCGGTCAGGTACAACATGTCGGTACCGACCCGGTCCTTGCCGGCCACGATCCGGATGGTCGGCCAGGTGAGCTGCGTGGTGACCCCGTCCTCGAGACGCGCGATCGGCCGGCGTGCGCGCTGGTCGATGAGCGGCTCCGCGTCGAAGGTGGCGACCTCCGCGATCGGGGAGGAGATGAGGAGCTCGGCGATCGCACCTGATGCGCCCATGCCGGCGTCGACCCACCCTTCGAGCGCGACCACGAGCACCGGGTCGGTGACGCCGTTCCCGGGAGGGTTCGGCCACGCCGGATCGAATCGGTACAGCGATGATGCGTCGTGATCGGTCACAGCGACTCCACTTCGGCCAGCGCCCGCTCGCCCAGTCGGCCGACGTGGGCTGCGAACTGGTCGACGCCGGAACGATCACCGGCGGCCGCCCCGCCGACGTAGCGCACGTGGACGCCTTGGAGGATACAGGCCAGTTTCCAGAGCCCGAACGCACGGTAATAGGCGATGGCGGAGACGTCGCGTCCCGAGGCGGTCGCGTAGCGTTCGAGGAGTTCGGCACGCCGAGCGAAGCCCGGCAGGGTGGTCGGAGCGACCCCGAGGAGCGCGTGGTCGCCGTCGCCCGGCTCGGCCCAGTAGACGAGGAAGAGGCCGAGGTCGGCCAGGGGGTCACCCAAGGTGCAGATCTCCCAGTCGAGGATCGCGGCCACGTTGCCGGCGTCGTCGAGGACCGTGTTGTCGAGCCGGTAGTCGCCGTGGACGACGGCCACACCTTGCTGCTCGGGGATGCGGGCGCACAGCAGTTCGTAGACCCGGTCGACCACCGCAGGTCCTGTCTCGCCGTCGAGGGTCGACTGGGCGAACTGGGTGTGCCAGCGCTTGAGCTGGCGGGCGATGTAGCCCTCTCGGCGGGCGAAGTCGCCGAGGCCGATCGCGTCGATGTCGACCGCGTGCAATCGGGTGAGGGTGTCCACGAGCGAACGCCCGGCCTCGGCCCGCGCGGACTCGGTCAGCGCCGACGCCGACCGCTCGTCCCGCACGATCTGGCCCTCGACGAAGGACATCACGTAGAAGGGCGCCCCGTTGACGGAGTCGTCGGTGCAGAGCCCGTAGGTGCGCGGCACCGGCACGCCCGTCGGCACGAGCGCGCTGATGACGGTGAACTCGCGCTGCATGTCGTGGGCGGTGGGGAGGACGTGGCTCACCGGTGGCCGCCGAAGCGCGAAGGAACGCCCGGACCTGTCGGTCACCCGGTAGGTGAGGTTCGACCTGCCCCCTGCGATCAACTCGAACCGGAAGGGCGGTTCGGCGCCGTCGACGTGGGCCGACATCCACTCGCTCACCGCTCCGGCCTCGATCCCCTCGACGGCGGAGCCGACCACCGGGCGCGCGGCGTCCCTCACGGCACTCGGGAGGACGCGGCGTCCCAGTCGGTCGAGGTCACTCCACGACGCTACCCGGCGGGGCCGGCCGGCCGGTGTAGGCGGGTCGTCCCGGTATCGTCGTCGGTGATGATCGACGTGACCGACGCCACCTTCGAAGAGGAGATCCTCCGGCGCTCGATGGACGTGCCGGTGGTGGTCGACCTCTGGGCACCCTGGTGCGGACCGTGCCGGACGCTCGGGCCGACTCTCGAGCGAGTGATCGACGCGACGGCCGGGGCGGTCGCCCTCGCCAAGGTCAACGTCGACGAGAATCCCGCGATCGCGGCGAGCTTCCGCGTCCAGTCGATCCCCGCGGTTTTCGCGCTGCGAGACGGGAAGGTGGTCGACCAATTCATCGGCGCGCTCCCCGAGCAGGCGGTCGAGGAGTTCGTCGCCCGCCTCGCGCCGAGCGAGGTCGACCGGCTGGTCGCCGAGGCTCTCGCGTCGGGGAGCGAGGAGTTGCTCCGCCAGGCGCTCGAGCTCCAGCCCGATCACCCCGGTGCGATCACCGCGCTCGCGGCGATGCTGATCGGGAGTGGGCAGACCGAAGAGGCCATCGGGCTGCTCCGCCGTATCCCCGAAACGCCGGAGGTCCGCCGATTGCTCGCCGAGGCGCGCCTCGCGTCACAGGAGGTGCACGTCGGCGGCGCCGAGGTGTCCGAGCTGCTCGACGGGCTTCTCGAGCGGGTCCGCGACGACACTGTCGCGCGGCAGGAATTCCTCGACCTGCTCGAGACCCTCGGTCCCGACGATCCTCGTACGAGCGACTACCGAAAGGCCCTCGCCGCGCGCCTGTTCTGACCCTCGGGCGAACACCGGAACCCACCGGCAGTAGCGTCACGATGTGCTCGCGACGACGCTCGCGCTCGGGGAGCGAACCTTCGACCTCCGCCACAGGGCGCTCGTGATGGGGATCCTCAACCGCACCCCCGACTCGTTCTACGACCGCGGGGCGACCTTCGGGCTCGACGAGCTGTTGCGTCGAGCCGATGCGCTCGTCGCCGAAGGTGCGGACATCCTCGACGTGGGTGGCGTGAAAGCCGGTCCGGGTCCGGAGGTCTCCGAGGCGGAGGAGCTCGAGCGGGTCGTCCCGGCGGTCGAGGCGTTGCACGCCCGCCTCGACACGCCGATCTCGGTCGACACCTGGCGCGCGGCGGTGGTCGCGGAGGCCTGTGCCGCGGGCGCGGTGATGGGAAACGACATCAGCGGCTTCGCCGACCCCGGCTATCTCACCGCGGCTGCCGCGGCCGGCGCCGCGGTCGTGGCCACCCACATCCGGCTCGCGCCGCGGGTCCCCGACCCCGAGCCGCGTCTACGAGGACGTGGTCGCGGCGGTCTCCGAGTTCCTCCTCGACCGGGCCGGGCGTGCCGTCGCGGCGGGTGTCACCCCGGAACGGATCGTGCTCGACGCCGGGCTCGACCTCGGCAAGACGGCCGCGCACTCCCTCGAGCTCCTGCGCGCCTCGGACCGCCTCGCCGGGCTCGGGTACCCGCTGCTCCTCTCCGCGTCCAACAAGACGTTCCTCGGGAAGGTCCTCGACCTCGAGATCGACGCGCGCCGCGACGCTTCGCTGGCCGCTGCGGCCATCGGCGTGGCGCTCGGCTGTCGGATCGTGCGGGTGCACGAGGTCGGAGCCCACCGTCAGGTCTGCCGCGTCCTGGCCGGGATCAGCGAGGCCGCCGCGCTCGTACCGGTGCCACCGGCCCGATGAGCCCCCGCGCCGCATCGGGGACAAGGCCCTCCACGCGTCGCGCGACGGGGCGGGCGAAGGATGCACATCCCGTCTACCTGGTGAAGGGCGACGACCCCTCCCTCGTGGCCCAGGCCGCCCATCTGCTGACCGAGCGCCTGGTCGGCGAGCGCGACCCCTCTCTCGTCGTGGAGGAGTTCGGCGGTCCGAGCGTCGACCGTCTCGACGTCGGCGCGGTCCTCGACGCCTGCACCACACCGCCGTTCCTCGTCGACCGTCGGGTGGTGGTCGTCCGCGAGGCCGGGCAGCTGGCCGCCCCGGACGCCGGTCGCCTTGTCGCCTACCTCGAGAACCCGCTCGACTCGACGACACTCGTGGTGGTGGCCGGCGGTGGCGCCGTGCCCCCCTCGCTCTCGAAGGCGGCGTCCGCGGCCGGCGAGGTCGTCGACACCTCGGTCGGGTCAGGCAGGGCCCGCTCCCAGTGGCTGGCGGTGCACCTGCGCGAGGGACCGGTCCGCCTCGAGACACCGGCGGCAGCCCGCCTCGGCGAGCACCTGGGGGAGGACATGGGCCGCCTCGCCGGCCTGCTCGACACCCTCGCGGCCGCCTACGGGGAAGGCGCCACGGTCGCGCCTCGAGGACCTCGAGCCGTTCCTCGGCGAGGCCGGCTCGGTCGCACCGTGGGAGCTCACCGACGCGATCGACGCGGGCGACACGCGCAGGGGCGCTCTCGGTGCTCCGGCGGATGTTCGCGGCAGGCGGGTCACCGCCGATCGTCGTGCTCGGTGGGCTCCATCGCCACTACCGGCTGCTGCTGCGCCTCGACGGCTCCGGTGCGACCTCCGCCGACCAGGCCGCCGAACTCCTCGGCCTGAGGAGCAGCTTTCCGGCGGGCAAGGCGCTCACGGTTTCACGCCGGATGAGCACCTCCAGCATCGCCCGGGCGGTCCGCCTGCTCGCGGAGGCCGACCTCGACGTACGGGGCACGACCGCCCTCCCGGGCGAGCTGGTGCTGGAGGTGCTCGTGGCCCGGCTCAGCCGGCTGGCCCGTCAGGGAGGATAGGGGGGACTGGACGGACCGGCCGGCGGGACAAGAGCCGGAGGGGTTACGAACTGACGGCGTCCCTCGCCTGGATTCCTGCGTCGGCGACGTTCTCCGTCCACAACGACCCGTCCCAGTAGCGGAACTGGTGGCGGCCGGTCGGGTCGGCCTTCCATCCTGCCGGGACGGCGGGGGAGCTGTCGGTCGCAGGCAGGCTGGTGCGCTGCTTCGGGTTGTAGGAACGGGTGAGCCCGACCGGCGGCCGCACGGCTGTGGTCGAGAAGAACGTCGCGGCGGCCTGAGCGTGGGCAGCCGGAGCCATCACAGCCGGGGCCATGGCACCGACAGGTGCGGGGGCCCCGACCGTTGCGGGGGCACCGGCGCCGACCGGCTCGAGGCTCGGGATCGGGGCGGCCTGGTCGATCCGCTCGCCGAAGCTGCCGAGACCGGCAGGCGCGGCGACCGTACCGGGCAGCTGCAGGTCGTCGCGGAGCTTCGTACTCACGTCGTCGCCGTAGCGCTCGAAGGGAAGGCTCGCCGCGCGTCCGGCGTTCGCGATGCCGACGACCTTCGGACGGGCCATGAAGAGGTACATACCGAGGCCCACGATCGGGACCAAACCGACGAGGACGAGGTAGGCGAGTTTGGACTCGTCGGCGCTCCTCCACGCCCATCCGGGCTGCCGGATCACATCGACAGCTCCGGCGATCATCGAGATCGCGACGACTGCCACGATCAATCCGATCGAGATCATGCTCACACCTGCTAGCTCCCCACTCATCTGCCACAGCCTCCTCTAGTCGCCGATGGACTTCTTCTTCTCGCCGGGTTGGCCGGCTCGCTCGTGCCCGATTGCTCGGGCCGTCCGGTGTTGTCTGCTACTGCGCCGGACCGGACGTTCGTCCTGCCCGCTGGGTGAGTGGGTGCTGAATGAGAATCATCGGCGTTGCTGTGGCACTCCAAGCTCACGCATAGTGTTGCCCATAACGCCTAGAGTAGTCAAGCGAATTTCACCGAAAATCTCGGGAAGAGGGCACCGCGCCCAGTTCGAGCGGCTCGAACCGCTCCGCCACCAGGGTCATCGACCCTTCCGAACGCTCGATCCGCCCTCGGACCAGAAGGGCCGGGCAGGACCGGGCGACCGGCTTCCACCGGACCCAGGCGCCCCGGGAGCAGACCACGTTGACCATCCCGGTCTCGTCCTCGAGGTTCAAGAAGACGGCCCCCCGGGCGCTTTCGGGTTGCTGGCGGTGGGTGACCACCCCGCCCACGGTGATCCGTTCCCCGGCCGGTATCGACCGGAGCGACGCGGCGGAGAGGACGCCCCGTCGGCGGAGCTGCTCGCGGGCCAGCTCCATGGCGGTCGTGTCCGGCGCCATCCCGAGCGACCAGAGGTCGTCGGACACCCCTTCCCAGCGTGAGGGAGCCGGCAGGGGCGGTGGGTCCGATCCGGTGACCACGCCGGGGAGCCGGTCGGGCGTGGCCTGGGAGGCCGCACCCGCCCCCCAGACGAGGGCACGCCGGTTCGGCGTCGCGCGCCCTCGGTCCGCCGGCGCCAGCCCGTCGAGGGCGCCGGCCGTGGCCAGCGCTTCGAGCTGGGTGCGGGTGACCCCGGCGCGGCGCACCAGCTCTTCCATGCTCGACCAGGGCCGTCCCTCCGCGATGCGCTGCGCGGTCTCCTCCCCGATGGCGCGCACCGAGGAGAGCCCGAGCCGGAGGGCGGGCCGTTCGCGTGCGCCGTTCCCGGGTTCCTCCTCCTCGAGTCCCGCGTCGGCACCGCCGGCGTTGACGTCGGGCCGGCGGACGACCACGCCGTGACGCTTGGCATCGGCGACGAGGCTCTGCGGCGACCAGAACCCCATGGGCTGTGCGTTGAGCAGCCCGGCGGTGAACGCGGCGGGGTAGTGGACCTTGCACCAGGCGGTGGCGTACACGAGATGGGCGAAGGCCACCGAGTGGCTCTCGGGGAAACCGAAGTTGGCGAAGGCGGCCAGTGCCGCGTAGACCTGCTCGGACACCTCCGCCGAGACCCCGCGGGCCGCCATCCCCGAAAAGAGCCGGTTGCGGAGGCGGGCCATCCGCTCGCCCGACCGCTTGGCGCTCATCGCCTGGCGGAGCTCGTCCGCTTCGGTCGGGGTGAACCCGGCCACGTCGATGGCGATCTGCATCAGCTGTTCCTGGAAGAGCGGGACTCCGAGGGTTCGCTCGAGCGCGGGCTCGAGCAGCGGGTGGAGGTAGGAGACCGGCTCGGTCCCGTTTCGGCGCCGGATGTAGGGGTGGACGGCGTTGCCCTGGATGGGACCCGGGCGGATGAGGGCGACCTCGATCGCCAGGTCGTAGAAGCAGCGCGGCTCGACCCGGGGGAGGGTGTTCATCTGCGCGCGACTCCACCTGGAACACGCCGACGGTGTCCGCGCGGCAGAGCAGGTCGTAGACCTCGGGCTCCTGTGCGAGCCGGGCCAGGTCGACCTCGACGTGGTGGAACTCGCGCACCAGGTCGACCATGTGGTGGAGCGCGGTCAGCATGCCGAGACCGAGCAGGTCGAATTTGACCAGTCCGATCGCCGCGCAGTCGTCCTTGTCCCACTGGAGCACGCTCCGGCCGGGCATCCGGGCCCACTCGACGGGGCAGACCTCGACCACCGGCCGGTCGCAGATGACCATTCCGCCCGAGTGGATCCCGAGGTGGCGCGGGAAGTCGAGCACCTCGGTGGCCAGACCCGCGAGGAGGGGAGGGAGGTCCCGCCGCGCACCGATCGGCTCTCCCCGGTCGACCGACTTCGACCAGGTGTCGACCTCTTCTGTGTCGTGACCGAGCGCCTTGCCCAGGTCGCGCAGCGCGGAGCGCGACCGGTAGGTGACGACGTTGGCCACCTGGGCGGCGTGCAGGCGGCCGTAGCGCTCGTAGACGTACTGGATGACTTCCTCGCGCCGGCCCGACTCGATGTCGACGTCGATGTCCGGGGGTCCGTCGCGCGGGGGAGAGGAAGCGTTCGAACAACAGTCCGAGCGAGACCGCGTCGACGTTGGTGATGCCGAGCGCGTAGCAGACCGCGGACGTGGCGGCCGAGCCCCGGCCCTGGCAGAGGATGTCCGCGCTCCGGCAGAACGACACGATGTCCCAGACGGTGAGGAAGTAGCCCGCGAACCCGAGTTCCCCGATGATCCCGAGTTCGTGGTCGAGCCGGGTCCATGCTCCCTTCACCCGCTCGGCACCGCGCGGCCCGTAGCGCTCGGCCGCGCCGCGTCCGGCGAGCTCGACCAGGAAGCTCTGCTCGGTGCACCCGTCGGGGACCGGGAAGTCGGGGAGGCGCGGCGCGACCAGACGCAGGTCGAACGCGCAAGTCGCGGCGATCGCCCCCGCGGCGTCGACCGCTCCGGGCCACCGGGCGAACCGCCGGCGCTGCTCGGTCTCTCCGCGGAGACAGGCGGTGCCCGACGGGGGGAGCCACCCCTCGAGCTCCTCGAGGGACTGGCGGGCGCGGACCGCGGCCAGAGCGGTGGCGAGGGGGAACCGGTCGGGCGTGGCGTAGTGCACGTTGTTGGTCGCCACCGGCGCGACCCCGCGTTCGGTGGCGAGCAGGGCCAGCGCGTCGTTCCGGGTGGTGTCGACGGGGTCCCCGTGGTCCCAGAGCTCGACCGCGAGGTGCTCGCGTCCGAAGCGGTCGATCAACTGATCGAGCGCGCGCGCTGCGACGGCCGGCCCGCCGGCGGTGAGCGCGGCGGCGAGCGGCCCCTTGCGGCACCCGGTGAGGACCTGCCAGTGGCCGCCGTGCCGGTCCGCCAGCTCGTCGAGGGTGACGACCGGTCTTCCCTTCTCGCCACCGGCCAGGTGGGCCGACGCGAGGACCTGGCTGAGGCGCGCGTAGCCCTCGGGGTCCCGGGCGAGGACCACGAGATGGGTGCCACCCGGATCGGGCATGCCGGTGCGGATCTGCGGCGCGGCGCCGGCGCCGGTGACGGTGAGCTCGGCGCCGAACACGGTGGGCAGGCGCAAGGCGCGGGCGGCCTCGGCGAAGCGGACCACGCCGTAGAGCCCGTTGTGATCGGTCAGGGCGAGAGCGGAGAGACCGAGCCGGACCGCCTCCGCGGCCAGCTCCTCGGGATGACTCGCACCGTCGAGGAAGGAGAAGTTGGAGTGTGCGTGGAGCTCGGCGTAGGACATCGCCGGGTCCTCATCCGTAGGTCGCTTCGACCCACCAGCGCCCCCGTTCGACGAGCAGCAGGTGGGCGTCCGTGCCGATGACCGCCTGCAGTCGCGCGCTGCGGCGATGCGACCGCGACCACCACCGTTCCTCCGTGGGCCACGGTCCGGCCCACGCGGTCACCCTCGCCCATGGGCCGCCTTCCACCGAGAGACGTGCGGGGACCGCGTCGAGGAGACCCCGGGCCGAGACCCCGACCGTCTCGCCGCCGCCGTCGGTGAGCTCGGCGCGGAGGGGGGAGGGGTGGACGACCGCCGGCGACGGTGCGGGGATCCGGCCGGGCCACGGGGCGGCGACGTCGGCGGCGCCGGCAGGCGCGTCCGCGTTCCACGTGACGAAGCGCGCCTGTTCCGCCGGTCCCCGTCCGCCCTGAAGGCGCGCACGGACCACGCCCTCGGCGCCGAGGAGCTCCTGCACCGCGGCGAGCGACCGCGCGGCCCGGGCCTCCACGTCGCTCGTCCCGCCCCAGAAGCCGGGCGCGGTGGCGGTCGCGTCCTCGCCCCGTCCCGAACCCGGGATCGACCGGCGCAGCCCGGCCAGCTCGCCGCTCCGCCCGCGGGCCACCCGGTGGCACGAGACGCCGTCGGCTCCGAAGCGGCCGAGCACGTGGGGCTCGGGCAGGGCGGCGAAGTCCCCGAGGGTGCGGATGCCGAGGCGGGCCAGCAGCTCGGCCAGCTCGGGGTCGCCGAGGATCTCCACCGCGAACGGGGCGAGGAACCGAGGGGTTCCTCCGGGTGGGACGACCCGGCCGTCGTGCGCGGCGAGGACCGCGGCGAACAACCCGTCGGCCACCCCCACCTCGACCGGTGTGATCGGTGAGGTCGCGGCGGCGATCGAGCGGACCAGCGCGTGCTCGCCGCCGAAGTAGCGGGCGGGTCCCCGTGTCGGGAGGGAACAGGTCCCCGGTCGCACCGCGGTGACCCAGGGGCAGTACGCCTCCACCGCGTCGAGCACCTCGGCGAAGGACCGGAGAGCCGAGGTGCCCTCGTCCACCTCGGCCAGCGCGGGGCAGCGCACGACCAGCAGGCGTTCCATCTCAGTGACCTCTCCCGACGGCTTCCACCGTCCCGGCCTCCGAAGGGAGCCACAGGTGGGCGGAGCGCGGGCGCGCCGCCGACCCCCTTCCTGTCGCGGTCACCTTCGCCTGCCGTCCCCGCAGGTACCCCTCGCCCACGCCGATGCCGTACCAGGACGCCGCGGCCACCTCGAGCCGCACGTCGGGATGGACCGGCCACCCGGCCCGCCCGGGCGCGATCAGAAGGACGGCCCGACGCTCCCTCACCCTCGCACCCAACCGACGGGCCATCGCCGGGCGTGGGGGGAAGGGCGGGCGGAGCAGGACCAGGTCGACCCCGTCGAGCAGCGTCGCGACGACCTCGGCCCAGGCCGGCCCCGGCCGGGGGACCACGGCCGAGCGATCGAGGTCGACACCGAGGTCGTGGGCGGCCACCGCGCCGAGACCGGTCACCCCGACCAGCACGCACCACGACCCTGCCGCCGACGCGGCGGCCAGCAGGGCCAGTGCCAGGCTGAGGCTCCCGGCACCCTCGGGATCGCTTCCGGGTACGCCGTTCACGACGACGGTGCTCCCCCGACGCAGGCCCCCGTCGGGGAGGAGACCGGCGAGGGACCTCACCACCGGGAGGAGGTGGGTCCGGCTCGAGGAGACCGGCCGCACCCGCTCGGCCAGGAGAGCCAGCGAGCCCCGGTCCGGCCGGGTGCCTCGCGGGGGCCCGTCCTGCCGGAGCGGGGAAGCGAACATATGTTCGACACTATCCCCCGTGGAACGGCTCTGCCCAGGGCCCGCGGGCCTCGGGCTCACCCTAGGAAGAGGGGCCCGTCGCCTAACATGGGCGCACCAGAGGAAGGAGGTGGTCCAACTGAGTAGTCAACGTTTCGGGACCCTGGAGGTGGCTGGCCGCTGAGGCGGCTCGCTGAACCACCTGGCGAATCTCAGCCAGACACCCGCCGAGCGAACCCAAGCCGGACTTCGGTCCCATCCGGCGCGGCACGGGATCTCGGTGCGAAACACTCAGCACTTCGTGAACTGCAGGGCGTCTGTTCGCAGGCGCCCTGCAGCGCGTTCACACGCTGTCCCAGAGCCCGACCGGAGCACCGCCCACCGGGTAGTGCCCGGTTTGCCTGCCGCCGGCCGCGAGCTCGAGACGCTTCTGCATCCCCGGGCTCAGCGCGCCGGCACCGATCATCTCGACGAAGGTCGCCGTCGCGTTGCCGACGTCGAAGAAGTCGCGCTGCCAGCTCCACTTGAAGTCACCCGCGTAGCGGAACCAGCTGCCGCCGAGCCCGGCGATCTCGTAGTGGGTGCCGTCGGGTCTCGTCGCGTCCGCGATCTGCCGCCACAGGCCGAGGATCTCTCCTTGCGCCTCGTCGATGAGCACCCGCTGGTACGGATAGGTCCATCCTCCGAGGCCGAGCATCTCGGTGCCGAGTGCGTACTCGCGGATCTCGTCGCGCCCGACCGCCATGAATTCGTCGTTGGGGCCGACGTTCCACCCGTAGGTGGCGTCCTCGGTGTACATCTCGGCCATCGGCTTCCAGTCGAGGTTCTCCTCGCAGCGCCGGTTGATGTCGAGCCAACGACGCATCATCTCCTCGAGCTCGCTGCGTGGGAACGACGGCATGGGTCAGTCCTCCTCGATGATGCGCAATGCGGACGTCGGACAGTAGCGCACCGCGGTCTCGACCTCGCCCCGCAGATGCTCGTCGGGGTGGATCTCGAGGACGGTCACCTGATGGTTCTTGCCGAGCTCGAACACCGACGGTGCCTCCGACTCGCAGACGCCGTGTCCCTGGCAGAGGTCGAGGTCGACCCGGACCTCCATCAGCGTGCGCCCCGCGCTGCGGGCGAGCGGCGCCGATAGCGGACCGCGACGGGCTGGCGGAGTTGGATGACCATCTTCGAGAGGTCGGGCTGGTAGCTCTCGGGTGGTTGTGCGAGCTCGAACTCCCAGTCGAGGAGGAGCACCGAGAAGATGGCTTTCAGCTGCATGAGCGCGAATGCGGCTCCGACGCAGCGGTGGCGCCCCGCACCGAAGGGGATCCACGTCCACGGGTTCTCCTTCTCTTCGTCGCGCGGGGCGATGTAGCGGGCCGCGTCGAAGCGTCCGGCGTCGTCGAAGTCCTCGGGGATGCGGTTCGAGACCCATGGCGACGCAGCCACCATCTGACCGGCGCGGATCGCGTAGTCGCGGAAGGCGAGGTCCTCCTTGGCCACCCGCAGCAGCAGGATGAGCGGTGGGTGCAGCCGGAGGGTCTCCTTGAGCGATGCCTCGAGCCAGGGCATCTCCCGCAGTGCCTGGTAGCTCACCTCCGCGCCGCCGGCATAGAGCCGGTCGAGCTCGTCGACCACCAGGTGGAGCTCGTCGGGATGCTTGAGCAGTTCGATGACCATCCACGACGCGGTGGTCGAGGTGGTGTGGTGCCCGGCGAACATCATGGAGATGAAGATCCCGGTGATCTGGTCCGCGCCGAACCGGGGCGTGCCGTCCTCTTCGCGGATCGACAGCAGCACGTCGAGGAGGTCACGCTCTTCGTCGGGCGGTGGATCGGCCGCCAGCCGTCCGTCCATGATCCCCTGCACCAGCCGCACCAGCTCCGCTCGCGACTCGTCGCGGCGGCGGAAGCTCTCGATCGGCGCGTAGGGGTCGACGTAGGCCACCGCGTCGGTCCCGCGCTCGAGATCGTGGTAGAGGTCGGCGAAGCGATGGTCGAGCTCGTCACGGAACCGTTTGCCGATCAGGCACGAGGACGAGGTGTAGATGGTGAGCTCGGCGAAGAAGTCGAGGAGGTCGATCTCTCCCTCGTCCCCCCAGTGCGACACCATGCGCTCGACCTCGGCGGCGATGGTCGCGGCGTGGCCGCGCATGAACTTGTCGCGCAGGGCCTGGTTGTGGAGCATCTCACGACGGCGTTCGGGGGGTGCGTCGAAGACCACGCCCTCCCCGAAGACCGGCGTCATGAACGGGATAGGCCTCCGCCTGGTCGAGCACCTCTTCGGGCGCGCGGAAGAAGAGCTCGTTCGCCTCGGCGCCGCTCAGCAACACCACGTCGCGATCGACGAGGCGGAAGACGCCGATGTCGCCGCATTCGGCGCGGACCCGTTCGAGGAGCGCGATCGGGTCGCTGCGGAGCTCGTCGAGATGGCCTTCGGGGGCGGTGCCCCCCGAGACCCGCGGCGGCTCTTCGAGCTCGACGGTGGTGGTCATCGGTCCTCCTCGATCGGTGCTTCCGGTTGGAGCTCGATGGTGCTGACGTAGGTGCCCCGTGGCATGGCCACTGCGGCGAGCGACCGCCCGGGCGACACCCGCAGGCGGCATGAAGCTGGCGTGGCGGGCGAGTCCCCAGCTCGCCCACTCCTCGAGGATCCCGGCGGTCGCGTCGGGGTCCCAGTCCATCCCCATCGCGGTCTGGGTCGGACCGGGTCGGAGCACGGTCGCCCGCACGCCGGTCCCCTCGAGCTCCATCTGGAGCGTTCGCACGTACCCCTCGAGCGCCCACTTCGACGTCACGTAGGCGACCATCGACGGGCGTGGGCGCACCACCACGTCGGAGGTGACGAAGACGATGTCGCCTCGCCGTCGGCCGACCATCGCCGGAAGCAGCGCGCGCACCAGCCGGTGGGTGCCCTCGACGTTGACTCCGAGCACCTCGCCGAAGAGACCGTCGTCGGTGTCGAGCACCGCGCCGGCCGGATTGAGCGCGGCGTTCGAGACGAGGATCTCGACCTCGCCCACCGCGTCCACCGCCGCCTCGGCGAAGCCGGCCGGGGACTTCGGGTCGGCGAGGTCGAGATGGAACGCGTGCGCCTCGCCTCCCGCCGCGCGGATCGACCGGGCCGTCTCCTCGCACCGCTCGACCCGGCGGGCGCCGAGCACGACCGGGTACCCGGCCGACGCCAGCGCCTCCGCCGTGGCCTGGCCGATGCCCGAGGACGCGCCGGTCACCACCGCGGGCCGCCGCTCGGGGTGCGGTGCGAAACGCGGCATCAGCGCAGCTCCACCGCGAGCGGCAGCGATGCGAAGCCGCGGACGTTGACCGAGTGCACCCGCTCGGCACCGGACTCGTCGACCTCGTAGGTCCGCACCCGCCGGACGAGCTCCTCGAGCGCCACCCGCGACTCGAGGCGGGCGAGAGGAGCGCCCATGCAGAAGTGCCGGCCGTTGCCGAAGCTCACCATCTTCTGCGTGTCGCGATCGAGGTCGTAGCGGTCCGCGCGGGGAAAGACGTGCTCGTCACGGTTGGCCGAGCCGATCAAGCAGGAGGACCCGTTCGCCTGCGGCGATCGTGGTCCCGCCCACCTCGACGGGCGTCCGGGTGACCCGCACCACCATCTGGGTCGAGCCGTCGTAGCGGAGGGTCTCCTCGACCCAGTCGGGGATGCGGGCGGGCTCCGCGAACGGCTTCGCACGCTCGTCGGGGTTGCGCCATGCCCAGTAGACCGCGTTGCCGAGCAGCTTGGTGGTGGTCTCGTTGCCGGCGACGACCATCAGGAACAAGACCGCGATGACCTCGTCGTCGGTCAGGCGGTCGCCGTCGATCTCGGCGTCGAGCAGCTCCGAGGTCAGGTCGTCGCGCCGGTGGGTACGGCGCTCGCGGACCATCTCCGTGTAGTAGGAGGCCAGCTCCAAGGCGGCCTCCATCCCCGAGGGCGGCACGTCGAAGATCCCCTCGTCGCGGTGGAGCACCAGGTCGGCGAGGCGTCGCAGCTCGGCGCGGTCGGCCTTCGGCACGCCGACCAGCTCGGAGATCACGTCCATCGGCATCTTCCCCGCGAACGCCGCGACGAAGTCGAACGAGTCGTGTTCGAGCGCGGGCTCGAGGTGCTCGAGGGCGATCGCCCGGATCCGGTCCTCCAGGCGGGCGACCGTGCGGGGGGTGAATCCCTTCCCGACGAGCGAACGCATCCGGGTGTGGCGGGGTGGGTCCATCGCGAGGAAGGACATCACCCGGTGCGCATGCGGCCCGTACGCGGACGGCTCGAGCGAGACGCCGTTGGCGTTGGAGAACGCGTCGACGTTGCGGAACGCGCCGAGCACGTCCCCGTGGAGCGCGAAGGCCCAGAAGTCGAAGTCGTCGTTGCGGTAGACCGGCGCCTCGCGGCGCAGCCGTGCGTAGACCGGGTAGGGATCGTCGTGGATCTCGTAGGCGTAGGGGCTGAAGGTGACCGGATCCTCGATGGCAAGGCTCACCGGGCCGGTCCTCTTCCGTTGCCCCTGCCGTTGCCCTTCCCGTTCCCTCTTCGGCTGCGCCGCCGCCGGCGTGGCGGCGGGGGCGGTCATCAGCCGTGCGGCGTCGGCCACGAACCCGGGCACCACGGCGAACGTCATGTGACCCATCCCTGCCATCAGCATCGCCCCGAAGTAGGTGGTGAGAAGGACCGACACCACCTCGGGATCGCCGTCGGGCCCGACCGCGGCCGCCAGGCGGCGCCGGATGTCGGCGCCGATGCGGTCGCGCAGACCCTTCACGTCGGGGTTGGAGCTCAGCAGTGCCTGGGTGCAGGCGGCGACCAGCGCGGGACTGCGACCGATGATGAGGCCGAGCTCCTCGACGGTCCGGACGACCCGGTCGGCGAGGGGCGTGGAGGAGTCGGTCGCCGTCGGGGGCACGGTGCGGACGTTGCGCCACAGGAGCTCGGCGAGGAGATGGTCCTTCGAGCTGAAGTAGGTGTACGCGGTCGCCGGCGCGACACCGGCCCGCCGCGCGACGTTGCGGACCGAGAGCCCGTCGTAGCCGGACGCCTCGACCTCGACCTCGGCTGCGTCCACCAGCTGCTCGACCGCCTCGGCCTGGCGCTCGGTGAGCCAGCGCCGGGGCGCCTCGTGGACCAGACCCTGGAGCATCGTCTAGCCCTCGCCGCCCTCGCCGCCGGGGATGTGCGGTGTGCCGTCGCGGAGAGGCGGGTACTCGAAGGTCGCCGCGGTGGTCCCGCGGACGATCTTGGTGATGTCCGGTTCGGGCAGGGTCTCGTTGTCGTCGTCGATCGTGACCTCCCACCGGCAGTGGGGGGCACGGTCGGAGGGGACACGAGGCGGCCGGTGCACGTGGCGGATGTGCGCCTTCGGGTTGACCGCCTGTGCCGTGTAGTCGAAGGTGCCGTCCTCGATGTGGTGGCACATGCCGGTCACCATCTTGTCGCCCCAGGGTTCGGCGTCCATGAGCGCCCCGCAGTACGCGAGCTCGAAGAAGCCGTGATTCTCGTCGACGACCTCGTAGCGCACGTCGAGGTAGTGGTGGGGGAAACCCGGGTCGAGCTGGAGCACCTTGAAGATGTCCTCGACGGTGTCGCCGGTGACGTTCATGATCGCCCGGAGCCGCTCGCCGTAGACCGGGCTCGCGCCGCGCCACTCCTCGATGGCGAGGCGCTGCATTTCGGCGCCGCCGTGGCTCATCCCGATCGCGCCGCACATGGAGCGATCGAGGATGTGGACGATCTGGGCGAATTCGCGCACCAGGCGGACGAGCGCGGGCTTGGAGAGGTCCTCGTAGCGGAAGTCCGGGCGGAACGGTCCGGAGTAGTCGGCGAGACCGCTCTGCGCACCCTTCTCCTTCCGCGCGGCGTTGGCGTCGGTCATGTGTCCGAACTATAGTCTGGACAACTGTCCAGGAAAAGCCCCGCACGTGCCGGGGCGACCGGGCCGCCGGCGACGTTCGCGCCGTGACCGAGCCGGTCGGGGAGGGAGCCGGGTGCCGCGAGCAGAAGAGCCGTCGGAGACGGGGACCGCGCCGATGGTCGGCGTGATCGGGCTCGGGTCCCTCGGCGAGGGGATGGCCCGGAGCGTGCTGCGGGCGGGACTTCCACTGGTCGTCTGCGACGTCCGGCCCGAGGCCACCGAGGCGTACCGCGAGGAAGCGGAGGTCGCCGGGTCCCCGGCGGACCTGGCGCGCCGCGCGGACGCGGTGATCGTGGCGGTGGTCGACGACGAGCAGGTGCACGCGGTCCTGTCCGGTCCGGAAGGGGGACTCGCGGCCGCCCGACCGGGCACGGTCTTCGTGGTGGTGAGCACGATCTCGACCGAGTGCGTCGAGGCGATCGGCGCCGAGGCGTCCGCCGCGGGCGTGGCGATCGTCGATTGCGGCGTGTCCGGAGGACCTGCGGCCGCGGCGAGCGGTGATCTCGTCTGCATGGTCGGCGGTGACCCGGACGTCGGTCGAGCGGGCGCGTCCGGTGCTCGAGGCCATCGGCTCCCTCACCATCCCGATGGGTCCCTTCGGCTGCGGGCCTCGCGGCAAAGCTCGCCCGCAATCTGGTCCAGTACGGCTCGTGGCTCGCCGCCTACGAGGGTCAGCTCCTCGCCGAGGCGGCCGGAATCGAGTTGTCCAAGCTCGCCGAGGCCATCCGGGTGAGCGACGCCCACATCGGCGGCGCGTCGAGGTTGATGTTCCGGACGACGGTCGCCCCGTTCACCGACGCGCGACCCCGAGGTCATCGTCGATGCCATGCGGGCGGGGTCGCGCCTCGCCCACAAGGATCTGCGCGCCGGCACTCGAGCTCGCCCGGCGCCTCGAGGTCGACCTGCCGCTCGCCGCGATGACCGAGGCCCGCTGCGACGAGGTCTTCGGGCTCGCACCCCGGCGACGTGACGTCGCCGTCGGCCCCGGGCGATCGCCGCGGGTTACGGTCGGTCGCCGGTCCGGGCGGCCGGGTGGAGCGAAAGGTGGAAGGCCATGAGTGAACCGCGGGACGAGGAACGTCCGCTGGCGAGGATGCCGGCGTGACCGCGCGAGAAGGGGATCGCCAAGATGCAGGAGGTCTACGGCTTCTCGGTCGACCCGGACCAGATTCCCGGACCCTACGTCGACTTCACCGTCGATCACCTCTTCGGCGCGGTCTGGACCCGGCCGGCGCTCGATATCCGCGACCGCCGCCTGATGACCATCGGCGTGCTCGCCGCGCTCGGTCTGACACCGCTCGTCGAGATCCAGTTCCGCTCCGCGCTCGAACGGGGCGAGCTCACCGAGGAGCAGGTGCGCGAGACCGTCGTGCACCTCACCCACTACATCGGATGGCCGCTCTCGACCGGTGTGAACGAGGTGGCCGAGCGGGTGATCGCCGGCCGGCACGAGAGCCGGTGAGCGTGCCCGCACCGGAGCCCGGGGCCGCATCGACCGTGCGGTTCGACTTCACCGGGAAGGTCGCGATCGTGACCGGTTCGGCCGGCGGTATCGGGCAGGCCTACGCGGAGGCGCTCGCCCGCTCCAACGCTGCGGTGGTGGTGGCCGACATCGACATCGCGGGGGCCACCGAGGTCGCCGAGGCCATCGGTGCCGCCGGCGGGACGGCCGAGGCGGTCGGCGTCGACGTCGCGGACCCCGGGTCGGCCGCTGCCATGGCCGACGCGGCGACGGAACGTTTCGGCGGCGTCGACCTCCTGGTCAACAACGCGGCGATCTTCGGCACGATGCAGCTGGACCTGTTGTTGACCGTGGACTGGGAGTATCTCAACCGGTTCCTCTCGGTCAACATGCTCGGCGCGCTCAACTGCGTCCGAGCCTGCTACGCGCCCATGAAGGCGCGTGGCGGCGGCGCGATCGTCAACCAGTCCTCGACGGCCGCCTACCTCTACGCCGGCTTCTACGGCCTGGCAAAGGCCGGCGTCAACTCTCTCACCCAGCAGCTCGCGCACGAACTCGCCGGCTCGTACATCCGGGTCAACGCCATCGCGCCCGGCCCGATCGACACCGAGGCCGCCCGCACGGTGGTACCGGACGCGCTGCTCCAGCCGATCCTCTCCACGCTTGCGATCAAGCGGGAGGGAAAGCCCGCCGACCTGGTCGGGATGTGCCAGTTCCTGCTCTCGGACGAGGCGTCGTGGATCACCGGGCACGTGTTCAACGTCGACGGCGGGCAGGTCTTCCGCCCGTGAGCGCCGCTCCGCGGGGACCGGGTCGGGAGTCGGGGGGAGAGCACCGCGTCGTGGTCGAGGACGACGACGGCGTCCGGCTGGTCGCATTCGACCGTCCCGAGGTCAGGAACGCCTTCGACGCCGCCATGTACGACGCGGTCACCGACGCGCTCGGCGGCGCACTCGCCGACGATGCGATCGGAGCGGTGGTCCTCTCTGGGCGGGGGCCGGTGTTCACCTCCGGCCAGGACCTCCGCGAGATGGCCGCGATCGCGCAGGGAGCGCTGGGGGACGACCGCGGGCTCGGGCTTCCGGGACCTGCTCGACCTCCTCGGTGCCGTTCGACAAGCCACTGCTCGCCGCGGTCCACGGTGCCGGGGTCGGACTCGGCTGCACGCTGCTCGCCCACGTGGACCTCGTCCTCGTCGAGGAGGGAGCCAGGCTCCGGGCGCCTTTCGCCGAGCTCGGCGTCCCACCGGAGGCGGCGAGCAGCGTCCTGCTGCCGGCCCGGATCGGGTGGCAGCGGGCCGCGGCGATGCTGCTGGCCTCGGAGTGGATCGACGCCGAGCAGGCCGTCGCGGCGGGGCTGGCGCTCAAGGTGTGCGATGCCGGAGCCGCGCTCGACGAGACCATGGAGCTCGCCCGGCGCATCGCCGGCTACCCGGTAGGCGCCACCCGAGAGATCAAGCGGCTCATGCTCGCCGGCACAGCTGGACCGGCGGTCCGGGCCGCGCGCGAGCGGGAGGAGGCCGCGTACGCCGCGCTCTTCGCCGACCCGGGCGCCAACCCCGGTTCCGGTCTGACCGCTTCCGCTCGGAGGTTGAGCCCGTTGCGACTCGGGGTCACCGCGTTCCTCACCGACCAAGCGATGGCACCCTCCGAACTCGCCCGCGAGACCGAAGCGCGCGGTTTCGACTCGCTCTTCCTCCCCGAGCACACCCATCTGCCGGTTCGGGCCGCCGCCCCGCCTGCGGTGGTCGAGGGGGTCCGCCCGGACGACTACCGGCGGAGCCTCGACCCGTCGATCGCGCTCGCCGCAGCGTCCGTCGACGACCCGTCGCATCCGGCTCGGGACCGGTGTCGCGCTCGTCGCGCAGCACGACCCCATCGTCTTCGCCAAGGAGCTCGCCACCCTCGACCATCTGAGCGGCGGGCGGGTGGTGCTCGGGATCGGCTTCGGTTGGAACCGTGCCGAGGCGGAGGACCACGGGGTGGTCTTCGCCCGACGACGAGAGGTCGCCCGCGAGCACGTGCTCTGCATGCAGGCACTGTGGTCGCAGGACGAGGCGGAGTTCCACGGCGCGCTACGTCTCGCTCGACCGTTGCTGGAGCTGGCCCAAGCCGGTCCAACAACCGCGGGTGACCACCTTGATCGGTGGTGGTCCGACGCCGGCGGTGTTCGCAGCGGTCGCCGAGTACGCGGACGGGTGGATGCCGATCGGCGGCTCGGGGATCGGGGCGGCGCTCCCCGAGCTCCGGCGGGCCTTCGAGGCGCGCGAGCGCGATCCGTCGTCGCTCGAGGTGGTCCCCTTCGGCACCATCCCGAGCGACGCGAAGCTCGACCACTACCGCGAGCTCGGCGTCACCGAGGTGGTCCTCCGGGTGCCCACGGGCGACGTCGGACCGCATGCGGCGTTCGCTCGACGAGCTCGCGTCGTTCGTGCCCCGTTTCGGGGGAGACGATGGCTGATCGGGACGAGCCCGGTGCGCGCGACCGACCGGCCCTGGAGCGGCGGGGGACGCGACGAGCTCGCGGCCGCCCTTCGGCGCCTGATGGCCCTCACCGTCACCGCCATGCCGCCGGCGCACGCGCTGCGAACCGCCGCCGCGCGGGTCGACGCGATCGCCGACGACCTCGAGAGCCACGTCCCCGAAGCCCGGGCCGGCGCCCGTGTCGCGGTTCGCCGACCGGTCCTCCCTGCCGGACGCGACGCATCCGGTCTCGCCGCGGCGATGCCCTTCGACATGGTGATCGGTTCGTGCAATCCGGTCGCCCCGCCGATCGTCGATCGAGTTCGAGCCCCCGATGGCGATCGGCCAGGTCACCTTCTCGCCGACCTACGAAGGAGCACCCGGCTGTGTGCACGGTGCCGTCCTCGCCGGCGCGTTCGACATCGATGCTGACCGCGGCCAACGTGATCGCCGACGGCGCCGGGCCGACCGTGAGCCTCACCATCCGCTACCGCAAGCCGACGCTCGTCGGCGAACCCGTCGCGGTTCGAGGCCTGGGTGACGTCGGCGACCGGGCGGCGGACCCACAGCGAGGGCCGGCTCCTCCAGGGCGGCGTGGTCACCGTCGAGGCGACCGGCGAGTTCGTCAACATGGCCCGGGTCGACATCCGGAGGATGCACCGGCGCAGAGGTCGGCGCCGACGCCCGGAGGGCGCGGGCGGCGACCCTTCATGAGCACGGTGCGGTTCTCTAGAGTCGTGCCTCGGGGTCAGAGCCTGCGAGGAGCAAGGGGGACGTCGATGGGATCGATCCACGAGCGGACGGTTGCGGGGCGGTGGCGCCGGGTGCTCGCCCTGGTGCTCGGTGCGACGGTCGTCGCGACCACGATGACGGCCTGCACCTCGACCACGGCGACGGTCACCTCGTCGACCAAGTCGACGATCCCTCCCTCGGCGTTCGGTGACCGGACCGGCCTCACCCCGAGCACGGTGACGGTGGGGAACGTCTCGACCCTCACCGCCGGCCTCTTCGAGGGCGCCGCGGTGGGCACCAAGGCCTACGCGGCCTACGTGAACGCCCGAGGGGGCATCGACGGCCGGAAGATGCTCGTCGACAGCTACGACGACACCTATGCGGGCGCGCCGAACAGGCAGTTCACGCAAGAGGCGATCCGGCAAGGACTTCGCCACGGTCGGGAGCTTCTCGCTCCAGGACAACTTCGGCGGGACGGTGCTCGCGGCAATCCGCAGGTGCCGAACATCACCGTCTCCCTCGACACCGCGACCGCCGATCTCCCCAACAGCTTCAGCCCGTCCCCTGCCGCGAACGGCTGGCCGCTCGGGCCGCTGACCTACTTCAAGGACAAGTTCCCCGACGCGGTGGCCCACGCCGGCGCGCTCGTCGCCGACCAGCCATCCGCGATCACCAAGTGGAACGGCGAACGCGCGGCCATGGAGCACCTCGGGTACCACATCGTCTACGACCAGCAGTTCGACATCACCACCACCGACTTCAACCAGTACGTCATCGCGATGCGCAACGCGGGGGTGAAGATCCTCTTCATCGAGCAGATGCCCCAGAACTACGCCGCCGCGGTGGTCAAGGCCCTCAACCTCCAGAACTTCCACCCCGAGGTCGTGCTCGGCGCGTCGACCTACAGCGAGGAGCTGGTGCCGAACGCCGGGGGGGCCGCCGCCATCGACGGCGCCTTCCTCGAGCAGGGGTACGCGCTCTACCTCGGTGAGGACGCGGACTCGATCCCGGCGGTGAACACGTTCCTCACCTGGGTCCAGAACGTGTCACCCGGCTTCAAGCCCGACCTCTTCACCCTCTTCGGCTGGCTGTCGGGCGAGCTGTTCGCTCAAGCCCTCCAGTCGGCCGGTCCCGACCCGAGCCGCGGGTCGGTCCTGAAAGCGCTCCGCGGGATCACCTCGTTCACCGGTGGGAACCTCACCGGCCCGGTGAACCCGGCCGCGAAGCAGCCGAGCAACTGCTACATCATCGGCCACATCGTCGCCGGCAAGTTCGAGCGCCTCGACACCCCGCCGATCAACGGTCCCACCCACGGGTACCGCTGCGACCTTCCCTACTACTCCCCGCCGTCGTAGTGCAGCCGGCCGCCCGGATCGCCGGGAGGCCGGGCCGAGCAGGTCAGCCCTCGGTCGGGGAGGCGGCCGCCCGCCGCATGAGGCGCGCCTTGCGGTTGGCGGCCTGGTTCTTGTGGATCACACCCTTGGCCGCCGCCTTGTCGATCCGCTTGACCGCGAGTCGCAACTCCTCGTCGCGGTCCTCCGCGTCCGCCTCGATGGCGCCGACGGCCCGCTTGGTCCGGGTCCGCAGCTCCGATCGGACCGACTTGTTGCGTGCGTGGCGCTTGACGGTCTGCCGGTTGCGCTTGATCTGGCTGCGGATGTTGGCCACTTGGTCCTGTCCTCGATGAACGTCGGCTGAGCCGGCTGGGGTGCACTCGTGCAGCACCCGCCGGCGGTGTGCTGGTGCGCCCGGACGGCGCCTGACCCTGCACCGGGCCATGACAGGATAGCAGGGGTCGCTCCGCCGACCGGAGCCGCGACCGGTTCGTTCGCCGAGACCGCTCAGCTCTCCCGCCCGTGCCAGTCCTGATGGGGCGGGATCGGCGGGTATGCGCCGGGGTGGTCCGACAGCCGTTCGGCACGGTGCTTCCGGGCATGCCGGATCAGCACGGCCATCACCAGCCAGTAGGCGACGACGGCGGCGACGATCGCCGCGACCACCGCGAGCACCACTCCGGCGAGGGTGACCCCGGTCAACGCCGGGTCGGACGGCGCGAGGTGCGGCCTCCTTCGCCGCGTTCGGGATGGTCGCCGGGCCGGATGCCCACACCACGAGCTTAGGTACGCTGGGCTGCCCGTGCTTCCCGTCGACCGCATTCGCAATTTCTCCGTCATCAGCCACGTCGACCACGGAAAGTCGACCCTCTCCGACCGGATCCTCGAACTGACCGGCGCGGTCGACCCGCGCCTGATGCGCGAGCAGTTCCTCGACTCGATGGACATCGAGCGGGAACGGGGGATCACCATCAAGGCCCAGAACGTGCGGGTGCCGTGGAGGGAGCACACCCTCCACCTCATCGACACACCCGGTCACGTCGACTTCGGGTACGAGGTCAGCCGCTCGCTCGCCGCGTGCGAAGGGGCGGTCCTGCTGGTCGACGCGTCACAGGGGATCCAGGCCCAGACGCTCGCCAACTGCTACCAGGCGATCGAGCACGACCTCGAGATCGTCGCGGTGCTCAACAAGATCGACCTGCCGGCTGCCGACCCGGCCCGGTGCGCCGCCGAGATCGAGCAGGTGCTCGGGATCGGCGCGTCGCAGATCCTGCGCATCTCGGCCAAGACGGGGGAGGGGGTCGCCGAGCTGCTCGACGCGGTCGTGTCGCGGATCCCACCTCCCCGCGGGGAGGTGGACGCGCCGTTGCGGGCCCTCATCTTCGACTCCGCCTACGACCAGTACCGGGGTGTGGTCAGCTCGATCCGGGTGATGGAAGGGACCCTCTCGCGTACCGACCGCCTCCGGTTCATGCAGGCGGGCAACGACCACGACATCGAGGAGATCGGCGTGCGCACCCCGGCCACCGTGCCGGTCGACGAGCTCGGACCGGGCGAGGTGGGGTACCTGATCGCGGGGATCAAGGACGTGGGCGGGGCCCGCTCGGGGGAGACGGTGACCTCGGCGCGGCGTCCCGCCGCCGAGGCCCTGGCCGGCTACCGCGACCCGAAGCCGATGGTGTTCTGCGGGCTCTTCCCGATCGACGGCGACGAGCTGCCCGACCTGCGGGACGCGCTCGAGAAGCTCCGGCTCAACGACGCCAGCGTCACCTACGAACCCGAGTCGTCGCGCGCGCTCGGCTTCGGCTTCCGCTGCGGTTTCCTCGGACTGCTCCACATGGAGATCGTCCGCGAGCGGCTCGAGCGGGAATTCGACCTCTCGCTCATCGCGACCGCGCCGTCGGTCGCGTACCGGGCCTATCTGTCCAACGGCTCCGAGGTCGACGTCGACAACCCGAGCGAGTTGCCCGAGCCGAGCCTGCTCGACCATGTCGACGAGCCCATGCTGACCGCGACGATCCTCACCCCGGCCGAGTACACCGGCACCGTGATGGATCTCTGCCAGAGCCGCCGCGCCGAGCTGGTGAAGATGGAGTACCTCTCTCCCGAGCGGGTCGAATTCGTCTACACCGTCCCCCTCGCCGAAGTGGTGGTCAGCTTCTTCGATCAGCTGAAGAGCCGGACCAGGGGGTACGCGAGCCTCGACTACGAGCCGGCGGAGTACCTGACCTCCGATCTGGTCCGGGTCGACCTGTTGATCAACCATGTGCCGGTCGACGCGTTCTCGACCATCGTCCACCGCTCGCAGGCGGCCGCGTACGGTCGCCGGACGACCGAGAAACTGCGGGAGCTGATCCCGCGCCAGCTCTTCGACGTGCCGATCCAGGCCGCGGTCGGAGGTCGCATCGTCTCCCGAGAGACCGTCAAGGCCCGTCGCAAGGACGTGCTGGCCAAATGCTATGGCGGCGACATCACCCGGAAACGGAAGCTGCTCGAGAAGCAGAAGGAGGGAAAGAAGAGGATGAAGAACATCGGCCGGGTCGAGGTCCCCCAGGAGGCCTTCGTGTCCGCGCTACGGCTCGACGAGTAGCAACCGCGGTCGCGCGGCGGCAGAACGGGCGAGACGAAATCGGCAACGCACAAGATGCGGTGTCCGGAGGGGTGCCGTCTAACGTATCGATGATGCCCGAGGGCCCCTCCATCTCCGTCTCCCACCTCTCGAAGACGTACCGGATCCTGCGGCGCCAGGAACAGGCGACCTCGGCGGCCGAGGCGGTGGTCAAGCGGATCCGTGAGCGGAAAGCCGCGAAGAAGACCGAAGAGTTCGACGCGCTCCACGACGTGAGCTTCGAGGTCAACTGGGGCGAGGTGGTCGGCATCATCGGCCGCAACGGGGCCGGGAAGAGCACCCTGCTCAAGATCATCAACCGGATCACCGCGCCGACCCGGGGCCGGCTCGTGCTCGGCGGACGGGTGGGCAGCCTGCTCGAGGTCGGGACCGGGTTCCACCCCGAGCTCACCGGCCGGGAGAACGTCTACCTCAACGGCACCCTGCTCGGCATGCGGCGCCGCGAGATCAAGGAGCGCTTCGACGCGATCGTGGCCTTCGCCGGGGTCGAGAAGTTCCTCGACACGCAGGTCAAGCGGTTCTCGACCGGCATGTACATCCGACTGGCCTTCGCGGTGGCGGCCCACCTCGACAGCGAGATCCTCCTCGTCGACGAGGTGCTGGCGGTCGGCGACTCCGACTTCCAGGCCAAGTGCCTCCGCAAGATGCGCGAGGTCGCCCGCGACGGGCGCACCGTGATGCTGGTGAGCCATCAGCTCCAGACCGTCTCGGACCTTTGCAACTCGGCCCTCTACCTCGACTCGGGCCACCTCGTGCTCCAGGGCACCGTCGAAGAGGCGATGGAGGAGTACAAGCGGTCCTTCGCCCGCAGCGCACCCCTCAACGAGGAGCCGACCTTCCGGCCCGGCACCGGGGAGATCCGGTTCACCGAGGCGTCGGTCGCGGACGACATTCTGAAGCCGGGCGAGGACCTGGTGGTCGAGTTCACCATCGGTGCCAACCCGTCGTTCGGCAGCCGCTACCACCTCTCGTGTTTCGTGAACAACGAGGACGGGATGGTCATCGCCCAGTGCGACTCGAGGGTGGTCGACTTCTGGCTCGACCCGGCGACCGACAACCAGGGCCGCATCTCGGTGCGCACTCCCTGGCTCAAGCCCGGCGCCTACACCGTCGACCTCTACGTCCACGCGGGAGGGAAGCGGACCGACATCTGGGAGCAGGCGTGCCACTTCCAGGTCCTCCCGGTGAGTCCCTATCCGACCCCGACCACACCCGACGGCACCGACCGCGGAGTGGTCTTTCCCGACTTCGACTACTCGCAGAACTGAGTCCATGGCCCAGATCGTCATCACCCCGCCGAGCCGTTTCTCGATCCCCAAGGTGCGCGAGCTCTGGGAGGCCCGCGAGGTCCTCTACCGCTTCGGCGCCCGCGACGTGACCCTCCGCTACCGGCAGACCGCGCTCGGGGTGGTGTGGGTGCTGCTCCAGCCGCTGCTCATCGCCGCGATCTTCGTCGTGCTGTTCAACAAGATCGCGAAGATCCCGACGCCGGTCACCCCGATCGTCTTCGTCTTCTGCGGGATGCTCGCCTGGAACCTGTTCAGCGGGATCATCTCTCGTGCGGCCACCTCGCTCGTCTCGAACCGCGACCTGGTCTCCAAGGTCTTCTTCCCGCGGATGCTGGTGCCGCTCGCGACCTCGGTTTCCAACCTCACCGACTTCCTGGTCACGATGGTCTTCCTCTTCGTGCTCCAGGGGATCTACGGAGTGGCGCCGGGCATCGCCCTCGTGCTGGCGCCGGTCTGGGCGGTGATGGTCCTCCTCCTCGCCTGCGGGTGCGGCCTGGTCGCCGCGGCGTTGCAGGTGCGCTACCGGGACATCGCGTACGTGGTGCCCTTCGTCCTGCAGATCCTCTTGTTCGCGAGCCCGATCGGCTACCCGGTGCAGGAGAAGTACAAGATCTTCTTCGACGTCAATCCGCTGACCTGGCTGCTCGGCGACTTCCGCTGGTCGTTTCTCAACGTGCCCGCCCCGCCCCTCTGGCAGATCGTCCTCTCCGTCGTCGTCCCTGTGGCGGTCTTCCTCGGAGGCTCGATCATCTTCGAACAGATGGAGCGGAGCTTCGCCGACTTCATCTGAGCGACGTCCGAAGGCTACGTCTCGGGTTCGTCCGACCACACGCGCGGGCGGATCTCACTCCGTCGGTCGCGGCCACAGCGCGAGAGCACCCAGTCGGTGAGGAGGACCGTCGCGCGCTCCTTGCCGGCCTGCGTGTAGAGCGAGTGGTCGCGGCCGGGGACCCGGTCGACCACCAGGCGCCGTCGCCGTCGGAGCCCCCGCCGGACGATCGACCAGTAGAGGGACGGTTCGAACTGGATCGAGTCGTGCTCGTTGACGATGACCAGCACCGGCGTACCTCGCCGGGCGACCTCGGCCACCGGGCCGTTCGGTGAGCGGGTGACCCACACCTGCAAGACGGCGCGCCAGAGCCAGCGAGCGATGCGCCCGTGTTTGACCGCGACCCTGCGCAGGGCCGTCGGCATCGGTCGGTAGGCGCGCCGTCGCGGATCGATGGCTCCCTCGTCCTGCTCGGGGACCCAGCTCGCCGAGCCCGGGGTTGATGGTGGCGACACCCCACGGGTGGAGCCGGAGAGCCCCTTCGATCGCGTGGTAACCGCCCGACGAGAGTCCGACCAGCACCAGACCTGCTGCATCCGGCTCGCCGAGGGCGGCCGCCACGTCCGACAGATCGTCGATCGCCTCGGGAGGTTTCGGAATGTTGCGCGGGCGCCCGGGCCGCCCGAACGTCTCGCCGATGCCGTCGAAGTCCACCCGGAGCGACGGGACGCCCGCCGCCGCGAAACGTCGGGCCAGGGTCACCCAGAGCCGGCCCGGACCCGGCGTGGTCGAGGGCCCCTGCCGGGAGGAAGACCACGGTCGGGGTCGAAGCGTCCGCTCCCGCCGGTCCGGCGGCCATCGCGAAGAGTCGGTGGGGACCGAGCCGGACCGGCTGTTCGACGACGAGCGGCTCGTCCTCTGCGCTCACCTGCCGCGGCGTCTTCGCCGCCGGGACGGTCGATCCGGATCGGGCCGCCGTCGAGGTGCGCGCCGCGTCCACGCCACGACCCGGTCGACGGCGGCCTCCGGCAGGACGGTCATGTCCGGGGGCACGTCGAGCAGGTCGGGTTGGCCGGTGATCTCCTCCCACTCGACCTCGTCGTCGGCGAACCGCTCACGGGCCCCCCTCGCCCCGCGGTCGCCGGCCCGGGCGAGCACCAGGGTCCGAGTGGCCGGGACGCGGACCGAGCTGGAGCGGGGTCAGGTCGGCGACCGTCTCGGGGCTGTAGCGGAAGGCCGGGCCGACGACCGATCCGTCGCGCGGTTGGGCCGCGCCGTACCCCGTGGCGAGGAGCGTCTGCTCGACGCGGAAGAAGGAGCGTCCGGTCGCGTAGGGATCCCAGAGGACCAGTCCGTCGACCGCGGTGCCCGAGGCCACCGCTTCGGCCGCGAGCAGGGCGCCCATCCGCATCCCGACCAGTACGACACGGTTCGGGTCCGAGCGCACGAGCGCACGACGACCGCAGCGTCGATGTCGCCGAGCCATTCCTTCAAGCGACCGGCATCCTCGAACGTTCCTGCCGAGTCGCCGGTACCTGTGTAGTCGAAGCGCAGAGCACGCGACGCCGGCCGCGGCCAGTCGTTCTGCGGTGGACTGCAGCGCCCAGAGCGCGTTCGTTGGCCTCGTGACCGAGCGGCGCGCAGAAGACGGCGGTCCCCGACGCCTCACCGCCCGCCGGAAGGTGGAGCCAGCCGGACAGTGGACGGGACTCGGTGCGGAACCAACAGTGGATCGCACTCACGCGGCCTCATCCCGCGCGACGGCGCGTCGCTCCGATCGACTTCGATCCTCGCGCGTCCGATCGGGCCCCGGCGGCGCGGCGTGTACGTTCTGTGGCGCAATGAGCGGAATCCCTTCACCGGCAAGGGCGCCGTCACCCCCGGACGGTGCTGCCTCGCCGCGAATCGGAGCATACGTCCTGCTCGCCGATCCGGCGTACCTCCAGGAGAGCTTGATGTCGTACTACGACGTCGTCGACACGATGGTGGTCGCGCACGACCAGGACGCGATCAGCTGGACCGGCGAGCGCCTCGACCTCGAGCCGTGCCGGGAGATCGTCGAGCGTCTCGACCGAGATCGCAAGGTCCGGTTCCTGCCGGGTCTCTTCCACGGTGGCGACAAGCCCCCCCTCGAGCTCGAGACGTTCGAGCGCAACGCGGCCGTCTCGGCACTCGGAGACTCGGTCGACTGGATCCTGCAGATCGACACCGACGAAGTCGTCGCGAGTCCGTCCCGCCTCGTCGAGTCGATAGCTCGGGCGGAGGCGCACGGTCTCTCCGCGGTCGAGTTCCCGGCGCGGTGGCTCTACGGCCACGTCGGCGGACGGCGCTATCTCGAGCGCTGCCGACGGCTGTGGGGCGTCTCGGCGGGCTTCCCCGGTCCGGTCGCGGTCCGCGGCAGGAACCGAGCTGCGCCTCGCCCGCCAGTGCGACGCGCCCGCCTGGCGGGTCGACTTCCGGCCCCGCAACACCGACCCGGCCCACCCGTGGCACGCACGGGTCGACGAGTCGATCGATCCGTGCGAGGGGATCTGGCACTTCTCGTGGGTCCGTTCGGAAGCCCGAGATGCGGGCGAAGGCGTCGACCTCGGGCCACGCATCGGCGAATTCGACTGGAACGCGGAGATCGACCGGTGGCTGTGGCGGTGCCGACACCCGCGTCTCGCGACCCTGCTGACTCCGTTCCGGCGGCACCCTTCGGTGGTCGGCGCGCCGACCTGGCTACGGACCGCGTGCCTTCCGGAGCACCTGGCGAGTGCGGGCGGATGAGCATGCCCTCGGCGTCGGTCGTCGTCATCACCTACGAGCGCCCCGACTTCCTCGCCCGCTGCCTCGAACACCTCGCTCGCGCAGACGACGCCGCCCGTGGAGGTCATCGTGGTCGACTCCTCGGAGGGACGCGAGACGGCCGAGCTCGTCGGCGAGCGGTTCCCGTCGGTGCACTACGAGGTGTGCCACGCGGGCAGCGGGGCGATGGCGACCGCCCGCGACATCGGTTATCGGCTGGCGCACCGGCGAGGTGGTGGCCTTCGTCGACGACGACGCGTTCGCCGAGCCGGAATGGCTCGAGTCGCCTGCTGGTCCACTTCGCCGATCCGACTGTCGGTGGGGTGGGCGGTCGTCAGATCCGCGAGCAACCCGGCGAGCTGACCGAGGGAGTCGACGCCATCGGACGACTGCTGCCCGACGGCACGCTGACCGGAAACTTCGCCGCCGATCCGGGCCGCGCGATCGAGGTCGACCACCTGCTCGGAGCCTCCATGTCGTTCCGGCGTTCGGTGATCGACGAGCTCGGCGGCATCCACGACGGCTACCGGGGGACCTGTGTCCGCGAGGAGACCGACCTCTGCCTCCGGGTCGGCCGCAGCGGGCTACCGGCTCGCTCTACGAACCCGACGCGGTCGTCGAGCACGTGGCCGCGCCCTACGCGAAGGGGAAGCGCTTCGACCTGCGCTACGCGTACTGGGCGCAGAAGAACCACCTGATCCTCTTGATGCGCATCTTCGGTCCGACTCGACCCGCTGGTCCGCCGCTACCTGGCGCACTTCCGCACACCTCACCTGGGACGACGGCGAATCGCGGGCAGGGACGCGCACGCGACCGGGCACGCGAGCGTGACGTACGGGGCGCGACGGCGTCCGCGAGCGGTGGCGCGTGCTCGCGCACGCGGTCATCGCGGCGGCATCGCTGACCGGCCTGCTCGCCGGCGCGTCGGCTGCACGCGCCGATCGCCGTCGGCCTCTGACGGAGTGCTCAGCGCACCGACGGCGAACGCCGACTCGACCCCGTCGACCATGGCCGGCGAGGGTGAAGTGCCGCTGCACCCACGACCGGCAGGCTTCGGCGAGCTCCGGCTCGTCGTCGCGCCAGCCGCGCGAACGCGGACGAGCTGACCGGCGAGCCCCTCGGCGTCACCGCGTTCGAAGAGGAAACGTGCCATCGGTCCGTTCAGGACCTCGGGGATGCCGCCCGACCCGCGGAGGCGAGGACCGGCCGTCCGGTCGAGAGCCCCTCGATCACCGTCCGCCCGAACGGCTCGTCCCAGGTCGAGGGCACGACGACCACGTCGGCGGCGTGCAGTGGGCCGACCACGTCGGCGCGACCCGGCAGGAAGGCGACACCGGGTCCGGCCAAGCGCCTCGAGCTCGGCCCGGTACGCCGTCGTCGTCGTCGCTGCACCGTGGACGAGCCGACCACGAGCAGCGCTGCGACCTCGGGGGAGAGGCCGAGGAGGCGCCAGGCGCGCGAGCACGACGTCGACGCCCTTCTCGCGGTCGAGCCGGCCGACGTAGGAGACGACGAACGCGTCCTCGGGCAGCACCGAGCTCGCGTCGTGCCGCGCGCGCGCTCGGGCAGGCCGCCCTCGGGGTACGCGGCCGGGTCGATCCCGTTGGGGACGACGCTCGACCTTGGCGGGGTCGAGCCCCGAGGCGAGCCACTGGTCGGCGACGAAGTGGGAGATCACGACGAACCGGTCGACGTGTCGGTTGAGGCACGCGATGCGCTTCGCGGCTCGAGGTCGGTGTGCCCGTGGAGGTGGCAGACGACCGGCGCGCGCGTCACCGAGCCGACTCGCGGGCACGCGTCCAACCCGGTCGAGAAGACGCGGTTGCCGTAGAGCACGTCGGGCCGGCGGCGGGCGGCGGCCACACACCGCCGGCACGAGTTCCACCGCCGTCCGCGAGCCGGTTCCGGCGACCCGTCGGCGAACCAGTAGTCCACCCGCGGCACCCGGGTGACCGAGTGGCAGAACGCCGGTAGTCGGCGACGAAGGGACCGGACTCGACATGGAGCAGGTCGAGCCGGTGTCCCCGCGCGGGCGAGCTCGCGGGCGACCTGCAACGACTGGATCTCGATCCCCCCGGTCGGGGCGGTCCCGTGCACCGCGGTCACCACCTTCATCGCGTCGGGGCGACCTCCAGAGCGTCGGCGTGCGCCGTCGCGCTCGCCTCCCAGGTGAACCCTTCGGCCCGCACGTCGACCCGCGCTCGATCCTCGCGTCGGTGTCGGTGGCCGCGGTCGAGCACGGTCGCGACAGCCCCTCGGCGAGCGCCTTCGGCGTCGGGCTCGACCAGGAGCGCCGCGTCGCCGCACACCTCGGGGAGCGCGCTCCGGGCGCGCGGCGACCACCGGCACGCCGGCGGCCATCGCCTCGAGCGCGGGGAGCCCGAAGCCCTCGTAGAGGGAGGGGACGACGACGGCCGCCGCGGCGGCCATCAGGCCCGGGACCGTCGGCACCGTCCACCCGGCCGGTCCGCACCGTGCCGTCGAGCGGGCCGAAGAGACGGTCCCGCCGGTCGTCGCGCGGGCCGACGAGCACGAGTGTGGCGTCGGAACGGGCCGAGCGGAACGAGCGGCCAGGCACCGGCCAGGCCCTCGAGGTTCTTGCGCCGCGAGCACCCGCCCGCATGGAGCACGAAGGGCGGCCGGATGCCCGAAGCGGTCGAGCTCCGCCTCCGACAGCGGCGCCGCGTCGAAGAACGCGCGGTCGACGCCGTTCGGGATGGCGACCGGCACCGGGCACGCCGAGCTGGCGCGGCCACCTCGTCGGCCGAGAACTGCGACGGGCAGACGACGACCGCCGCGCGCCGGGCCGAGGTCGGCGGCGTCGGAGGGGGGCGTGCCCTCGTCGGGGAAGCGCCAGGGCACCACGTCGTGGACGGTGAGGACCTCGGGCGCCGGGGCGGGCGGCAGCCGGAGGTCGAACCGGTGCACCAGGTCGTGGCCGCGGTAGAGGACGACGGCCCGCTGGCGTGCCGGACGAGCGCGGGCGGCGTCGATCAGGAGGCGCGAGGGCACCCGGGCGGTACCCGGCAGAGGTGAGCGGAGGGTCCGCACCTCGATCCGGTCGACGGACCACCCCTCGCCGAGCTCGCCGGCGGCCCGCCGGGCCAGCTCGCTGCTCGTAGACCTGCTGGCCCATCGGCTCGGGCACCACGCAGCGTCGACGAGCGCGAGGCGGGCGGTCACGCGACGGTCGGCCGCGGCGCATGGGCCACGGTTACCGTCCCGACCGGCCACCGCCTGCGTCCCGGGCGACCGGCCGGTCGCGGCATCGGCCGGCGGGTCGTCGCGGGTGGATCCGTCGGCGCGGACGACGGTCCGACGGGCGACGGCCGAGCAGGACCGCCTCGGTCGAGATCGTGGTCGGTGGCGTCCTCGTGCGCTCGCTCGGTCGCGCTCGGCGGCGCTCTACTTCTCGTGTCGGCCCGCCGTCGGGGACGTCGACGGCTGGTTCCTCGAGGCTCTTCCCCGGCATCGAAGAACGGCGTGTTCACCGCGGTCACCGCGTCTGCGTCAGCCGTGGGTGGTGGTGGCCGGCTCGGTCGTCGCGTGCGCGGTCACGCTGACCCGCGACCTGCCCGCGGCGCGCTCGCCTGCCTGGTCGGCCCGGCGGTTGCCCTCGCGGCCTGCGAGCTGGTGGCGAAGCCCTTCGTCGGGCGCACACTCGGCGGGTCGCTCTCCTATCCGTCGGGTTCGACCGTCGGCGCGGCAGCGCTCGCCTGCGTGGCCGTGCTCGCGCACCGCCGCCGGGCATTCCGGTCGGCGTCGACCGCGGTCGGGTCGCCTACGCGCTCTGGATGACCGTCGCCGTGGTCGCGGTCGGCTGGCACTTCCCGACTGACGCCTTCGCCGGGCTCGCGCTCGGCGTCGGCACGGTGCTGCTCGCCGACGGGCTCGCCCGGCGATCGGCGACACGCTCGCGGTGCCCGGGTCGCGCGCCGCGAGCGCCGCCGACAGGGCTGAACCCGACGGGTGGCCGACTCAGGTACCGGTCGACGGCGGCCGGGACGCCCGGAGCGGACGATGACGACGGTGCCGCCGGGTCGTCCGGGTCGAGCCGCACGACGAAGGGCGCTGTCGTCGTCCTCGGGCTCGCCGGGCGCCTCGACCACGATCGCCGGCTCCTGCCTCGGGCGGTCGAGCGCCTGCTGGAGCCCGAGCGCGACGCCGGTGAGCACCGCACCGGTGGCCGACCGCTTGCGCCACCGGTCGAAGCGCAGCGGGTCGTCCGCGTCGTCGGCTCCGGGCCGCGTCCGGCTACGGCGTCCGCGCCCTCCGGCGCCGTCCGTCGCCGGGGTCCCGGCCGACGTCGGAGAGGAGCCCCTTCGTCGACGCTGACCCACGGTCTAGCGGTCGTCCGCCACGGCTCCACGGTTCCGACCCGCCGGCCGACCCGCCGGAAGCCGGTGCCGTAGGATCGACGTCGATGCTTGACCGCTTCCACCCGCCGGTCGAGGAGTATCTCGAGACGATCTTCGCGCTCGAGGAGGAGGGCATCCCGGTCATCCAGGCGAGGCTCGCCGAGCGGCTCGGCAAGGCGGCACCGTCGGTGTCCGAGATGCTCGACCGGCTCGAGTCCGACGGTCTGATCGCACGCAGCGCCCGGCAGATCACCATGACCGCAGAAGGGCGCCGCGCTGGCCGAGGGCGTGGTGCGCAAGCACCGGCTGGCCGAGCGCCTGCTCGTCGACGTGATCGGCCTCGACTGGGACAAGGCCCACGTCGAGGCCGGCCGCTGGGAGCACGTGATCTCCGACGACGTCGAGGAGCGACTGGTCGTGCTGCTCGGGAACCCGACCACCTGCCCGCACGGCAACCCCATCCCGGGCGTCGAGCCGGACCAGCCCGAGCAGCGGCGCTCGCCGAGGCCCAGCCCGGCGAGCGGATCCGCCTCGAGCGCATCACCGAGAGCGTCGAGCACGACGCCGAGTCCCTCACCTACCTCGGGGACCACGGGCTCACCCCGGGCATCACCGCGCGCGATCGAGGCCCGGGCACCGGACGGCACCCTGACCCTCGCGGTCGACGGCGCGCACCGTCGCGCTCGGTCCGGCGATGACCCGACGGATGTACGTCGCGTCGGCCTGACCGGCGGCAACCCGCGGCCGCGGGGGTCCGCGACCAGGTCCTCCGCCGGTCCTGCCGCGGAGCACCCGCCGCGATGGCAGCCCGAAACGGGTCAGCACTCACTAGAGTGGAGTGCCAACACCCCCCCGACGGCCACGGCGACCGGCTGCGGCCGCACGGGCCGAGGCGGGCCGATGGAGACGATGACCACGACCGACGACAGCCGAGGCACCAGCGAGCACCGACCGCCGCCGCCGGGGACGCTCGATCCTCGCAAGGCGGCGATCCTCAACGCGGTGGTCGCCGAGTACATCAGCTCGGCCCAGCCGGTCGGCTCCCAGCACGTGGTCGACGCACCCGGGGTGAGCGTGTCGTCGGCCACCGTGCGCTCGGACATGGCCGCCCTCGAACGTGACGGGTTCCTCGTCCAGCCCCACACCAGCGCGGGCCGAGTCCCGACCGACAAGGGCTACCGGTTCTTCGTCGACCACCTCGGCGGGACCGGCACCCTCGACGCGGTCGGGCGCCAGCAGGTCCGCCAGTTCTTCGACCACGCGCACGGCGAGATCGAGATGATGCTCGAGACAGACCTCGGGCCTGCTCGCCGACCTCACCGACTGCACCGCGATGGTCCTCGGTCCTTCCCACGAGACCGCCCCGGTCCGCTCGGTGCACCTGGTCGGGCTCGGCGCCCACCTGGCGCTCCTCGTCGTGGTGCTCGCCGACGGGGCCGTCCAGAAGCAGTCCGTCGAGATCGCCGTCGAGGTCGACGACGCGCACCCTGGCCGATGCGGCGGCGGTTCTCGCCCGCCACGCCGTCGGCCTGCCGCTCGCCAAGGTGCGGGCCAAGGCACCGACGACCGGAGACGGCCGGACCGACGCGATGGTGGCGACCGGGCTCAAGGCCCTGCGCCAGCTGGGCCCGGCCGCAGGCGGAGAGCAGCTCTTCGTGGGCGGTTCCTCGCGGATGGCCGCGGCCTTCGACGCGGTGGAGACCGTCCGGTCGGTCCTCACCATCCTCGAGCAGCAGCTCGTCGTCGTGACCCTCCTGCGCGACATCCTCGACGCCGGACTGTCGGTGGCGATCGGCGCCGAGCACGGAGTCGAACCGCTCGCGTCGTGTGCGATCGTGGTGATGCCCGTCACCGCCGGCGGCGCCGAGGGTGGCACGATCGGCCTCATCGGCCCGACCCGGATGAACTATCCGCTCGCGCTCGCCGCCGCCCGGGTGGTCGGCGACCGGCTGGGTGAGCGGCTGAGCGGCGGGGCCTCGTGAACGGACGATCGAACCGGTGACCACCCGTGATCTCTACGAGGTGCTCGGCGTCGGACGTGACGCCAACGACGAGGAGCTCAAACGCGCCTACCGGGCGAAGGCGCGCGAGCTCCATCCCGACAGCGGTGCGGAGTCCGACGAGGAGTTCAAGGAGGTCAGCCTCGCCTACGAGGTACTGAGGGATCCCGAGCGACGCGCCCGCTACGACCGGTACGGCGTCGACGGCGTGTTCGGTCCGTCCGCCAGGTGCGGCCGGCGACCCCTTCGGCGGAAGCCTCGCGGACCTCTTCGACGCCTTCTTCAGCGGGATGGGGGGGATGAGCGGCCCGGCGGGCCGGCGCCGCACCGGCCCGGTCCCGGGGCCCGACGCGGAGATCGTGCTGCGCCTCGCCTTTCGTGACGCCGTCTTCGGGGTCCAGCAACAGGTGGAGGTGCACACCCCGGTGCATTGCGACACCTGCGGGGGATCCGGCGCGGCGCCGGGCACCGCGCCGGTCCGCTGTTCCGAGTGCCAGGGGGCCGGCGAGGTCCGTCGGGTCCGCCAGTCGATCCTCGGCCAGGTGATCACCGCGTCGCCCTGCGCGCGCTGCCAGGGGATCGGGCAACAGGTGGACCACCCCTGCACCGAATGCCGCGGTGAAGGCCGCCGGATGGAGGACCGCACCCTGACCGTCGACATCCCCGCAGGCGTCGACGACGGCTCCACACTTCGCCTGGCCGGGCACGGTCCCGCCGGGTTCCGGGGAGGACCGAACGGCGCGCTCTTCGTGCACGTCGCCGTCGAACCCGACGAAGTCTTCGAACGCTCGGGCATCGATCTGCACGCGCAGGTGCACGTCCCGATGACCATGGCGGCACTCGGAGGAACGTTGGCCTTCGAGACGCTCGACGACACCCAGGACCTGGCGGTGGTCCCCGGCACCCAGGGCGGCACCGTGCTCCAACTGAAGGGACACGGCGTACCCCGTCTCAAGGGACGCGGCCGGGGCGACCTCTTCGTCCACCTGCAGGTCGACACGCCGACCGACCTCGACGAGCACCAGCGGGAGCTGCTCCTCGGGCTGGCCGACGCGCGCTGCCGAGGAGCTCGGCGAAGCGCCGCGCGGCGACGGCCTCTTCTCGAAGCTGCGGTCGGCCCTCCACTGATCGGCCGGCTGCCCGGGGCGGGGACGCGCCGGGCGGCTCCGGATCCCCGCCTCGTGCGCGGCCGCGGCCATGGTCTTCGTCGAGGACCCGGCTGTGCCGGTGCTCGACGAGACCGACCTCCACCACCTGGTCGACGTGCTCCGCCTCCGGCCGGGGGAGTCGGTCGTCGCCTGCGACGGACGGGGCACCTGGACGAGCTGCCGGTTCCGGGGTGCGCCCGGCGGTGCCGACGACGTCGACCGCGGTGCTCGATCGTCGACGCGGCAGCCGGTGACCGAGCCGAAGGCCTCGCCGCCGATCACGCTCGCGTTCGCGCCGGTGAAGGGCGACCGCCCCGAGTGGGTCGTCCAGAAGCTCACCGAGCTCGGAGTCGACCGGATCGTGCCGGTCCGGACCGCCCGATCGGTCGTCCGGTGGGAGGGAGGCGCGCGCCGCCCGTTCGGTCGAGCGCCTCTCCCGGGTGGCCCGTGAGGCGGCCGCCCAGAGCCGGCGGACCTGGCTGCCGGCGATCGAGCCGGTGACCTCCCTCGACGGACTCGCCGACCTGGTGGGGGGAGAACCGGTCCTCGCACGGCCCGGTGGCGGCCCGCCGTCCCTCGGCCACCCCTTCGTGGCCGTGTCGGGCCCGAGGGCGGGTGGGACGACGCCGAGCTGACCCGTTTCGACGGGGCGGTCGGCCTCGGCCCGAGGGTGCTCCGGTCCGAGACCGCGGCGCTCACCGTGGCCGGTCTCCTGTGCGGATTGCGCAGCGGCCTGGTCGGGCCGCTTGCGTAACCACGCTGCGTGAGCAAGACTACACAGAGAGGCAGGACCGTCCGGGTGAGCAGGTCGGAAGGCTCCCCACGTTTGTCGGGGTGGCACAGGACCTGCGCGTTCGGCACGAGCCGGAGCTCGAGGGGCGAAATCGATGGGGAGCAGCGGAGGTTGAGATGTCGGTGATGGACAAGAGCCTCGACGTGATCGACGACGAGGACGAGCAAGAAGAGGCGGCCCGGATCGCCTACGCCCGTGCGGTCGGATCGAGGCTGCGGGCGATGCGCAAGCAGATGCGGCTCTCGCTGCAGGCCGTCGAGGCCATGTCGGAGCAGGAGTTCAAGGCCTCCGTCCTCGGCGCGTACGAGCGCGGGCGAGCGGGCCATCTCGGTGCCGCGCCTCCAGCGCCTCGCCAAGCTCTACGACGTCCCGGTCGACCAGCTCCTGCCTCCCGACGACGGTGCGACCACCCGGTGGGGCTCCAACGGCAACGGCGACGAGGCGGTCCCGCTCGCGGCACGGCGCGCCATCCAGGCAGGGGTCGGCGCCGAGAAGATCGCGATCGACCTGACCAAGCTGCACACGGTGAGCGGCCCCGAACGTGACCTGCTCCGCCGCTTCCTCAGCATGATCCAGGTCCACCGCCAGGACTTCAACGGCCGGATGATCACGATCCGTGCCGAGGACGTGCGCGCGATCGCATGCCTGTTCGGAGTGACGCCGGACAACATGGGTGCGCGGCTCGAAGAGCTCGGTCTCCTCGCCGACGTGTGATGGCGATGCGCGTCCACGTGGTGGAGTCGGGACGGTGAACGAGCGGATCCACTGGCTGAGCACCAAGGATGCGGCCCAGCGCCTCGGCATCACGCTCCGCAGCCTGTACCGGTTCATCGACGAGGGCGACCTCGTCGCGTACAAGTTCGGCCGGGTGATCCGGCTCCAGGAGAGCGACGTCGAGCCGCTTCATCGAGGCGAGCCGGATCGAGCCCGGCAGCCTCGAGCACCTCTACCCCGAGGTCAAGGGGAACGGCCGGGCCCTCGCTCCCACCGAAGGGCCTTCCCGCCACGACGGGTCGCTGAGCCACCCGGTGCCCGACTGCCTGTTCTGCGGCATCGTCGCGGGCGAGGTACCGGCCGACGTCGTCCACTCCGACGAGGACACGGTCGCCTTCCGCGACATCGCGCCACAGGCGCCCGGTCCACGTGCTGGTCGTGCCCGCGCCGTCACATCGTGAACGCCTCGACGCTCGAGCCGGCTGACGCGGAGGTCCTCGCGGCGATGCTCGCCACCGCAAAGGCGGTGGCGGACGCCGAGGGAGTCGACACCGAGGACCGCGGCTACCGGCTGGTGATGAACGTCGGGCCGGACGCGCTCAACTCGGTGCCCCACCTCCACCTCCACCTGCTCGGCGGCCGGCGGTTCGACTGGCCGCCCGGCTGAGCCCCGGCCGCACCGGGCCGACCGGGGGGACGCGCGCACGCGACCATCGGATCGACCTCTCGGGCCACTGGTAGGGTCGTGCCAGAACGCACGTGGCAGGCACCCAGGTCAAGATCCTCGTTCCGGGCAACCACCTCATGGCCGGTCTCCTCGGTCAGCGGGACGAGCTGCTCCGCCTGGTCGAGGGCGCGTTCGACGACGTCCACATCGCGGTGCGGGGCAACGAGATCTCCATCGACGGGGAGGGCGCCGAGCGGGTGGCGGCGCTCTTCGAGGAGCTGATCATCCTCCTCGAGTCCGGTCAGGGCCTCGACGCGGTCCAGGTCAACCGCACCATCGACATGATGCACGACGACGTGCGGCCCTCGGAGGTGCTCACCTCGGAGCTGCTGCGCTCGCTCGCGGGCCGCACCGTGCGGCCGAAGACCGGCCGGACAGAAGGCGCTACGTCGACGCGATCGCGGCCAACACGGTGACCTTCGGCATCGGCCCGGCCGGCACCGGCAAGTCCTACCTGGCGGTCGCGCTCGCGGTGCAGGCGCTGCAGGCCCGGCAGGTCAACCGGATCATCCTCACCCGACCGGCGGTCGAGGCCGGGGAGCGACTCGGCTTCCTCCCCGGCGACCTGATGGCCAAGGTCGACCCGTATCTGCGCCCGCTCTACGACGCGCTGTACGACATGCTCGAGCCCGACGGCACGCAGCGGCTCATCGACCGGGGCGACGTCGAGGTGGCGCCGCTCGCGTTCATGCGGGGCCGCACGCTCAACGACAGCTTCGTCATCCTCGACGAGGCGCAGAACACCAGCCCCGAGCAGATGAAGATGTTCCTCACCCGGATCGGCTTCGGGTCGAAGGCGGTCGTGACCGGCGACATCACCCAGATCGACGTCCCCGGAGGCCGTTCGGGGCTGGTCGGCCTCGAGCAGGTGCTCGAGCGGCATCGACGGCCTGGCCTTCGTCCACCTGAGCAAGCGCGACGTCGTCCGCCATCCGGTCGTGTCCGACATCGTCGCGGCCTACGAGCGGCACGGACCCGACGTCGCCGACTCGCGCCGGTGACCGTCGACGTCTTCGTCGCCGACGAGCAGACGGACCACCCGGTCGCCGTCGACCGGTGGTCGTCGCTCGCGAGGTCGGTCCTCACTGCGGAGGGACTCCGCGACGACGCCGAGCTCTCGGTGCTCTTCGTCGACGAGCCGGCGATGGCCGCGCTCAACGAGCGGTTCCTCGAGCGAGGAGGGACCGACCGACGTCCTCGCCTTCCCGATCGAGGACGAGGTCGATCGAGGAGGCCGCTCACCCGACGAAGGGGGAACGGGCCCGACCTCGATCGAGCCAGACACGGGGGAGCACTTGCTCCTCGGCGACGTGGTGATCTGCCCGGCGGTCGCCGCGCGCAACGCGGTCGACCACGGGGTCACCTTCGACGACGAGATCGCGCTGCTCGTGGTCCACGGGATCCTCCACCTCCTCGGGATGGACCACGCGAGCGACGCGGAGGCCGAGCCGGATGGAAAGGCGCGAGCGCGAACTGCTCGACCGCTACTACCGACGCGTCCCCATGAGCGGTCCGACGTCGCTGCTCGCGACCGCCTCGGTGACCGGCGTCGACGTCGGGTTGATCGTGGTCGTCGTCGTCCTGCTGGTCGCCTCCGCGCTGCTCGCGCTGGCCGAGACGAGCCTGGTCCGGATGAGCAAGGCGAAGGCCTTCGCGCTCGCGGACGAAGGGCGCCGGGGGGCGAAGGTGCTGGTCCGCCTGGTCGAGGATCCCGCAGCGGTTCCTCAACCCGGTGCTGCTGATGGTCCTCATCTGCCAGCTGGTCGTCGCCACCCTGGTCGGGATCCTGGCCGCGCACTGGTTCGGGGCGTGGGGCGTGGTCGCGGCGACGGTCTTCGAGATCGTCGGTGATCTTCGTGCTCGGTGAGGCGGTCCCGAAGAACTGGGCGGTGCAGCACCCCGAGCGCGCGGCGCTCTTCAGCGCGCCGCCGGTCTCCGCGCTGGTCCGCTTCTGGCCGGTGAGGATCGTCTCCTCCGCGCTCATCGGGCTCGCCAACCTGCTCATCGGGGGCGAAGAGCGGGTACCTCGGCTCGCACGTCACCGAGTCCGAGCTCCTCGCCATGGCAGACGTGGCGGTCGACGAGGAGGTGATCGAGACCGACGAGCGCGCGCTCATCCACTCGATCATCGAGTTCGGCGACACGGTGGTACGGGAGGTGATGGTGCCCCGCACCGACATGGTCACCATCGGCGCGGACCAGGCCGTCGAGGTCGCGCTCGACCACGCGATCGAGGCGGGCTACAGCCGGGTGCCCGCAGTCGGGGAGCAGGTGGACGACGTGGTCGGGATCGCCTACACCAAGGATCTGGTCGGTGCGATCCGGGCGGGTTCCGGATCGGACCCGGTCCGGTCGCACCTCCGCGAGGCCCACTTCGTCCCCGAGACGAAGCGGGTGTCCGACCTGATGCGCGAGATGCAGGCCGAGCAGTTCCACCAGGCGGTGGTGGTCAACGAGTACGGCGGCACCGCGGGACTGGTCACCCTCGAGGACCTGATCGAGGAGCTGGTCGGCGAGATCGTCGACGAGTTCGACGTCGAGGAGGCCCCGGTCGAGCGGCTCGGCGCGGGCCAGCTCCGGGTCAACGCGCGGCTGCCGGTCGACGAGGTCAACGACCTGATCGACGCGGACCTGCCGACCGGTGCGTGGGACACGGTCGGCGGGCTGGTGTTCGACCTGCTCGGCCACGTGCCGGTGGCGGGGGAGTCGGTGACCGTCGACGGTCTCCGTCTCGTCGTCGACCGGGTCAACGGGCGCCGCATCGAACGGGTCCGGATCGTGCCCCGCGACCGAGCGCGGTCGGAGGAGCGGAGTGAGCGACTTTCCGGTCGGGCTTCGTCGCGGTGGTCGGCCGACCCAACGTCGGCAAGTCCACGCTGGTCAACCGCATCGTCGGCGCCAAGGTCACCATCACCTCGCCCGCGCCGAACACGACGCGCTCCCAGGTGCGCGGCGTGCTCGACCGCGACGACGCCCAGGTGGTGTTCGTCGACACGCCGGGCCTCCACCGCCCCCGCACCGCGCTCGGCGAGCGGATGAACGAATCGGCGGCCTCCTCGCTCGAGGACGTCGACGCGGTGCGTCGCGGTGCTCGACGCGACCGCGGCACTCGGTCCGGGCGACCGGATGGTCCTCGACCGCGGTGTCCGGCAGGTGCGCTCGGCCGCACGTGCTGCGGTCGAGGAGGAGACGACCGGGACCCCGACCCTCCTCGTGGTCGTCAACAAGATCGACCGGGTCGGACGCGACGTGGTGGTGGCCCGGCTGGCGGCCGTGTCCGAGCTGGTCGGATCCTCGACGCGGCGCTCGCCGCCGAGGCCGACGGCGGCGAGGCGTCGGTCGAGTACGTGCCGGTCTCGGCGGTCACCGGGGAGGGCGTGGACCGGTTGGTGGACGAGGTGACCCGGTGCATGCCCGAGGGTCCTCGCTACTACCCCGAAGGCATGGTCACCGACGTCGCCGAGGCGTGGTGGGTGGCCGACCTGGTCCGCGAGGAGCTCCTCCATCGGGTCGACGACGAGCTTCCCCACAGCATCGCCTGCCGGGTGACCGAGTGGGAATGGCCCCGCATCCGCTGCGAGATCCTGGTCGAGCGCGACTCCCAGAAGGGGATCGTGATCGGCAAGGGCGGCGGCGTCTTGAAGGAGGTCGGCACCGCGGTGCGGCGCCAGCTGCCGCCCGGCGCGTACCTCGAGCTCTTCGTGCGGGTCGAGAAGCGGTGGCAGCAGCGCGAGGACGCGCTCGACCGGCTCGGACTCTGAGCCCGGTCAGGCGTCGGTGGTGATGGAAGAAAGGAAGGCGACCACCTCGTCGCGGTCGACGGTGCGGCGCATCGGCGGCACCCGGGCGAGCAGCGCCTTGCGGTAGCGGGCGGTGGCCAGCCGGCTGTCGAGCACCGCGACGACCCCGCGGTCCGCCGGCCGAGCGGATCAGCCGTCCGGCACCCTGCGCGAGCAGCGTGCCGGCTCGGGGCAGGTCCACCAGCGAGAAGGCGTCCCGATCCGGCGCGATCGCGCCGGGCCTCGAGCACCGGGTCGTCGGGCCGGGGAAACGGGATCCGGTCGATCGTCACCAGACTGAGGGTACGGCCCGGGCAGGTCCACCCCCTGGAAGAACCCGAGCGTCGCGAAGAGGCAGGCCTCCTCCCGTTCGCGGAACGCCTCGATCAACGCCGGCTTCGGCAGGTCGGACTGGGAGAGGATCGGGAACGGGAGCCGGCTCGCGACCGCTTCGGCCGCCGCCCGCATGGCGCGCCAACTGGTGAACAGCGCGAGCGTCCGACCGCCGGCGGCCTCGATCAGCGACTTCGAGCTCCGCGTGGAGGGCCGGTTCGGACTCGGGACGGCGTCGATCGGGCAGCGACTGGGCCACGTACAGCAGCGCGTGGTGCTGGTAGTCGAACGGGCTCCCGACGTCGACGACGTCGGTCTCCGATTCCGGCATCCCCAGCCGTTCGGCGATGCCGACCGGGACGGTCGCCGAGGTGAGCACGCCGGTGACGGTGTCCCAGAGCCGCTCGGAGAGGATCGGGCCCACGTCGATCGGGGACACCCGGAGGGTGGACGAGCCCGCACCGACCGTCGACCCAGGCGACCTCGTCGTCGTCGAGCTCGACCAGCCGGGTGAGGTCGGAGGCCAGGTGCCCGGCCGCGAGCAGCACCCGGTCGTGCCGGGCCCCCTCCGCATCGTCCTCGGCCTCCTGACCGGCGCGCCGGAGTCCCTCGGTCAGCGTCGGTGAGCCGGCCGAGCGCGAGCGACACCACCTCGCCGAGCGCGGGCCCGTCGCGGCCACCGACCTCCGGAACGCCCTCTGCGCCGCCTCCGGTGACCGCGCCGGCGGGCACCCTTCGCCCAGCGAAGGGCTCGAGCGCCCGGGCGAAGAGGGCGGCGAGCTCACCGACCAGGTCGGCCGCGACCCGACCCGCCGGCACCGGTTCCGTCGAGGAGGGGACGGGCGGCCGTCGGCGAGCGCCCGGAAGCGTCCGGGCGCGATCTCGACGCCGAGGCTGTCGGTCATCACCTCCTCGACCGCGTGGGCCTCGTCGAGGACGACCACCGCGTGGGGCGGCAGCACCGCCCCGCCGCTCGCCAGGTGCGCGCCGTAGAGGTGGGTGTTCACCACCACCACGTCGGCCGCCGCCGCCTGCGGCCCGCGCCTCCTCGGCGAAGCACTCGTGGCCCGACGGGCAGCGGAACGGGCCGGGGCACTCCCGCGCGGTGGTCGACGACCGCGGCCCAGGCCCGGAAGTGCGGCTCGAAGTCGAGCTCGGCCCGGTCGCCGGTCGCGGTCGACCGCGACCACCGGATGAGCCGGGCACCTGCTCGCCGATCGCGGTCGAACCGGCGTCGTCCCCGTCCCTCCCCGTCAGCGGGTCGTCCGCGTCGGGTGGGTCCGCCGAGGCCGGAAGGAGCTCGAGGGTCTCGCCTCGGCTGCCGATTTCTGCGACGCGCTGGAGGCAGAGGTAGTTGCTCCTCCCCTTGAGGACCGCGAAAGAGAACCCGCCCTCGACCGTGTCGGCGAGCAGCGGGAGGTCCTTCGTCGCCAGCTGGTCCTGCAGCGCCTTGGTGGCGGTCGCGACGACGACCGGCACACCGGCGAGGACCGACGGGCACCAGGTAGGCGAGCGACTTGCCGGTGCCGGTCCCGGCTTGGACGACGAGGGAGCGGCCGGTCGCGATGGCGCGGGCCACGGCGCCTGCCATCTCGACCTGCCCGGGTCGCGACTCGCCGCCGCCGGGAAGGGCCTCCGCCACGCGGCGCAGCGCATGCTCGACTCCGGCGACGTCCGACGAGGTCACCCGACGACCCTATCGGCGGCTGCGCGCCTGCCCGCACCGGGGCTCAGTGCCACTCGACCGCGAGACCCACCGCGACGGCGAGGCCCACCACGACGATCACCGATCGGAGCACCGGGGCAGGGAGCCGCCGCCCCACGTGCCCGCCGATCTGACCGCCGAGCGCGGAACCGCCCGCGATCAGCGCCGGCCACCGACCACGACACGTCGGTGGCCGCGACGAACAGCACCGCCGCCGTGAGGTTGACGACGAGTGCCAGCGCGTTCTTCGTCCCGTTGAGCCGCTGGAGCTCGTCGTCGACGAAGACCGCGAGGAGCGCGATGAGGATGACGCCCTGTGCGGCACCGAAGTAGCCGCCGTACACGCCGGTGAGGAACACGCCGACGAGCAGTGGGAGGCCGCCGTGGTCGCGCGGCGTCCCGCGCGCTCGCATCCTCGTGCTCATCCGGGGCTGGAGGGCCATCAGCACCGATGCGGCGGCGATCAGGGCCGGAACCGCGGCCTTGAAGACGCTGTGGGGGAGTGCGAGCAGCAGGACCCCGCCGATCAGCGCGCCGGCGAGCGACGCGGGTGCGAGGGTCAGGAGCCTCGGGCGCTGCCCGCGCAGCTCGCGGCGGTAGGCCACGGTGGCGCTCACCGAGCCGGGTACCAGTCCCACGGTGTTGGAGACATTGGCGAGCACCGGCGAGTACCCGAGGGCCAGCAGGGTGGGGAACGTGATCAGCGAACCCGACCCGACGATCACGTTGACCGTGCCCGCGGCGAGCCCGGCCGCGAAGATCGCGAGTGCGGCCGGCGCGGACATGGGAAGGGTCTAGTGCTCGGCGGTGGCGCGCTCAACAACCCGGGGTGGGTGCCCCACACCCGACGGCGGGGTCGCCCTGTCACCGATGCAGAGGACGAAGGGATAGGTTCGCAGGGTGGATCGAGCAGGGACCGCCGAGGACGCGGGCCGTCGACAGCCCGCTCGGACGCTCACCGCCCGAGACGTCCTCGGCGGGCCGATTCCGACCCACGTGGCCTGCGTGATGGACGGGAACGGCCGGTGGGCGGCGCTCCGTGGACTGCCCCGCACCGAGGGGCATGCCGCGGGCGAGGCCGCACTCCTCGACGCGGTCGAGGGGGCGCTCGAGCTCGGCATTCCCTGGCTCACCATGTACGCGTTCTCCACGGAGAACTGGCGCCGTCCCGCCGACGAGGTCCGCTTCCTCATGGGGTTCAACGAGTCCCTGCTCATGCGGCGCAGGGACGAGCTCCACGAGAAAGGGGTCCGGATCCGGTTCGCGGGCCGGCGAGACTGGCGGGTCCCGAAGCGAGTGCTGCGGAGGATGGACGAGTCGATCGCGCTGACCGCGTCGAACCGGCGGACGACGCTGACCATGGCGTTCAATTACGGCGGGCGGGCCGAAATCGTCGACGCGGTGCGGTCGCTCGTCGCCGAGGGGGTCGCACCCGACCGGGTCAGCGAGAAGGCGATCCGATCGCGCCTCTACTTCCCCGATCAGCCCGATCCCGATCTGGTCATCCGGACCTCGGGCGAGTACCGGATCTCCAATTTCCTGCTCTGGCAGCTCGCCTACAGCGAGTTGGTCTTCGACGACGTCCTCTGGCCCGACTTCCGGCGCACGAACCTCTTCGCCGCGGTCGCCGACTACCAGCAGCGGCAGCGGCGCTACGGGGGAGTCGGGTGAGGAGGCGCGGCCCGGGTCGGCCGGTGGGGGAGCGGGGCGACGCCGGTGGCGTCTGGATCGTCGACCGGCATCGTGCTCGGCGCGCTCCTCTACGCCGGCATCGTGATCACCGTCATCGCCGGGTTCACCGTGGCGGTGCCACTGGTGGTGATCCCCCCGGTGGTCCTCGGACTGATCGCTGCGAACAGCCTGCTCGGCGGTGGCCGGCCCCGCGGCACCGGGCCCCGCGCACGGGGCCCCGACGAGCCGGTCGGCCCGGCGTGAGCCAGTTCCGCGACCGGGGCGTCGTGCTGCGCACCATCCGCCTCGGTGAGGCCGACCGGATCGTGACCCTGCTGACCGAAGCGGCACGGCAAGGTCCGGGCGGTCGCCAAGGGCGTGCGACGGACCACCTCGAAGTTCGGCTCGCGTCTCGAGCCGCTCAGTCACGTGGTCCTGCTCGGGTGGCAGGGGCGCGGGGATCTCGACACCGTCAATCAGGTCGAGGTCCTCGACACCTTCCGGGCGGTGCGTGAGGACCTCGACCGGATGGCGACGGCGATGACCATGCTCGAGGTGGTCGATCAGGTCGCCCAGGAGCGGCACGCCAACCCCCGGCTCTACGAGATGCTGGTGGGCGCCCTCGGGGCGCTCAGTGCCCACGACTCGCCCATGGTCGCGCCGGCCTTCTTCCTCAAGGTGCTCGCCCTCGAGGGCTCCGCTCCGGTGCTCGACTCGTGCGCGTCCTGCGGCGAGCGCGACCCCTTGGCTCTGGTCGCGTTCGATCTCGCCGAGGGCGGCGTCCTCTGCCGCTCCTGCCGGCGCGGGCGCCCGGTGAGCGCGGAGGCGCTCGCGCTCTTGCGCCGCACGCTCGGCGGCGGGCTCGCGGGCGTCCTCGCCGAGCCGCGGTCGGAGGCGACCGACGAGGTGGCGGCGCTCGCCACCGAGGCAGTCGAGTCCCACCTCGACCGGCGGCTCCGCTCGGTCCGCACGGCGCACCTCGCCTGAGATGCGCACCCGAGCGCCCCTTCGGGGTCTACGTCCACGTGCCGTTCTGTCGGGAGCGCTGCGACTACTGCGCGTTCACCACCTTCGTCGACCGCGACCACCTGACGGGGAGGTACGCGTCGGCCTGTGTCCGAGAGATCGGTCGTGCCCTCTGCGAGGAGGACATCCCACCGGCCACCTCGGTGTACTTCGGGGGCGGCACACCTTCGCGGCTGCCGGCGGACCTGCTGGCCTCGATCCTCGATGCGATCCCGCGCACGCCCGACGCCGAGGTCACCGTCGAGTGCAATCCCGAGGACGCCACATCCGCACGGCTCGCCGCCTACCGCACGGGGGGCGTCACCCGGATCTCGCTCGGCATCCAGTCGACCGTCGCCCATGTGCTCGCCGCCCTCGGTCGGCGCCACGGCGGCCGAGAGGGCCTCGACGCCGCGGTCGCGGTGTCCGAGGCGGGCTTCGCGTCGTGGAACGCAGACCTCATCTTCGGGGGAGCCGGGGAGACCGACGAGGACTGGGAGCGGAGCGTCGGCGACCTGCTCGGGCTCCGTGGCCCCCCGCCGCACCTGAGCGCGTACGCCCTCACCGTCGAGCCGGCGACCCCGCTCGCCCGGCGCGCGGAGGGCCACCCCGACGAGGACGTCCAGGCGGCCCGGTACGAGCGGACCGACCGCCTCCTCACCGCGGCCGGGTACCGGTGGGAGGAGATCTCCAACTGGGCCCTGCCCGGGCACGGCTGCCGCCACAACCGCCTCTACTGGGACCAGGGCGACTACCGAGGCATCGGCGCGGCGGCCCACTCGCACCGTTCGGGCCGGCGGTGGTCGAACGTGACGACCCCCGAGCGGTACATCGAGCGGATCGCGACCGGTCGGGACGCGGCCGCGAGGGTCGAGGTCCTCGACCCCTCCGAGCGGGCTTTCGAGGCACTGGTGCTCGCGCTCCGCACACCGGCCGGCGTGCCGGTCGCCAACCTGCCCGACGCCGAGGAGCTCGCCGGGCTGGTCGAGCGCGACGGCGCGACCGCGACGCTCACCGTGCGCGGGCGACTGGTGGCGAACGCCGTCGCGACCCGCCTCGCCGTCCCGGTCGGGTCGCCGGCGCCAACCGGTACCATTCCCCGGCATGCCTGAGCCGGAGACAGACCTGCTGGAAAAGGTCGTCGGCCTCTGCAAGCGACGCGGCTTCATCTTCCAGTCCGCCGAGATCTACGGCGGCTTCCGCTCGACCTACGACTACGGACCGCTCGGGGTCAACCTGCTGCGCAACGTCAAGGACGCCTGGTGGGAGGCGATGGTCCAGCGGCGTGACGACGTGGTGGGGCTCGACGCCGCGATCCTGTCGCCGCCGGCGGTCTGGGCCGCTTCGGGCCACCTCGCCAACTTCGCCGACCCGCTCGTCGACTGCCGCCACTGCCATCAGCGGTGGCGGGAGGACAAGATCGAAGGGGTCTGCCCGGCGTGTGGCTCGACCGAGTTCACCGAGGCACGGGCGTTCAACCTCATGTTCAAGACCCATGCCGGCCCCATCGAGGACGAGGGTGCGGTCGCCTACCTGCGTCCGGAGACCGCGCAGGGGATGTTCGTCAACTTCGCCAACGTGGTCCAGACCACCCGGAAGCGACCGCCGTTCGGGATCGCCCAGGTGGGCAAGTCGTTCCGCAACGAGATCACCCCGCAGAACTTCGTCTTCCGCACCCGCGAGTTCGAGCAGATGGAGATGGAGTACTTCGTCCCCCCGGCCGACGCGCCGAAGTGGTTCGAGTACTGGCTCGCCGAGCGGTTCGCCTGGTACACGGCCCTCGGGATCCCCGAGTCGGAGCTGCGGCTGCGCCACCACGGTGCGGACGAGCTCTCCCACTACTCGGCGGCCACCGCGGACGTGGAGTTCGCGCTTCCCTGGGGCTGGGACGAGCTCGAGGGCATCGCCAACCGGACCGACTACGACCTCAAAGCCCACGCGGCGGGCTCCGGCGAACGCCTCGAGTACTTCGACCAGACGACGGGCGAGCGGTACGTGCCCTACGTCATCGAGCCGGCCGCGGGAGCCACCCGGACCATGATGGCCTTCCTCCTCTCCGCCTATCACGAGGACGTGGTGGCCGGCGAGGCGCGGACGCTGCTTCGGATCCATCCACGTCTCGCGCCCTATCAGGTCGCCGTCCTCCCTCTCTCGCGCAACGCTCGCCTCGAGCCCCTCGCGCGCGAGGTCCTCGCCTCGCTCCAGCCGCACTTCATGTGCGACTACGACGTGACCCAGTCGATCGGGAAGCGCTACCGGCGCCAGGACGAGGTCGGCACTCCGTGGTGTGTGACGGTCGACTTCGATTCGCTCGACGATCATGCGGTGACGGTCCGCGATCGCGATTCGACGGCACAGGAGCGCGTGCCGGTCGACGCGGTGGCTCGACGAGCTCCGGCGGCGTTACGACGACGCTCGGCCGGGCCATCGGGCCGAGGTCGGGCCACGGGCGGCGATGGGCGACGGGTAGGCTGGCTGACCTGCGCCGCGCCGCTCGGGATGCCGGCCGACGCTGAGACCAGGAGATCTGCCCCGATGCCGTTCGTCTTCGACTTCGACCACGCCCACGAGAAACCGCCGATGGAGATGAAGGACCTCCTCGGCGGCAAGGGCGCCAACCTCGCCGAGATGACGTCGGTCCTCGACCTGCCGGTCCCGCCCGGGTTCACCATCGCGACCACCGCGTGCCGCGCCTACATGGAGTCGGGGTGGCCCGAGGGGCTCGCCGACGAGGTCGGCGAAGGCCCGCGCCCGGCTCGAGAAGCGGATGGGCAAGCGGATCGGCGACCCCGCCGACCCGCTGCTCGTGTCGGTGCGCTCGGGCGCCAAGTTCTCGATGCCGGGGATGATGGACACCGTCCTCAACCTCGGGCTGAACGACCAGTCGGTCGAAGGACTGGCCAAGCAGACCGACGACGAGCGGTTCGCCTACGACTCCTACCGGCGCTTCGTCGCCATGTACGGCCGCATCGTGCTCGGCATCGCCGGCGAGGAGTTCGATGCCCTCCTCGACGCGGCGCGGGAGCTGGCCGGCGCGTCGAGCGACGCCGGGATCCCGACCGAGCTCCTGCGCTACCTGGTCGGCTCCTACCAGCAGATCGTCGAGCGCCACACCAGCCGGCCCTTCCCCCAGGACCCCGACGATCAGCTGCGGGGCGCGATCGAGGCGGTCTTCGCCTCGTGGAACGGGCCGAGGGCGATCGCCTACCGGGTGCGCGAACAGATCCCCCACGACCTCGGGACCGCGGTCAACGTGCAGGCCATGGTGTTCGGGAACCGCGACGACAACTCGGGCACCGGCGTCGGCTTCACCCGCGACCCGGCGACCGGCGCGAACGGCGAGTACGGCGACTTCCTCGTCAACGCGCAGGGAGAGGACGTCGTCGCCGGCATCCGCAACACCGAGACCCTCGCCGACCTGGCACAGCACTTCCCGGCGATCCACCGCGAGCTGCTCGACATCTTCGCCCGGCTCGAGGCCCACTACCGCGACATGTGCGACACCGAGTTCACCATCGAGCAGGGGAAGCTCTGGATGCTCCAGACCCGGGTCGGCAAGCGGACCGGCAGGGCGGCTCTCAAGATGGCGGTCGACATGGTGTCCGAGCCGGCCATCGCGCTCACCCGGACCGAGGCGCTCGGTCGCATCACCGGCGACCATCTCGAACAGGTGCTCCACCCGCAGTTCGCCGGCGACGTCCACACGGTGCTCGCCAAGGGGCTCGGAGCCTCGCCGGGTGCCGCGGTCGGGCGGGTGTACCTCACCGCCGACGACGCGTTGGCCGCGTCGCAACGCGGGGAGCAGGTGGTGCTGGTCCGCAGCGAGACCTCCCCCGAGGACGTGCACGGGATGCTCGCCGCCGAAGGGATCCTGACCGCCCGTGGCGGACTGGTGAGCCATGCCGCGGTGGTCGCGAGGGGATGGGGGAAGCCGGCGGTGGTCGGGGCCGAGGCCCTCCGCATCGCGGGTTCGCAGTTCAGGGTCGGCGAGACCGTCGTCCACGAGGGCGACTGGATCTCCCTCGACGGGACCGAGGGGATCGTCGTCCTCGGCAAGGTCGAGCTCAGCGAGAGCGAACGGCCGCCCGAGTTCGACACCGTCCTCGAGTGGGCCGACGAGGTGCGCCGCGGCCGCCTCGGCGTGCGGGCCAATGCCGACAACGGGCCCGATGCCGCCAATGCCCGCCGGCACGGCGCGGAGGGGATCGGACTCTGCCGCACCGAGCACATGTTCCTCGGCGAGGACCGGCTCCCCATCGTCCGTCGGATGATCCTCGCCTCGTCGCCGGCGGAGGAGGAGACCGCGCTCGAGGCCTTGCGCGAGGCCCAGCGCGCCGACTTCGTCGAGATCCTCGAGGCGATGGACGGGCTCCCGGTGACCGTGCGGCTCCTCGACCCGCCCCTCCACGAGTTCCTCCCCGACATCCAGACGCTCGCGGTGAAGGAGGCCACCGTCGGCCTCGACGAGGACGAGCGCGCGCTCTACGCAGGCCGCCAAGGCCTGGCACGAGTACAACCCGATGCTCGGCACCCGCGGGGTCCGGCTGGGGGTGATCAAGCCGGGTCTCTACGCGATGCAGGTACGGGCGCTGATGGAGGCGGCCCTCGACCGACTGGCGGAGGGCGGCAGCCCGGTAGTCGAGATCATGATCCCGCTGACCGTGAGCCGGGAGGAGCTCGCCCTCGCCCGGTCCTGGGTCGAAGCGGCGGTGGCCGAGACGATGGCCGAAGGGGAGGGCGCCAAGTCGGGCGGCTCGCTGGAGGTCCTCGTCGGTACCATGATCGAGACGCCCCGGGCGGCGCTCCGTGCCGGGGAGATCGCCGAAGCCGCCGAGTTCTTCTCGTTCGGGACCAACGACCTGACCCAGATGACCTTCGGGTTCAGTCGCGACGACGTCGAGGGCCGGATGATGTCCGCCTACTTCGAGGAGGGCCTGCTCGCGCACAACCCCTTCGAGGTGGTCGACCCCGACGGGGTCGGCGAGCTGGTCCGCCTGGGCGTGATCCGCGGACGGGAGACCCGACCGTCGCTCAAGATCGGGGTCTGCGGCGAGCACGGCGGGGACCCCGAGTCGATCGTCGACCTTCGCCGAGGCGGGTGTCGACTACGTGAGCTGCTCGCCGTTCCGGGTGCCGATCGCCCGGCTCGCCGCCGCGCAGGCGGTGCTCGCCGCGGGCGCCTCCTAACCCCGGGTCGCACCCACCGCCCGCACCGCCGCGAACGGCCACGCGGTACCGTCGCGGCCGATGGGCATCCCGGACGAGGACGTGGCCCGGGTTCGGGCGGCCACCGACATCGTGGCGCTGGTCGGCGAGCACGCGGCCCTGAAGCGCCAGGGCCAGCGTTTCGTCGGGCTCTGCCCCTTCCACAGCGAGAAGACCCCGTCGTTCAGCGTCAACGCGGAGGCCGGCCTCTATCACTGCTTCGGCTGCCAGGCGAGCGGCGACGCGATCAGCTTCGTGCGGGCGATGGAGCATCTCGACTTCGTGGACGCGGTGCGGCGGCTCGCCGACCGGGCCGGTATCACCATCCACGAGGACGCGGGATCGACCCGCGAGACGTGCGCCGCAAGACCATGCTCGACGCGATGGAGACTGCGGTCGAGTGGTACCACCAGCGGCTGCTGACCTCGCCCGACGCAGGTCTCGCACGCGACTACCTCCGCAGCCGCGGCTACGACGGCGAGGTCGTCCGCAGGTTCCGGCTCGGTTGGGCACCCGACGACTGGGACGCGCTCTGCCGGGCCCTCGAGCTGGTCGACGACGTCGCGGTCGGCACCGGTCTCGGCTTCGTGAACCGGCGGGGCCGGCTCCAGGACGCCTTCCGCCGCGAGGATCCTCTTCCCGATCTGCGATCCCTCGGGTCACCCGGTGGCCCTCGGGGGCCGGGTCCTTCCCGGCAGCAGCGACCCCGCCAAGTACAAGAACTCCGCGGAGACCCCGATCTACTCGAAGCGGCGCACCCTCTACGCGCTCAACTGGGCCAAGGCGGACATCGTCCGGACCGGTGAAGTGGTGGTGTGCGAGGGGTACACCGACGTCATCGGACTCTTCGGGGCCGGCGCCGAACGAGCGGTCGCGACCTGCGGCACCGCACTTGCCGAGGAGCACGTGAAGATCCTCCGCAACTTCGCCAGCCGGATCGTGCTCGCCTTCGACGCGGACAGCGCAGGCCAGGCTGCTGCGGGTCGGTTCTACGAGTGGGAACGCCGCCTCGAGGTCGACGTGGCGGTCGCGGCCCTGCCGCCGGGCTCCGACCCCGGCGAGCTCGCGGCGAGCGATCCCAAAGCCCTTCTCTCCGCGGTGAAGGACGCGAAGCCGTTCCTCATGTTCCGGGTCGAACGGATCCTCGCCGGCGCGGAGCTCGGGACCGCCGAAGGGAGGGCGAAGGCGGCCGACCTGGCCCTCGGTGCCGTGGCCGAGCATCCCGACGACCTGGTCCGCGACCAGTACGTCATGCTCGTCGCGGACCGGTGCCGTCTCGAGCCCGACCGGCTCCGCGACCGGCTCGAGCGCATCCGGAGAGAAGGGCCGCGGCCGTCAGCTGCGGAGGCGACCGGTGCGGGCCGTCGCGCGGTGGACCACCACCCGCCGGCGACCGGCAGGAGCAGCCGCGCCCGGCCCCGCGACGCGAACGCGGGCGCGCCCCCGAGTTCCGGCCCGGCCTCGAGGCGCTCCGTCTCGCCATCCACCGCCCGGAATCGATCGGCCCGAGCCTCCAAGAGGTGCTCTTCGCCGACGACGTACAGCGCGAAGCCTTCCGGGCCCTCGTCGGAGCCGACGATCTGCACGAGGCGATCGACGGATCCGCTCCCGAGGTGGCCGCGCTCCTCACTCGCCTCGCGGTCGAGGAACCACGCTCCGCTGCCGAGGACGTCCTCGTCCAGCTGGTGCGCGACGTGACCCGCCGCGAGCTCGTCGTCGCCACCGCCGAGGCACGCGAGACCCCCGAGGCCATCGAGGAGGCCGCGTCGGCGACTGCTTGGCTTCAGGAGCTGGACGATCCTTCTCTCTCGGCCGAAGCGACCGCGAGCTTGGTAGCCTGGCTGGTGGTGAGATCACACACGGGCGCACCGGGGCGAGGACAGTGAGCGCCAACGAGGGATCGCATGTCATCGCGATGTCCGACCGAACGGTCGGCGCATCGGCCTCGTCGGAGAGCACCGTGGATCCGAGCGCACTCGAGGCGCTGGCGTCCGACGAATTCGAAGCACTCCTGAAGATCGGTCGGGTGAGCGGCGCGCTCACCCAGGACGATCTGATGACAGTGCTCCGTTCGGTCGAGCTGAGCGCCGAACTCATCTCGGAGACCGTGGAGCGGATCCGCGCCGGAGGGCATCGAGTTCACCTACGACGCGGGGGAGACCACGGTCGTGCCGATCGGCGGCCCGGTCGGCGACGGGCTCTCCGAACTGCTGCTCGGCGAGGTCGACAAATCGGGCTCGACCGAGGTGATCCCTCCGGCCCGGATCGTCGCGCTCGAGCCGCCCCGGCGGGCCCCCGCACGACCGCGCCAAGACTTCCGAGGGGAACGGGGCCGCCACCAACGGCCGCCCAGCCAAACGGGAGCGTGCGCCGCGCCGCGCCTCGCTGTCGAGCGGTTACTCCGACGGGGACGGTTTCCGGGGCTCGGCCGCCGACCCGGTGCACATGTATCTGAAGGAGATCGGCAAGGTCAAGCTCCTCGACGCCGCCCTCGAGGTCGAGCTGGCGGAGCGGATCCTCGCCGGCAACGAGGCGGCCGAGCGCCTCGCGGCGGCCGAATTGCAGGGAGAGGAGTCCTATCCGGGTCGCCCCGCGGACCGCGTCCTGGCGCGAAGAGGCCAGGCGGCGAAGGAGGCGCTCATCGAGGCCAACCTTCGGTTGGTGGTCTCGATCGCGAAGCGGTACCGCAACCGCGGTCTCGCTTTCCTCGATCTCATCCAGGAGGGCAACCTCGGGCTGATGCGCGCGGTCGAGAAGTTCGACCACACCAAGGGCTTCAAGTTCTCGACCTACGCGACGTGGTGGATCCGCCAGGCCATCACCCGGGCGATCGCCGACCAGGCCCGCACCATCCGGATTCCGGTGCACATGGTCGAGACGATCAACAAAGTGGTGTGGGCGCAGCGCCAGCTCCTTCAGGAGCTCGGCCGGGAGCCGAGCGCGGAGGAGGTGGCCGGGCGGGTCGACTTCTCGATCGAACGGGTCCGCGAGATCCAGCGGATCAACCAGGACACGGTCTCCCTCGAACAGCCGATGGGCGAGGAGGACGACTTCAGCCTCTCCGACCTGATCGAGGACCGCGAGGCGGTCGTGCCCGACGACGCGGCCGCCCGGATGATGCTCGACGACGCCGTGCGGGAGGCCCTCGGGCACCTCTCCCCGAGGGAGCAGGACGTCGTTCGGTTGCGCTTCGGCCTCGAGGACGGGAAGATCCGCACCCTCGAGGAGGTCGGAAAGGCGTTCGGGGTGACCCGCGAGCGGATCAGGCAGATCGAGGCGAAGACCCTCGCGAAGCTGCGCCGACCCGAATCGGCCCAGTTGCTCCGCGACTATCTCGAAGAGGCCTGAACCCGGGGCTGCCGACCGGCAGGCCCATCGAACGCCGGTGCTCGTCGAGGGCGGAGGCGAGGTCCGCGGCGAGGTCGAGAGCGAGCGCATCGGCCGCTTCCTCGCCGTTCCGCCATCCGAGGAGGACCCCCGCGGCGTCGCGCGCCCGCTCGCCGGCCAGCCGGGCGGCGGCCCGTGCCTTCTCCGCGGCGAGCTCGGCGGGGCGGGTCCGTGTCGCGCTGCCCCCGACCCGCCAGGAGGTCCGCAGGACGGCGGCCGCACGGCGGCGCGCCGATCTCGACCCGAGCGTGTAGCCGAGGCCGAAGGCGACACCGGCGGTCATGATCCGTGGCTTCATCGCCTCATTGTGTACCCGCGATCGGCTTCGTGCACTCCGACCGCCGGCCCCTGCCCGCGGGCTAATGTCCACAGGCGCAAAACGCCCGGTGCCCTCGGTGGTCCGGCCGCGGCGCACAAGGTTTCCGGGGTAGCTCAATCGGCAGAGCAAGCGGCTGTTAACCGCTAGGTTGTGAGTTCGAGTCTCACCCCCGGAGCTCGCTCTCCTGCTCCACGTTTCTCCAGGGTCGGGCCGTGCCGCCGCCCCCGCTCAGGTGACCAGTTCCTCCACCAGATCGGGTGAGTCGTTCCGGACGTTGCCGACCGCACGGCTCACCGGGAAGTGGACCAGCGTCGCCGGGGTCCCCGGATGGAGCAGCGGCTCGAGCTCGTCCCGGTCGGTGACCCCACGGTCGAGCCAGTGCGCCCAGGCGTCGCGTTCGAGCACGACCGGCTGGCGGTCGTGGATCGGCATGTCGGGCCCCGCGCTCGTCGTGATGACGGTGGCCGAGCGCACCTCGGTCCCGTCGGGCCCTTTCCAGTAGCTGCGCAGCCCGGCGAGGACCAGCACGTCCCCGTCGGCCCGTTTGAACGTGTAGGGCTGCTTGGGAGCGGCGGAGGTCCACTCGTAGAAGAGGTCCACCGGAACCAGGATCCGCCAGCGTTGGAAGGCCGCACTGAACATCGGCTTCGTCGCGACGGTCTCGGCGCGAGCGTTGAATGTGTTCCGCATCGCGGTCGGGTCCTTCGCCGAGCCCGGCACGAGACCCCACCGGTAGGTGGCCAGGTGACGTCGCCCCTCTCGGTCCTCGGACACCCCGAGGATCGGCGAGGTGGGCCCGACGTTCCAGTGGGGCTCCCAGTCGTCGTCGAGGTCGAGCGACGCGTCGAGGATGTGCGCGAGCCGACCCGGATCGTCGTAGAGGGCGATGCGACCGCACACGAAACGAGCATAGGTGGGGGGGAGCCGAGGCCGACGTGGCGTGGCCGACGAGTCCTCGCTCGTGGGGCCGTCAGTTCATCCCCACGCGGGCGGTGGAGGAAGGTCGCTGCGCTCGTGACGCCCGTACAGCCAGGCGAGCTCCTCGGCCGGTTCGTCGAAACGTGCCGAGCCGAGGTCGGGCAGGGCGCTCCCGAAGCGCTCGCGCTGTCCGGGGCAGCCATTCGCGGACGAATTCCTCCGGCCACTCGGCGAACCTGATCCCGAGGTCGAGGTCGACCATGTGGACCTCGACCTCCTGCCACCGGCGGGACGGCAGCTCGAAGAGGTCGCGCATCGAACCGGACACGTCGCGGGAGCGGCCGAGCCAGACTTCGGCGGGCAACCCCCGCCAGAGCGCTTCCACCGCGTGAGCCGAGTCGCTCACATCGACGATCATGTCGGCGGCGCTCCGTCCCGCGCCGGCCTCGATCTCCGCCGCGTGGCCGTCGAGACCGCCGTGGTACTGGTCCACCAGCTCCCCTCGGCGTGCCGCCTCGGTTCGGTGGACGTGACTGTCGGCATTGCGTGCGAGGTGGGTCAGCACGTGTCCGACCGTCCATCCGGGGAGACGGCTCGGCCGGTGGACGTCATCGTCGTCGAGCGATGCGATGGTCTGCAGGCAGCGCCGGTGCGCGTCCTCGACCCACCGGAGATCCGCCTCGGGGACGAACACGCGGACAATCTATCGGCGGCACATACGGCGAGGGTCCCTGAGGCCGGCTCGGCCGACAGCGTGGGCGGAGCGACCGTGCCCGGCAGCGTTCATCGAGTGTTCAACATCCCGTAACCGGCCCGTCGCCGAGGTCCGCGAGGATGGAATCCGGTCCCGGCATGTGATCCAGGTGTCGGGGGGCCATGGGTGGTGGCTCCGCCATGCTTCCCCCCGGCATGGCGGAGCTCCCCCGGAACCGCGAGCGGCCCGGCTTCTCAGCGGGGTGGGGCGGAGTGATCCTTCGAGTGGACCGGCTCGTCGGTGATGCCGACGCGCCACAGCTGGTGGGTCCGCCCCCGAGACAGCGCCGCTGCTTCGACGTCATGGAACGCAATCTGAATGGTCGCTGGTCCGGGTCAGACGGGAGCGGAGGCGGCGTCCTCGGTGGCGAGCCACTGCTCGAAGGTCGGCCCGAGGTGGGGGACCTCGGGGGTGGGGAGGATCGCACCCCTGCGGAGCGCGTGGCCGGCGGCGCCCGGCAGGGGCACGGGGACGACCACCGCGTGGACGCCCCGTCGTCGCAGGTACCGCTTCGCAAGGTCGACCAGGTCGTGGATCTCGGGGCCCGCGATCTGGAGCGTCCTTCCCGATCGGTCGGGGCCCGTCGCGGTCTCGACGACGAACTGGCCGACGCGGCGCGTGGCGACCGGTTGGGTGCGCATGGACGCCATGAACGCCACCGGGCCGCGGCGGGTCGTCCTCATGATCTCGGCGGGGAATTCGTGGAACTGAGTGGCACGGACGACCGTCACGGGGATCGGGCCTTCCCGTGCGACCTCCTCCTGGCGCAGCTTGGCCTCGTAGTACCCCCAGCCGGGTACCCGTTCGATGCCCACGATGGAAAGGGTGACGAGACGGCGGACGCCGGCTGCAGATCCGGCCGCCTGCAGGCGACGGGTCACCTCTTCGAAGAACGCGGTCGTCGACCTGCGGCCGAGGGTGGTCGGGTTGGTCGCGTCGACCAACGCGTCGACTCCTTCCAGCGCACGCCGGAGAGCCGGCTCGCCAGCCGGGTCGCGAAGGTCGATCCCGACGGACCGGGAGAAGACGAGCATCTCGTGGCCTGCGGCTCGGCCCTCCTCGGCGACGTACCGGCCCACCGTGCCGGTCCCGCCTGCCACCGCGATCTTCACGTCCGCTCCTGCTCCGACCTACTGCCGCGCGACCGTGTCGAGGAGCGACCGCCACGAGGCGACCGGCCGGACCCGAGCGTCCGTCGCCTTTGCCGCTGTCGTCGGCCCGCCGGAGCGCGACCAGCGCTGCCCAGTCCCTCCGTGCACGGAAGGCCGACGTGTCGGCCTCGTCCATCGCTCCCCCCTGGGCACGCAGGGTCGCCGTGCTGTTCTCGCTGAGGACCGATCCGTAGGCGGGTTCGGTTGCCACCAGATAGCGCTTGGCGTCCACGTGCCCGGCGACCAGCTCGCCCACTCGCCGGCCGAGCAGCGGCGTCACCAACCGCGCGCCGAGCAGCTCGTGCTCCCCGTCGCGAAGTCCGAGCGCTGAGGCGATGTCGTGGACGAGACCGGCCGCGACGAGCTCGGGGTCTTCGGGATCGGACGTGGCCAGCAGCTCGGCGGTCTGCAGGAGATGGGCCTGGGCCGGCACGACGTCCTCGCTCGGCTGTCCACGCAGCGAGTCGAGTGTCGCGAGGAGCTCGTCTACGGAGGAGAGGTGCGCCACCGCCACGACGCCAACGTACTAGTGCCCACCCGACTTCTCTCCCGCCGGGACGCGCAAGGCTTCGTGGACGTAGCGAGAGGCCAGTTGCCGCGAGACCCCCCAACTCCGGGCCATCTCCGCGATCGAGTGCCCCCGTTCGAGTGCAAGCGAGAAGACGTTCACTCGCGCCTGGCGTCTGAGTTCGTTCACGGCATCGAGCGCATGGTCGAGTTCCTCGCACTCGACGCAGGGCCGGATGTCGAGGATGAATTCGTCGAGGCTCGTCCGGCCGTCTTCGAGCCGCATCAAGGTCTGCCGTAGCGACCGCTCGGTGCGCAACACCTCGGCACGGGCGGCCACGAGGCCGGTGATCAGCGACTCGACTGACTCGTTCGATGCCTGTTCCGTCTCCGACATCCACCACGTCCTTTCGAGAGGAGCTCCCGCTGACCGACCGAGATGAGCGTGCCGGTCCCGGGTCGGGGGCGGCTTTCTCGGGGGCAACCGCCCCTCGACCCGGGACGGCTCACCCGGTTGGTTCCGCCCGAGGGGGGTACTGCAGGGGAGCCAACCTGCGTCGCGCCCTCACGATCCGCCTGACGAGGGACGCGACACGCTTCATCCGCCATTCCGCCTATTGCAGTGTCAGATCACTCTGACACGGTATCTCGCTAGTGTGACATGGACGCGGGCTTTGTCAAGTGGGAACGTGTCGTGAGGTGTCATGGGTGGACACAGAGGCGATGAGGCGCGGAGTCTCGCTGCGGAGAAGCGCCAGCTCACCGAGGACCGGATCCTCCGAGCCGCCGTGGCGGCAATGGCCCTGCGCGGCTTCTCCGCCACGGTCGAGGAGGTCGCGGCGCTCGCCGGGGTGAGCGCTCGGACGATCTACCGCTATTTCGCCACGCACGATCAGCTCATCGCCGCAGGAATTCGCGAAGGGCTGACCGCGGCCGGGCAGCCGATTCACGGCTTGCCGTCGGTGAAGGACGACCTCGACGGGTGGATCGAGCGGATCGCACTCGAGGCCCACACGAGGAACGCCGCGATCATCGGGGCGGCCTTCTGGGATGTGCTCGGTCCGACTCCGTCGACCTCGGAGGAGATCGAAGCGGCGAGAACACTCCGGCGGCCGGCCCGCATGGAGTGGATGAACGGCCTCGCAGCCTTCGCGTGGAAGGCTGCCGGCGGAACGGGAGAGCCTCCCTCCTCGGTGGTCACGACCTTCGCGTTGGGGCTCTCGGCCTTCACGTCGCACGCGTTGGCCGCCGACTTCGAGTACGGCCCCGAGGAAACCGCCCGGTTCGCCGCCGCGATGATCAAGGAGCGTCTGGTCGAGGCCGTCGAGGCCCAGCGGCACCCGTCGCCTCTGGCATCGCGTTCGAGCTAGGACGGCATGGCGCGATCGGGTCGACATCGTTCGTGAGGGGGCTCCGCCGCCGGCAGAAGACGACCGTGCCGAGGGCTGCCGCAAAGTGTGCCGCGCCCCTCACGATCCGCCAAGTGAGGGGCACGGCACATCACCCGCATTCCCGCCAACCGGACTGATGTCAGATCAATCTGACACGGTATCCCGCTAGTCTGACATGAGCCCACTCTTTGTCAAGTGGGAACATGGCGCCGAGGTGTCATGGCTGGAGACGAAGGCAACGAGGCACCGAGCCTGGCAGCGGAGAAACGCCAGCTCACCGAGGATCGCATCCTCCGAGCCGCCGTGGCGGCCATGGCTCTGCGCGGCTTCTCCGCCACGGTCGAGGAGGTCGCCGCGCTCGCCGGGGTGAGTGCTCGGACCATCTACCGCTACTTCGCCACGCACGATCAGCTGATCGCGGCAGGAATTCGCGAAGGACTGACCGCTGCCGGAGAGCCGATTCCGGGCTTGCCGTCGGCGAAGGACGACCTCGACGGGTGGATCGAGCGCATCGCCCTCGAGGCGCACACGAAGAACGCCACCATCGTCGGGGCGGCATTCTGGGATGTGCTCGGACCCACACCGTCGAGTTCGAAGGAAATCGAAGAGGCCAGAGCGCTCCGACGGCCGACCCGGATGCAGTGGATGCACAATCTCGCATCCATCGCATGGAAGGCAGCCGGCGGAAAGGGAGATCCGCCTCCCACTCTCGTCGTGACCATCGCTCTGGCTCTGTCGGCGTTCACGTTTCACGCACTTGCCGCCGACTTCGACTACGGCCCCGATGAGACCGCCCGGTTCGCCGCCGAGATGATCAAGGGCCATCTGGCCACGGTCGTGAACTCCCCGACGAGATCCCGGTCTCCGATCACTCGCTCGGGCTGAGAACTCATCGGGGCGTCGACCGCCAGATCCCACGGAGCTGAAGCAGCGCCCATCGGTCGGACGAACCCTTCGATGACCCGGCCCTTCTGGTCCGATCCGAGGGGTGGCCCTTCTCGGCCTGGAAGCGCTGGAAGCCACTACCCTTCGCTGCCTGGGCATTCTGCGCAGTGCGCGTCCCCGCCGAGATCGGATCGATCAGCGGGCACTCGAGTGGCAGACACCCCGTTCACGCCAGCCCAGGGGCAGTAGCTCAGTGGTCAGAGCAGGGGACTCATAATCCCTCGGTCGGAGGTTCGATCCCTCCCTGCCCCACGCAGACAGAAGTGGTGAGACGAGCATGAGGCCTACTTGACCGCGACCTCGGCCACTTTGACGATCACCAGGACGAAGGCGACCAGGAGGTAGCCACGGAGATCGCCAGCCCGATCTTTCGTTGGCTCGAGAGGACCGGCTTCCCGAGCAGGTGGAGCGCAGGCATCCGCCAGGTCTCCCGCCGTCTGCCACTCGACCGGCACCGTCACGGACTCGGCGCTCGACCCTGCGGGCGTGCGCGAGGACGTAGGCGGCCGACGAGGACCCCGGCGGCCGACGCCGCCGACGAGGACGCCGACGATCGCCCACTCCAGAGATCGAGGGGAACAGGACGCTCGCGGTCAGGATGATCGAGAGCAGGACGAGCACCCAGATCACGGCCGAGGTGAACACGTTCAGGCGCCTCGAGTTGACCCAGGGACCGAGTACGTCCTTGTCGTTGCAGAGCAGCAACAAGAACACGGTGGCGCTCGGCAGGAGCACCCCGGCCAGGGTCTGCACGCCCTCGGTGAGCAGTCCGAGGGGAGCGCCGGGAGGAGCACCAGTGCCGCGGCGACGGCCATCAGCCCGGCGTAGCAGGCGTAGAAGCCCTTGGCCTTCGTGACGCTACGGTGCAGCGAGTGGTTGACAGCCGAGCACGTCTGCACTCGCGTAGGCGGTCGCCAGTCCGACGGCGGCGGCCCCGATGATGCTCGCGTCGAGCAGCGCGATGGCGAACAGGTCGCCCGCCAGATGTGAGGCGTGCTGGCCCGAGGGCCTGCGCGACGCCGCCCGCATCGGTGAAGTGACCGAACCCGGCGGTGCCCGGCGAAGACGGCTGCCGAGAAGCCGAACATCGCAGCCGCACCGAGCACGACGATCACGATGCCGATCCACAGGTCGGCGCGCTCGTAGTTGATGAAGCGTGGTGTGATCCGCTTGTCGATGACGTAGGACTGCTGAAAGAAGAGCTGCCAGGGCGCGACGGTCGTGCCGACGATGGCGATGACGAGCAGCATCACCGTGGAGAGCTGGGTGTGCGGTGGGGCATCCCCGGAACCACGAAGTTCTGCGCCATCTCGCCGACGGGTGGGTGGACCATCAGGTAGACGGGAATGAGGACCAGCGAGCCGGCGACGAGGACGAGGCAGATGCGCTCGAAGCGCCGGAAGCTCCCGGTGCTGGCCGCGCCGACGACGACCGCACCCGCGAGGATCACCGACGGGACCTTGGGGAGACCGAGGTAGCCGACGGCGAGGGTGACCCCGATGAATTCGGTCACGATGGTGAGCGCGTTGAGGATGAACAGGTCGATGACGCTGAAGGCGCCCCAGAAGCGTCCGAAGCGTTCGAGGATGAGCCTCGCGTGCCCGACACCGGACACCGCGCCGAGGCGGAGCACCATCTCCTGGTTCACGTAGAGCACCGGAACGAGGAGCAGCAAGGTCCAGAGCGAGGTGCGTGCCGTAGTTCTGGCCGGCCTGGGTGTAGGTGCCGAACGCACCGGCGTCGTTGTCGCCGACCATGACGATGAGGCCGGGTCCGACGATGGCGAGAAGGGTCTTCAGCTTGGCCGACGCCTGTCGGCGGACCGCAGTGTCGCCGTGGGCGATGGTGCCCAGCGCGCCACGGATCTCCCCGACGTGCTCTGGATCGAGGACGGCGGCGTCGTCGTCGAAGCTGGTCGTCGAGCTCATCGCCGGCACCCCGCGATCACATGACGAGGCGTGGGGTCGCACGGCCACGTGGAGGGACGGACGAGTTGGTCGAACTGCGAGCTCACCCGCCAGGAGGTGGGGGGGAGCGAAGCGGTGTGCTTGCGGAACATGAGAACTCCTTGCGGGCCGAAGCGGTGTCTCGTGTCCGAAGCGACGCACGGCAGCGGGCCCGTCCGGAGGGTCAGGGCCGTGCCGACGGGCGCGCCGCGTCGGGAGGGGATTCCGTCCTCCGGAGCCGGTCGCGGCTCGCCGCGCCGCAGACCGATCAGGTTCTCAGTCGTATGAGAAAGGAAAGATCAGTGGCGAGCACGCATCGGAGGGCGCCAGGTACTGGGGGGTTCTGATCGCATCCGGCTCACCTCCTGTGCTCGATCCGATCACATCTCTCCCGTGACTCTATCCGGCGCAGCCGTTCCGCGGACAGGCGACCGGGGACCTTCGAAGCCAATCGGGTGCGGTCGGCTCGCCGGGGATGAGAGGATGCGCACATGGAAGACGAGCGAATCGAGGTCCAGCGCCTGATCGCCGCGGAGCCCGCCGCCGTCTTCTCCGTCCTCCGCGACCCGAAGGGCCACGTTGCGATCGACAGCTCCGGAATGCTCATGGACTCGACGGGGGACCCGGTGAACGCGGCCGGTGATTCCTTCGTCGTGCACATGGATCGTGAGGCGCTGAACGACTACCCGCTCGGCGAGTACGACGTCACGGTCACCATCACCAAGTACGTCCCCGACCGCGAGATCGAATGGACGATCCTCGGTCAGATCCGCCCCCAGCTCGGGCACGTGTACGGCTACACGCTCGAATCCGACGGCACGGCCACCCGGGTCACCTCCTACTACGACTGGTCCGACATCGACCCGACCTGGAGGGAGGCCGGGATCTTCCCGGTGATCTCCGAGGGCGCGCTCCGCGCGACCCTCGGCATCCTCGCGAGGACGGTGACCCGACCCGCCTGAGGAACGGCGAATGTCGCCCGACGCCCGACCGAAGCCTGCGAGGTGGTGCGCTACTGTGCGCCCGGCGTGCCGAGTCCCGACGGGAGGACGATGGACATCGAGCAGTTCTACAGCGCCGACGAGCGTCGCCGGCAGTCCGCCGAGTTCGAATTCGGAACCGACTGGTTCGACGCCAAGGGCAACCGCTACGAGCTGAGCTGGGTCGAGGACACCGGGGAGCTCTACGCGATGCTCGAGCTGGTGCCCGAGGCCGACTCGTGGACCCCGTTCGGCGACATCGAGGTCGAGCACATGCCGGTCGACCGGGTGGTGGTGACCGTCGTCGCCCACATCGACGGGCGCGTGGAGGTCGAGTCGATCCTCGAGGGTTGGGCCGACGAGATGCGGAAGCCCGACAGCATCGCCTGGGTCGCCGAGCGCCTGCGTGCGCACGGGGTCACCCCGTCCGGACCGGCGTGACCCGTACCTCGCTCCGGAGCGCGGTCGAGAGAGAGGCCTGACCGTGCGCTTCTCCTACGCCGAGTCGATGGTCGACCCGACCTTCTACCTGCCCCTGGCGCAGGCTGCGGAAGAGGCTGGCTACGACGGGATGGTGATACCCGACAGCCTCTGTTACCCGCGCGAGTCCGACTCGACCTACCCGTTCTCACCCGACCACACTCGCGACTTCCTCGAGGACAAGCCGTTCATCGAGCCCTTCTCGCTCATCCCGGCGATGGGGGTGGTGACCAGCCGGATCCGTTTCACGACGTTCGTGTTGAAGCTGCCGATGCGTCATCCGCTGCTCGTCGCGAAACAGGCGGCGTCGGTGGCGGTGCTCACCGACAATCGCCTGGCCCTCGGCGTCGGGGCAAGCCCGTGGCCCGAGGACTACGAGCTTTGCGGCGTGCCCTGGGAGGGGCGCGGTCGCAGGATGGACGAGGCGATCGACATCGTGCGCGGGCTCGCAGCCGGCGGTTACTTCGAGTACCACGGAGAGGTCTTCGACCTTCCCGCGATCAAGATCTCTCCCACTCCGACGGCACCGCTTCCGGTTCTGGTCGGCGGTCACGCGGTCCCCGCCCTCCGCCGGGCGGCCCGTTCGGACGGATGGCTCCACGGCGGTGGTGATCCTGCCGACCTGCCCGGACTCCTCGAGCGACTCAACCGTCTGAGAGAAGAGGAGGGTACGGCGGATCGGCCCTTCGAAGTGCACGTGATCTCTGCCGACGGTTACGCCGTCGACGGCGTCCGACGCCTCGAGGAACAAGGCGTCACCGACGTCATCGTGGGTTTCCGGTGGCCGTACGTCGTCGGTCCCGACGACGAGCCGCTCCAGAAGAAGATCGACAACCTCCGGCGTTATGCGGACTGGGTCATCGCGAAGGTGCGCTCGTGACGTCCGCACGCGACCTCGCTCGGGCGTCGATGGCCGCGGTCGAAGCCGGCGACCGTGCCGGCTGGCTCGCGCTCTTCACCGAGGACGCGATCGTCGAGGACCCGATCGGGCCGTCGATGTTCGACCCCGAGGGCAAGGGTCACCGGGGCGCAGCGGCGATCGCAGCCTTCTACGACGACGTGATCGGCGCGAACGAGTCGATCCGGTTCGACATCCGCCAGTCGTTCCTCTGCGGCAACGAGATCGCCAACGTGGGGGTGATCCGGATCACCCTCACCGGCGGCGCGGTCGTCGAGGTGGACGGTGTCTACACCTACCGGATGTCACCCGAAGGGAAGATCGCGGCGCTCGCGCGCCTACTGGGAGACCGATGCGATCCGGGCCGTCGGACCGGCCTGATCGGGCGCCGCCCTCCCTCACTCCCAGCCTTCGAAGCCGTACTGGTGGTGGGGTCCCATCACCGCGCACTCGAACATGCCGTAGCCGACCTGTCCGTCGGAGGTGAACTTCGCCGCGTACTCGGTCAACCCCCAGCTGGGGTAGCTCGGATCGGCGGGAGGGATCGCCTGGCCCTCGACCACGAGGTCGCCCTTGTACATGCCGTGGCGCCAGTCGGCTTCGAGCCCGTATCCGGTCCCGAGGAGCAAGGGGAAGGCGAGCATCGGCTCGACCTCGACCTCGGCGGTCTTGCGCCCGCGGGCGCCGAAATAGGAGAGGGTCGCCCCGGCGACGGCCCGGCTGTTCGGCGCGAATCGCAGGTCGTGTTCGGGTCGCCCGAGCCACTCGGGCTCGCGCCCACTACCGATCGGGAAGACGCGGTGCGCGTCCTGCATCACCCGTTCACCGGTCGGTCGTTCCTGCACGATGGTGACGATTGCGTGGTCCTCGAAGCGGACCGGTGCGTAGATCCAGAAGAACCCGCCGGCCGTGTCGGTGGCCCGGAGCCCCGGTGGCTCGGGCTCGCCCACCGGCCGCACGCCCCACGACCGGTCCCGCGTCCCCCACCAGCGTTCGGGTGCGAGCTGCAGTTCGCGGTCACCGAGACGGAGCCGCCCCTCCCACGATCCCACCTGTGCGAAACGGGTGGAGTCGAAAGTGACCCGACCGAACTGCCGGTCGAAATGGCGTGCTTCGAGGTGCGCCTCGGAGAACCCCTGGTAGACGGCATCGAGCTCGAGACCCCACTCGTTGGGCTCGACGACGACACGGACCTCCTCGAGACCGCGGACCACCTCGACCCGGATCGGGCCGACGGAGGCGTCCATCCTGTCCGCGCCGAGGACCTTCGACGAACGCACCACCTGGTGTCCACCGCCCCAGAGCACCGACACGAAGGCGTCCGCGACACCGAGGTTCGGGTACTGCCCGACCCCGATGACGGCGAAGAGTTCGTCGTCGGTGCCGTGCACCTCACCCGTCCCGTGGATGTTGAAGTAGTACCGGTCGTAGAAGTTGCGGTCGGAGGTGGCGACGAACCGCATCGGTTCGGAGATCTGATGGACCGGGTAGTCGTCGAGAGGGGAGAGCAGGGTGACTCCTGGGTCGGCGGGGTCCGGCCGGTTCGGGACCCGACCGGACGGGGGACGTGTCGAGCGTACCGGTGCCCTCCGGGCCGGGGCGGGTGGAACGGTTGGGGGCTACAATTCCTTCGCACGTCACTGCCGGCGGCTCTTACCCGTCGGCCTCTTCCGTCTCGCCAGTAGGAGGACCCATGCAGTCGTACGACCGTCTTTTCATCGGTGGGGAGTGGGTCGAGCCCTCGTCCTCCTCGGTCATCGACGTGGTATCGCCCACCACCGAAGAGCTGATCGGGAGGGTCCCCGAGGCCCAGAACGCCGACATCGACCGGGCCGTCGCAGCCGCGCGTGACGCGTTCGACAACGGGCCCTGGCCTCGGATGACCCCGGTCGAACGAGCGGAGATCCTCACCAGGCTCGCGAACTCGATCCGCGAGAACACCGACGATCTCAACAACTTGATTGCCAACGAGATGGGATCGCCGGTGTCGTGGGGAGCGCTGGCACAGGTGCTCGCGCCGACGATGATCCTCGACTACTACGCGGGACTCGGATCGACGTACCCGTTCGAGACCATGAAGGACGGATTGCTCGGACCGGTGATCGTCGCGAAGGAGCCGGTCGGCGTCGTCGCGGCCATCACCCCCTGGAACGTCCCGATCTTCCTGGCCTGCGCCAAGCTTGCGCCGGCGCTGTTGTCCGGGAGCACGGTGGTCTTCAAGCCGGCCCCCGAAACGCCCCTGGACGCCAACCGGCTGGCCGAGATGCTGACCGATGCCGGACTGCCGAAGGGCGTCCTCAGCGTGGTGCCCGCCGGGCGAGAGGTCGGCGACCATCTGGTGCGCAACCGGAACATCGACAAGGTGTCCTTCACCGGGTCGACCGCGGCGGGCAAGAAGATCGCCGCGGTGTGCGGCGAGAATCTGACCCGCTTCAGCCTCGAGCTCGGGGGGAAGTCGGCTGCCGTGCTGCTCGACGACGTGAACCTCGCCGAGGCGCTCCCGCTCATGATGCCGAACGCCATCATGAACAACGGTGAGGCCTGCATCTCGCTGACCCGCATCCTGGCGCCACGGGACCGATACGCAGAGGTGGCCGAAGCGCTCGTGGAGCAGGTCAAGGCGCTGAAGGTGGGCGACGCGCTCGACCCGGCGACCGACGTCGGCCCGCTGGTCGCCGAGCGCCAGCGCGACCGGGTCGAGGGCTACATCCGCATCGGTCAGGAGGAGGGCGCCAAGGTCGCGGTGGGCGGCGGGCGCCCCGAGGCCTTCGACAAGGGATGGTTCGTCGAGCCGACCGTCTTCGTCGACGTCGACAACTCGATGCGCATCGCCCAGGAGGAGATCTTCGGGCCGGTGCTCTCGGTGATCCCCTACGACGGTGACGAGGAGGCGGTCCGCATCGCCAACGACTCGGACTACGGACTCTGCGGCGCGGTGTTCACCTCGGATGCCGAGCGCGGCCTCAAGGTCGCCCGTGGCGTGCGCACCGGCACCTACATGGTCAATTCCAACATCCCGATCGACTTCTCCTCGCCCTTCGGTGGGTACAAGGCGTCGGGGATCGGCCGGGAGTTCGGTGAAGCCGGACTCGAGTTGTTCCTCGAGACGAAGGCCATCAACATGCCCGCAGGGTACGGCTCGGCGGGCTGACCGCCACCGTACCGGGAGCCCGGGGGCTGCCCGCCGTCTCGGGCACCACGAGCAGCGAGAGCGCCCTGGTCCCCGGGGAGGCCATGGGGTCTGCGAAAATGGAGCAGAGGTCCGCGCCGCTGCCCGCTGTGCCCTGCACGTGGGCCTGATCCCGCACTCCCGATGAGCCTTCCCGCCGCCAGGACCGACGCCGCACCGGACCCGTCCTCTGCCGCGCCCCGGGGACGGCCGATCAGCTTCGGCTTCGTGCCCGCCCTCGACGGGCTGCGTGCCATCGCGGTCTTCGGGGTCATGCTCTACCACGGCGGCGCCCCGGGGGTGGGCGGCGGCTTCCTCGGGGTCAACGTCTTCTTCGTGCTCTCGGGCTTCCTCATCACCTCGCTGCTGCTCGGGGAGTGGACCACCCGGCTCACCATCCGACTCGGCGAGTTCTGGGCCCGCCGGGCGAGGCGCCTCCTGCCGGCGCTGCTGGTCCTGCTGGTCGGGGTCGCGATCTACGCCAAGGTCTTCGCCTCACCCGGCCAGTTCTCGAACCTGCGCCTCGACACCCTCTCGTCGCTGTTCTACGTGGCCAACTGGCACTTCATCTTCGCCGGGGCCAACTACTTCGACCTGACCGCCCAGCCCTCGCCGCTCGCGCACATGTGGTCGCTCGCGATCGAGGAGCAGTTCTACATCGTCTGGCCCCCGGTCGTGTTGGTGCTGCTCCGGCTCGGCGCCAAGCTCCGCCCGAGCCGGCGGCTCTGGCCGGTCCTCGGCGTGGCGGTCCTCGGTGCGCTCGCCTCGGCGCTCGAGATGCGGTTCCTCTTCTTGCACGGAGCCTCGGTCACCCGCCTCTACGAGGGGACCGACACCCGCAGCCAGGACATCCTGGTGGGAGCGGTCCTCGCGATCGCGCTGGCCATGTGGGCGCGGGCCCGCCATGCGCTGCCGGAGGAATCGCGCCCTCCCTCGCACCGCCGTCGCGGCCCCACCCTCAAGCCGATCGCGGCCTGGGAGATCGCCTCACCGGTGACGAGAGCGCTCCTCCAGCTGGTCGGCTTCGCCGCCCTCGCGACCGGCGCCTACCTCTGGTCGCGCCTCACCGGCCCGAGCCCGTGGCTCTTCGAGGGCGGGTTCTTCGCCTTCGCGATCCTCGTGGCCGCGGTGATCTTCTGCGTCATCACCGCGCAGGCCGCCCTGTTGGCACGCGCACTCGGCAACCGGGTCTTCCGTTACCTCGGCAAGATCTCCTACGGCACCTACCTCTGGCACTTCCCGCTGTTCGCGCTCCTTTCGGCCGAGCGGGTCCACCTCTACGGCCTGCCGCTCCTCGCGGTGCGCATCGGGATCACCCTGCTCGTGGCGACCGGCTCCTTCTACCTCGTCGAGGAGCCGATCCGGCGCGGCCGGGTGCACTCGTTCACCGAGTGGCGGGCCTGGCTGCTCACCTCGGTCGCCTTCCTCGGTGTGGTGTCGGTCACCGTGGCGACCACCTTGCCGACCGAAGCGGGTGCCGTCGCGACCGGTCGCATCCCGGTGCCGAGTGGACCTTCCTACACCGGGCACCCGGTCTCGGTGACCCTGTTCGGTGACTCGCTCGCCTTCACCGCCGGATTCGCCCTCTCGACACCGGGGGTCGCCCGCGCCTACGACGTACAGTTCCATGCCGGTGGGCTCCTCGGCTGCGGGGTGATGACGGTGAGCGACCAGATCGTCCAGGGGGTCGAGGACCGCCCGTATTCGGCCTGCAGCGCTTCGGCCCCCGCCTCCGAGCAGTGGCCGGCCATCTGGTCCGCATGGCTGACGACCACCCGTCCGAACGTGGTCATGCTCATGGCCGGCAGGTGGGAGGTCTCCGATCAGATCGTCGACGGTCAGGACCTCCACATCGGAGAGCCGGCGTTCGATGCGGACCTCCGCGCGGACCTCGAGAAGGCGGTCGGGGTCGCCACTTCGACCGGGGCCTACCTGATCATGCTCACCGCTCCCTGCACCAGCAGCGGCGAACAGCCGAACGGCCAACCCTGGCCGGAGGACACGTCTTCACGCCGGCACCTCTACGACCAGATGCTGCAACAGGTGGCCGCCGCGCATCCGCGCGATGTCGAGGTCGACGACTTCGGCTCGCAGGTCTGCCCCGGAGACAAGTTCGCGACGACCGTCGACGGCGTCACGGTTCGACTTGCCGACGGGGTGCACTTCCCGGGAGTGCCGGGCGGCACCGTACCGGTGCTGCCCGCCGCCCGATGGCTGGGGTGGAAGCTCTTCCCGGAGGCGGTCCGGGTCGGACGACTGCAGATGGCCGGGATGCCGCTTCGGTGACCCCGGGACGTCACTCGGCGGCTCGCATCCGTGGGACGCGTCCGGGCGCGCACACCGCGCCCCGGGGACGGCCGATCAGCTTCGGCTTCGTGCCCGCCCTCGACGGGCTGCGTGCCATCGCGGTCTTCGGGGTCATGCTCTACCACGGCGGCGCCCCGGGGGTGGGCGGCGGCTTCCTCGGGGTCAACGTCTTCTTCGTGCTCTCGGGCTTCCTCATCACCTCGCTGCTGCTCGGGGAGTGGACCACCCGGCTCACCATCCGACTCGGCGAGTTCTGGGCCCGCCGGGCGAGGCGCCTCCTGCCGGCGCTGCTGGTCCTGCTGGTCGGGGTCGCGATCTACGCCAAGGTCTTCGCCTCACCCGGCCAGTTCTCGAACCTGCGCCTCGACACCCTCTCGTCGCTGTTCTACGTGGCCAACTGGCACTTCATCTTCGCCGGGGCCAACTACTTCGACCTGACCGCCCAGCCCTCGCCGCTCGCGCACATGTGGTCGCTCGCGATCGAGGAGCAGTTCTACATCGTCTGGCCCCCGGTCGTGTTGGTGCTGCTCCGGCTCGGCGCCAAGCTCCGCCCGAGCCGGCGGCTCTGGCCGGTCCTCGGCGTGGCGGTCCTCGGTGCGCTCGCCTCGGCGCTCGAGATGCGGTTCCTCTTCTTGCACGGAGCCTCGGTCACCCGCCTCTACGAGGGGACCGACACCCGCAGCCAGGACATCCTGGTGGGAGCGGTCCTCGCGATCGCGCTGGCCATGTGGGCGCGGGCCCGCCATGCGCTGCCGGCCCGGCCGGTCCCCGACGGCCGGAGCGTCGGACGTTTCGATCGGGTCCACCCCGCAGCGGGCACGCTCGGTGCGGTCCCCCCGCGGCCGCACCGGCGCGACCTGCACCGCCGTCGCGGCCCCACCCTCAAGCCGATCGCGGCCTGGGAGATCGCCTCACCGGTGACGAGAGCGCTCCTCCAGCTGGTCGGCTTCGCCGCCCTCGCGACCGGCGCCTACCTCTGGTCGCGCCTCACCGGCCCGAGCCCGTGGCTCTTCGAGGGCGGGTTCTTCGCCTTCGCGATCCTCGTGGCCGCGGTGATCTTGTGCGTCATCACCGCGCAGGCCGCCCTGTTGGCACGCGCACTCGGCAACCGGGTCTTCCGTTACCTCGGCAAGATCTCCTACGGCACCTACCTCTGGCACTTCCCGCTGTTCGCGCTCCTTTCGGCCGAGCGGGTCCACCTCTACGGCCTGCCGCTCCTCGCGGTGCGCATCGGGATCACCCTGCTCGTGGCGACCGGCTCCTTCTACCTCGTCGAGGAGCCGATCCGGCGCGGCCGGGTGCACTCGTTCACCGAGTGGCGGGCCTGGCTGCTCACCTCGGTCGCCTTCCTCGGTGTGGTGTCGGTCACCGTGGCGACCACCTTGCCGACCGAAGCGGGTGCGGCGGGCCCGATCCGGGTGGTGGGCGCGCAGTACACCGGGCCGCCGGTGCGGGTCGCCGTCTTCGGTGATTCGGTCGCCTGGCGGGTCGGGTTCGCGGTACAGGCGAGCCAGCCCGAGAACAGCTACGACGTCAACATCGACAACAGCGCGATCGTCGGCTGCGGGCTGCTCCTGAGCACGTCCTATGTCGCCCACGGGATCGCCGACCCGATCAACCCGGCGTGTGATGCGAGCTCCCCCCCGTCGGAACAATGGCCAGCGCTCTGGAAGTCCGATCTCGCGCAGTTCGACCCCAACGTGGTCGTCGTGCTGGCCGGTCGTTGGGAGCTGTTCGACCGCGAGATCGGAGGTCAGTGGCTCCACATCGGCGAGCCGGCCTTCGACACCGATCTCATGCGCTCGCTCGAGGAGGCCGTGCAGGTCGGAACCTCGAGCGGGGCACTGATGGTGCTGATGACCTCCCCGTGCTTCGACTCGGGCGAGCAGCGGAACGGAGAACCCTGGCCCGAGGACGCACCGCAGCGTCTCGCCCTCTACAACCAGATGGTCCGCCAGGTCGCCGCCGAGCACCCGAGGAACGTGCAGCTCGAGGACTTCGGTGCACAATTGTGTCCGGGAGGACATTTCACGACGTCCTTCGACGGCGTGCAGATCCGCGACGGCGACGGCGTCCACGTCGTTCCGACGGCTGCCGCCGGTCAGTGGCTCGACGCCCATCTCCTGCCCGACGTGGTGGGGGTCGGCCGGCTGCAGATGGCCGGGCGTGAGTTCGGTGGCACGGCCACTACGACGACGACCACGACGGTCCCTCGGGCACCGGCCACTGGATCGCAATCCCGTGGCGCGTCGGGCGGTCGAGGCTCCTGACGCGACCCCTCGGCGAGCCGCCGCTCAGTCAGGGTGTCGAGGTCGGGGTGACCGCGGGCGGTGGAATGGACGAGGGTGGTGGCGCCTGGTTGAACACCGAGCTGTTCGCGACGCGGCATTCGGCCTCGAGCGCGGGGACCAGTCGTGCCTCGGGGAGCTGGCTGCTCTGAGAGAGGGTGGTCATCAGCGCTTGCCACTGGTTGTCGACGTAGGTGGCTTCGGCGGCGATGGGGAGCGCGGCGAGCAGCTCTACATAGGCCCTGTGATTGAGCTGGGCCGCGCTCGAGGAGCTCTGCGGCCGGTCGGCTTGGTGCAACAAGGTGATCGAGCGACCGACGTCGCTACACGCTTGGCGGGCGAGTCCGATTCCCTGGTTCCCACACGCCGCGAGCGAGGCTCCGAGTGCGACGATTGCCGCGGCACCAACCACGGCTCGCGTGCGAGTAGCCCGCGCGCGGTGCCTGGTCAGCCAAGCCAACTGCCGGCGGATTCGAGAAGGTACCGGCTGACGGCCAGACAGCGGTCGAAGACGTCGCACATCATCTCCTCACCCGCCAGCACGCGCGCGAGGGAGACGGGGGAGCGAGCGACGATGCTCAATCGTCGCTCGGCAGCATCGGTCGCCGACGCGTACGAGTCGATCGCGGAGACCTCGAGGGGCATTTCGATGCCCCCGACGCCCGCGAGATCGATGGCGAGGCGGAGCAGGTCGGGGCCGTTCGGGAGCGGTGGCAACGCCCAGGTGAAGATCAAGGGGAAGTGGAACTCGTCGGGTGGGGACTCGTCCTCGGGCAGCCCGAAGACGGCGTCCTCGAAGGAAAGCAGGGTGCGGGGATCGACCTCGAGCGCGAGGTGGAGGTCGAGCGGGCCACCACACCCTTCCTCGGGATGGAGCTCGACCTCCCAGACCTGTCGCAGCGAGTACGTCTCGACGAAGTGCCGCTCGTCGTGGACGTGGAACCCATGGTCGACGGAGTGGTCCTTGAGGTCGGCCACGTACCCGGCCACGTCGATGACTGCCACAGTCCGCTCAGCCTACCGGCCGCCGGAGCCTCCGGTATCGTCGATCCATGGACGACGCGGGGCTGCTCGAGACGCTCCACGCGGCGGCCACCGCGGTCGCGGAGGTCCTCGCCGAGCTGACCGATTGGAGCCCGGCCGGTACGCGCAGCGGCCAGTACCACCTCGACATCGTGGCCGACACCGCCGCGGTGGCGGTACTCGAGACCGCGGGCCTCGGAGTGCTCTCCGAGGAGTCCGGCGCCCACCATCCCGAGATACCGATCGTGGTCGCACTCGACCCGGTGGACGGGTCGACCAACGCGTCGCGGGGCATCCCGTGGTACGCGACGAGTCTCTGCGCGGTCGACGAGGCGGGACCGAGAGCGGCTGTCGTGGTCAACCAGGCCAACGGCGTCCGCTACGAGGCAGTTCGCGGTGGTGGGGCCCGCAAGGACGGTCGGCCGATTCGTTCTTCCGGTTGTGAGAGATTGAACGAGGCGATCTTGGCGTTCTCCGGGTACCCGCCGCGCTACATCGGGTGGTCGCAGTACCGGGCGTTCGGCGCGGCGGCTCTCGACCTGTGCGCGGTCGCGGACGGCAGCCTCGACGGCTATGCGACGATCGGAGGATCTCGCCTCGGCTGCTGGGATTATCTGGGCGGGATGCTCGTCTGCACCGAGGCCGGCGCAGTCGTCGACGAGCTGGGCGGGATGGAGCTGGTCACGCTCGAGCACGAAGATCGGAGGCGACCGGCAGCCGCCGCGACTCCGCTCCTACTCGGAGCACTCCGGGCGGCTGCAGCCCAGTAGCGTTTCTTCTTTGGGCGTTTAGCTCAGTTGGTAGAGCAGCTGGCTTACAACCAGCAGGTCGTCGGTTCGAGTCCGGCAGCGCCCACCAGAATCAATCACACAAAGGCAGCCAGGAGAACGAGAAACGGCCGGAAGTAGGGTAGGCGACGGCCGACGGCCGACGGCGACCGAAAGGGAGACCGGCGGACCGCCGACGGGGAGACCGGTTCTCTAGGCGAGAAGTAGTGCAGCGATCGCGGCACCGGCGGCGATGACTCCTGCGATGCCGACAATCCACCACATCACTCGCCGAGGCTTGCTTTCCGGTTCTGCATCGCCGATTGCCGCCACGCCTCCGGCCGACGCAGCAGCCACAGCTTTCGGACCCGGAACCGGGCTACATCGATTCATCGCCAAGCGCCTGAGGCGGATGCTGGTGCTGCCCGGTGACAATCCGGGCAAGGTCGCAAAGCGGGTGGCTGTGTTCGTCGTCGGATGGGGGGGTCTCCTTTGGGGCGGCTATCACCGAGGATTGCTCCACGGGGTCGGTGACGGGGTTCTGTCCTTGGTGGTCGTGACCAGGCGCCGTGTCGCCACTGACAACCTGAGAATTTCTGCGTAGCGAGCCGCTCGGGCTCAAGGTCGTTCGTCCTCGCGTCGCTGCGGGCGCTCCACCTTGACCCGAGCGCCGTCGCTCACGCGCGTCCGCGTGTAGGTCGCCAATGGCGACACTGCAAGCGCCACGAGGAGAAAGAGTTCCCTTCCGTCCGTTGACACGGTTCCGCTCCTTCAGACATGCCGTTTAGCCGGTATGTCGTGTCCGTAGCCAATGGGCCGATCGGCCACCTGGCACGAAAACGTGCGACCACTAGCGTCACCGAACGACAACCCCTCCACCGCAGATCCCCGGTGGGGAATTTAGGTGAGCGACTCTGGGGAGTTTGGGTGAGCGCCATCAGTGGCACAACAACGCGCACACGTAAGCGATATCCGGTGACCAAGAGGAGCGCGTCACCGGGACGCAAGGGCCTGATTGCAGGCTAAGGGCAAGACCGTCGGCACCGAAGTCACAGTCGCCCGTAGATGATCCGGTTGGTTGTTCTACATACCCTGGGGCCATAGCTCTCGTTCGATGGTTGTTTGGGATTCCCCTGCGAATACTGATCGACACCAGACTTCTGCCGACCAAAGGCGGACGCGCAAATCGCCGCTCACAGTACGCACGACATCTGCGAACTCGTCGGAGGGAACACCAAACACATCCCGTAGCACACCACGCGACAGAAACTGGGTATTCGCCGCGTCCTCGATCCATGTGCCGGCATCGTACGTCATGCCATAAATCTTTGGACGGTGGGCAATCCTCAAGGGCAGAAATCCTCGAGCCACGTCCCGCAGGATGCCTTTACTCCAAGGACTGACCCTGGATTCAAGAGGGAGGTTTAGCGCTAGTGCGACCACACGTGGATCGAGGAACGGTACGCGTGCTTCGACCGAGACCTGCATCATGTTCTTGTCCATGCGGCTCAACAGGTGTGACAGCGTGAAATCGAGATTTCGTAACAGGACCGATTCCAACACGGCTCTCGGTCCAGCGTGGTGTAGATACTCGGCCTCAATGCGAGGCGTCGGTACCTCCTCGCCGGTCGTCGCGTTCCCATGGGGTGGGGACCGGACCAGTTCATTGAGAGGGCGCGGTCCTGCCAGCTTGGCAACCCGCCGAGCTACGGCGCGCACATTTTCCAATGGATGTCTCAGCATCATCGATTCCAGCCTGCGCGCCGCCCGTTGCCGTGAAGACAAGAACGCTGCCAAGGAGACTGAGTGGAGGTCCATATATCCACCGAACAACTCGTCGGCTCCTTCGCCAGTGAGCAGGACCTTGACACCTCGGCGACGAGCGCGTTCGGCCATTTGTGATATGGGAACCGAGCTCGCATTGGCCAAAGGAGCACCGAAATGAAGAGTCGCAGCGACGAAGCCGCTTCTCCAACCGGACTCTGTGATGTCAAGCATGTCGAGCTCGATTCCCAACGTGTCGGCAACTCGTTGAGCAGCTGGACCTTCATCGTGAGTTGGGTCGTCCTTGTATCCAGCCCCGAAAGCAACAAGATCTCTCTTGACCTCGAACGCCAATGCTGTGATGAGGCTCGAGTCGACTCCACCCGAGCACAGGGTCCCCATGGGCACGTCACCAAGGAGGGCGTCGTGCACGGCAGCACGAAGGGTGCCCTCCAGTTCGGAAACCAGGGCAGACCGTGAACGAGACTGCAACTTCTCTTGGCGTCTCGCGTCTACGTGACGTTCGGGTGAATCCCAGCGGTGGCTCATGGGTACCAACGTGTCGAGCGGGATTTCCAAACAAGTCCCCGGCAAGAGGCGGCGAATGCCTTGAAGCAATGTGGCATCTCCCGGATAGCAGGACGAGTCCAGTATGCTTCGCCAGCCGTCCACCCGCGGTGAGGCTTCGATGCCGGCGGCCAGAAGCGCTTCCGGTTCGCTGGCGAACCAGATGCCGCCATCCGCGGTGGCTAAGTAGAGGGGCTTGATGCCGAAGCGGTCTCGGGCGAGCAACAATCGCTTGACAATTCGGTCAAGCGCAGCGATCGCGAACTGACCGTTGAGGCGTGGAAGCACTGCTGGGCCCCAACGGGCGAGCGCGTGTAGAAGTGTCTCGGTATCCCCTCCAGAGATGAAGGATTCATCGGCAAGATCACGCCGGATCGCCTTATGGTTGAAGATTTCTCCGTTGAAGGAGAGCCACCAGTTTCCGTTGGCGTGACGCATTGGTTGTCTTGCACGTTCGCTCACGTCGACGATCGCAAGACGCGTGTGAACCAGTCCGACGTTTTCGAGGATCTCCACACCCGCCCCGTCGGGTCCACGGTGCTTGAGGGCGTCACGCATTGCCGACAGTCGGTCAAGCGAGGGGCTCTCGCCAAGAGGCAAGACACAGCCGCCGATGCCGCACATGAGTTGAGGATAGCTCTCGGCCACAAAAGAGCTGACCGCAGTGGAGAGCCGCGAGACTGAATCGGCCTGGGAATCTTGGAGGCTCCATACCTTGGAAGCGAGTATGGAGTCATGGAGAAGAAGACAACATCGAAGCGGTATCCGCCTGAGCTGAAGGACCGGTAGATCTCGCGGATGGTGTCGGTCAGATAGGCGTCGTCAATACAGCGTGGCGACGGAGCCCGGCTGGCCCAGGCGTAGTGGCCGCTGCGCGAGACCCTCGCCACCCGGCACAGCGCTTTGACCGGGTACTGGTCTCGGTGAGCGGAGACGAACCGGAAGCGGCTTAGCGGTTCGTCTCCTTGGCGAAAAAATCCGACGCCTTCAGCAGGATCTCGCGGTCCATCTTCAGCTCGGCGTTCTCTTTGCGCAGACGCTTGAGTTCCGCGAGCTCGGACTCGCTCAAGGACCCGGGGTCTTGTCCCCGAGCCCTCGCCTTGTCTTCTGCCTTCAGCCAGTTGCACAGCGTCTGGTCGGGGATCCCGAGGCCCGCAGCCACCTGTCGGATGGAACGATCACCTCGGCGTGCCAACTCACAGGCTTCCCGCCGGAACTCCTCGGGATAAATCGACGGACGACCCACTGGGGGCTCCTTCCTCTGGGGTCTTCCCCAGAATGAGGTGTCCACGAGAGCGGGTCAACTCCAATGGGCACAGAAGGCGTCGCCAGCCGATAATCATCCCGGCCCACATCAGGCTCTGACGATCTTCCTGTCCGGCGTTGGCTCTGAGTGCGCTTCGCCATGCGGGCGCACCGAAGGCACCGACGAAGTACAGCGTCTCGTGGACCACGTGCTCATTCTGGAACTCCATGATGCTGACGGAGTAGCTGGGCACTCCGTCGTACGTGATGACGCACTCGCTCACCCAAAGGTCCCCGCCGCCGATGATCCTGAGGACGGTGAAGTGTCGATCAGCGGGGTGCCCACCGCGTTGTGCCGAGACGGTATCGTGACCGTGGAATCGCTCACCTGACTGCGGGTAGTCGAGGATCGCGTCCGCTGCCTAGACGGAATGCTCGACCTCGGTATCTCCGCGTTCCGATGCCTGCCAGTGATCCTCGAGTGCGGCGACTGGTTCACGAGGACCGACTCATGGCCTGCCCCAACCGGACGCCCGTTCGGCTTGGCCCGACCCGGCGGGATCGGTGATCGGAACCCACAAGGTTCTGTGGCGGCTGTTCTTCTTCCCGAGACGCTGCGCGCTGTCATGTGGCCGCAACTTCGGGTTCGGAGAACCGATCAGCTGTCGTATGCGAAGAACATGTCAGCGTCTGCTTGATCCTCGAAAAAGACCCTGATCTCCGACAGGAGGTCGTCCCGGTCGAACCCGAGAAGATAAAGGTGATGTCTCCGGTAGATACGGCCACGAGTTTGAGCCTGGGCGTACTGGAGCGCCGTGACGTGTGTGTCACCGATCATCCAATCCATCCACTTGAGCACCTCGAACGTGCCCTGGGAGAAGTCGATCAGCTTGACAATGTGACGGCGCACCTCATCGGGTCCGTGGAATATGCCAGAGAGCTGATTGTGCCCTGGGACCGAATACACGACGTCGGGCGACAGTAGCCGCACCACGTCATCGACGTGCTCTCTCGAGTAGCTCAGAAGGAACTGCCTTGCGTTGATCAGGCGCTGAGGCTCCGGCGTACTCACCGCCGAGTGATCCTAATTGACTTCCCTGTCCTTCGACCCAGGCGAACGGAGGTGAACGAAGCGAGCTGCCCCACATGGGTGGAGCCTCGGCGGATTCATTTCGTCGATCCACCGTCAGGATGCGGAGGGTGGTCACGCCGTTTCTTTCGTCCCCGACAACGTCGATCGAAGGAACTCCGGGGGGTGGCAGTTTCGGGATCACCTGTCTCCGAAGTGGCATTGCTAAGCCAGATTGACCGAGCTTCGTCCAGAGCATCAAACCGGCGACGATGCCGCCCGACCACAAGAGGATGATGATGAACCCACCGATCGTGTCCGTGGTCGCGTTCGGCAGATAGGTCAACCATCCCGCAACGATGAGAGCGCCGGCACATGCGAGGGCCAATCGGTAGCACCACCAAATCCTTGCGCGGATCCTGAGGTACAAGAACATTGCCCAGGTCTCAACCCGAAAGGCAGCGCGAGGATGAGCCACCACGAGTTCCGGAGGGTAGGCCTGTCGCGCCGGACCTCCGCGAGGTTGGCATCGGAAAGAGACACTTGTGGAGGAGGCCAGGGCGATCGGGCGAGAGCGATCTCCCGAAATCCGCTCTGCCTCCATCGAGAGCGTCCACGCGCGCGGGGCGATCGAGACGCCGGTAGGAGGATCCACGTGGAGAAGGCGAAGCTGCCTCCCGGGTGATCCTCGGACGGCCACAAGCCCCACCCCGCTCCACCCATGAGTGCCGCAATGGCCAGCAGCCTGATCCGCTGTCGCGGGAGCGCCCCGACCCGGCCGGTGAGCTCATCGAGATCGGGACCCTTCGCGTCGAGAGGTGTCCAGGTCTCGAATACTTCCGACCCTTGTTGCCTTGTCGCAGAATCGGCCCCACGACCGCCCGTCCCAGTAGCGCTCGCCCGTCCCGCCTTCCGAGTCCGGATGCCATCCGACGACCGCCGGCAGAAAGCAGTTCCCGCTCGATCGGCCGGCGGGAGGAGTCAGGACCTCTGGTCGCGGGCGGCCTCGGAGAAGTTGAACATCCAGCGGACGCCGAACTTGTCGAGTGTGCAACCCCAGTAACCCCACGGCACGTCCTGCATCCCGGTGGATTCGCTCCCACCCTTGCTCAGCGCTGCGTAGAGCCGCTCGGTGTCGGCGCGGGTGTCGGGTTCGAGGTTGATGGTCACGTTGTTGCCGATTCTGAGCTCGTGGCCCATCGATTCGAGCATGTCGGTGCCCATCAGTACGTGTCCGGCCAGAATCGGGAGCTCGACGTGTGCGACGAGTTTCCTCTCGGCATCGGAGATCTCGGGCCCACCGGGTGCAACCGGCATGTCACCGACCCTCGCGATCTCGCTCTCGAAGTCCGTGCCGAAGACGGACCGGTAGTAGTCGAACGCCTCTTCGGTGGTGCCCATGAAGTTCAAGTAGGTGCTGACGCGGCTCATCGCTCGATCCTCCTTCTGGCCGGGTTCGGCAGTCTTGCCGAACGTTCGTATGGTCAGACGTCGGCCCGCGTCGGAAATCATCGCTCACCTGCCGGGGGCATGCGGGAGCGGGGAGGCGTAGCCTCGACGAGCCGGGAGCGGTGGCTGTCGGGGTTCGAGGCCTGCGAGGTGGAGGTGGCGGTATGGAACGGACCGAGGTTCTGGGGTCGGGACGGGACCCACTCGGGTGAGAGCCCTCCTTCCGCAGCCGGACGAGAGCGTCGACCTGCTCGAGGCGTATTCGCTACCGCACGACCGCCCCGACGATCGACCGTTCGTGCGATGCAACATGATCTCGTCCCTCGACGGCGCGATCGCCGTCGAGGGCCGGTCCGGAATGCTGGGGGGCCGGGCCGACCACAGGGTGTTCCAGGCCCTGCGCTCGTTGTCCGACGTGATCGTCGTCGGTGCCGGTACCGCTCGCACCGAGGGCTACGGCCCGGCGCGTCTCGACGATGAGCTGCGCGATCGCCGGAAGGAGCGAGGTCAGTCGCCGGTTCCGCCGATCGCAGTGGTGACCCGATCGGGGAACCTCGACTGGTCCTCACCGTTCTTCACCGAGGCGGAAGCGCGCCCCATCGTTCTCACTTCGAGCGATGTCGACAGAGGAGCCATCGACCGCGGCCGAGAAGTCGCCGAGGTCGTCACGGCCGGCGACGGCCGGGTCGACCCGGCACTGGCGCTCGACCACCTCTTCCGTACCGGGTTCCGATCGGTGCTCCTCGAGGGTGGCCCCGGGCTCAATTTCCGACGTTCTGGACGCCGGATGCCTCGACGAGCTGTGCCTCACCTTCTCGCCACGCTTGGTCGGAGGGTCCGGTCCTCGCGTCTTCGCCGGCCCGGAGTTGACCGAACCGACCGATCTCGAGGTCGTCCAGCTGCTCGACGAGGACGGCTTCTTGTTCTTTCGTCTGGCTCTGCCGCCCGTCACACCCTCACCGCGCTGACATCAGGTGTGCGCCGCGGTGCCGCGGCTGTTCACTGCCATGCAGAACCGAGGGGTTGCGCAGGAGATCGAAACCGTCGCGAGGAATTCTCCGGAGAAGACCGCGGTCGGTGCCGACCAGACGCCTCCTCGCCAGTGCGAGCTCTCACCGTTCAGGCCGATGACGGAGCACGAACGTGCAGTGCTACACGAGACGTCGGGCAGGAACGCCGACTGGAACCCCGGGATCGAGGCGGGTTTCGACCACTCCTTGCCGTCCAGGGTCGAATAGCCGCCCGACCCCACGGCCATGCAGAACGAGGAGGCGGGACAGGAGACCGAGCTCGCTTCCTGCATCGCCGGGCCGGGGCCGTGCGTCCAGCGCGTCCCGTCGTACGTAAGTGCACTGCCGTCGAGGTCGATGGCGACGCAGAAGGCAGGGGTTGCGCAGGAGACGTCGAACAGCCGGTCGGAGGCCGCGGCCGAAGTCGGTGTCGACGGGGATGCGGGTCGGCCCGGATGGGAGGGGAACGCGGCGGCCGACCAGGACGTGCCGTCGAAGGTTCCCACCGTGTTCGGTCCGCCCGGGGCGGCACTCGCCCCGACCGTGGCACAGAAGTCTGTCGTGGGACAGGATATTCGGTAGGTGGCGGACGGTCCGACGGTCAGCGCCGGTGACCACGACCGACCGTCGTAGGTTGACGAGTTCCCCGCAGACGAAACGGCGACACAGTGCGTGGGGATGGGACAGGAGACGGAAGTGAGCGTCCCTCCGGCGGGCACCGGATGGGGAGGCGACCACTTGGCGCCTCGCCAGTACAATGCCGAGCCGTTCTCGTCCACCGCGGTGCAGACGATGAAGGTCGGGCAGGAGACGCCGTAGACCGAGGTGTCGTCGGAAGGGGTCCCCGGCTCGATCCGCGCGGCAGCACCCCATGACGTCGTCGTCGCCGAACCCGAGGAAGGCGACGACGAGCAGGCCGCCGCTCCGAGAGCCAGCGACGCGAGGCCGACACCGATCGCTCGCCTGGCCACGCCGCCCAGTATCGCTGAGAGATGGACGGCATCTGCCGAATGGAATTCGAGTCGGTCCACCGGTCCGACGGCACACCCTGCTCAAGCCTCGGTTCCCAATGGCCGATGGTCCTTTCCGATGGACCGTTTCGTACCGATCGCTCTCGTGTCGGCGACCACGCTGCACGGCCTCGGGGACCTCCTGCTCGGCACGGTCCTGATCGTGCTCGCCGTGGTGCTCTACCAGAGCGCGCCTGCACTGGAAGAAGCAGTGCGGAGAGTCTGGTTCTCGAACCGTGAGGTCGAGGGGCGAAGAATCCGTATCGTCGGTCAGCCCTTGGTCATCGCGGGTTTCGGTGGGTTGTGCCTCGTCGCAGGAATGCTCCATCTCCTCTGAGCAACCGAGCACCGAGGCAGAGGACTACCGCACCTGACGCTTCGACCAGCAACGAGAGCCGGGCGTCGGGGGCGTCGAATCCGTCGTGGAAGCCGAACAACCCGAACCATGCGCTGGTCAAGAGTCCTCCGATGGTCGCCGCCAGGAACAGTGCCGACGAGACGGCGAGTGCGGGGTGGCGGGTCAAAGCCAGCGCCGCAGCGAGCGCGAACCCGACGACGGCCTGTCCGATGAATAGCGGACCGATGGTCGGGATGAACCGGTAGCCCGCCAACCACAGATGCAGGTGGATGCCGGCAGAAACGGCCACCGTCGAGGCACCGAGCCACATCGCCGCGTTGACCTTCCAGCGTTTGCCGCATCCGGCCGGCGGGTCCGATCGTGAGACCCCGATTCGAATGCGGTCCTACTGGCAGCCGTCACCATCACTCGGTCCTCCGAAGTTGTCCCCGTCGGCGTCGCCAGCCCCGCCTTGGGGAATGCAGTTTGTCGTGGGGGTGGTCGTCGGTGGGGGAGGCGGTTGCGTGCTGGGTGGGGGAGGCGGCGTGGTCGCGGGTGGCGGAGTGGTCGAAACCGGAGGAGGAGCAGCGGCCGTCGGAGGGGCGACGGCAGGCGTGGGCGAGGTCGACGGGGCGGGAGCGGGCTGGGCGGTCATCGGTGGGGAGGTCGGAGCGGGCGACGTTGCCGTTCGCTTGTTCGAGCCGGCCGGTTGAGTGGTCGACGGCGAAGGCGACGTGGTGGACGACGTGGTCGTCGAGGTGCCCGAGCTCGCCACCGCGTGGTGGGACGAGGCAGGCTTGCTCGTGTGGCTGGCGGAGGCCGTCGTCCCACATGCGGCCGACACCGCGGCGATGGCTCCGAGCATCCAGAGCACCATCTTCGGCATCCGTTTCTCCTTCGCGGAACGGGCCCTCGTTCCTCCGGAGGGTCCGGCTCGTCGCGAGGTGATACGACTCACACCGGCAGAGCGTTCACCCCTTTCTGTGCGACAAGGGACTCTTCTCGCGTGGCGACCGGCCGGTTTGAGACTCCGTGGACTGGCCGTTTTCGAGCGCTCGTGATCGAGGCGTCCCGGGCGCTACGGTGGTGGCATGTGGAAGACCTGGTCGGTTATCGCCGTTGCGCTTGCGACGCTGGCCGGTATCCTCGTCTTCGGGGTCTCGACTGCGCAGGCCGGCGCACCCACGGTCACGAAGCTCGTGCTCCAGGCACCGACGGCCTACAAACCGAAGGCGCCGGCCGGTGGTACCGACGACTACCACTGCACCCTGCTCAACCCGCACCTCAAGAAGAACGCGTTCATCACCTCGGTCGACTTCCAGGCGAACAGCCCCGAGGTGCACCACGAGATCACCTATGAGGTTCCCCCGAACCTCGCGGCGGTCGCCCAGAAGCAGAACGACGGCGGGAAGGGATGGACCTGCTTCGGTGAGTCCAGTCTGTCCGGCTCGGGCACCGGCGGTCTGGACGGAGGGACTCCGTGGCTCACCGCGTGGGGACCCGGTCACGACGTCTCGAAGGAGCCGGCCGGGACCGGCGCACCGATGCCGGCGGGCAGCCTGGTGATCGTTCAAGAGCACTACAACCTCCTGGTGGGGGAGAAGCCGGTCCGCTCGAAGTTGATCATCTCGACGGTTCCGGCAACGACCCCGCTGCGGCCGCTCCGGCTCCAACTGGCTGCTGCGCCGCCGGACGTGCCCTGCCCGCCGGATGCCTCGAGTGCGACGTGCAGCCGGTCGGCCGAATTGACGAGCGTAGGTCAGAGGTTCGGTGCCGACCAAGAAGGTCTCGTCGACGCGCTCGAAACCTTCTGTGGCCACAATCCCGCGGATCCCCCGGTCGGTGACACCACCAGCTGCACGTGGCCCATCTTCGGAAAAGGGAACATCGTCGAGCTGGCGGCCCACATGCATCTGCTCGGCGTGAGCATGAAGTTCGTGCTCGATCCGAACACACCGAAGCAGAAGACACTGCTCGACGTGAGCAACTACGACTTCCACTACCAGCGGGGCTACGTCCTGTCGAAGCCCGTGCCGGTCGGCCCTGGCGACAGCCTCGGCATCACCTGCACCTACGACCCCACTCGCGAGCAGGAGCTGCCGATCCTCCGGAAGATCCCGCCCCACTTCGTCACCTGGGGTGACGGGTCGACCGACGAGATGTGCCTCGGATTGATGATGATGACGCCGCCGACGACGGAGACCGAGTCGACCGCCCTCGCACACGCTTTCTCGCGCAACGTCTGACCGCAGATCACGCGCGACCGCCGATCCGGTCCCCCCGACCGAACCCCTACACGGTGTTTCGCGACCCCCGGCTTGCCGCCGTCCCTCGGCACCCGCCTTCTCGGTGTTGCACTGGCACAACCGCAGGATCTTCTGATCCGGACGCGATGCGCCGATCCCCACTTCCGATGCGGACAGTCTCGATGAGCTTGGTCGGAACACTCAGCGGGTCATGGTGACGTCGGCCGGATTAGTGGTCGTCAGTTCGTCGGTCGGCCCTCGACGATGCTCCATCGACGCGGATGGTCATCACCCACGTCAGGTGGCGCGGGTCGCAGCGACCTCGAGTCGGCGCTCCCTACCGAGCACCGCTCAGGAGGAGCTGTTTCTTGACCTGGGGCGGAATGCGAGCGCAGGAGCCGAGCACGCCGGACCAGAAGCTCTCGTACCAATCGGCGTCGAAGACGGAGAGAAGGGCGGTCATCCGGGTGGCGACGTATCGCCACTGGCTGACCTCGGCAAGTGACGGCACGTAGGTTCGGGTCAGCCGGTCGCGGTGGGCGGCGGCGTGCATCCCTTTCACGTAGACCCGTCCGACCGCCCAGAACCGCGAAACCTCATCAGATGACATGTTGAGTTCGCGGGCGATCGGTGTCTCGTCCCCACCGAAACGGATCATGTCCCGAATGTGGCCGATGAGCGGGACGAGAAGATCGGTGTCCGCGGCATGCCGGGCGGCGCGCTTGCCCGTCCAACGAGGGGCGTACGGGTAGGCACAGTCGCTGACGGGACACGTCACGGGGGGATCATCGACCGATGCGGTCGGGTCCTTTAGGCAATGTCGGCTCCGTCTCACCGGGTCGGTCCGCCTCGTCGTCTGAGTGCGAATTGCTGACCAGTCGACCTCTTCCGGGGTGTTCTGCGGATCGCCGGGCGAGTCGGTGACGCCGTCGGGTCACTCTGTCCCTGCAGCCCTGGACGGGAGTACGGTGACCGACGGTGAGACGTCGGCGGCAGGTACTGAGAGCTCGGAGGGGATCCGGGCGGATCGGTGGAAGCCGAAGGGTCGCTGTCGTGTGCGTCTCGCTCGCCGCCGTGGTACTCCCGGTGCTGGGCGTACCGGCGGCATCCGCAGGAGCTGCGGGATGGTGGGTGCCTCCGCTCGGCAATCAGCCCTGGCAGTGGGAGCTCAGCCATCCGCTGCGGCTGACCCACGCGAAGGACATGGGAACCGACGACCGTCTGGCGAACGGCGCCCTGGCTCCGGCCCCGGTGATCTACGACATCGACGCGATCATCAACCCCGCCTCGACGGTCGAGGCGCTGCACTCGATGGGCAAGCACGTCGTCTGTTACATCGAGGTCGGCGCCGCCGGCAACTACTACTCGACGGCCGACGAGGGAATCCCGACGACCTACTTCGCACCAACTCCAGAACGCCGGCGTGTTCGGGAACCAGGTACCGGGCTATCCCGAGTACTACCTGAACATCGGGTCTCCGACGACGCTCTCCATCATCGAGTCGATGATCCGGCAGCAGTGCGCCGCCAAGGGCTTCGACGCCGTCGAGACGGACATCGACGAGGAGTACAACGATTCGAGCGGCTTCTCGCTGACCAAGGCCGACCGAAGAGCACTACATGACGACGCTGGCGAACTACATGCACTCCCTCGGGCTCGGATGGTGGATCAAGAACCCCGACGACACCGGTGACAGCTACGCGACGCGACATGTAGCCGCTCTGCCGATGCCGTGCTGACCGAGCAGTGCAATCAGTACGGGTCGTGCGGGCTGCTTTCCTCGTACGTCGGGCACAAGGCGGTCTTCAACGCCGAGTACCGGCTCAAGCCCACCAAGTTCTGTGCGACCGACGATGCGCTCGGGTTCAACGGGGCGAAGTTCAATCTCGGCCTGACCGGCGTCAGGAAGCCCTGCCGATAGCCCTGAATGGCCGGCCCGGTTGAGAGGATCGAGGCTTCAGACGGACGATTTGGAGTTGGGCAGCGAGGTCGAGATCCACATCAGGCCGAGGCACATCTCGTCGGAAGACCCGTCGCCCCAGGTCACGAAGTGGGGCGGCACCTTGCGCAGCGCCGGAAGCTCTTGTCCGAGCGCCGGATCGAAAGTGCAGGTGACGCGCACCGTATCCCCGGCAGACACCTTGACGGGAGTGATGTTGTAGGCCCGTTGGTAGTGGAAGTTGTAGTCCGATACGTCGAGGACGGTCTTGGCCTGTGGAGTGCCGGGATCGACCACCATCGTGAACGTCGCCCCGAGCAGGTGCATGTGGGCCTGCGCGCGCACGATGTACCCGCTCTGGCCGACCGGCCAGTTGCAGGAGGTCGAGTCGCTGGCGGGCGGGTTGTACGGGTTCCGGCCACAGATGCCTTCGAGGGCATCGACGAACCCGACCGCGCTCTGGCCGAAGCGCTGCCCGAGGTTCGCGAGCGACGCCGAACGGACACACAGCGGTCCGCCCACGCCGGCCGGGCACGGGACGTCCGGCGGAGCTGGCATCAGGCTCAGCTTCAGCGGCTGAAGCGGGGTGGAAGCCGGGACCGTGTGGAGCACCGTCGAGTTCTTGACGGACCTGTCGCCGACCAGCAGGTTGTAGTGGACCTGGACGACGACCAGGCTGCCTGCGGGCAGGTAGATGCCGGTCCCCTTCGGTAGGTCGTCCTCGCCGTGGCCCGGAGCCCAAGCGCTGAGCCATGGGGTGTTCGAGATCTGGTCCAACCCCGTGTTGGGGATCGGCGTCTCGCCGAAACACGACCAGCCCTGCCCGTCGACGTTGGCCGCCTCGGCTTCAGCGGCCAGTGACGGGGGCACGAGGAACAAGATGGCGTGATGGTCCTCCGGACTCCCCGGGAAGAACTCGCTCGAGATGATGTACGAGTTGGTGGTGACGTGCGGGTTGAGCAGTGTGCAGTGGTAGTCGTCGGTCGCGCCCGCCGGCGCCTTCGGTGTGTACGGCACCGCCTGGTCGAGCGTGATGTCGGTCACCGGCTGTGACGACGCACACGCTGTCGCGCCCCAGGTTATCGCCGCCAGACCCGCGGCGAACAGCGCGAACACGATCAGCAGCTTTCCCCCCCGCGGGATTCGCACAACGTCAGCGTAGCCGTCTCCCCGCGGCCGCCACGACTGCGACCAGCTGCTCGACGTCCGGCGGGGGAGTCGAGCGCAACTGCCGGGCCAGGCTGCCTTGGCGGAGTGCGCAGTACCCGTGCGCGAGTGACCACGCCGCGATGACGTGCGAAGCGGTGTCCTGGTCGGTCCGCCATCCCTCCCGCTTGCTCGCCTCGATTCGCACGGCGAACGAAAGGAACAACTCGGCCTCCGCTGCGGCGACTCTGCGATCGGCGGATCGGATGAGGGCGGGCTGGCTCATGACCTCGAAGCGAGCGGGGTGGCGGGCGGCGAAGTCCGCGTACAGCCACGCGAGGGCGCCGACCGGATCGCTCGGCTCCGAGGGGAGGGTGGGCGTCGAATTCACCTGGTTGGTGAGGAGCTGAAAACCGCCGAGCGCGATGGCGGTGAACAGGCCCTCTTTGTCGCCGAAGTGGTGTGCAACAGCAGTCGGCGAGACCCCGACCCATCCGGCCACTGCTCGCAGGCTCACGTGATCGGCACCCTCTGCCTCGATGAGGTCGAGCGTGACACCGACCAGGTCGGCACAGAGACCGGGTCCGTAGGGTTTCCCGACGGGACGCGGGAGTGTCGGAGGCATCGACACCTGTTCCTCCAGGTCGACAACTGCTCTTGTGAGGCGCCGTCCCGCGCAAGGTCTTCTCGATCGGCGTTCCTCGCCGGAGGCCCGTGACCTCTTCTCCGAGAGTTTGGACAATTACTGTCAAATGTCTTCGGAAACGAACACTCCCACGCAGCTGTGACGGAGGCGCTGGCAGGTCATCCCCACGGAGCCACGCCGGAAGCGACCATCGATCCGCGGAAGACCTGCGATGATCCTAATGTGACCGATGACGCGCTCGAGGGTGGCGATCGCACTCTTCCCGGGATTCACCGCCCTCGACGCGGTCGGCCCGTACGAGGTGCTCCAGCGGGTGCCCACCATCGACGTCACGTTCGTGGGGCACCGAACCGGTGAGTTCCGCAGTGACAACGGGATGCTGGCCCTCGTCGCGGACGCGACCTTCGCCGAGTTGCCGAGTCCCGACGTGCTGGTCTTCCCCGGCGGGATCGGGACCCGATCGCTCACGAAGGACGAAGAGGTGCTCCGGTGGGTGCGCGACGCGCATGCCTCCACCCTGCTCACCACCTCGGTGTGCACCGGATCGCTCGTCCTCGCGGCGGCCGGTCTGCTCGAGGGCCTCACCGCCACCACGCACTGGTCTTGTTATGCGGAGCTCGAGGCATTGGGCGCGGTTCCGGTCGATCAGCGGGTGATAGAGCACCTCGATCGCCGGATCGTCACGGCGGCCGGTGTCTCGAGCGGCATCGACATGGCGCTGCGCCTGCTCGAGGTGCTGGTCGACCGGACGGCGGGGGAGGCCGCTCAACTGATGATCGAGTACGACCCGCAGCCGCCCTTCGACTGCGGATCGAAGGCGAAGGCCGACGAGGTGATCCTGGCCCGCGTGGTCGAGTACACGCGGTTGCGCCGGTGAGGAGCAGCCCCCGTCCTCAGTGGCGGGCAGACATCGAAGCGGACGGACCGGACGTCGCGAGCAGCGACTCGATCGCGGCGGGCTCGACCGGTCGCGAGAAGAAGAACCCCTGTCCGGTGTGACAGCGTTCGGCCCGGAGGATCTCGAGCTGCGAGTCGTCCTCGATTCCCTCGGCGAGCGTGGTCAGCCCCAGGGTCCTCCCCAGTTCGACCAGCGTGTGGACCAGTGCGGCCGAGTCGTGACTCCCGTCCATCTCGGCGACGAACGAGCGGTCGATCTTCAGGACGTCGACCGGAAACTGACGGAGGTAGGCCAGCGACGAGTACCCGGTCCCGAAGTCGTCGATCGCCAACATGACCCCGATCTCCTTGAGCCGGCGCAGCCGCGCCACCGTCGCGTTGGCGTCACGCATGAGTGTCGACTCGGTCACCTCGATGACGAGAGCGCCCGGTTCCAGTCCGTTCGCCTCCAGCGCGTCCCTCACGTCTCCGACGAACGAGTCGGTTTCGAGCTGGCGCATCGAGGCGTTCACCGACATGGTGATCCGATGTCCCAGCTGTTGCCAGCGGGCGGCCTGGGCACAGGCCTCCTCGAGCACCCACCGACCGACGTCGACGATCATCCCGTAGTCCTCGAGGATGGGGATGAAGTCGTTCGGGGGGATCACGCCGCGGGTCGGATGCCGCCAGCGCAGCAGCGCCTCGACCCCCTGGAGGTGGACACTGTCGAGTTCGAAGATCGGCTGGTACAGGAGGAAGAACTGATCCGCCGCGAGTGCTGCGCCGAGGTCGGACTTGAGTTCCAGGCGGTCGAGGGCCGCGGACTGCATGGCTGGCTCGAAGAGGACGGCGCAATCCCTCCCGGCGGACTTCGCGCGGTAGAGCGCGATGTCGGCGTCCCGAAGCAGTTCGAGTGCGGAGTTGCGATCGCCGGTTGCGATGCCGATGCTCGCGGTCACGGTGATCGGCATCTCCTCGAAGCCGTCGACCTCGAACGGGACTCGGAGCGCCTCGCGGATGCGGTCCGCCACGGTCAGCGGTCCACCGATCAGGGCGACGCCTTCGGTCAGGATCACGAATTCGTCCCCGCCGATCCGCCCCACGGTGTCGCTCGCCCGCAGCAAGCCGGTGAACCGGTCGGCGACGGACTTCAGCAGTTTGTCGCCGGCCTCGTGTCCGAGCGAGTCGTTCGCGTCCTTGAAGTTGTCGAGGTCGATGAAGTAGGCGGCGACCGGGTCGCACACCCGCCTCGAGCGGATCAGCATCTGTTCCGCTCGATCGAGGATCAGCTGCCGGTTCGCCAGTCCGGTCAGAGGGTCGTGCAGGGCCCGGTGAGCGAGGAGCGCCTCGAACTCCTTCCGCTCGGTGATGTCGCGCACGTTGGCGACGAACCCGCCGACCGAGGGTCGATCGCGTTGGTCGGTCAGGACCGCCTCGACATCGCACCAGCTGCCGTCCTTGCGCACCATTCGGGCCTGGAGGTTCACGCCTTCTCGGTCAGCGCCCTCCTGGCCGCCGAGGACGGTCCTCGCGAGGTCGTGGTCGTCGGGGTGGAGGAAGTCGAGCGCCGTCCGACCGGTCATCTCGTCCGGCTGCAGACCGAAGAGCTGAATGACCGCCGGGCTCGCGTAGACCAGGATCCCCGTCTTGTCGATGACGATGGTGGCATCGGACGAGTTCTGGATGAGCGAGCGGAAACGGTCCTCGCTCAGACGGAGCGAGGACTCGGCGCTCTCCTTCTGTTCCATCGTCACACCAGCCATGCGGACGATGAACACCAGCACGAAGGCGCCCATCCCCGCGAGCGCGTTGGCCTGCGTGACGTCGAGGACCGAGGGGACCCACCCCTGGGTGATGTAGACCTGCCCGATGGTGATGCCGACGAGGCTCCAGAGCGCGGTGATCCGCCAAACCCGGGAGCCGTCGTGGGCGACGTTCTCGATGGCCAAGAACGCGAAGGCCATGGTCAGGACAGGACCCCACCCGGTCAGGTAGATGACGACAGTGACCGCCGCGGCCTGCACCGCGATGCGAAGGTTGAGTCCCAGCCACGACGGGTAGCGGTGGTAGACGCGATCGACGACGAGGTTGCCGACGGGGATCGCGACGAAGACGACCGCCCAGAGCCAGACCGGCTCGCGGACGACGAGGCCGAAGTGCATGAGGACGATCAGCGTGACGAACGCCGCCGGACCCATGAGGTACGCGAGGAGTGAAGGGTTCAACCGCGGCAGCGAGATGTCGGGCTCACGGCGCGCGGTGACCGCCCAGGCGGTGATTGCCGTTGCGCCCGGCAGGTGCTCGGTGTTCTCCTCCGCGCGTCCGCCGTCGGTGTACGACATTCCAGGCCCCTGGCTTTCGGTGGTTTCGTCCCCTGGTCATTTGTCGACCGGTTCGGGGCCCACCTTGAACCGTGACGTGTACCGCCGGCCTCCCCGAGGCAGCACTCGACAGGTGGCGGGGGCCCCCGCAGATTCGGCCAGGTCAGCCCCCTGACCTGCCGTTTGAGCCGATCAGTCGTTATACTCGGACACGTTCGCAGTGAGCCCGTCGGAGCACGGCAGCAGGGGATTGCCGACGGGGCAGCGGGGCAGCGAGATCGCACGAGCCCTGACCTCAGGTCACCGCGACGGGACATGCCACCACAAAGGGGCCTTCGGATGAAGAGCTGGGCGCAGGGGTTGAAGCAATGGGCGCTGTGGCTCCTCGGTGAGGGGTCCCTTCCCGACAAGCGTGCGAGGAAAGTGCTCGCCGGTTCGCTCGCAGCCGTCGCGGTGCTGATCACCGCGGCGGTGCTGGCTTCGGGCAGCTCGCCGAACACGACGAACGTCGGACGGACCAACTCGACCGATCTCGCGAGCGGTTCGGGTTCCGGCTCGTCTGCGGGGGCCGACAACTCGAGCGACAACTCCGGCTCCGGTTCGACTTCCGGTTCGGACAATTCGGGCACCACGGCGCCGGCTGGCACTTCGAAGTCGGCCCACTCCCGGTCGGGCCGGACGGGAACGCACAGCCGTACACACAACTCCCGCTCGGGGAGATCGACGACCACCGTCACCCGACCGAAGGGCTCCTCGCCCAAGGGCTCGCTGCCGGCCACTCCGGGAAGCCTCGCGGCGGGTCCGGCGACCGGCGTGTCGCCAAGCGCCGTGTCGGGTGGGATCAGTTCGCTGTATTCCGCCCTCGCCGCGCCGAATGCCGGCACCCCGACTGCTCCCGCGAGTAGTGCGCAACTAGCGGCACCGAACGCCGCGCTCTTCGAACCTGCCTTCACGGCTCCGACCGTTCCGTCGGCACCGACGGCCGTGAAGGCCACTGCCAACCGCGGCTGGTCTCGCGTGACCTGGCAGCCCGGATCCGACGGTGGTTCCGCCATCCTCGGCTACGACGTCTACACCGGGACGGCGTCGGGTGCCGAGAAGTCGGATCCCTCGAACGGCGCCACGTTGGTCACCGGCGACTCCTACCGGGTCGAAGGCCTTGCGGTGGGCCGGCCGTATTACTTCACGGTGGTGGCGGTCAACGCGATCGGGGCGTCTGCGACCTCCAACGAGGTCGCGGCCGCGTCCGTCACCGGGGTACCGCGCGGTCGGGGCACTCCAGACTCCGGTGGTGGGGATGGCCGCCACCCCCGACGGCAGGGGTTACTGGCTCGCCAACTCCTACGGCTCGGTCTCCGCGCACGGCTCCGCGAACGACTACGGGTCGACCTCGGAGTTCGAGCTCTCGGCGCCGATCGACCAGATCGTGTCCACCCCGGACGGCAAGGGCTACTGGCTGGTCGGGAGCGACGGCGGCATCTTCGCCTTCGGGGACGCGCACTTCTACGGGTCGATGAGCAGCAAGGAGCTGAACGCGATCATCGTCGGGATGGCTCCGACCGCCGACGGCAAGGGCTACTGGCTGGTCGGCAGCGACGGTGGCATCTTCGCCTTCGGCGACGCAGGGTACTTCGGGTCGATGGGCGGGAAACCGCTGGGCCACCCGGTGGTCGCCATCGCGGCGGACACCCAGTCGGGCGGCTACTGGGAGGTGTCGTCGGACGGGACGGTGTACCCGTTCAACGCGGCCTCGTTCGGTTCGGTGGCGGGCAAACCCCTGAGTCAACCGGTGGTGGGTCTCGTCGCCGCACCGGGTGGCGGCGGCTACTGGGAGGTGTGCGCCGACGGCGGCATCTTCGCCTTCGGCGACGCCGGATTCCACGGGTCGACGGCAGGGGAGGGGCTCGGCGCCCCGATCGCCGGCATGGCGGTCGACCAGGCGAACGGGGGGTACTGGCTCGTCGGGTGGGACGGTGGGGTCTTCTCCTTCGGGGCCCCCTTCCACGGAGCCGGCTGAGCGTTCCGCCGCAGCGCCGGGTCAGATCCGCTTCCAGGCATCCGCGAGGACCTCGCGGAGGGTCGAGGCAATGAACTCGAACTCCTCTTCGCCGCAGATGAGCGGCGGTGCCAGCTGTACGACCGGGTCGCCGCGGTCGTCGGTGCGGCAGATCAGACCGGCCTCGTAGAGCGCGCCGGACAGAAAGCCGCGCAGCAGCCCCTCGGACTCTTCGCCGTCGAAGGTCTCGCGGGTGTCCTTGTCCTTGACCAGCTCGATACCCCAGAAGTATCCCGCGCCACGGATGTCGCCGACGATCGGGAGATCGCTCAGGTTCTCGAGCGCCGCCCGGAAACGCGGCTCGTTGGTGCGGACGTGTTCGAGGAGGTGTTCGTTCTCGAACGCGTCGAGGTTGGCCAGCCCGACTGCGGCACTGACCGGGTGCCCGGCGAAGGTGATCCCGTGGAGGAAGCTGGCGCCGTGCAGGAAGGGCTCGATCAGGCGGTCGCTCACGGCGAGCGCGCCGAGAGGTGAATAGCCGCTGGTGAGACCCTTTGCCATGGTGATCATGTCGGGGCGGTACCGGTAGCGGTCGGCTCCGAACCAGTGCCCGAGTCGGCCGAACCCGCAGATGACCTCGTCGGAGACGAGGAGGACGCCGTGGCGGTCGCAGATCTCGCGAACCCGCTCGAAATACCCCGGCGGGGGAGGGAAGCAACCCCCTGCGTTCTGCACCGGTTCGAGGAAGACCGCAGCCACCGTTGATGGTCCCTCGATGAGGATCGCCTGTTCGATCGCGTCCGCGGCCCAGCGGCCGAACGCGTCGAAATCGTCGGCGAAGTACTTCGCCCGGTAGAAGTTGGTGTTGGGAACCTTGATCGCGCCGGGCACCAAGGGCTCGAAGGGCGACTTGATGTTGGGGAGCCCGGTGATAGAAAGCGCGCCCATGGTCGCTCCGTGATACGCGATGCTCCGACTGATCACCTTGAAGCGGTCCGGTTCGCCGATGAGCCGGAAGTACTGGCGGGCAAGCTTCCACGCCGACTCGACCGCCTCGGAACCGCCGGTGGTGAAGAAGATCCGATTGCAGTCGCCCGGGGTGATCGCGGCCAGTCGGTCGGCCAAGTCGACCGCGGAGGGGTGGGCGTAGCTCCAGACCGGGAAGTACGCGAGCTCCCGGCCCTGACGGGCCGCGGCTTCCACCAGATCGTGGCGACCGTGGCCGATCTGGCTAGTGAAGAGGCCGGAGAGCCCGTCGAGGTAGCGCTTTCCCTGCTCGTCGTGGACCCAGGCGCCCTCGCCACGGACGATCACCGGAATCGCGCCGGCCCCACCCTCGGTCATCCGGGTGAAGTGCATCCACAGGTGACGCTGCGCGCGTTCTTGCAGTGAGTCGGGTGGTCCGCTCATCGGGTGCCCCAGGCGTAGGTCTGCTTGATCAGCTTGAGGTACATGAACGTCTCGAGATCACGCACACCGGGGATCGTCCGGATCACGCCGTTCAGCAGTTCGAGAACCGCGTCCTCGTCCTCGCACACCAGTTCCACGAGAATGTCGTAGGAGCCCGCGCACATGACGACGTAGTCGATCTTGTCGACGGCGGCCAGGCGTTCGGCGACCCGACGGACGTCGCCGTCGACACGGATCCCGACCATCGCCTGGCTCCGAAAGCCGACCTGGAGTGGATCGGTGACCGCGACGATTTGGACGATCCCCGCGTCGCGCAGCTTCTGGACCCGCTGGCGTACTGCGGCTTCGGAGAGCCCGACTGCCTCGGCGATCGATCCGTAGGTGCGCCGGCCGTCTTGTTGCAGCTTCTCGAGGATCGCCTTGTTCACCGCATCGAGCAGTCCGTTGGCGGCGGGGCCGGGGGTCGGTGAGGTCATGGCCGGACGTCCTTCGTGGGTGGTGGCCGGCCGCACCCGACCACGGGTCTCACGGGCTCCTCGGCCGCCCGTTATAGCAGTTGGCGCGGACAGGCATCGGAAATTCGATGGAAATCGAATGCAAAGTGGGCGGGAAGCGAGGAAAAGCTTGTCCGGAGGGACGGACTTCCGCGACGATGGCCGTACCGTCGTACGAGCGGGGGTGCGCACGTGATCGTCGGGGTTCCGAGGGAGGTCAAGGACAGCGAGTTTCGCGTCGCGATCACTCCGGCGGGTGTGCGCGAACTGAGCACAGCGGGTCACCGGGTCCTGATCGAACATACCGCGGGCGCCGGCTCCTCGATTCCCGACGAGCACTTCGTCGCCACCGGCGCGACGGTCGTCGACGACGCGACGGAGATCTGGTCCGCAGCGGACATGGTCCTGAAGGTCAAGGAACCGGTTCCCGAGGAGTATCCCCTTCTCGGCACGCGGCGCGGACAGGTGCTCTTCACGTATCTCCACCTCGCCGCGTCGCGTGCGTGCACCGAGGCGCTGCTGGTGGCGGGCAACACCGCGATCGCGTACGAGACCGTGCGGACGGCGGACGGCTCGCTTCCTCTGCTGACCCCGATGAGCGAGGTCGCCGGCCGGATGGCACCGCTCGTCGGGGCCCATCACCTCATGCGGCCGGGTGGCGGTCGAGGAGTCCTGGTCTGCGGGGTCCCCGGCGTGCGGAGCGCGCGCGCGTCGTGATCCTCGGGGCAGGGGTCGCCGGCATGGCGGCCGCGACCCTCGCGGTCGGGATGCACGCCGAGGTGTTCGTCCTCGACCGCAACCTCGATCGCCTCCGCCAGTTCGACCACCACTTCCGGGGCGCGCTCGAGACCGTCGCATCGAGCTCCCATGCCATCGAGGCGACCTGCCTCGATGCCGACATCGTCATCGGTGCGGTGCTGGTGGTCGGCGCGAAGGCACCGACCCTGGTGGGCGACGAGCTGGTCGAGCGGATGACCCCTGGCTCGGTGCTGGTCGATCTCTCGGTCGATCAGGGCGGGTGCTTCCAGTCGACTCGGCCGACGACCCACTCCCACCCGACCTTCGAGGCGCACGGCTCGATCTTCTACTGCGTCGCCAACATGCCTGGGGCAGTGCCGCATTCGTCGACCCACACGCTGGTCAACGCGACGCTCCCGTACACCTTGGAGATCGCGGCCAACGGCTGGAAGGACGCGGTGCGGGCCGATGCCGCGCTGGGCGAGGGGGTCAACGTCGTCGAAGGCAGGGTGGTCTGCGAGCCCGTCGCCGAGGCCCACGGGATGATCGCGACGACGCTCGCCGAGGTGCTGGGCTGACCGTCCGTCGTCGTGGTCCCCGCCGCCGCTCCGACCGGGTGCGTCAGCCGACGAGCACTCCGGGGTTGAGCACTCCGGCCGGATCGAGCCGGTTCTTGACCGCCTCGAGCGACGCGGCGAACAGGTCGGGTCGCTGCCGGTCGTACCAAGGACGGTGGTCGCGGCCGACCGCGTGGTGGTGGGTGATCGTCCCTCCGGTCGCGAGGATCGCCTCGCTCGCCGCGTCCTTGATGGCCTGCCAGTCCCCGAGCTGGCGGCCGGACCGGCTCGGCGCGACCACGGTGAAGTACGGCGCAGGGCCGTCGGGGTAGACGTGGGTGAAGCGGCAGCTGACCGCCGCCGGGGCGTCGACGGCACCCGCGACCGCGTGCTCCACGGCGTGGCGAAGCCCCTCGAACCCGGACCAGGTCACCGCTGTCTCGAAGGTCTCCGCCACCCAGCCCAGCCGGGCGACCGCGTCCCGGAGGTACGGGGCCTTGAAGAACGAGCTGCGCCAGGTGCCGGCCGCTCCTTCGGTGGAGGAGGAGCGGATGCCCGACGGCGCCTCGCCCCCGTGATCGAGGCAGCACTCGAGCGCCGAAGCCGTGAGCCCGTCGACCGCCACGGCCGCCGACTCGAAGCCGACCAGCAGGACCGAGCGTCCGGCCGGGTCCATGCCCGCCGCCTCGGTCGGGTCGAGCAGCCGGCAGTTGGAGGGGAACAGGCCCGCCTGGACGACGGCGCGGGCGGCTCGCACCCCGGCGTCGAAGGCCGTGAAGTGCACCGCCGCGGTCGCGCGATGACGGGGACGGTCCTGGAGGCGGAGCCACGCCTCGGTGACCACGCCGAGCGTGCCTTCCGAGCCGAGGAACAGTCGGTCCGGGGAGGGTCCCGCGCCCGAGCCCGGTACACGGCGGGTCACGACGGTGCCGGTCGGCGTCACCACGCGCAGCGACTCCACGAAGTCGTCGATATGGGTGTAGTTGGTGGCGTAGTGGCCTCCCGAGCGCGTGGCGATCCATCCACCGACCGTGCTGTGCTCGAAGGACTGGGGAAAGTGTCGGAGTGTCAAGCCCGCGGGCCGGAGTTCGTCCTCGAGCGCCGGGCCGTAGGTGCCAGCCGCGGACCCGTGCGGCGCGGCTGACCCGGTCGACCTCGACCACGCCGGACAGCTCGGTGAGGTCGATCGCGACGACTCCTTCGAACCGGTCCCGCACCGCGCCTCCCTCGACGCCGCCGACGACCGACGAGCCGCCGCCGAAGGGGACCGCGGCACATCCGGCTGCCGAGCACCAGTCGAGGAGGTCGACCAGGTCCTGCTCCCGTTCGGGACGGGCGACCACATCGGGCGCCGCGGCCAGATCGCCCGCCAGCGAACGCACCACGTCGCGGAAGGACTTGCCGTAGGTGTGCGACGACCGGGCGCACGGGTCGGTCGAGCAGATTCCGCTCAGTGACGACGGAACCACCACCCGAGCCACCGGAAGGTCGAGTTGGCCGGGATCGGGCACCCGGACCGCGACCGGGCGCGGCCCGTCGGGGAAGCGGGCGACCAGCGTGGCCGCGACGCCGTCGAGCTCCTCGCCGGTGAGGGCCTCGGACTCCCACCCCCAGCCCCACCACGACCGGTTGCCATTGGCCGGGGAGCGGGTGGACGCGATCACGTGTCGAACGCCTCGAGACGCTCGACGAAGCGGTCCGGCTCGACCAGGTGCGGGTAGTGGCCGTCGCCGTCCCAGACCTCGACGCTCGCGGTCGGCACCAGTTCGGTGAGCCACGCCGGGTACTCCCGGCCCGGGTCGGAACCATGGAGTGAGAGGTAGGGCACCTCGATGCCCGAGAGGAGCGATTCGTTGGCGCGATCGAGGACCTCGGTCGGAGTGTCGAGGAGGGTCGCCCAGATGCCGAGGACCACCTCCTGGTCGAGACGGCGGATGCCCTCGAGTCGCTGCCACTCGTCGTCGGGCAGCCGACCACGTTCCCGAGGCGACGAGCCCCTCGACCGCCTCGGTGAACTCCGCCTCCCCGCCTCGGAGCGACGGTTCGAGCGACCGGAGCGCCTCGCGGAAGCGGCCGAGCTGCAGCGGCTGCTCGACGTTGACCACACCGCGGCTGTCGAACAGTGCGGCATACGCGGTGACCACCGCGCCGCCGAGCGAGTGGCCGACGAGGAGGGGATCTCCGACGCCGGCGGTATCGACGACCTCGGAGACGTCCCCCACGAGGGTCATCAGGTCGTAGGGCGGTGTGCGGGGAGAGTCGCCGTGCCCCCGGAGGTCGACGGCGACCACGTCGTGGTCAGCGGCGAGGCGGGTCGCGATCGGGTCCCACGCCCTTCGTGACTCGGTGATGCCGTGCACGAGCACCACGGGCCGGCCCGAGCCCTCTCGGTCGAAGGCGAGCATCAGGCCTGCTTAGCACGGCGCCCGGCCTTCCGGCGCAAACCCCGGCGCACGTCGAGGCGTCCGGTGTCAGTTGACCTGCCGCTCGCGCCCCTCCCAGTAGGGGGCGCGGAGCCGGAACTTCTGGAGCTTCCCGGTCGCGGTGCGGGGCAGGGCCTCCCGGAACTCGACCTGCTTCGGGCACTTGAATCCGGCGAGCACCGTGCGGCAGTGCTCGATCACCACGTTCTCGGTCAAGGCCGCGCCGTCGGAGGTGACGACGAGCGCGACGACCATCTCGCCCCAGGTGTCGTGCGGGATGCCGATCACCGCGACCTCGGCCACGCCTTCGAGGGAGAAGATCGCGTCCTCGACCTCGATCGACGAGACGTTCTCCCCACCGGTGATGATGACGTCCTTCTTGCGGTCGAGGACGCTCAGGTGGCCTTCCTCGTCGAGCACGCCGCCGTCGCCGGTGTGGAACCATCCGTCCGCGAGGGACGCCTCTGACTCCGCGGGCTGGTGCCAGTACCCCTCCATCACCGTGTTCGAACGGGCGAGCACCTCGCCGCTCGCGTCGATCCTGACCTCCGTCCCGACCGCTGGTGCTCCCGCCCGCACCAACTTGCGCGCCCGCTCTGCAGAGGACAGATCGTCCCACTCGGGCCGGCTCCGGTTGAAGGTGAGGACCGGGGCGGTCTCGGTGAGGCCGTAGAGCTGGATGAACTCCCAGCCGAGCTCCGATTCGATCCGCTCGATCGTGCGACTCGGCGGTGGCGCACCCGCCACGACGATGCGAGTGACATCACGGCCCGGTACCGCACCGTCCCAGGTCGCCAAGGCTTCGAGCACCGCGTTGACCACCGCGGGCGCTGCGCAGAGCAGGGTCACACCGTGCCGTTCGATGCGGCGCAGGATCTCGGTGCCGTCGACCTTGCGCAGGGCGACCTGGGGGCACGCCATGGCGACCGCGGCCCACGGCACTCCCCAGCCGTTGGCGTGGAACATCGGCAGTGTGTGCAGATAGACGTCCCGGTCCGAGAGCTGCACGTGCCACCCGAAGACCGCGGCGTTCACCCAGCAGTTGCGGTGGGTCAGCTGCACGCCCTTCGGGCGGGCGGTTGTGCCCGACGTGTAGTTGATGGTGGCGGTGGCGCCTTCGTCGCTCTCCCAGGATCGCGGCTCGCAACCCTCTGGAAAGAGCACCGGATCGCTTTCGGCACCGAGCACGAAACGGTGCGGTGCGCGCACCTCGGCGAGGGCGTCGTCGAGCCCGGGGTCGACGAGGAGCACCGAGGCACCGGCGTGGTCGACGATGTAGCCGACCTCGGCAGCAGAGAGCCGGAAGTTCACCGGGACGAGGATCCGTCCCCAGCCGCAGACCCCGTAGAAAGAGGCGAGCAGGCGGGACGAGTTGTGCGAGACCACCGCCACACGCTCGCCCGCGCCGACACCCAGCCGGTCGAGACCTGCCGCCTGGGCGCGGGCCGCCGCGGCGAGCTCGCCGAAGGTCATCGGCTCCCACGAGGCCGCAGGCTGGTCCGGCTCGTCGAGGAGCCCGACCCGGTCGGGGTAGGCGAGCTCGGCCCGGTCGAGGAAGTCACGGATGTTGAACTGGACGATCATCGGCTCCCCCGATCCACGTGCGGCGTCCCCATTGAAGCAAACCGCGGTCGCTCCGGGTGCACCTCCTGGGCCCGCGGGAAACGACGTCGCCTAGTGTGAGGCGGTGAGCTCGCCCCGCATCGCCGTCGGCCCGCGCCCGGGTTCCTTCGCCACCGACGCCGTGCACGATGCCGGTGGCACGGTCGTCGAGATCGCCGACAAACCGGACGCCATTGTCTGGCTCGACCCCGCCGACGTCGCCGGGCTGGCCGGGTGGCTCACCGAGGCACCCGACGTGCGGTGGGTGCAGCTCCCCTTCGCCGGCATCGAACCGGTCGCCGAGTACGGGCTGTTGGACGAGGCGCGCGCTTGGACGTGCGCGAAGGGTTCCTACGCGGAGCCGGTCGCAGAGCACGCTCTGCTCCTTGCGCTCGCCGGGCTCCGATACCTTCCGAGGCGGGTCGTCGCTCGCTCGTGGGGCGACGCCGCGGGCACCAGTCTCTACGGCGAGCGGGTCACCATTCTCGGAGGCGGCGGGATCACCGCGTCGCTCCTCGAACTGCTCGCCCCCTTCCGAGTCGAGGCGACCGTCGTGCGACGCCGGCCCGAGGCGGTTCCGGGCGCGGCGCGGACCGTCTCGGTCGACCAGCTCGACGACGTCCTGCCCGGGGCGCTGGTGGTGTTCCTCGCCCTGGCACTCACCCCGCAGACCACCCGGATCATGGGAGCGAAGGAGCTCGACCGCATGGACGAACGGGCGTGGCTGGTGAACGTGGCGCGCGGCCGTCACGTGGACACCGGGGCGCTGGTCGCCGCCCTCGACTCGGACACCATCGCCGGTGCCGCCCTCGACGTCACCGACCCGGAACCGCTGCCCGACGGCCACCCGCTGTGGGGCCGTCCCGATTGCATCATCACTCCTCACACGGCCGACACCATCGAGATGGTCCGGCCGCTGCTCGCGGACCGGATCCGGGCGAACGTGACCCGCTTCGCGGCCGGCGGACCGTTGGTCGGCGTCGTCGACCCCGTCGCGGGCTACTGACCCCGGGTCGGCGTCACACCCGTCGTGCACGATGGGGACCGGGCGGCTGAACATCGACCCGAGGAGGCCCGACGTGGACGACGATCCGATCGAAACCGCCGGCAGGCGCACGTTCACCATCGACTGCCGCGACTGCGCTCATCGGTCCTCGCCGGTCTGCGAGGACTGCGTCGTGAGCTTCATCGTGGACCGGAGCCCCGAGGATGCCGTGGTCATCGACGCGGGCGAGGCCCGGGCCGTCCGGTTGCTCGAGAGGGCGGGACTGGTTCCGGGCAGTCGTCACCGGCGGAGGGTCGGCTGACCCGACCGTCGGGTGCGCTCGTCCGGCAGTCGCTCCCGCCGTGCGACGATGGGACGTGCCCGGGAGGTCCTCCAGTGCCGAGCCGCTCGCGCAGGGGAGCGTGCACGACCTCCGCGCCGAACTCTTCCGTGTGGGGCTCGACGCCGGCCTCGCTGCCATCGGCGTGGCACCGGCCGAGGTGTTCGAAGAGGCCCGGGCCGCGCTCGTCGAGCGCAAGCGGCAGGATCTCGACGGGGGGATGCAATTCACCTACCGCAACCCCGAGCGTTCGACCGACCCCCGTCGCATCCTGCCCGGGGCCGCGTCGCTCGTCGTCGGCGCGTGGAGCTACCGGAGTGGCGAGGACCACGAGGAGTCGGTCGGGGGCTCGGGTCCGCCCGTCGGTACAGTTGCACGCTACGCGCGCCGGGACCACTACGGCTCGCTCCGCGAGGCGCTCCACTCGGTCGCCGAACGCCTCTCGGACCTCGGGTGGCGGACCGCGGTCGTCTGCGACGACAACGCCCTCGTCGACCGCGCCGCGGCCCATCGGGCGGGCATCGGGTGGTTCGGCAAGAACTCGCTGCTCATCCTCGAGGGGTTGGGATCGTGGTTCCTGCTCGGGGCGGTCGTCACCGACGCGCCACTCCCGGCGGCCCGACCAGAGGAGCTAGCTCCGCACGCGTCGGGCTGCGGTGTCTGCACCCGCTGCATGAGCGCCTGCCCGACCGGCGCGCTCGTTGCCCCCGGCGTCGTGGATGCCCGCCGTTGCCTCGCGTGGCTCGTACAGTCCGAGGGGAGCTTCCCCGAAGAGCACCGGGCGGCGCTCGGGGACCGCATCTACGGATGCGACGCCTGCCAGGACGTCTGCCCGATCAACCGCATCGCCGATCGCAGGGAACCGCCGCCGCTGCCGGCCGACGACGAAAGGTCGCGGGTCGACCTGCTGGGCCTTCTCGCCGCCACCGACACCGAGCTGTTGGACCTGCACGGACGCTGGTACATCCCCCGGCGAGACCCGCGCTACGTGCGACGCAACGCGCTCGTCGCGCTCGGCAACGTCGGCGACTCGGACGATCCCGCGACGCGCCGGGCCCTCCGGCACTGGGCGCGGGTCGAGGACCCGATGCTCGCCGAGCACGCACGCTGGGCCGCGGCACGGCTCGGTTGCGAGGAGTCCGAAGCGCCGCAGTGACCCATCTCCTCGTCACCAACGACTTCCCACCGAAAGTGGGCGGCATCCAGTCCTACCTCTGGGAACTCTGGCGGCGGCTCGATCCGGATTCCTTCGCGGTCCTCACCGCTCGTTCCCACCCCGACGCGGCCGCCTTCGATCGCGAGCAGGCGACCCGCGGGATCCGGATCGAGCGGGTTCCGAACCGGGTGCTCGTCCCCACCCCGACGTTGGCAGCGAGCATCCGCGCCGAGGCGGCGCGGGTCGGCGCGGAGCTCGTCGTCTTCGACCCCGCCTTTCCCCTCGCGGCACTCGGGCCGCGGATCGGGCTCCCCTACGCGGTCGTGCTCCACGGCGCGGAGATCGCGGTTCCGGGGCGCCTGCCGGCCGCCCGGCACCTCGTCGCGCGCCTTCTCCGCCAGAGCGTCCTCGCGGTGTCCGCGGGCTCGTACCCAGCTGCTGAGGCGAGGCGCGCGCTCCGACGGACGCGGGATGCCCCAGGTCGTCGAGATCCCGCCCGGCGTCGACCTCGACCGGTTCCGGCCGCTGTCGCCGTTCGAGAAGCACGAGGCTCGGGTCGAGCTCGGGCTGCCGAGCGACGGCCCGCTCGTCGTGAGCGTGAGCCGGCTGGTGCCGCGCAAGGGGATGGACGTCCTGATCGATGCCGCGGTCCGGCTCGAACCCGACCTGCCCGGTCTCACCGTCGCCATTGCCGGGCACGGGCGCGACGCCGACCGGCTGTCGGGGAGGATCGCCGAGCACGGGGCGCCGGTCCGCCTCCTCGGCGGGCTCGACGACCGGGAGATCGCCGTCCTGGTCGGTGCCGCGGACGTCTTCGCCATGGCATGCCGGAACCGCTGGCTCGGACTCGAGCAGGAGGGCTTCGGGATCGTCTTCGTGGAGGCGGCTGCAGCGGGCGTTCCCCAGGTGGCCGGCGCCTCCGGCGGAGCGGGAGAGGCGGTCGTCGACGGAGAAACCGGCATCGTGGTTCGGCGTCCGACCCGGGTCGACGGGGTCGCTCGGGCGATCGGCCGTCTGTTGCGCGACGACGGGCTGCGCTCTCGGATGGCGCTGGCCTCGCGCAAGCGGGCGGAAGCATCCTTCGACTACGACGTTCTCGCCCCTAGGCTGGCTGCCGCGCTGTCCGGCGTGGGAGGCTGACACCCTTTCCCACGTGGGAGGCTGGGCACCTTCGGGCCAGGTCAACCGATTCGACGAGGAGGGACGATCGTGGCCGAACAAGCCACCGAACGCATGGTCGTGTCGGCCACGCCGGAGCGGTGCTTTGCGGCCATCGCCGACCTCGCCGCGTACCCCCAGTGGGCTGCGGACATCAAAGAGGTGGCCATCGAGGAGCGCGACGACCAGGGCCGGCCGAAGGTGGTGACGTTCCGAGCCGCGGCGTTCGGTCGGAGTACGAGTTATACCCTCTCCTACGACTACAGCCAGGCCCCCGATGTGCTCGCCTGGGTCCAGGTGCGGGGTGACATCACCTCCAAACTCGACGGCTGTTACGTGTTCAAACCCACCACCGAGGGCGGGACCGAGGTCACCTATCACCTCGAGGTGGAGATGAAGGTGCCGCTTCCGGGCTTCATCAAGATGCGGGCCCAGAGCCGGATTATGTCCATCGCCCTCCGCGACCTGAAGGCCCGGGTCGAGTCGGACCGATGAGCCGGGGGGCACCGGCAGGCTGAGGGCGGCCGTTGCCACGGGGCGAGTGGGGGCGGCGGTAACCTGAACCATGGAGTTTCGCAGGATCAACGGGTTGCCTCCGTATGTCTTTGCGACCATCAACGACCTGAAGGCCGAGGCCAGGCGGGTCGGACGGGACGTCATCGACCTCGGGTTCGGCAATCCGGACCTCCCCTCACCCGACGTCGCGGTCGAGAAGCTGGCCGACGCGGCCCGCAACCCTCGGAACCACCGGTACTCGGCCAGCCGGGGTATCCCGAAGATCCGTCAGGCCATCGCCGACCTCTACCTGCGCAAGTTCGAGGTCGAGATCGATCCCGCCAACGAGGTGGTGACCACCATCGGTGCGAAGGAGGGCCTCTCGCACCTGATGTGGGTGCTCATCGGCCCGGGGGACACCGCCCTCGTGCCGTCGCCCTCGTACCCGATCCACATCTACGCGCCCCTGTTCGCGGGCGCGGACGTGCGCAACGTCCGCCTCGACGCGCCGGGGACGGACTCGGCGGGGAGTCCGGGGAAGGCGTTCTTCGACAACCTCCTCGAGGCGTGGGAGTCGACCTGGCCGAAGCCGAGGGTGATCGTCCTCTCCTTCCCCCACAACCCGACGACCGAGTGCGTGGACCTTGCGTGGATGTCCCGCATCGTCGAGTTCGCCCGCGAACGTGACGTCGTCCTCGTCCACGACTTCGCCTACGCCGACATCGCCTTCGACGGGTACACGCCGCCGTCGATCCTCCAGGTACCGGGGGCGAAGGAGGTCGCGGTCGAGCTGTACACGCTCACCAAGTCGTTCTCGATGGCCGGGTGGCGGGTGGGCTTCCTGGTGGGGAACGCCGACATCGTGCAGGCGCTCACCAAGCTGAAGAGCTACCTCGACTACGGGACGTTCCAACCCATCCAGATCGCGGCCATCGTGGCGATGAACGAAGCACCCGACTACCCGAAGGTCATCAACGAGACCTACCAGGCTCGCCGCGACGCTCTCTGCGACGGGCTCAACCGGATCGGATGGTCGATCACCCCGCCGCGGGGGACGATGTTCGTGTGGGCGCCCATCCCTGAGCCGTACCGGGAGATGGGCTCGCTCGAGTTCTCCAAGTTCCTGGTGCGGGAGGCCGACGTGGCGACTTCGCCCGGTGTGGGCTTCGGCCCGGGCGGCGACGAGCACGTACGGTTCGCGCTGATCGAGAACGAGAAGCGGATCAGCCAGGGGGTCCGGAACCTCCGCCGCGCGCTCACCCGCCTGCACTGAGCGCGCCGGCCGGCCGTTCGGCTCGCGGCCGCCGCTTCCTTGCCCTCAGGGCAGACCCGCCCCCGGTACGTCGACCTCGGTCTGCTCGATGCGGCCGGCGAAGGTGGTGCTCACCACCGCCTCGGTGCTGATCGGGGCGGTGACCGTGTAGAGGGTGTTGCCCTCCGGTCCGCCGAGCATGCAGGCGAAGCAGGTCTGGGAGGTCGCGACCCGATCGATGATCTCTCCTCCCTCGGCGACGAGCAGGCACTCGGGTCCGATCGCGTTCGCCACCCACACCCGGCCTTCGGCATCGAGGCAGATACCGTCGGGCGCGCACCACGGGAGGGAGGCCCACACGCGGCGCCCGCCGAGTGTTCCGTCCGGTGCGAGATCGAAGGCGGTGAGCCGCGCACCGATCGTCTCGGCGATGATCAGCGTCTTGCCGTCGGGAGTGATCACCGTTCCGTTCGGGAAGGAGATGTCGGTCGCCGCCACGTGGGTCGATCCGTCCGGGTCCACCCGGATGAGCGGTGTGGTCGGCGGTCCGGGATCCTCGATGAGGGCGAGCAATCCCTTCTCCTCGATGAAGCGGTCGAGATCGAAGCCGAAGTTGCCGACGAAGGCATGGCCGTGGCGGTCGACGACCATGTCGTTGCCGTGGAAGGTCGCCGCGGGCTTGAGATCGGCGTGCGCGACCAGCGTCCCGTCTCGTTCGAGCCGCAGCACGGTCCGCTCCTTGCGCACGACGAGGAGAAGGCGGCCGTCGGGGAGCCAGCCGAGTCCTGCGGGACCGGTCGGAACTCCGACCTCCACCCGCACGTCGCCGTCCACCCCGGCCGAGGAGACCGTGCCCTGATAGAAGTCCGAGTACCAAAGCCGTCCCTCGTGCCAGCGCGGGCACTCGCCGAAGGAGATGCCCTCGACGAAGGGGCGGGCCGTGGCCGGGGCCGACGCGCTCACGCGATCCTGCTGGTCAACGTGGCACTTGGCGGCACACGGTAGCCGTCACGACAGAACGCGATGACCGACGCGGCCACCGCGTCGGCGTCCTCGTCGCGTTCGAGCATCATCTTCCGCGCGAGGTGGGCGGTCACCCCGAAGATCGCGGTCGCCAGAACGAGCGGATCCTCACGCCGGAGGAGTCCCGCGGTGACGCCCGCGCTGACGTGGGGGAGCGCGTCGGCGATCAACTGGTCCTCGCCGTGGCGCACGACCGCAGCGAAGCGCTCGTCGGTCCGAGCGAACTCCATCAGGGCGAACAGGTCGCGGTGGTCGCTCAGCCAGGTGACCGTCGACCTGATTCCCTGCTCGATCCGTCGACCGGGATCGTGCTCGCCGGCAATGGCATCGCGCTGGGCCTGTCGCATCGACCGGAGCCCGTCGTCGAGGATGGCGGTCAGCAACTCGTCCTTGGAATCGAAATACCAGTAGAAGACGCCCTTGCCCACACCGATCGAATCCACGATGGTGGTGACCGACGTCGTGTGGTATCCCTCCGTCGCGAAGGCATGGGCCGCGGCGTCGATGAGCTCACGGCGTCGACGTGCTCCCTTCGGTGTCAGCCGACGTTCCCCCACTGAAGAAACGCTATGGGCGCCGGTGGCGATCGGTCAATGACCCGCCGGCACGGAGACCGCGCTGCGCCGGAGGTCAGCGCCCGGGTTTGACCGGCTCGGGCCCACCGAAGCTGGCGCTCATCTGGCGACTCGACGAGGAGAAGAGCGCACTCTTCGGGAGGCCGAGCGAGCGGAGCTCGTCGGCCATCGGGTGCTCGCCGAGGATCAGCGTGGCCCCTCCCGGACGCCCGGTGGTTCCCGAGGTCGTCGTCGACCACGGAGTCCTGCGGAGGAGGTTGCCGTCGAACGAGTAGCTCGGGGGGGCCTGCGCGGGCAGGGCGAGCCGTCCTCCACCGGAGACGGTGAGGGTGAGCACGGTGCCGGTCACCGTCGACCAGCCGGACCGTCGTGGCGCGCTGGCGGTCACCCGGCTCCGGCTCGTCGATGTCGATGGACGTCACCCATTTCGGGAACCCCCAGATGTCGCGGCCCGCCGCGCAGGTGAACGCCTGGTCGACCGGAAGTCGATGGATGTAGGCGCCGATCTCGCCGCGAGCCAGCTCGCCGAGGCGTTCGAACGCGGACGGCCGAGGTGGTGCGTCGTGACGCCGGACCACGAAGCTGACCGCGACCTCGTGGTAGGGATCGAGGTCGGTGTCGAGGTAGCGACAGACCGCGAGCGCCATCAGCGCACGGCCCGGGGTCGGCCCGGTCACCTCGAGACCGGTCGCCGCGATGACGCGCTGCGCAGCGGCGGCCGGCACCAGGTACTGCACCGTCCACTGTCGTGCCGAGCGCACCTCGACCGGGAGCCCGATGGTCCGGCCGAGGACCGTCCAGGTCGGTCCGGGGGACCGGATCGGGCCGCCGCGCTCACCGCGTCGCTCGGGCGCCGCCGCGGGGAGGGTGCGCACGGGTGCAGTTCACCACACGCGGGGATACCGTTGCCCGGTGGCCTACTGGGTGTTCAAGGCATTGCTGAGCCCGGTCTTCTTCCTGCTCTGGCGCATCAAGGTCGAAGGGCGCGAGCACGTTCCCGAACACGGTCCGGCCGTCCTCGCGGCGAACCACCAGTCCTTCTGCGACTCGTTCTTCCTGCCTCTCGTCGTCTGGCGAAGGGTCACCTATGTGGCGAAGGCCGAGTACTTCGACCGCTGGCGGACGGCATGGTTCTTCCGGGCGGCCGGCCAGATCCCCATCAACCGCCAGGGCGGGGATGCCTCCCAGCGAGCGCTCGACACGGCGAGGACGGTGCTCGCCGACGGAAATCTGCTCGCGATCTATCCCGAGGGGACCCGCGCCCCCGACACCCGTCTCCACCGAGGGCACACCGGCGTGGCTCGCCTCGCGCTCGGATGCCATGTGCCGGTGATTCCCATCGGCATCACCGGCACCCGCGAGATCCAACCGCCGGGGAGCCGGATGATGCGGCCCTTCCGCACGGTCACCGTCCGGTTCGGCCCGCCGCTCGAGCTGCCCGGCGGGCAGACCGGCTCGCCGATGCTGACCCCGAACGGGGTGTCGGGAGCCGGACAGGGCGCCGAGGAATCCAAGATCCTGCGGGACGTGACCGATGCGTTGATGGCCGAGATCGCCCGACTGTCGGGTCAGGAGTACGTCGACGACTACGCCAGCCGGGGGCGCGGAAGGCCCGACGGAGACGACTCGCCGGGCGCCCGCTCGCCGGGTGGCAACGCCTGAGCACGGCTGGGCCGATGTCGTAATCCGGCGGAAACAACCCGTACACAGTCGGCGCGTAGCCTGAGGCCGTGGCCAACTACCTCATCCGCTTGCGCCTGCCCGACCGCCCCGGCGCGCTCGGTGCGGTGGCCAGCCGCATCGGATCGGTGGGCGCGGACGTCGTCTCGATCGACATCCTCCAGCGTGGGCGCGGCGTGGTCATCGACGAGCTCGGAGTCGGGCTCGCCGGCGACCATCTGATCGATCTGCTGCGCGAGGAGATCCTCGAGGTCGACGGCGTGGTCATCGAGTCGATCCGTCTGCTCGACGGCCCGGTTCCCGATCGCGAACGCGGAGCTCCTCGAGGTGGCGACCGAGCTGTTCAAGCAGAGCTCGTCGTCCGAGCTGCTCGAACATCTCGTGCTCCGCGTCCGACGAAGCCTGGCCGCCGCCTTTGTGGCCGTTCTCGATGGATCGACGCGGGCGATCGTCACTTTCGACGGGGACCTGCCGGACCCGGCGAAGCTGACGGCGACGCTGCAGCTGGCCGAGCCCGGAGACGAGGGGGAGCGAGTCCCGCGTGGCGACGTCGACATGTTCACCGACGAAGCCCTCGGAGTGGCGGTGTCCGAGATGCATCATGCGGGCTCGATCCTCGTCGTCGGTCGCCGTGACCCGCTGCTGCGTGACCGCGAGCGCCAGCGGATCTCGATCATCGCGGAACTCGCCGACCACCGGTGGATCGAGCTGTCCTAGCCGATCCCGCCGGTCACCCACCCTCGCGAGCGGTCGAGCGCGCGGAGCCAGATGTCGTGCGAGGCCTCCGCCGTCGGGCGCGGAACCACCGGGCGGTGCGCCACGTCGCGCGTCCAGAGCTCCGCCAGCTCGTCGAGGGAGGACCACGCTCCTTCCGCCAGTCCGGCCATCGTGGCGACGCCGATGGCGGTGGTCTCGGTCGACACCGGCCGGAGTACCTCGAGGCCGGTCTGATCGGAAACCATCTGCAAGAGGAGGGCCATCACCGCTGCACCCCCGTCGACGCGGGCGACCGAGGGTGCCGTACCGGTGGTCGCCATCGCGTCGAGGACGTCGCGTATCTGGAATGCCATCGCCTCGATCATCGCCCGGGCGAGATGTGCACGACCGCTGCCGCGGCTGAGGCCGACGATCGTGCCCCGGGCCCCGGAGTCCCAGTGCGGGCTCCCGAGACCGGAGAACGCGGGCACGACGACCACGCCGTCGCTCGAGGCGACGGATTGCGCGAGCGGTTCGAGCTCGGTCATGTCGTCGAACAGCCCGAGGCCGTCGCGGAGCCATTGCGCCCCCGCGCCCGAGGCGAACACCGAACCTTCGAGCGCGTAGGCGAACGTTCCCTCACCACCTGGTCGGGGCGCCCCGTCGGCGCGGACGGCCGTACCGAGGTCCCATGCGACGGTGGTGACCAGCCCCTCGACCGGAGCCGGGCTCGAGGGCCCGGCGTTCATCAGGACGAAGCTGCCGGTCCCGACGGTGACCTTGGTCATGCCCCTCTCGAAGCACGCCTGCCCGAAGAGCGCCGCGTGCTGGTCGCCGGCCATTGCGGAGACCGGCGCTCCGGTCAGGGGCGATCCGTCCCCGAGGACCGATGCTGCGATCTCGCCGAACCGTCCGCTGGAGGGAGCGACGCGGGGCAAGGCTTCGAGCGGGACCTCGAAGAGCTCGGTCAGCTCGGACGACCAGCGGCGGTCCACGATGTCGTAGAGCATGGTCCGCGACGCATTGGTCGCGTCGGTGGCGTAGACACCGCCGTCGGTTCCGCCGGTGAGGTTCCAGAGCACCCAGGCGTCCACGGTGCCGAGCGCGAGCGACGGACCGGGCTGCACCTTTCCTTCACGGAGGAGCCACCTCATCTTCGTCGCCGAGAAGTAGGGGTCGAGGACCAGTCCGGTCCGCCGACGCACGAAAGGGAGATGGCCCTCCTCGGTGAGCGCCCGGCAGTCGGGCGCGGTCCTTCGGTCCTGCCACACGATCGCCCGGTGGAGAGGACGGCCGGTCCGCCGGTCCCAGGCCACCACCGTCTCGCGCTGGTTGGTCACCCCGAGCGCGGTCACCACCCGATCGCGGTCGCCGAGTCGACCGGCCACCTCGGCGAGCGTGGCTTGCACGGTCGACCAGATCTCGTCCGCATCGTGCTCGACCCAGCCCGGTCGTGGGAAGTGCTGGGTGAGCTCGCGGTAGGCGAGATCCACCACCCGGGCCCTCTCGTCGAGGACCAGCGCCCTCACGCCGGTCGTTCCGGCGTCGACCGCCAGTATCACAGGGGCCCGCGAGGTCACGGCTGGACTGTACCGAGCAACGACCTCGCAGGAGCCGGAGCGCCGCCGCGGGCGATCCAGCCCGGTCTTTGTCCGAGCCGTCGAAAATAGTCGTTGACAGAGGTGTAGTTACGCTGTTGTAATAGACCCACTATCTCGTACCTAGGGGGAGGGTCAACCACAACATCTTGTGTTTTCGCCGCTGCTGTGGTGCCCTACGGAGGTATACTCGAGCAGCTCGCAGCGGGCCTCCACCCGACGTCCGAGGAGGCACCTGACCAGGTGCGCTGACGCCGGTCCGGCCCGCCGAGGACTCGTGTGGCCTCGCCCCGGCAGCCACCAGCGGACAATCGACCACCGCAGCATCGCCTCAGCGCACCACCGATCAGGGCAGCATCGACCAAAAGAGAGGACCGCCTCATGGCCATCGCACCGCAGCGAGTCGGGATCGGGATCCGTCGCCACTTCACCAGCCCCGAGGTCCATCCGTACGACCAGATCGAGTGGGAGCACCGCGACGCCCGGATCACCAACTTCCGCGACGGTTCGGTCGCATTCGAGCAGACCGGCGTGGAGGTCCCTGCGGGTTGGAGTCTGAACGCCACCAACATCCTCGCTCAGAAGTACTTCCGAGGGACTCCGGACACACCCGAGCGCGAGGGGTCGCTGCGCCAGGTCGCGGATCGGGTGGTCGACACCATCACCGGGTGGGGGATCAAGGACGGCTACTTCTTCGACGACGAGGAGGCCGAGTCCTTCCGCGCCGAGCTGAAGCACCTGATCATCCACCAGGCGGCCGCGTTCAACTCGCCGGTGTGGTTCAACATCGGCGTCGCCGGCGTGCCGCAACAGGGCTCCGCATGTTTCATCCTCTCGGTCGAGGACACCATGGACTCGATCCTCAACTGGTACACGGAGGAAGGGATCATCTTCAAGGGGGGATCGGGCGCGGGGGTGAACCTGTCGCGGATCCGTTCCTCCCAGGAGCTCCTCAAGGGGGGAGGCACCGCGTCCGGTCCGGTCAGCTTCATGCGGGGTGCCGACGCCTCGGCCGGCACCATCAAGTCGGGGGGTAAGACGCGTCGCGCCGCCAAGATGGTCATCCTCGACACCGACCACCCCGACATCGAAGACTTCATCTGGTGCAAGGCCATCGAGGAGCGCAAGGCCCGCGTGCTCCGCGACGCGGGCTTCGACATGGACCTCGACGGGAAGGACTCGGTCAGCCTGCAGTACCAGAACGCGAACAACTCGGTGCGGGTCACCGACGAGTTCATGGACGCGGTGATCGAAGGAGGCGACTGGCCGCTCACCACACGTGGTACGGGTGAAGCCGTCCGTTGGGTGTCGGCGCGCGACCTTTTCCGTCAGATCGCACATGCGGCGTGGGAGTGCGCCGATCCGGGAATGCAGTTCGACACCACCGTCAACCGCTGGAACACCGCAGCGAACACCGGCCGGATCAACGGGTCCAATCCCTGTTCCGAGTACATGCACCTCGACAACTCGGCCTGCAATCTCGCCAGCCTCAACCTGATGAGATTCCTCAACGAGGACTCCTCCTTCGATGTCGAAGGATTCCGAGCAGCCGTCGAAGTCATCTTCACCGCCCAGGAGATCATCGTCGGGAACGCCGACTACCCCACCGAGCGGATCAGCGACAACTCGCGCCGGTTCCGCGAGCTCGGCATCGGGTACGCCAACCTCGGGGCGCTCCTCATGGCGCAAGGCCTTCCCTACGACTCCGACGAGGGGCGTGCGTGGGCGGGGGCGATCACCGCGCTGATGACCGGCCATGCGTACGCGACTTCGGCTCGCACCGCGGCCCGAATGGGACCCTTCGCCGGGTATCACGAGAACACCGGCCCGATGCTGGAGGTGCTCCGGATGCACCGGGACGCCGTGGCCGGTATCGACGAGGAACAGGTTCCGACCGATCTCCTGTCGGCCGCGCAGGAGGCATGGGACCTCGCGGTCGAGCTCGGCGAGCAGTTCGGCGTGCGCAACTCGCAGGCGAGCGTTCTGGCGCCGACCGGAACCATCGGCCTCTTGATGGACTGTGATACCACCGGGGTCGAGCCCGATCTCGGGCTCGTCAAGACCAAGAAGCTGGTGGGCGGCGGGACCATGTCGATCGTGAACCAGACAGTGCCTCGGGCGCTGGTCCGGCTCGGATATGCACCGGCGGAGATCGACGACATCATCGCCTACATCGACGAGCACCATTCGATCGTCGGTGCACCGCACCTCGCGGCGGATCATCTCGCGATCTTCGCCTGCTCGATGGGCGACAACACGATCCACTACCTCGGACACGTCCGGATGATGGGCGCGGTACAGCCGTTCATCTCCGGCGCCATCTCGAAGACGGTGAACCTCCCCGAGGACGTGACCGTCGAGGACGTCGAGCAGCTCCACATCGATGCGTGGCGCATGGGCATCAAGGCCATCGCCGTGTACCGCGACAATTGCAAGGTCGCGCAGCCCCTTTCGACCGCCCGCAAGGGTCGCACCGAGACGGAACGCGGGGCGACGCCGCACCGCCGGGATCGGAGGCCGAGGCACACGACCGCGAGCTGGCGGCCAAGATCGCCGAGCTCGAGGCGGCCCTCGCCCACGAACAGGCCAGCTCGACGGTGGTCGTCGGTGCCGTGCGCGAGCGTCTGCCGCGCCGGCGGACCTCGTCGACCTTCGCCTTCCGGGTGGCCGACTGCGAGGGATACGTAACCGTCGGGGAGTACGAGGACGGGCGTCCCGGCGAGGTGTTCATGAAGGTGTCGAAGCAGGGCTCGACCCTCGCCGGCATCATGGATGCCTTCTCCATCTCGGTCAGCCTCGGTCTCCAGCACGGGGTGCCGCTCGCCACCTACGTGCGCAAGTACACCAACATGCGCTTCGAGCCGGCGGGCATCACCGACGATCCCGGATCTGCGCATCGCGACGAGCCTGGTCGACTACATCTTCCGCCGGCTGGCCGTCGACTACCTGCTGCTCGAAGAACGGGTCGAGCTCGGGGTGCTCTCGACCTCGGAGAGGATGCAGCCGACGCTGCCGGGCGTCGAGGAGGTCGCGACCACTTCGTCCGGCGTGGTCGAGTCGGTCGACCCGGTCATCTCGACCGTGGTCGACGCGAGCGCTCCGTCGATGGTCGACCCTGCGCTCCGTCCGGGGCAGGACCTCGAATCGTCCGGCTTCGAGATTCGAACCACGGGACGCTCCGTACTGCTACCAGTGCGGCAACATCATGCAGCGCGCGGGCTCCTGTTTCGTCTGCGGGAGCTGCGGCACGACAAGCGGCTGCTCGTAGCGGGGCCGCCGGGAGGGCCGCGGCCTCCGGCTCGGAGACCCCTGCCGGCCCCGAGGGACCACATGAACAGCCCGGAGTTGCCCGAAGCCGAGCACGAACGCGTCGGAGCACTGGTTCGCCGACTACGTCTACGGGACGATCTCGACCCTGGTCGCGGTCGCCGGGTCTGACCTTCGAGACCCATCCTCAGGCACTCACCACCGCAGGCGTCATCGTGGTCGGTGCGGTCGCGATCTGGTTCGCCCACACCCTGTCCCGTGTGGTGGTCAAGCCGTCCTGGCGCGAGCTGACACTGACCTGGCCCGACGTCCGGACCGAGCTCGAAGGGTCGTGGCCGATCGTCTCGGCCGCGATCCCGGCGGTGCTCATCTTCGCGGTGGCGGGCATCGGCGTGTGGTCGGTGAATGCGGCCTTCGTCCTCACCGACGTGGTGGGTGTCCTCGCCCTCGCGGTCGTCGGGATCGGGACCGCCGGAAGTCGTGAACGCTCGGGTCTCCGGCGGGTGTTGTACGTGATGGCGCTCGTTGCGGTCGGAGCGATCATCGTGATCCTCGAATCGCTCGTGCACCTTCTCTGACTCGGCGGTTCCGAGTCGGCGGGGCGAGCCTCGGCGGTAGGCTCGCCCCGTGGAGTCGATGCAGTCCGGCCGGGCCGAGTGCAGGAACGGGGTGCCCCCGTTCGGCGTGCTCCCGAGCGGTTCGGGGGGGACGGAATACGATGCGGCCCGGTTCGGCGCTCCTCTCGACGCTCCGTTGACCGATGTCGAGCTCGAGGAGCTCGCGCTCAGTGCCGATCCGGACGCACCGCTCGACGAGGACGCGGTCCCGATCGCCGCGTTCCTCGGACAGGGAACGGGGCTCCTCCCGGAGTGGTACATGCCGTCGCCGCTGGTCCGGTCCACCGCCCGCTGGCGAGTTCCGGTGGTGCTGGCGATCGTCGCCGCGTTCGTGGTGATCGAGGCACTCGGTCTCTGCAGCACCTTCGGCCAGCTCGTACCCGGCTGAGCGGCCTCCGCCCCGCCGGGAGCCGCAGAGACCCGGAACTGACCGAATCACTCGGAACGTAGGGACGCCGGTCCTGTCCGAAAGCTTTGAGCGGTGTCAAATGTTTCGCGGAGGTGGACTCTCTGGGCGCGCCCGAGCCCCGACGTCTGACCGCCCGACGTCTGACCGCCCGGCGGCGGGCCGATCTGACCGGGCAGGAACCGGGCGTCCTTGCCGGGGCGGCTCGGGGGGCTCTGCCTCCAACGGAGGGCGATCCGCCGGAATCCTCGGGTTGGCATCCCCTGGTCCGAGCGGGGGCGCCGACTCTGCGGAGCCCTTCCCAAGTTCGGCGTCCGTTCCCAGGGGAGCCTCGCCGGGGCTTTCCTCGACGGCAGGTTCCGGCCCGGCGCCATCGATCAGGGCGATGCCGACCACCGAGGCCGTGCAGGCGAGGATGCCGCTGAAGAAGACGACCGTGGCCGACACCTGGCTCATGTCCTCGCCCAACCTGGACTGCGACACGATGAGCCACCAAAGCACGGTCAGTGCGCACACCACCGAGTGGATCGAGACGAGCCGCGGGGTACGGAAGACCCGCGAGACCCAGAGCCACAGGACGGGGAGCACGTAGATCGTGTAGGTGAGGTGGGAGACCGGCAGGAGGAGTATCACGCAGAAGACGACGTTCCAGAACGGAATGCTCGGGTCGGCGTGCGTCTGCCGGAGAGTCACGAACAACAGTGCCGCAACCCATGCCAGCAGCACCACCGTCATCACGATCTGGAGCACCGGCGATGCGAGCAGCGGATGGCCGATCGAGGTGCGGGCGAAGGTCAGTCGCGGAACCCCCCACACCGAGTAGCTGGCCAGGCGGGGCTGGGATCGGGCGTCGAAAATGGCGGACGCCATCGTTCGCGGACCGGATCCGCCACCGACCGCCAGCGCCATGATGGGCGCCGTGACGAGAACGGCCGCCCATGCGGCCACCCCCCGCCCGGGTTGCCGAGCACCACGTCGGGCGAAGATCAGGGCGACTGCGGCCGGCCACCCCTTGATCACGCCGGCCAGGCCGATCATCAGCCCGGCAAGGACCGACCGTCCGCGGGTCAGCGCGAGGTAGGCGACCGCGAGCACTGCGAAGGTGAGCACGTCGGACTGGCCGTCGGGAAGCTCGATGACGAGCGGCCAGAAATGGAACGCGGTGACGGCACAGACCGTGAAGAGGACGGGTGCCTGCCAGGGCCGGAGCCGTCGGGACTCCGACCAGACGACGCATCCGGCGACGAGGCCGAGCGCGGCGAGGGAGAGGACGAGCCAGACGCGGAACACGCTGAGCTCGGAAAGATGGCTGAAGGGGGCGAGCGCGATCGCGACGAGTGGCGGGTACACGTACCCGGCGACCGAGTAGGGGCTGTGCCCGGTGGCGACCGCGTGACCGGCACGGAAGAAGATCCCGAAGTCGGCCGGAATCGCCGTGGCGTTGCGGTAGCGCTGGTAGGCGAGCACCGCGGCAAGAACCAGGGCGCCGACCCACAAGCCCCCGACCAGGAGGCTCTCTCGCACCTGCCACCGCGCGACGGGTCCTTTCACCGCGGTGACGGCCTCACCGCCGGGCGCCAGGTGATCCCGATCCGTCTCGGAACGCACCGCCCCACACTCTGCCACGACATTCGTCGGGCCTTCCCCAGAGACTTCGCCGCCGCAGCCTGAGAACCCGCCGACGCAGTCCGAGGAAGGGAGCCCAATGACCCCACCTCGCGGACAGTGACGTTTACACTACGGGCGGTGCCACGCGTTGCCTTCGGTGGCCACAGACGGGCAAGATGGTTCGGTAACCAGCACGGAACGAATGTCGTACTCCAGGTCTGGTCGGGGAACGTAGGGCAGGCACCTACGGAAAGAAGGGCAACCATGAAGTGGGCAAGGCGAGTCCTGATCGGGTCAGCGGTTGCGGCTGCGTCGCTGATGGCGGCACCGGCTGTGGCGGGTGCGGCAACGACTGACTGCTACAAGGGCTGTGAGCCTCCGACGATCGCATCCAACTCGACCGGCGTGCAGCCGTCGACCTCCTCGAGCGGTCTGCCCTTCACGCAGCCCAGCTCTTCGTCGACGTCCTCGGGATCGAGCAGTCTGCCCTTCACCGGGGCGGACATCGAAGAGCTGGCGGTGATCGGTGCAGGCGCCGTGATCGTCGGCGGTCTGCTCAACCGGCGTCGTCGCGCGCAGGCCTGATTCTCGGCGACATCACGCACGGGCTCACGAGCCCACGAGCCGTGATGCCGCGCGCCCGGCCCGCTCAGTAGCTGGCGGGCAGGAGCGGCGCGACCGACTGGAAGAAGAAGAACACCACCGCCAGCCAGGTCAGGAGCCCCAACCCGATGACCGCGGCACGCCACGAGCGGGTCCGCGCCGCCGTCGTCCACAGCGCGATGGTGAGACCGGCCACCACGATGCCCCACCCGATTGCAGCACCCCAGTCCCTCGTCGGTCCGCCGGTGTCGACCGTCGAGCTGGCCACCGTCGTCGTGGTCTTGCCGTTCACCGGCGTGCGGCGGGCCGGTCGAATCCGCGCGGTCGGCGTCACCGGGTGCTTCGCGTCCACCAGGATGCTGGCGACGAGTGTCGCCTGCACGACCAGGCGTTGGCTCGCGCTGTACCGGGGGTTGCAGGTGGTCAGGGTGAGCTCGGGGAAGCGGGTCGGTGCGATGACCGCGACGTCGTTGGGGTTCACCGCCTGACTGCTCGTCACGTGGTACAGGAAGATCCCCTGCAGGGTGACGACGTTGATCGGGTCACCTGGTGCCAGCTCGTTCAGGTCGTAGAAGGGATGCAGGTAGGTGGTCCGGTGTCCTGCGATGGCCGCGTTCCCCTGCTCGCCCGGCAAGGGGGTTCCCGAATAGTGACCGGGGCCCATCTCGAGCTGCGACTCGCCGGTACCTTCGACGACCATCATCGACAGCCCGATCTTCGGGATCGTGATGTTCCCGACCGGCCCGCCGGGGGGCGGGGGCGGGGTCGGCGCCGCGACGTTCAGCGGCTGGTTGGCCGTGCGGGGTGTCCGCAGGTGGACCCGAGGGATGACGGTTCCGGTATTGCGCTGATCCTCACTGAACTGGGTCCGCAGGGTGGCCTGACTGCGCGCGGTCATCAGTCCCGTACCCCAGAGCAGGTAGGGGATGAACAGCAGCACGAGCACGCCGGCGACCAGCAGCACCCGCCCGACTGTCATGCGGACAGTCGTGAAGGACATGCATCGATGGTACCGGTATCACCGCGCCATTCTCGGTCGTGCGCACGGTGGATGTGCCGCGATGTTCACGCGCAGTGGGCATGCCGCCGCGGCGGCGATCCGCTCGGGTACCATCTCACGCTCGTGTCTGTTGCCGCGACCACTCGATCAGGAGGGTTGGCGCGCCCATGCCGGAACCCTCGAGCCGATGCCGCCGGCGCGTGATCCGCGGCGTCGGCGGCGGAGGAGGCTGATCGCCCTCGGGGTGCTCGTGGTCATTCTCGCCTGGGGGGCGGTGCTCGCGGTGAAATCGTGGTCGGCCTACCGCCACGACAAGGCCGGGCTCGCCGATCTCCAATCGGTCCGCGGGGACCTGACGCCCGGTCAGCTGACCGAGGCGAGCACGGTGCGCACCCTCGACGCGGCGCAGTCGGAGTTCGAGGCGGCCCACTCGGACCTTTCCTCGCCTCTGTTCGCACCGGTCACCGTGGTGCCGGTGATCGGCCGTCAGCTGCAGTCGGTGCGGGACCTCAGCTCGGCGGCCCAATCCGTGTCACAGGTCGGCGCCTCGTTCCTCGGGGAGGTCCACGGCGTCATCAACGAGCCGCACGGTGCCGGTCCCGAACGAATCGCGTCGACTCCACCAGCTCGGCACGCTCTCGCTGTCGACGGAGAACCAGCTCTCGCAGATCCAGACCGGTCCTTCCGATGCGCTGATCGGGCCGCTTGCGTCCAAGCACGACGAGTTCGTGTCACAGCTGGACGATGCGAAGTCTCGGCTCACCAAAGCGGCCGCCGTTTCCTCCGTGGTGGCGACCATTCTCCAGGGTCCACAGGAGTATCTGGTGCTGGCAGCCAACAATGCGGAGATGCGATCCGGATCCGGCGCGTTCCTCGAAGTCGGCGTCGCCACCACCGGAGGCGGCTCGGTGCACGTGGGGAACATGGTCCCCTCGGGGTCGCTCACGCTTCCTCTCGGCGCGGTGACCGTCGCCGGTGACCTCGAGCGGAACTGGGGCTGGCTGAACCCGGGCGTCGACTGGCGGAACCTCGGCGTCACCCCCCAGTTCGACGTCACCGGAGCGCTCGCCGCGCAGATGTGGCACGCCGAGACCGGCCAGCAGGTCAACGGGGTCATCGCGCTCGATGTCGAGGCGCTGCACCAACTGCTGGAGGTCACCGGCCCGGTCACCGTGGGCGGCCAGACCGTCGGCCCGGACAACGTCGTGACGTACCTGCTGCACGACCAGTACGCGGGGCTGACCGACAACTCGTCGACGTCGGGGCGCCAGGACGTGCTCGGCTCGCTCACGTCGGCGGTGCTCCAGGACCTGCAGGATCAATCGGTCGACCTGCACACGCTCGCCACAGCGGTCACCAGTGCGGTGGACGGCCGCCATCTGATGCTCTGGTCGAGCGACCCGAAGGCACAGGCCGCGTGGGTGGTGAGTGGGGTGAGCGGGAGTCTGACCCCGAGCTCGCTCGGAATCGGGGTGGTCAACCGGGGCGCGAACAAGCTCGACCAGTACCTCCCGGTGCACGTCGCGGTGAAGACCGCGCCGTCCGGATCGGGCACCAAGGTGACCCTGACCACCACCCTCGCCAACACGACGCCCACGGGGCTGTCCCAGTACATCGCCGGCCCCTATCCGGGGGTGCCCGTCGAGTACGGGGGCTACACGGGCCTGGTCGCGGCCAACCTGCCTGCCGCGGCGTCCGGCATCACGATGATCGGCGCCGGTCCCCTCGCCGTGAAGAGCGCGGAAGGCCCCACTTGGCTGGTCGCCGCGCCGGTGACCATCCCCCAGGGCTCCACCTCGACGGTGGTCGTGACCTTCGAACTTCCGGGGTCACACGGCACGATGCATCTGGTGCCCTCGACGCGCATTCCGGCCGAGCAGTGGACCGCAGGAGGCTCCGCCTTCGACGACACCACGTCTCGCGCCATCAGTTGGTGAGCACGCGGCAGGTCAGCGACCTCGCAACACGCGCCCGACCCGTCCTCGAAACCCGTGATAGTGCATGCGGAGATTGGCAGTGCCGGCGAGTCGGTACTGGGCATCGTGCCGACCGCCGGCCGGGAACTCGGTGAAACCTGGCGCCCTTCGGCGCGCTTCGAGTTGGTCGAGCACGGCGGTCGAGCGCGACGTCGGAGGCGAACCACTCCTCGTAGGCGATCCGTGCGCGGCGGCCCATCGCCTCGGCCTCGCCCTCGATCTCGGCGAGGAGACGAGGGAGTTCGCCGACCCGGTTCTCCGGCCACCGAAGTGAGAACTCGTCCCACTTCGGACCGGCCGGGGGAACCCACTGGTCCGAGATGATGACCGGAGCCCGTCCCGCCGCCAAGGTCTCGTAGAGACGGATCGACGAGGTCCCTGCCCCCGCGGGCAGAGTGCGAACTTCGAACGGAACAGTGTCTCCGCGAACGACTTGCGGCGCTCGTCGAAGCGCACCGAGGAGGGATCGTAGAAGACGAAACCCTCCGGGGACTCGACGTGGATGCGTGGGCCGCCCAGTCGGAGAACCGCGTCGCGGCAGCGGTGTGTCCTCCCCCCGACGAAGCTGCAGAGCAGGTCCTGTTCGATCTGCGCGGGGTCGACGTCGAGCCGCGCCGCGGGGTCGTGAATGGTGTAATAACCGCCCGCGACCTGCCAGCGCCGTGAGAAGTGGCTCGCCGGCATGCTCACGTAGATCCCCGGAAAGCGACACCACGGCGTGTCGCGCTCGTCGTACACCGCGACCTTCTCGGGAAGCGACGGGCCGCCTCGCTCGTCGCGATCTCGTCCAGCTTCCAGTCGTCGGGGAGGAGGTGGCAGTCCGGAAAGAGGACCACATCTGCGTCGGCCGGGTCTTCCACTCCGACGTGCCGCGTCAGGGTTCTGCTGATTCCGGAGGATCTCGATCATGGTCGGCACGCACGAGTGCGCGAGCGGTGATCGAGCGCTGGCGAAGTGCACCTTCATGGTCGGCAGGCGACGGTCGATCGGGCCGCGGTCAGCTCGACGCGCTCAGCAACGAGGTGAGGCCCGTCCGGTCGACCTGGGCGACCGAGTCAGTGTCATCGTAGACCTGGAGGGCGTGGAGGAAGGCGGTGCCGTCTTCGGTCGGCGACCACGACGGGGGGACGCCGAGATCGGCCCGGAGGAGTTCGTTCGGCCCGACGGTCCGGGTGCCGGTGTTCGCGAGGCCGTCGGCGGGCCCGATGCGACCGAACAGCACGATGGGCACCGTCGCGACCGTGGTCACGGCGATGGCGAGGACGGCTTCACCGCGCAGGGGCCGCCTTCGTCCCTAGGGTGCGAGCGGAGATCCGCGAGCATGGCGCACATTGTGTCCGAGCCTGCGCCTGCTCCCGAGTCGGCAGGTGAGTACAAGGATTTCGGGGTGGCGCCGCGGGTCGACGGGCCTGCCGAAGGGGAATCTCAGGCCGGGGGAGCCGGGTGAAGGACGATCAGGAGATGGCGATTGCGGGCTGCTCGAGGCCGTCCCCGCTGGCCGAGCCGTAGTACTTCGCGTCGCCGAAGGCGAACACCCCGCCGTCGGAGGCGACCAGCCAGTAGCCCTTGCCGTCGGGAGTCCCGTCCATGCCGGTGATCGGCTTGTTGAGGACGAGCCCCCCGGTCGAGCCGTAGAAGCCGGCGTCACCAAAGGCGAAGATGCCGCCGTCGGAGGCGACCAGCCAGTAGCCACCTCCGTCGGGGGTGGTGGCCATCCCGACGATCGGCTTGTCGAGGACGAGCGACCCGGTCGACCCGTAGAAGCCGGCGTCACCAAAGGCGAAGATGCCGCCGTCGGAGGCGACCAGCCAGTAGCCCTTGCCGTCGGGTGTCGACTCCATGCCGGTGATCGGCTTGTTGAGGACGAGCCCCCCGGTCGAGCCGTGGAAGCCGGCGTCCCCGAACGAGAAGATGCCGCCGTCCGAACCGACGAGCCAGTAGCCGCTCCCGTCGGGCGTGTCCGCCATCCCGACGATCGGCTTGTTGAGCACCAGTGAACCGGTCGACCCGTAGAACCCGGCATCGCCGAAGGTGAACACGCCGCCGAGGGTGGAGACCATCCGGTAGCCCCGTCCGTCCGGTGTCGCCGTCATCCCGACGATCGGTGCACTCATGCTCGAGGCGAGAGCCGATCCGTAGAAGGGGACGGCTCCGAACGAGTAGATGCTCCCGCTACTCGTGGTGAGCCAGTACCCCTGATAGGTGCGCACCTTGGCCGGTCCGTTCCCGCCGTGACCCGGCGGCGAGTGGCGTGGGGGAGGTGTGGTCGTGGTGGTCGTCGGCGGTACCGTCGTGGTGGTCGGCGGAGCGGCGCCGCCGTGGTCGTGGTGGTCGTCGGCGGAACCGTCGTGGTGGTCGGCGGCGGCGGATCGGTGGTGGTGGTGGTCGTCGGCGGAACCGTCGTGGTGGTCGGCGGCGGCGGATCGGTGGTGGTGGTGGTCGTCGGCGGAACCGTCGTGGTGGTGGTCGGCGGCGGAGGCGGTGGGTCCGTGTTGAGGAGCGGGGTCAGGCCGCTCCCTTCGACCTGGGCGACCGAGTTGGTACCCGCGTAGGCCTGGAGGGCGTGGAGGAAAGCGTTGCCGTCTTGGGTCGGTGACCACCACGGGGGAATGCCCCCTCCGTAGTAACCGCCGAAGTCGACCTCGGTGACCGAGATCTTCACCGCGCTTGCGAGCACCGGTGGGAAGGCGAACAGCACTTCGTGGTCCCGGTACTGCCCGACTTCGGTGGCGACCGTCGTCCATCCGGCGCCGGGCTCGTCGACCGAGAGGGTGTAGTTGCGCACCCCGGTGGCGACCGATCCGGCCGACTGGGTGTCGACGACGATCCGGTTGATGGTGGCCGCGCTCGCCAGGGTGACAGTGAGGGAAGGGGTGGTGTCGCCGTTGCTCGAGCTCCAACCGTTGCCGTAGCCGGCCGGGATCCCGGCGATGGCCGCCGACGCGTTGCCACTGGAGGCCGCCGCGCTCGCCCCGGACGAGCTCGCTGCCAGATCGGCCCCGAAGGGCTCGGTCGGCCCGACGGTCAGGGTGTCACCCGCCGGGTAGGCGACATAGGTGACCTGGTCGGAGATCGGGAGCCCGTAGGGGGTCCCGGAGGTGACCGACACCGAGGTGCTCTGGCCGTACTCGGTGGTGACCGTCAGCGGAACCGATCCGCCTCCCGGCGCGGTGACGGTGAGGGTGCCGGTGTTCGCGAGGCCGTCGGACCAGATCGCGGCGAGCCGGTCGGCGCTCTGCGCGTCGGGGCCGAAGAGGGCCTGGTAGGTCTGAGGCATCCCGGTCGAGGGCATCCCGAGATAGGGACGTGCAGCCACCTCGTTCGAGGTGGTCATGGCGGCGAGACCGGCCGGCTTGACGTAGTCGTCGGTACTGCCCGCCTGGATCAGGGAGAAGCTCACTCCCCAGTTGCCCCAGTTGCCCTCGTCGAAGTAGTAGTTCCAGACCGGGATGGAGAGCGCCTTCTGCCAGATCATTGCCCGGGTCACGTTGTTGGCCTGCGCGAGGAAGTCGTAGTCCATGTCGTTCCACCAGCCGACCTCGGTGAACCAGAGCGGCTTGCCGGCGAGCAGGTTCTGGAGCTGCGCGATCTGCGCGGGCTTGCCGTCCTCCTCGAAGGAGTCGTTCGAACCGGTGTAGGGATGGATGGCGGCGACGTCCATGTCGGCGAGACCGCCCGAGGCGACGAGTTGCTGCCACCAGCTGTAGCTGACGTCGATCGTCGTCCCACCGATCACTGTCGACGCGCTCCCCGGAAGCACCGACTTGACCGCAGCGTAGAAGGGGGCGAGCACCTTGGAGACGTAGCTCGGCCGCGTTCCCCCAGCCGGTGATGTTCGATTCGTTCCACGGCTCCCACATGGTCACCGGTGCACACGGGCTGCAGCCGGCCGGCACCGTCGTGTAGTGACGCACCAGGGCCGCGATGTCGCCCTGCCAGTAGCCGCTGTTCGCCAGCGCCATCGACAGCGAGTCGCCGTTGCTCACCTGCACCCAGTAGGTCACATGGTCGGCGAGCGCGTTGGCGGCCGCCTTGTAGTAGTCGGTCGGAGCGTTGGCGAAGGTCATCGCGGACGAGCCGCACGAGGCCGCAGTCGGCGCGGAGGCCGAGCAGTTCGGGAGGAAGGTGGACCAGTTGACGCTCGCCCCGCGGTAGCCGTCGAGGCCGAGCTGCGCGTTGAGCGCGACCCCTCGCGGATCGGTCGGGCCACCGCCCCCACTACCGCTCGGCAAGGTGGTGAAGTCGAGCCCGTCGCCTGCGGCCCCGACCGTGTAAGGCAGACAGGTGGTGCCGAGGCGGGTGGGCGGTGAGGTCGAGGTGTCGAAGAGGGAGGCCTGCACCAGGTAGGGGCCGGGCACCTGATCGGCCGCCGGCAGCGAGAGCGGGATCGAGGCGAGTCCCGATGCCGTGGTGGGCAGGGCGACGGTGGTGGGGGAGGGGACCGTCTCGGCGGCGAGCGAGCTCGTGGTCTCGACCGAGTAGGTGAGCGAGAGGTGGGAGGACTCGGCGGCCCACCAGGGATCGAAGTTGGCGGTGACCAAGGGAGGGCTACCGGCGGGGAAGTAGTTCCCCGTCGCCGGAGTGGTGAGTCCCGCGCCCCACCCGAGCGTGTCGTAGGGGCGATGGATCGCCGCGAGCTCGGCCTGCATGGTGGGGAGGGAGATCGACGAGATGTTGTCGCCGGCGTCGTTGTAGACCGGGCCACCCTGGAAATAGAAGGTGGAGCCGACCAGCGCGAAGCCCCCGTTGCCGATCTGGAGGTTGTCGCCGAGAGTGGTGGTCGCGAGGAGGGCGCCCTCGGGCGAGGTCGCCTCGAAGGTGTGGTTCGGGTCCGAGGTGTAGATCGTGCCGTCGGGACCCGCGACCGCTTGGCCGCCGTCGGAGAACTCGAACCCTGCCCCAGTGTGCTGGCCGTTCTGCTCGGTCTGGGACGACCCGAACTTCGCGAGCAGCGACCCGGTCGGACTCACCGTCTCGACGTAGCCCCCGCCGGAGTAGAGGAGATTGCCGTCGGACTCCTGGGTCACGTAGCCGAAGTCGGCGACGAACGGGAACGCGCCGGTCACCGCCCCGGTCGAGAGGCTCAAGAGGTCGCTCGCCGACTTGTTCTGGACCAGACTCACCGCGAGCTCGAATCCGGCGCCGGACCCGACCCCGAACAATCCGGTCGGGCTGCCTTTCTGGGGATCGACCGACCAGAGGAGTGCGCCGCTCGGAGAGAACTTGTCGACGACCTGTCCGTAGTTGCTCGAGAGGTAGATGTTCCCCGAGGGGTCGACGACCGGTTGGGAGGGCTCTTTGTTCGCGGCGAACGCGCCCGGGAGCGTGAAGGAACCGACTTGGCTCCCACCGAGCGTGTAGATCTCGAGCGCGGACCCGGTGTTCACGTAGAGGTCGGACGAGGTCGCTGCGAAGCCGGTGACACCTCCCTGCGGGGCGACCACCGTCGCGGTCGGCGCGGAGGGAAGGCTCGTCGCCGGCCCGAGCACACCGGTCGGGTCGGGCGCTTCACAGATGGGGCTGATCTCCGATGCGGAGGGTGCGGCCACCGAGCCCGCGATCTGCGGTGCGGTGGATGCCGCGTGGGCGGGAGCGACGATGCCCGCCAGGGTGGGGGCGAGTGCAACGAGGACGACGACGGATCCGAGGGCGAAGATCCGCTTCGGGCGTGGCGAAGCCACCCTGCTTACTGCCCTCTCCACAACAGCCCCATCGGCGGGTGGGGCGACATCTTGAGAAAATTCTCACTGACGATGAGAGATCCGATCTCACTATGAGTGGTACAGCAGCGGTATGCAGGCCCTCTTCGAGATCGACGACGGCAGTACGATGCGACGAGTGGCGACGCCGGAGGCCGGAGCGACGGACAGTCGCCTGCGAGTGCTCCGGATCTCGAAGAGCGGTGTGGTCACCGCGTGGCGGGAGCGTGAGCGCCAGCTCCGCGCCCGGGGAGCCGACCTGGTCCTGATGACCGCGGCTCGCTGGGAGGAGGGCGGTTCACCGGTCGACTTCGACCCCGCCGGTGACACCTTCACAGTGCCGGTTCGCACCTTCGGACGACATCCGAACCTCTTCTTCTACGACCCGGTCGCCCTCTGGCGCCTTCTCGGATCTTCGGAGTGGGACCTGATCGACATGCACGAGGAACCCTTCGGCGCCGCGGTCGCGGAGGTGCTCGCGCTCCGGCGGCTCCGCGCACGGCGCGTGCCCTATGTCCTCTCGTCGGCGCAGAACATCGAGAAGCGGTACCCGCCCCCTTTCCGCTGGTTGGAACGCTGGGCGTTGCGCCACGCGGCGGGGGCCTACACCTGCAACGCCGAGGCCGGCGAGATCCTCGTCCGCAAGGAGCTGCGCGGGGAGCGGATCGTCCTGCCGCTCGGCGTCGACGTCGAGCGGTTCGCACCGGTGGGCCGCGAGGCACCCGAAGGCTCGCTCCGAGTCGGGTTCGTCGGCCGACTCATCCCACACAAGGGCGTCGACGTCCTCCTGCGCGCGATCGCGCCGGACGAGAGGCTGCACGTCGCCGTCTTCGGTGCCGGTCCCGAAGAGGCGCGTCTGCGCACCTTGGCGGCGACGCTCGGTCTCGGTGAGCGCGCGGTCTTCCACGGTCACGTCGACGAGGCCGACATCCCCGGCGTCTACCGGCGCTTCGAGGTCCTGGCCGTCCCGTCGATCCCGATGCCCGGTTGGATCGAGCAGTTCGGTCGGGTGGTCGTCGAGGCACAGGCCTCGGGCGTGCCGGTGGTGGCGAGCTCGAGCGGCGCGCTGCCGGAGGTGGTCGGGGACTCGGGCCTTCTGGTGCCGCCGGGCGATCCCGAGTCGCTCCGGATCGCGCTGGGACGGATGCTCGAGGACCCGGGCCTCTGGGCCCGGCTGCACGCGGCGGGCCCGCACGATGCGGATCGCGCCTCGTGGCCCCGGGTGGCGGACGCCCAGATGGCGCTCTACCGAACGGTGACCGGCGCGGCGGGTGCCGGCACTGAAGGCCGCGGCGGTCGGTCGGACGAGGGTTGAATCGGATGCCGGCCACCCCTCGCCCGGCAGCTCAACGCGGCGCGGGCGCCCGACGACGAGCGTCGGCGACGACTTCGCGGTAGAGCGCTTCCAACCGGTCGACGTGGCGGGTGAGCGAGTAGAGCTCCTGCTGTCGGCGACGGAGCGCGCGTCCGGTCCGCAGTCGTCGCTCCCGCGAGCCCGCCAGCTCCTCCAGCGCGGTGGCCGCGGCCCCGGCGTCGCCGGGCGGGAAGAGCCAGCCAGCCTCCCCGACCGTCTCGAGGTGCGCGCCGCCGGCCGCCGCCACGACCGGCAACCCGTGGGCCATCGCCTCCACCACCGCCAGTCCGAACGGCTCGGCCGGCGCGGTCGCCAACAGGATCGACGAGCCCGCGAGGAGCGTGTCGGTGTCCTCGACCCGTCCCGCGAACTCGACGCTCGTGGCGATACCGAGCTCGCCGGCGACGCCCACCAGGTCCGTGTCGAGCTCGCCGGAGCCGGCCACGACCAGCCGCCAACCACGCTCACCGAGGCCGCTTCTCTGCCAGGCCTCGAGCGCGACGCCCGTCTCCTTCTCCGGCGAGAGGCGTTGGAGCAGGACGACGGTTGAAGCCTCGAGGGGAGCCTGGGGTCGTTCCGCCACCCCGTTCGGCAGCAACACCGTAGGCCCGGTGACGCCCTCGGCGACGAACCGGCTGATCGCGATGTCGCGGGCGACCGATCGACTGCTCCAGCGGGAGAGCCATCGTGCCGTGGCGGAGCTCCCGCGATCCGCGGCGAAGTGCCGCGTGGCGACGATCGGCGCGCGCAGGACCGGGCGCACCAGCCAGGCGGCGGTCTCCGCAGCGGTCATGTGGGTATGGACCAGGTCCGCGTCGCGATGGTGCAACAAGGCGGCGGACGTTCCGCCGAGCGTCCTCGCCGGTCGGTGGGGAACCTCCGGCGGCAGCTCGCGGACCATGCGCACCGGGTCGCCCCCGACGACCGCGACGCGGTGTCCGCGCGAGGCGAGCGAAGCGCCGACCTCGGTGATGTAGCGCTCGACGCCGGCGAACCCGTCGCTGCGGACGACCTGCACGATGGCGAGCCGGCCCCCTCCGTCGACAGAGCCGGTTCCGCCGCCAGCACTGGGGGACACGGAGCTCCTCTCGGTCGCCAGACGGGCACTCGGGGCCGATGTCGCTTCTATCATGCCTGACCGACCGGCCGACTTCGGCGGTCACCCCATCCGGCGAGGACGAGCGATGCAGACACCGTGAGCGGTCCGGACGTCGCCGTCGTGTTTCCGGCGGTGCACCGCAGTGGAGGGATCGAACGTGTCTGCTGGGACCTCCTCGAGTACCTCGCGCCGAGGCACGCCACCACTTTCGTCGGCTCGAGCACCCCCGAAGGCCTTCCCACCGGGGTCTCGATGGCAGAGGTCCCCGGCGCGTCGGACCCGGGGCCGTTCGGGCTGCGCCTACGTTGGGCGCGCACTGCCGAGGTGGTCGCGTCCCTCCGGCCCCGGGTGACGGTCTCGATGGGTTCGGTGGTTCCTCCCGGCGACGTCCTCTGGGTGCCGAGCGTGCACCGCGCCTGGCTGCATGCCGCGCGCACGGTCCGGACCGGGCGGGTGACCCTTCCGGCGTCCGTCCGGTTCGCCATGCCACGCCACCGGGCGTTGCTCGCGATGGAGGCCCGGTACTTCCGCGAGGCGCGTCCGCGCCGCATCCTGTGCACCTCGCCGCGGGAAGTGGAGGACCTCGCCCGCTACTACCGCGTGGATCGCGAGCTCACCACCGTGGTACCGAACCCTTTCGACCCCGAACGGTTCAACCCGGCGCGTCGGGCCCGCGACCGCACGCAGGCCCGTGCCGAGCTCGGCATCGCGAACGATCAGGTCGCCCTGTTGTTCGTCGCGAACGAACTCCACCGCAAGGGGCTGGCGCAACTGCTCGAGGCGATGGCGGGTGCCAACGATCCCCGGATGATCCTCCACGTCGTGGGTCGGGCCCCGCTGGCACCTTTCCGGGCGACCATCCGCCGTCTCGGTCTCGACACCCGGGTGAGGGCGCACGGGAGTTCGTCCGACGTGGGCTGGTACCTGGCCGCCGCCGATCTGATGGTCCTCCCGACCCAGTACGAGCCGTTCGGGCTGGTGATCATCGAGGCCTTGGCGTCCGGTGTCCCGGTCGTGACCACACGGCTAGCCGGCGCGTCCTCGGCGGTGCGCGAGGGGGAGACCGGCCTCATCCTCGACGATCCCTACGACGTCGAGGGCCTCACCCGACTCCTCGTCGCCGCCGCACGCGCCGATCTCGAGCGGTGGGGCCGGCAGGCCGCGGGGTCGGTCGACGGGTACCGGCGGGACGTGGTGATGCGCCGGGTCGAAGCGCTGCTCTTCGCATGATCACCGGCGGAGTGCGCCGTGCGAAGCGAGCAACGCGGCCTCGGCCCGGCAGGGACCCGATCGGTAGAGACGGAACCGGAACGCCGCGGCCCTCGCACCTTCCCCCGAGCGCGCGACGGCGCGCAGGAGCGCTCCGACCATGACACCGGTCCGGAACACCCACCACCCGGGCGAACCGAAGTACTTGCGGACGTACCGCTCGGTGGAGGCGTGGAAGTAGGTCTCGCGCCGTCGCTCGTCACCCCCCGTCCCCGCTCCGACGTGATCGGCGACGACCTCTGGATCGAGGGCGACCGTCCACCCGAGGTCGCGTGCCCGGCGTTGCCAGTCGGTCTCCTCCGAGTAGAGGAAGAATCGCTCGTCGAAGGGGCCGACCTGGCGGAGGGCCTCGGCGCGGAGCAAGAGCACCGAACCGATGAGGAACCCGGTCCGTTCGCGCAGCCGCCCGAGGCCGACCGCATCGATCCACGCGCCGAGCGGGGTGGGGAACGGCCACGCCACCCGCGCCGGCGTTCCGTCCGTCGGATCCCTCTGTGACGGCGCGACGCAGGCCAGGTCGTCGCGCTCGTGCAGGGAGCGGCGGAGGCCCGCGACCCCCGAGGGGGTGATCGACGCGTCGGGGTTCAACAGCAACAAGTCCGCGGACGGCACCGACCGGTTGGCCAGGCCGAGGTTTACCCCGCCCGCGAAGCCGAGGTTCGTGCCGGGGTCGAGGTACACCGCCCGGTGGGCCCGCGCCACCTCTCGCACGTCTTCGTCCGAGGAGTTGTCCACGACGAGCACCGGCAGCTCGCCGCCGAGTCGCTGCAGGCATGCCTCGAGGAGGCCGGCCGCGCCGTACGCGACGACCAGCACCTCGATCTCGTCGGCCACCGTCAGGTCCGGGGCGCCGGCCGGGCCGTCAACGCCGGTAGGCGTAGGACTGGTAGCTGTCGACCTGTGAGTGCCGTGACCGGTTGAGGACGAGGCCGAGCACCCGGCAGTGGGTGGTCTCGAGCCGGTGGATGGTCCGCTCGAGCATCCCTCGGTCGGTACGCCCCTCGGTGGCGACGACGACCGCGCCGTGCGCGAAGCTCCCGAGGATCGCGGTGTCGGGTACGGCGAGCACCGGTGGCGTGTCGATCAGGACGACGTCGGCGAGGAGGGGCAACTGGTCGATGACCGGCTGCATACCGGGGCTCCCGAACAGCTCCGCCGGGTTGTCGAGATAGGTGCCGGCCGGCAGCACTTGGAGTCCGCGGATCCCGGTCTCGACCAGCAACGGGGAGACCGAGGTCTCCCGGGGTGCCGGCCGCCCGCAGTGGCGCGAGTTCGCCGACGGCGAACCGGTCGTCCGGCCCCCGCCGGCCTGGACACCGGCAGGCGCGCCGGAGCCACCGGGCCGATCGTCCTCTTCGGGCGTCTTCCAGTTTGCCTGGATCGCGTCCGCGAGGCCGGGGAGCCCGTGCTCGATCCCGAAGATCTCCTCGATGCGCGGCCGCCGGAAGTCGCCTGACACCACGACCACCTTGCTCCCGCTCATCGCCCAGGCCGCTGCGAGGTTGGCGGCGACGAAGGTCTTGCCGTCACCGGCCTCGGGCGAGGTGACCACCACCGTCGGGCACGGGGTTTCGTCGACGAGGACGCGGAGACTCGTGCGCAGCTCGCGGACCGACTCGGCCAGGAGCGACTGAGGCGCCTGGACGATTGCGATGACCACCTTGCCGCTCTTGACGTCGCTGTCCTGTGGCAGCTCGGCGAGGACCGGTGCCTCGGTAACCGCTACGACGTCCGGGCTCGCCCGCAGGCGGGTGTCGAGCTGTTCTCGCACGAGGGCGATCCCGCACCCGACGAGGAGCCCGGCAAGGAGGCCGATGCCGATCAGCTTCTTCGTGGACAGGCCGCTCGGTGCGCCCGGGAATCCGGCCGCGACCTGCACCGCGGCATACGGTTCACCGACTTGGATGTTGGAGATCTCGGTCTCGAGATTGCTGACGGTCGACGTCAGCGAGGCGATCTGGGCGGTGGTCAGCGGGTCCGTCGCCGAGCCCGGCTGGGCCTGCAGGGTGGCGATCTGGGACCGCTGCTGGCTGATCAGCGTGTTGATCTTGTAGATCTGTGCCTCGGCGATCGCCTGGATCCGGTCGGTGAAGGCCGTCGAGTAGGCCTTGGCGACCGCCTGGGCACGAGCGGGGTCGGGGTCGGTGGCGGTGATGGTGAGCGCTCCCGAGGTCGGGTCCACCGTGCCGGTCACCTCCGATGCGACGGTCGAGACGTTCGAGTCCCCGAGGATCTTGGCCGCCTCGCTCTGGACGGCCGTGCTCCCGAGCTCCTGGACCGGATCGGGGAAGGTCAGCGGCGCGGAGGTCTGCCCGCCCGACTGGCTGGACGTGCTCATCTGGACCTGGGCGGTGGACTGGTACTTCGGGGTGGCGACCTTCGAGTACCCCACTGCGGCGACGACCGCGACGACGATGCTGACCAGGATGGTCAGCTTGCGGCGCCAAAGCGTCGAGAGGAATTCGTGAATGGTCAGCGGTCGCTCGCTTTCGGGAACCGGCCCTGGTCGCCGAATCGGGGTCGAGGCCCCCCGCATCGGGGACAAGTCCTTCCAATTGAGGATACGGCCTCGGGTGCGATAGAGGCAGCACAGCCCTCCACATTTCGGGGGCTCGGGCCAGTCGGGAGGGTGCCGTCGGTGCCGGTCACCGCCTACCTCCCTGCCGGGCCCGGTCCATGACCGAGGCCATGGCGAGCGCCCGTTCGTGCCACGAGGGGATGTCGTGGCCGGGGTCGGGAGGGGTGCCGGGAGGGCTCGCCCCCGCGAGCACTCCGAGGGTGGTCTCGACGAAGCGGCCCTTCTCGGCGACCACCACCGGCGGCCCGAGGTGGCGGAAGCCCGCGACCGGCGTTGTCACGGTCGGTCGTCCGGCGGCCAGGCACTCGTAGGCCTTGATCGGATCGAGGCTCTCGGTGAAGGGGTTCACCAGGTGGGGGACGATCACCACGTCGGCGTGCTGGAGGTAGGCCGGGATCTCGCCATAGGGCTTCGCCCCGAGCAGGTGCACATTGGAGCGACGCCGGAGCTCGGTGGAGTTCGGCTCGGAGAGACAGTCCGGTCCGAGGAGCACGACGGCCAGGTCCGGCGCCGCCTCGGCCAGCTCGAGGATCAACGCGAGGTCGATCCGCTCCTCGTGGAGCGTGCCGACGTAGAGGGCGACGGGTGCAGGGGGGAGCGCATCGGGTCGCGGATAGCCCCGCTGGAAGAGCTCGACGTCGACCCCGTTCGGGATGAGCTCCACCTTGCGGCTGCGTCCGCGCGATCGCTGGAGCACCGGGGAACAGACGACCACTTCGTCGCTCCGCTCGAGGAGGAGGCGTTCGTCGGCCATCAGCCGGTCGAGCTGGCGCGGGGCGAGCGCGGTGAGCAACCAGTCGTCGGTGACGTCGTAGACGACCGGCCAGCCGGTACGGACCGCGAACCGTGCATACGAGGCGTCGTTGACCCAGATGAGTGGCGCGTCGAGCCCGAGGTCGTGGGCCGCACGGAGGACTTGCCGCTCGAGCGAGCGGTCGGCGAAGGGGCCGACCGCTCTCGGAAGCCACTTTCGGGGGCGCAGCACATGGATGCGGGGAGCCACCTGCTCGAACCTCGGTTCGCCGCGCACCGGACGCCCGTGTCGCAGCTCGTGGAGGACGTCGTGCGCGGGAGCCACGTAGAGCACTCGCACCGACGGGTCGAGCTCGACCAACTCGTCGACGAGGATCCGGATCCTCCGTCGGACCTCGCTCCAGGGTTCGAGCGAGCAGACGACGACCGAGGAGGGGGAGGACGGCGACTCCTTGGTCATCGCGCTGGCCTCGCCTCGGCTTTCGATCGCCATGTCCGTTCCTCGATACCCGCTCCGTGATCCGTGTGACCGGTGCGGAGCCTCGGGTCCGACCCGGGGAGGTGGGATGGTACATAGCGTCGACACGCCTGGTGCCGAGCTTGAGATCGGATCGAGGGGACCACGGTCATCCGGGTGGTGGACGCTACGCTGGTTCGGCTGCGGCGACGCACGCGCCCGAGGTCAGATGAGCGAGAGCCCGACCACACCATGAGCCCACTCGTCACCCAGGGGCTCGACCGCCTCAGCGGATTGCGCGCCGACATGCGCTCGCCGAGGGGGAGACGGCGCGTGGCCGTCTCCGCCGTGTCCTGGGCGGCGGTCGTGGGGGCGGCGGCACTGGTGGGGGCTACGGTGGCCGGCCACGAGAAGATCGGCCTCGCGGCCGGCCTCGCCGTCCTCGCACTCGGCATCTTCGTCGCCGACCCGATCCTGCTCGCGGTCATCGTCCTCCCCGGGTCGCTCCTGGTCCAGCGGGTCGGCGGGTCGAGCACCAACCTGAGCGTGGCGGACCTGCTGGTGTTCGTCGGCGGCGTGGTCAGCCTCTTCCACATCCGCTGGAAGGACGCCCGGTTCCTCAAGCAGTTCTTCCACGGCATCATCTGGTACCAGGCCATCTTGTTCCTCGTGGTGGTGGACCACCCGTACCGCTACAACATCGTCGAGTGGTTCCACCGCTTCTCCTACGTGGGGGGCAGCGTCCTCGTCGGGTGGGTCGTGGCCTCGCACGGCCGGACGCGCCAGGCGTTCCGACTCTTCCTGTGGGGCTCGGCGGTCCTCGCGGTGATCTCGATGGAGCATGCGGTCTCCCTGCACTTCCACCCGGCGCAGTTCGGCGTCTACCAGAAGAACACCATCGGGTCGATCCTGTGGGTGACGATCGTGCTCGCGCAGATCCGACCGACCTGGGCCGGCATCGGAAAGACCGAGGCCCGCGTCGTGGAGGTCCTCTGCATCGGAGGACTCCTCGCGTCCCAATCGAGGCAATCGCTGATCCTCCTCGTCCTCGCGCTCGCGGTCGCGGTGCTGCTGAACCCCGAGGTCCGGCGCCGGTCGAAGCTCATCCTCGCCGCAGCGGTCCCCCTGACCGCGGTGCTCTACTACAGCTTCTCGATCGCGGCCCGGACCAACCCGCACTTCAATTCGGTGTCCATCCGGTTCGGCCAGATCGGCGCCGCGTTGCATGTCTGGCATCTGAGCCCGATCCTCGGGCTCGGGATGCGCTTCTACAACCTCCCGCAGTACGTGAGTGTGACACCCCCGCCGAACGTCTTCGTCGACAACCTCTCGACGACCGGCATCGTGGGTTCGCTGGCGTTCCTCTACCTCGTCTACGCGACCATGCGGACCATGTTCCGGCTCCCGGCCTCCATCGGCACGCTCGGCCTGGTGATCCTCCTCGGGCACTACGTCGGAGGCCTGTTCGACACGTTCTGGATCGGCGCGTCCACCATCGCACCGTTCATCGTCGCCGGCGTCTGTCTCGGCATCGCCGACCTGGCCCGACTCGCGGGCGACCCGGTGGCGGGCGATCCGACCGCGGCCGATGTCGTGCGCGACACCATCATCGGCTTCCCGACCGCTCGGGCGCGACAGACGGTCGGGTCGGCCCGGCGGTCGGTGCGGGCGGCCGCGACCCGCTTCGTCCGGTCGCCGACGCTCGTCGGAGAGGTCACCGCACCGGCGGGCGGGTGAGCGGCACCCTTCCCCGTCTGGTCTTCAACGCGCTCCCCCTCGGTGCGTCCCCCGACGGCGTCTCGACCTACATCCGCGGACTGCTCGGTTCCCTCGGTCGAGAGGTCGATGCCTCGCTGGTCGCCGCTGTCCAGCCGGAGGGCGCTGCCGAGCTCCCGTCGGACGTGACCGCCCTGGTCAGGGGACGCTCGAAGGGGGTCCGGCGTGCGGTCGCAGGCGCACGCGGCTTCGGGCCTGCCGCGCTCGTGCACGGCCTCGACGTCGACCTGCCGCTCGTCACGAGGTCCCGCACCGTCTCCACCGTGCACGACCTGGCGGTCTTCGACGTGCCCTGGGCCTTCCCGAAGCGCCGCGCCGCCGGTGAGCGCCTGCTGGTCGGGCACGCCTTGCGGCGGGCCGACGCGATCGTCGCGGTGTCGGCGTTCACCGCCGAGCGGGTGCATGCGCGGACCGGCAGGGAGGCCACCGTCGTCCACTCGGCGCCGGGCGCCGCCTTCGCGCCTCCTTCGGAGCCCGAGGTCGCTCGGGTGCGGGAGGCCTACCTGCTTCCCGAACGGTTCGTGCTCCACGTCGGCAACATCGAACCGCGCAAGGACGTGGGCACGCTCGCCGACGGGTGTCGCGCGGCGGCGGTGCCCCTCGTGGTGACCGGTCGGGGGCTGTGGGGCCACCGTGCGCCCGAGGGCGTGGTGTCGGTCGGCGAGGTGCCGCCGGGCGACCTCCCCGGTCTCTACGGCGCGGCCACCCTCGTCGGCTACGCCTCTCGCTACGAGGGGTTCGGGCTCCCACCGATCGAGGCGATGGCCTGTGGGGCCGCGGTGGTCAGCACCCCGGTGCCGGCGATCACCGAGGTGGCCGGGGACGCCGCGGCCACCTTCCGACCCGGGGACGTCGAAGGCCTCGCGGCGACCTTGCGGGACCTGCTCGCCGATCCCGCCCGGGTCGCCGAGCTCGCCCGGCGCGGTCGTGAGCGGGTGGGCTCGCTCAGCTGGCAGAAGACTGCCGCGGCGACCGCGGACGTCTACCGCTCGCTCGGCCTTCGAGTCTGATCCCCGGCGCCCGGGCCCCGGCGCGCCTTCAGCCACCCCGGGCGCGCGCCGACAACACGGTGTGCGTTCTGCAGTGGGCCGCCGGCCCTCCCTCCGCGACGACCGCTTCGCGCCGAGCAGGCGACGGCCGGTTCCCCCGGTCCACCTCGACGCGGGCGACCTCCTCGAGGTGGCGGTGCCGGCCGAGCTGGTGGCCGACCTCTACGACCCGCGGCTGGTCATCACGCCTCACTACGTGGGGATCGACCGTCGGCGCGCGGGTCGCCCGCACCGCCGGGATCGGCACGGGCTCGCGCTTGGGCAGGCCGTCCTCGTGGCAGTCGTCACCGCGGTGTTGGCGGTGCCGCTGACCCTCGCCCTCACCCGGGGCGTGGTGGCACCGGCGCGGGCGAGCACATCTGTCTCCGCCCAACCCGCCGTCGCGGGCGGCGCACTGTTGCCGCCGGCCCGGGTCCGGGGGGGCGGCGTGACGGGCTCACGACCGGTGTCGAACCGGACACGGGTGTCGAGCAGACCGGTGCCCGCTCGGGTCGCGCTCGAGCCCTGCCGTTTGGGACCCCGTTCGCCGGCATCGGCCTGTGCCGGGCGGACGACGCCCCGCCGGCACGCCTCCGACGCGATCCGCGAGCGAGCCCGTGCGCGACGGCCCTCGGTTGGCCACCGCAGTGCTGCACGGCTCTGACCTGCGGAAACCCACCGCAACCGCGCGCTGCTCCCGAGTGCGGCCGGCTTCAGTCCGCCCGCCATCGTGCCGATCACACGGTATGGGAGAGGGTTCGAACGGAGCCTCGCCGTTTGCGGTCGCCGACCGGCAACCCGACGCCCCCGCGCGGGCGTCGGTGCCCCTCGCGGTGCCGTCGCTCGACGAGGACCTCCCGGAGATCGACCCGCGGGACGCGGGGCTCCTCGCCGACCTCGACGTGCCCGACCTGGTCCTCTCCGAGGCGTACGTCGGTGCGGAACGCCGGCGCCGGGGCGTCGTCGCCCGGTTGCGCCGCGCGACCTTCGGACAGCGGCGCTCGATGCTCCGGCTCGAGGTGCTCATCGCAGGGGTCGCGGTCCTCCTCGTGATCGCGACGCTCGTGCTCCCGCGGGGCGGGTCCGGCTCCGGCACGACCGCAGGTGCGACCGCGGCCCCGGCCCGGGCGAGCCGGGTCCCCGCTCACACCGCCACCACGTCGCCGCGCGCGGGCACGCCGCCGCCCGCCGCACCCCCGACGACCGCCGCGCCCCCGACGACTGCCGCACCGTCCGCCGTACCGTCCGCCGCGGCGGCCCCGGCACCGCTGCCCACCACCACGACGACCGCGCCGCCGCCCGCACCGACGCCGACCGCGGCCCTCACTCCCTCCCAGCTCGGAGCCCAGGCACTGACCCTCGTGCGCTACCCGTGGCAGTCGATCCCCGGCTACTCGATCCAGTTCCTCTCGATCAGCGACGCGCCGTCACCGGGGTTCTACGGAAACACGGTCTTCACCTGGGGCCATACGGGGGGCACCTCGACGTTGTACGTGTTCCCGGGTGAGACGGTGCCCCAGTTGGCCGGCATCATCGCGTTCGAGGTCGGGCACGAGGTCGACGCCTCCGCCGTCGAACCGCAGGGCGGCGAGACCCAGATCGAGAACATCCTCGGCGTCCACCCTGCGAGCTGGGCACCCGATTGCGACTGTGCCGAGCAGAACTACCTCTCGGGCTGGTACGCCGCGACCTTCTCCAATTACTGGTCCCCGGGAGTGGGCGACTGGAGCCAGATCGCCCCCGAGCCGACCGGCGCGGTGCTCTCCGCCGTCGAGCCGTGGCTGAATCCGACGATCCCGTAGAGCGAGACCCGTGCCGACGCCTCCTGCATCCCTGCTGTTACCGTCCGAGGAGGTGACGACCGCCCGCGCGCCCGGGTCCCGCGTGGGCCGACCTTCATGAGCCGCATCGCCCTCCTCCCCAGTTCGTACCCCCCCACGCTCGGGGGCGTCGAGGAGCTGACCCGGCACCTCGCGCTCGCGCTGACCGCAGCGGGCGACGAGGTGGAGGTGTGGACTGGTCATCTCGACGACCGTGAGCCCGAGACGGCCGAGATCCGCGACGGTCTGGTGGTGCGCCGGCTCCCGATGCCGCTGCCCGCGACCAACTGGTCGTCGCTCCGGCGGTCGGCGACGACGGGCGTCGGGACGCTCTTCTCGCTCCGGAGCGCGGTCGCGGCCTTCCGGCCCGACGTGCTCCACGTGCAGTGCTTCGGCCCGAACGGCGTGTACGCCACCGCACTCTCCCGTCTGACCCGCCTTCCTCTCGTGGTCTCGCTCCAGGGGGAGACGGTCATGGACGACGCCGACATCTTCGAGAGCTCACGGGTGCTCCGGTCGTTCCTGCGCCGGGCGATCCGCCGGGCGAAGGCGGTCACCGGCTGCTCGGCGTTCACGCTGGCCGACGCCGAGGCGCGCTTTCGGCTCGCGCCCGGTGCCGGCCGAGTGGTGCCGAACGGCGTGGACCTCGACGAGAGGGGTTTGCCTTCGGGCCCGCCCGCAAGGGTGGCAACCGGAGGGCGACCGTATCTGATGGCGGTCGGGAGGGTGGTCGAGAAGAAGGGCTTCGACCTGCTGCTCGCCGCGTACGCGGCGCTCGCACCGGGGAACCGCGACGCAGTGGACCTGGTCCTCGCCGGAGACGGACCCGCCCTCGCCGGCCTCCGCTCCCAGGCGGCCGAACTCGGTGTCACCGGTCGCGTGCACTTCGTCGGGCGGCTCGACCGCCGGGAGGTGGCCGGAGCGATGGCCGCGGCCGAGGCGTTGGTGGTGCCGAGCCGTCTCGAGCCGTTCGGCATCGTGATCCTCGAGGGCTGGCGGGCGGGCACCGCTGTGGTCGCGACCGACCGCGGGGGACCCTCCGAGCTGATCTCCGACGGCACCGACGGGGTCCTCATCGACCCGTTCGACACCACGGGCTTCGCCCTCGCCCTCTCGGCCCTGCACGACGACCCGGCACGCCGGTCGGCGCTCGCCCGCGCCGGTCGCGCCCGGGTCGAGGGTTTCGGGTGGGCGCGGGTCGCGGAGCGGTACCGGGAGATCTACGCCGAGGTCTCGCCCTCCGAACCGTCGGCCGCCACCGGGCATGGTGGCGTTCACCACGTGCGTCAGGGAGAATCGGTCGGATGACCACGTCCGTGCCCGTCCTCGACCGCGGGGCGGCCCGCTCGTTGCCGGCGCTCGCATCACACCTCGCCGCCGGCCTTTCCGAGGGGTGGCACTCGCCGGCGATCCGAGTCGGCATCGACGTCGTGGCCGTCGCCGAGGTCGCCGAATCGCTCACCGTCCAGGGCGAGCGGTACCTCGGGCGGGTCTTCACCCCGCACGAGCTCGCCTGTTGCCGGAGTGGCCTCGAGGACGGGTACGCCCCCGAGGCGCTGGCAGCCCGATTCGCAGCCAAGGAGGCGGTGGTGAAGGTGTTGCGCCCGAGCGGGGCTCGGCCCGAGTGGCGCTCGATCGAGGTCCGCCGCGGGGACGGCCGCTGGTGCCAGATCGTGCTCACCGGTCGCGCCGCCGAGCTCGCCGAAGAGGCCGGCCTCGGCGAGATCGCGGTCAGCCTCTCGCACGAGCCGACCGTCGCGGCGGCGGTCGCCGCGGCAACGTGCCCAACCGGGGACGGAGGTGAGGGGTGACCATGGACGAGACCATCCGGGAGGTACTTGCCGAACACGGGCGCCTGGCGGTGGACATGGCGTCGATCGACGACTCCACCGACCTGTTCGGTGCGGGCATGACGTCGCACGCGAGCGTCAACGTGATGCTGGCGCTCGAGGACGCGTTCGACATCGAATTCGCGGAGGAGATGCTCAAGAAGTCGACCTTCGAGTCGATCGCGGCGATCCGTGCGAGCGTCGTCGAGATGCAGGGAGCGTGAGGCGCCGATGACCGGCACGGCTACTCGGGTACCGACCGCTCCCGACTCCGACGAGGTGGTCGCCGCGATGGCGGAGATCGCCGAGCGGGTGACCGAGCCCCACGCCGACGAGGTGGATGCGGCAGCCCGCTTCCCGTCGGAGTCGGTCGAGGCGCTTCGTGACGCGCGGCTCCTCTCCGCGCTCGTCCCCCGCCCCGAGGGGGGGATGGGCGCGTCGATCGGCCAGGTCTCCCAGGGAGTGGTGGCGCTCGGCCGGCGGTGCGCCTCGACCGGCATGGTGGTCGCGATGCACCACATCCAGGTGGCGTGCCTGGTCCGCCACGGCCGCAGCGATCTGTTGCGCGGCTACCTCGGCGAGCTGGTCGACCGGCAGTACCTGCTCGCCTCCGCGACGACCGAGGTGGGGACCGGCGGCGACGTCCGCCGGAGCGTCTGCGCGGTCCAGTCGACCCCGGAGGGATTCCGTCTCGAGAAGCAGGCGCCGGTCATCTCCTACGGGAGCTTCGCCGACGCGGTGCTCGCCACCGCACGCCGGAGCGAGGAGAGCCCTCCGAACGACCAGGTGCTGGTCCTCTGCCGCCCTCCGGGTCTCGAGCTCGAGCAGGTCGGTCAGTGGAACGCGCTCGGGTTCCGGGGCACCGAGAGCCCGGGCTTCGTCCTCCGGGCGGCCGGTGAGGCGGGAGCGATCCTCGACGATCCCTACGGCGACATCTCGGCCCAGACGATGCTGCCGGTGAGCCACATCCTCTGGAGCTCGGTGTGGCTCGGCGTCGCGACCGCCGCCATCGACCGGGCGCGACGCTACGTGCAGGCCGAGGCGAGGAAGCATCCCGGCACGACGCCGACGGCGGCCTCGCGCCTCGCCGAGGTCACCGCCGTGTTCCAGAGCTTCTCCGACCTCCTGCGCGGGGCGGTCTCCCGCTACGAGTCGATCCAGGACGAGCCCGAACAGCTCTCGTCGGTGGGTTTCGCCGTCGCGATGAACTCGCTCAAGGTCTCGTCTTCGACCTTGGTGGTCGACGTCGTGCGCGAGTGCATGCTCATCTGCGGACTCGCTTCGTACCTGCTCGAGAGCCCCTACTGCCTCGGGCGCCATCTGCGCGATGCAATGGGCGCGGCCCTGATGGTCAACAACGACCGGATCATGGGGAACAACGCGCAGCTCCTCCTCGTCCACCGGGGGGAGTGAGCAGTGGTCGCCGCCGGCGCGGGCGAGGCGGCCGGTCTCGGGCCGGAGCCGCCGGACCAGCCTTGGGAGGGCTTCCGGGCGCAGCTGCTCGCCGACGGCGTTCTTCTGGCGACCGGGGTCGACGGCGTCTACGGGCGCTCGGCGCGCTACGAATCGATCGCCGAGGCGCTCGACTCGCTGGTGCTCCGCGTGGGCGCCGACCAGTCGGCGTCGTCGGTCCGCTTCCCCCCGATCATGCCGTGGGCGACGTTCGAGCGGAACGGCTACCTCGAGTCCTTCCCCGACCAGATGGGCTCGATCCACACCTTCCGGGGCGACGAGCGCCTGCACGCGGAACTGCTGGCGCGGGCCGAGGCGCACGAGGACCGCGGGCCGCTGCTCGAGACCACCGACCTCGTGCTGTGCCCCGCGGTCTGCCATCCGCTCTATCCGACCATGCCGGGCGTGCTCCCCGAAGGCGGTCGCAGGGTCGAGGTCTACGGCTACTGCTTCCGGCACGAACCGAGCACCGACCCCTTCCGCATGCAGGCGTTCCGCCAGCACGACTATGTCTATCTGGGTACTCCGGAGGGCGCGCGCGCCCACCGCGACCAGTGGATCGATCGAGGTCTCGACGTCCTCTCCGGACTCGGGCTCCCGATCACGTCGGTGGTCGCCAACGACCCTTTCTTCGGCCGGCCGGGCCGGATGCTCGCGGCCAACCAGCGCCACGAGGAGCTCAAGTTCGAACTGGTGACCCCTGTCTTCGAGTCGGGAAGGTCGACCGCGATCTCTTCGTCCAACTGCCACCTCGACCACTTCGGCCGTCCCTTCGGCATCGAGACGGCCGACGGGGAGGTCGCACACACCGCATGCTTCGGCTTCGGGGTGGACCGGATCACCCTCGCCCTTCTCGACCGGCACGGGCTCGACCCCGGGCGGTGGCCGTCGGAAGTCCGCGCCCGGCTCTGGCCGTGATCGCGGAGGGAGCGGGCGAGCCGGTGGAGCGCTCGCTGCTCATGCTCGACCCCGGCGCGTTCCGCCCCCACCCGCTGCACGCCTCGACGCGCAACTGGACCGAGACGAACTGCTACGTCGACGTGTGGATCGAGGTCCTCCACGCCCTCGCGCTCGAACCGCTGGCCGCGGCCGCCTTCACCCTGAGCGCGGGGTTCGAGGGCGACCAGTGGACCTTCTTCAAGTTCCCGCCCGAGGACCTGCGCAGGGTGTTCGGCCTCGAGGTCACCGAGCTCAACGTCTGGAAGCCGGTCCTCGACCACGTGGTCGAGCAGCTCGAGCTCGGTCGATTGTGCACGGTCGAGGCCGACTCGTGGTTCCTTCCCGACACGCGGGGCGACTCCTATCGCGAGGCCCACGTGAAGAGCACCGTCGTGCCCCAGATGGTCGACGTCGCCGCTCGGCGGCTCGGTTACTTTCACAACGCCGGCTACTTCGAGCTCGACGGCGAGGACTTCGACGGCGTGTTCCAGCGCGGGACCTACGCCGATCCTGCGAAGCTGCCGCCCTACGTCGAGGTCATCCGCCTCGACCACCTCCTCGGTGACGGCGCCGGCCTGGTCGGGCGCGCGGTCGAGCTCACCCGTGAGCATCTCGCGCGGCGGGCTCCCGACAACCCGATCACCTCGATGGGGGCGCGGATCCTCCGTGACGTGGCGTGGCTGGTCGGAGAAGACCTCGAGACCTTCCACCTCTACGCGTTCGGGACCTGCCGGCAGTGCGGCGCGAGCAACGAGATGGCCGCGTCGTTCGTCGACTGGCTCAACCGGCACGACGCGATCGGCACCGAGTCCGCCGCGGAGGACTTCCGCGCGGTCGCCGAGGGGGCCAAGGCGCTCCAGTTCGCGCTGGCACGGGTGGTCCGGGGCCGTCGCGCCGACCTCGACTCGATCCTCTCGGGGATGGCCGAGCGCTGGGAGCGGGCGGTCGGCACGCTGGAGCGCCGCTATGGCCGCTGATCGCGATCTGCTGGAAGGAGCTACCTGGGAGTGCGCCGCGACACCGCCGGGGGAGGCGTCGTCGCCCGGCGAGCTCGCCGGACTCCCGCTACGGTGGCTGCCGGCGAGCGTGCCCGGGACGGCCGCCGGCGCGCTGCGTGACGCGGGCCTACCCGAGCCCACCGCCGCCGAGCTCGACGGGCGCGACTGGTGGTTCCGCTGCCGGTTCCCCTCCCCGCTCCCCAGGGGAGAGGCGCCTCTGGTTCTCGGACTGGAGGGTCTCGCGACCGTGGCGGACGTGTGGCTCGACGGCCGTCACCTCGCCCGTACCGAGTCGATGTTCGCCCCCTCCGGCTACCGGTCGGCGAGTGCCGCCCGGGCAGCGAGCTCTGTCTCCGGTTCGCCGCGCTCGCACCCCTCCTCGCGGAGCGCCGGCCGCGGCCGCGGTGGAAGTCCCCGTCGGTCACCGAGCAGAACCTCCGTTGGTTCCACACCACCCTCCTCGGTCGCCAGTCCGGGTGGACGGTGACGCCGGCACCGGTCGGGCCATGGCGGCCGGTGCGGCTCGAGCGTCCCGCCCCGGTCGACCTGCTCGAGCAGAGGCTGCGCACCGAGTGTCGCGAAGGCGGTGGGGGGACCCTCTCGTTCTTCCTTCGCTGGCCCGGTCCACTTGGCGCCGAACTGGTCACACTCGCGGTGGGGGATGCCGCGGTGACCGTTCCGATCCGCCTGGCGCAGGACCGGGCGGTCGCCGAGGGCACCGCCGTGCTCGAGCGGGTCGAGCGCTGGTGGCCCCACACCCACGGCGACCAGCCCCTCTATCCGGTCACGGCCCGTGTCGGCCGCGACGAGATCGACCTCGGCGCGGTCGGCTTCCGCACGGTCGAGGTCGACACGGCGGACGGGGGATTCGAGCTCGCGGTGAACGGGGTGCCGGTCTTCTGCCGTGGCGCCTGCTGGTACCCGCCCGACCCGGTCTCCTTCACTGCATCCGGCGACGAAGTGGTCGCCACCTTGGAGCTGGCGCGTCGCGCCGGCATGAACATGCTGAGGGTCCCCGGCGGCACCGCCTACGAAGACGAGCGCTTCTTCCACGCGTGCGACCGTCTCGGCCTCATGGTCTGGCAGGACACGATGCTCGCCTTCCTCGACCCGCCCGACGACGACGCCTTCGTCGGAGCGGTGGCCGACGAGGTGACGACGGTCTACGGCGCGCTGTCCGCGCATCCCTCGCTCGCGGTGCTCTGCGGAGGACAGGAGCTCGAGGAACAACCGGCGATGCTCGGGCTCGACCGTGAGCGGTGGGAGGTCCCTCTGGTGAGCAAGGTCGTCGCCGAGCGCGCGGCCACCCTCGCGCCTGGTGTGCCGTACGTCACCTCCTCGCCGTCGGGTGGTCCGCTCCCGTTCCGACCGGACCACGGCGTCAGCCATTACACCGGCGTCGGGGTGTTCGCCAGGGGCCTCGACGACCTTCGCCGCGCCGCGCCGCGATTCGTGAGCGAAGGCCTCGCGTTCTCGATCCCTCCGGAGCCGACGACCGTCGAGCGGTACTGCGGAGGGGCACGCAGAGCTGGGCACGACCCGTCGTGGAAGCGCGCCGTCCACCACGACACCGGTGGTTCGTGGGACCTGGAAGACGTCCGCGACCACTACGTGCGGAGGCTCTTCGACGTCGACGCCTCGATGCTCCGGCGCACCGACCCCGAGCGCGCCCTCGATCTCGGCCGGGCGGCCGTGGCCCATGTGCTGGGTGAGGCGATGAGCGAGTGGCGGCGCGGCGGCTCGCGCTGTGCCGGTCTCCTTCTGGTCGCGCTCCGCGACCTCCGGATGGGGGCTGGTTGGGGTGTGCTCGACGCACGTGGTCGGCCCAAGGCGCCGTGGTTCGCCTTTGCCCGCGGCGCCGCCCCGGTCGCGGTCCTCCTCACCGACGAAGGACTGAACGGCCTCGGGGTGCACCTCGTCAACGACACCGCCGAGCCGGTGCGCGGTGAGCTGACCGTCGAGCTCGCGACCGCGCGCCATCGAGTCGAGAGCGGGACCTGCCGGGTCGAGGTACCGGCACGAGGAGCCGCCGAGCTCTCCGCCGATGCGCTCTTCACCGGATTCCGCGACCTCGCCTACGCGTACCGCTTCGGACCGCGGACCTACGAGCTGGTGACCGCCACCCTCGTCGACGACCGGGGTCACCGCATCGCGAGCGCCGCCTTTCTCCCCGGCGGCCTGGTCCGTCCCCGTGAGGAGGACGTCGGATTGTCGGCCGAACTGCACAACGAGGGCCCGTCGGGCGGCGACCGCGCCCCGTGGTCGCTGACGGTCTCCGCGCGTGCGTTCGCGCAGTTCGTGAGCATCGACGCACCGGGGTTCGTGCCCGGCGATTCGTGGTTCCACCTGGCTCCGGGCGAGGCGACCACGCTGACGCTCTCCCCGGAGGAGGGCACCGAGCCCGGCCCCCCCTCCGGTCACCTTCGCGCTCTCAACGCGGTCGCGCACCGCGCGGATCGTGTTATGAAAGGGGCTGCCTGCGGTAGGGCGGTTGTGCAGGGGATGTTGTGCGTATAGCATAATTTCGCTCGGTGGTGGAACTGGTGTGCTGAGCGCCCTGGGTGACCGCGGCGGAGCGGTGCCCGGAAGAACCGGTGCAGGAAAGGGCAGGCCGGCTGGTATGGCGATCCTCGATCCAGAAGTCGATGACATCCTGCGGGAAGCGACGGCCCCGCTCCTTGTGGAGCGCTACCCGGATGGCGGGGCGGTCGAACACCGAGGCGCGGCGACGAACGTCTGGCGTCACGCGCTCCGGCGGCTGCTCGCCGCCGACGTCATCGGTCTGGCGATCGCCTCCTTCCTCGGTCCGCTGCTCGTCTCTTCGGTGTCCAGCAATCCCGAGAGCGCACCCGGGCACGAATGGATGGTGTACGCGTTCAACCTGGCGATGACCCCGCTGTTCGTCGCGGTCTTCGCGGTCTACGGGCTCTACCGCGGGATCAACCGGCGCATCTCGAAGAGCGTCTTCGCCGACCTCGGGAACATCCTCCACGGACTGATGATCAGCGGCTTCCTCTACGCGATCGTCGGCTATGGCGCGAAGGTGTCCTTCCACTACGAGTCCCTGAGCGTGGCCAAGATCGTCGCGATGTGCCTCTTCGCATTGGTGACGGTGCCGCTCTGCCGGGCGGCGGCATTCGGGTTGCTCGGTCGCTCCGGTTATGCCACCGTCCCGGTGATCGTCGTCGGCACCGGCAAGCTCGCCCAGACCGTGGCGAGCCATTTGCGCGCGCACTCGAACGTCGACTTCGTCGGGTTCGTGGACGACAACCCCCTCGGCCGTCGCGACGTCCTCGGGGAGCTCGAGGACCTTCCTCGTCTGTGCCGCGAGTACAGCGTCGCGCGGGTCGTGGTGTGCTTCTCGCGGACCCACCCCGAGCGAACCACCGAGATGCTGAAGGGAATGGCCGGCAAGGTCGGTGTGTCGATCGTGCCCCGCTACTACGAACTGATCACCAGTCGCTCCCATGTCGAGGACCTCTTCGGTCTTCCCATGCTCGACATCCCGCCGAGCTCGCTCAGCGCGGGCGCCCGCTTCCTCAAGCGCACCTTCGACATCGCGGTCTCCTCGGTCAGCCTCTTCGTGCTCAGCCCGCTGCTCGCGGTCTGCGCAGTGCTGATCAAGCTGTCCAGTCCCGGCCAGGTCTTCTTCCGTCAGGCGCGCACCGGCCGTCACGAGAAGACCTTCTTCGTCTACAAGTTCCGCACCATGTACCGCGACGCCGAGGCGCGCCGCCACGAGCTCGACCACCTGAACGAGATGGACGGTCCGCTCTTCAAGGTGACCAACGATCCGAGGGTGACCCGGGTCGGCCGGTTCCTCCGCCGGACCAGCCTCGACGAGATCCCGCAATTCATCAACGTGTGGAAGGGCGACATGTCGCTCGTCGGACCGCGCCCCTTCGTGGTGCACGAGTCCGCGGAGATCGAGGGATGGGCGCGCAAGCGTTTCGAGGTCCGGCCCGGGATGACCGGCCTCTGGCAGGTCTCGGGCCGCAACGAGCTCTCCCACCTCGAGCTCTGCCGCCTCGACTACCTCTACGTCGCGTCCTGGTCCTTCTGGTGGGACCTGCAGATCCTCTGGCAGACGCCGAGCACCGTCTTCAACGGCCGCGGCGCCTCCTGAACGACTGAGCTCCCGGGCGACCGAGGGGGTCGCGCCGGCTCAGAGCCGGGCGCGCTCCTCGGTGACGACCTGGTTCATCCGCTCGATGAACACCTCGGGTGCAAAGCGCCGCGCGTGCGCGGTGAGCGCGGCGGTGTCCCAGGCCGACGTGGAGAGCCGGGAGAAGGCGTCGGCGATCGCCTCCGGAGTCGGCAGGTCGAAGAACACCCCTGTCCGGCCGTCGACGATGGTGTCGAGGTAGCCGCCGAAGCGGAGGGCCGCGGTCGGCTTGCCGAATCCGGCCGCCTCGACCGGCGTGAGCCCGAAGTCCTCGTAGGAGGCGGCGACCAGCCCGGCACAGGACCGGTAGAGCCACCGAAGGACCGGGTCGGCGACGCTCCCGAGCAGGGTGACGTTCGGGGGGGAGGACTGCGCGAGACGGGGGCCGAGTGGCCCGGTTCCGACGACGACCAGCCGCCGGTCGGACAGGTGCGAGAAGGCACCGCACACCGCCTCGACGTTCTTGTAGGGGAGCAGCCGCGAGACGCAGAGCGCGAAGCCGGGCTCGACCCCTTCCAGCGAACGGACCTCACCGTCGGCGGGGAAGTCGACCGGTGGGTGGACGACCTCCGCCTCGGTCGCGTAGAGCTCGGCGATCCGTTCGCGCACCGTGTTCGAGTTGGCGAGGTACCGGTCGGCGGTCGAGGCCGCGCGCCGGTCCCACCGGCGGAGGGACGGTCCGAGCACCGCCATGGCCGCGGCGGCACCCCGTGAGGTCCCGGTCAGGTACCGGTCGGTCTGATAGAGCCACCGGGCGGGCGTGTGGCAGTAGACGACCTTGCGGCCGCGCACCTGCACCCCGTGGGCCCACCCGGACGAGGAGCACACCGTCACCTCGGCGTCGACCACCAACCGCGAGAAGGCTGCCGCGAGGAAGGGGAGCGCGAGGCGGTGATGGTGCCGCAACAGCGCCACCCGATCGATCGGGAGGGTGTGGATCGAATGGCGGGCGAATTCCGGAAAGGTGGACGCCGGTTCGTAGAAGGAGGTGGAGATCGGTGCGGCCGGCCAGGCAGCCGCCAGCGCGGCCACCACCCGTTCGGCGCCGCCCCGCTGCGTCAGGTAGTCGTGGACGAGCGCGAGCGGCGGGCGGCCGCTCACGCGAAGGCGGCAGCCACTGCGGCGGTGTCGAGCAGGGTGTCGACCGAGGTGACCTTTCCGTCGGCGAACTGCCAGATCTGCACCTCTTCCATGTCCACCTCGCGCCCCAGTGGGCTGGTGAACGCCACGTGCAGCCAGGTCATCACCAGCGCGCCGTCGGAGAGGATCGCCTTCAGCGTGAAGTCGGTGAAGGTGAGCTTGGCCAGCTCGGCGAAGAAGCCGGGCAGGCTCCGCTTCCCCTCGTACACGCCGAACCAGGGTGCTGCGTCACGGTCGGCCGCGTTGACCGCCCAGCGGACGTCCTTCGAGACCATCCCCATCACCGCGAGGAGATCGCCCCGACCGAGCGCTCCGGTGACCTCCCGGACGGTGTCGACGTTGGACCGCATCGGCTCTCCTGTCGTCGGGGGCGGTGGTTCGACCGGCTCCGAGCGTAGGCGCTCACCGCGTGCATCCGACACATCCCGCAAGAGCGTGCGCGGCAGTCCCGCCCTCCGCCGCTACACTCGCCGGGTTCGCGTCCTGTTCGTCTGCACCGCCAATCTCTGCCGGTCGCCGATGGCCGCGGCCCTCTTCGCCCGCGAGATGGAGCGACGTGGCGAGGCGGTCGAGACCCCCTCGTCGGGACTCCTGCCCGGCGGCGACCCGGTGCCCGCCGAGGTGCTCGCGGTGATGGCACCCCTCGACGTCGACCTCTCGAGTCACAGGAGCCGTCCGATGACCGCGGCGCACGTCGCGGAGGCCGACCTCGTCGTCGGGATGGGGCGCCGTCACGTGCGCGAGGCGGTCCTGCTCGATTCGAGCCGGTGGCCCCGGGCGTTCACTCTGAAGGAGCTCGTCGAGCGGGGTCGCGCGGTGGGGCCCCGCGCACCGCTCACCGATCTCTCCGCGTGGCTCGACGCGGTGCACGACGGACGGACCCGGGCCGAGCTCGCACACCGCTCCACCGTCGACGAGGTGGCCGACCCCTACGGCGGTCCGATCGCCGGCTACCGGGCGGTCGCAGAGGAGCTGGCCGCGCTCGCCGTCGACCTGGCCCGACTCCTGCGGCCGGGCGGCCGCGAGGAGGGGGACGCTGCCGAAGGGTGACCGGGGCAGCGAGGCGTGCGGCCAGGCGCGTGTCGGCGCGAACATGGGCAGGTGGCGGAGACCTTGGCGATGCGCGAGTTGCCCGACGGCGGGTGGGAGTTCCTCCTCGAGGATCCCTCCCTCTCGTTCATCAGGATCGACGAGCAGTCCCGTCTCGACTTCGGCGGGACCGAGGTGGTGATCGGCGGGCCATTCGTCGTGCGGGCGGACGGGGTGACCCACCGGCTCGACCCCCGGCGGACCGATGCGCTCGGACCGCTGCTCTCCCTGTTCCCGGGCTCGCTGCGCTGGCTCTGGACCTCCGCCGACGGAGTGTTGACCGCGGTCTTCGAGAACGGGGCGACCTTGACCGTCGGCCCGGATCCCCTCCGAGAGGCGTGGTCGGTCGGGAGCCTCTACTGCCCGCCGACCGGCGGGGGTTGACCGGAGCCGGCCCGCCCGTCGAGGAGCTCGGGGTGCCGTGCGGCGACCATCCGCCGCATCCCGTCCCGCCAGTCGACCGAGGTCGGGCCGACCAGCTGGTGCATCCGGGTCAGCTCGATCTGCACACTGTCAATGGTGTGCGCGGTCGGCGCGAAACGGGCTGCCAGCCCAGTGAGCTCGGAGAGATAGCCGCACCACTCCTCGATGCTGACCGCCTGGTCGCCGCCCCAGTTGACGGTGACCGCGGGGCTCGCCGCCGCCGCGAGCAGCCCGGGCACCATCGCGACGATGTCGTCCTCGTGGATGGGGTGGTAGACGCTCGGCGCGTCGAGGTGGACCGGGATCTCGCCCCCTTGGCGCATCATCTCGAGATGGATGGCCGGCCAGCCCCCCCGGTCGCCGTAGGGCACCGACAGACGCGCGATGGTGGTCGGGAGCCCGTAGCGGTCGGCGGCCCAGCGTGCGGTCGCCTCGGCGGCGATCTTCGAGATGCTGTACGTGCGGAGGAAGGGCCAGACCCCGTGGTTGTCGCCGAGCTCGTCGTCCTCGGCGAAGATGTGGTGGCCCATGGGTTTGTAGATGCCGGTGGTGGAGCAGTGGAGGAAGGCGCTCGCGCCCCGGTGGTGCTCCATGAGCCAGGCGAGCCCACCACTGTTGGCACGGAGATCGAGCTCCCAATTGTTGGACTTGGCGACCGCGAAGTGGACGACGTAGTCGGCGTCCTCGGGGAGGCCCGCCACGTCTCCCGCGGCGAGGTCGATCGTCACGCAGCGGACGCCCCCCTCCTCGAGCCGCCGCTTGGCCTCCTCGTCGCGGAAGCGTGCCGCGCCGACCACCTCGTTGTGGCGGGCGAGGGCGAGCGCGACCGGCTCGGCGACCTGGCCGGTGACCCCGGTGACGACCACGGTCTTGCCCTCGAGGGGTGAGGTCGGCATGGGCGGGCTCCTTCCGGGGATCGGGCGCGCCGGCGCCGGGGACGCGAGGTCCGCACGGCGCGGGCCCGGTCCACATGTGGACACCGAAGGCCCAGGTGGGTCATACTGTCACTTCTGCCGGATTTCGTCGCTGGGCCGCATTTCCCCTGGTCACCGGCGTATCGCCCCGGCAGTTCGATCAGTTGGACCCGACAGTACACAGGAAGTGACGTTCCCATGAGTGCCACCTGGCGCAAGCACGCAGCCTGCCAGGGCATCGATCCAGACGTCTTCTATCCCGTCTCCGACGAGGAAGCCGAAGAGGCAAAGGCGATCTGTGCGGTGTGCACCGTGCGCGAGGCCTGCCTGGAGCACGCTCTCGCCCATCGGGAGCGCGAGGGGATCTGGGGTGGCACGACCGAGCGGGAGCGGCGCCGGATCCACCGCCAGCGCCGCAAGTCGGCCTGAGCGGTCGCTCGCCCGCCGCGGTGTCCCTGCTGCGTCGCGGGCACGGGCCGACGAGGCCGTCCAGCGCGTACGGGCCGCGCTCGTCGACCACCGTCCGGTTGACCCGCGGGAGGAGTCGGCCCGGACCCGCGCCCTCCTCGAACTCGACCGCCTCGAGCGGCCCTTCGACGAGCGCGCCGACCCGACCCACGTGACGGTCTCCGCCATCGTCGTCGGTCCCCGCGGGGTGGTGCTCCACCGCCACCGCCGCCTCCATCGGTGGCTCCAGCCGGGCGGCCACGTCGAGGCGGGCGAGCTGCCCGAGGACGCGGTTCTCCGCGAAGTCCGCGAGGAGACCGGGCTCGCCGCGCGCCACCGCTCCGGATCGCCGGAGCTGGTCCACGTCGACGTGCACGAGGCGGCCGACGGCCACGTCCATCTCGATCTCCGGTACCTCGTCGACGCCGAGGACCGCGAGCCGGCGCCCGCGCCCGGCGAGAGCCCCGACGTGGCCTGGTTCACCTGGGACGAGGCGACCGACCTGGCCGACGAGGCCCTGGTCGGCGCCTTGCGGTCGGCCCGCGGGTCGGTCGCGCCGCCCGGCGGCGATCAGGCGGGGGTCCGGCGTGGCTGAGCCCTTCGACACCCTCATCGAGCTCCAGCGGCACGACACCGCGCTCGACCAGCTCCGGCACCGGCTCGAGGCACTTCCCGAGCGGGCGGCCCTTGCCGATCTCGCCCGGCGTCGCCGCGAGCTCGAGACGGCCGCGTCCGAAGTCCGAGTGCAGGTCGAAGACCTGATCGGTCGTCAGCAGGCGCTCGAGGAGCAGATCGCCGCGGCCGCATCTCGTCGCCACGAGCTCGAACACCGCATGCGCACGGGAGAGGTCTTCGCAGCGCGCGACCTCCAGGCGATGGACCACGAGGCCCAGCAGCTCGCCACCCGGCAGGCGCACTTCGAGGAGGAGGAGATCGCCCTCCTCGAGGAGGAGGAGCCGCTCGACGAGGCCCTCGCCCGCCACGAGGAGATGGAGGCCCGGCTCCGGGCCGAGGGGGAGCAGCTGGAGGCCGCCGTCGCGGCGGCCGAGGCCGAGATCACGGCGGCGGTGCCCGTGGAGGAGGCGGCCCGGGCGGAGGAGGCGGCCCGCCTTCCCGCCGACCTCGCCGAACGGTACGAGCACCTCCGCGCTCGCCTCGGAGGAGTGGGTGCCGCCAGGCTGGTCGGTGACCGCTGCGACGGATGCCACCTCACCTTGCCGGCGGTCGACGTCGACCACATCCGCCACCTGCCGCCCGACGAGCTCGCGCTCTGCAGCCAGTGCGACCGTATCCTCGTCCGGTGACCGCCGCCCGCGATCGCCGGACGTGCTGATCCTCGTCCGCCATGGCGAATCCACCGGCAACGCCGAAGGCCGTCTGCTCGGGAGGATCGATGCCCCGCTGACCGACCGCGGGCGCGCCCAGGCGCGGGCGGCCGCCTCCTCGGTGGCTGGAGCGACGACACTTCTCTCGAGCCCGCTGGTACGCGGCCGGGCGACGGCCGAGGAGCTCGGAACCGGGCTCCCGGTCGAGGTCGACGAGCGCTGGGTCGAGGTCGACTACGGCGAACTCGACGGTCTGCCCCTCGCGAGCGTTCCGCCCGAGCTCTGGGAGGAGTGGCGCACCGACCCCGACTTCCGGCCGTCGGGCGGCGAGTCGTTGCGGGAGGCTGGTGCGAGAGTGCGCGCGGCCTGCGAGGAACTCTTCGCGCGCGACGGAGAGGGCGCGCGCGGGGAGCACCCGGTCGTCGTCGTGAGTCACGTCACGCCGATCAAGCTGGCCACCTGCTGGGCACTCGGAACCGGGGAGGTCGGTGTGTGGCGCCTCTATCTCGCGACCGGCTCGGTCACCCGGATCTCCTGGGGCGCCGACGGGCCGGTGCTCGATCGGTTCAACGAGACCCCGTGGAACAGGCCGAGGTGAAGCCCGACGCGTCGCGGGCGGATCACCGGAGTAGGCGGGTCGCCGTGTAGACCATGAGCGCCTCGGCGGCGGACGCCGAGTGGTGCGCCTCGATCCGGAGCGCCTGCCAGTGAGCCCACCCGGTGGCCATCTCCATGGTCTCGAGCAATTTGTCGGCACTGGCCCGGTGCCCCCCGAGCTCGGGGGCGAAGGCGGCTCCGAGTTGCGCGCGGAGCACCAGGCGGAGGTCGACGAGGTGGGCGTCGAGGTCCGCCGAGTCCTCGACCTTGGCGGACGCTGCCCGGAGGATCGGCCCGAGGGTTTCGAAGAGCGCTCGTCGCTGGCGGCAGACCTGTCGGATCCGGTCGTCGAGCCCGCCGGCGGGGTCGACCGTCGTGATGTGCGGGCGGTGGCGCGCCGCCTGCCGCTCGACCGCGGCGAGGTAGAGGAGGGTGACGTCGCCGAAGTGGTGGAACACCGACCGCCGTGCGACACCCGCTCGCGCCGCGATCTCCCGGGAGCTCGGCTGCAGGTTGCCCTCCGCGAGCAGCTCGACGAGCGCGTCGAGGATGGCGTCGCGGGTCCTCGATCCCCGCATGCGGCGCCGATCCTCCGGGGCAGCAGGCGCACCGGGTGCGTGCCGCGACCCCTCCGAGGGCGCGGCACGCCCACCGGATCCGGCCCCTCGTCCCCTCACGCGGCGGGATGTTAGTGCCGGGTCGCGGCCGTCCCACCCCGGTCGAGGTCGGGAAGACGGTCGGTGACCAGCCGGCCACCCTTCATGACCGCGAGCAGCCGGGTGCGGTCCTCCAGGACCCTGATGTCCTCGATCGGGTCGCCGTCGACCACCAGGAGGTCGGCGAGCTTGCCGTTCGCGACCGTCCCGAGCTCGTCCCCGCGCCCCATGAGCTCGGCGCCGTGCTTGGTCGCCCAGCGGATCACGTCGATCGCCGGGATGCCGACCTGCTCGACGTAGTAGGTGAGCTCCTCCCCGTAGTGCCCGTGTGGGAAGAAGATCGCGCCGAAGTCGTCCCCGAGGACGAGGCGCATGCCCGCTGCGTTGGCCTTCGGCAGCACCGCACCCATGGCGTCGAGGTCCACTCTGAGCGAGTCGGTGAACCCGAGCGCCGCGCCCCCCGTCGCCTCGACGAGCCGGGCGGGGAAGAGCATCGAGGGGACGACCGGTGTGCCCGAGGCCACGATCCGTTCCACGCACTCGTCGTCCATTCCGTCACCGTGGTCGATCACGTCGATGCCGAGATCGAGCGCCATGAGGATCGCCTCGCGGTTGGCGATGTGGCCCCGGACCTTCGCCCCCCGCAGATGGGCGGCCTCGATGCCGGCAGCCAGTTCCTCGCGGGTCATCTCGATCCGCTCCGCGGGACCCACCGTCCCGTGACCGCCGGTCACGAACATCTTGATGATCTCGGCTCCCTCCTTGATCTCCTCGCGCACCGACCGCCGGAACTCTCCGGGGCCGTCGCTCCTCCGGATGGCACCGAGTGCGCCCACCTGCCAGTGGGCGGGAAAGCTCTTGTCCCCCGCATGACCGGTCGTGCTCACGTCGCGGCTGCACGGGACGAGGCGCGGACCGTCGACGAGCCCCTCTGCGATGGCGCGCTTCATCGAAGCGTCGATCGCGAAGGGCGCGCCCGCACTCACCGCGCTCGGTGAAACCCGACGCGAGCAGTCCTTCGAGATGGACCGCCGCACGGACCGCTTGGAGGGCCATCGGTTCCTCGAGCCCGAACGGCGCGCTGACCGAGCCGAGCTCGTGATAGGTCGCGTGGAAGTGGCAGTTGACCATCCCGGGCATGATCGTGCGGCCCTCGAGGTCGACCACCCGGTCGTCGGGCCGCGGCTCCCGGACAGGTCCGGTTCCGACCGCGGTGATCCGCTCGTCCTCGACGACCACGTGGGCGTCATCGGTCACCGACCGGTCGCCGTCGAGCAGGTGGGCGGCGGTGAGGACGAGACGGGTCACGGTTCGAGCACCACCTTGATCGCTGCCCCGGCGCGGTCGGCCGCGACCCGGAAGGCCTCGGCCGCGTCGTCGAGCGGGAAGCGGTGGGTGATCAGCACCTCGGGGAGGTCCGAGCAGCGTGCCAGCAGCGAGATCGCGGTGTCGAACTCCGGGTCCCCGTGATGGTGACCGTAGGCGAAGGCCGGGACGAGGGTGACCTCCTTGATCTGGAAGGCGATTCCGACCGAGACCGGGTCCCAGAAGGTGCCGAGGACGGCGACGGTCCCGCCGGGACGCACTCGGTCGAGCGCGGTATCCATCGAGCTCTGAGTCCCTGCCGCGTCGAAGACGAGGTCGTACGCGGTGCCGGTGGCCTGGCGCGCGCCGAGCTGCACCGCGGCCTCGATGCGCTCGGGCCGGTGGGCGAGGAGATCGACGTCGATGTCGAGCGCCCGGGCCGCCGCGATCGAGCACAACCCGATCGGACCCGCCCCGATCACCAGGATCGTCGAGCCGGGCGGCGCGCCGGCGCGGTGGAGGCCGTGCACCGCCACCGCGAGGGGCTCGACCAGGCAGGCCTGCTCCAACGGCAGCGTTGCGGGAAGCGGCCGTGCACACTCGGGCGCGACCCACGCATGGTCCGCGAGCCCGCCGTTCCGGGTGACGCCGTACAGGGTCCCGAGGGTCTGTGCGCATTGCTGGTCCTCGCCGGCGAGGCACCGGTCACACCGGCCGCACGAGACGGCCGGCAGCACCGCGACCGGTGTGCCGTCGTCGAGCGTCCCCGAGAACTCGTGGCCGAGGGTCACCTCGGAGGGGCCGAGGGAGACGAGGTGGAGGTCCGAGCCGCAGATCCCCGAGGCGGCCACCGACACACGGACCCCTTCGCCCGGTGTATCGGGAACGGTGACCAGGCCGACTCCCTCGGCTGTCGTCCTGACCGCGCGCACGTGCGCATCTTGACGGAGGGTGTCTTTCGTCGCAACCGGCCGGCACCCGAGCCGGGACGTTCGATGCGGAGTGGCTCGACGGCGCGACCGGACCGCCGGTGAGTGCCCGCTTCCGCGGCCACGTCAAGCGCAACGGCAAGGGTCGGGTCTCCTGGATCGGATGCACGGTCACGGTGAGCGAACCGGCCCGCGACTTCGCGTTCGGAACTGGCGCCCCCGGCAAGCCGCTCAACGTCTGGCGTTACCGACTCGAGCCGAGCGCGGCGGCACCGACGTCACCGAGTCGCTTCAACCGGCGGACCTGTTCTGGCTTCGTCTCTACCGGGCGTTGCTCGGTTGGGCGCCCGGCCACACCAACCGCGAGGGGATGCGGACGACTCTCGAGAGGATGAAGGCCGACCTCGAAGGCGACCTCGCCGGCGGAGCGAGGCCTCGGCGGGGTTCAGCCGGCCCCGTAGAAGCCCGCCTGGCCGAACGCGAACACGCCCCCGTCACCACCGACCAGCCAGTAGCCCGACCCCGCCGGGTCGAACGCGAGGCCGCTGATCGGGCTGTTGAGCATCAGGTTCCCCGTCGAGCCGTAGAAGCCCGCGTCGCCGAAGGCGAACACCCCGCCGTCGGACGCGACGAACACGTAGCCGCCGCTGTCGGGTGTGGACGCGAGGCCGATGACCGGTCGGTTGAGGACCAGGCTGCCCGTCGAACCGAAGAAGGGCGCGTGGAACGCGAAGACGCCGCCGTCGGAGGCGACCAGCCAGTAGCCGCCGGTCGACGAATCGGCGGCGATCCCGACCACCGGTCGGTTGAGTCGCTGCCCGCCCATGGAGCCGTAGAACCCCGCGTCCCCGAACGCGAAGATCCCGCCGTCGGAGGCGACCAGCCAGTAGCCCTTTCCGTCCGGGGTGGGGGAGAGGTCGACCACCGGTTGGTTGAGGCGCTGCCCGCCCATCGAGCCGAAGAAGCCCGCGTCGCCGAAGGCGAAGGTCCCGCCGTCGGCGGCGACCAGCCAGTAGCCCAGTCCGTCGGGAGTCGACACGATGTGGGTGATCGGCTGGTCGAGGTTGAGGCCGGACGCGTCACCGAACGCGCCCGCGTCGCCGTGGAAGGTGACGGTGCCGTTGTCCCACGCGATCCAGTAGCCGCCCCCGTCCGGCGCCGCCGCGATCCCGACCGCCGTCGCGCCCGGGGGAGGGCCCGGCAGCGACTGCCCGACGTACATCACCACGGCGAGGGCGCCGTTGCCGCTCAAGTCGGCGAGGGCGATCCCGCAGGCGAGGAACCCCTGCGAGATCTGTGCCGGTGTGGGAGGACAGGCCGCGGCCGGATCGGGCGCGGTGAAGGGATTGGGCACGGTGATGGTGGTGGCAACCGTTCCCTGCGCGTCGGACGTGAAGTACTGGAAGTTCGGGTCGATCTCGTCGTTGGATCCGGTCTGGAATATCAACGGGCTGAACTCGGCCGCTGCGATCGCGTCGTTCGCGGGCCACCCGGTGCACCGGATCGAGATCCCCGACCCGGGCGTCACGTTCTGGACGACGTCCGGATTGCCGTTGAACGTGCAGTCGGGACCTGCCTGGCGGGGGAGACCCGCGTGGGGAACCCGAAATTCTCCGCCGGTGCCGTTCCGGGTGAAGGCGTCCCCGCCGTGGGACCCGATGACCGTCCCGAGGGCCGCCACGCCGACGAGGGGGCCGACCGGCTGGGTTGCTCCCGCCGGAGCAGCGGGCGCCCCGACCACCAGCACGGCGGCGGTTGCACCGGCCACTGCGGCGAGAAGACGTCCCACCGACCGGCCGAGCGCCGTACTCCTCCCCGCATGACCCTCCCACCGCTCTCGGCTCATCGTCCCCTCCTCGTACCGGGCGCACCGGGCGGGCGCGGTCGGCCGAAGGTAACAGAGTCCCGGGCCCGCCGGGAGGTTTTCCACATCCACGAGCTGGAGAGAATCTCCGGGGAGAGCCGGAGAAATCGTCCGGGAAATGAATCGCGGCGGGGCGATGTTGGGTGTTCTGAAACACCACGCGGTGGAGCCGGCACCAAGGTCGTCTCCCGCCGAGGTATCCCAGTCCGCCAGTTGCTTCAGGAGTCCACGTGAGCGAGACCCTCGCGAGCAGTCGCGCACCGGATCTGCCCCACGAGCCCGACCCACGACGCTGGTCGATCCTCACGGTCGTCATCATCGCCCAGCTGATGGTGGTGCTCGACGCGTCGATCGTGACCATCGCGCTGCCTTCTGCGCAGCGTGCGCTCCACATCTCGGTGGCCAACCGGCAGTGGGTGATCACCGCGTACACGCTTGCCTTCGGCGGGTTGCTCCTTCTCGGCGGCCGGATCGCCGACTTCGGCGGGCGGAAACGGATGTTCGCGATCGGGCTCCTCGGGTTCGCGACCGCATCGGCACTCGGCGGTCTCGCCGCGAACCAGGCCATGCTCTTCGGTGCCCGTGCACTCCAGGGCGCGTTCGCAGCGCTGATGGCGCCTGCCGCCCTCTCGATCCTCACCACCACCTTCGAGCACGATCCGAGCGAGCGGGCCAAGGCGTTCGGTGCCTACGGCGCCGTGTCCGGGGCGGGCGGCGCGATCGGGGTGCTCGCCGGGGGCCTACTCACCCAGTACGCCTCGTGGCGCTGGTGCCTGCTGGTGAACGTCCCGATCGCCCTGCTGGCGGCGGTTGCGGCGGTGCGCGTCGTGCACGAGAGCCGCGTGCAGGGGAGGACCCGTTACGACGTGCCGGGAGCGCTCCTCTCGACCTTGGGCCTTGTGAGTCTGGTCTACGGCTTCACGCGGGCCACCACCGACGGATGGGCCTCCGCGTCCACGCTCGCCTTCTTGAGCATCGCGGTCGTACTGCTCGTCGCGTTCGTGGTGGTCGAGGCACGCACGCCCAACCCGCTCCTTCCGCTCCGCGTGGTCGCCGAACGGAACCGGGGCGGCTCGTTCCTGGCGTCGTTCCTCGTCGGTGCCGGGCTCTTCGCGATGTTCGTCTTCCTCAGCTACTACATGCAGGGGGTCCTCCACTACTCCGCGCTCAAGGCCGGCATCGCGTTCTTGCCGTTTGCGGCCGGGGTGGTCGTCGCCGCGGGAGCCTCGAGCGCCATCGTCCCCCGGATCGGTCCCCGGTTCCCGATGGCCGGTGGCCTGCTGGTCGGTGCAGTGGGGTTGGCCTGGCTCACCCAGATCGGGGTGCACACGTCGTATTGGGCGTACGTGTTCGGGCCTCAGGTCCTGATGAGCCTCGGGCTCGGCATGGCGTTCCCGGCGTTTGCCAGCACCGCGCTGACCAAGGTCCAAGACCGCGACTCGGGAGTCGCGAGCGCCCTCGTGAACACCACCCAACAGGTCGGCGGATCCCTCGGCACCGCGCTCTTGAACACTGTGGCTGCGACGGCGACCGCGGCCTACCTCGCGACCCACGGGCCGGCTTTCGCCGCGGCGGGTCTCGTCCACGGATACTCGGTCGCGTTCGCGCTCGGTGCCGGGATGTTGTTGCTCGCCGCCATCGTCAGCGCCGTCTTCGTGACCGGCGACCCGACGGAGTTCGCGGTGCCGAGCGGCGAGCCCGCGCTCGCCATGGCGAAGGCCTAGCGACTGGGTCGATCTCGATCCGACCAACGACCGGTTAGAGCACGCTGACGAGAAGGAGGAGGACGAGTCCCAACACGATGACGCACACGACGAGCAGCCGCCAGATCTGGCTGCGAGGACGCAGGTCGTCCTCGTCGTCGTCGCCCCAGTCCCAGAGGTCGGGGTCGTTGGGGTCCGGTGCCACCGGTCCGACGGGCGTGGGCATTACAGGGAAGTCTAAGCGGACCGGATGCCGTGCTCCGGATCCGCGGTGCCTCGCTCTCCTCTCAGTTCGGTCGGGTCAGTTCGGTCGGGCGATCAAGTACATCAACGCACCGAACAGGGGGATGCAGACGATGACGACGGTCCACCCGGCTTTCCCCCAACCGGAAAGATCTGCGCGCCGGAAGTTGTCGATGAAGCACCAGATGATGAAGAAGACGATCAGGGCCAGGCCGGCGAACATCAGCAACGACCAGAAGATCCCGAGCAGAGGGTACGTGTAGGCGATCACGGTCACCGACTCCTTCGTGTGGACGGACAGGAGCCTCGTTGCCGGCGTGGGTGCCTCGCACACCGCTCCGCCGTCGACGAGGTGCCGCCATTCTGATGCACCCGCTACCGCGGATCCACGACCGCACGGGCGGGCATTCGGTGAGCCAGGTGCCTAGGGTTGCCCGATGGCCGATGCCGTTCTCCTGGTACACGGCGCCTGGCACGGCGCCTGGTGTTGGGAAAAGGTCGCTCCCCAGCTGGAAGGTCGCGGATTGCGAGTGACGGCGATCGATCTTCCCGGTCACGGAGCCGATCCGCGGCCACTGACCGATCTCCATGGGGACGCGACCGCAGTGACCGAGGCGCTCTCGGCACTCGGAGAACCGGTCCTCTTGGTCGGTCACTCCTACGGCGGCGCGGTCATCAGCGAGGCCGGGGATCACCCGATGGTCGAGCACGCGGTCTTCCTTGCGGCCTTCCCGCTCGATGTGGGCGAGACCTGCATGTCGGCGGCGGTCGACGAGTCCGAAGCCGCCGGGATCTCGTGGGAGGGCAGGCCCAATCTCGGAGAGGGCCTGGTCACCGCACCGGAGGGAACCGTCACACTCGATTCCGAGGTCGCCGCCGCCTGTCTCTACAACGACTGCGACGCCGACGCGGTGAGCTGGGCAGTGGGCCGCCTCGGACCGCACCCGGTCGCCAACCTCGGGCAGTCGCCCCGGGCTACCGCCTGGAGGACCAAACCCTCGACCTTCGTCGTGTGCTCGGACGATCTCGCCGTCCATCCGGATCTCCAGCGGGTGATGGCCAGACGTTGCTCGTCGAGCGTCGAGTGGGACACCGGGCACTCGCCGTTTCTCTCGCGTCCCGAACTGCTCGTCGACCTGCTGGTCGATCTCGCGGGCCGCGGACGCCGGTCACATCTGAGCCGGCGTCGAGGCGCGCACCTGCTCGCGTCGGTTTGGTCGACGGGCGCGGCAACCGCCCCGAGGCTGTGAGGCGAGGGTGCGGCACACAACGATTTCAGTCCCACCCGGAGCGGTCGACCTTCACAGTAGGAACCGACGACGGGCCCGACAAGAGGAACGAAGGCGCGCCCCTACGGGTTGAGGTACGAGTACGGAGCCGCCCGGTCTTCGGTGAGCGGGCGCTCGCCGGCCGGGCCCCCGACGGGGACCGCCGAAGCCCCCCCTCCCTCTCGCACATAGCGAGATGCCAGCTGCCTCGAGATGCCCCAGGCGCGCGCCATTTCGGAGATGGTGACTCCGCGCTCCAGCACGTGGACGAAGACCTTCTGCCGCACCGCGTGACGGGTGCGATGAACTTCTTCGAGAGCGCCCAGAAAGGCCTGTCGTTTCTCTGCGGGTGGACGTTGGACGATCAACGACTCGATCCTCTCGCCCTCTTTGATCCGTCGGAGAGCTCGCTGCAAGGACTGTTCGGCCCGGCGCATCTCTGCACGTGCAACTGCGACCGCGGCGATCAGTTCTTCGACAGCTTCGACCACCTCGTCTTGACTCGACATCGATCCTGCCTCCCGATCTCTGGTCGAAGTTGGTGAGAGCCGGGAAGTATTTCACAGACCGGAGAAGCAGCCGAGCAGCAGCAACCGGTGTTGCGGACGAAACGCCGATCGAACGGCCGTCGCCGATCGGTTGGTGGCCGGACGCCGACCCGGAGGGTGGTCGGGTAACCGAGACGACCTCAGCGTCGTCCCGCGATGGCCGCAAGCGGAGTCCCCCGCGAGAGCGAGTCGATGGTCACCGCGGCGATGAGCACCATGCCGGTGACGATGAATTCCCACTGGACCTGGAGCCCGAGGAGGTACATCCCGTTGTAGATCGCACCGATCACCAGCCCGCCGAGCACGCCGTTCGCCACCTTGCCCCGTCCGCCGAAGAGGGAGGTGCCTCCGATGACCGCCGCGGCCACCGCATAGAGCACGAGCTGGCCGCCGTTGACGTTGTTGGACATCCCTCCCAGGTAGGAGGCGTAGAGCAGGCCTGCGATGCCTGCCGTCAAGCCGCAGAGCGCGAAGGCGTAGGTGCGGATCCTCGCCACCCGGATGCCCGCCCGCCGAGCCGCCTCGGGATTACCACCGATCGCGTAGACGTAGCGACCGTACCGAGTGCGTTGGAGGAGCACCGTCCACACTGCGAGCACACCGAACACGATGAAGATGGCGTACGGGACTCCTTCGAGCGTCCCGAACGTGGCCCGGTTGAGGTTGCACACCGCAACGATCGCGATGCCCGCTGCCGCCATGAAAACGATCTTGATGATCGTGATGCTGATCGGGGGAGCGACGAGCCCATTGCGACGCCGGCGGAGGTCTCGCCGGGCAAGGTTGAACCCGAGCAGGCCGACCACGGCCGCCATGATGATCCATCCCGCCAACGGGCTGACGTGGCCCCACATCAGGTCGTAGAGCGCATGGAGGTTCACCGAGGTGCCACTCAGACTCGGGTACCCGGAGAACGGACCGAAGGCCAGCACGATCAGGAGCACCCCGTTGAAGATGAGGAGGCCGCCGAGGGTCACGATGAACGACGGCAGCCGGAGTCGAGTGACCAACGTTCCCTGCAGGAAGCCGATGAACGCGCAGACGGCGAGTGCCGCGACGATCGCGGCCCACCAGGGCCAATTGGTCGTGCTGGGTTGGACGAGCTGGACGGCGATCGCGCCACCGAGTGGTCCGACGTAGCCGATGGACAGATCGATCTCCCCGAGTAACAGCGCGAACGTCTCTGCCATGGCTAGCACCATGAAGACGGCGCTCTGGAGGAAGAGGTTCACCAGATTGCCGGCAGTGATGAACACGTGGTGCGGGCTGATCGACTGGAAGACGATCACGATGACGATGAGCCCCAGCAACACCGGTAGGAGCCCGCTCTCCCCGCCCTTGATCCGAAGGAACTGAGCTCGGAGGTACTCGGGGAGCGTCTGCGCGAGCACCTCGGGCGGTACCAGCGTCTCTTGAGCCATCCGGGACGCCGTCAGATCCTCCGGTAGAGCCTGCTGTCCGTCGGTGGGTGCCGCAGCGGATCCCACCGGGGTCTTCTCCTGCTCGGCCTGGGTCATGAAGGTGCCCCGTCAGCGGTCAGGGCCGCGGCAGGTGTCGCCGCGGAGCCACCCGTCGTCATCAGTTCGACGACTCCCTGGGGATCGAACTCAGATGCATCCAGTTCGGCGACCATCCGGCCCAGGTACAGGACGGCGATCCGATCGGCGACCTCGAAGACCTGGTTGAGGTTGTGCGAGATCAAGATCACCGCGAGACCTGCCTCGCGAAGGTTGCGCACCAGGTCGAGCACCATGGTCGTCTGGGTCACTCCGAGCGCTGCCGTCGGCTCGTCCATGACGACCAATTTGGAGTTCCACATCACCGCCCGTGCGACGGCGACCGACTGCCGTTGGCCGCCGGAGAGGGAGCCGACCGGCTGGCGGATGGATCGGACGGTGGTCACTTTGAGGCCGGCCAGAGTGTCGGCCGCCGCCTGCTCCATGGCGTCCTCGTCGAGCAGGCGGTGTCGAAGCCGCTCGCGTCCGAGGAACATGTTCTGAACGATGTCGAGATTGTCCGCAAGCGCGAGGTCCTGGTACACGGTCTCGATACCGAGCTCGGCAGCGTCGTGGGTGTCGCGGATCCGAACGGGTCGGCCCTCCCAGCGCATCTGGCCCCGATCGGGTTCGTGGGCACCGGCGATGCACTTGATGAGCACCGACTTGCCGGCGCCGTTGTCGCCGCAGAGAGCCGTGACCTTGCCGGCCGGCACATCGAGATCGATGTCGGTCAGCGCCTGGATCGCCCCGAAGCTCTTGAAGATGCCACGGAGGGTGAGGAGCACGTCCGGGGAGTCGGTCACGGCCACATCGTATTCAGCGGCCTTTTCGGGGGCTGGTCGAGCGGCACCCGACCGCCGCGTGGCGCGGCGGGTCGGGGGGGGTCGAGGCCGAATCGACCTTGTGAGTCACGGGGTGATGCCGGCTGAACTGCAGACGCTCGATCCGACCGAGGAGCAGAGCGTCGATGCCGAGATGAACTGGTCGTGGATGACCGTGGCAGTTCATGTTCGACGTGTTCACCCAGGTCGGTGTCAGGAGAATTGCCGGCTGGGTCGAACCGGGCTTGCCGGGTGGAGGCGAGGTCGACCCGTTCACCAGTGAGGACGGCGGGGTCTTGCCGGCCCGGAGGATGGTCGCCAGCGCGACCGCCGCCTGGGTCTCCTTGTAGATGGGCTTGTAGACCGATCCACACTGGTAGCCGTTCAGGATGTTCTCCATTCCCTGGATGGTCGCGTCCTGACCGGTCGTCGGGATCTTCTTCGGGCCGACGCCTGCGTTCTTCAGGACGCCGATCACCGCGTTGGCGAGGCCGTCGTTTGCCTCGACCGTGGCGTTGATGTTCGGGTGGGCGGTGTACTGCTGCTGGAAGATCTGCGCACCCACCGCATTGGTCCAACCCGGCGTGATCTGGTCACCCACCAGCGTGTAGCCCTCCGAGTTCGTCTTGGGAGGCGTCAACGGCGTCTGGGTGGTCCCCCAGATGACCGAGTTGTAGCCCTGGGCGAACGAGACAGCGTTCGGATCGGTGTCCTCACCGCCGTCCAGCTCGAAGACCTGGGGCTTGCTGACGTTCCAGGCCGAGACACACGACTTGAACCCACTGCCGATGAGCTTCCCGACCGTCAGGTTGTTGAAGCTCACGTAGTACGTCGGATTTCCCTGGAAGGTGGCTCGGTCGTAGCTGACGAGCGCTACGCCGTGACTGGAGGCGTACGACTGGACCTCCGCGCCGACCGTACTGTCCAGCGGATCGAACACGAGCACCTTTGCACCGAGCGAGATGTCGGACTGCGCCAACGAGAGCTCGGTGGCGTCGACCCCTTGGGCGTTGTCGATCTTGTATTGGGACGGACTGTAGCCGGCCTCGGTGAACGACTTGGCGAAGTAAGGGGCGTCGAAATTGACGTAACGGGTGGACGACGTGGTGTCGGGAAGGATGACGCCGATGAGGCCGCTTCCCTGGCTGACGAGCGGCTTCAGGGCTGCCATCTCCGAGAAGTTGACGAGGAACACGTTGACGTTCAGGCCGCTCGGAACACCCGAAGACGAACCCGACGACGTGGTCGTCGTCGAAGAGCTCGAGTTGCTGGAGCATGCCGCGGCCAGACCGGCGAGCAGTGCCAGTGCAACGGTCAATACCCATCGCCTTTTCGAACCTATGCCAAGCCTGCTTTTTGCACTCATACCAGTCCTTCCTCTCGGTGTGCCGTTCCGCTTCCAGCCCCCCCGACAGTGCCCGTTGATTGTAGGAGCCGGAGTGGGTCGAAAGCGGCATGTTTGGGAAGACCCTCTCTGCATTTGTCGTACCCCGGCTCGTACCCGAAATTTCCACGAGAAATACCGAGGGGAATAGGGCCGAAGTACCCGTAGAGGAGGCGGACTGGTGCGGTCACCCCGCGGCATCGGAGCGCGGCCGCTCCGGGAGGGACGCTGAACAGGTGCCGACCCGGAGCGACTGGCGTGTGCTGGTCCGTCGGAGTGGACCGGCCGCCTCGCAGTTGGCACTACTCGAGGTCCGGGGGAAGGCCCTCTCGCAGTGTCCTGAGACGACGGCAGCATCGCCCACCGTCGTCGCATACATGGTGAGCCCGACGCCGTCAGGCGAGTAGGGCCGAAGGTCCTACTGACCGCGGTGAAGCCGGCTCGCTTCGGTGGGCGAACACGGGTCGACGGGCCCCCGAGGACCTTCGACTCTGGTCGGGCCGAACGCATCGGCGTTCGATGGAGGCATGGCGACTGGCGCGTTGACCCGTGTCGAGTGCATGAAATTGCTCGGCCAGGCCACGATCGGACGGGTCGGTGTCACCCTGAAGGCGCTGCCGTGGATTTTCCCGGTGCCCTTTCAGGTCGTCGGCGAGGGCCTCATCGTGTTCGGAGTGACGGAGGGTTCACCGCTCGCTCGTGCGACCGACGGGGCCGTCGTCGCCTTCGAGGCGGACTCGTTTGACGGGGATCGACGGATCGGATGGACCGTCCGCGGGATCGGCGAGTCAGCGCCCCTTCCGGACGGCGAGGCACCGGGAAGTGCGATGCGTGCATCGTGGGTTCTCGGCGAGAGCGCCGAGCGCTTGAGACAGCTCGAGCTCGGCCAACTCTCCGGCTATAGGACCCATTGAGCCGCGCCGAGCAGGACATGGTCGGCGCCACCGGTCCTTGCCGCCTTTCTGCCGCTCACGCATCGTCGGGGCACCGAGCCGGGAAGTAATCTCGGCGTGTGGACGGCCCTGCCGAAGGTGATGAAGGATCGCTCGAAGCAAAGATGACGGAGTTCGTCTCGGCCGTCGGAGATCGTCTGCTCCGCATCGGCCTGACGTTGGCCAGCGTCGAGGGTCTGGTGGAGCGTGAGGAAGCTCGTGACCGCCTCGCCGTTGCCCTCGAAGAGCTGGACAACGTCGTTCGTAGCATCCGCGAGACGGCGTTCAGCCTGGTCCTCGAGAACCAGAAGCCACCACCGGATCTTCGCTGAATGGCCGAATGAAGGAATGAAGGAAGAAACGGCCTCGAAGAGGCGGGGATCGCCACGCAGCCGAAAAAGGGAGGGATGCACACCGTGAGTACTCACGTCGAGGTGCTCAGCGCCGAGGAGTGCTACCGACTGCTGGCACGCGGCGGCGTCGGGCGAGTGGGCGTCACCGTTTCGGCGATACCCGAGATTCTCCCTGTCAACTTCAAGGTGCTCGAGGGGGACATCGTCTTCCGTACCGGGAGAGGCACCAAGCTGTGGGCGGCGACGAACGACGCGCCCATCGCGTTCGAAGTGGACGAATCCGACCCGGTCACACTCGATGGCTGGAGCGTTTTGGTCGTGGGCGTCTCGGAGGAGGTCACCGATCCAGAGGTGGTGGCCCGAGCGCTCTCCGTCATCCCCGACGGCTGGGTGCCACATGAGCGCAACCACGTGATCCGCTTGACGCCGCAGCGAATCTCAGGACGGCGCATCCTCCGCGATGAGAACGGGGAGTGACGATCCGGCCGCAGGGCGGGATCACTCACCTGCCCGCACTCCGTCGAACGCCGATCGAGACGGCAAGAAGGACATGCTCTCCGTCCACGATTCCTCGAACCGCATCCGACGGGAGCATCAGGGAAACGGCGATGTGTTGCCCGTCGGTTCCCGCCGATCTCAGTGTCAGATCGATCTGACACGATATCTCGCTAGTCTGTCATAGAGCCGCCTCGTGTCGAAGAGGCCTCGTGCCAAGGGGGGCCTTCTCGAGAGGCGCCATGCCCGACGGCAACCAGGTTTCGAGCCTCGAGGCGGAAAAACGCCTGCTCACCGAGAAGCGCATCCTCCGGGCGACCACTGCGACCATGGCCCAGCGTGGCTTCTCGGCGACGGTCGACGAGATCGCGGCCGTTGCCGGCGTCAGTCCACGGACCATCTACCGCTACTTCGAGACGCGGGATCACCTCATCGCTGCGGGAGTCCGGCAGATCCTGAAGGCAGCCGGAAACGCGATTCCCGACCTGCCATCGGTCCACGACGACCTCGACGGGTGGATCGACCGCATTGCACTCACCGCGCACGCCAGGAACACCACGATCATCGGGGCCACGTTCTGGGATCTGGTCAAACCCCTGTCGTCGGCATCCGATGAGATCGAAGAGGTCAGAGCGCTCAGGCGGCCGACGCGCATGCAATGGATCACCGGACTCTCCGCGATCGCCTGGATGGCCTCCGGCGGAAAGGGCCAGCCCCCTTCCTCGGTGGTCACGACCTTCGCGTTGGCGCTCTCGGCGTTCACAACCCATGCCCTGGCAGCCGACTTCGACTACGGCCCCGAGGAGGCCGCACGATTCAGCGCCGAGATGATCAAGGATCGACTGGCTGTGGCGGTGAAGGTTCAGGGCGAGCCATCACCTCGGCCATCGCGCTCCCCGTAAAGGACGGCGAGGTTCGTCGTCCGCGAACACTCCAAAGCGCTTGCCGGCAAGTGTCCATGTCCCGGGGTTGACGGCGTGACCGGCCGGTACTGATCCTGGTCCGCGACCACAGCGTCACTTCGAGCTCCACGGAGGCTTCGTTCGGGTGCGATGCGTCGCCCCTCCGCGGCGACGATGACCCTTGATTGCCCTGCACTTCTGGCCGGCAGACGAGGATCGCCCTCGATGCGCCCTCGACAGCGTCTTCGGGGAGGCGCGCAACGTCCGCGTGGAGCTCGTCATGTCTGACGAAAAGTGCCGGTCAGGTGGCATGGTGACGGTGAGCCGGCCTGTAGGCGGGATTCTGTCGACCCCTTCCGGGGCCGGGTGGCCATCCATCTGAGCGGTCTACCCGGGGGTGGTGCTCGGACCGAGCACCGGGCGGGCGACCCGTCCCCCTGTTCGACCTTGCTCCGGGTGGGGTTTACCGAGCCGGTCGGGTCACCCCGACCGCTGGTGCGCTCTTACCGCACCGTTTCACCCTTGCCTGTGCATCGTCCGTGGACGATGCCATCGGCGGTCTGTTCTCTGTGGCACTTTCCTGCAGGTCACCCCGACTGGCCGTTAGCCAGCACCCTGCCCTGTGGAGTCCCGACCTTCCTCGACACCATCCGCCCGGGAGTCGCCTCCCGATCGGTGGACGCCGCGGCCACCCAGCCGGCTCACCGTCGGTCCCCATCGTCCCACAGACGCGACGTCCCCCTGTCGAAAACCGTCGTGGACCCACCCGGGTTCTAACCTGGCCCGGTGGTCGTCCGACCCCGGAGCCAGCGCCTTGCAACGGTCGGGGACGGCCCCGACGCGCTCTCCATCGGTGAGCTGTACCGCCGACTCGACCGTGCCGTCGCCCACGCGGTGCCCGGCGAGGTGTGGGTCTCGGGCGAGGTCCGTTCGTTCAACGTGAGCTCGAGCGGTCACTGCTACCTCGAGCTCGTCGACCCGGCCGCCGCCCACGACACCAGCACCCCGGTTCTGAAGGCCGTCTGCTGGTCGAGCCGCTGGCGCATCGTGCGCGCCACGCTCGACAACCTCGGGATCGCGCTCGACGCCGGGCTGGTGGTCCGGGTGCGCGGCAAGGTGCAGCTCTACAAGCCGCGCGGCGACATCAGCTTCATCCTTTCCGATCTCGACACCGACGCCCTGCTCGGCAAGGTGGCCGCCGCCCGGGCCCGGTTGGTCAAGGCGCTCGTCGACGAGGGGCTCTTCGAACGCAACAAGCGACTTCCGGTGCCGCCGGTGCCGCTCCGGATCGGGCTCGCGGCCAGTCCCTCGACCGAGGGCAGGCGCGACTTCCTGGGGCAGCTCGAGGGCTCGGGCATGGCCTTCGACGTGCGCACCACGCGGACCCAGGTCCAAGGGAGAGAGGCACCCGGATCGATCGCCGCGGCGATCAAGCGCCTCCAGTCGAGGGAGTGCGACCTCATCGTCGTCGTCCGCGGCGGGGGTTCGAAAGCCGACCTCGGAGCCTTCGACCACGAGAAGGTCGCGCGGGCCATCGCCACCTCGAAGGTGCCCGTCTGGACCGGCATCGGCCACACCGGCGACCTCTCCGTCGCGGACGAGGTCGCCAACCGCTCGTTCATCACCCCGACCGAGTGCGGACAGGAGCTCGCCCGGATGGTGGCCGACTTCTGGCGGTCCGAGCTCGAGGTGGCGCTGACCCTCGGGAGGACGGCGCGCCAGCTCCTCCAGCACGCCGACCGCGTCCTCGGTCGGCAACGCCGTGCGGTCGGCGGTGGGTCCCGCGGCCAGCTCGAGCGTCACGGTGACCGGCTGGCCCACGTCGCGCGTGCCCTCCGTGGCGGGGCCAAGGGGCAGCTCGACACCCACAGCCACCACCTCCTCGCCAAGGCCGGGGCGGTGGCGCGATGCGCCCGCTCCACCGTGCAGTCCGAGGGGCAGCAACTCTCGGCCCGTTCCGCCCGGTTGGCGACCCTCCCGGGGCGCCGGCTCGAGACGGCGGAGCTCCGCACGGCCCAGTGGCGCAGGCTGCTCGCCGCGTACGATTACCACCGTCAGCTCGAACGCGGCTACTCGGTGACCCACGATGCCGAGGGCTCGGTGGTGCGATCGGTCTCGTCGTTGCAGCCGCGGTGCGCAGATCGTCACCCAGCTCGCCGACGGCGCGATCGGCTCGGAGGTGACCGACGTCGGAACCGGCGACGACAGCACTCGCCGGGCGAGGAAGGGACGAAGCGATGGCGACGGGTGACCGTGGAAGAGGCGAGGCGCACTCGGACGAGGCGATCGACGTCTCCGAGCTCTCCTACGTGGACGCGGGGGCAGAGCTCGACGGGATCGTCGAGGAGCTCGAGACCGGGGTGGTCGACGTCGATCGGCTCGTCGAGCATCTCGAGCGGGCCACCAGCATCGTCGACGAGCTCGACCGTCGGCTCCGCCGCACCCGGATGCAGGTCGAGGAGCTCGTGCCACGCCTCGAGGCCATCGGCAAGAGCGAAACGGTGGCCTCCGAGCTCGAGGAGCTCGACGGCCTTCCACCACGCGCCGCTCGGGCTCCGTCCCAACCGGGTGACCCGGAGGGCGAGGCCCCCGGTCTGTTCTGAACTGGTTGGCCCTCCGGTTCGGCCGGCGGTGTCACGGCCGGGTCAGTGGATGTTGCGCTCCCCCTCGGCCCAGTAGGGCTCACGGAGCTCGCGCTTCAAGACCTTCCCCGAGGGGTTGCGAGGGAGCGAGTCGACGAAGTCGATCGACGTCGGACACTTGTAGTGCGCGAGCCGGTCCCGCGTCGCCGAGATGATGTCGTCGGCGAGTCCCTCGCGGTCCTCGGACCCACCCGGCGCGGCGACCACGATCGCCTTGACCGTCTCGCCCCATCGGTCGTCCGGTACTCCGATGACCGCGGCGTCGGCCACCTCCGGGTGGGCGAGGAGGGCGTTCTCGACCTCCGCCGGATAGATGTTCTCCCCACCCGACACGATCATGTCCTTGATCCGGTCGTGCAGGAAGAGGTACCCCTCCTCGTCGATCCATCCGGCGTCACCGGTGCGGAACCAGCCGTCGTCGAAGAGGACCGAACCGGTCTCCTGCGGCTTCTCCCAGTAGCCGAGCATGTTCTGGTCGGAGCGGGTCCACACCTCTCCGACCTCACCTGTCGCGAGCCCCTCCCCGGTCGCCGCGTCCACGATGCGCAGTTCCACGTGGTCGAAGGGCCGGCCGGCGGAGCGCAGGAGATGGGAGCGCGGACCGTCGGGGTCGTGGTCGGCCGGCATGAGCCGTGTGATCGCGCCGGTCGTCTCGGTGAGGCCGTAGACCTGTGCGAAGTCGCATGCGAAGGCGGCCATCGAGCGGACGAGCACGTCCTCGCTGATCGGCGAGGCGCCGTAGAAGATGGTCCGCATCGAGCTGACGTCGGTGGTCGCCAGCCCCGGGGTGGCGAGCAGCATCATCAGCACCGCGGGAACCACGAAGGCCTCGGTCACACGGTGCTCCTCCACGACGCGCAACAGCGTGGCGGGGTCGATGTCCCGCACGATGACCGAGTGGCCCCCGTGCGACATCCCGCTCACGGCCCACCCGGTCCCACCGATGTGGAAGAGCGGCATCGCGACCAGGGACACCGTGTCGGGTGCGATCCGGAACACCGTGTCGGCCGCACCGAGAATTGTCGAGAGGTTGAGCCCCGAAAGCATCACGCCCTTCGGGAGTCCGGTCGTCCCGGAGGTGTAGAGCTGGGTCACGACGTCGTCCGGTCCCGGCTCGAAGCCGGGATCGTCCGCGTCGCCGTCGCGCCCCCCGTTCGCCATTCGGCGAACTCCTCGAGCGGTACCCAGGTGCGCACCGAGCCGACCAGCGGCACCATCTCTTTCGCCGCGCCCGCGTAGTCGGCCCCGAAGAAGAGCATGAGTGCGTGGGCATCTTCGACGATGGCGGCCATCTCGACCGGAGCGAGTCGCCAGTTGACCGCGACGCTGACCGCACCGAGCAGCGCGCAACCGAAGAAGACCTCGAAGTACTCGATCCCGTTCCGGTCGAGGAACGCGACGCGGTCACCCGCTCCGACGCCCTCGGCGGCCAGGGCGCGGCTGACCTGTTTCGCACGTCGGTAGAGCTCGTCCCAGGTGAGCGTCACCTCTCCCGCCGTCAGCATCGGCGCGTCCGGTGTGGTCGTCGCCCAGTGCCGGAGCATCGTGCTCACCGTGCGGAGCTGTCCGGATGACACGGCTTCGTGGTCGTCCACCGTCACGCCCCTTTCGCACATCCGTGTCGGCCAGGATCTCCGGGACCCGCCTGCACTGTAGGTCCACCGGGAGGCGCGGGCGTCGGACCGGAGGGTCGTGTCGGGCCGGTGCCTAATCTGGTGCGATGGCCGACCCACCCGTCGATGCTCCGCACACGTCCTACGACCGTCTCTATTTCCGGCAGCTGCTCGCCGGTCGCGACTTCGCGGTCTCCGACCAGATCGCCCGGCAGATGGTCAACTTCGTCTACCTGATCGGGGATCGGACGACGGGCGAGGCGCTCGTCGTCGATCCTGCCTACGGTGTCGACGACCTGCTCGCGATCGTCGCGCGAGGACGGGATGGAGTGCGTGGGGGCACTTGCCACCCATTTCCATCCCGACCACGTCGGCGGGACGATGATGGGCTGGGGCATCGAGGGGATCGCCCGACTGGTCGAGCTCACCGGCGTGCCCGTGCACGTCCAGGCGGACGAGGCACCGTGGGTAGAGCGCACGACGGGAGTAGGTGGTTCCGAGCTCTCGACCCATCGGAGCGGCGACGTGGTGACGGTGGGCGCGGTGCCGATCACCTTGCTGCACACACCCGGCCACACGCCGGGGAGCCAGTGTTTCCTCGTCGACGGGAAGCTGGTCGCCGGCGACACCCTCTTTCTCGACGGGTGCGGCCGGACCGACCTGCCCGGCGGGGACCCGGCCGCGCTCTACGAATCGTTGACCACTCGCCTCGCCCGCGTGCCCGACGACACGGTGCTCTACCCGGGCCACCTCTACTCGCCCGATCCGTCGGCGACCATGGGCTACACCCGCGCACACAACTACGTCTTCCAGCTCCGTACACCGGAGCAGTGGATGACCATGTTCGGCAACTGACCTCTCCGGTCCGCCCTGGTCGCTCGGCGGTTCCCTCTACGATGACCGCCGATGCCTGAGCCCCTGACCTCGGACGCCACCGTGCTGGTGGTCGGTGCGTCGCTCGCCGGTCTCCGCGCGGCCGAGGAGATCCGCCACGAGGGACACCGCGGACCGGTGATCGTCGTCGGCGACGAGCGCCACGCTCCCTACGACCGGCCACCCCTCTCCAAGCAATTCCTCGCGGGCGTCTGGGGCGTCGAACGGATCCACCACCACGCGCCGGACGCGCTCGACACCCTCGGCCTCGAGTTCCGCCTCGGGCACCGGGCAGCCGCCCTCGACGCTTCCGCCCGGGTGGTCGCGTTCGAGGACGGGACCGAGCTCGCGTACGACGGATTGATCATCGCCACCGGTGCCCGCGCACGCCGCCTGCCGGGGACCGACGGGGTGGCGGGCGTCTTCACCCTGCGCACGCTCGACGACGGCCAGGCCATCCGTGCCCGACTCGCCGAGGCGGGCACGGGCGCCCGGGTGGTGGTGATCGGCGCGGGATTCATCGGCCTCGAGGTGGCCGCGACCTGCCACGGGCTCGGTTCCACGGTCACCGTGGTCGAGACGCTTCCGACGCCGATGGCGCGGGTGCTCGGCCCGGAGATGGGTGCCGCCTGCGCGCGACTCCATCGGGACCAGGGGGTCGAGATCCGGGCGGGCGTCGGGGTGGCCGCGGTCACGGCCGGGCGCGACGGGTCCTCGCCGGTCCGCGTGCGTCTCTCCGACGGCACCGATCTCGATGCCGACCTGGTCGTGGTCGGGATCGGCATCGAACCCGAGGTCGACTGGGTGCGCGCCTCGAGCCTGACCGTCGACGACGGGGTGGTCTGCTCGGAGACGCTGCTCGCGGGGGAGCGGGTGGTTGCGGCAGGCGACGTCGCCCGGTGGTTCCATCGCTCATCCGATGCGTCGGTGCGTCTCGAGCACTGGACCCACGCCGCCGAGAGCGGCGCGGCCGCGGCCCGCAACCTGTTGGCCGGTCCCGCCGCCGCACCATACGACCCGGTGCCGTTCTTCTGGTCGGACCAGTACAAGACCAAGATCCAGATGATCGGCCTCCCCGATCCCGACGACGAGGTCGTGGTGGTGAGCGGCTCCGCGGAGGAGGGCAAGCTGGTCGCCCTCTACCGTCGAGGGGAGCGTCTCGCCGGCGTGCTCGCGTTCAGCCAGCCGCGGCAGCTGATGGGCTATCGCCCACTGCTTGCGGCCGGTGCCTCCTTCGACGAGGCGCTCGCGCTCTCCCGCGCCTGAGCCGGCGCGTCACGCTCGCGCCTTCGCCGTCCGGACGACCGGTAGCGGTGGGCGAAGACGAGCGCGTCCGCGACCTCTGCCGCCGTCGGCTCGATGCCCCCGTAGGTGAAGCGCTCGACGAGGCCGGCGACCGAGAGGAGGTCGTCGCGTGCGGAAGGGTCAGTGCGCGCGAGCGCGTCGGCGTACGCGGTGAGGGTCTCGCCGCCCCGGCGCGGCCGTCCGCGCGCCGCGCCGCCGCGGGTCAGGTCGCTCGCGACCTGATGGGCCCAGGTCGGTGGCCGCCGACCGCGCCGTCGGACGAGGATCCAGCCCGCACCCCATGCCAACACCAACGCGCCGATCGGCGCCCACGGGAGCCCGCCGAGCGACCTGGCGACCGTATGGGCGATCACCGATCCCGGGGTGGGGTTGGCGAGCGGCACGACAGCGGTCGGGTCGAAGTTCTGCCAGCCGTAGCCGGGGAACCAGACCTGCACCCACGCGTGGGCGTCCTTCGCCTCCACGTCGTAGAGGTCGGTGATCGGGTTGTAGGAGCCCGGGACGTAGCCGACCGCTTCGCGGGCGGGGATTCCGAGCGTGCGCAACATGACGACGGTGGCCGTCGAGATCTGCTCGCAGAAGCCCCGCCGCGACCCGAAGAGGAAGCTGGTGACCGCGTCGGCACCGGCCGGCAGGGGAGGGATGTCGGTGGTGTAGCGCACGTGCGACGACATCCACGATTCGACGGCCTCGACTACGTCGTAGGTGCGCGGTCCGGTTGCGGCGGACGTCGTCACCCCGGCGGTGACGGCTCGGGCCAGCGCGGCCACCGACGTGTAGGGGTGGGGCAGCTGCAGGTCGTGCTGTCGCTCCCTCCCGTCGAGCACCGGGACGAGCCCGGAAGTGGCACCCTGCCCGGGGAGGGTCGCCCGGCGCAGCTGCGGACTGCTCGCCTCGGTGTCGGCGGACACGACGGTGTAGACGGTGCCCGATCCCATCGACGTCGACGAGACGATGGTCCCGTCTCCGGGGAGCAGGAGCGTCCGGGACTGGATGTACACCCGCTCGGCCTGGTCGGCATGGAAGACGAGGTTGGGTCCGGACTGCGCGAGGAAGAAGGTCTGGATGTCGAGGGGTCCGTTGGCCTCGGCACCGCCTTCGTCCGCCGTGGCCGGCACCGTGAAGGGCGAGCCCGGAGGAAGCTGGTTGACCCCCGGCCCGTTGGAGGGGTTGCCCGACTGCAGCCAGCTCTGACCGTTCCACTGGTCGTAGGTCTCGCCGATCCAGAAGTTGGGACGGCTCGCGGTACTCGCATCACCACCTGGTCGCCGAGGGTGGTCCGCGCCCCGGTGTCGAGGGACTTGGCGAAGCCGAGGAAGCCGCCGACGCCGGTGTGACCCTGCGGGCTGGCCGCATGGGCCGGCAACGAGGCCGCGCCGTCGGTCAGGTTGTTCGAGCTGTCCACTTCCGAGCCTGCGGACGACGAAGGGAAGAGCAGGGAGGCCGAGACCCGCGGCGCCGGTAGGAACGACACCAGGGCTGCGGCGAGAAGGACGACCGCGACCGCCGAAACCGAGATCGCGGCGCAAGGGAACACCGCTGACCTCGGCGATCGACTGCCACATGGCGACCAGACCGAAGAGGCCACAGGCGGCCCAGGCGATGACATAGCCGGCAAGGGAGAGATCGACCGACTGGGCGGCGGCGACCGCGATCAGCGCGGCCGACCCGGCCAGGGAGTACGCGACGTCCTTTCGCGCGGGGACGTCGAACGCGTGCGTGCTGAGGACCCAGGCGAAGAGCACCGCCAACGGCCCTTCGACCGTCGAGATGTCGCCGGGCGTCGCATCGTGGGTGACCGTCGCGATGAACCAGACGAAGCCGCCGACCGCGCAGACCGCGAGGATCGGCTTCACCGCCGGCCACGGGTGCACCCTACGCTGGTAGCTGACGACGTTGCCGACCACGGTCGCGCCGATGGTGAACAGGCAGACCGCGGCCGAGAGCTCTCCTTGGCTCCAACAAGCGGCCGCCGCCACGCAGACCGCGGCCGCCGAGGCGACCCGGAAGGGGATCGAGTGCTCGGGCGGACCCGGCCGGTTGGCCTGGACGACCCGCTGCCAGAGGCTCACCGGCGCCTTCTGTGTGGTGTGTCGAGAGCCTTGTCGTGCTCGCCGGCGCGGGGCGGAGGGACGGCACGGGCGAGGCGCCGTCCGAGGTCGGTGCGGTCGCGTACCCACCGCCGAACGGGCCCGTCCGGCTCGTCGGTTCCGAGGACGACCTCCCGGCCGGCGTCGAGGGCATCGGAGACCTGTGCCATCGCCTGCTCGGCTTCCGCCTCCGCACGGTCGGAGTCGGGGGAGAGGAGAAGGTCGAGGGTGACCGGGTCGTCGCGCGGGCGCTCGCTCTCCCGGACCATCAGCGACCCGGCGTGGGAAGTGACCGGCCAGTGCACCAGTCGCCTCGGATCGCCCGCGGCGTAGGGCCGGACCCCGCGTGGCTCGCCGCTGCCCGCCGGCACCCGCTCGGGCGCGCCTCCGGGCGGATCGTCTCGCCCGACCTCGAGCGTGATCGCCCTTCCGGTCCTCGGGGCGACGTGCAGCGGACGGGTCAAGGCGACCTCGACCTCCTTCGCCCACCAGAGCAGTCCGAGCGGCGCGCAGCTCGCCAGCTCGACCGCCACCGATCCGAGCACGCCGCGTCGCGCCGGGAGGAGTTCGACCTCGACGGTCCGCGGTCCCCGCACCGGTCCCCCGGCCCGCGCGACGGACCCTGTCGGCCGGAGGGGCCCGACCCGGAGCGGCCGGTCGGTCACGAGGGTGACCACCACCACGTGTCCTGCTTGTCCGTCGGCGGGGCTCGCGCTGCAGACCGCGCTGACCCGGCGGACGGCGAAGAAAGGTGCGATCATTCCGACCAGGAGCACCGCGGCCAGCAGCGCGCCGACTGCTTGCACCCATCCCGAGCCGCTCGAGTGGGCGACGCCGGCCCACCCGACCATCACGAGGACGCTCCCGCTCACCGGGGCGAGCCAGCCGACCGGGTGCACGTGTCGCCGAAGCGGCCGGCCGGCCCGCCGCGTGCGGGCGAGCCACCGCGGTCGCGGGGAGGTCACGTGGTCGGGGCGGGTGTCTCGGCGACGAGGCGGGCGACGAGGCCCGGTCCCTCGGTGTGCCCACCGTCACCGATCAGCCGGTGCGAGAGGCAGGAGGCCGCCACCTCCTGGATGTCCTGGGGCGTCACGTACGGTCGGCCGCGGAGCACGGCGTGGGCCTGGGCGCATCGGATGAGCGAGATCGCCGCGCGCGGGCTCGCGCCGAGCCGCACCGTGCCTGCCGCCCGGGTGGCCCGTACCAGGGAGACCGCGTACTCGGCCACCGCGGTGACCACCTGCACCGACGCGGTGGCGTTGATCGCGCGTTGCCACTGTGCCGTGTCCGACACCGGCGCGAGCACGTCGAGCGCGTAGCGACCGCCGTTGTGGAGGACGAGCCGCGTCTCGACCTCGGCGTCGGGGTAGCCGATCGAGGTCGAGAGACCGAATCGGTCGAGCTGGCTCTCGACCAGCGGGTAGGTGCCGAGCTGCCCGATCGGGTTCTGGGTCCCGACCACCAAGTGAGGCCTCGGCAGCGGCCACGACTCCCCGTCGACCGAGACTTGCTGCTCCTCCATGGCCTCGAGCAAGGCGGACTGGGTTCGCGGCGGTGTGCGGTTCATCTCGTCGAGGAGCACCACGTGGCCGAAGACCGGTCCGGGTCGGAACTCCCACGCCCCCGACTCGGGTGAGAAGACCGTCACGCCGGTGATGTCGGAGGGGAGAAGGTCAGGGTGGCCCTGTACCCGGGAGAGCTTCACCCCGAGCGCGGTCGCGAGCGCGCGTGCGAGGACGGTCTTCCCGACTCCGGGGACGTCCTCGATGAGCAGATGGCTGCCGGAGAGGGCGGCGATCACCGCGGTGGTCACCGCGTCGGGCGTGCCGAGCAGGACTGCCGACAACGCGCGGTGGAGGCGATGCGCCACGTCCACGGCTTCGTCGATCGCCGAGGGCGGGTGCGAAGGGACGGCCGCCGGCTCGGCCGCCTCGATGCCAGTGCTCATGGGTACCCCCGCTTCCCCTGCCTCGGGCGGCCAGACCGGCCACGCCGCTGAGCGTGGCGGATCACCCACCCTATGCGTTCTCCCTGTTCGGCATCAATATCGGCACGTCAGAAGTCGAGCGCCGAGAGCTCGGGAACGGTCTTCTCGGCACGGCCGCGTGCCTCCAACCAGCGGGTGCGCCGCTCCTCGCGCACCGCGTCACCGGCAGTCGGTTCCACCACCTTCCGCGGCGTGTAGGCGGCCGCGACGTCGTCCTCGTCGGACCAGGTGCCGGCCGCCATCCCGGCGAGGAAACCGGCGCCGAGCGTGGTGGCCTCGACCACCGGAGCGATCTCGATCGGGCACCCGCAGGCCTCCGCGAGGGCGTCGGCGAACACCGGGTTGGAGGACATCCCGCCGTCGATGCGCAGGACGGGGATGGACATCCCCGAGTCGGACTCGGCGGCGAGGAGGAGGTCCGCGCCCCGGTGCGCGACGCCTTCGAGGACCGCGCGCACCAGCTCGGCGCGTCCGCTTCCGCGGGTGAGGCCGAGTACCGTGCCCCGCGCCCCGAAGTCCCAGACCGGCGTCCCGAGGCCGAGCAGGGCGGGGACGAACCAGACGTCACCGGTGTCGTCGCACCCGGCGGCGACGTCGGCCGACTGCTCGGCCGACTCGACGATGCCGAGGTCGTCGCGGAGCCACTCCACACAGGTCCCGGCGGAGAGCATGATGGCCTCGAGACCCCAGGTGGTCGTCGCGCCGCGACGCCAGGCGATGATCGGGATGGTTCCCGCGGGCCCACGCGTCGACCGGTCCGGCGAGGCGGCGCCGAGGCACTGGTCGAGCATCCCGCCGGTTCCGAAGGTCGCCTTCGCCTGCCCGGGCCGCGTGCAGCCCTGGCCGATGAGCGAGGCCTGCTGGTCACCGGCGAGGCCGGCGATGACCGGGTCCCCGGTGAGCGCGCTCGCAGTCCCGACTTCCCCCGAGGAGTCGACCACCTCGGGCAACAACGACGGAGGGATGCGGAGCGCCTCGAGCACCTTCGGGTTCCACCCCGAACCGTCCGCGAGGTACATCCCGGTCACACCCGCGTTCGAGGCGTCCGTCAGGTGGAGGCGGCCGCCGGAGAGCGTCCAGGCCACCCAGGTGTCGACCGTCCCGAAGGCGAGCTCGCCCCGTTCGGCCCGGGAGCGGTCGGGGTCGGCCATGTCGAGGAGCGCGGCGACCTTGGTGGCCGACGCGTTGGGCGGTACCCGGATGCCTTGTGCCTGGAGCTCGAGGCAGGTACCGACCGTGCGCAGATCTTGCCAGCCGAGTCCCGGTCCGAGCGGGGTGCCGGTCTCCCGGTCCCAGAGGATCGTCGACGCCCGCTGGTTGGCGATCCCGACCGCGTCGACCGCACCCGCGTCCGCGAGCGACCGTGCGGCGACGTCGAGGGCCGCGGACGCCACGGCGGCCGGGTCGAACTCGACCAGGCCGGGGAACGGGGTCGCGGGGAGGACCGGCACGTGGTGGATGTGCTCGACCGTCGCGTCGGGGCGCACGACCGCGCCGCGCACGCCGGAGGTGCCGACGTCGACGACGAGGATGCTCACGGCCAGGGCACCGGGCCGAAGGGGCTCTCGAGGCCGAGCTTGCCGGGATTGAGGATCCCGTGCGGGTCGAGCGCACCCTTGAGCGCGGTGAGCACGCCGAAACCCTCGCCGAGCGCGTCGGCGAGGAAGCGTCCCCGGTTGAGGCCGATGCCGTGGTGGTGGCTGATCGCGCCGCCCGCGGCGAGCGTCGCCCGGGTCACCTCGTCCCACGCGCGCCGGTAGTAGCGCGCCGCCGTCGCCCCGGGCTCCGACCCGTCGCCTGCCGGCCGCCCGGCGAAGGTGAAGTAGAGACAGGCGCCGTCGGTGTAGGCGTGGCTCTGGTGGGAGGAGGCGACGATCGTGCCCTCGACCCGGTGGAGCGCGTCGAGCACCCCCCGGTAGAGCTCGGGCAGGACACGCCACCTCGCCGAGACCTCGGCGGTGTCGACCACGATCCCCGAGCGCCAGAGGGGCGCGAGCGCGGAGACGTCGTTGCGGTGCTCGAGCCAACGGTCGACCAGCCCCGTATCGAGTGGCGAGCCGTTCGCGCACTCGTCGTCGACCACGGCGAGCGTGGCTTCGAGGAGGTGGGGGTCCGCCTCGTCGAGCACGACGAGCACGTTCGTGTCGGGGCGGTCGAAGGAGCGGCCCGACTCGCTCTCGTCGTAGAGACGGAGGACCGCGGGCGCGCACCCGCGTCGCAGGATGCGCCGGCACGCGTCGAGGCCCTCGGCGAAGGTCGCGAACCCGAACGCGCGCCGGCCTTCCGCCTCGGGGACCGGGTGGATGCGGAAGCGACCCTCGGTGATCACCCCGAGGGTCCCCTCGCTGCCGACGAAGAGCTGGGTGAGGTCCGGACCGGTCGCCGCGCGCGGGCCGTTGCCGCCGGTGCGCACCACGCGACCGTCGGCGAGGACGACCTCGAGGCCGGTCACCATGTCCTCGATCTTCCCGTACCGGTTGGAGTACTGACCGGCTCCGCGGCAGGCGAGCCACCCGCCGACGGTCGAGAGGTCCATCGACTGGGGCCAGTGGCCGAGGGTAAGGCCGTGCGCACGGAGTCCCTTCTCGACATCGGGCCCGAAGGTCCCTGCCCGCACGTCCGCGACGAGCGAGTCGCGATCGATCTCTCCGAATCCGGACAGGCTGCAGAGGTCGAGGGCGACCCCGCCGAAGAGGGGCACCGAACCGCCGCAGACGCCGCTGCGCCCTCCCGCCGCGGTGACCGGCACCCTCGCCTCGTCGCACACGGCGAGCACCGCGGCGACCTGGGCGGTGTCGGTCGGTCGCGCCACGACCGCGGGCCGTGCGGGCACCTGCCCGGCGGCCGCCCAGGCGATGGCGAGCGGCCACCAGTCGCGCGCCGCGTCGGCTCGCTCCTCTTCGTCGGCGGAGACGGTGTCGCAGATGTCGGCGAGACGACGACGCATCCCCTCGTCGACCTCCACCCTGGGTCCCCCGAGGCGGTCGACGACCGTCCCACCGCCGGTGTCGACCGGGGTGACCGGCGTCGGCCGGGTCACCCGTGGTCCGATCCGCGGGCGGTCGCCGCAGCGGCTCCGGATGTCGGGCCGTCGAGGCCGGCCCGATGGAGCGCGGCGCGGACGCCCTCCGCGTACGACGAGGACTCCGACGCGGTGCGGTCGCGGTCCCAGCCGAGCTCGGGCGCGACGAGGGCGGCGACCGCGGGAGCGGCCGCGGCCGCGCCTCTCGCGTCACGGAGCGAGGCGCGCGTCCTCCGGTCCAAGACGTCGGCGACCGTGCAGGCCATCTCCGCCCGCACCGCATAGAGGGCCTCGGCCCCGAGGTAGGGGAGGCCGGGCACCAGCGGCTCGAGCAGCTCCGGCCGTCCGTCCGCGAGGGCGAGCACTTCGGGCGTCTCGGTTCCGTAGCGGCTGGCGAGGTGAGTCGCCGCCGACGACGCCGGGTCGGCGGGTGCGGTGATCGGCGCCGGCCTCTCGGCGCGGGTGCGTCCCTGACCGGCCGGTGCGCCGCGGAGCCGCAGCGTCTTCGTGCTGCACCGGCGGCGTCCGCTTCCGAGGACCGAGAGCGCTGCGTCGACGGTGTCCTCGGCCATCTTCCGGTATGTCGTGAGCTTGCCACCCGTGACCGTGACCATGCCGCTCGGCGAGGTCCGCACCGTATGGCGCCGCGACAGGTCGGCGGTGCGCTCGCTCGGCGCGCGCTTGCCCGCCACGGGTGCGAGCAGCGGGCGCAGTCCCGACCAGATGCCGGTGATGTCCGCCCGCCCGAGCGCCTTGGTGGTGACCGCGTTGGCCGCGTCGAGGAGGTAGTCGACGTCCTCCGGTGTGCACCCCGGCTCGTCGAGCGGGCCCTCCCATGCGGTGTCGGTCGTGCCGAGGTAGACCTGTTCTCCCCACGACACCACGAAGATGGACCGGTGGTCCTGTCGGACCGGGATCACCGCGGCGATGTCGCAGGGGAAGGCGTCGCGGGGGACGGTGACGTGGATCCCCTTGGCCGGCCGGATCGAGCGAGGGTCCGAGCCTTCGTCGAGCGTCCGCACCTGGTCGGCCCACACGCCGGCCGCGTTGACGACCACCGACGCGCGCACCGTGAAGGGCTCTGCGCCCTCGGCTTCGACCCGCGCCCCGGACAGCCGCCCGTCGGCTCCGCGCTCGCAGGCGACCACCCGGCAGTAGTTCGCCGCGGTCGCGTCGTAGTCCAGCACAGCGGTCCGCAACACCGTCAGCGTCAGCCTCGCATCGTCGGCTCGCGCGTCCCAGTAGAGGAAGCCTTCGAGCAGGTGGTCGGCCCGGAGGGCCGGGAGGTGGGCGAGCGCCTCGTCCTTGGAGATCTTCTGGTGGCGCCTGCCGATGCGCACACCCCCGGTCAGGTCGTAGAGCCAGAGCGCGGAGCGGTAGGCGCGTGCGACCCCGCGGTTGACCACGCCGGCCCGCCCGAAGAGGGGGATGAGAAAGGGGATCGGGGTGACCAGATGGGGCGCGTTGTCGAGCAGCCGCTGGCGTTCGGCGAGGTTCTCGTAGACCAGCCGGTACTCGTGCTGCTGGAGGTAGCGGATGCCGCCGTGGACCAGCTTCGACGACTTGGACGAGGTCCCCGAGGCGAAGTCCTCCTTCTCGACCAGGGCGGTCCGGAGCCCTCGGCTCGCCGCGTCGAGGGCCACCCCGGCCCCGGTGATCCCGCCTCCGACGACGAGGACGTCGAACCGGTCCGCGGCCAGTCGCTCGAGTGCCCGCTCGCGGGTGAAAGCGCCCTGCTCTGCACCGGTGCGTGCGGGCATGGGCCCAGCCTGCCACAGGCCGTTGCGGGGCAGTTCTTCACAATGATTGTTGAAGAACAATCATTGGTGATAACATGGCTGCCGTGAAGGGCCCCGAGGAGCTCGCCGAGCGGTTCCGCTCCGCCGGCCGGAAGGTGACCGCGCAGAGGCTGTGCATCTTCCGGGCACTACAAGGCGACGAGACGCACCCCTCGGCCGAGGCGGTTCACGCGACGGTGAGCAAGGAGATGGAGACCATCTCGCTCAAGACCGTGTACCAGACCCTCCACGATCTCGCGGAGCTCGGAGAGATCACCTCGCTCGACGTCGGCACCGGCATGACCCGCTTCGACCCCAACGTCGACGACCCGCACCACCACCTCGTCTGCCGCCGGTGCGGCAGTGTGCGAGACCTCGTCGTCTCCTTTCCCGAGTTGCGCATCCCGCAAGGCGCGGAGCTCGGCTTCGAGGTGGGATCGGCCGAGGTCGTCTTCCGCGGGCTGTGCCCGGCCTGCCGAGACGCGGGGGAGCGCGCACTCGACGCGCCGCGTGCCGCCGCTCCGGTACCGTGAGCGCCCTGCCGACCGCCTCGTCCAGCGGCCAGCGCCCGCCGAGGCCGAGAGTTCCCAGAGCAACCAGACCCTCGAACACCCAGAAGGAGCAATGAGGAGCATGCCAGCACTGAAGGACACCAAGACCGAGGCAAACCTGAAGGAGGCCTTCGCCGGTGAGAGCCAGGCGAACCGCCGCTACCTCTACTTCGCGCAGAAGGCAGACGTCGAGGGTTATCCCGACGTCGCAGCGCTCTTCCGCTCGGTCGCGGAGGGCGAGACCGGTCACGCCTTCGGCCACTTCGACTTCCTGCGCGAAGTCGGCGACCCGGTCACCGGGGTGAGGGTCGGGGCGACCGAGGACAACCTCAAGTCGGCAGTCGAGGGCGAGACCTACGAGTACACCGAGATGTACCCGGGGTTCGCGCGCACGGCCCGCGACGAGGGCTTCGACGAGATCGCCGAGTGGTTCGAGACGCTCGCCCGCGCCGAGAAGAGCCACGCCGGCCGCTTCACCGAGGGCCTCGCGTCGGTCGCCTGATCGAGTACCGACCGCTCCGGACCGGCCCGCTGGCGGCGGGCTCCGAGCGGGTCCACGGTGACTATCCGACCTGCACGACCCTGCCAGAAGCGTGACCACCACCTACGACCCCGCCGAACCGGGGTACTTCGACGAGGACGACCTGAGGGGCGAGCTCGGGCGTGTCTTCGAGCTCTGCCACGGCTGCCGGCTGTGCTTCAACCTCTGCCCGTCGTTCCCAACGCTGTTCGACTTCATCGACGGGCGCGACGGCGACGTCGCTGCCATGACGGCGGCCGAGCAGGACCGGGTCGTCGACGAGTGCTACCAGTGCAAGCTCTGCTACCTGAAGTGCCCCTACGTCCCGCCCCACGAGTGGGAGCTCGACTTCCCGCGCCTCATGATGCGGGCGCACGCCGTTCGCCACGCGAGGGGGAACTCGCTCACCGAGCGTGCGACCGATCAGTTCCTCGGGCGCACCGACCTGGTGGGGAGGGTGTCGACTGCCGCGGCGCCCCTCGTGAACGCGGTGACCGGGCGCCGCGGGTCGTTTCCCCGGCGCATGATGGAGAAGACGGTCGGCATCGCCTCGGACCGGCTGCTGCCGCCGTACGCGCGCCAGCGTTTCACCACCTGGTTCCGGCGCCGGCTTGAAGGCACCGCCTCCAGGGCCACCGACTCGACCGATTCGAGCCGGGGTTCGGTGTCGGTCTTCCCGACCTGTTTCGTCGAGTACATGGAGCCGGCGATCGGGCAGGACCTGGTCAAGGTCTACGAGCGCAACGGGGTCACGTGCTCGCTCCCCGAGGGGACCAAGTGCTGTGGTGCACCGTGGTTGCACGCAGGGAACGTGAAGGCCTTCACCCGTGACGCCGCTCGCAACGTCGCGGTGCTCGCCGAAGAGGTGCGCAGCGGCAAGGAGGTCGTCATCGCGCAGCCGACCTGTGGGTACGTGGTGCGCAACGACTACCCGATCTACCTCGCGCACACCCCGTTGGCCGCGGACGCCGAGCTGGTGGCGGCCCACACCGTCGACCCCGCCGAGCACCTCGTCGCGCTCGCTCGCGAAGAGGGGACGCGGTTGGTCGACTCATTCCCCGGCCGCGAGGAAGGCGCGGTCCCCGAGCGGGTGACCTACCACGTCGCCTGCCATCTCCAGGCGCTGCAGTTCGGGCTGAAGAGCCGCGACCTCCTCAAGCTCGCCGGCATCCGCGCGGACCTGGTCCAGCGCTGCTCGGGCATCGACGGGACCTGGGGCTACCGGGCGGCCAACTACGAGCTCGCCCGGAAGGTCGCCGGCCCGTTGCGTCGCGAGGTCGAGGCCGCGGGCAACGAGGTGGTCTGCGGCGACTGCCACCTCGCCAACGGCGCGATCGAGCAGGAGACCGGTACGAAGCCGCTCCACCCGATCCAACTGTTCGCCCGTGCCTGCGGGATCCCCGAGGAGGGGGAGGAGCGCGGACGGTGAGCACGTCGGGTCCGCTCACCCTCGAGGACATCGCCGACCAGCGCGCGTACGAGCGCGAGCGGGACGAGTTCCGGCGCGAGGTCATCGAGGTCAAGAAGCGACGGCGGATCGGCGTGGGTCCGGTGGTGACGATGGTGTTCGAGAACCGGATGACCATCCGCTTCCAGGTGCAGGAGATGGCGCGCGCCGAGCGGATGACGACGGATCGGCAGATCCAGCACGAGCTCGACGTCTACAACCGGCTCCTCCCTTCCGACGGCGAGCTCTCCGCGACGCTCTTCGTCGAGATGACCGACGACGGCGCGCTCCGCTCCTGGTTGCCGCGACTCGTCGGAATCGAACGCTCCTGTGTCCTGCGCCTCGGGGAGGGAACGGACGCGGTCTCGATCGCCTCGGTACCCGAAGCGGAGCACGAGGCCGGGCTCACCCGGGACGACGTGACCTCCGCGGTGCACTACGTCCGCTTCCCGGTCGGTGCGGAGCGGTCGGACGCGCTCCGCGACGGGCCGGCCGTCCTCGCCGTCGACCATCCCGGCTATCCCGAAGGCCTGCCGGGCACGGCGCTCGGCGACGCGACTCGGGCCGAGCTCGCCGCCGACCTGGCCGGGTAGGGGTCAGCGGCCGGAGAACCTCGGAGCCCGGCGTTCCGCGGTGGCCGCGACACCCTCGACGAAGTCGGCGGTCTCCATCAGCCGAAGCTGTTCCCCGCGCTCGTGTTCGACTGCCGCCCCGAAGCGCTCCACGATCCGCGCCCGCTGGGTGGCGCGGATGGCCCGCACCGCCAGCGGCGCCGCCTCCGCCACCTCGGCCGCCAGCCGCCGTGCACCGGCTCGCGGGTCGTCGTCCAGCCGGTCGCAGAGACCGATGCGCTCGGCCTCGGCGCCGTCGACCCGTCGCCCGGTGAGCAACAGCTCGAGGGCGCGCTGGTGGCCGACGACCTCGGGGAGGGTGAGCGACAAGCCGAACCCGTGATGGATCCCGAGGCGGGCGAAGTTGGCCGAGAACCTGGTGGACGGCGACGCGACGCGCAGGTCGCAGGCGACCGCGAGCCCGAGTCCGCCGCCGACCGCCGAACCCTGCACCGCGGCGACGAGCGGCAACGGGCCGTCGACGAGTCGGTCGGCGTGGGCGTACAGCGCGCCGATGGTCTCCCCGAGCGGCGCACCCGACCCGGAGAAGTCGAAGCCGGCACAGAAGTGCCGCCCCTCCGAGCACAGCACGACCGCGCGGCACCCGTTGCGCTCCGCCCATGCCACGCCGTCGAGGATCCCGCGGAGGAGCCCGACGTCGAAGAAGTTGGCGGGAGGCCGGTGCCACTCCAGCTCGGCGACGGCAGGGAGCGGTTCGCAGACGGTGACGTCGCCGAAGCTCGTGCGCGGCGGGTCCGCGCGGGCGTCGCTCATGGTGCGCGAAGTGTAGGCCGAGCATCCCCACGGCTCTCGGCCTCTCCGGCCGCTCTCGTCGGCCCGCACCCCGAGCAAGGTGTGCGGCAAGCGGGCGGCAGAAGGCCCGACAGGGTCGCGGCAAGGTGCGCCGAGCAGGCTGGTCGAGCAATCACGAGCGCGTCACGAGAGAACGAGGAGCCGCCATGACGACCGCCAGCGCGACCACGATCACCGGGAACCTGACCCGCGACCCCGAAATCCGCTACACCCGCGAGGGCCAGGCGACCACCACGCTCGGTGTGGCGGTCAACCGCCGGTGGCAGAACCGCGAGAGCGGGGAGTGGGAGGAGGCCACCTCCTTCTTCGACGTGGTCACCTGGCGGGAGCTCGCCGAGAACGTCGCGTTGAGCCTGACCAAGGGCATGCGGGTGGTGGTGAGTGGCCGGCTCGAACAGCGCAGCTGGGAGACCGAGGAGGGCGACCGCAGGTTCAAGGTCGAGATCGTGGCCGACGAGGTCGGCGCAAGCCTCCGTTTCGCCACGGCGGAGGTGCACCGGATCGAGCGCCAGCGTCCTGGCGACGACTCGGAGGGACGCGCCGACTCCGCCGGCAGCGCCGGTTCCGAGGGGGAGCCGGTCGGGACCGGCGCCTGAGGGTGGTCGACATGTCGACCGACATTCCTCCGGCCCGGTTCGCGGCCCGGGTCTGGCTCACCAAGGGCGAGGTGTTCGCCGCCTGTCAGGCGCTGGCCGATGCCGACCGTCTGCTGGTCCGGTCGGGGGGCGACCGCGAGGCCCGCGCGCTCGGCGACCTGTTCGAGCTGTTCGAGGACCGCCTGTCCCTGCGGGCTCAGTCGGACTCGGGCTCGTAGTCGAGCGCGAGCGAGTTCACGCAGTAGCGGAGGCCGGTCGGTCCCGGCCCGTCGGGGAAGACGTGGCCGAGATGGCCGCCACACCGTGCACAGGTGATCTCGGTCCGCCGCATCCCGTGGCTGCGGTCCTCGTGTTCCTCGACGGTGCCTTCGGCGACCGCCCGGGTGAAGCTCGGCCAGCCGGAACCCGAATCGAACTTGTCGCCGGTGGTGAACAGGGTGGTGCCGCACCCCGCGCAGGTGAAGGTGCCCTCACCGTCCACGTGCAACAGCTCACCCGACCAGGCCGGCTCGGTGGCCGCCTGCCGGAGGATCGCGTAGCGCTCGGGCTCGAGCTTCTCTTGCCACTCCCGGTCGCTCATGTCGACCCTGGTGTCCGCCTTGTCGGTGTTCTCTGTCATCCGTCCCTCCTTCTCCCCGCCCAGCACTCTCAACGCTCCGGGGCTCGGGGGTGTTCCCGTCAAGACGGCCCGGGATTGGGACGGGCCGCGACGATGTCACTAACGTCGGGCCGGTCCGCGACCGCACCGTGCCGGTCCCCCCTCCCAGCGGGCGGGGAACGCCCGACGCGGACCACCCGACTCTCCATGGATCTCAGAGACCGACCCGAGGACGACGCCTTCCGGGCAGAGGTCCGCGCCTGGCTCGAGGAGCACGTCGTGGGGGAATTCGCCGCCCTCGGCGGTCGCGGGGGATCGGGTGACGAGACCTACGGGTTCGAGACGCGGCTGGCGTGGGAGAAGGTTCTCGCCGCCGGGGGGTGGACCGGCATCGGATGGCCGGTCGACTACGGAGGGCAGCGGCGCGAGCATCGCCCGGCAGGTGATCTTCAACGAGGAGTACGTGCGGGCGCGGGCGCCGGGGCGGGTGAGCGTGCTCGGCGAAGGTCTGCTCGGCCCGACGATCATCCAGTACGGCACCGACGCGCAACGGTCGCGGTTCCTGCCGCCGATCCTGGCGGGAACCGAGCTCTGGTGCCAGGGCTACTCGGAGCCCGATGCGGGTAGCGACCTCGCCAACGTGCAGACGAAAGCGGTCCTCGACGGTGACCACTGGGTCGTCAGGGGTCAGAAGGTCTGGACCTCCCTCGCCCATCAGGCCGACTGGTGCTTCGTGCTCTGCCGGACCGAACCCGGCTCGACGCGTCACCGGGGCCTCTCCTACCTCCTCGTTCCGATGGACCAACCCGGGGTGGAAGTACGTCCGATCACGCAGCTCACCAGGACCTCGGAGTTCAACGAGGTGTTCTTCGACGGCGCGCGTACCGCGACCGAGAACGTGGTCGGGGAGGTGGGCGACGGATGGCGGGTCGCGCTGGCCACCCTGGCCTACGAGCGCGGCGTCGGACTCCTCGGGCACCAGCTCTCGTTCCGCCGCGAATTGGACCGCCTCCTCGAGGTGGCGCGCACGAACGGTGCGGCGAGCGACCCGCTGGTGCGCCAGCGCCTCGCCCGCTCCTTCGGTGAGCTCGAGATCCTGCGGTACAACACGCTCCGGAGCCTCGCGGCCGTCGACGGTCCGGTGGCACCGCCCGAGGCGTCGATCTCCAAGCTCTACTGGGCGAGCTGGCACCGGCGCTTCGGCGAGCTCGCCACCGATCTGCCGCGGCATGGCCGGGCAGGTGACCGCGGCGGCCCCCTACGAACTCGACGAGTTCCAGAGGACCTACCTCTTCAGCCGATCCGAGACCATCTACGGCGGCTCCAACCAGATCCAGCGGAACATCGTCGGCGAGCGCGTCCTCGGGCTCCCGCCCGAACCGAAACCTGCACCGAGATCCGAAGCGACAGGAGAGGCCCGATGAGGGGAGCGACCCGATGAACCCTGTACCGATCGAAGCGCCGGAGCCGCCGCCCGGGCACGGGCTGCTTGTCGGCAAGGTCGTGGTCGTCACCGCGGCCGCGGGTACCGGCATCGGGTACGCCACCGCCCGACGGTGCGTCGAGGAGGGTGCCACCGTGGTCGTCTCCGACGCACACGAGCGTCGGCTCGGAGAGGCCGCCGACACCCTCGCCGAGCTCGCCGGCGAGCGGCCGCTCGCGGTCCCCTGCGACGTGACCGACGACGCGCAGGTCCGACGCCTCTACGACGCGGCGGTCGACCGGCACGGCCGGTTCGACGTGGCGGTCAACAACGCGGGCCTCGGGGGGCGGGCCGAGGTGGTGGAGATGACCGACGAGCAGTGGTCGGCCGTGCTCGACGTCACGCTGAGCGGGACCTTCCGGTGCACCCGCGCCGCACTCGCGCACCTCTACGCGGCCGGCTCCGGCGGGGTGATCGTCAACAACGCCTCGGTGCTCGGGTGGCGCGCCCAGGCGGGCCAGGCGCACTACGCCGCGGCCAAGGCCGGGGTGATGGCGCTGACGCGGTGCAGTGCCGTCGAGGCCGCGCCGCACCGCGTCCGGGTCAACGCGGTGTCACCCAGCCTCGCGCTCCATCCGTTCCTCAACCGGGTGATGCCCGACGAAGAGCTCGACGAGCTCCGCAGTCGCGAGGTGTTCGGGCGTGGCGCCGAAACCTGGGAGGTGGCGAACGTGATCGTCTTCCTCGCCAGCGATTACTCCACGTACCTGACCGGTGAGATCGTGTCGGTCAGCAGCCAGCATCCCTGACGCGCGGGTTCTCCCTTCTCTGGTCTTCTTCTGCTGGGTTCCTCCCGGCTCGGTCGGCTGAGGCGTGCACTACCCTGACGGCGTGTCAGATGTGACCGACCCGCGTGGCGACCTCCAATGGGGGACCATCCCCACTCTGGTCGCGGACACGGCGGCGCGCTTCGGTTCGGCGGAGGCAGTCGTCGACCGGAACGGCCCGGGCGGGACGGTGACCCGGGTCACCTTCGACCAACTGGCCGAGTCGGTCGCGACGGCCTCGCGCGCGGTCGTCGCGTCGGGGATCGAGCGCGGCGACCGGGTCGGGATCTGGGCGCCGAACTGCCTCGAATGGATGATCGCCGCGCTGGGCGCGGTCGGCGCGGGCGCCGTGCTCGTGCCCCTCAACACCCGGTTCAAAGGTGAAGAGGCGGCCTTCGTACTGCGGGCCGCAGGAGCCCGGGCGCTCTTCACGGTCGAGGGATTCCTCGGCACCGACTACCCGGGGATGCTCGCGGAGGCGGCCGGCGCGGCCGCGCTGCCCGACCTCGAGCGCGTCGTGGTGCTCCGCTCCGACGGCGAGCCGAGCGCTCCGGCGGGTCGCGACCTGCCGACCGAGGCCTGGGCCGAGTTCGCCGCTCGCGAGACGGAGGTCGCGCCGGACGTGGCGGCCGGACGGGCGGTCTCGCTCGACGGGGGCGATCTCTCCGACCTGATCTTCACCTCGGGGACCACCGGGCGGCCGAAGGGTGCGATGACCACGCACGGCCAGTCCCTCCGGACCTTCGCCACCTGGTCGGAGGTCGTCGGCCTGCGCGAGGGTGACCGTTACCTGATCGTGAACCCCTTCTTCCATACCTTCGGCTACAAGGCGGGCATCCTGGCCTGCCTGATGGCGGGGGCGACGATGATCCCCGAGCCGGTCTTCGACGTCGACCTGCTCCTCGGGCGCATCGCGGAGGAGCGGGTCTCGGTCCTGCCGGGGCCGCCCACGATCTTCCAGTCGATCCTCGATCACCCCGACCGCGCCTCCTTCGACCTCTCGACCCTCCGGTTGGTGGTCACCGGAGCCGCCGCGGTCCCCGTCGAACTCGTCGAGCGACTCTGGTCCGAGCTCGGCATCGAGACGGTCCTCACCGCGTACGGGCTGACCGAGGCCACCGGGACGGTCACCATGTGCCGCCGGGGCGACTCGGCAGAAGTGATCGCCATGACCTCGGGACACGCGATCCCCGACGTGGAGGTGCGAATCGTCGACACCGAGAGCGAAGAGTGCGCGAGTGGGGAGACCGGCGAGATCGTCGTCCGCGGCTACAACGTGATGAGCGGGTACTTCGACGATCCCGAGGCAACCAGCGCGGCGATCGACCGGGACGGCTGGCTCCACACCGGCGACCTCGGGACAATGGACGAGGCGGGCAACGTCGCGATCACCGACCGGTTGAAGGACATGTACGTCTCGGGCGGGTTCAACGTGTACCCGGCGGAGGTGGAGGCGGTGCTCCGCCAGCACCCCGACGTCGCCCAGGTCGCGGTAGTCGGGGTCGCCGACCACCGGATGGGCGAGGTCGGCCTGGCTGTGGTCGTCCCCGCGGCCGGGGCGTCGACCACCGCGCTCGAGGGCGAGCTCACGGCCTGGCTCCGTCCGCGCCTCGCCAATTACAAGGTGCCGAGGGGGGTCCGGACCATCGAGACGCTGCCGGTCAACGCCAGCGGCAAGGTCTTGAAACGAGAGCTGCCGCGAGCGCTACGCCACCGCGCGGTGACCACTGCCGGTTGAGTCGACCGTTGTTCGAAGAGATCGAATCGAGAGGAGAACGCCGTGCGAGGCATCGTCTACACCGGTGACGACGTCGAGGTCACCGATCAGCTGGAGATCGGCGAACCAGGGCCCACCGAGGTGAAAGTGGCGATCGGCGCCGCCGGCGTCTGCCACAGCGATCTGTCGGTGATCAACGGGACCATCCCCTGGAAGGCGCCGTCGGTCCTCGGCCACGAGGGCGCCGGGGTGGTCGAGGCGGTCGGGTCCGAGGTCACCTCGGTCAAGCCCGGCGACCACGTGGTCATCGCGACGCTGGCCAGTTGCGGCCACTGCCGTGCCTGCAGCACCGGGCACCCGACCTGGTGCATCAAGACGCTCGGCAACGTCTCGCAGCCGTTCACCTTCAAGGGCGAGCCGGCCTCGAACTTCGCGGCCACCTCGGTCTTCGTCGAGTCGACCATCGTCAAGGAGGTCCAGGCGGTCAAGATCTCGAAGGACGTCCCTTTGACCTCCGCGTCGCTCATCGGGTGTGGAGTGCTCACCGGCGTGGGCTCGGTCCTCAACCGCGCGAAGGTCCAGCCGGGTGACACCGCGGCGGTGTTCGGGGTCGGCGGGGTCGGCCTCAACGTGATCCAAGGACTGCGGATCGCCGGGGCGAGCCGCATCGTCGCGATCGACACCATGGTCTCGAAGGAGCCGCTTGCGAGGCAGTTCGGCGCGACCCACTTCGTCGACGCCTCGAGCTCCGACGCGGTCGCCACCACCCGCGAGATCGTTCCGCCCGGGCCTGCCCGCATGTCAGGAGCGCTCGGATGGACCGGCGGGGTCACCTGGGCCTTCGACTGCGTGGGCCACCCGGCGGTGCTGCGGAACGCGCTCGACGTGCTCGACTGGGGCGGCACCGCGCTCGCCATCGGGATCCCGCCGCAGGGGACCGAGGTCGCGGTCGACGTCAACGCGTTGGCCTATGTCGACCGCGGGCTGCTCGGTTGCCGGTACGGATCGTCCCGGCCCCACCACGACATTCCGCTGATGGTCGAGCTCTACCTCGACGGCAAGCTCATGCTCGACGAACTCGTGACCGAGGAACGTCCGTTGGAGGGGTTCCGCGAGATCGTGGAGGACATGGAAGAGGGAAAGCTCGCCCGCGGCGTCCTGACCTTCTGAGCGTCCTCGACGCGAGGGGGCCGGTCCTCGTCCGTAAATCACCCTGTTACAGTCGGCAGCCGATATGACGGGCCGTCAGATCTCCGGTGCGGTCGAGACGGTCGTCGACCTGTTCCGCGTCGCCGCGTCGGTGCACGGCGACGTCGAGGCGTACGTGGAGCCGGCGAGCTCGAATTTCGATCGCCGATCGCTGACCTTCGCCGAATGGGACCGGGCGGCCGGCGGAGTGGCGGGCCTCTTCGCCGCACAGGGGGTGACACGGGGCTCGGTGGTGTGCCTACTCCTCCCGAGCTCGATCGACTACATGGTCTGCTACGCGGCCGCACTGCGGCTCGGCGCGATCACCTCGGGGATCAACCTCCGCCTCGGAGCAGAGGAACGCCGATCGATCCTCGCTCGGACCCGACCGGTCCTCACGGTGGTGGAAGACGACGAACTCGGGCCCCCGGGCGCGGGGCCGATCGTCACCCGTTCGGAGGTGCTCGCCGCTCGGTCCGGCCCTGTTCCCGCCGGCCGTTCCGACCTGGACCCCTCCGATCCGGTCGCCGTGGTCTGGACGAGCGGCACCTCCGGCCTGCCCAAGGGCGCGGTCTTCGACCACCGGTCGTTGCGCGCGGTCGCGGACGGCACCGACGCGCTGTCCGCGCCGGGGGACCGGCGGCTCTCGCCGCTGCCCTTCGCGCACGTCGGTTCGATGACCCGGATCTGGGACGAGCTGGCCAAGGGCATCACCACCGTGATCACGCCCACTCCATGGAAGGCGGCCGCGGCCATTTCGGTGATGGACGAGGAGCGGATCAGCGTGGGCCAGGGTGTGCCGACCCAGTGGGCGCTCGTGCTCGCCCACCCCGACCTCTACCGCGCCGACCTCTCCCTTCTCCGGGTCGCAGGCACCGGCGCGTCACGGGTCCCGCCCGAACTGGTGGCCGAGATGCGGGCGCGTCTCGGAGTACCGGTGGTGGTCCGCTATACCTCCACCGAGGCCTCGCTCGGGACGGGCACCTCGCCCGGCGATCCCGACGAGGCGGTCGCCACCACCGTCGGCCGCCCGGTCGCCGGGGTCGCGCTCGAGATCGTCGACGACGCCGGTCGTCCGGCCGCACTCGGCGAAGTGGGCCGCGTCCGGCTCCGATCGCCGGCGGTGATGAGGGGATATTGGGGAGCGCCTCCGACAAGGCCCGGAGCCGGGGGCCTGGTCTACGACGACGCAGCGACCGCGGCGGTGCTCTCGCCGGAGGGATGGCTGACCACCGGGGACTACGGCCGGCTCGACGACGACGGTCGGCTCCGTCTCGCAGGTCGGGCGAACGAGCTCTACATCCGGGGCGGTTACAACGTGTATCCCGCCGAGGTCGAGTCCGTCCTCACCGCTCACGACCGCATCGAGCAGGCAGCGGTCGTCGGCGTGCCCGACCCGGTGCTCGGCGAGATCGGAGTCGCCTTCGTCGTGTTGTCCGGCGGGCCCCCGCTCGGCGCCGACGAATTGCTCGACGAGGTGCGCGAGCTCTGCCGGCGGTCGCTCGCCGACTACAAGGCGCCCGACCGGTTGATCGTCGAGCCGGAGCTTCCGCTGACCCCGATGATGAAGGTGGACAAGGCGGCCCTCGCCGAACGGGTGGGCCACGAGAGGAACGGAGCGCGCGCATCATGAGCGGAGGATCGACACCGGCATCCGGGGGAACCTCGGACGACCCGATCCGGATCGGGACCCTGCTGTACACCTTGGTCGAGCCCCACCGCGGTCACCAGGTCGCCTACAACCGTTGGTACGAGCGTGACCACTTCTATGCGGGCTGCATGATCGGCGCGTACAACTTCGCCGGCGGCCGGTTCGTCTCGACCGCCCCTTTGAAGGAGCTGCGCTACCCGGTCGCGGGCGGCGACGTCGAGCCCTTGGTGCCCGATCCTCAGGTCGGAAGCTACGTCGCGCTCTACTACGTCCTCGCGGGCCATCACGACGAGTGGAGCCGCTGGGCCGTCGACCAGGTGAACCTGCTGCACGCGTCGGGGCGCATGTTCACCGAGAGGGACCACATCCACACCTGTCTCTACCGCTTCGAGTGGGAGCACCGCCGCGACGAAGACGGCGTTCCCGGCGAGCTCACTCTCGACCACCGCTTCCCCGGGCTCGTGTCGGTCTTCGTCGATCCCGCCGAGGGCGTCTCGGTCGACGAGCTCGGAGCCTGGTACCGGGAGGAGCACCTTCCCTCGCTGCTCGCGGGCTCTCCGGTCGCCTCGGTCCTCGCCTTCTCCCCGTTGCCGTTGCTCGGCGACGCGCCGAGCGACGTTCCCCGTGCGGGCTCGGTCGACCGCCTGCTCCTCCTCTGCTTCCTCGACGAGGAGCCCACCGGGAGCTGGGAGCGCATGTTCGCCGGCGAGGGAGAGACGGTGGCCAAGGCGGGGAAGGGCCAAGTGGTGTGGGCCTCACCCTTCCTCGCGACGGAGGTCGGCACCGACCGCTACACCGATCAGCTGTGGTCGGAGGGCGCACGATGATCGACTTCGTCGACGAGCTGGCGCAGCGGGTGGAGGCCCGTGGATGGATCGGCGCGCCGACCTTCTGGGAACTGGTCGAGCGCCGTGCCGCAGCGACGCCCGAGGCGGTGCTCGCCCACGAGGACACCGGCGCGGAGCTGACCTTCGCCGGCTACCTCGACGCCTGTCTCCGCGCGGCCGCCGGCCTCCACGCGGAGCACGGGGTGGGGAGGGACACGCCAGTGAGCTGGGAGCTCCCGACCTGGAACGAATCGCTCGTGCTAGTCGGAGCCCTCGCCCGCCTCGGCGCGCGGCAGAACCCGATCATTCCGATCTACCGCGGACGCGAGGTGGGCTTCATCACCGAACAGAGCGCGGCGGCGCTCCTCGTGGTGCCGACGTCGTTCCGCGGCTTCGACTTCGGTTCGATGGCCGAGGAGATCGCGTCCGACCGCCCGGGGATGCAGGTGCTGGTCGCCGACCGTGCCCTCCCCGATGCGGACCCCGGCTCGCTTCCCGATCCGGATCCCTTGCCCGCGACCTCAGCCGAATCGCCGATCCGGTGGCTCTTCTACACCTCGGGCACCACTGCCGATCCGAAGGGCGCACCGCACACCGACCTCACCGTGATGGCGCCGGCGCTCGCCATGGCGGAGTGTCTCGACATCCGCGCCGACGACGTCTCGGCGCTCGTGTTTCCGTTCACCCACATCGGCGGGATCGGATGGCTGATCGCCGCGCTGATGACCGGGTGCCGGCTGCTCACCACCGAGACGTTCGATCCGGTGGCGACCCCGGCGTTCCTCGCTTCGAACGGGGTCACGCTCGCCGGCTCGGGCACCCCGTTCCACCGCGCGTATCTCGAAGCCCAGAAGGCGGCCGGCGCGGGGTCGATCTTCCCCGCCGTGCGCTCCTTCCCCGGAGGCGGCGCGCCGAAGCCGCCGCAACTCCACTACGACCTCAAGCGCGAGGTCGGCGGGCTGGGGATCGTCTCGGGGTACGGCCTGACCGAGGCGCCGATCGTCGTCATGGCGTCGACGGCCGACCCGGACCGGAAGCTCGCCGACACCGAGGGCCGAGCGACGCCCGGGGTGGACCTCGTCGTCGTCCGCCTCGACGGTCGACCGGCCGCCCCCGGCGAGGAGGGCGAGATCCGGGTCAAAGGACCACAGGTCATCCGGGGGTACCTCGAGTCGGCGCTCGATGTGGACGCGTTCGACGCCGAGGGGTATTTCCGGACCGGCGACCTCGGGGTGGTCGACGAGGAGGGTTACGTCACCATCACCGGTCGCCTGAAGGACGTGATCATTCGCCACGGCGAGAACATCTCCGCGAAGGAGGTCGAGGACCTCCTCTACACGCACCCTGCGATCGCGGACGTCGCGGTCATCGGTCTTCCCGATCCGAAAACCGGTGAGCGGGCCTGCGCGGTGGTCGCGCTCAAAGAGGGAGAAGCTTTGGAATTCGCCTCGATGGTCGACTTCCTCCGCGGCAAGGAACTGCGCGCCCAGGCGATCCCCGAACAGATGGAGGTGGTGGACGCGGTGCCGCGCAACCCGGCAGGCAAGATCCTGAAGTCCGAGCTGCGGGAGCGCTTCGCTGCGGCGACGAGCTCGGGAGCGCATTCGTGAGCCCGATCCGCCGGGTCACGCTCGGCCAAGGGGGTGCGGAGCACGAGGAGGCCGACGCCGCCATCCGCTCCTTCACCGGCCATCGCTTCACCGGCAAGGTGGCCGTGGTGACCGGGGCGGGCTCGGGCATCGGCCGAGCCGTCGCGGAACGGCTCGCGGCCGAAGGGGGCACGGTTGCCGCGCTCGACGTCTCCCACGACGCGGTCGCCACCGCGGTCGAGCTGATCAACGCCGCCGAGGGGTCGGGCCGGGGGCGCGCCGCCGCCTTTCAATGCGATGTGACGTCGGAGCCCTCGGTGGGCGCCGCGTTCGCCGCCCTCGTCGAGCAGCTCGGACCGCCGACGGTGGTCTGCAACGTGGCCGGCGTGGGCGGCTTCTACCACACCGCCGAGATGACCCTCGAGCAGTGGAACCGCATCCTTTCGGTCAATCTCACCGGCCCCTTCCTCGTCTGCCGAGCGGCCCTCCCGCACCTTCTGGAGCACGGGGGCTCGATCGTCAACGTCGCGTCCAACACCGCGTTGATGGGGCAGTCCTACTCTGCCGCCTACTGTGCGTCGAAGGCCGGTCTTCTCATGTTCTCGAAGGCCCTCGCTTCCGAGTACCTGACGAGGCGGATCCGGGTGAACGTGGTCGCGCCGGGTGGCGTCGACACACCGTTGATCGGGGCGTTCGCGCTCCCCGAAGGTGCGGACGTGAAGGAACTGGACAAGATGATGACGCCGCTCGGCTTCTCGACGCCGGCCGAGATCGCCGCCTCCATCGCCTTCGTCGCGTCCGACGAATCGTCCTACACGACGGGCTCGGTCCTTTCGGTCGACGGGGGGCTCACCATCTGAGCCGTCGTGCCAAGATGGGTCGCACAAGTTCTTCGACGGGGGTCACCATGTCGCATCCGCTTCCGGTTGAGCAGTGGGAGACCGACTTCGACGTGCTCAACCCCGAGTACGTCGCCGATCCCTTCACGATCTGGGACCAGCTGCGGGTGACCTGCCCGATCGCCCACACCGATCGGCGGGGTAGCACCTGGCTCCCGACCCGCTACGAGGACGTGGTCGCGCTGGCCCACGACATCGAGCACTTCAGCTCGCAGAAGATCTCGGTCATCCCGGTCCAGGGCGACCTGCCCGCGGAGCCTGTCCTCCTCTACGGCCTTCCACCCATCTCCGCCGACCCGCCTCTGCACACCTGGACGCGGCGTCTCCTGCTCCCGTGGTTCTCCCACCGGCGCGTCGAGTCCTACGAGTCGATGACGAGAGGACTCTGTGCCGGGCTGGTGGAGGGGTTCGCCGGCGACGGCCGCGCCGACGCGGCTGGCGACTACGCGCAGCAGATTCCGGTACGCGTGATCGCGCACATCCTCGGCGTACCGGCTTCGCTCTCGGACACCTTCACCGGCTGGGTGCGCGACGTGCTCGAATTCGCCGACGTGCCCGAGCGGCGGCAGAGGGGCGCCGATGGCCTGCTCCAGTTCTTCATCGAGGAAGTCGCACGACGCAAGTCCGACCCGGGTGAGGATCTCCTGAGCGAACTGCTCCACAGCGAGTTCGACGGCAAGCCCATCGAGGAGAGCATCGTGCTCGGCATCGCAGCGCTCGTCCTCATCGCCGGGGTCGACACCACCTGGAGCGCGATCGGGTCCTCGCTGTGGCATCTCGCGACCTCACCGGACGACCGCGACCGCCTGGTGTCCGAACCCGAGCTGATGCCGCTCGCGGTCGAGGAGCTTCTGCGCGCCTACTCGCCGGTCACCATGGCCCGGGAGGTCATGAGCGACATCGCCTTCGAGGGATGCCCGATGAGAGCGGGCGAGAAGGTCCTGATGAACTTCCCCGCTGCCAATCGCGATCCGGAGGTCTTCCCGGACGCCGACAAGGTGGTCCTCGATCGGGAGCTCAACCGGCACGTGGCGTTCGGGTCCGGCATCCATCGGTGCGCCGGCTCCAACCTCGCACGCATGGAGCTCCGGGTCGCCCTCGAGGAATGGATCGCGAGGATTCCCGAGTTCTCCTTGGCCGAAGGGGCGGAGGTGACCTGGGCCGGCGGCCAGGTGCGCGGTCCGCGGCAATTGCCGGTGGTCTTCCCATGAGGATCCGGGTGGATCCCGACAAGTGCCAAGGGCACGCCCGCTGCTACGGCCTCGCGCCGGAGCTCTTCGACGTCGACGACTACGGGCTGTCGACGGTCGTGGGCGACGGGACGGTCCCGCCCGAGCTCGAGGACAAGGCACGACTCGCCATCGCCAACTGCCCCGAGTACGCGATCGAGGAGCTCCCCGACTGACTGGCGGTCGCCCGCCTGCGGGGAAGATGGCGGGCGGATTTCGACGGCCGGGGAAAGGTGCACCGCGGGTCGTCACCCGGGCGTGGCCGCCGCTGTCGAGCCGGGCTGTCGAGCCGGGCTGTCGAGCCGGGCTGTCTACCCCGGCGCCCATGACATCACGTGATGTATTCCTACATCACGTGATGTAACGTTACATCACGTGATGTCATGACCCCGAGGAGACATACAAGGGTCGTGTGCTCGGGGGGATGCCGCAGGGCGCCGGGACCCACGCTTCCTCGCCGCGGCGGGCAACGCGATCCGAAATCCCAGTTCAAAGCCAATTAATGGCATCTGCGGATAATTCGGGACACAGCCCCCGAGCGCGACCGGAGGTCCTGTCCCACCCCGTCGGGAACCCCAAGATGAAGAGCCTTAGCTGAGCCGCTCCACGATCATGGCCATCCCTTGGCCCCCGCCCACGCACATGGTCTCGAGCCCCGTCGTCTTGCCGGTGTCCTCGAGTGCGTTGAGCAGCGTGGTCATGATGCGGGCGCCGGTCTGGCCGAAGGGGTGACCGAGGGCGATCGCCCCGCCCCGGACGTTGAGCTTGTCCCAGCTGATGCCGAGCTCCCTGGCACTGGGCACCACCTGGGCGGCAAACGCCTCGTTCAACTCGACGAGGTCGATGTCGTCGATCGTCATCCCGGCCCGTTGCAGCGTCTGGCGCACCGCCTCGACCGGGCCGAGGCCCATGATCTCGGGGTTGAGCCCCGACACCCCGCTTGCCACGATCCGCGCGAGCGGGGCGATCCCGAGTTCGCGTGCCCGCGTCTCGCTCATCACCACCACCGCGGCCGCGCCGTCGTTGAGCGGGCATGCGTTGCCGGCAGTCACCGTGCCCCCTTCCCGGAAGACCGGCTTGAGCTCGGCGAGGCCTTCGAGAGTCGTGCCCGGGCGAGGTCCGTCGTCCTTGGTGACGACCGTGCCGTCCGGCGTGGTCACCGGGATGATCTCCCGTTCGAAGAACCCTGATTCCTGCGCGGCTACCGCGCGGGTCTGCGACTGGAGGGCGAACTCGTCCTGCTCCTCGCGGCTGACCTTCTTGAACTCGGCGACGTTTTCGGCAGTTTGGCCCATTGCGATGTAGACGTCGGGGAGGACTCCCTCGAGCGGTGCCCACGGGGCGCCGGCCTTCGGCGTGCGCTCGGTGGTGCGGGTTTCGGCGGTGGCGAACGCCTCGTTGTGCGGGCCGACGTCGGCCGCACCGAATCCGTAGCGGCTGACCGCCTCGACGCCGGCTGCGACGAAGACGTCACCCTCGCCGGCACGGATCGCATGGGCCGCCATCCGGATGGTCTGCAGCGACGAGGAGCAGTAGCGATTGACGGTGACCCCGGGCACCTCGGGGAGTCCCGCGAGCAGGGCCGCCACACGTGCGACGTTGTACCCGGCTTCCCCAGCCGGCTGCCCGCTGCCGAGCAAGACGTCCTCGACCGTGTTGGGGTCGAGCGCCGGGACCTTGGCGAGGACCTCCTTGATCACCAGCGCGGCGAGGTCGTCGGGCCGGCAGTCGGCGAGAGAACCTTTTCGGGCGCGACCGATCGGGGTGCGCCCGGTGGCGACGATGACGGCTTCGGGCATGTGGGCTCCTCTGGTGCGAGCGGCTCGCCGCGGTCGGCGACCGTGCCGATGTCGGGCCGCGGATGCAGGTGGCACGCGGCAGGCTACTTGGTCTTTCCTGCTCCACGGCCAGCTGTCCGGTAGCCGGACCGCCGGCCGGCACCGCCGGATCCGGCTTCGAACCCCTGATGTAACGTGTTCTAGCGCTCACGATTCGTCGGTCCGAGCGAAGCGCGTCTGCGAGAGGAAGCGATGGAGATCGGCTACACCGAGGAACAAGAGGCACTTCGTACCCGCCTGCGCGAGTACTACGCCGAGCTCCTGACCCCGGAAGTGGAGTCGCAGCTGGCCACGAGCCACGGGATCGGCCCGCACATGCGACGGGTCGTCAAGCAGATGGCGGCCGACGGGTGGCTCGGCATCGGCTGGCCGACCGAGTACGGGGGACAGGGTCGCTCCGCGATCGAGCAGTACATCTTCTTCGACGAGTCGATGCGGGCCGGAGCACCCGTTCCGATGCTCACCATCAACACGGTGGGACCCACCATCATGCAGTTCGGCACCCCCGAACAGAAGGAGTTCTTTCTTCCCCGGATCCTGGCTGGCGAGATCCACTTCTGCATCGGCTACACCGAGCCCAGCGCGGGTACCGACCTCGCCTCCCTGCAGACCCGAGCGGTCCGCGACGGGGACGAGTACGTCATCAACGGCCAGAAGATCTTCACCTCGCTCGCAGGCGATGCCGACTACATCTGGCTCGCGACGCGGACCGACCCCGAGGTGGCCAAGCACAAGGGCATCTCGATCTTCATCGTCCCGATGGACACACCGGGCATCAAGGTCGTTCCGATGCACCTCCTCGGCGAGCACAACATCAACTACACGTTCTACGAGGACGTCCGAGTGCCCGCCGCCAACCTGGTCGGTGGTGAGAACAACGGCTGGTCTCTGATCACCAACCAGCTCAACCACGAGCGGGTGACGCTGTGCTCGGCGGGAATCGTCGAGCGGGCCCTCACCGACGTGCGCCAATGGGCACAGCAGACCAAGCTCGCCGACGGGCGCCGGGTCATCGACCAGGAGTGGGTCCAGATCCACCTCGCCCGGATCCATGCGCGGCTCGAGTTCCTCAAGCTCATCAACTGGAAGGTGGCCTGGACCGCCACGCAGGGCCACCTCGACGTCGCGGACGCGTCGACCACCAAGGTCTTCGGAACCGAGTTCTACATGGAGGCATTCCGGCTGCTCCTCGAGGTGGTCGGCCAGGCCGGCTACCTGAGCCGCGGCAGTCCCGAATCGGTGCTCGCCGGCCGGCTGGAGATGTACGCGCGGAGTTTGGTGATCCTGACATTCGGCGGCGGAACCAACGAGATCCAACGTGATCTGATTGCCATCTTCGGGCTCGGGATGCCCCGGTCCCTGCGATAGGAGAGCACCCATGGACTTCTCGCTGAGCGAGGAACAAGAGGCGGTCCGCGATCTCGCGGAGAGGATCTTCTCCGACCTGTCCACCCACGAGCGGTTGCGCGAGATCGAGTTGGAGCCCGACGGCGACTACTTCGATCGCAAGCTGTGGTCGGAGTTGTCATCGGCCGGCCTGCTCGGGATCGCGCTCCCCGAGGACGTCGGGGGAGCAGGACTCGGCTTCCTGGAGACCGGGCTGCTTGTCGAGGCCGCCGGTCGCACCGCCGCCTACGTCCCGGTCGTCGAGACGCTCGCCGCCGCCGCAGCCGCGATCGCGCACTTCGGCACCGAAGCACAGCGGACCCGTTGGCTGCCGGGTGTCGTCGGTGGGGAAACGGTGATCACCACTGCGCTGGTCGAGCTCGGTGGCAGCCCGCTCTCGCCTTCGCTCCTCGCGGAACGCGACGGAGACGGATGGTCGTTGTCGGGGACCAAGGCCTGCGTCCCCTCGGGGACGGTCGCGGACGCCCTGGTGGTGCCGGCCCGCGTCGATCCGGACGCAGTGGCGGTGTTTCTCGTCGAGGCCGGCGCACCCGGTCTGAGCCGCGAGCGACAGGTCACCAACACCGGCAGGCCGGAGGGGCTGTTCACCTTCGACGGCGTCAAGGTCGGGCCGGACGCCCTCCTCGGCACGGTGGAACAGGGCCGCAGCATCACCGACTGGCTCATGCTCCGGTCGACCGCTGCACTGGCGCTCGAAGAGGCCGGTGCCGCATCGGCCGCCATCGCGCTGGTCGCCGAGTACACGAAGACGAGGGAGCAGTTCGGGAAGGCGATCGCGACCTTCCAAGCAGTCGGACAGCGTGCGGCCGACGCCTACGTCGACACCGAGGCGATCCGATTGACCGCCTGGCAGGCCGCATGGCGGATCGCCGAAGGACTGCCGGCGGACCAGGAAGTCGCGATCGCCAAGTTCTGGGCGGCCGACGGGGGTCAACGGGTGGTGCACGCAGCCGTCCACCTCCACGGTGGCGTGGGCGTCGACCGCGACTACCCGCTCCACCGGTACTTCCTCATGACCAAGCACATCGAGCTCACGCTCGGCGGAGCGACCGACCAGCTGCTCAAGTTGGGTGCCGCTCTCGCCGCCGAGCCGGTTTGACCGGTCCCGACCGCTTCCCGCCGAGGCGGTGATGACGGCTGCCTTCTCCCACCTCGGGATCTGCGTGTCCGATCTCGAGCGGTCCCGGCGGTTCTACCGTGAGGGACTGGGTTTCGACGAGGTCGGATCGCACCACGTGGGTGACGAGTTCGCCTCACTCATGGAGGTGCCCGGCGTCGAGCTCGACTCGACGATGCTCGCTCGCGACGGTGTCACCGTCGAGTTGCTCGGTTTCCGATCACCCGGACACGTGGGCGAGCCGGAGCGGCGGCCGATGAACCAGCTCGGGCTCACCCACCTCTCGTTCCGGGTCGACGACGTGGACGCGGCCGCATCGGCCGTCGAGCGCGCAGGCGGCACCGTGATCGCCGGCACCCGGACCACGCACGAAGTCCCCGGTGCCACGCTCGATTTCGTGTACTGCACCGACCCCGACGGCACGAGGATCGAGCTGATGCGCCTACCGGGCGCGGCCGTCGGCACCGCCTGAAGGAACGGACCCGAGGGCGATGACCGTCTATCTGGACGACTGGCGCCAACCGGCACGGCTCGGACGGGTGACCGATCGTTGGTCCCACTTGGTCGCCGACACCGAGGACGAGCTCCATGCCTTCGCGGCGCGCCTCGGGATGCGACGAGAGTGGTTCCAGCACAAGCAGCGGCGCCCGCACCACGCCCACTACGACGTACCCGAGCGCGCCCGGCCCGAGGTGCTCGAGATGGGAGCCGTCGCTGTGAGCTGGAGAGAACTCGGTCGGATGCTGAGGAGCCGCCGTCTGCCTCCGGTCCCCGGCCGACAGGAGCGGTGAGCCACCCCGGGTCGCCTTCTCCGGCCGCGATGGATCCGCGTCTCCCCGTCCTGGTGGGCGTCGGGACCGCATCGGGTGGCGGTGAAGCGGCCGACCTGATGACAGGCGCACTGACCGCTGCGATCGCCGACGCCGGATCGTCGTCCATCGCCGCTGCGATCGACCGGATCGCGGTCCCACAGGGCACCTGGGCGTACCGAGACCCCGCTCGACTTGTGGCGGCAACCGTCGACGCAAAGGACGCCCGCACCCACCTCGTCGAGCTCGGGATCCCTCAACAGAGCCTGATCGACGACGCGCTGCGCGCGGTGATCGCCGGCGAATCGGAGGTGGCCGTCGTGGTCGGCGGCGAGGCGAAGCGGTGGGCCCGCGGGCGCGAGCGCGCGGGCGAGCCTTCCGAAACCGTCCAGGACGGTGCCGAACCGGACGTGACCCGGCGTCGTCCCGGGCCGCTGCTCGAGCCGGTCGAGGTCGCCCACCGACTCTGGGACCCGGTCCTCCAGTACGCGATGATCGAGAACGCCCTTCGCGCTGCCGACGGGCAGAACCTCGAGGCGCACCGTCGTGACGTCGCCGAGCTCTGGGCGGGATTCAACCGGGTCGCCGCCACGAACCCGGATGCCGCCTTCGGTGCACCGATGAACGCGGAGGAGATCGCGACCCCGTCGCCGGCCAACCGGCCTCTCGCCTTTCCCTACAACCGGTGGCATGCGAGCCAGTGGACGGTCGATCAGGCCGCGGCACTGGTGATCTGCTCGGTCGGCGCGGCCCGACGTTTGGGTGTGCCCACCGACCGATGGATCTTCCCGCGGGTGGGCCTCGAGTCGAGCCACGCGGTGTCGCTCCTCCGCCGTCGGCATCCCGACACGTGGCCGGCCATGGGCCTGCTCGGGCGTGTCGCCGGCGAGCGGATCGGGCGGCCGATGTCGGAGATCGAGGTCGTAGAGGTGTACAGCTGCTTTCCGGCGGCGGTCCGCGCACAGCAGCGCGAGCTCGGTCTCGATGTGGCAACGGCCCCGACCGTCACCGGGGGGATGGCCTTCGCCGGAGGACCCTTCAACAACTTCGTCTTCCAGGCGACCGCCGCAGTCGTCCGGAGGCTGCGTTCCGAGCCGGGCTCACTCGGCGCGGTCACCACGGTGAGCGGCCTTCTCACCAAGCCGGGCATCGGCGTCTGGTCGGCCGCACCCGACGCCGTGCCACCCCTCCTCGCCGACCTCGCCCGTGCGGCGGAGACGGCCACCGAGGTGGTCGAGGTCGTCGAGACGATGGACGGGTACACCGGCAGTGGGACGGTCGTCACCTACACGGTGACCTACGACGGCCTCGATCCGGTGCGCGTCCTCGTGCTCTGTGCCACCGACGACGGCCGGCGGTGCTTCGCGGTCAGCGAGGACCGGGATCTTGCACGGCACGCAACCGACTCGGAGCTGATCGGTGCGACGGGCCAGATCGCCGCCGGTTCGTTCCACCTCTCGTTCTCGCCCTGAGAGGCTCGTGAACTCGGAGCACGGCCTCCCGCTACGGTGAGGCGATGGCCCTCGGTCTCGACGAGGCGTTCGGCTTCGTCCGGCAGCACGATCGCGGAGTACTGGTCACCCTCAAGCGCGACGGGCGCCCGCAGCTCTCCAACATCCTCTACGTCCCGGGCGACGATGATGCGGTCCGGATCTCGGTGACCGAAGCGCGGGCCAAGACCCGGAACCTGCGACGCGATCCGAGAGCATCGCTCCACGTGACCCGAGACGACTTCTTCGGGTACGTCGTGCTCGAGGGCACGGCCGACCTCTCCCCGCCGGCCCGTGCCACCGACGACGCCGTCGTCGCCGAGCTCGTCGAGATGTACCGCCTCGCGGCGGGCGAGCACCCCGACTGGGACGAGTTCGCGGCGGCGATGGTGGCCGAGGAGCGAGTGGTGGCGCGGCTCCGCGCCAACGAGCGCCTACGGGATGCTCGGGAGCTGAACCACCGAGGCCTCTATCCTCGGTGGCATGGTCCTCGAGCACGCAATGATCACGGTACGGCCCGGCACCGGTCCGGAATTCGAGACAGCCCTCCGCAGGGCGCGTCCGATCCTCGCGTCCTGTCACGGCTTCGTCTCGTTGGAGCTGCGGCGCGGGATCGAGAACCCCGACCGCTATCTGTTGCTCGTCGAATGGGAGACCCTCGACGACCACGTCGTCGGGTTTCGCGAGTCGGACGCCTTCCCCAGATGGCGCGGAGAGATCGGGGAGTACTTCGACGGAGCACCGAGCGTCGACCACTACGAAGGGGTCGAAGGACTGGTCTAGCCGGGCACGGCCGGATCAGGACCTGCCGGCCGCCTCCCACGCCGCCCGCAGGTGTCCGGTCAGCTCGTCGAGGGAGGTGCGCGCGTTGAGGCCACTGGTCGAGGGCATCACGTAGGCCGGTCGACCTCCGATGCCACCGGGTTGGAGACCCGGCACCGCCTTCGAGTCGACCGCGGCCCGCCAGCCGGCGAGCCCGACGAAGCAGACCGCACCCGGCCGGAGCCACTCGACGAGCCGCTCCACCCGGGCGTGGCCCTGGCGGAACTCGGCGGTGGTCACTTCTGCTGCGGTCCGCGTCGCCCTCTTGGCGAAGTCGGTCATCCCGACGCCGTGGCCGACCAGCGCGTCGAGCGGGTCGCGGTCCTTGCCGACCACGCCCGCGGCGAGCGCGGCCGGCCAGAACCGGTTGCCCGGGCGTGCGTAGCCGACGCCGGCATCGGCGGAGAAGATCGCGGGGTTGATGCCGCAGACGAGCATGCGCATTCCCGCTCCGACCGTGTCGCCGAGCGTCCGCGCCCGTACGGCCCGGAGGCGGATCTCGTCGTCGTCGACGGTGATCGATCCGGGTTCGATCGTGAACCCGGCACCGGTCACGACGTCGTCGAGTTGTTCGGCGCGCCAGCCCACGAAGAAGCGCCCACCCACTCCGTCGCCGGGCATGGCGTCACCCTCGTAGTTCCCCTCGAGGAGCTGGATGGCGAGAGGCGCACCGACCGCCATCGCACGGTGGAGGTCCCAGAGAGCGAGGGGCAAACGGGTTCGCTGCGACGTGGAGGTGGGTCATCCACGACCAGCCGCCGTGCAGCGATCGCCGCGGCGAAGGGCAGCTTCTCGACGTCGCCGCGCACGTAGAGCGCCGCGGGGAGTCGGGCGCGGCACGCCTCGAGCATCACTTCGGAGGCATCGAGCGCGATGGTCGGTGTTCCGAGGTGAGGCAGGTAGCGCCCGGCCCCGCAGCCGAGGTCGACTCGCACCGCGCCGTCGCCCACCAGCTCGGCGAAGCCTTCGGCGTCTGCCCGCCTGCCCGCCCGTGAGTGGGACGCGGCCCACTCGAGCCCGCGGTCGTCGTAGACGTCGACGGTTGCCCGGTGCACGAGGCGATGGTAGGCGGCGAGGCCGCGAGGAGCTCAGGGCTCGGTGAGCGACGCGGCGCTGTCCGGCTCGCCGGACCTCCGTGCCCGCCCGGGCACGCCGAGTGGAAGGCGCACGATCCAGGTGCATCCGCCTCCCGGCGTGTCCTCGAGATCGAGGTCACCGCCGATCGCTTCGACGAACCCGCGGGCGACGGCGAGGCCGAGGCCCACTCCCGCCTGGCCGTCCGGATTCTCGAGCCGCTCGAAGGGTTCGAGGATCCGCTCGCGGTCGTCCCGGGGGACGCCGGGGCCACGGTCGACGACCCGTACGTCCACCCGGCCGGCCACGGTCCCCGCCTCCACTCGCAGTCCGGCACCGCCACCGTGGACCAGCCCGTTGTCGATCAGGTTGGCGATCGCGCGCTCGAGCAGGCCCGGATCGGTCGAGATCGGCGGGAGGTCGTCGGGTACGTCGACGACGACGCCGGTGCGCCGGGGCCCGAGGGCCTCGACGGCCCTCGTCACGACATCACCCACCTGGGTCGGGATGCGCATGACCTCCACCGAACCCGTCTCGATCCGGCTCATGTCGAGCAGGTTCTCGACCATCCCGTTCAACCGTTCCGATTCGTCGTCGATGGCGTGCAACAGGGTGCGGGTCTCGTCCGGACCGAAGGTGAGGCGATCGGAGAGGAGGCTCGACGAAGCCACCTTGATCGCGGCGAGCGGCGCGCGCAGGTCGTGGCTCACCCCGGCGAGGAGCGCAGACCGGAGCTGGTTGGATCGGGCGAGTGAGCCGGCCTCGGCCGCCTCGGCATGCAGGCGGTCGCTCTCGAGGGCGGCGGAGAGCTGTGCCGCGAAGGCGGCGAGGACGTCGCGGTCTTCGGCAGCGAGGGCCGGTCCCCGTAGCACGAGCAGCTCGCGGTCGGTGAGTGGGAGCACGAAGGGCGCCCCTTTGGGATCGAGCGGAGGGTCTTCTCCCGACGTCGCGACCGGCGCCCACTGGGTCCACATGGTCCCTTCCCGCCCTCGCACCTCGCCGGGTTCCCGCGCCGAGCGGAGGACCGCTGCCGCGTCGAGATGAAAGGCGATCCTCAGCTCGTCGAGGAGCGCCGGCAGGGGATTGCCCTCCGGCGAGACCAGTCGGGCGGCCACCCGCGCCAGGATCCTCGCGTCGGCACGAGCCCGCACTGCCGCCGCGGTCCGGCGTGCCGCGAGGTCGACCAGCACGCTGACCACTCCGGCGGTGACGAGGAACATGGTCAGCGCCAGGATGTCCACCGCGTTGCCGATGGTGAAGGTGTGGACGGGCGGTGCGAAGTAGTAGTTGGAGAGGAGGAAGCCGGCCAGGGCGGCGAGCAGCGCCGGCCAGACGCCCCCGATCGCCGCGACGACCACCACGAGGACCAGGTAGGAGCTGAGCGCGGTCGCCAAGCTCGCGTGAGCGCCGACCGAGGTGAGCACCAGGGTGAGGAGGGGGAAGCCGACCGCGCCGATGAGGAGGGCCGCGACCACCCTGCGGATCGGCAGCGGCGACACGTAGCGTCGGTGGGCCGCCTGCCCGTGCGATTCCTCGCGGGGTGAAGGGGCAGCCTCACCCTCGCCGTCCCGAGTCTCACGTCCTCCGCCCTCCTCACGGAGCTCGGCGTTGGACTCGGCGTCGGTCGCGATCACGTGGACGTCGAGTGCGCCGCCGGCGGCGCGGATGGCCGAGTTGATGACCGAACCCTTGAACAACTCGTTGAACCGGTTGCGATGGGTCGCACCCATCACCAGCTGGGTGGCGTTCTCCGCGCGGGCCACCTGCACCAGTGCGGGTGCGACGTCGCTGCCGACCACCTCGACGAAGCGGCCCCCGAGGTCCTCGAGGAGGGCTCGGTTCTCGGCGAGTCCCTTCGACCCGGGGCCGGTGAGGCTGTCGTCGGTGCGGATATGTACACCGACCAGCTCGGCCTTGGTGCGCATGGCCATCCGGGCGGCTCGCCGGATGAGCACCGCGCTCCCTCGGGCGCCGGTGATCGAGACGACGACGCGCTCTTTGGTCTCCCAAGGGCTCGCGATGTTGTGGCGCTCGCGGTAGTCGGTGAGCTCCTCGTCGACCCGGTCCGCCACCCAGAGGAGCGCCAGCTCGCGGCAGCGCGGTCAGGTTGCCGGTCCGGAAGTAGTTGGCGAGTGCAGCGTCGATGCCGCTCGGGCGGATAGATGTTCCCGTGGGCCATCCGGCGGCGCAGGGCCTCCGGCGCCATGTCGACCAGCTCGACCTGGTCGGCGTCGCGCACCACCGGGTCCGGGACGGTCTCTTTCTGGGTGACTCCGGTGATCTGTTCGACCACGTCGTTGAGCGACTCGAGGTGCTGGAGGTTGACGGTCGAGATCACGTTGATCCCCGCGTCGAGCATCTCCTCCACGTCCTGCCATCGCTTCGGATGTCTCGACCCCGGCACGTTGGTGTGGGCCAGCTCGTCGACCAGCACCAGCTGGGCCTTGCGCTCGAGGAGCCCTTCGACGTCCATCTCCTCGAAGTGCTGGCCGCGGTACTCGATCGACTTCCGCGGGAAGACCTCGAGGTCACGGACCTGCGCGTCGGTCTGGGGCCGGCCGTGCTCTTGGACCCAACCGACCACGACGTCGGTCCCGCGGCCCTTCCGACGCCATCCTTCGTTGAGCATGGCGTAGGTCTTGCCGACTCCGGGGGCCGCGCCGAGGTAGAGCCGCAGGGTCCCTCTCGCCACCGGTCAGCCTCCTGTCACCGGTCGGGAGTCCTCCGAGGTGGACGGTGCACTCCGGCAGTCGGGGTCGAGGCGGTAGCCGACCCCGGGCGTCGTCCGGATCATCTCCTCGGCGTCGCCGAGCTTGTGCCGCAGCCGGTGCACGTAGGCGTGCACGTAGTGTGCCTCGCGGCCGTAGCCGGGCCCCCAGACCGCGTGGAGGATCATCTGGTGGGTGCAGGTCTTCGGCGAATGGCGCGCGAGGAAGCCCAGCACCTCGAACTCCTTCGTCGTGAGGTCCACCTTTCTCCCGCGGACCGTGGCCTCGTGGTGCACGAAGTCGAGCTCGAGGTCGCCGACGCCGAGGTTGGGGGGCGCACTGTCGGTGCGTTCGCCGCCGGATCGGTGACGGATGGCGGTCCGGATCCGTGCCTCGAGCTCGGCCATGCCGAATGGCTTCGTCACGTAGTCGTCGGCACCGCCGTTGAGGGCCGCCACCTTGCGGTCCTCGGTGCCGCTCGCCGAGAGGATGATGATGGGCACTTCGCTCCACTCGCGGATCCGGCTGCAGACGGCCAAGCCGTCGAGGTCCGGAAGTCCGAGGTCGAGCACCACGATGTCCGGCGAGGCCGTCGCAGTCGTGGTGATTCCCTGCGCGCCGTTCGACGCGGTCACCACTTCGTGACCTCCCGCCTGCAGTCCGAGCCGCAACGCCCGGAGGAGCGAGGGATCGTCATCGATGACCAGGACCTTAGCCATGCGCGGCGTCCACTTTGTCGGCCCCGGCTTCCGCGGTCGTCGCGGTCGGCAGGGTGAAGACGAAGCGCGACCCCTCCCCTCCGTTGTCCTCCACCCAGATCCTCCCGCCGTGCGCCTCGACGAACGTCTTGGCGATGGCCAGTCCGAGCCCGGTCCGGCCGCCTGTGTCGAATCGCACGAAGCGGTCGAAGACGACCTCTCGCTCCTCGGGAGGGATGCCGGGTCCCTCGTCGGTCACCGACAGAGCGACGCGGTCACCCTGCACCTCGCCCGCCACGGTGATCACACTCTCGGGTGGGGCGTGGCGGTTGGCATTGTCGAGGAGGTTAGCGAGGACCTGACCGATGAGAAGCGGGTCGACGTCGACTTCAGGCAGCGGCTCGGGGAACTCGGTCGCGACGTCGCGGTCGGCCAACGAGCCGCGTAGGGAGTCGACCGCTTCCTTCACCAGTTCCGGAACCAAGCGTGGGGTCCGGTGCAGCTCGAGCACACCGGCATCGATGCGGGTCATGTCGAGCAGGCTGGTCACCAAACGGATCAGCCGGTCGACCTCGACGTCGATCAGGACGTGCAGCTCGTGCTCGTCCTGAACGGAGAGCGGCATCTGCGGGTCGACGAGCGTCGAGGAAGCAACCTTCACGGTGGCAAGGGGGGTCCGCAGGTCGTGCGAGACGGCTCCGACCATCGCATGCCGGAGCCGGTCCACCTCCTCGAGGAGTTCGGAGCGGAGTGCCTGGTCGCGGAGCCGGGCCCGCTCGAGCGCGAGCGCGGCATGGTTGGCGAAGGAACGCAGCAGTGCCCGTTCCCCCTCTGAGTCCGGCATGGTGCGGAGGGCGAGCAGGCCGAGCGGCTCACCCCCGGCGATCAGCGCGACCGTCTGGAGCTCGTCCGGCGACGCCGATGCGGTCCCGAGCCCGACCGGAACTCCGGACCGGGGCTCGAGCCCACGGAGCTCCTCCGAGGTGAGCGCCCCGCCGGCAGACGCAGCGACGCGCAGCGCGGCGCCGTCAGGGACGAGGAGCGCGACGCCCGGCACGTCGAACAGCGTCGCCACAGCGCGGACGACGGACTTCAGCAACTCGTCGATCGACCGGTCCTCGACGAGAAGGTCGGAGAGGTCGAGGACCCGCCGAGCCTCGTCGGCCCTCGTCCGGGCTTCGTCTCTCGCCGCGTCGAGGCGGGACACGAGGTACGCCACGGGCAGCATCACGACCGCATAGACGACCAGGGCGACCAGGCTCTGCGGGTGCTGCACCGAAAGGCGCCCAGTAGGGGGGCACGAAGAAGAGGTCGAAGACGAGGAAGCCGGCGACCACGCTCACCGCTCCGGCGACGGTGCCACCGAGGACTGCCCCCACGACGACGGGGAGCACGAGCACCAGCGCGGCGGTGGCCATGCTCAGATGCGGGCGGAAGGGCATCATCACCGCCCCCGCGCCGGTAGCGAGGCCCACCCCCGCCAGGCTGCCGACTACACCTCTTCGCACGACTCCATTGTCGTACCGGTTCCGAGCGCGTCGCCGACGAGCCCACGTTCGTTGAGGAACTATTGAGAAAGCCGAGGCGCCGTTCAGAACGTGTTGAGAGCGGGGGGCGGATACTGACGTCATGGCTGATTTCCTCGTCGTGCTGGGCATCATCGGATTCGCCCTGATCGGGCTCGCTCTGATCTGGGCTCTGGAGCGGGTATGACCGTCACCCAGGGCATCCTGCTCGGCGTCGCCATCGTGATGTTCGTCTATCTCGGCGTCGCGATGTTCAAGCCCGAGAAGTTCTAGATGGGCTTCTTCTGGACCATCGTCGTCCTGGTCGTCGCTGCTCGGCGATCACCTGGCGGTACCTGGGCTCCTACATGGCCGCGGTGTTCGAGGGCCGGGTCCGGTATCTCGCCTGGGCCGAGCGGCCGTTCTACTGGGCGCTCCGGACCAGCCCCGAACAGGAGCAGACCTGGCAGCGCTACGCGGGCGCGACCGTCGTCTTCTCGGCGGTATTCCTCGCCCTCGGCTACTTCCTGATGCGGATCCAGGGTTCGCTCCCGCTCAACCCGCAGCACTTCGGCGCGGTGCCCCAGGCACTCGGCTTCAACACGATCACCTCGTTCATGACCAACACCAACTGGCAGAACTACGGGGGCGAGACGACCATGTCGTACTTCTCCCAGATCGGGGTGCTCACCGTCCAGCAGTTCGTGAGCGCGGCCGTCGGGATCGCTGTGGCCATCGCAGTGGTGCGTGGCTTCTCCCGTCGCAACTCTCCGACCATCGGCAATTTCTGGGTCGACATCACCCGCTGCATGCTCTACATCCTCTTGCCGATCGCCTTCCTCGCCGGCATCATCGTCGTCGGTCAGGGCGCAGTGCAGACGCTGTCGGGACCGGTGTCCATCCACGACTCGCTGAACGGCGTCACCCAGACCATCGCGCTGGGTCCGGCCGGCTTCATGGGGCCGATCATGCAACTCGGAACGAACGGCGGAGGGTTCTTCAACGTCGACCTCGCCCATCCCCTCGAGAACCCGACCGGGTTGACCAACTTCCTCTACATCTGGCTCACGCTCTCGATCCCCTTCGCCCTCACCTACACCTTCGGCAAGATGGTGAAGAGCATCCGCCACGGCGTCGCTCTGCTCGCGGCCATGCTGATCATCTTCGGCGTCTGGGTCGGGTTCACCAGCTATGCCGAGCACCAGAACAATCCCGCGGTCGTCGCCGCCGGGGTGCACTCGACGGTCGGGAACACCGAAGGCAAGGAGGTCGCGCTTCGGTGACACCACGCAGCTCCCTGTTCAACGTGTCGATGACCCAGACCTCCGACGGTGCGGTCGACAGCGCGACCGACTCGTACAACCCGATCGGCGGGATGGGACCGATGACCGGCATGATGCTCGGCGAGGTCACGCCCGGGAGGGACCGGCAGCGGGCTCTACACCCTGCTCATCTTCGCGATCATCGCCGTGTTCATCGGTGGCCTGATGATCGGTCGAACCCCCGAGTACCTGGGGAAGAAGATCCAGGCCAGGGAGGTCAAACTCGCCGGTTTGGCGGCGCTCGTCATGCCCATCGCGGTGCTCGTCCTCACCGCGATCGCGGTGTCGCTCCACGCCGGACGCGCCGGGCCGCTCAACAGCGGGCCCCATGGGTTCAGCGAGATCCTCTACGGTCTCACCTCGCAGGGCAACAACAACGGCTCGGCGATGGCGGGCCTTACCGGCAACACCGCCTTCTACAACATCGTCGGTGCCGTCGACATGCTGATCGGCCGGTTCGGGATCATGATCCCCGCACTCGCCCTCGGAGGTTCGCTCGCGGCGAAGAACGTCGTGCCTGCGTCGCTCGGGACGTTCCGCACCGACAACGGGATGTTCGTCGGCCTCACCATCGGCGTCATCGTCATCATCGGTGGCCTGACCTTCTTCCCTGCCGTCGCCCTCGGCCCGATCGTCGAGCAGCTCAGCCACGGGATGTTCTTCTGATGACCGACGTCACGACCCAGTCGCCGCACGAGCCGACCACGCCCACGTATCGAGGCCCACGGTGTCGCGGAGGCCCGTAGCCTGTTCGACCGCGAGATCCTGCGTCACGCTTTGCTCGAGTGCGTTCAGGAAATTCGATCCGAGGCAGCAGATCCGCAATCCGGTCATGTTCGTCGTCCTGGTCGGGACGGTGATCACGCTCATCGAGGCCATCGCGCATCCGAGCGTCTTCACCTGGTCGATCACGGTCTGGCTGTTCCTCACGGTGATCTTCGCCAACTTCGCCGAGGCCATGGCGGAGGGACGCGGGCAAGGCCCAGGCGGACACGCTCCGTCGGATGCGATCGGAGACCGAGGCTCGTCGCCTGCGGTCCGACGGTGGCGAGGAGCATGTCCCGGCCGCGGAGTCTGGCCAAGGGCGACCTGGTTGTCTGCGAGGCCAACGACCTGATCCCCTCCGACGGCGAGATCGTCGAGGGCATCGCCTCGGTCGACGAGTCGGCGATCACCGGCGAGTCCGCGCCGGTCATCCGCGAGTCGGGCGGCGACCGGTCCGCGGTCACCGGCGGCACCCGGGTCCTCTCGGACCGCATCGTCGTACGGATCACCGCAGAGCGGGGGCACACATTCCTCGACCGGATGATCACCCTGGTCGAAGGGGCCAACCGCCAGAAGACTCCGAACGAGATCGCCCTCACGATCCTGCTCGCCGTGCTGACCATCGTGTTCATCCCGGTGGTGGTCACCCTCCAGGCGTTCGGCCACTACTCGGGCGCGACCGTCTCGGTCGTCATCCTGGTCTCCCTCCTGGTGTGCCTCATCCCGACGACCATCGGCGCGCTGCTCTCTGCCATCGGGATCGCCGGCATGGACCGCCTCGTCCAGCGCAACGTGCTCGCCATGAGCGGTCGCGCGGTCGAGGCGGCGGGCGACGTCCAGACGCTGCTCCTCGACAAGACCGGCACCATCACGCTCGGGAACCGGATGGCCTCGGACTTCTTCCCGGTCGGCGGCCACTCCGAGCAGGAGGTCGCCGACGCCTCCCAACTCGCCTCGCTCGCCGACGAGACACCCGAGGGCCGCTCGATCGTCGTGCTGGCGAAGGAGCGCTTCGGCATCCGCGAACGCGAGCCTCGAGGGCGAGCACACCTTCGTGCCCTTCACCGCGACCACCCGGATGTCCGGTCTCGACTTCGACGGTCGCCAGATCCGAAAGGGGGCGGCCGACTCGGTCAAGCGGTGGGTGGTCGACCAGGGCGGCACCGTCCCCGAAGGTCTCGACGACATCGTCGAGCGCATCTCGCGGGCAGGATCGACCCCGCTCGTCGTCGCCGACGGGCCGGACATCCTCGGCGTGATCGAGCTGAAGGACGTGGTGAAGCAGGGCATCCAGGAGAAGTTCGACGAGATGCGCCAGATGGGCATCCGCACGGTGATGATCACCGGCGACAACCCGCTGACCGCGGCGGCGATCGCCCAGGAGGCCGGCGTCGACGACTTCCTCGCCGAGGCGACCCCCGAGGCCAAGATGGCGCTGATCAAGTCCGAGCAGGAGGGGGGCAAGCTCGTCGCGATGACCGGTGACGGCACCAACGACGCGCCGGCCCTCGCCCAGGCCGACGTCGGGGTGGCCATGAACACCGGGACGACCGCGGCCAAGGAGGCCGGCAACATGGTCGACCTCGACTCGAACCCGACCAAGCTCATCGACGTCGTCGAGATCGGCAAGCAGCTGCTCATCACCCGGGGATCACTGACCACCTTCTCGATCGCCAACGACGTCGCCAAGTACTTCGCGATCATCCCCGCGCTGTTCGTCGCGACCTACCCACAGCTCAACTCGCTCAACATCATGAAGCTGCACAGCCCGCAGAGCGCGGTCCTCTCGGCGGTGATCTTCAACGCGCTGGTGATCGTGGCCCTCATCCCGCTCGCATTGCGAGGGCGTCAGGTTCCGTCCGGCCTCGTCCGCCGCGATCCTCCGGCGCAACGTCTGGATCTACGGAGTCGGCGGCATCATCGTCCCCTTCATCTTCATCAAGCTGATCGACCTGATCCTGGTCGCGCTCCACGCCTACTGATCGAGAGACTCCCATGCTCGTCCATCTTCGCCGCTCACTCGTCGCCGTCGTGGTCATCACCATCGTCTTCGGCTTCCTCTATGCACTCGCGGGCACGGGTGTCGCACAGGGGTTGTTCAAGCACCAAGCCGACGGCTCGATCACCGCGAACGGGTCGACGCTCATCGGTCAGAACTGGTCGCAGACCAAGTGCCCGGGTCACCCGCTCGGGAGCTGCGTCTTCCAGGGCCGTCCCGACGCCCTCGGGCCCTACGCCGGCTCGTTGAACCCGGTCGCGGGTGGAGGGGACAACCCGCTCGCGGCCAACAACGTCCCCGGCAAGCCCGGAGTCTCGAACCCCGGCGAGTCCGGGGCGAGCAACCTCGGTCCTCGGTCCAAGGTCCTCCTGACCAACACCCAGCAACTCGTCCAGTACTGGCGCCAGCGGGGTGTCAATCCGACCCCGGATCTGGTGACGACCTCGGGAAGCGGGATCGACCCCGACATCTCGGTGGCCGGACGCGGAGGCCGAGATCCCGATGGTGTCGAAGGCGACCGGGCTCGTCGCCTTCGGCTCTCACCTCGCTGATCAACCGGGTGGCCAACGGCCCCCAGCTCGGGTTCCTCGGCAGCGGCTACGTGAACGTGCTCCAGCTCAACGAGGCACTCGCCAACCTGAGACGGTAGGGCCGCGAGCCCACGTCGGTTGATGGCTGGGCGATCGGTTTCGCGCTAGCGCGAACCCGTATCCGGCAACGGCGCCGGACCTGGTGCGTCGGGACCCCCGGTCGTCGGCCGTGGCTCCTCGGTCGCCAGCGCGGCGCCGACCTGGTCGGCGATCGCGACGGCTACCCGCAATTGCTCGCTCGAGATGCGCACGCCGGGCGTCGGCGTGAGGAGGAAGTGCCCGAGCAGCCATCCGCTGCTGCGTACCGGGAGATCCACGTTCCGCGTCGGCAGGCCGAGTGCCTCGGTGGACCACGTCTCGCTCCCGATGACGACGTCGCCGTCGGGCGTGACTCGGGCCGTTGCGCCTCCCGCGTCCTCGCGGGTGAAGCGGCATTCGCGGAGCGTCAGGAGCTCGCGGAGCGCGCTCGCCGCGCTGACGACGACCAATGCCGGATCCTGGCCGGTCGCGGTCAGCTCGGTGACCGCGTGCAGCTGCGCGACGCGCTGGCTGGACATCGAGGCGGCGTCGCGGTGGTGCCGTCCTCTTGCCGCGAGCTCTCCGACGGCGAGGCCGACCACGATGAGGAGGATCTCGCTGATCAGGTCCTGGTGGTTGGTGATCCGGAACGACTCGTAGGGAATGGTCAGGAAGTAGTCGAAGGCGAGTGCCGAGACGATCGCCGCGACGGTCGCCGCCAGCCGTCGGCCGGTGCTGGCGATCGCGACGATGACCACCACGAGGAAGAGCGCGCCGTCCGCGGCGTCGAGCTGCTCGCGCCAGGGGACGAGGAGGGCCGCCATGGCAACCGGCGCGGCGACCGCGGCGACGAGGATCCAGCTGTCGACGGTCAGACCGAGGAAGCGCCGCGCCGAAGGCACCGTTCCCGAGGTCTCCGACTCTCCTCCCCGGCCGACGGGCAACGGCGTGATCGACCCCATATGCCCACTCTCACACGTCGATTGGCCGAAGGGAAGGCGGCAGGAAGGGGTCGCTCGTCGCACGATGCGGGTCACGGTGCTTGACTGCCGCGATGGGCGCCTGTCCGACCCTGGTCACCGAGCGTCTGGTCCTCCGACCCTTCCGGGATGACGACCTCGACGCGTTCACCGCGCTGATGACTGCACCGGAGGTGCGGCACGGCCTCCACCTCTCCGACGACTACTCGAGGTCCGATGCGTGGTGCGCGATGGCCCTCTGGCTCGGGCAGTGGGAGCTGCGCGGCTCGGGTCAGTGGGCCCTCGAGGAGCGGTCGAGCGGTGACCTGATCGGCCGGGCGGGCCTGCACCTGCCGGAGCGACCCGACTGGCCCGGCCTCGAGGTGGGTTGGGTCCTCCACCCGTCACGGTGGGGGAGGGGCTACGCCACCGAGGCCGGCCGCCGGTCGATCGCCTACGCGTTCGACGAGCTCGAGGCGGACCGTCTGTTCAGCGTCATCCTTCCCGACAACGAACGGTCGGCCTCGGTCGCCCGCCGGCTCGGCTTCCGCCTGGTCGAGGAACGGATCCTCTCGACCTTCCCCGACGCGCCGCACAGGATCTGGCGACTCGACCGGGACGCCCGGCTCAGATGAGGTGGAGGCCGCCGTCGACGAGGACGACCTCGCCGGTCATGTACCCCGCGCAGGCAACTCCGTGGACGATCTCGGCGACGTCCTCCGGTGTCCCGATCCGGCGCTGCGGGGAGGCTCCCGCGACGAACTCGCGCGGACCGTCCCATTCGATCGTCCGCGGGGTGTCGATCAGGCCCGGGGAGATCGCGTTGACCCGGATGTCGGGGCCGAGCACGTTGGCGAGCAGCCGGGTCAGATGGTCGACCGCGGCCTTCGAGCACGCGTAGGGGATCGAGCTGCCGGTCGCCCGCTGGCCGGCGATCGAGGACACGTTGACCACCTGCCCGTGGCCGGCCGCGCGGAGCAGCGGGACCGCGGCCACGGTGACCTGCCAGGTCCCGATCAGGTTCACGTCGAGAATCCTCCGCCACACCTCCGGCGTGGCCGCGTCGAGATCCGCGTGCGGGATCACCTTGGTGGTGCCGGCGTTGTTGACCAGCAGGTCGAGCCGCCCGTGCCGGTCCGTCACGTGGTCGAGCAGCGCTCGAACCTGCTCGGCGTCCGCGACGTCGGCCTGACAGTAGCGTCGCGGACCGCAGCTCGGCGGCGACCCGCTCGCCGGCCTCGACGTTCGACACCGAGTTGACCACGACCGTCGCACCCGAGGCTGCGAAGCGTCGCGCGCACGCTGCGCCGATGCCGACGGAGGAGCCGGTCACGAGGACGACCCGTCCGTCGAAGGAACCGCGCCCCGGCGCGAGCGACATCGGGTCGGGGTCGGGCACCGGGCGAGTCTACGGCTCGGGCTCGCCTAGGTTCTTGCGATGCGGCTGGTGAGCTTTCTCGACGGGTCGGTGCGCACCGGCCTCGTCTCGGGCGACGAGGTCGTGGACCTCACCGACCCGGGCATCGGGCTGCCGGGAGCGATGGTCGAGCTGCTCGCCCTCGGCGACGACGCCCGGGCCACGCTCGCGGGCGCGGCGCCGACCCGAGCCCGTCGTGTCCCGCTCGAGAGGGCCGACCTCCTCGCCCCGGTCCCCCACCCGCCTTCGTTCCTCGCGATCGCGCTCAATTACGAGGACCACTTGCGTGAGCTCGGGCGGGACCGCCCCGAGTTCCAGACCTGGTTCTCCAAACAGCCGACCTGCGTGGTGGGACCGGGCGCGGCGATCCAAGTACCGACGGTCTCCTCGACGGTCGACTACGAGGGTGAGCTCGGGATGGTCGTCGGTCGCCGTTGCCGCCATGTACCTGCGGCGAGGGCTTTCGACGTGGTCGCCGGCTTCCTCGTGGTCGACGATGTGAGCGTGCGGGACTGGCAGTGGCGGACGCCCACCATGATGATGGGCAAGGGATTCGACACCCACGGCCCGACCGGCCCGTGGATCGTCACCCCCGACGAGCTCGGTGACCCCCAGGACCTCGCGATCCGGACCCGGGTCAACGGCGAGGTGCGCCAGAACGGGCGGACCTCGGAGATGATCTTCACCTGCGCGGAGATGATCGAGCACCTCTCGGCTGCCTTCACCCTCGAGCCGGGCATGGTGATCACGACCGGTACGCCGGCGGGTGTCGCTGCGGCCGGCAACCCGCCGCGCTGGTTGCGCGCCGGCGACACGGTGAGTGTGGAGGTCGAGGGGATCGGAACCCTCACCAATCCGGTGGTCGACGAGCCGTCGCCCCACGGCGGATCCGACGGGGAACCGTGAACCCGCCGGGCGAGGAGGGCGCGCCCGAGGAGGGCGCGGTCGAGATCACGCCCTCTCTGCGGATCCCCCTCTCCGAGCTGCAGTTCCGGTTCGGCCCGAGTGGTGGACCGGGCGGCCAGCACGCCAACAAGGTCGCCAGCCGGGTCGAGCTCCGCTTCGACGTGGCCGCCTCCACCGCGCTCACCTCGGCTCAACGGGACCGACTGTTCGACCGGCTCGGCAGCGAGGTCCGGGTGGTCGTCGACGAGGAGCGGTCTCAGGTCCGCAACCGTCGACTCGCAGTCGATCGGCTGCGCACCCGGTTGGCCGCCGCCCTCCGGGTCGAGAAGCCGCGCCGCCCGACCCGCCCCTCGGCGGGAGCGACCGAACGGCGGCTCACCGACAAGCGCCGGGTGTCCGAGCGCAAGCGCGCCCGCCGCCCGCCGGTCGAGGAGTGACCCCGCTCAGCCCGCGCGACGGGTCCGCCGCGGCTGGCTCCACGCGGCGTCGAGGAACCGATTGATCTCGGTGGTAAGGCGCTCGGGCCGGAGACGCAGCTCGAGGACGGAACTTGCCTCGAGCAACTCACCCTGTGGCAGTCGACGGGCCAGCTGCTCGGCGTCGTGGAAGGGATGGATCCTGTCGACCCGGTGACCGATGACCAAGCTCGGAACGTCGGTCGCCTCACGCTCGACGACGGTCGGTGCCACCGGTCCGGCGAGGATCCCGTGGAGCACCGCGGCGATCTCCACCGGATCGTTGGAGAAGGCGTTCATGACGCTGTCGATCGGGCCGTTGCCGGTGCGGGGGAGCCGCCGGATCACCGAGGCGATTCGGCGGACGACCGGTTGGGCGAAGTGGACGGCGAGCAGCATCGGGATGAAGGTGGCGGCGGCGGCCGGAAGCGCCCACTCGAGGACCGGCATCTCGATGATGAGACCCTGGACCCGATCGGGATCCTGCGCAGCCACGAGCAGGCTCACGTTCCCGCCGAGAGAGACCCCGCCGACGACCGCGGTCTCGATCCCGAGATGGTCGAGGAGCGCGACGACATGGTGCGCGTACGTATCCATCCGGTGGAAGGACGCCCGCCGCGGCTTTTCGGAGAGCCCGTGCCCGGGAAGGTCGAGCAGGACGACCCGGTTGCCGAGCTCGGCGAGGTCCTCGGCGAGACGTCGGTTGATGTTGGCATCGAGCAGGATCCCGTGCATGAACACGAGCACCCGCGGGCCGTGCCCGTGGACCTCGTAGGAGAGGCGGACGCCGCCGGACTCGAACATGCCGACCTCGTAGGGCGGCGCGGTATTCCCGCCCGCCCGCCCTGTCCTGGACCGACCCCCCGACGGTGTCGCGACCGGCTCCTGCATGGCCCCTTCAGCCTCCATCGGGCCAACGGTACGTGTCGGGACGACGATGTGACAAGACGGGCAGCTGCCTGCGCACCTGCTCGAGCCGTCGGAGGTCGATGTCGGCGACGACGAAGCCGGCTTCGTCGTCGAGCTGCTCTGCGAGGACGTCGCCCCAGGGATCGACGACCATCGAATGTCCGTGGCAAGCCGGCATCCCCGGTGGCAGTGCGCCCACCTGTGCGGCGGCGACGACGAAGACTTGGTTCTCGACGGCGCGGGCGCGCACCAACAGCTCCCAGTGGGGCGGGCCGGTCGCGGCGGTGAACGCGGCTGGCACTGTCACGAGGGTCGCGCCCTCGAGCGCGAGGATCCGGTAGAGCTCGGGAAAACGGAGGTCGTAGCAGATCGACATCCCGAGGAGCGGCGCGGGCTCGGCGGTGTCGGAGCGCAGGGTGAGCGGGGCGACGCGGAGCTGTCCACCCGGTGCGATCGCCGCGGACTCCTGGACCGTGGCACCCTCGAGATCCACGTCGAAGAGGTGGATCTTCCGGTAGACGGCCTCGACCCTGCCGGACGGACCGACCAGGCAGCTCGTGTTGAACACCCTGCCGCCGGGATCGTGCCCGCGTTCGGGAAAGGTACCCGCGACCAGCGCGAGCCCGAGGCGCGCGGCGAGCTCGGACGCCCACCCGACGGTCGGTCCCTCGAGGTCCTCGGCATGGGCCCGGAGGTGGGCCGCGTTCCCCGCGACCGAGAAGTACTCGGGCAGGACGACGAGTTGGGCACCGCGCGCCGCAGCACCTTCGACGAGCGGCGTTGCGGCCTCCAGATTGGCCTCGCGGTCGGTGCCCGCGGTCGTCTGGACGGCGGCGACCCGCATGCCACAGGGTAGGTCGCCGTCGGGCACAATGACCGGCAATGCGTCCGACCGCCGGCGCCGACCGCCGGCGCGGGCCCCGGTGCGAGGGAGAGTGACGTGTCGTTCGAGGATTCAGACATCGTCCGCAGCGCCGTGCGGGTGGAGGGCTTCCGCGACGACGAGTTCAACTACCAGTTGATCCGTGCACTCGGTGTGGCCGACTACGGCGGGTCGACCGTCGGCGAGTGCCTCTCGGTCGTCTCCGAAATCACCGACGGCAGCCCTCGCAGCTGGGCAGCCGCCTTCGAGCGGCTGGCCGGGAGGGTCGAGGAGCGGGGACGGAGCGCTCTCGACCGCGGGCATCCGGTGAGTGCCCACGACCACCTGCTGCGTGCATCCACCTATCACCGCACGGCCGAGTACTACGCGGAGGGGGACACGGTCGACGCGGCCCGTACCGGCGAAAGCAGCCGGGCCTGTTTCGCGGAGGCAGCGGCCCTCCTCGAGCCTCCGGTCGAGCTCGTCGAAGTGCCCTTCGAGGACGGGCCACTCCCCGGTTACCTCGTGCGGCCCGGCGGTGGCGGGGGACCCCGCCCCACGCTCGTCGGCGTGGGCGGCTTCGATTCGAGCGCGGAGGAGCTCTACTTCCACCTCGGCGCGCCCGGCGCCGAACGGGGCTGGAACGTCTTCGTCTTCGACGGGCCCGGACAACCCGGGTGCATGCGGCGGACCCCTTCGATGGTCTTCCGCCCCGACTACGAGGTCCCGCTCGGCGCGGTGATCGACTACCTGTGCTCCCGACCCGATGTCGATCCCGGCCGCCTCGCTCTGGCGGGCGAGAGCTTCGGGTCGTACTTCGCGGCGCGCGGTGCCGCACACGACGGGCGTGTCGGCGCGCTGGTGGCCAACCCTCCGGTCGTCGACATGAGCCGCTACATGGAGGCCTGGGTCGGCACGGACGTCTACCGGATGTCGAGGGACGTGCGTCCCGAAGACGTGATCGGTGTTCCCGAGGACCTGATGCCCCACCAGATGCAGTGGGGCATCGCAGCGATCTGCCAGCGCTTCGGGGTGCCGTCGTTCCACGCTTGGCGCGGACGCGATGGAACAGTTCCGGCTCGGCGATCGGCTCTCACGGATACGCTGCCCGTCGCTCGCCCTGGTCGGCGACCGCGAGGGCGACGAGCCGGCCAGCCAGTTCGCCGCCTTCGTCGACGGAGCGGGCGGGCCGGTCGAGCCGGTGGTCTTCACCGCCCTCGACGGGGCATCGACCCACTGTCAGGTCGACAACCTGCGCCTCTCCGCGCAGACGACGTTCGACTGGCTCGACGGCCTGTTCGACTGAACGGAGGTCGTGCGCCAGAGTCGCCCGACCGGCCTTTCGTGACTTCCGGCCCTGTTACCCACGGCGACGAGGGGTAATGGTGATGCTATGAGCATCGGTGGCTTGACTGTCGAGGCGGCGGAGGCGGTGGAGCGTGCCGCCCGACCCGTCACCGGTGCGGACACGGACTACGACTCGCTGCTGGAGCTGATCGGAGACCGGCGCGTCGTCCTCATCGGCGAGGCTTCCCACGGGACGCACGAGTTCTATCGCGAGCGTGCCCGGATCACCCGCCGCCTGATCGACGAGCTGGGGTTCAACGTGGTGGCCGTCGAGGGGGACTGGCCCGACGCGTACCGGGTGAACCGCTACGTCATGGGCATGTCGGCCGATCCCGACGCCGACGCCGCGCTGGGGGGTTTCCGCAGGTTCCCCACCTGGATGTGGCGCAACCGCGATGTGCTCCAATTCGTGCAGTGGCTCCGAGCTCGGAACGACGCCCAGTTCCATCCCGGGACCAAGGTCCGTTTCTACGGGTTCGACCTCTACAGCCTGCGAACCTCGATCGAGGCCGTCATCGAGTATCTCGATCGGATCGATCCGGCCGAGGCTGCAAGGGCGCGCGGACGCTATGCCTGCTTCGATCACGTCGACGCCGAAGGTCAGGCCTACGGACACGCCGTCACCTACCAGGGGGCCGCGCCGTGCGAGAACGAGGTGGTCGCCCAGCTCGTCGAGTTGCGGCGGCGTGCGGAGGCCTATCTGCGGCGCGACGGTTGGGTCGCCGAGGACGAGCTGTTCTACGCCGAGCAGAACGCCCGTCTCGTACGTGATGCGGAGGAGTACTACCACCAGATGTACCGGGCGGAGGTGTCGTCGTGGAACCTTCGGGACCTCCACATGGCGGGCACCCTCGACGCCATGATCGACCATCTTCGACCGTCAGTCGGGCAACACCAAGGTCGTGGTGTGGGAGCACAACTCGCACGTCGGTGACGCGCGGGCGACGGCGATGGGCGCTCGTGGCGAGCTCAACGTCGGCCAGTTGGTGCGCCAGCGGTACGGTGCCGACGCGGTCTTGATCGGATTCTCTACCTTCGACGGCAGGGTGACCGCCGCGTCGGACTGGGGTGCCCCAACCGAACGAAAGCGCGTTCGGCCGGCCCGGCCCGGAAGCAGCGAGGCACTCCTTCACGCAGTCGGCCACCCGCAGTTCTTCGTCCTCACCCATGACGATGACGCGTTCGAAGCCCTCTCGGAGCCGCGGCTCGAACGGGCGATCGGCGTGATCTACCGACCCGAGACCGAACTGCAGAGCCACTACTTCGAGGCTCGTCTCGCCCAGCAATTCGACGCAGTGCATCCACATCGACCGGACCCGTGCGCTCGAGCCACTCGAGCGCACTCCCCTGTGGGACGAGGGTGAGCCGGCGGAGACCTACCCGAGGGATTCTGAGAGGGGAGGGTGAAATGGCGTTCGCATTGAGAGGCGACGAGTCGGCCTCGACGTTCAAGGATCGGGGACAAGCCGGACGATTGCTCGGCGAGCGGCTGGCTCCTCTGCGTGACGAGAATCCGGTCGTCCTCGCTCTCCCGCGGGGCGGCGTTCCCGTCGCCGCGGAGGTCGCCCGCATCCTCGACGCACCACTCGACGTCATCGTGGTCCGCAAGCTTGGGAGTTCCGTTCCAACCCGAGCTCGGGTTCGGTGCGATCGGGGAAGGCGACGTGACCATCCTCGACCGCGACCTCGTGCGCCGGGCGAGGCTCGGCGACCGAGACGTTCGTGCGGTGATCGCGTCCGAAAGGGCCGAGCTCGAGCGACGCGTCGCGCGCTACCGGGGTGGACACCCTCCGGTTCCTGTCCTCGGGCGGACGGTGGTGATCGTCGACGACGGCATCGCCACCGGAGGGACTGCCCGGGTCGCGGTGCAGGTGGCTCGCGCGATGGGTGCCGGCAAGGTCGTGGTGGCGGTGCCGGTCGCTCCACCCGAGACCGTGGCGCGGCTCCGGGCGGAAGCGGACCAGGTGGTCTGCTTGCTCGTCCCGCCGCACTTCGTCGCGGTGGGGCAGTGGTACGAGAACTTCGAGCAGACTTCCGACCGGGAGGTCAGCGCGGCGCTCCGCGAGGCGAGTGTGACGACGGGGCGCAAACGCGGCTCGGAAGAGGAAGTGATCGTACGGGCCGGGGACGTCGATCTCGCGGGCGAACTGGCGATTCCCGATCCAGCAACGGGGATAGTGCTGTTCGCCCACGGCAGCGGCAGCAGCCGGCTCAGCCCGCGCAATCGGTCGATGGCCGGGGCTCTCGGAGCCCATGGATTCGGCACCCTCCTCTTCGATCTTCTCACGGAGGAGGAGGCGAGCGACCGCCGCCATGTCTTCGACGTCGGGCTCCTCGGCGAGCGGCTACTCGGCGCCACGGCGTGGCTCCGCACACGGCCCGAGGCCGATCGCCTTCCCGTCGGGTACTTCGGTGCGAGCACCGGTGCGGCTGCAGCCCTCTCCGCCGCCGCCGCGCCCGGCAACGAGGTGGCAGCGGTGGTGTCGCGGGGCGGACGGCCGGACCTGGCCGGGCCGCGGCTCCCTGCGGTGCGATGTCCGACGCTCCTGGTTGTCGGTGGCGCAGACACTGCGGTCCTCGGGCTGAACCGTGAGGCGGCCGCACGACTGCGGTGCCCGAACCATCTCGCGATCGTGCCGGGAGCGACCCATCTCTTCGAGGAACCCGGTGCGATGGAAGCAGTGGCCGGTCTGGCGATCGACTGGTTCGCGCGATATCTCTGACCGCAGGGCGATATCTCTGACCGCAGGACGCGTTCATCCTCGAGCACCGAGCACCGAGCACCGAGCACCGAGCACCGAGCACCGAGAACCGAGAACCGAGCGGCTCGCGTCCGCGAGGATGGGGCCATGATCTTCGGTGCGCATCTGGTCGTCTTCAGCGAGGAAGCCGACGCCGATCGCAATTTCATGTCGGACGTGCTCGGCTTCGACTCGGTGGACGCGGGCGGAGGTTGGCTGATCTTCGCGCTTCCGCCCGCAGAGATGGCGGTCCATCCGGCCGACGATTCCGGAGCTGAGCTCTACCTGATGTGCGACGACCTGGCGGCAGAGACCCGATTGCTCGCCGAGCGCGGAGTGCAGTGCACCGACCTCGTGGAGGAACGGTGGGGGACCGTGACGAAGATCAGACTTCCGAGCGGTGGCGAGGTCGGTCTGTACCAACCACGCCATCCGACCGCGTTGGACCACCCGACCGGATCGTCCCGGTGACGACCGGCCCGCGTCGCCGGATCAGCGAGGCTCGGCTGCGGGAGCCGGGTAGGCCGTGAGCGCGGCGGCGAGCACCTGCTCGCCGCCGGGAGAGGTGTCCTCGTGGACCCCGAGGAGGGGCGTCACCGACGCCCACCCCTCCGCGACGACCGCCGCATCCGACCCCGGTTCGAGCTCTGCACGCTCGGCGACGCGATCCGACCCCGTGGAGCCGCGCAGGGTCAAGGTGATCGACCCCCCGGTCCGGTCGAGGGCCGGCCCGGCGATCGGCTCAGGGGAGTGCTCGGGACGGACCGCCCTGATCAGACCCACCCTGCCCAGGGTGCCGTGACGGAGGCCCTTGCACTGGTCCAAGGGGACCGCCGGGACGTTGAGGTTGAGCACGGTCGCCGGGGCCATGTCGGCGAGCGCGGGGAGGAGATCCGTCGCGACCCGGACCGGCGTCTCCCAGGGGATGGGCTCGTCTGCCCACGCGATGCTCACGGCCATGCCGCGGAGCCCGAACTGTGCCGCGGTCAGCACCGCACCCACCGTGCCCGAGTGGAGAGCGGAGCGGCCCGTGTTGAGGCCCTCGTTGACACCCGAGACGACGAGGTCGGGTTCGGGACCGAACCCGCCGATGGCGGCGAGGATCACCGCGAGGGCGGGTGAGCCGTCGATGCCGAAGGTCGGGACATGTGCGAGGCCGGGGATCTCGACCGCCTCGTAGGGGATGGACTCGCGGTCGTAGACCGTGCCCACAGCTGCCCCACAGCCGCTCTGGTTGGTGAGCGGAGCGACCACCACCACCTCGTCCTCCGCGGCAGAGCGAGGCGGAGAGACCCCGGGCGATCGCGGCGATGCCCGGGGCGAACACGCCGTCGTCGTTGGTGATCAGGATGCGCATCGCCGTTGTTCTCGCTGGCTGCCGGGGGTCGACACGCGTCGATGCGCATGCCCAGGTCGGGAGGCCCCACCTCTGCCTCTTCGCCTACCATACCGGGCGTCATCGGCCACCCGTGGTCCGTCACGGAGGCGGACCCTCGATCCGATGAGCCCGTTACCGCGATGAACGCACGACTACCTGCCGAGGATCAGCGGCCTGCCGAGACCACGGCCGCAACCGGCGACCAGTGGGTGATCGGACACGGCGACGACCGTGCCGTCGTCACCGAGATGGGGGCAACCCTCCGCTCGTTCACCGTCGGCGAACGTCCGCTGATCGACGGCTTCGCGAGCGACGAGTGGAGCCACGGGGGTCGCGGCCAGGTTCTCGCGCCCTGGCCGAACCGCCTGGGAGACGGCTGCTACACCTTCGACGGGATCACCGCGCAGGCCGCCCTCGACGAGCCGGCCGCCGGCAATGCGATCCACGGCCTCGTGCGATGGGTGCCCTGGCGGATGGTCGCTCGCGCTCAGAACCAGGTCACGATGGAATACGAGCTTCGACCGTCACCGGGCTATCCCTTCACCCTCCGGCTCTCGGTCGAGTACCGGATCGGACGGGACGGGCTGGTGGTGACCACCGCAGCGGAGAACACCGGCTCGGGCAACCTCCCGTTCGGGATCGGCTTCCATCCCTACCTGACCCTCGGAGCGAGCTCGGTGGACTCGTGGCGGTTGACGGTTCCCGCTTCCTCGAGGCTCATCTCCGACGAGCGCGGCCTTCCGGTGCGGAAGGGTCCGGTCGGGGGTAGCGAGTTCGACTTCTCCCGCGGACGGCTCATCGGGGTCACCCGGCTCGACACGGCGTTCTGCGATCTCCGGCGCGATGGAGACGGACTGGCCCGAGTCGAGCTCGACCTCCCCGAGGGAAGTGGCGCAGACGGCGGCGAGGGTGGGATCACCCTGTGGATGGACGACCACTTCAAGTACGCGATGGTCTACACCGGCGACACGTTGCCACCCGAGGAGCGGCGCACCGCCCTCGCAATCGAGCCGATGACGTGCCCGCCGGACGCGTTCCGCTCAGGGACCGACGTCGCGGTCCTCGCCCCCGGTGCGCGATGGACGGGAACCTGGGGGATCGCACCGCACTGAAACGCGCTCTACGGGAGGGCCGCCTGACCGGTCGGGTCGCGAGTTTCCGCTGCCTCGGAGGGCTGTTCGTCGACCACCCGACCGTCTCGCATCGTCACGATCCGGTCTGCGTGTGCCGCGACGCCGAGGTCGTGGGTCACCATCACGATGGTCATCCCCGCAGAGGCCAGCCGATCCAGCAATCGGAGGAAGTGCTCGGTCGAGGCCGAGTCGAGGCTGCCGGTGGGCTCGTCTGCGAGGAGAACCTTCGGCTCGTTCGCCAGCGCCCGGGCGATCGCGACCCGTTGGCGTTCCCCACCCGACAACTCGGTCGGGAGGCGGTCCTCGCAGCCTCCGAGGCCGACCTCGGCGAGGAGTGTGCCGGCGCGGGTTCGGCGCTCGTGCGCCGACCGGTGCGTGCCGAACATGGGGAGCTCGACATTGAGTTGCGCCGGTAGCTGGGGGAGCAGGTTGTGGAACTGAAAGACGAGGCCGACCTCCCCTCGGCGATACGAGCCCAGGTCTCGGATCTCGCCGAGGTCACGGCCTCCGACGATGACCGAGCCCGAGGTCGGCGTGTCGATCGCGGCGAGGAGGTGGAGGAGGGTGGACTTGCCACAGCCGGAAGGTCCGGTGATGGCAACCGACTCCCCGTACGCGACGGTGAGATCGACCCCGCGCAACGCCTCGACGTGACCGGGGAAGATCCTCGTCGCACCGCGGACCTCGATCGCGAGCGGAGAGGTGGGGTCGGAGTCACTCATGGCTCAGCGCCTTGAGCGGCGACAGGAACGCGGCTCTGGCGGTCGGATAGACCGCGCCGAGCAAGGTCATCGCAAGAGCCGTGAGCAACGCCCGCCAGAATGCATCCTGAGAGAAGGCCGGATGCAGGACGCCCTTCAGGGCCGGTAGCTGGGCGAGCCCGTTGGCGATGACGAAGGAGAGCACCACACCGATCAATGCTCCCGCGAGCGCCAACAGGAGGCTCTCGATGATCAGCAGGCTGACCGTGCGCCGCCTCGTCCAGCCCACCGCTCGGAGGAGCCCGAACTCGCGGGTGCGCTCGAAGAGGGTGAGGAGCATCGTGTTCCCGACGATGACGGCACCGATGAGGATCGCAAGCACCGTGCTGCCGTTCACGGCCGCCTGCAGGTAGACGAGCCCCTGGTCCGCACGACCGAATTGGGTCGCGGTCCGGATGGTGGTCAGCTCGGGGAGTGAGTACTCGATGCGCTTGGCCGCCGCCGCCGGGGAGGATCCCGGCGTGACCTTCACGAAGGCCAGGGTGACCAGTCCGGCCACCCGGTTGTAACCCTGGAGCGCCGGAAGTGGGAACATGGCTCCCGCGTCGCCGAACGAATTGCCGGTCGAGTAGATGCCGGTCACGGTGTTCCAGCGTTCCATCGCAAAGAAGCGGTCGCCGACATGGAGCCCGAAGTTGCTCGCAGCCCGCCACCCGAGCATGACCTCATTCGTTGCCGTCGGGGCGTATGGCTGGCCCGCGAGGACGTTCACGCCGAAGCCGGCCAGATCTCCCGGGTTGATGCCGATCTCGATGAAGACGGGGTTGTCCGAGTTCACGTTCTCGGTTTCCACCAGGACGCCGATCGCGCTCGCCACTCCGGGCGTCGACTTGACCCGGTTCAACTCGCTCTCGTCGATCGTGCTCGAGAGGAGGCTCGACGCGCCCTTCTGGGCGACGGTGAAATCGGCTTTGCCCACCGAGATGATCGCGGTTGCCGACTGCTCGAGTCCGTTGCTCGTGACGTCGAGGGTGACCACCGCCATCACCGCGATGGCCACGGCGAAGGCGAGGCCCAGCGAACGCGCCTTTCTCGACCAGATGTTGCGGAGAATGAGACCGAAGAATTCCACGCCGACGTCAGCCTCCTCGTACTCCGAAATCCCACGTCAGACAGAGTGTCGTCGCAGTCGGAGCCCAGGTGGTGCGGTCCATCGAGTGCACGACGCCAGCCTGGTCGCAGGCGCAGGGGATCGCAAGGGTCGATGGTCCCATCACCGTAGAGCCGGTGCCGGGACGATCGCATCGGGTGAGCCCGGGGGCCGCCGCGACGGCCCGGCGGGCAGTGGTGGCAGTACCATCACCTTCCGGTCGCCACTCGTCGTTTCGGGTTGGTGCGGCGGTGCAAACGAGAGGCAAACGGATGGCCCGGAGACGACTTGTCGTCACTCTCGTCGGGGCGGCGATCGCGGTCGCCGCATGCGGCGGCTCATCGAATGCTCAGCGCGGCTCGCGAACCTCTCCGGTCCAACGGCATCCGCGCACCTCGACGGCGGTACCCGATCGCCCGATCGCTCCCGATCCTTCCTCCTCGACCTCGACCTCCTCCACCGTGGCCCTCCCCGAGACACACGCCACGTCGTCCGCACCGACGACCACCACGACTCCCACCACGACGACCGCTCCAGCCTCGTCGGCCGGCGGTCCGAGTGCCGGGGACATGGATGCGGGCCCCGACCTGATCCGGTACGCGGTGGGGCAGAGCGGCACTCTCTGGGATCCGGACGAGTCGGTCCCCCTGGCGACGATCACCGTGTCACCGCCCACCTTCTCGACATCCGACGCGAGCGGCGACACGCCGCAGTACGGCTATTTCGCGACCTTCACCGTCACCATGACCGACATCGCACCCGCTTCGACACAGGACGACATCGCGCCGGACTCCTACGATTTCTACGTCGAGGCTCCCGGTGGGCAGCTCTATGGGAACGGGCTCCAAACCGGCGTGCAAGGCGGCAACGGGGCGTGGGCGTCCCTGCCAGACGACCTCGGGAACGGCACGAGTCAGCAGGCGACGGACCTCCTTCCCGGCCAGACGCTGACCGGGACGGTGGTGATCGACGTGCCGAGTCAACACGGGCAGTTGGTCTACGCAGGCAGCTATGACGGGCAGGCCGACGGGTCGTGGGCGTACTGAAGCCGTCCGCACGTTCCAGACGTCGTGGACGCCGGGGCTCAGACGCAACTCGTCGGCTGACGGCTCGTCGCCGGACGGCGCTCCGTCTGGGTGCGCAGGGACCCTGCGTATGGCCCACGGCGTGACGCGTGGGCTACCTCCTGGTGGCTCACGACCAAACTCTCAGAACGGTGGTCTGGCCCAAAGGGGTTCAGGCCATGTGGTGCGCCTGTGGTGGGGAGAGAGGGAGAAGCCCGGAGAAACGCGCGGAGAGCGGGACGGAACAGGCCCAGCCAGCCAGCGCGGGCGGGGCAGAACGATGGGCGCGGATCGCGGGCGGGTGAGGTGCGGGCCGGTAGCGGGGAGGGCGCCGCAGAGGCCGCGGATGACCCTGTTCGCGGTGGATGTGTCAGCTGGGGACTGAGCGGGGCGTGTGGCGGAAAGTGGTCGCGCGTGACCTGGGGTTAGGCGGCGGGAGAGGGCAGCGATCCGGGTCGGTGGTGGGGGTCAGGCGGTGGCGCCTGGAGCGTGTCCTCGTCGGGCGTGCCCGCGAGACTCGACGAGCGCCACGATCTGAGGAGCGGTCTCGCCGGGCACCTCTCCCGGTGAGCGGTGGAGTCGATGTCGGAACGCTTCGACGACGAGGGTGGTGCTCCGGGTTCCCCGTCACAGAGTTCGGGCCGAAAAACCCAGCCTGGAACAATAGGGCTATGGCAATGGAGATCGACACCAGCCGGGAGCTACGGGGAGTCAGCGACCTCCAGAGCTTGGTTGCGGCAGTTGTCGCCGCTCACGAGCACGACGAATCGGACTGGGTTGAGTGGAAGGGACACCTAGATCTGAGCACCAGAGAGGCGTGTTTCGCCATTGCTCGAAACATCCTCGGAATGACCAATCGGCAGCCCGATCGATCAGCGATCCATCCGAACCTATTGAGGCCCAGTAGCGAAGCGGTGCACCCCGATGACACAGAACGACGACCCCGAGCTGGTGACCGGTGGCCCCTACCGCTTGGTCCGTCACCCCATCTACTCGGGCATCCTGGTCGCCGGTATCGGCACGGCGGTGGCGCTGAGCTGGCTGTGGATCATCGCTGTGGCCCTGGCCGACGTCTACTTCGTCTACAGCGCGACCGTCGAGGAGCGCTACCTGACCAAGCAGTTCCCCGACACCTATCCGACCTACAGGCACTCGACCAAGATGCTCGTGCCCTTCGTGTTCTGAGCTTTGACGGCTCACCTATAACTGAACGGCGATCTGGGGCAGGCTGGCGTCTGTGGATGCCAGCGAAGGTGACGGTTTGGCAGCGCGCCCTCTAGCCCTGCAACGTTCGAGGTTGTTCGATCAGCAAGCCGAGGCATACGACCGGTTCCGGCCGAACTATCCCGACGCGGTCATCGACGAGTTGCTCGGTCCGGTGCCTGCGGGCCTGAAGGTTCTCGACGTGGGTTGTGGCACCGGGATTGCTTCACGGCAGATTGCCCAGCGTGGCGCCCAGGTGCTGGGCGTGGAACTCGCTCCGCGCATGGCGGAGATCGCCCGCGGTCATGGGGTCGACGTGGAGATCGCGGCATTCGAAGCCTGGGACGCTGCTGGTCGCACTTTCGACCGGGTGGCCTCGGCGCAGGCCTGGCACTGGCTCGACCTCCCTGTCGCCACCGCCAAGGCGGCCGCTGTGCTGCGGCCTGGCGGCAAGCTTTGTCTGATCTGGAACGCTGGGAGTCAGCCCGATGATCTGGCCGACGCCCTCGAGGAGGTGTACACGAGCGTCGTGCCGCCCGGCGGCCATCGACTGTTCCGGGGATACGCAGCTGACCGGTCATCGGACGTGAGAACTGGGCTTGACCCGGAGTTAGACGCCCTCTCAGCGGTGCGGGAGTTCGGTGAATCTGCAGAGAAGTGGTTCCCTTGGACGCGGGCCTACCAGCGAGACGAATACCTGAATCAGCTTGTCTCCCGAAGCGACCACACCGCCCTCGAACCCGCGGTCCTGGACCGCCTCTTGGAAGCCGTCGGAGGTGCCATCGACGATTACGGCGGCTCGTTCGTCATGAACTTCGAGACCGTCCTGATCACCGCGACTCGGCTGGGATAGCGCCGGGGTCGGCGGTCTGTGAGTGGCACCCCGACCCGGCGACGCTCCTATCACTTGTCAACCCCTCTTTTGGGGCTCGGGAGTGAAAACAGCGGACAGAACATTGATGAGTCACTCGAAGGTGAGGACAGGCTCTTATTAGGTCACGCGCTTTCGAGAACGTGGGCCCGGCTGTGGGTCGGCGTGTCGCTGGGAAGTCAGCCCCGGAGGGCGACAGTACTGGGGAGAGCCAGACCCGACAGCCCCGGGGATCTAGCCGCGAGGCAAGTAGCGATAGACCTCGCGGGCGACGTAGCGCTTCAAGATGCGGATGACCTCGTGCTTGGTCCGGCCTTCCTTCACCCGTCGCTCGAAGTAGACCTGCGTCCGTGGTCGTGCGCGATGCGAACCATGACGATGCGCCACAGCGCGCTGTTGGCCTGACGGTCGCCGCCTTGGTGGGCTCGGACCTTGCCGCTCTTCTTGCCCGACCCCGTCGGGATGGGCGACACGCCGCAGAGGTGGGCCCAGGCGGCTTCTGAATGGAGGCGCTCGGGGTTGTCGCCCGCCGCCATCACCAGTGCCGCCGCGGTGTCGGGGCCGACGCCGAAGGACTCGAGCAAATCGGGAACGGTGGCGACGAGGAGGGCTTCGATCCGGTCGTCGAGCTCGGCGAGTTCACGGTCGAGCGCTTCGATCCGGTACGCCAACGAGGACAACGACGCCTTGGTGGCAGCGGTCACCGGATCGGGTGACCGGGTCGGTCGGAGTGTCGTCCTTCGGCAACCAGGGCCGGCACGGAGAGACCCTTGAGGCGGCAACGGAGTTGCTCTGGTGCGCTGTAAGCCGAGGTGGCGCATCTGGAGGAGCGCTTTGACTCGGGCCTGCCGAGCGGAGCGCTTCGCCACCACCAGCACTCGGATGGCCTCGACGGCGCCGTCTCTGGACTTGGGGCTGCCGGTCGCCCGACCACTGAGAGCCGCCCGCGCTGCTTCGACGGCATCGAGGGGATCGGACTTGCCACTGCGGCGTCGCTCTTCTCGATTCGGCCGGTCGACTTCGATGACCGGACACCTGCCCGGCGCAGGTAGCGAGTCAGGCCCGAGCCATAGGAACCGGTGCCCTCGATGCCGATCTTGGTGACGTCGCCGAAGGCTCGCAGCCACGCAGCAGCGCCTTGTAGCCGGCCGAGTCGGTGGGGAAGGCTCTCGGAGCCGAGCAGTCCTCCGAGTGGATCGAGCGCTGCGGCCACATGGACGTCGCGGTGGGTGTCGACACCACCGGTGATCCCACGCGCAGCTTCTACGATGGTCATGGTCATCCCTTTCTCTCAAAGGTGTGAGGGATGGCACGGCCGTTCCGGATCGGAGCGACGGGCGGTCTGGGTTGTTCTGCAACCCGGACCAATCACCCCAACTCGGAGACGGGACGTGCCGTCTTTCAATGTGCGGCTGGAAGGTCTCGGTCGACGACACCCGGAGATGTCACGGGACTCCAAGTCAGACCGAACCTGCCAGCACTCCCGAAGCTATAAAGGACCAGCAATCAAGCGGTGGACCCTCAGAGAAGTATCAATGTACTGGGGCCGGATCGCCCCCGCGGCTTGCAGGAGCCTGGCGACCCCGTCTTCGACTCCGTCTAAGCCTCCGGGAGACGCCACACGCTGACATGCGAGGGGCTATCACCAGTGAAGGGCGAGCGGTCCCACCACGCCCATCGATACTCCAGCGTCATGCCCGCGATCCGAGCCATCAGGTCCAACTCAGCCGGCCAGACATATCGGAACGGTCCCGTGAATTCGCTGAAGCTGCCATCGGGTCGTCGGTTGAAGTGCCGAGACCGGGAGATCTGCTTGTGCGTGCAGTCAATGAATTCGTCGATGCCGACGTAGTCCTCCGTCAGTGCGAAGGGGACACCGGAGTTGCCCGGCGGTAACCGGCGAAAACGGGGCACATAGTTTTCAATAACGAAGCGGCCACCGGGGCCAAGGTGACGGGCAGCGTTTTCGAAGCAAGCGACTTGTTCGTCCTGCGACGTCAGGTTTGTAATCGTGTTGAAGACTAGGTATACGAGGGAGAACTCGCCCTCCACGAATGTCACGGCCATGTCCCCTTCGACGGCCGTTATATCGCTCGCTTCGGGCTTCGACCGCAGCACGGCGAGCATGTCAGCGGACAACTCGATCCCGACGACGCGAACACCCCGGGCAGCCAAAGGGACGGCGACCCGGCCAGTACCAATGGCGAACTCCATCGCTGCTCCGCCGCCGGTCAACTCAACGAGGCAGTCGACGGTCGGTTCAATGACGCCGTCAGCGAACATTCCCGTCCCAGGTTGGTCGTAGATTCTCGCGATCTCGCCAACGAACCGGTTTTCAGGCACGGTCCAGCTTGGCCCTTGCCTGAGTCGGCTTGCAACGCCCTCTGCTCCCGCCCCATAGGTGCCACTGTGTGCCACCCTCCCGGCGTACCGGGGCACAGTGGCTCAGATTGGCGGTGGGTCGAACAAAGCCAGCTCGACAGCATCGGGCGCCTGGAATACGCGTAGCCATCCGTCGAGGTCCTCGCGGCGGATCGGGTAGCTGTCCCAGGGTGGCTCCGGGTTCCGGACCTCGATGTGCCGCCAGAGTTCGTCGGCAGGCATGTCGAGGTAGTGCAGTTCGACGCCGACACCAAGGCCGCGAGCCACGGATCGCATCTCGTCACGTTCGATCCGCGCCCAAAGTCCAAAATCGAGGACGACACTCACGCCAAGGCGCAGGATTTCTGGTCATCCGCGTCCTCTGCGGCGCCCTCCCCGCTACCGGCCCGTACGTCACCCGCCCGCGATCCGCGCCCGTCGTTCTGCCCCCGCCGCGCTGGCTGGCTGGGCCTGTTCCGTCCCGCTCTCCGTGCGTTTCTCCGGGCTTCTCCCTCTCTCCCGGCACGCCTGTGGTGCGCCCCCTGGGATTCGAACCCAGAACCTGCGGATTAAGAGTCCGTTGCTCTGCCGTTGAGCTAGAGGCGCTGCTTCCGAGCGGCCACGCTCCGGCATCGCAGGACACGCCGCCGGGCTGGAGGGTGGCCGACGGGGCTCGAACCCGCGACCTCCGGGGCCACATCCCGGCGCTCTTCCGACTGAGCTACGGCCACCAAGGAGCCTCTAGTGTGGCACACGCCGGCAGAGCCTCGGGATGCCCTCGGGTCCCTGTCGCGCCAGCCCCTGTAGCTCAACTGGATAGAGCAGGTGGTTTCTACCCATCAGGTTGCGGGTTCGACTCCTGCCGGGGGCGCGGCGGTCACCGTCTAATCGTTGCCCAGCTCCCTCGCGTACTTGCTGGCCAACTGCCGTGAGAATCCGAACATCCTCCCCATCTCACCGATGGAATAGCCCTCGGTCATCGCGAGTGCGAAGAGCTTGTGCCGCATCTCCCGTCGCTGCCGTTCGATCGCGTCCACCGCGTCGTTCATGCTCTGGCGCGACAGACCCAGCTCGGGGGAGAGCAGGGCCGACTGCAGGTTTCCGCCCCGATCCGCCTTCTTGAGCGCTCGCTGAAAGAACTGCTCCACTTCACGAAAGGTGCTTCGTGCGTCGGCGAGCGTGTCGACCAGCTGCTGCACACTCAGCGCGACGTCGGATTCGAGCTTCGTCATGGCGCTCATCTTGCCAGACGACCTGCCGCCGTCGGTGGAGACCGCCGCGTGGCGCAACACGGGGTGCGCCCCGAAGGGTTCCGATCGCGGAACCGAAATGTCGCACAGACTGTGACGATGCCTTCTGGTCTGTCCCGTGCGGCCGTGGTGGGCCGTCTCGCTGCCGCGGGATGCGTGGCCGCGGAGGAGGAGGCGGCCGAGCTCCTCGCGTCGGCCGGGGACGACGAGACTGCCGAGTCGTGGATCTCGCGGCGTGAAAGGGGCGAGCCGATCGCGTGGATCATCGGTATCCAGCAGTTCTGTGGACACCCGCTGCATGTCGATCCCGGCGTCTACGTCCCGAGGCTCCAGAGCGAGGACCTCGCGCGCCGTGCCGCCGCGCTCTTGGACCGAACGGGCGGACCAGCGGTAGATCTCTGCACGGGCTGTGGCCCCGTCGCCGCGCACCTTCTCGCAGCCGTGCCGGCCGCACAGGTCGTCGGAGTCGAGATCGACCCCGGGGCCGCAGCGTGCGCGCGCCGGAACGGTGTGCCGGTCCTCCTCGGTGATCTCGCGGAGCCGCTCCGCTCTCTCGAGTTCGGTCTCGTGACGGCTGTCGCTCCCTATGTTCCGACGGGTGAGCTCGGCACACTCCCCGCGACGTACAGCACTACGAACCGGCCCGAGCCCTCAACGGAGGGTCCGACGGTCTGGACCTCGTCCGGAGGATCGTGGTGGGATCGGCCCGGATCCTCCGGCCGGGTGGTTGGCTGTTGTTGGAGATCGGTGGCGCGCAGGACGAGGTTCTCGCGCCGTCGCTCGGGGCCGCCGGGTTCGGTGCGCTGACCACCTGGCACGATCCGGACGGTGACCTTCGGGGCCTCGCGGCCCGCCGGCAAGCAGCCTGAGCTCGCCTCGACAACCTCAACCGGAGAGATCCGGCACCCAGTACTCGACGGCAGGGAATCCGCGCTCGGCCCGCGCCCGGGTGAGAAGCTCTGCGACGAACCCGGCTTTCCCTTTCACGTAGACGTCCATGTCGCGATGGGACGACTCCGCGTTCGCCCGCTTGAGCGCCGCATAGCGCTCGCGGCTGGCCGGCTCTGCCCGGAGCAGATCCCGCAGTAGCAAGTGGTCCTGGTGGGCCCGATTGTCCTCGACGACCACGTAGAGATGGTGCGGAGGCAGCTCGTCCACAGGAGGGGGTGCGAATGCCTCGCGGCCGGCCACACCGAGGTCGCCGCGCCAGCGATAACCGATCGACTCGAGCCTCCGTACCACAGGGTGCACGGCCGCTTCGGTGGCCACGACGATGTCGAGATCGATGATCGGCTTTGCCGGGAGGCCCGGCACCGAGGTCGAGCCCACGTGGTCGATGCGCACGTGTTCGCCCACCGCGGGTCGAACGTGCGCACAAAGCAGCTCGAACCACGACGGCCACGTCGGGTCGTAGTCGACCACCACGATGTCGCGGGTCACCTCGAAGGCCTGCAGCTCGAAGGTGCCTTCGACGAGAGTGGCGGTCATCCCGGTGTCGGTACCCGCTTCGACCGCTTCGCCCGCAGGCCAGTAAGCGCCGTGTCCCGACGGCATAGGAATCTTCTCGGGGGAGGCGGTGCGGACCCAGCCCTCGCCGGCAACCACTGCCAGGAGGCGCGGCACGCCTTCCGGCGGCAGCTGTAGGCGCCCGCCGACTTCGACGCGGACGATGGCAACCGTCGCCGCCTCGCCACGGGCCAGCGGCGCAATCCACGCGCCCGAGCTCGGCGGGGTCGCCGCGATCGACGCTTCACGATCGAAACGGACGATCTCCATGGCCCGGTCAGTCTGGCACCCCTCCGGCGGGGTCCCCTTGTGGGCCGAATCGAGCTGCGAGGCTAGAGGTGATGGCCTTCCTCTCCGCCCCCGAGTTGAGCGAGTACGAACGCTCGCACGTGCTCGCCACCGGAGTGCGCGCCGATCGCGACCGCCTCGATCTTGCTTGCGCTCTACTTCACCCTTCCGGTCGTCCACCGGGCGCACCAGTCGATCGTGCTCCGGCTTGCGGTCGCGCTCGCGTTCTTCGTCGCCGTCCTGCTCTTCGAGATCCGCCAGATCACAATTCACGATCAACCGATGCTGCGGGCGACCGTCGCCATGGCCACGCTCATCCCGCTGTTCATCGTGCTGTTCAGTTGGATCTACCTGACCCTCTCCCGCTCCGACCCGGCCGCCTTCGGTCAGGCGATGAGCCGGGTGACCTCGCTGTATTTCACGGTCACTGTCTTTTCGACCGTGGGCTTCGGCGACGTCACGCCGAAGACCGACGTGGCCCGGCTGGTCACCACCGTCCAGATGATGGCCGACCTGGTGGTCCTCGCTCTCGTGGTCCGGCTCATCCTCGCGGCGGCCTCGCGGGGTGCCGCTCGCCGGCAGGAGCAGACGGCCAAGTAGCCGAGGGGGCCGATGGTGCGCCGGGCCGCCCGCTTGGCATGATCATCGGATGGTCTCGATGGACGTCGCCGCGTTCGAAGGGCTCGTCACCGACGCGCTCGACGGCATCCCCACCGAGCTCCGATCGGCGATGGAGAACGTCGCGGTCGTCGTCGACGACGAGAGTCCGCCGGGTCATCTCTACGGCCTCTACGTGGGTGTCCCGCTCACCGAGCGGGGCAACCACTACTCCGCAGCCGTCCCCGACCGCATCACGATCTACATGGCGACGATCTGCGCGGCGAGCCGGACCGCCGAGGAGGTGGTGGAACGGGTCCGCACCACGGTGGTGCACGAGATCGCCCACCACTTCGGCATCGGCGACCGTCGCCTCGAGGAACTCGGGTGGGCTTGAGCGAGACTCGATGGTGCGGAGTGGCCGGTCAGGCCGGTGACGTGGCGGCGAGGCCCAGTGCCTGACCGACCGAGGCGATCGCAGAGGGATCGGCGAAGGCAAAGCTGAAGATCACCTCGTCGACGCCGGCCGCCACGTGCCCCGCAAGGAGGTCGGGAACCTCGTGGGGCTGGCCGACCGTGAACCCGGCGATCTCCTCGGGATCGCCGGCTGCTGCGAGCATTTCGCGCACCTCTACGGTGTTCTCCTCCGAGACGGTGAGGATCAGCGGGGTCATCCAGGTGATGTCGATCTCCGACGGATCGCGGTCCACCTCGGCACAGTGTGCGTGGAGCACCTCGACCTTCCGGGTCAGCGTCTCGACGTCGCCGGTCACGTTGCAGCGGTCCGCGTACTGCGCCACCAGTCGCAGCGTGCGTTTCTCGCCGCCCCCTCCGATCATGATCGGCGGTCCGCCGGCGCGGACCGGGCGGGGAAGGTTCCGGGCGTGGTCCAAACGGAAATGGGTACCGTGGAACGAGACGTCGTCGTCCCGGAACATCGCGCGGCAGATCTGGACGGCCTCCTCGAGCATGTCGAGGCGGACTCCGTCCCTCGGGAAGGTGACGCCGAGCGCCTGGTGCTCGACGTCGTACCAGGCGCCGCCGATCCCGAGGACCGCGCGGCCCTTGGAGATCACGTCGAGCGTGGTGATGATCTTCGCGAGAATGCCGGGGTTCCGGTAGGTGACACCGGTCACCAGCGTGCCGAGCTGGACACGGCTGGTACGGGCGGCCAATGCGCCGAGCAGTGTGTAGGACTCGAGCATCGGCTGGTCGGGACCGCCGAGAGGGGGAAGTTGGAAGAAGTGGTCCATGACCCACAACGAGTCGAACCCGGTCTCGTCCACCGCGCCGGCCAAGGCAGCCATGTGGTCGAACAGCTGCTCCGGTGGGGGTCCACTGAAGTTGGGCAGCTGGACGCCGAATCTGGTCATGCGGCCACGCTATCCCCGGGGTCGAACCGCTCGCGTGGTCGGCCGCGGGTGGGTCGGGATCGGCGACGGCCGGTCGCGACCGGCGCGAGCAGGTGCAGGAGGTGAACGGCGCGCTCGGGGGCGCGCTCGCGCAGGCCTGGCCGCCGTTCGTCCTGGTGACCGGGCTCCTTCTCGTCGGCGCAGCCGCCGCGTCGGACGGTCTCTTCGAAGCAGCAGGTTCGCGCCTCGCCCGGCTGCCCGGCGGGGGGCTTGTCCTCTTCGGGGCGCTGATGCTGCTGGTTGCCGCGGTGACCGCCGTGCTCAACCTCGACACCTCGGTCGTCTTCTTGACCCCGGTTCTCGTGCACGCGGCCCGGCGCCGTGGCATCGGCGACGTCGCGTTCTTGTACGGGGCGGTGTTCATGTCGAACTCGGCGTCGCTCCTGTTGCCGGGTTCGAATCTCACCAATCTGCTCGTGCTCTCCCATTCGCGCCTGAGCGGCGGTGCATTCGCCGCGCAGCTGTTCCCCTCATGGGTCGCATCGATCGTCGTGACCGCCGGCGTCGTGGTCGTCTGGCGTTGGCACGACCTGCGCGCTCCGGAGACGGGACGGGAAATGGCCGCGCCCTTCCGACTCGGCCTCGGTCTTCCTGCGGTGATCGCCGCTGCGGTGCTCGTGCTCGCACTGCAGGACCCGGCAGTACCCGTCCTCGTGCTCGGAGTGGTGGTCGTTGCGCTCGAAATCGCGAGTGGACGCCGGCTCGACCCCCGCAGAGCACTCCGAGCGGTCGGTGTCCCGACACTCGCCGGCCTCTTCGTGCTGGTCGTCGCACTCGGCACGCTCGCGCGGGGTTGGGGCGCCCCGGGACGGCTGATGGCGTCGATCGGTCCCTGGCCGACGGCACTGCTCGGCGCCGGCACCGCCGACGCGGTGAACAACCTGCCCGCCGCGATGCTCTTGTCCTCCCGCCCACCGGCTCACGCCGAGGCGCTGCTGATCGGGCTCGATCTCGGGCCGAACCTCGTGGTCACCGGTGCGCTCTCGGCGATTCTCTGGTTGCGGGTCGCTCGCAGCGAAGGGGCGAAACCCTCCGTGTGGACCTACACGAAGGTCGGAGCCGTGCTCGTTCCGCTCTCGATGGCCACTGCACTCGCCGCACTCGAGCTCTCGGCGCACGGAGCGGTCTGAGCGAGGAGCCGGGCAGGGGCACGGTGCCGGGTCCTACCCTTGCTCCGTGGAGCCCGTCCTCGCCGACCTCGAGGCAGAACACGGTGAGCTCGAGGCGACCCTTCGATCGCTGACGCCGGACCAGTGGTCAGCACCCACACGCTGCACCGGCTGGGACGTGGCCGACGTGGTCCTCCATCTCGCTCAGACCGACGAGATGGCTGCCGCCAGCGCTGCCGCCGGCCCGGCGGGGACGGTACCGCTGTGGGCGGAGGAGCTGGTGCACGCCGCCACGGTCGACGAAGGCGCGGCGCTGATGGTCGCCCGCGAGCGCGGACTGCGCAACGAGGTGCTCCTCGAGCGATGGGTCTCGGGTGCGGCCGCCCTTGTCGAGGAGCTCGGCGGCATCGACCTCTCCACCAGGGTCACGTGGGTCGCCGGTCGGCTCTCGGCGCGCACGCTCGCGACGACGCGACTCGCGGAGACCTGGATCCACGGGGGAGACGTCGCAGCCGCCGTGGGCATCTCCCGGACACCGACCGACCGGCTCGGTCCGATCGCGCGCCTCGCCTGGCGGACCCTGCCGTACGCATTCTCGAGCGCGGGACTCGATCCGCCGGGTCCGGTCGCTTTCCACCTGCTGTCACCGACCGGGGCCCGGTGGGACTTCGAGCCCGACCGGCCCCCGACGACGACGCTCAGTGGGCCGGCGGTGGAGCTCTGCGAGGTGGCGGCCCGACGGCTCGATCCGGCCGCGACCTCTCTCGTCACCGACGGACCCGATGGCGGCGACGTCCTCTCGCTGGTCCGCACCTACGCGTAAGCGTCGCGGCAGTGCCGGTCCCTCCGGACGGCCGGCCGGAGGATGGCGGTCAGCCGTAGGAGTCGGCGAACGCGGTGTCGAGTGGGGAGCCGTCCTCCCGTCGGATCACCGTGCCCAGCGAGAGCACCTCCTCGAGGAGATCGTCCCGGTCGGGGCGGTCCTCGAGGGCGTGGACCACCATCCCCATCGCCACGTCGAGATTGGCCTGGCGTCGCACGATCACCGAGTTGTGCATGGTCTTGTCCCAGAGGCGCTGGAGCATCTCGGTGCCGGGGTAGGTGCGTCCACCGGCGCCGACCCAGGTCCGGTCGCGCATCTCCGACAGCGCAGTGCGCAGCCAGGCGATATGGGGTGCCTCGTCCCGGCGGATGTAGGCGACGAGAGTGGCCGCCGAGCCTTCTCCGGCCACCAGGTCCTCGTCGGAGAGGACGCCGGACGCCCAGTCGAAGGAGTGGAAGGCCCACACCTCGATGAAGAGGAGGCCGATCATCCGGGTCGCGACGAGTTCGAGGTCACCGTCGACGTCGTCGGGCAGCACCCGGTCGGTGAAATCGTCGGCCTTCATCGGGATGGTCGCGCCGCTTCCCCCGGACGCGGGGATCAGTCCGAGCCACGACAGCCATTTCGCGTTCTCGTCCTCCGAAAGGGGGTTCTCGAATGCGATGTCCCGTGACTTGAACCACATCTTGTCGTGCCCGGCCTGGCCCTCGTAGCCCGATTCGTCGCGCGCGTGTGCCTCGAACAATCCGTTCGCGATGTGAGCGATCGCAGTTCCGGTGATGTCCTCTTCGAAGCATCTCGCGTAGTCCGGGGTCGGGAGCAGTCGGAGCATCCCTGCGAATCCCTCGAGTGTGCCGATGCGGGTCAGTGCTGCGATGGTCGGTTCCGGTACGCCGTTGCGAAGGAGGAACTTCGACTGGTCGACCGTCGGAAAATTCGGCGGCATCGCCTCGACCGGCACCTCGAGCAGCGGTGTCGAGAATTGGTCGAGTCGCTGCCGTTCCCAGGCTTCGATGGCGGGCGCTCGGAGCTTGGTCCGCGGCGACACATAGGTGCCGTCCTCGAGGAAGCCACCATGGCAGCGGAGGCCGTCGACGATCACCGGTTCGACGTTGTCGTGCCCCTCGAGCAGTTCGGCTGCGGTGAACTCGGTTTGCAACGTGGTCTCGCCTCTCCTCGGAGGATCGGCCCACCTCGCGGGTCGGACGCCCCTCGCAAAAGAGCGGATGTGGCGGCCGTCCCGGGAGCGGAAGCGCACGGCCGGTGACGGTCTCCGCACGCTAGCACCGGTTCTCGCCGAGACGTCCCGCTCGGACCCCGCGCACATGAACCGCTCGACCCCTCGTGCCCGGGGCGCCCTGCCGCGGCGAAGGACGGTCGCATAGTGTGATCGGATCGAACCACCCGGATTGGCAACCCGCCGGTGGAAGGCTGCGCGCATCTCGTCGAGGCGGGGCCGCGCGATCCTCCGGACGATGGCGGTGTCTGCCGTCGCGCTCTTGTCCACACAGGTCCTCCTGGCGGGATCGGCCACGCCGGCAGCGGCCGGTCACGCACCCGCCGTCCGGCTCTTCACCGATCTGGCGGGGCTCCCCTCGGGTTGGAACGAGACCTGGTCGACCGGTGCGCTTCCCGACGACGGCGACCCGATCGCACTCTCGTCGCCGATCGCGGCCAATCTCGGTGGGCAGGCCGCGGTGATCGTGGGGGACCGGCGCGGGCTCCTCTACGCGTACGAACTGGGAAGCAGCGCTCCGACCGGGACGCCGGTGCCGGGCTGGCCCGCCAGTGACGGCAGTGGCCCGATCGACTCGACCCCCTCGGTCACCTCGGACGGTCCGAGCCCGACGGTCGTCGTCGGATCGGGGAACGACTCGGACCCGACGGTCGGGGGCTACCAGGGGTTCGGACCGTCGGGGTCACGCCTTTGGTTCAGCAGTGTGCAGAATCCCGCGACGGATGGCCAGCCTTTCGTGGGCGTCGAAGCAGGGGTATCGATCGCACCGGCCGCGTCCGGCGCACCCGAGGGCGTGGCCGGCTCCCTCGGACAGGTCAGTTACGCCCTCTCCGCGACCAACGGTGCACCGCTGACCGGATGGCCGTTCTTCAACTCGGACAGCACGCACTCGACCGCGGCGACCGCCGATCTCTACGGCACCGGTCGCCGCGAGATCGTGGTGGGCAGCGACCAGACGGCGGGAGCGGGCCGTGGCCAGGTGTACCAGAACGGCGGGCACCTCCGGATTCTCAGCACAACCGGAAACGAGATCTGCCGCGCCGATACCAACCAGGTCGTCGACTCCTCGCCGGCGGTCGGTGGCTTCCTCGGCGGGGGCGCGACCGGCATCGTGGTCGGGACGGGAACCTTCTTCCCCGGGGTCTCCGACAGCAACACTGTGAAGGCCTACGACACCCGCTGCCACCTCAAGTGGTCGACGAAGCTCGACGGGGGGACCTACTCGTCGCCCGCCCTCTCCGACGTGCTCGGCAACGGTTCACTCCAGGTGGTCGAAGGCACCGATCAGGGGGCCAATCGATCCGGATCGGTCTTCGTCCTCGACGCCGCGACCGGTGGCGTGGTCTGGTCGGCGCGCAACGTCGGTCGGATCATCGGGTCGGCGGTGACCGCCGACCTCGGGGGAGGACACGACGACGTGATCGCTCCGACCACCAACGGTGCGGTGGTGCTCGACGGCCGGACCGGCCAGACGGTGGCGGTGCTCGCGCCGTTCCTCGGGCTGCAGAACTCGCCGCTCGTCACCCACGACCCCAACGGGACCATCGGGATCACCCTCGCCGGCTACATGGCGTCGGCGGGCTCCTCGAACGGCGTCGGCGAGATCGATCACTTCGAGATCGCCGGCTCGGACGGTGGATCCGCGATCGGTGGCTCGGCGTGGCCGATGTTCCACCACGACTCGCAGCTCACCGGGAACGCCGGTGGCACGACGCCGCCCGGCTCGATCGCCGGTTGTTCGGTGCCGGCAGCGGCATGGAGCGGCTACGACCTCGCGGCCTCGGACGGGGGCATCTTCACTTTCCCGGCCGGCGGGATGCCCTTCTGCGGGTCGACCGGGAGTCTCCACCTCGACGCGCCCGTGGTCGGCCTCGCAATGGCCCCTGCCACCGGCGGTTACTGGGAGGTGGCCTCCGACGGCGGGATCTTCGCCTTCGGTCAGGCCGGCTTCTACGGTTCGATGGGGGGTAAGCCGCTCGATGAACCCGTGGTAGGCCTCGCGGTGACCCCCGACGGCCGCGGCTACTGGGAGGTGGCCTCCGACGGCGGGATCTTCGCCTTCGGCGATGCGGCGTTCTTCGGTTCGATGGGCGGCCAACATCTGAACAGTCCGGTCGTCGGGATCTCTCCTTCGAGCGACGGCCACGGCTATCGCCTGGTCGCCTCCGACGGGGGCATCTTCTGTTTCGGCGACGCGCCCTACTCGGGCTCGATGGGCGGCACCCCCCTCAACGCGCCGGTCGTCGGGACCACCAACGATGTCAACACCGGCGGCTACTGGGAGGTGGCCTCCGACGGCGGCGTCTTCTCGTTCGGTGGGGCTCCCTTCTACGGCTCGACCGGGGGGACCCTGCTCAACGCGCCGATCGTGGGCCTGGCGGAGACCGCCGACGGCAGCGGGTACCGGTTCGCCGCCGCCGACGGAGGCGTCTTCAGCTTCTCGGCGCCGTTCCTCGGTTCGATGGGTGCCACGAGGCTCAACCGGCCGATGGTCGGGATGGCCGGGTACTGATCCACCCTTCTCGGCGCGCCCTCTCCACGAGGAGCGAGATGTCGCCCCCTCGTGGCCACCCGGTCCCGACATAGACTCCCGGCGTGGGCGAGGTCCTGGCCGTTGCCAACCAGAAAGGTGGGGTGGCCAAGACCACCACGGTCCACTCCCTCGGCGTTGCGTCGGCGGAGTTCGGCCGGCGCACGCTGGTCATCGATCTCGACCCGCAGGCGTGCCTCACCTACTCGCTCGGGTTCGACCCGGACCGTCTCGACCGTTCGCTGCACGACGTCTTCGTGCGCCGCGACCCGATCACCGAAGTGGCAAGGGCGGTCCCGGGGATCCCGGGGCTCGACCTCCTGCCGGCGACCATCGATCTGGCCGGCTCGGAGGTCCACCTGCTGACCCGGACCGGGCGTGAGCACGTGCTCGAGCGTGCGCTCGAACCGGTGCTCGGGCGCTACGACCTCATCCTCGTCGACTGCCCGCCGTCCCTCGGAGTGCTCACCATCAACGGGCTCACCGCGGCGGATGCGGTGTTGATCCCACTCCAGTGCGAGGCGCTCTCGCACCGCGGTGTCGGTCAGCTGCTCGAGACGATCGAGGACGTACGGGCATTCGCCAACAGTTCGATCCGCGTGCGGGGAATCATCGTGACGATGTACGACGACCGGACCCGGCACTCGCGCCACATCATGGACGAGGTCGGGACTCGCTATGGAATCCCGATCCTGCAGCCGCCCGTGCGGAAGTCGATCCGCTTCGCGGAGGCGCCGGCCCGCGGAAAGTCGATCATCCAGCACGCGCCGACCTCGCAGGGGGCGCTCGCCTATCGCGAGCTCGCGCGCACGCTCCTCGAGACGGGCGTGCCGGCCGGTACCTTTCGGTAGTGCCCGAAGGCCCCGACCCACTCGGGAAACGGGCGCTCTTCTGGCTGCCGGTCGATGCGGAGGCGCAGACGACGACCGACCCGCCCGCCCCTGGCGCGCGGCGCATCGAGAACCGGCGCGAGATCGCCCGTCGCCACGTCCGACCGGCCGGCAAGCGGGCCCTCTACTCGTCCGCGACTCCGGCTGCCGGGACGGCTCGTTCCACCTCGAGCGCGACAGCAGGCGATCCGGTGCCACGGCGGGGGATCCTCACGGTCGCCTGCTCTTCGTGCGCCGCAGTGACACGGGTCGGTCTCCTCGGCTACCTCATGCTGCAGTTCCCGATCGGCGCCTGGCTCCCGAGGCGGGAGTACGACCGGTGGATGACCTGTCCGGCGTGCCACAAACGCACCTGGACGAGCGTGACCTGCTCGCGGTGATCATCCGCCTCCTCGTCCCGGGGGCCGCCGGAGGCGGCACCGGGACGGACCGCGATCCATGAGCAGCGTGCTCGCATCCTCGGGCGGCCAGACCCCTGGCGGCATCGAGGGATGGCTGTTGCACTTCCACGGACCCGTCGCCTACGCGATCGTCGGGTTCCTGGCGTTCGCCGAGGCCGGGCTCATGGTCGGCTTCTTCATCCCCGGCGAGACGGCGGTGGTCATCGGCGGTGTGCTGGCCGGCCTCCACAGGGTCAACCTCGGGATCATGATCGCGGTGGTGGTGGTGTGCGCCATCGTGGGAGACTCGTGCGGATTCGAGGTGGGTAGGAAGTCGGGCCCCTGGATACTCGAGAAGCGACCACTTCGCGGACGCACCGCGGTCCGCCAGACGATGGGCATGCTCGAGCGTTACGGCGGGCCCGCGGTCTTCCTCGGCCGGTTCGTCGCATTTGCCCGCGCGATCATTCCCGGCCTAGCCGGCATGAGTGGCCTGCGGTACCGGACCTTCCTCTTCTACAACGCGTGCGGAGGGCTGGTGTGGGGCGTGGGTTACACGCTGCTCGGCTTCGTGGTCGGCGTCTCCTTCGGCCGGGTGCTCTCGACCGTCGGGCTGTGGTCGCTCGCGGTGGTGGGGGCGATCGGGCTGATCGTGGTCCTCCTCAAGGTGCTGCTCTCCCGGCGCGAGCACCGGCGAGTCGCAACCGAGTTCGCCGACATGGACGAGCAGGCGACCCGAGGGGAGCGAGAAGGGGGACAGAAGAAGGACGGATTGGTGTGATCCCGTCCCGAGCGGTCAGGAGGCGGTCACGAAGAACCGCGCCGGCTCACTTCCCTCGCGACGGACGCGGTCGCGTCAGCTCGAGCACCACGCAGTGGGCCAGCGTCTCCCCGTTGGCCTGCCGTTGCATGAACGGCGCGATCTCGTCCCACGGTCGTGACCATCGGAGCAAGAGGGTGATCTCCCACGCGGTCGAACCCGGGTGCTCGCGGAGCACTTGGACGATCTCCTCGAGCCGGGTCGCATGGTGGGAGGCGATCTCCTCGAGCCGGCTCGGTAGGTCGGAGAACCGATACTCATGGCCAGGGAGGACCTCCTCGGTCCCGAGGCCGTCTACCTTCCGGAGCGATGCGAGGTAGTCGCCGAGCGGGTCGGCGATCTGCTGCGAGTGCACCGAGATGTTCGGAGTGATGCGGGGCAGCACGTGATCGCCGGAGATGAGGAGCCGCCGCTCGTCGTTGTAGAAGCAGACGTGCCCGGGGGAGTGCCCGGGAGTCCAGATGGTCCGGAGCGGCCAGCCCGGTAGGTCGATCTCCTTCCCGTCCTCGAAGAGCACGTCGGGTTCGGCCATCGTCACGAGCGACTTGATCGCCATCGACGAGAGCGCGAGATCGGGCCGCTTCTCCGGCGGCACGCCGGACTCCGCAAGGAGGCGGACCATGGACTCGACCAGCCGATCGGTGTCGGTGTAGCGGGCCCTCAGCATGACCGCGTCGGCCGGGTGCAGACCGATCCACGCGCCGGAGGTCTCGCGCACTCTTCCGGCCAGTCCGTAGTGGTCGGGGTGGATGTGCGTGACGAGTACGGCGCGCACGTCGGAGATGCTGCCGCCGGCTGCCGCCAGCCCGTCGCCGAGGGCGCGCCCACGCCTCATCGGTGTTCCAGCCCGCGTCGACGAGCGCGACGCCGCCCCCGTCGAGCTCGAACGCGTAGACCAGTACGTAACGGAGCGGGTTGTTCGGGATCGGGACCGGAATCGACCACAGGCCGCCACGGACCTCCTCGACCGGGGGGAGCACCTGGTTGTCCCAGGCCTCCTTCTGGAGGGTGCCGGTGACGAGGACCACAGCGGCACGGTACACGGCGTGTTCGAGCGGGTCCGCAATTCCTTGAACGGCGCGCGGGGAGTGCCTACCATGCAGCACGATGCGGTCCTCGGAGCAGGGTCGCGTGCCACGGGTTCCGGGTCGGACGGGAGACGATGGTCGATCAGCCGACGGGGATCCGATCGCCGTGGTTGACACCGGCGACCCGGCACGGACGGTGCCGCGGACGGGGCACGAACGGCTCGGACGTCTGATCGCGTTCTGTCCCGATGCCTACGTCGAGGTCGACGCAGCAGGGATCGTCACCGAGTGGAACCCGCAAGCCGAGCGAGTACTCGGCTGGCGTCGTGACGAAGTGGTCGGGAGGGGGGTGCACGAGACGGTCCTCCCGGCGGAGCTCGGCGTCTCGCCCTTTGCGGACGTCGGGCGCGACGGCGGAATCGGCGGCTCCGGTGGGGCGCGCCGCGAGTTCGAGCTCGTGCACAAGTCGGGTCACCGGATCGCCGCCGAGGCGCGGCTTTTCGCCACCGGTTCCGGGCCCGACTGGACCGTTGGGGGCTTCATCGTCGATCGCGGCGCACCCGGGGCCCGGGAGTCGGCAGGGCAGGCCTCCCTTGTGGCGCAGCCTGCACGTCCCGAACTACACGATCCCCTGACCGGACTTCCCAACCGGGCGCGCTTCGGGGCAAGGCTGACCGGTGCGGTCGCTACGGCGCGCGGGACCCCCGGCGGGGTCGCGGTGGTCCTGCTCGACATCGACCGGTTCAAGGCCATCAACGACACCATGGGCCATGACACCGGTGACCTGCTGCTCGCCCTGGTGGCCCAACGACTCGCCCGCGTTGCCGGCGACGCCGACTTGATCGCGCGGTTCGGCGGTGACGAGTTCCTCGCTCTCTTCGTCGACCGAGGTGGTACCGCGGCGATGCGGGCGTCGTCGTTCGTGGAGCGGGCGCGCCGCGGCCTCGCTGCTCCCTTCGACGTCAACGGCACCGAGATCTTCCTCGCGGCGTCGGTCGGCGTTGCGCTCAACACCTTCGGTGTCGCCGACGCGACCACCTTGCTCTCGAACGCGGAAGCGGCGATGTACCGGGCCAAGCACGGGGGCCAATCGAGCGTGGTCACCTTCGGGGAGTCCATGCGATTCGAGGTCCTCGATCGGATGACCACCGAGCACGCCCTCCACCGGGCCATCGAGCGCCGCGAGCTCACCCTCCACTACCAGCCGGTCGTCGAGATCGACGGGGCGACGACGGTCGGCCTCGAGGCGCTGATCCGGTGGCGCCAGCCCGGGACGGGACTCGTCTCGCCCGGCCGCTTCATCCCGGTGGCCGAGGAGAGCGGGATGATCATCCCGATCGGGGCGTGGGTCCTCGAGGAGGCTTGCCGCCAGCTCCGCGACTGGCAGGACCGAAGGCCGAGTCGGCATCTCGGCTCGATGGAGGTCAACCTGTCCGCACGACAGATCGACGATCCTCGGATCGTGCGGACCGTCGAGCAGATCCTCCTCCGAACAGGGCTTCCACCTGAGCACCTCACCCTCGAGATCACCGAGAGCGCCCTCATGCGCGACGCGGCCGGTGCGCTCGTGGTGCTCCGGGCGCTGAAGGACATCGGTGTCTCGCTCGCCATCGACGACTTCGGCACCGGCTACTCGTCGCTCAGCTATCTCTCGCGGTTCCCGCTCGACATCGTGAAGGTGGACCGGCTCTTCGTCGAGGAGCTCGGGGTCAGCCACGAGGACGAAGAGATCGTCTCGGCGGTCATCAAGCTCGCACACGCCCTCGGGCTCAAGGTCGTGGCCGAGGGCGTCGAGACCACCGAGCAGCTCGAGGTCCTCCGTCGGCTCGGGTGCGACCTGGCCCAGGGATTCCTCTTCTCGGAGCCGTTGCCCGCCGCGGCACTCGTGGCGACTCTCGGTCGAGCTGCCAGCGCGTAGGCCCTGGGCCCTCGGGTCTCCCAGCTCCGGGTGGGGCCTCCCGGGTTCGACGGCGACCAGCCGGCAGGGGCATACCGATTCCGAGAAATTATGACAGCGTGCAATGTTTCGGGACGGGGAGTCCCGAGAGCCTCACGGCGGTGCCAGGCGAGGCACTCGTTCCCGAGTGCGCGGCGCCACCGAATGCCGGCCGTCAGCCCTTGACGAACCTCACGCGCTCGACCTGCTCCTCTCCAGTCACCGGCTCGCCAGAATGCGGTCGCACGTCCGTCCGCGGCGACGACGATCGCCTGGAGGCGTCTCGCCCCGAGGACTGCCAGCCGCTGCTCCGCCTCGCTGACCAGTCGGCGGCCGAGACCGGCCCGGCGTCGATCCGGGACAACCACCAAGCGGTAGATCGATCCACGCCACCCGTCCCAGCCGGCGATGACCGTTCCGACGACACGACTCTGCGCCTCGGCGACGATGAGGGCACCAGGGTCGAGCTCGATCAGTTGGGCAAGGCTTTCCGGATCGTCGGTGTGGGACGGCTCGGCATCGGCCTTCCGCCACAGGAAGAGCACTGCCGGGATGTCGGAAGCCGTCGCGGACCTGATGGTGGGCATGGCCGAAGCCTAAGAGGACCTCGTCGGCGAAACCGCGGTCGGAGCCGTCCTCGTTCGGCACGGAGATCCGTCGAGGACGCGACGCCCGACTGCTCGCCACCGTCGGGAAGGCGGGATTTGAACCCGCGACCTCCTGCTCCCAAAGCAGGCACGCTGCCAAGCTGCGCCACTTCCCGGTCCGGCAGGATCACGTCCTACCCGCGCACAGCGTAGGCCACGGGGCCCCAGTCGCCCCTGTTGCGGAGGACAACAGATAGCGTCACGCCGTGTCCAGCATCCGCGTCGCAGTCTTCGACCTGGGGAGCAGTTCGTTCCACCTCATGGTCGTCGACGCGTACCGCGACGGTGGTCTCGATCCGGTGCTCCGGCGGCGGTCGTTCCTCCACCTCGGCACCGAAGTGGCCCGGACCGGAGGCGTTCCCGCCGGCCGGGCGGCCCTTGCGGTGCGCACCGTCCGCCGACTTCAGCTTGCCGCCGACGAAGCCGGCGTCGACATCGTGGTGGCCCTCGCGACCGCCGCGCTGCGCGACGCGGTCAACGGATCGAAGTTGCTCGCACGCCTCGAGCACGTGATCGGGCATCCGGTCACCCAGCTGACCGGAGAGGAGGAGGCGCGGTTGTGCTTTCTCGGGCAGCGTGCCGGCGTCTGGGTGGGGAGCGTCCCGGTACTCGGTCTCGACCTCGGTGGGGGGAGCCTCGAAGCGGGAGTCGGCACGTTCGACGAGGTCGACGAGGTGGCGAGCGTCCCGCTCGGTACCGCCCGGATGAACGGCGAGCTCGGGACCGGTGACGTGCTGACCGAAACGGACCGGGTCGCCATCGGACGTCTGGCTGTGGCCCGAATCGGCCCGATCGAGGAGATGCTGGCTCGAACGCCGATCGCCGCAGAACGGGTGATCGCAAGCGGTGGAACCTTGCGGGCTCTTGCCCGACTCGCCATCGGACTGCACCGTGGGGCGCCCGACACGAGGTCGGCCCCTCCGATGCCGGTCAACCAGGTCGAGCTCCCTGCAGGTCAGATCCACGAACTCGCCGATCGGCTGGCCACGCTCGATCTCGAGGCCCGCCTTGCCCTTCCGGGTATTCAGGCCCGGCGGGCGCCGCTCCTGCCGATCGGCGCCGTCGTGCTCTCGACCCTTGTCGAGCACCTCGGGCTGCACTCGCTGGTGGTCAGCGAATGGGGGCTACGGGAGGGTGCGGTGTTCGACGCCCTCTCGCTTCGTGCGGGTCGGCGCTAGGCGGCACCCGCACGGCCGCCGTCACTCGACGGTCAGGACTTCTTGCCGAGGATCCGGTTCATTCCCGTGCCGCAGGTGGGGCACTTCCCCTTGGCCGAACGCCGACCGTTGGCCATCTCGACCTCTTCGCCCTCGAACTGCCGTTTCTCGCGACACTTCACGCAGTAACCCTCGTACGACGCCATGGTTCCTCCTCTGAGCGACGAACATCCGGTGATCGGATGGACCGAAACGTACCGGCCGGGTCCGATCGACGGGGGGATGGGCCGTTCAAATGCTAGCTGGAGCTAGCACCCGGAGGCCCCAGCGGAGGCAGCGGCGGCCAGGGCGAGGTGGGTCGGGGATCCGTCGCCGGCTCCTCGGGAACTTCCCCCGGGTCGGTCGAACCCTCGAGTTGTGCCTTCTCCACCTTTCCGACCAGGGACTGCTTCCTCCGCGGGCCCCTCTGCGAGCAGCCGCTCGATCTCGGAGGGCGGGAGCGGAGGGCTGAAGAAGTAGCCCTGGGCAGTGGTGCAGCCGCGCTGGTAGAGGATCCGGCTCTGGAGTGTCGTTTCCACCCCCTCGGCCATGCAGTCGAGCCCGAGCCGGTCGGCCATCGAGATGATGGCCGACACCAGGGCGTTGTTCTCGCCGTCGGGCCCGAGGACCTGCACGAAGGAGCGGTCGATCTTGAGCGTGCTCACCGGGAAGGAGCCGATCCGGCTGAGCGAGGAGTTGCCGAGGCCGAAGTCGTCGACGGTGAACCGGACCCCGAGGCGTCGGAGCCGCTCGATGTTGTCCCTGGCCGGACCTGACGAGTCGAGCACCACCCGCTCGGTGATCTCGAGGTCGAGGGAGCCGGCGTCGATCCCGGTTTCCTGGAGGGTCCTGCGGATGCCCTCGAAGAGGTCGGGGCTCGAGAGATCCCTCGAGGCCAGGTTGACCGAGAGCCGGAGCGTCTCGAGGCCGCGATCGATCCAGTCGCGCATCTGGTCGGCAGGCCTCGGCGAGCACCCAGCTGTCGAGGGTGACGATGACGTCGCTCTTTTCGGCGAGGGTGATGAACGACGAGGGCTCGAGGACACCGAGGGTCGGGTGGTTCCACCGGACGAGCGCCTCGACCCCGACCACCTCGGCGGTCTTCAGGTCGATGATGGGCTGGTAGAGCAGGAAGAACTCGCCGTTGTCGAGTGCATGGATGAGGTCGGCGTACATCGTCCGGTCGTCGAGGGTCGGCCGCTCTCGCACGCTGCCGTCAGGCGGAGGGGCGTACATGCAGTAGGCGTTCCGCCCCCGGTCCTTGGCCTCGTACATCGCCTCGTCGGCACGGTTGAGGAGGTCGTCGTAGGTGTCCCCGTGCTCGGGAGCGATGGCGATCCCGATCGAAGCGGAGCTCTCGACCTCCTCGCCGAAGAGGACGAAGGACTCGCCGAGGGACTCGAGCGTCCGCTGGGCCAGCTGTTCGATCGCCAGCTGGTCGGCAAGCCCGGGCAGGAGGATGGCGAACTCGTCGCCGCCGACCCGTGCGACGGTGTCCTGGCTGCGCACGGTCGCGGTCAACCGGTCGGCGACCTGTTGGATCATGTCGTCACCGGCCGCGTGACCGAGGGTGTCGTTGACCGTCTTGAAGTGGTCGATGTCGACGAAGAACATGCAAACCGGCTCGCCGACCCGGCGCGAACGCACGAGCTCCTGTTCGACCCGGTCCTCGAAGAGGCGACGGTTCGGCAGCCCGGTGAGGGCGTCGTGCCATGCCATGTGGGAGACCTCTTCGAGGAGGTCGAGGTTCCAGATGGCGGTGGCGCGCCTGATCCGCGAGGCCGGCCAGCCGCTCGTGGAGGTCGGAGTCGTGCATCGACGCGGTGGAGGTGTCCGGACCGAAGTTGGCCGCAACCACCCCGAGGAACTCCCCTGCGGCGAAGAACGGCGCGACGACCGAGACCACCGCACCGGATTCCTCCATCAGCCGCTTCACCCGCGGGTCCTCTGTCGACCCTTCGAGGACGACGACCTCGCGCCGGCCGATCGACCCGCTCGAACTCGTCGGTGTCGGTCCGGATCGCCACCACCTCGGCGTCGAGCCGGATCCGATCCGTACCGTTCGAACGGGTGCGCGCGTCCGCGGCGGGCATCGCCGGCGGTCGTCCGTTCGAGCCGGCCCCAGGTCGCGTCCTGGCGGCCCGGGGTGACGGGACGCCGATCGGCGGGAGTCTCTGCCGGGAGCAGCGGCACGATCGGGGGATGCGGCGCGGCGGCCACGCCCGACCACCGGTGATCGCCCGGGGAGCGAGCTGGCTGGCTTCGGCGTCCCAGAGGTAGACGACCGCGCGGTCGCAGCCGGTCACGCCGGGGACCGTGTCGGCGAGCAGCTGTACCGATTCGGCGAGGGTGGTCACGTGGGAGAGCGCGTCGGAGAACTCGAGCAGGGCACCGCGCCGGTGGCGTCCGAGCGCTTGGCGTCGGTGACCACACCGAAGACGTCGAGCGCAGTGGCGGCATAGTCGGCGAAGAGACCGAGCACCCGCTCCTCGGCCTCGGGGATCGTCGCCGCCGGGCTGCCGGAACACCGCGACCCGCCCGTAGCGCCGGCGGTGAGAGGCGATGTCGACGACCAGTCTGGTGCCACCGGCGTCGTCGGGGTGCTCGCGCCACAGCTCGGCGGCGAGGACCTGCGCCCGATCGGGGTCGAGCCCACGATGGTGGAGCTGGATCGGGGTGCCCGGTCCGACTCGCACCATGAGCAGGTAGCTCGGGAGGTGATGACCGAGTCGGCACGGCCCGCGATCTGTGAGAGCAGGTACTCGACGCCGTCGTCGAGTAGCTCCGGGTGTCGTGGTGAGCGCTCCGTCGAGCAGGATGCGGAGCTGTCGGACCTCCGCCTCGAGCCTCGTCGATGGTCTGTTGGCCGAGGGCCTGCTGAGCGATCGTCTGAGGTCGCACCTGCTCGACGCGCATCTGCTCGACGGGCATCTCCGGAGAACCGTCTGCTGCGCAAACGCGATCTCCTCGGCGTGGCGGGGCGGCTCTTCCGGCTCTTCGGGTTCCGCAGCCTCGACGGGTGGCTCGAGCTCCTCGGCCTCGGCGCTCCTCCACCGCCTGGAGGGGCTGCTCCGGCTCCGCCTCCGCCTCCGGCTCGGCGGCCTCGGGTTCCTCCACCGCCTCCGGCTCGGCCGTCCTCCGGCTCGACCCGGGTTGCTCCGGCTCGGCCTCGGGTTCCTCCACCGCCTCGGGGCGCTCCGGCTCGACCGCCTCCGGCTCGGCAGGCCTCGGGTTCCTCCACCGCCTCCGGCTCGGCCGCCTCCGGCTTGGCCGCCTCCTGCTCGGCGGCTGCTCGGGTTCCTCCACCGCCTCCGGCTCGGCCGCCTCCGGCTCGACGGCCTCGGGTTCCTCCACCGCCTCCGGCTCGCTCCGCCTCGGGCTCGGCCGCCTCCGGGCTCCACACACCTCGGCATCGAGCCTGCCGTTTTCGCGTCGCTCGGGAGCCGCAGGGGTCACGGAGCGCTCCCCGCGCCCGTGGGAACCGATACCCGGACGTGATGCTCGTGGACCCGGGTCACACGGACGACCTCCGAGGGTGGAGATCCCTCGTCCCAACTGAGCGCGTACAGGCAGGCCCTGCCGCCGCGGGCGCTGCATTCGTGCTCGGTGAGCAGTGCCGCCGGCATCCCGAACAGAACCGGAACCGAAGCGAGGATGCCCTTGGTCATCTCGCAGAGGTGAGCGTGCCGAGGCGCGACGGGCGTCGGGGTCACTTTGACCAGCGCGTGGTCGCCGGCGACCTCGAGCGCAATGGCCTCCGAGGTGGTCTCGAAGTGGCCGAGCACCTCGCCGACATCGCCGAACACCCGCTCGGGCGATCCGGCCTCGCGCACCCGGCCGGCGAAGTCGCTCCCGTCGGCCGTCGACAGAAGCCGCTCGCCGACGTGGACTCCGACGGCGTCGTCGCCGGTCACCAGGGCGGCTGCATTGAAGAGCCTGACCCCTTCCTCGAAGGAGCTCCAGGTCCCGAAGTCGTCGAGATCGGAGAAGGGGCGGTGATCGTCTGCCAAGGCGAGCGCCTGAGCGACACCGATCTCGCCCGCACGCCTTCGGACGAGGTCGATGAGGACGTGGACGACCGTGCCCGAAACCCCAGGGGCCCCCCTGGTTCGGTGGCTCGACTGGTCAACCTCTGCGTGACTCGTCATCCAACCCCTCGGTGCCGGTCCGGATCCGGAGACCTCGGAGAGGGCTCCACTCCATCATCGTCCCCTCAGGGGAGTTTCTTAACCGCCGGCGCCCGTCTCAACCTGGGCTTCTTCGGAGCGGCGCAGTGGTGTCCGCCCTACACTGCGGCCATGAGCATCTACGAACCCGCACTCCACACCCTCGACGGGGAACCGGCCTCGATCGGGGACTTCCGCGGCAAGTCGCTCCTCGTGGTCAACGTTGCCTCCAAGTGTGGCCTGACGCCGCAGTACGAAGGGCTCGAGCGACTGCAGAAGACCTACCGCGACAAGGGCTTCACGGTGCTCGGGTTCCCTTGCAACCAGTTCGGCGGCCAAGAGCCCGGTTCGCCGGAGGAGATCGCCACCTTCTGCTCGACCACCTACGGCGTCACCTTCCCCATGTTCGAGAAGATCGAGGTGAACGGCGAAGGGCGTCACCCGGTCTACGAGGAGCTCACCGGCTTTCCCGACGCGGACGGCGAGGCAGGTGACATCCAATGGAACTTCGAGAAGTTCCTGGTGTCACCCGAGGGTGAGATCGTGCAGCGGTTCCGTCCGATGGTCGATCCGGAAGCTCCCGAGGTGATCGACGCGATCGAGGCGTCACTGCCCGCTTGAGCACGACACCCTTCGAAGGCGGCGGGAATCAAGTGGAACGGGGCGAGGATCGCGTGGACAATGCGCACGGCAATCGCGAGCCGGTGGTGGGCCATCTGGCAGAGGTCTGGTCGTCGCTCTCGATTGCGTGCGAGGGCGTGAGCGACCAGGAATGGGAGCTCCCGACCGATTGCCCGGGATGGTCGGTGAAGGACCAGCTCTCTCACCTGATCGGGGTCGAGCGGATGCTGCTCGGCGAGCCGTCTCCGCCGGCCCCCGGTGCGGCAGCGGATCACGTACGCAATCCCATCGGAGAGCTCAACGAGGCGTGGGTGTCGGCGAGACGGCCGCTTCCCGGCGATGAGGTGCTCGCAGAGTTCGTCGAGACGACCGGCCGGAGGCTCGAGATCCTCCGCGCGATGTCCTCCGACGAGTTCGACGTCGTCGGGCCGAGCCCGGTGGGTCAGGTGCCCTACCGCGAGTTCATGGAGACCCGCGTCATCGACAGCTGGGCACACGAGCAGGACGTGCGCCGCGCGCTCGACCGTCCCGGCGGCCGCAACGGCCCGGGCGAGGCCACTTCACTCGACCGATGCGTCCGCGCCATGCCCTTCGTGGTCGGCAAACGGGTCGCACCGCCCGACGGCACGACCGTTCGGTTCGACGTGGTCGGCGATCTCGGCGGCCAGGTGCTGGTCGAGATGGACGATTCCCGCGCCTCGATCATGGACCCGGCCCCCGACAGGCCGCCGACGGTGGTCCTCGAGATGGACCAGGAGTCGTTCTGGCGCCTCGGGTTCGGGAGGCTGGAGCCGGCAACAGCCATGGCTACCGGCGCGGTCATCCTCGACGGCGATGTCGTGCTCGGCCGTCGGGTGCTCGACGCCATGGCCTTCATGATCTGACGCGAGGATCCGGGCGACCAGGGCGACCGGGGCGACCGCGGGCGACGCCGGGCGACAGGAGTTCGGCGACTCGCGCGCCGGTACACTTGCTACTTCGTATGCGCGCAACCGCGGCTCCCGAAGAGGGCAACAAGGTCCGTCTTTCCGTCGAGATCGACGAGGCGGAGGTCGACCAGGCACTCGAGGAGGTCGTCCGGCGGCTCGCCCGCGAGGTACGGGTTCCCGGTTTCCGTCCCGGGAAGGTGCCGCGTCGGGTGATCGAGGCGCGTATGGGAGGCGCGACCGCGCTTCGCAGCGAGGCCATCCGCGAGGTGCTGCCCGATTTCTACGCGCGCGCGGTGAGCGACACCGACCTCGACCCGATCGACCGCCCGGACATCGACATCACGTCGGGCGGTGAAGGTGGCGCCGTCGCGTTCGACGCGGTCGTACTCGTCCGGCCGACCGTCGGCATCCCCGGATACCAGGGCCTCGTCGTCACCGTCCCCTCTCTCGACGTCACGGACGAAGAGGTCGACGAGCAGCTCGACCGTCTGCGCTCCACTTCCGGCGAGCTGGTCGAAGTGGGACGCCCCGCACGCGACCACGATCAGGTGACCATCGACGTGCACGGGACTCGCTCCGGTGCCGGCGCGGACGATGCTCCGCGTGACCTCGATGCCAACGACTTCCTCTACGAGGTCGGCAGCGGCGGAGTCGCGCCCGAGCTCGACGAGAACCTGCGCGGCGCTCGGCCCGGTGACATCTTCCGTTTCACCTCATCCGTCGGACCGCAGGACGAAACCGTTTCCTTCCAGGTACTGGTCAAGGAGGTCAAAGAGCTCGTCCTTCCCGAGGCGACCGACGAATGGGCGGCCGAGGCCTCCGAGTTCGCGACGGTCGACGAGCTGAGGGCCGACCTGCGGACGCGCCTCCGCGAGCGCCATGTCGCGCGGGCACGGTTCGCGCTCGACCAGCGCGCGGTGGACGCACTCGTCGAGCTGGTGACCGAGGAGATCCCCTCCCAACTCGTCGAGGAGGAGTTCCGCGAGCGCGTTCACGACCTGGGACATCGTCTCGACGCCCAGGGGATCGGCGTCGCGGAATTCGTCCGTGCGACCGGGCAGAGCGAGACGGAGTTTCTCGACGGGCTGCGCCAGGCCGCGCTCAACAGCGTGAAGGCCGACCTCGCGCTGCGGGCGCTCGCCGACGTGGAAGTCATCGAGGTGACCGACGACGACGTGGACGAGGAGCTCGCGGCGATGGCACAGCAGCTCGAGATGGACGTCGACCAGGTCCGGGACCGACTGGAACGGTCGGGTCGCCTGTCGACGGTACGCTCGGACCGCCGCAAGGCGAAGGCGCTGCGATGGCTCACCGACCATGTCGAACTGGTCGGTGACGACGGGGAGCCGGTGTCGCGGGAGGAGCTAGAGGTGCACGAGGACGAGGAGGATGCTCGATGACCGTGAGCGACGCAGGAAGTACACCGGGACCGCGGGCCTACAGCGTCCCATGGGTGGTCGAGTCCACCAGCAGGGGTGAGCGGAACTACGACCTCTTCTCGCGGCTGTTGAAGGAGCGCATCATCTTCCTCGGCACGCCGATCAACGACACGGTCGCCAACCTGGTCTGCGCGCAGCTGCTCTTCCTCGAATCCGAGGAGGCGGACAAGGACATCCACCTCTACATCAACTCGCCAGGCGGCGACATCACCGCACTCTTCGCGATCTACGACACCATGAAGTACATCAAGCCGGACACCTCCACGTTCTGCTTCGGCCAGGCGGCGTCGGCCGCCGCCGTCCTCCTCGCCGCGGGCACCAGGGGCAAGCGCTTCGCCCTGCCCCACGCGCGCATCCTCCTCCACCAGCCGTTCGGGGGTGTCGAAGGCCAGGCGAGCGACATCGAGCTCCAGGCCAAGGAGATCCTCCGGATGCGGGACCTTTTGAACGGCATGCTGGCCAATGACACCGGTCAGTCGATGGAACGTGTGTCGAAGGACACCGATCGGGACTTCATCATGACCGCCGAAGAGGCGGTCAGCTACGGGCTGATCGACGAGGTCATCACCGCGAGGGACACGCCGGCCATGGAAGCGGTGGGCGCCGCCTAGGCGAGATCGAAGGTGAGTAGACGGCCGAGCAGCTAGGATTCGACAGCCGATCCGGCCGGCACGGACCGCGACCCGACGAGTCGAGCACCGACTGGTACCACTGACCAAAGGACAAGAGGAACCGACGTGGCGAAATTCGGAGACGGTGGCGACCTGGTGAAGTGCAGCTTCTGCGGCAAGTCGCAGAAGCAGGTCAAGAAGCTCATCGCCGGACCCGGCGTCTACATCTGCGACGAGTGCATCGAGCTCTGCAACGACATCATCGCCGAGGAGCTCGCCGACACGACGGAGCTCACCTTCGAGGACCTGCCGAAGCCGAAGGAGATCTACGAGTTCCTCAACGACTATGTGATCGGACAGGAGTACGCGAAGAAGATCCTCTCGGTCGCCGTCTACAACCACTACAAGCGGGTCCAGGCGGGCAACAACGGAGCCCACGACAACGAGGTCGAGCTGGCCAAGTCCAACATCCTTCTGCTCGGGCCGACCGGCTGCGGCAAGACGCTCCTCGCGCAGACACTCGCCCGGATGCTGAACGTCCCCTTCGCCATCGCCGACGCGACCGCGCTCACCGAGGCCGGCTACGTCGGGCGAGGACGTCGAGAACATCCTGTTGAAGCTGATCCAGGCGGCCGACTACGACGTGAAGCGGGCGGAGACCGGCATCATCTACATCGACGAGATCGACAAGATCGCCCGCAAGTCGGAGAACCCGTCGATCACCCGGGACGTCTCGGGCGAGGGCGTCCAGCAGGCGCTCCTCAAGATCCTCGAGGGCACCACCGCCTCGGTGCCGCCCCAAGGGGGACGCAAGCACCCCCACCAGGAATTCATCCAGATCGACACCACCAACATCCTGTTCATCTGCGGCGGGGCCTTCGCGGGCGTCGACGCGATCATCGAGAACCGGATCGGGCGCAAGGGGATGGGCTTCCGGGCAGAGGTGCGAAAGGCCTCCGAACGCGACGACTCGGAGCTGCTGCGACTGGTCCTCCCCGAGGACCTGATGAAGTTCGGGCTGATCCCCGAGTTCATCGGGCGCCTGCCGGTGGTCGGTGCGGTCTCCCACCTCTACAAGGACGCATTGATCCGGATCCTGGTCGAGCCGAAGAACGCCCTCACCCGCCAGTACAAGCGGGTGTTCGAGCTCGACCACGTCGAGCTCGAGCTCACCGAGGACGCGCTCGAGGCCGTCGCGGAGCAGGCCCTCCTGCGGGGCACCGGCGCGCGGGGCCTCCGGGCGATCCTCGAAGAGGTGCTCCTCGAGGTGATGTACGACCTGCCGAGCCGGACCGACATCTCCAAGTGCGTCGTGGACCGCGCGGTCGTGCTCGACAAGGTCCACCCGACCCTCGTCCCGCTGAACCGCCCGCCCGCCAAGTCGTCGCGCAGCCGCCGGGCCGCCTCGTAGCCGACCGGCCGGGCGCTGCGTTGCCCCGCGCCGGGGCGTGCCCGCTCCGCTGCAGGCCGACGCTCGGCGTCATCGCCATGAGCTTCGACGACCTCCCCCAAGCCCTCGAGTGGCTCGACTCGCACATCGACTTCGAGGCGTCGATGCCGACGAGGCGCGCACTCCCGACCCTCGAACGGATGCGCGAGCTGGTCGACCTGCTCGGTGACCCACAGTCCGCCTACCCCTCGTTGCACATCACCGGGACCAACGGCAAGGGTTCGACGGCCGCGATGGCGACCGCGCTGCTCGGGGCACAGGGTCTCACCGTCGGCACCTACACCAGTCCGAACCTGAGCCGGGTCAACGAGCGGATCGCGAGGAACGGACAGCCGATCGACGACGAGTCCTTCGTCGAGGTCCTCGCGTCGCTCTCCCGCATCGAGATGATGGCCAAGGAGCGTCCCACCCGCTTCGAACTGCTGACCGCGGCCGCCTTCGCCTGGTTCGCCGACGAAGCCGTCGACGTCGCGGTGATCGAGGTCGGCCTCGGGGGCAGTTGGGACTCGACCAACGTGGTCGACGCGGAGGTGGCGGTGGTCACCAACATCAGTTACGACCACACCGACGTGCTCGGTCCGACCCTCGAGGACATCGCCCGCGACAAGAGCGGGATCATCAAGCCGGGCAGCCGGGTGGTCGTCGGTGAGACCGACCCGTCCCTCCTCCGCCTGATCCGCTCGGCAGCCGCCGAGGCGGGAGCGTCGCAGGTGTGGGTGCGCGACGAGGACTTCGGCTGCATCGCCAATCGACTGGCCGTCGGGGGCCGCCTGATCGACGTGCGGACACCCGGAGCGGACTACCGCGAGCTGCTGGTCCCGCTGCACGGCGCCCACCAGGGCGACAACGCGGCCTGTGCTCTCGCCGCGGTCGAGGCCTTCTTCGGTGCGCCGCTCGACGAAGGGGTGGTCGAGGCGGCGTTCGCGCGGCCTCGAGGTGCCGGGCCGCCTCGAGGTGGTCGGCCGCCATCCTCTGGTGGTGGTCGACGGGGCGCACAACGTGGCCGGCATGCGCGCGCTGGCGGGTTCCCTCGTCGAGGAATTCGGCACGTCGGGTGGGTCCACCGCGATCGTCGGCATGCTCTCGGGCCGCGATCCGGTGGCGATGCTCGAACCGCTGCGCGACGCCGGGGTTCGCTTCGCTCGTCGCCTGTGCACCGGACTCGCCACGCGCACTCCCTGCCGAAGTGGTCGCGGAGGCCGGGGCCGGTCTCGGAATGGAGGTGGTCGTCGCGCGCCTCTCCTGCAGGTGCGGTCGTCGGACGCGCTCGCGAGCGGCAGGAGCCGACGATCGACTGGTGGTGTGCGGGTCGCTCTACGTCGTCGCCGATGCACGGGAGTTGCTCGTCGGGGACGCCGCCTGAGCCCTTGCGCGGATCGGCGGTCGTACGGCGGTCGCGTCGGTCGACGTGCTGACACCGCCGAGAGCGTCGGCTAGCCTGCGTCGCTCGTGGGACGCACGCTGGTGATCGCCAAGCCCGACGCGGTCGAGCGCGGACTGACCGGCGAGATCGTCGCGCGGATCGAGCGGCAAGGGTCTTCGTCTGGTCGCCGCCGAGCTGCGCACCATCGACGCCGAGACCGCCGGGCGCCATTACGCGGAGCACCGCGAGCAAGCCCTTCTACGACGAGCTGGTCCGCTTCATCACCCGTTCGCCGTCGATGGTGATGGTCGTCGAGGGACCCGACGAGACGTTCCGGGTCGTCCGGAACCTGATGGGCGCGACCAATCCGGTGGACGCCGCACCCGGCACCATCCGCGGCGACCTCGCCCTCGAGACGGGCGAGAACCTCGTCCACGGCTCGGACTCGGAGGAGTCCGCGGCCCGCGGAGATCGCCATCTTCTTCCCCGACTGGCCTGAGCCGGTCCGGCCGCCGCACCACTCGTTGCCTGCTGCGATCGCCGTCGCAGCGCCTGATCCGGCGGATCCCGTGCCCGACGACGCTCCGGGACGACCTTGTTTCGCCGGACCGGATCCCGTAGCCTGAGTCCGGCTCCGGCGCCACGGTGACGACCGGTGATCGGTGACGACCGGTGCCGGAGCCACGGTGTGCGTCGCACACCGCCGAAGTCCGGACCGACCATCGACGGAGGAGTGCATCTCCGATGCGAGACAACGGGTTCTCACTGCTCGGCCGCGACATGGCGGTCGACCTCGGCACTGCCAACACCCTCGTCTACGTGCGTGGACGCGGCATCGTGCTCAACGAGCCCTCGGTGGTGGCCGTCAACGTGAAGGACGGTCGGCCCGCTCGCGGTGGGTGCCGAGGCGAAGCGGATGATCGGCCGCACGCCGAGCCACATCCAGGCGATCCGGCCCCTGAAGGACGGGGTGATCGCGGACTTCGAGATCTGCGAGAAGATGCTCCGCTACTTCATCCACCGGGTCCACCAGCGCCGCTTCGCCAAGCCGCGGATGGTCATCTGCGTGCCGTCGGGGATCACCGGCGTCGAGCAGCGCGCGGTGATGGAGGCGGCCGAGTACGCGGGCGCGCGCAAGGCCTACATCATCGAGGAGCCGATGGCCGCCGCCATCGGTGCCGGGCTGCCGGTCCACGAGCCGACCGGCAACATGGTCGTCGACATCGGCGGCGGCACGACCGAGGTCGCGGTCATCTCGCTCGGGCGGGATCGTCACCAGCCAGTCGATCCGGATCGGCGGCGACGAGCTCGACGAGGCGATCGTCGTCCTTCGTGAAGAAGGAGTACAGCCTCGCGCTCGGCGAGCGCACGGCCGAGGAGATCAAGATCGCGCTCGGCTCGGCGTACGAGCTCGAAGAGGAGCTCCACGCGGAGATCCGCGGCCGCGACCTCGTGACCGGGCTCCCGAAGACGGTGGTCATCTCGACCCAGGAGATCCGCAAGGCCGTCGACGAGCCGGTCTCGGCGATCGTCGACGCGGTCAAGGTCACCCTCGACCGGACCCCGCCCGAGCTGGCCGCCGACATCATGGAGCAGGGCATCGTGCTGACCGGTGGCGGCGCCCTCCTCCACGGGCTCGACAGCCGGCTCACCCAGGAGACGGGTATGCCGATCGTCGTCGCCCGCGACCCCCTCAACTGCGTGGCGATCGGCAGCGGGCAGTGCCTCGAGGAGTTCGAGGCGCTGAAGCAGGTCCTCATCACCTCGTCGGCCCGCTGAACGTACCCGGGGGCTGTGCGTAGGTGGCGACGCCGCGGCGGTCCCGCCGTCCCCGTACCGACGTTCCTGCTGCTTGGTTCTCGCCTCGGTCACCATCATCACCCTCGACGCGCGGAGCGGTTTCCACTCGGTCACCTCGGGGGTGAAGTCGGTCGCGTCCGACGCCTTCGCCGCCGATCCGGTCGGGGGTCGAACGACATCATCGACCCGATCGGGAGCTTCCTCGCGGGCTCGGTCCACTACGGCGCGGTCAGCGAGCAGAACCAGAAGCTCGAGTCGGAGATCGGCCAGCTGAAGCTGCAGACTGCCGAGCAGGCCGACACCGTGCAGGCGATGAAGCAGCTGAGCGCGGTGCTCGAACCTGCCGTTCCTCCCCAACCTCCAGACCGTGCCGGCCGAGGTGACGGACTACGGGACGAGCGACTTCGCCGCGACCATCGGGATCAGCGTGGGTCGCGACGACGGTGTCCAGCTCAACATGCCGGTGGTCGGCGCGGGCGGATCTGGTGGGCCAGGTCGTCCAGGCGAACCACCACACCGCCACGGTGCGGCTCATCACCGACGGCCAGTCGTCGGTCGGCACCCGCTACGGCGCGACCGGCGCGCTCGCCGTGCTCAACGGACAGGGAGCGGGCAAGCCGCTCGACGCGGACCTGGTTCCCCCGAACACGACGCTGACCGAGGGGGAGCAATTCGTCACGAGCGGGTTGCAGGGCGCGGTCTATCCGCCGGGCATCCCGGTCGCCGCGGGTGGTGTCGTCCCGCTCGGGCATCGCGTCCTCACAGGAGTCGGTGACCTTGGAGCCGCTCGCCGATCTCCAGCACCTCCGTTACGTGTCGGTGGTGCTGTGGGGTCCGGCCACATGACCCATCGGCGCACGCCGGCCGGGCGCGGCCCGACAGGAAGACATGACCAGCCGTGACATCGCCCGGTTCGTCCTCGTCGTCCTCCTCTTCGAGGTGGTGCAGCAGTCCCTCGTCCTCGACCTCCGGATCGGTTCGGTCCATGCGGACGTCATGGTGCTGCTCCCGATCCTCGCCGGGGTGATCGGGGGCCCGAGCCGCGGGGCGTTGATGGGCTTCGGCGCAGGGCTGGTGGCCGATCTCTTCCTTCCGACGCCCTACGGGCTGTCCTCGCTGGTCGGCAGCCTGGTCGGCTTCGGTGTCGGCGCCGCGACCCTCACGCTCGACCGGTCGGCCTGGTGGCTGCCGCCGCTCGCCGCGCTCGGCGGCAGCGCGGTCTACGAGCTGCTCTACGCGTCGCTCGGCTCGGTGCTCGGGCAGCCCCAGATGCTCCACGTCGACCTGTTCCGCATCGTGCTGGTGGTGTCGGTCACCAATGCGGTGCTCGCGCTGCCCGCGATGCGCCTGGTGGCCTGGGCGCTGCCCGCGGCGTCGACCGAGGGGATGCCCACCTCCGCGGTGTCCTCGGGGGCCCCCCGGTGAACCGTGACCTGCAGCCGGGCCGCGCCCACGGCAGGGCCGAGGGTTGGGATACTGGGGACCCGTGAGCCGCTCCCTCCGCCACCCCTTCCGCGGCTCGAGACGCTTCGCCAAGCCGGCCCCCGATCGCCGCTCGAAGAGCAGAAGCCGCGCCAGCCGAAGATGCGCCAGAGCCGCTTCTCGGTGGAGTCGATGCTCGACGCACCCGACACCACCGCCGCGCGGCCGGGGCTGCGTCTCCGGATCGCCGGTCTGGCGGTGATCGCGCTCTTCGCCCTCCTCGGTCTGCGCCTCTGGACCCTCCAGGTCCTCCAGGCGCCGGCCGCGGCCCAGGCGGTGACCGCCAACCAGATCCGCACCGTCTCGATCGCTCCGACCCGCGGACTCATCCTCGACCGGTACGGCAACCCGCTCGTCGGCGACACCGTCACCGAGCAGATCACGCTGTCGCGGCTGACCGCACAGCAGCACCCCGACGTCGTCGGCCGGCTCGCCGCCCTGATCGGCCAGAGCACCGCGCAGGTCGACGCGACCATCGCCGACCCACGGTTCAGCCTCTACAAGCCGGTGCCGGTCCTCTCCAACGCGCCGCTCTCCGACGTGCTCTACATCAAGGAGCACCCGAACGAGTTCCCCGGAGTGAGCTCGGTCGCGACCAGCCAACGGGCCTACCCGCAGCTGGAGATGTCCGGACCCGCGCAGGGCGGCTATCCGGCCTCGCAGGTCCTCGGCTACGTCGGGACCATCAACAGCTCCGAGCTCAAGTCGCGAGCCCCCCAGGGCTACCAGCCCGGTGACGCGTTCGGGCAGTCGGGTCTCGAGTACCAGTACGAGCCCTACCTGAGGGGAACCCCGGGCCGACAGGAGCTCGAGGTCGACTCGACGGGTCAGGTCGCCGGTGCCTTGAAGACGACGCCGGCCTTGGCGGGCGCCAACGTCGTGACCAACATCGACACCGGTCTCCAGCAGGTCGCGGACAACGCATTGGCGACCCAGATCCTCAGCTTGCGCCAGCAGCCCGACAAGTCGTGCAACAACGGGGGCGGCTGTTACCCGGCGGCGACCAGCGGGGCGGTGGTGGTGATGAACCCGCAGACCGGAGCGGTCTACGCGATGTCGTCGTACCCCTCCTACAACCCCTCGGTCTGGGTCGGGGGGATCTCGGCCCCCGAGTACGCAGCCCTCTCCGATCCCGCCAACCAGGAGCCTTTGCTCAACCGTGCCATCGACGGCCTCTACACGCCGGGCTCGACCTTCAAGCTGAACACCGCGACCGCGGCGCTCGACTCGGGGCTCTGGAACGCCGGCGAGTACTACGACGACTCGGGCACCTTCAACTTCCCGGGCTGCAAGACCAATACCGGATCGTGTACGCCCCTCCACAACAGCGAGGGCGAGGGCGGGTTCGGATCGATCGACATCACGACGGCACTCACCGTGTCGAGCGACGACTTCTTCTACAACCTCGGCGCGTTGTTCTACGGGGCGACCGGTCATTACGGGCCCACCCCCATCCAGGACTTCGCCAACGCCTACAGCCTCGGTGAGCAGACCGGCATCGACCTCCCGGGCGAGACCACCCTCGCCCGTGTCGACAGCCAGGCCGAGCGGGTGAAGCTCCACGCGTCGAACCCGACCGCCTTCCCCAACACCTACTGGTACACCGGCGACAACGTCGAGATGGCCTTCGGGCAGGGGGGCACGGTGATCACCCCGATCGAGCAGGCCGTTGCGTACTCGACCTTCGCCAACGGCGGCACCCGCTACGCGCCCAGGTCGCGGCCGCGATCGTCGCGCCCTCGGGAAAGGTGGTGAAGCGCTTCACCCCCCAGGTCGTCGGCCACGTGAACCTGCCCCCGTCGACCTACCAGCCGATGCTCGCCGGGTTCACCGGGGCGGTCAACTCGGCGAACGGGACCGCCTACGGCGTGCCCGGCCTCGGCTCGTTCCCCGGTGGGGTGGCCGGCAAGACCGGCACCGCCGACACCGAGCCGGGCAAGGAGCCGACCGGTTGGTTCGTCGGCTTCGGTCCCATCGCCAACCCGCAGTACGTCGTCGTCTGCGTGATCGACCAGGCGGGTTTCGGCGTCACCGCTTCCGCCCCTGTGGTCGGCCAGATCTTCAACTACCTGGCCTCCCATCCGGTGACCGCTCCGGCCATCCCGCCCGAGCCCCAGATCGTGCAGTCGACCACGCCGGTCCCCCTGCCGGTGACCACCCCTCCGGGCAGCAGCGCGGCCGGCCACTGAGTTTCCGGCGCGCACGGCGCAGGCCGAGGCAGCCCTAGCATGGCGGGGGAGATGCAGTCACTCTGGCCACAGGTCGAGCCGCTGTTGGCCCAGGTCACAAAGCCTGCCCGCTACATCGGCGGCGAGCACGGCGCAGAGGCCCGCGAGCACCGGGCGGGGCAGGTCTCCTGGCTCCTCGTCTACCCGGACACCTACGAGATCGGCCTTCCCAACCAGGGTCTCCAGATCCTCTACGAGATCCTGAACGAACGTGACGACGCGGTGGCCGAACGGTCCTATGCGCCCTGGGTCGACATGGAGGCCGCCATGCGCGCGGCGGGGGTCCCCTTCTTCTCGCTCGAGAACCAGCTGCCCGCGACCGCCTTCGACATCCTGGCCTTCAACCTCTCCGCCGAGCTCGTCTACACCAACGTCCTCAACCTCGTCGACCTCGCTGGGATGCCGGTGCGTGCTGTCGAAAGGGGTCCCGGCCATCCGGTCGTGGTCGCCGGAGGTCACTGCGCGTTCAACCCCGAGCCGCTCGCCGACTTCGTCGACTGTTTCGTGCTCGGCGACGGGGAGGAGGCCGTCGGCGAGATCACCGAGGTGCTCGTGACCGAAGGACGGGACGGTCCGCGGGAGCCGCTGCTCCGCCGGCTCGCCCTCGTGCCGGGCGTCTACGTCCCCTCCTGCTACGAGCCCCGCTACGCGCCCGCCGCGAGCGGGTCCGGCCCCGAGCGTCTGGTCGAGGTGGTGCCGCGCTACCCCGAAACGCCCGAACGGGTCGAGAAGCGGACCGTCGCCGATCTGGCGTCGTGGCCGTACCCGAAACAGCACCTGGTCCCCCTCATCGAGGTCGTCCACGACCGCTTGAACGTCGAGATCTTCCGCGGCTGCACCCGGGGATGCCGGTTCTGCCAGGCGGGGATGATCACCCGCCCGGTGCGCGAGCGCCCGGCGGCCCAGGTCCGCGAGATGGTGTCGGCCGGACTCGCCCGCACCGGCTACGACGAGGTGGCCCTCACCTCGCTCTCGAGCGCCGACTACTCGGGCATCGAGTCCACCGTCACCTCGATCATCGACGATCCGGCCTGTTCGGGCCAGGTGTCGGTGAGCCTCCCGAGTCTCCGGGTCGACGCGTTCACCGTCGAGACCGCGGCGCAGATCCAACGGGTCCGCCGGACCGGTCTCACCTTCGCCCCCGAGGGCGGGACCTGGCGGATGCGCCAGGTCCTCAACAAGCTCATCCGCGAAGAGGACCTCTACACGGCGGTGGACGGCGCTTTCAGCCAGGGGTGGCGCCGGATCAAGCTCTACTTCCTGATCGGCCTCCCGACCGAAACCGACGAGGACACGCTCGGGATCGCGCGAGCTGGCCCGCCGCTGCGTGGAGATCGGGCGCGGGTACCACCGCGGTGCCTCGGTGGTCGCCTCGGTGGGCGGCTTCGTGCCGAAGGCGCACACCCCCTTCCAGTGGTTCGGGCAGAACACGATCGAAGAGCTCACCCGCAAGGTCCATCTCTTGCGCGACGCCACCCGGCCGGTGCGGGGTCTCACCCTCAAGTGGCACGATCCGAGGGCCACCGCCGCCGAGGGAATCGTCAGCCGCGGGGACCGACGGATGGGCGCCGTCGTCGAGCATGTCTGGCGGCACGGCGGAGTCTTCCAGGAGTGGTCCGAGCACTTCGACCTCGACCGGTGGACCGACGCCCTGGCGGCCCAGGGGATGTCCCTCGAGGAGACCGTCTACCGACACCGGGTCGAGGGGGAGGCGTTGCCCTGGGACCATGTCTCCGCCGGCCTCCACCGCGACTTCCTCTGGCAGGACTGGCTCGATGCGCTGGCCGAGCACGGCCTCGAGGACTGCCGGTGGACCCCCTGCTACGACTGCGGGGCCTGCACCGGTTTCGGGGTCGAGCACGTGGTGGCCTCGGCGGTGCCCCCGGCGGGCGGCAGCCAGGGCACCGGGCAGGATCTCTCAACCGGCGGCCGGGTGCCGGTACGATTCCTCTCCACGGCGCCGGACGGCGCCGGGCCGGGCGGGGGGCGGCCGGCAGGCGACGCGGCCCTCGGGGCCGGAAGGGGTAGCTGAAGTGCGGGTCCGGTTCCGCTATGCGAAGCTCGGCAAGATCCGCTTCACCAGCCAGCGCGACGTGGCGCGGATGTGGGAGCGGGCGATCCGACGGGCGGCACTGCCGGTGGCCTACTCGAACGGCTTCTCCCCTCGGCCCCAGCTGAGCTTCGGTCTCGCCCTCCCCACCGGGTGCGAGTCGCTCGCCGAGTACGTCGACGTCAGGTTCGACGAGGACCGGAGTGGCCCCGGGGGACTCGAGCCCTCGGCGCTCCCCCCACACCTCTCGGCGCTGATGCCGGACGGAGTCGAGGTGGTGGCAGCGGCCACGCTCGAGCGCGACCCGTCGTCGCTGCAGGAGCAGGTGACCTCGTGCGAATGGGAGATCCGCCTCCGAGGGCTGTCGAGTGGCGCCGTCGAGGAGCTGGTCGGGTCCTTCCTGGCCGCCGAGACGGTGGAGATCGCCCGTGAACGTAAGGGCCGGGCGGTCGTCGACGACCTCCGTCCCTCGGTCCGGCACCTCGCCGCGATCGAGACGGACGGTGCCGCCGGTCTTCTCGCCGAGACGTCGACACAGCCCCGCGGGGTCCGGCCGGCGGAGCTCGTGCAGGGGCTCTTGTCCTCGGCCGGCGAGGGTGGGCCGGGGACGAGCCCGGTCCTCGACCGGGCGTGCAGGACGAAACAGTGGATCGAGCGCGACGGCTGCCGAGTCGAACCACTCCCCGCCGGGGAGGGTCGCGAGGCCGCCGGCCGCGCCGCGCACACCGTGGTGTGTGCGTCATGAGCAGTATCGGAAGGGAAATCGATGTCAGACGCAACAGCCGGGAAACCGGTGGAGGCTTCCTCGGAACCGGCCGCGCCGTCGGTGGCGGAGGCCGGACCATCCCCGTCCCCGGGCGGGGACACGGCCAAGAGCGCCGGAGGTGACGGTGGCCTGACCACCGAGGTCGCGTCCGGATCGGGCGGCCAGGGCGCGAGGACGCGTCCTCGGCGCCGCCGTGGCTCGCGAGGAGGCCGCGGCCGGTCACGGTCGGGCAACGGCTCCACCCCCGGCACCGTGCAGTCGGAGCCCGACGCGGCGGCGAGCGCCCTGCCGGTCACACCCCCCGGATCGGTCCCGGCCCCTGCATCGTCGGGATCGGCAGCGCCGCCCCGCGTGACCGGGGAACGGCCGAAGATCGGCGACACCAGGCCGGCGCCACCGCCCGCGGGTCTCACGACCGGTGTGCGCACCGGGGGGAACGGCCGGTCCCGTCAGCGGGTGAACCCGCCGGCCGAGGCCGGACCGAACGGCGGCCGAACCGGGAACGCCTCGGGGAACCAGCCTGCCGCGAAGTCCGCGGGGTCTCGGGCCGGAGAGGGTTCCCGCGCCGAGGGGCGCAAGGGCGGGCGCGAGCGTCGGGGCAAGGCGGTCGGGCGGTACATGATCTGCGTGCACGTGCGCGGGGACGTGACCCACATCGCCCTCCTCGAGGGCCGCACGCTCGTCGAGCACTACGTCTCGCGGGCCTCCGACGACAGCACCCAGATCGACGGCAACATCTACCGGGGCCGGGTGCAGAACGTCCTTCCCGGGATGGAGGCGGCCTTCATCGACATCGGGACGCCGAAGAACGCCGTTCTCTACCACGGCGACGTCCGCTACGACACCGACGACGTCGAGCCGGGCACCCGGGGGCAGCCCCGGATCGAGCAGTTGCTGCGCCCCGGGCAGTCCATCCTCTGTCAGGTCACGAAGAACCCGATCGGCGCGAAGGGGGCCAGGCTGACCCAGGAGGTCTCGCTCCCCGGGCGCTTCGTCGTGCTCGTTCCCAACTCGACCGCCTTCGGGATCTCCAAGCGGCTGGACGACGGCGAGCGCAAGCGGCTTCGGCGGATCGTCGACGCGGTGCGTCCCGAGGGTCACGGGCTCATCGTGCGCACCGCAGCGGCCGGAGCCAGCGCGGAGGAGCTCGCCGACGACGTCGAGCGGTTGGTCCGCCAGTGGGAGACGATCGCCGCCGACGCCCTGAAGGGTCAGGGTGCGTCCCTCCTCTACCGCGAGCCGGCCATCGCGGTGCGGGTCATCCGCGAGGAGCTCAACCGCGAGTACCGGGCGGTGGTGATCGACGACCGCGCCCTCTACGAGCAGGTCAAGGAGTACGTGGGCGCGGTCAACCCCGAGCTCGCCGACCGGGTCGAGTTCTTCGACCCCGAGGCCGAGCCGCTGCCGATGTTCGAGCGCTACCACGTCCACGAGCAGCTCCACAAAGCGCTCGACCGCAAGGTCTTCCTCCCCTCCGGTGGCTCCCTCGTGATCGATCGGGCCGAGGCGCTCACCGTGATCGACGTCAACACCGGTAAGAACGTCGGTACGACCAATCTCGAGGAGACCGTCTACCGCAACAACCTGGAGGCGGCCGACGAGGTGGCGCGCCAGCTGCGGCTCCGCGACATCGGGGGCATCATCGTCATCGACTTCATCGACATGGAGATCAAGGAGAACCGCGACAAGGTGGGCAGCGCACTCCGGTCGGCACTGGCCAGGGACAAGACCCGGACCCAGGTCTTCGACATCTCCGAGCTCGGCCTGGTGGAGATGACCCGGAAGCGGGTGTCGGAGGGGCTGATCGAGTCGCTCTCGACCACCTGCGAGATCTGCGGGGGCGCGGCATCGTCCTCGAGGACCCGGACCTGTAGACTCGCCTGCCTATGTACGCCGTCATCCAGACCGGGGGAAAGCAGGAGAGAGTCGCCGAGGGCCAGGAGCTCCGCGTCGAGTTGCTCGGCGAGGAACCGGGCAGCGAGGTGACCTTCCGGCCGGTCCTGGTCGTCGACGGCGACCGGGTCCTCGCCACACCCGAGCAGCTGTCCGGCTCGTCGGTGACCGCCACGGTGGTGGGGGAGGAGCTCGGGAAGAAGATCCGGGGCTTCACCTACAAGAACAAGTCGCGCCAGTCCACCCGGTGGGGGCACCGGCAGCGCTACTCGACGATCGCCATCACCTCGATCACCGCCTGACCACCGACCCACCGAGCACGAGCGAACACAAGGAGCAGTCGGCATGTCGAAGACCAAGGGCGGGGGTTCGACCCGCAACGGGCGCGATTCCACCGCCCAGCGGCTGGGGGTCAAGCAATTCGGTGGGACCACCGTCCGCGCCGGGGCGATCCTGGTCCGCCAGCGCGGCACCAAGTTCCACCCGGGCGCCAACGTCGGCCGTGGCGGCGACGACACGCTCTTCGCCCTGGCCGACGGCACGGTGCGCTTCACGAGCCGCAAGGGGCGGAAGCTGGTCGACGTCGTCGCCGACTGATCCTCGGCGATGCCCAGCCGGACCCTCCTGCTCGAGGGATGCGTCAACTTCCGCGACCTCGGCGGGTACGCGACCCGCGACGGCCACCGGATCGGCTGGCGTCGCCTGTTCCGCGCCGACGGGTTGAACCGGCTCACCGAGGCCGACCGCTCGCTCCTCGCCGAGCTGGAGCTGTCCACGGTCATCGACCTGCGAACGGTCGACGAGGCCGAACAGCGCGGGCGGTTCCCGGTCGACGAGGTTCCCGTGCGCTACGTCGACCTGCCCCTCACCGACGTCCTGCCCTCTCCCGACGAGCTTCCCGACTGGGGCGAGGCCTCCTACGTGGCGTCGCGGTACGGGCGCATGGTCGAAGACGGCGGACCGGTGCTCACCCGGGCGATCGAAGTGCTCGCCTCGTCGGGCTCCCTGCCGGCCGTCGTGCACTGCAGTGCGGGCAAGGACCGGACCGGGGTGCTCTCGGCGCTCGTGCTGGCCTTCCTCGACGTTCCCGACGAGACGATCGTCGAGGACTACGCGCTGAGCGCGGCTGCGATGGACCGCCTCTTCGAACGCCTGAAGGCCGAGTACCCCGACTCGGTCGAACAGGTCGAGCGATTCGCGCCGGCGATCCTCCACGTGGTCCCCGAGACGATGGAGGAGTTCCTCGAGTCGATCCGCTCGGTCTACGGGAGCTACGCCGAGCTCGCCGCGGCACTCGGGGTGACCCAGGCAGTCGTGCGGCTGCGCGAGCTGCTCCTCGTCGCGGCCTGAGCGCGCACTCACCGCCGAGGCCCAGGTCCAACGGGCCGACGACGGGCCCGTCGGTACGGATCGCGGCCATGTCCGGCTTCGTCGACGAGGCCCAAGTGCACGTGAAAGCCGGTGACGGCGGTGCGGGCGCGGTCGCCTTCCGGCGCGAGGCCCACGTGAGCAGGGGCGGCCCGGACGGGGGCGACGGCGGCCATGGCGGATCGGTCTGGCTGGTCGCGACCACCAATCAGTCGTCGTTGCTCGGCTTCCGCGACCACCCGCACCGCAGAGCGGGGGACGGGAGGCACGGCGGCGGGAAGAAGCGCCAGGGCGCCCGCGGGGCGGACCTCGAGGTCCCCGTCCCCGTCGGCACCCGAGCCCGCCGGGCGGACGGAACGCTGCTCGCGGACCTGGCCCGCTCCGGCGAGCGCTGGCTCGCCGGCGATGGCGGCCGCGGCGGGAGGGGCAACGCGCGCTTCCTCACCAACCGGCGCCGCGCGCCGGCCTTCGCCGAACAAGGCGAGCGCGGACACGAGGAGTGGTACGACCTCGAGCTCGCCCTCGTCGCCGACGTCGCGCTCATCGGCTTCCCCAACGTAGGGAAGAGCACGCTCATCTCCCGCATCTCGGCGGCGAAGCCGACCGTGGCCGACTACCCCTTCACCACGCTCGAGCCCCATCTCGGCGTGGTGCGCACCGGCGAGTCGGACTTCACCGTGGCCGACATCCCCGGGCTGGTCGAGGGGGCCGCGTCCGGCAAAGGGCTCGGGCACCGCTTCCTCCGCCACATCACCCGCGCCCGGGTGCTCACCGTCCTGATCGACCTCGACCCGATGGCACCTGCGCCCCCTTCGGAGCAGGAGCGGGTGCTCCTCGACGAGCTCTCCCGTTACCGCCCCGAGTTGCTCGACCGTCCGCGTCTGCTCGTCGGCTCGAAGGCGGACCTCGTTCCGCGCGACGAATGGTCCGACGGCATCACGCTCGACCTGACGCTCTCCTCGGTGACCGGTCTCGGGATCGAGGAGCTGGTGCGGCGTCTCCTCGGGCTGGTGCAATCGGCGCGGGCGGAAGAACCGGCAGTCGCCGATGCCGTGGTGGTCCACCACCGGCCGGTGCCCGACGGCTTCGAGGTGGAGCGGACCGGTGAGGCGTCGTTCGTGGTCACCGGGAGGTCCGCCGAACGAGCGGTGGCCTTGAACGACGTGACCACCGACGAAGCGGCCGCCGTCGTCCAGGCGCGGCTGCGGCGCATCGGCGTGGACCGTGCACTCGCCCGCGCCGGTGCCCGCGACGGCGACGTGGTGCAGATCGGGGCGCTCGCCTTCGAGTGGTCTCCCGACCAGCCGGCGCCCGGGGGGAACCCGCCCCGCAGGCGTCGACGCCGGTGACCGCCGCCGACGTGGGTGCCGATCGTCCCGGCCGGACCCTCGTGGTCAAGGTCGGCTCGTCCTCGGTGACCACTCCGTCCGGTGGCGTGGACCACGGCGCCATCGACAAGGTCGCGGAGGAGGTGGCGGCGTTACGCGCCGGGGGCGACCGGGTGGTGGTGGTCAGCTCCGGTGCGATCGCGGCGGGCTGGTCGAGTCTGGCTCCGGATCGCCCGCGGCCCTCCGACCTCGCCACCCTCCAGGCGGTCGCCGCGGTCGGCCAGCACCGGCTGATGCAGGTGTGGAGCGACGCGTTGGGAAGCCGGGGGCTCGCGGCGGGACAGGTGCTGCTCGCACCGCTCGACTTCGTGCACCGCAGCCAGTACCTCCACGCCCGGGGCACCCTCGACCCGGCTGCTCGAACTCGGCGTCGTGCCGGTGGTCAACGAGAACGACGCGGTCGCCGACGAGGAGATCCGGTTCGGCGACAACGACCGGCTCGCCGCCCTTGTCGCGCATCTGGTCGGCGCGGTGCTCGTGGTACTGCTCACCGACACCGCCGGACTGCTGACCGAGGACCCCGGCCGCTCGGGGTCGGGGTCGCTCATCGAGGAGGTGGTCGAGATCGACCACGAGCTCGAGCGGATCGCCGGCGGGCCGGGCACCGCGGTCGGGAGCGGCGGGATGGGCTCGAAGCTCGCGGCCGCCAAGATCGCCGTGTGGTCGGGGGTCGAGGCGGTCATCGCGGACGCCGGGCGTCCGGGCGTGCTCGACGCGGTCGCGCGCGGCGTGCCCGGCGTCGGCACCCGGTTCCGGCCACGCGACCGGCGCCTCCCGGCGCGCAAGCTCTGGATCGCGTTCGCGATCGGGTCGTCGGGGACCATCGAAGTGGACGAGGGTGCGCGCCACGCGCTCGTGGTCGGGGGGCGGTCGCTGCTGCCGGCCGGGGTGGTCGCCACGAGCGGCGACTACGGGGTCGACGACGCAGTCGAGATCGCCGGCCCCGGTGGGAAGGTGTTCGCGAAGGGCCTGGTGCGTCACGCTGCCGCGGTGGTCGGCGCCTGGGCGGGGCACCGCTCCGAACATCTGCCCGACGACCTCCCGCCGGTGGTGGTCCACCGCGACGACATGGTGGTCCTCACCTGACCGGTCCGGCCGGCGTGCGGCCGGCTCGGGAATGCACGGGACCTGTCAGGTCGACATCGCTTTCCGAAAACATTTGACAGCGCCCAATCTCCCCGGGAACGTCGATGCCGGGAGTCTTGCAACCCGCGTTGCCGTCGGTCGAGCCGCCCGAGCCGCCCGAGCCCGGCAGGGATGCCGCCGAGGCAGCGGTCGCTTCGGGCGGTCCGGGCCCGCATCGCCCGGAATTCCCCTGCCACTACGCTGAGACGGTGCCGACCAGCCCCACGTCCGCTCTGGAGGAGCTCGCCCGCCGGGCGAAGCAGGCGAGCACCCGCCTGGCCGCGGCACCCTCTGCGGCACGGGCGGACGCGTTGGTGCGGGCGGCCGACATCCTCGAGCACCGGAGCGCCGAGGTCCTCTCGGCCAACGCCGACGACCTGCGGCGGGCCGAAGAGGCCGGCGCCGACACCACCTCCCTCGACCGCCTCCGGCTCGACGACGACGCGGGTGGCCTCGATGGCGACGGGCCTCCGGGCGGTGGCCGGCCTGCCCGACCCGATCGGCGAGGTCGTCGACGGATGGGTGCGGCCGAACGGCCTGCGTGTCCAACGGGTCCGGGTCCCTCTCGGCGTCGTCGGGATCATCTACGAGAACCGGCCGAACGTCACGAGCGACGCGGCCGGACTCTGCCTCAAGTCGGGGAACACGGTCGTCCTACGCGGCTCGTCCTCCGCGCTCGCGTCCAATCTGGTGATCGCCGAGGCGATGCGCGATGGGTTGGACAAGGCCGGGCTGCCGGTCGGAGCGATCGGGCTGGTCGAGGACACCAGCCATGAGTCGGCCATCTCCTTCATGCAGCTCGAGGGCGTGATCGACTGCCTCATCCCGCGGGGGGGACCTGCGCTCGTCGCCACCGTGCAGGAGCACGCGACCGTCCCCTACGTGCTCGACGGCGCTGGCAACTGCCACGTCTACGTCGACGAGGCGGCCGACCTGGCGATGGCCGAGGCCATCGTGGTCAACGCCAAGACCCAGCGCCCCGGTGTGTGCAACGCGGCCGAGACCCTGCTCGTCCACCGAGCGGTGGCAGAGGACTTCGTGCCGCGGATCGCCGGCGCTCTCGCCGGGGTCGAGCTCGTCGGGGACTCGGCGGCGTGCGCCCTCGACCCGGGCATCGGGCCGGCGACCGACGAGGACTTCGCGACCGAGTTCCTGGCGATGAAGATGTCGGTGGCGGTGGTCGACGACCTCGAAGCCGCCATGGACCACATCGAGCGCTTCTCGTCGGGCCATTCCGAGGCGATCGTGACCACCGACCTCCGGACCGCGAACCGCTTCGCGAACCAGGTCGACGCCGCGGCGGTGGTGATCAACGCCTCGACCCGATTGGTCGACGGCGAGGAGCTCGGTCTCGGCGCCGAGATCGGGATCTCGACGCAGAAGCTCCACGCTCGGGGTCCGATGGGGTTGCGCGAGTTGACCTCGGTCAAGTTCGTGCTCACCGGCGACGGGCAGGTTCGCTCATGACCGAGACCGCAGGCCGCTCCGAGCGCCGCACGCGACCGAGGAGATCCGTTCCGGCTACCCCGTCCCCGACGAGGCGCGCTTCGGGTCGATCGGTGAAGTGCGCGAGGGCCTCGCCGGCGTGGACTACCTGGCCGACGACGGCATCTCGGGCGTGGTCTTCCTCGCCGACCGGTTGGCCAAGCCCGTCCTCGTCGAGGGGCCCGCGGGCACCGGCAAGACCGAGCTGGCCAAGTCGGTCGCCCGCCTGACCCGCAGCCGGCTCATCCGCCTCCAGTGCTACGAGGGACTCGACGAGTCGAAGGCGCTCTACGAGTGGAACTACAAGAAGCAGCTGCTCCGGATCCAGGCCGATTCGGGTCGGTCGTGGCAGCAGCTCGAAGAGGACATCTTCGCCGAGGAGTTCCTCCTCACCCGTCCCTTGCTGGAGGCGATCCGTTCGAGCGAACCGGTGGTGCTGCTGGTCGACGAGGTCGACCGGGTCGAGCTCGAGACCGAGGCCCTTCTCCTCGAGATCCTCTCCGAGTACCAGGTGTCCATCCCCGAGCTCGGGACGGTGCGCGCCACTCGGATCCCGCTCGTCTTCCTCACTTCGAACAACACCCGCGAGCTCTCCGAGGCGCTGAAGCGCCGGTGTCTCTACCTGCACATCGACTATCCCCAACTCGACCGCGAGCGGGCGATCATCGAGACCCGGGTGCCGGGCATCAATGCGGCGCTCGCCGACCAGGTGGCGCGGATCGTGCGGTCGATCCGCACCCTCGACCTGAAGAAGAACCCTTCGGTGTCCGAGACGATCGACTGGGCGCGCACCTTGGTCGTCCTCGGTGTGGAGTCGATCGACGCCGAGCGGGCCCGCGACACGCTGCACATCCTGTTGAAGTACCAGTCGGACATCGACAGGGCCGCCAAGGAGCTGGCCGGCGCCGAGCTCCCCGACTGAGCCCGAGCAGTGCTCGACCTGCTGACCGGATTCGTCGCCGAGCTGCGCGCGGCCGGCATCCCGGTCTCGCTCACCGAGCACCTCGACGCGGCGGAGGCCCTCCGCCACATCCCGCTCGAGGACCGCGAGGCGATCAAGTACACGCTCGGGGCGAGCCTGGTGAAGTCGTCCTCGCACTGGCGCGCGTACGAGACCACCTTCGAGATCTACTTCTCGCTGCGCGGGCCCGAATACCGGATCGACCAGGAGTCCGAGGCGCCAACGGATCGAGAGGGTGCGCCTGCCGAGGCACGCCCGGGCGAGCAGTCGGGCACCGGGAGGGGCGGACCCCAGGAAGGCATGACCGCGCAGGAACTCGCCGACCTGCTCTACAAGGCCCTCCTCGGCGGCAACGCCGCGATGGTAGGGGCAGTTGCCCGCCAGGCGGTGTCGCGCTACGCGGGCATGGAAGCCGGCCGCCCGGTCGGGGGCACCTACTACCTCTACCGGACGCTCCGGAACCTCGACCTCGACTCGGTGCTCGAGCGGCTCCTCGGTGAGGCGCGCCAGGCCACCTCGTCGCTGAACGAGGGCGCGGCCGGCGAGAGCGGGCCCGCGGTGAGCCTCACGCCCCTCGAGGAGCGGTTGCTCCGCGACGAGTACCAGGCTCGGATCGAGCAGTTGCGCCAGGAGATCGAGAACGAGATCCGCCGGCGCCTGGTCGCCGACCGCGGCAGCGAGGCCCTGGCTCGTTCGTTGCGCAAACCGCTCCCCGAAGACGTGGACATGATGCACGCCACCCGCGAGGAGCTGGCCGCGATGCGCAAGTCCCTCCAGCCGCTCTCGCGCAAGCTGGCGGTCCGTCTGGCCCGCAAGCGTCGTCACGGCCGGAGGGGGCCGCTCGACTTCCGGTCGACCATGCGGCACTCCCTCTCGACGGGCGGTGTGCCAGTCGACCCCAAGTTCCGCTACCCGCGGCCGTCGAAGCCCGAGATCGTGGTGATCGCCGACATCTCCGGCTCGGTGGCCTCCTTCGCACGGTTCACCCTCCACCTGGTGCACGCCATCAGCACCCAGTTCTCCAAGGTGCGCAGCTTCGTCTTCATCGACGGGATCGACGAGGTGACCCGGTTCTTCGAAGGAGCCGATGACCCGTCGGACGCGGTGCACCGGATCAACACCGAAGCCGATGTCATCTGGGTCGACGGGCACTCGGATTACGGCCACGCGCTGACGGTGTTCTGGGAGCGATGGGGCGAGGAGATGACCCCGAAGGCGAGCGTGCTGCTGCTCGGCGACGCGCGCAACAATTACCACGCGCCGCAGGCCTGGGTGGTCAAGGAGCTCCAGGCCCGCGCGCGCCACGTCTACTGGCTCAACCCCGAGCCGCAGACCTACTGGAACTCGGGGGACTCGATCGTCGGCGAGTACGCCCGGCACTGCGACGCGGTGGTCGAGTGCCGCACGCTCCGCCAGCTCGAGCAGTTCGTGGGCGAGCTCACGTGAGCGGCGCCGCTGCCGGGTTCGACGGGCTGTCGGGGGCGACGAGCGCGGTCTTCGGGTGGACACCCGCCGGAAGGCGTGCGCACGGTCCCGCCCGAGGCGGCCGAGGCGACACGGCTGGTGCTCGTCCGCCACGGCGAGGCGGTCTGCAACGTATCGGGAGTGTGTGGCGGGCCCCTCGGCTGCGGAGGCTTGACCGATGCCGGACGGGCCCAGGTGGCGGCCCTCCGCGCACGGCTGTGCACCACCGGCGAACTGGCCGGTGCGTCGGCCTTCTATGCGAGCGTGCTCCCGAGGGCGGTCGAGACCGCCAACGGCATCGCGACCGGTCTCGCGGACGCGGCCGGGATCGTGCCCTCCCTCGTCACCGAGTGCGCACTCTGCGAGTTGCATCCCGGCGAGGCGGACGGGCTCACCTGGGAGGAATTCTCCGCCGCCTTCGGCAGCCCCGACTGGGACACCGATCCTTCGCGGCCGATCGCACCGGGAGGCGAGAGCTGGACCGGGTTCGTGCGCCGGGTCGCGGCCGCGCTCGACGAGCTGGCGGCTCGCCACCCCGGCGAGCTGGTGGTCGCCGCGACCCACGCCGGGGTGGTCGAGGCGTCCCTGTTGGCGAAGGTCCCCGTCGACCGCGGGCTCGAGGGCACGCGCCTGCAGCTGCGGACCGCGCACGCTTCGCTCACCAGCTGGGAGGTCGACGCCGGCAGGTGGCGGCTGCTCGGCTACAACGACGCCGCCCACCTGGTGGGCACGGGTGTAGGGGCGGCACGAGTGCGCTCGGCGGCTCAGCAGGCGTAGTCGTTGTCGAAGGCGGTGTCCATCCCGCCGAGCGGCAGCTGGGTCGAGGGCGAGCTGTACTGGACGATCTGGACCGGCCCCGACGGCAACCGCGCGGTCGGGAACTGGCTGCGGACGCTGCCGCACGTGGACGCGGGGTCCACGCCCCACGAGGCCGCCCAGTAGGCGACCGCGGGCTGGTAGCCCCCGACGATGCCGTTCCAGACGCCGGGACTCGCGTAGATGCCGACGTTGTTGAGCCCCTCCGAGGAGCGGAGCCCGTCGAGCGCCCCTTGGACCAGTGACGCGTTCTGGTTCGGATCGGCCTGCCAGGAGGGGATCCCCGGCAACGAGTAGCTCTCGACGTCGAGCCACCAGGCGACCGAGGTGTTGACGCCTGCCTGTAGCGCCTTGGTGTACGCATCGCTTTGCGGTCAGGAACCCGTACTGGCAGGCGGGGGGTGCCGCGGTCGAGTTGCAGGCCGGGTCGGCGTCGGTGCCCGACGTCCCGAAGGTGAGGAAGATGTAGAGGTTGAGGCCGGCCCCGGCCCAGCCCGCCTCACCGGCCAGGCAGGGGTTGATCGGTCCCATCGACTCGCCCACCACCTGGACGATCCCGATGGTGTGCGGCGGCGGTGGGAAGCCCCCGCACTGGAAGCCCGAGACGTCGTATCCGAAGGAGCCCGACGGGTAGGGGGACGCGGCGAAGTGGTCGTTGCCGGGGGCTTGCGCCATCCCGACCACCGGCTGGGCGAGCACCTGGGGCGTCGAGCCCCAGTAGGTCGCGTCACCGTAAGCGGTGACCCCGCCGTTGTTGTTGGCGAACCAGTAACCCTTCCCGTCGGCGGTGGAGGCCATCGCCACCACCGGCCGGCTGAGTGGCACGCTGCCGAGCGATCCGAAGAAGCCCGCGTCGCCGAACGCGAAGACGCCGCCGTCGGACGCGGTGAACCAGTAGCCGTGCCCGCTCGGGCTGGCGGTCATCCCGACGATGGGCCGGTTGAGGGTGAGGCTCCCGGTCGAACCGAAGAACCCCGCGTCGCCGAAGGCGAAGATGCCGCCGTCGGCGGCGACCAACCAGTAACCCTTGCCGTCGGGGGTCGGTGCCATCCCGACCACCGGCCGGTTGAGCACCTTTCCTCCCATCGAGCCGTAGAAGCCGGCGTGGCCGAACGCGAAGATCCCTCCGTCGGACGCGACCAGCCAGTAGCCGCTCCCGTCCGGGAGTGCGGCCATCCCGACCACCGGCCGGTTGAGGACGAGCGAACCGGTCGAACCGTAGAAGCCGGCACGGCCGAAGGCGAAGATGCCGCCGTCGGACGCGACCAGCCAGTACCCGGCACCGCCGGCGGCACCGGCCATCCCGACGATCGGTCGGTTGAGCGGGTGGCCACCCATCGAGCCGTAGAAGGGCGTGCCACCGAAGCTGAAGACACCGCCGTCGGCGGCGACCAGCCAGTAGGCCGACAGCGTCCCGGTGTGCCCCGACGGGGCGGCAGCGGCCTTCGGACTCCCGCCGACGAGCGGTGTCGCGACGAGGAGGCCGGCGATGGCCGCGCACGCGAGCGCGACGCCGACCGCGGCGCGGCCGCGTCGCGCCCCCCTCGACGAGTGACGAGGCGTAGGAGGGCGAAGGGAGCGATGTTCGACCATGACCGGAGAACCTTTCGGGCTCGGGGAGCTCGTGCTGCGCCGCGGATCGCACGCGGGAGCGAGCTGGTGGGCCGCGACCGGTCGGGACCGATCGGAACCCGGTCATTCTTCTCGCCGCCGGAATCCGGGTCAAGGGTCCAGCTGGTACCGCCGAAGCGTCGCGTGCCCCGAGCGGCTCGCGACGCGGTCAGGCGCGTAGCAGCTCCGCCACCCGGAAGGCGAGGTCGAGCGCCTGGCGGCCGTTGAGACGCGGATCGCAGGCCGTCGTATAGCGCTCGTGGAGCTGGTCCTCGACGATGTCCTCCACACCGCCCAGGCACTCGGTGACGTCGTCACCGGTGAGCTCGATGTGGAGCCCGCCCGGCCAGGTTCCCGCCTCGCGGTGCGCGTCGGAAGAAGCCGGTGAGCTCGCCGACGATGTCGTCGAACCGACGTGTCTTGCGGCCTCCCTCCGAGGAGAAGGTGTTGCCGTGCATGGGATCGCACACCCACACCACCGACCGGCCGCTCTCGCGGACCGCGCGCAACAACGGCGGGGAGCACCGTGTCCACCGCGTCGACACCGAGCCGGGTGATCAGGGTGAGTCGTCCCGGGGTCCGGTCGGGGTCGAGCCGCTCGCTGAGCGCGAGCACCTCGTCGGGCGTCGCCGACGGTCCGATCTTGCAGCCGACCGGGTTGCGGATGCCGGCGAGGAACTCGCAGTGTGCACCGTCGCGCTGGCGGGTCCGCTCACCCACCCAGAGCATGTGGGCGGAGCAGTCGTACCAGTCGCCGGTCAAGGAGTCGCTTACGCGTCAATGCCTCCTCGTAGTCGAGGATCAACGCCTCGTGACTGGTCCAGAAGTCGACCTGATGGAGCGAGTCCTCCGAGACGAGGTCGATCCCGCAGGCGGCCATGAACCGGAGTGCGCGGTCGATGCCCTCGGCGATGTCCTCGAAGCGCCGACCCTCACGAGACGGACGCGACGAACTGCTGATTCCATGCGTGGACCTGGCTCAGGTCGGCAAAGCCGCCCTTGGTGAACGCGCGCAGGAGGTTGAGGGTCGAGACCGACTGTTGGTAGGCGCTGACCAGCCGGGAGGGATCGGGAACGCGCGCCTCCGCGTGCGGCGCGTCGTCGTTGACCATGTGCCCCCGGAAGGACTCGAGGACCCGACCGTCGACTTCCTCGGTCGGGGAGCTGCGTGGCTTGGCGAACTGGCCCGCGATCCGGCCCACCTTGACGACCGGCACACCGGCCCCGTACGTGAGCACGACGGCCATCTGGAGGATCACCTTGAGCTTGTCCCGGATGGCGTCGGCGCTGAACTCGGAGAACGACTCCGCGCAGTCGCCGGCCTGCAGCACGAATGCCGCGGCCCCGGGCCGCCTCGGCGAGGGCCGAGGTGAGATGACGCGCCTCGCCGGCGAAGACGAGGGGCGGGAGCCCGGCGAGCTGGGCGTGCACGCGCTTGAGCTCCCGTTCGTCGGGCCAGTCGGGTTGCTGGGCCGCCGGTTTCGAGCGCCAGGAGTCGGGCGCCCAGGCGCGGCCGGAAAGGGGAGTCGCCACCGCACCAGCGTACGACTTCGGGGCCTAGGCTCGTGCCATGTTGGCGTCGGGGATCCGCTGAGGCACGTGCCTCCGTTCCGTTTCGGCGTCCAGCTGTCGCGGGCACCGTCGGGGCACGCGTGGCGGGACCTCGCACGGCGGATCGAAGGTCTCGGGTACTCGACGCTGTTCTTGCCCGACCACTTCGAGGACCAGTTCGGTCCGCTGGTCGCGCTCACCGTGGCCGCCGAGGCCACCTCGACGCTCCGGGTCGGCTCGCTCGTGTTCGGAAACGACTACCGGCACCCGGTCGTCCTCGCGAAGGAGATCGCCACCCTCGACTTCCTCTCGGAGGGCAGGGTCGAGTTCGGCCTCGGCGCGGGATGGATGACCACCGACTACGAGCAGGCCGGGATCGAGGAAGATCCTCCTTCGGTGCGGATCGACCGGATGGCCGAGAGCCTTGCAGTGATGAAGGCGCTCTGGTCGACCGGGACGTGCACCTTCGACGGGAAGCACTACCGCATCGAGGGCGCGGCTCGGCGAACCGCAGCCCCACCAGCGTCCGCACCCTCCGATCGTGGTCGGCGGCGGCGGACCGCGAGTGCTCGCCCTCGCCGCGCGAGAGGCCGACATCGTGGGGGTGAACCCGAGCCTCGCCGCCGGTGTGGTCGGCCCCGAGGTCCTCGCGACCACCACCGCGGCCGCACTACGACGCAGCGCCTCGAATGGGTGCGCGCGGCGGCCGGCGAGCGCTTCGACCGGCTCGAGCTCCAGTGCCTGACCTTCGTGGTCCAGATCGTCGCCGACCGCGACGAGGCCGTCGCGGGTCTCGCTCGGGCGCTCTCGGTGCCGCCGAGCACATCGCGGAGGCACGCCGCATCGCGCTGATCGGCACCATCGGCGAGATCGCCGACACGCTTCGCGAGCGCCGCGAGCGGTTCGGCTTCTCCTACATCGTCGTGCACGAGGCGGAGATGGAGGCGCTTCGCGCCGGTGGTGGCCGAGCTGACCGGGACCTGAGGTGGGTGCCACCCACGAGCGGGTCGGGGTCTTCGGGGGGACCTTCGACCCGATCCACCGGGCTCACCTCGCGGTCGCCGAAACGGTCCGCACCGCGCTCGGATCTCGACCGGGTGCTCCTGGTCGTCGCCAACGAGCCGTGGCAGAAAGAGGACGGCCCGGTCGCGCCTGCCGAGGACCGCTACGCGATGGTGCGCGGCCGCGGTCCGGGAGTGGCCGGGCCTCGAGGCATCGCGGATCGAGATCGACCGTGGGCGGCCCCTCCTACACCATCGACACGGTGCGCGAGCTGAAGGCACGCGATCCCGGACGTCGATCTGATCCTGATCGTCGGGTCGGACGTGGCGGCACAGCTCGCCTCGTGGAAGGACGAGCCGGAATTCGCGGAACTGGTGACGCTGGCCGTGGTCGGCGGCCGGGCACCGAAGTCACCGGTTTCGGCGGGCTGGCGGGTGGTCGAAGTTCCGGTCGTCGCCCTTCGACGTCTCGAGCACCGAGCTCCGCCAGCGCATCGGCGCAGGTCAGCCGGTCGAGGACCTGGTACCCGGTGCCGTCATCCGTTGCATCGAGCGACGCGGTCTGTACGCTACGAGGAGATGATCGTCGGGATGAGGCCACCCGCATCCGGCTCCGCCACATCCGTATCCGATCCCGACCCGGCCGAGCCGCCGACGCGTTCCGGGCCCGACCGGACCCGCCGCGCGCTGAGGGCGGCCCGGCGACGACGACGGCAACTGGCCCTGGTCTGTGCGCTCGCCATCGCGGTGTGTCTGGCACTCACCGTCCTCGTCGTCGACCTCGCCCGCGACCGCGCTCCGGCGTCGACCACTGCGACACCGCTCCTCGTCGCCGCGGCGGGCGGCCCGGTGGTCGCTCTCCGTCGCCCTTCCGCTACCGAGCAATCCGGATGCTGGCGCGTCCGAAGGAGGCATCCGTTGATCTCACCCAGCGCGACCCCGACCGTCGACGACGCGATCCGGAGAGCTGCCGGCAGGTTGCGTCGACTGCAGCGCGTGCAGCGGACGCGAAGTCAGGCGAGGACACGGTCGTCCTCGCGATGGGTGCGCTGCTCGGCCTCACCGACGCCTTCGTCATCACGAGCGGCCGGAACCCGCGACAGGTGCGGACCATCGTCGAGGAGGTCGAGCGTCGGGTGAAGGCGGAGGTGGCGGTCGCCCCGATCCGGGTCGAGGGCGCGGCGGACGCGCGTTGGGTGCTCATGGACTACGGCGACTTCCTGGTGCACGTCTTCTTGGAGGAGGCCCGGGAGTTCTACGACCTCGAACACCTCTGGAGCGCCGCGCCCGCGGATCCCCTGGGACGACGAGGCGGGCTGAGGCCCCCGGTCTCGTTCAGGGAAGCGGGGCCACGGGCGCATAGAGGGTCCGGTTGACCGGTCCCGACGCCTGGACACCGCTCGCGGTCGGGACTTCGATCGGCTGACCGGCGATCTCGAAGGCGACGCCGGCGATCCCGGTTGCTGGGTGGCGGTGAAGACCACCTGTGCGACGGCGAGGGTCTGGTCGGGCCCGACCACCTGGACCGGGTTGCTCGCGAAGTCGACGGTCGCGATCCCGTTGGCGACCGAGGCGGTCACCTGGATGTGCGAGCCGGTGAGAAAGGTCTGGAGCCCCGCGGCCGACTCGGCCGCGGTCGGTCCGTCGAGGAGGGCGCCGAGGATCTGGGTGAGATTGGCCGGCACCGGCACGTCGCGGGTGACCGGCTGCGAGGTGCTGGCCGCCGACCACGAGGAAGATGGTCTCGTTGACCCCGACCGCCGGCGGCGGGGCGACGGTCGTCGACGGGGAGGGATTGAGAAGGTGGAAGGGGACGTTCGACTTGGCGATGACCGTCGGGTCCCCGCCGCTCGGGATGCCGCACGCGGCCGACGCCACGGCCAGCGCGATCACGGCGCACCCGGCGAGGCGGCCGGCCGCGCGGCCCTCACGGAGCCGACTCCGCGGCTCCTCACGGAGCCGACTCCGCGGACGGGTCCACGCCGCGCCGGGTCGTTGCCGCGCCCTCGTCGGTCGGGGCCGCTTCGAGCGGCAGCTCGACGACGAACCGGTTGCCGTGCTCGGGCGCGTTCTCGCTCCAGACCTTGCCTCCGTGCAGCCGCACGTGCTCGGCCACGAGGGAGAGCCCGAGGCCGCTCCCCTGACCGGACTCGCGCTGGCCGGCCCGGCTGCCCCGGTAGAAGCGCTCGAAGAGGTGCTGGCGCTCGAGCGGCGGGATCGCCGGGCCGCGGTCGTCGACGATCACCCGGATGGTCACGCGCCGGCTCGCCGCCGCCGTCGCCGGCGGGCCAGCGCTCGACGACCACCCGGCTCACCCCGCCGGCGTAGAGCGTGGCGTTGTCGACCAGGTTGGCCATCACCCGCTCGAAGCGGCGCTTGTCGACCCGGAGCCGGAGGCCGTCGACACCGCGCCCGACCTCGACCGGAAAGGGGGTGAGTCGCGGACGTTCCTCGGCGTGCTCCGGCCGGATCGCCCGGCGACGACGCGCCGACCGCCTGGACGACCAGCTCGCGCGGGTCGACCTCCTCGAGGGAGAGCTCGGCGGAACCGGCGTCGAAGCGCGAGATCTCGAGCAGCTCGTCGACCATCCGGGTGAAGCGACGGAGGTCCGCGTCGAGGAGGTCGAGCGCACTCTGTGCCCTCGGGTCGAGCTCATCCCGGTGGCGCCTCGAGGACGCCGACGGTCGCCGAGAGCGTGGTGAGGGGCGAGCGGAGCTCGTGGCTCACGTCCGAGGTGAAGCGCGCCTCGCGTTCGATCCGGTCCTGGAGGTTGGCGGTCATCCGGTTGAAGGCCGAGGCGAGGTCCTGGAGGTCGACGTCGTCGCCCGCGTCGACCCGGGTGTCGAGCTCGCCGCCGGCGATCGCGACGGCCGCGTCGGTCACTGTCGGCGAGGGGACGCAGGGCCCGGCTGCTCGCCCACCGCCCGAGCGCGGCCCCGGCGAGCGTCGTCACCAGCGCCGCGGCGGTCAACGCGAAGGCGAGGTCCCGCAGGGTGCCGGCGAGCTCGGCCAGCGAGAAGACCTCGAAGTACGAGGATCGCACGGCAGGCAGCGGGTACGCCGATCACCAGTTCGGGTGTACCGGCGAGGACGAAGAACTCCGACGCCGGGGTACCCGAGAGGACCCGTTCGCGCTCCGCGGCGGGGATGGCGCTCTGCCCGACCGAAATCGACGTTGCGTACCACTGGTCACTGGTGAACAGCACCGACAGCGAGCCCGGCAGGGTGTCGACCGAGCCGATCAGCTGGCTGACCTGGGTGCCGGGCGCGCGCAGCGCGGTCTGGACGAGCGACGCGTTGGCGAACGCCTGGCGCTGGACCGCGGACTCGCGGTCGCTGAGCAGGGTCTGGCGGGCGGTGAAGTAGGTGATGCCGGCCATCAGGGTCGAGAGCACGAACGCCCCGATGGTGAACGCGGCGGTGACCCGCGCTCGCAGTCCGAGCCGGCGAGACAGCTCGGTCCGTTGCCGGCGGTGGCGGACCGCGCCGTGGGGGGAGCGGCCCCGCGAGCCGGCTCGGCGCGCGGGGTGGGCTTCACTTCCCCGGGCACGGTCAGACCGCCAGCTTGTAGCCCATGCCCCGTACGGTGAGGATGAACCGCGGGTTCGCCGGGTCGGGCTCGACCTTCGTCCGGAGCCGGCGGACGTGCACGTCGACGAGCCGGCCGTCGCCGAAGTAGTCGTAGCCCCACACCCGCTCGAGCAGATGCTCGCGGCTGAGCACCTTGCCCGGATGGTCGGCGAGCTCGCAGAGGAGCCGGAACTCGGTGCGCGTGCAGTGGACCTCCTCGCCGTCGCGGCGGACGACGCCGGCGTCGGGCTCGATCTGCACGTCCCCGAAGCCGAGCGACGGGGTCCCCGTGTCGCTCCTCGACCGTCGCAGCAGCGCGCGGATACGTGCCGCCAGCTCCTTCGCGACGAAGGGCTTGGTCACGTAGTCGTCGGCGCCGGCCTCGAGCCCCGCGACGACGTCGTGGGTGTCGGTGCGGGCGGTGACCATGATGACCGGGACCGCGCTGTGGCGCCGGAGGCTCCGGCAGGTCTCGAAGCCGTCCATCCCGGGGAGCATGAGGTCGAGGAGGACCAGGTCCATGGAATCGGCAGCCACCTGGTCGACCGCTTCCTCGCCGCTCCCCGCCTCGTCGACCGCGTAGCCCTCGTCCTCGAGGGCGAGGCGCATCGAGGAGCGGATCCGCTCGTCGTCCTCGACGATCAGGATGCGGCTCATCAACCGATCATCCCATGGCCGCCCGCAGACTGCGCGAGCAGCTGCCGGCGTCAGGAATTCAGCCAGATCTGGGTGCACCACACCGCGCCGGTGATGAAGCCGAACGCCGGCTGGCCGGCGGGCGTGGTGGGGTTGTTGAAGTTCTCCACCTGGGGCTGGGCCCCGATCGACCACACCGCGCGGTCGGTCCAGATGTAGGGGATGTCGGAGCCCATCAGCTTGTTCACCTGCTGGTAGGCGGCGACTCTGGCCGACTGCTGCGTGGACTGGCGTCCCTGGAGGAGCGCGGTCTCCATCGTCGGGTCGGTGTTGCGGGCCATGTTGATGGAGAACACCGAGTTGATCTGTGTCGGACTCCAGAAGATGTAGTTGAGGTCCGGGTTGATGGCCCCGAACTGCCGCCACACCTGGGCCTGGAACTTGCCGGTGCAGCGCGGTGTTGATGATCTGGGCCTGCTCGATCGGGCTGATGCTGACCTGCATCCCGACGTTCTTGAACTGCTGCTGGAGGTACTCGGCGATCTTCGTCGTATTGGGGTCGGGCACGTGGTTGAGGGTGAAGGTGACCGAGTGCCCGGCCTGCTGCACCTCCTGGACGAGCTGCTTCGCCTTCGTGGGGTCGTAGGAGGGGTACCCGTTGTCGGCGAGGTAGTAGGCCGAGCCCTGCACGAAGGGCCCGTTCGAGGTCGGGTTGACCCCCGAGTCGATGATGGCGACGTACTGGGCCGAGTCGATGGCCATCGCCGCCGCCTGGCGGAACTTCTGCTGATCGAAGGGTGCCTCGGAGAGGTTGAGCAGGACGCACCCCATGTCCGGCTCGCCGGCGACCTTGACCGAGTCGTCGATGTAGCCGAGCGAGGTGTCGGCCCGGAGGCTCTTCGTCACCTGCGAGGTCGAGGTGTGGATGATGTCGACGCTTCCGGACATGAGGCTCGCCAGCAACTGCTGGCTGTCGGGAATCGGCTTGTAGGTGACCGAGTCGAGGTAGGGGAGCCCCGACCGCCAGTAGTGGGGGTTCTTGGTCGCGGTGAAGTGGTCGTTCGGGGTCCAGCTCTGGAAGACGAACGGGCCGGTGCCGATCGGGTTGGTCTGGCTCCCCGAGCTCAGCCAGTTGGGCTCGGCGATGAAGGCCAGCTGACCGCCGATGCCACCCGCCAGGTAGTAGTCGAAGGGGACCCACGGCGACTTCATGTTGACGGTGACCTCGAGCGGGCCGGTGGCGCTGACCGACGTCGATGGTGGTCACGGCCGGCCCGGTGAGGCCCGAGGCCTTCTGCTGCTCGAGGTTCGATGCGACGGCAGCGGCGTCGCAGGGGGTGTTGTTGTGGAACATCAGGTTCGGTCGCATGGTGATCGTCCACACCGTGGCGTCGGCGTTCGGAGTGATCGACTGGGCTAGGTACGGCTGGACCGATGCCGTCGGCGGCGAGGATGGCGAGCGGGTCGAAGACCGTGCGCGCATAGAGGATGCCGGTGGTGTCGAAGGTGCCCTGGGTGGTGCTGAAGCCCTTCTCCTCTGCCTCGGTGCCGAAGGTGAGCGCACCGCCCGGCTTCGGCGTGGCGGTCGAGACGCCGTTCGGATGGGTACCGGTACCGGTGCCAGCCGTACTCGAGCTCGAGCTCGACCCGCAGGCGGCGAGCAGGCCGCCCGTCGAGCCGATGGCCGCGAGCCCCACACCGGTGGCCGCCCCACGGGCCAAGAACGAGCGACGGTCGATTCGATCGGACATGTTCCCCCTTTGGACCCGGCCCGCCGACTTCCGTCACCGAGCGCGTGCCACATCGTCTTCGGTCGTCGTCCGCTCGTGACCGAGGGCCCGCTCGAACGACGTGACGTGCCACGTGAGCCCTGACGTTACCCCTCGCGTCCGGGCCGCGGGCGATACGGGGCGAGTGGCGCGAGGCCATGCCCGACGCGGGGTGTCCGCGCCGATACTGTGCTCCCGTGAACTGGGAACTCGAGGCGTTTCGCCGGTCGGTCGGCGGCCTGTCGGCCGCCACGGTGCGGGCCTACGAGGGCGACGTGCGCAGGTTCGCGGAGTGGGCCGGTCGCGCGGGGGCGTCGGGACCAGGCGACGTCGACCGCCTCCTGCTTCGGCGGTACCTCGCGTTCCTCTCGACGAGGCGGTACTCCAAAGCGACGATCTCGCGGACTGCGGCTTCCCTGCGTTCGTACTTCCAATGGTGCGCCCGCCGGGGTCTCGTCGGGACCGACCCGTCCGCGAGGCTCTCCGCGCCCTCTCCCGACTCGCGGCTGCCCCGGGTGCTCGGGCACGGGGATCTCGACCGGATGCTCGACGGCCCGCCGCTCGGTCGGGAGGTCCCCCCGGAGACGGCGCTCCGCGACGACGCCGTGTTGGAGCTCCTCTACGGCGCCGGGGTCCGGGTGGCGGAGCTGTGCTCCCTCGACATCGACGACGTCGACCTCGACCGCCGGGTGGTCACCGTGGTGGGGAAGGGCTCCCGGCAGCGTCAGGTGCTCATCCACCAGCGGTGTGCCGAGGCGGTCCGGGCCTGGCTGGACGGCCCTCGAGGAGGGCTGGCCGCTGCTTCGGGCAAGGGACCGGCGGAAGGCGACGAGGAGCGAAAAGCCCTGTTCTTCAACCGTCGGGGACGCCGGATCGGGCCCCGTGACGTGCGACGCATCCTCGACCGCCGCTCGCCGGTCCCGACCCACCCCCACGCCCTCCGCCACAGCTTCGCCACCCACCTGCTCGACGGGGGCGCCGACCTGCGTGTGGTGCAGGAACTGCTCGGTCACACCAGTTTGCAGACCACGCAGGTCTACACTCATGTGAGCAAGGAACGCCTGCTGACGGTGTACTCGGGGACTCATCCACGAGCGTAAGGGGACGATGGCGACGGGCAGCGGAGACGGCGGGACACGGCATCGACAGGCTGTGGACCGAGTACAAGAAGACCGGGGCTCGCGAGCTTCGCGATCAGCTCATCGTCCACTACGCACCGGTGGTGAAGTACGTCGCGGGCCGGGTGTCGGTCGGTCTGCCGCGCCACGTCGACGAGGCCGACCTGGCGAGCTACGGCATCATCGGGCTGATCGACGCCATCGAGCGTTTCGAGCCGCTCCGCAACATCAAGTTCGAGACCTACGCGATCCCCCGGATCAAAGGAGCGATCATCGACGAGCTCCGCTCGATCGACTGGGTGCCCCGCTCGGTGCGGGCCAAGGCACGAGCCGTCGAGCAGTCGTACTCGAAGCTGGAGGCGACCCTCCACCGGACCCCGACCGACGCCGAGGTCGCCGCCGACCTCGACATGACCGACTCCGAGTTCCAGACCGCGCTCCGCAAGATCTCCTTCGTCGGAGTGGTGGCCCTCGACGAGGTGTTCCGGGGCGGGCGAGCGGTCGGACCGCTCGACCCTCGGCGAGACGCTGCCCGACAGCACGGCAGGGCCCGGCGAGGCGTTCGAGGTCAAAGAGACCAAGGACGCGCTGATCGGGCCGTCGAGCCAGATGGGCGAGCGGGAGAAGACCGTGCTCACCCTCTACTACTACGAAGGCCTGACCCTCGCCGAGATCGGCGACATCCTGGGTGTCACCGAGAGCCGGGTCTGCCAGATCCACACGAAGGCGGTCCTCCAGCTGCGGGCGAAGCTGGCGGACCGGCCGGAGGGTGCCGCCCGCCGGGCCAGGGGATCGAAGTCCCCGGCGGTGGCCGGCGCCGGCGCCGGCGAGCAGAAGCGGGTCTCCTCCTCGACCGGATAGGTCCGTCCTCGGGTCGCCCCGGACGCACCCGGTTCGCGCCCTCGGCCCGGAGGTGCAGCCGCTCCGACCTGGGCACTACGATGTCCTCGCTTCTCCGTCCGGAGGAGACGAGTCACAACCGATCACGCACCCGGTCGCGTCCACGGTCGCCCCGTTCGCGGGGTGCAGCGGCCGGGGTCGAACAACCGTCGAAGGAGTCACCCATGGCCGTCGTCACGATGAAGCAGCTGCTCGGGGCAGGTGTCCACTTCGGGCACCAGACCCGGCGCTGGAACCCGAAGATGCGCAGATTCATCCTCGGGGAGCGGAACGGCATCTACCTGATCGACCTCCGCCAGACGATGGCCGGCATCGAAGACGCCTACGGCTTCGTCCGCGACCTGGTGGCCGGAGGAGGAACCATCCTCTTCGTGGGTACGAAGAAGCAGACCCAGGGCCCGGTCGCCACCTACGCGGAGGCCTGCGAGATGCCCTATGTGAACGAGCGATGGCTCGGGGGGATGCTCACCAACTTCGAGACCGTCTCGGCCCGGGTCAGCCGGATGAAGGAATTCGAGGCGATGCAGAAGGCGGGCGACTTCGACGCCATGCCGAAGAAGGAGGCCCTTCGCCACACGAGGGAGCTCGAGAAGCTCCAGCGGAACCTCGGGGGCATCCGGGCGCTCGAGAAGCTGCCCGACGCCATCTTCGTGATCGACACCAAAAAAGAGCACATCGCGGTCACCGAGGCCAACAAGCTCGGGCTGCCGGTCGTCGCGGTGGTCGACACCAACTGCGATCCCGATCTGATCACCTACGTGATCCCGGGCAATGACGACGCGATCCGCTCGGGGACCCTGCTCTGCCGGGTGATCGCCGACGCAGTCGTCGAGGGCCGGTTCATCGCCGACCAGCGGCCGCCTCCGCCACCGGCATCGACTCCCGTCCCGGCCACGAGTCCTCCTGCGAGCCCCGCCACCGGCGCCGCGGCATCGACGCCGGCCGACGCGGACGCACCTGCGTCCGCCCCCGAACCGGTTGCCGCCGCCGTCGCAGCGGCGCCGAGCGCGGCAGCCACCGAATCGGCCACCCCGGGTAACGCGCCGGCGGACTCCACCGGCGCGGCAGCCGCCGAAAGCCGCGAGTACGGACGAGGGGGCCTGAGATGGCCGGCTTCACCGCCAAGGACGTCCAGCGACTCCGCCAGCTGACCGGCGTCGGCATGCTCGACGCGAAGCGCGCGCTCGAAGAGGGCGGCGGGGACATGGACAAGGCCACCGTGTGGCTCCGCGAGCAAGGGCTCGCGAGCACGGCCAAGCGCGCCGACCGCGAGGCCTCGGAGGGCGCGGTCGCGATCGGGCGGTCGGGCGACGCCGCCGCCATCGTGCAGCTCCGTTCCGAGACCGACTTCGTGGCGAAGTCCGATCAGTTCGTCGAGATGGTCACCTCGCTCGCCGACCTGGTCGCGGCCGAAGGGGAGTCCGCCATCGAGCAGCGGGCCGAGGAGCTCGAGCGGATGAAGGCGACCCTGCAGGAGAACATCTCGGTCGGGACGGTCGTGCGGATCGAGGCGCCGGCGGACGGGGTGGTCGACTCGTACCTGCACCAGCAGTCCGGTCGCGGTGTGAACGCCGTGGTGGTCGCGCTCGTCGGGCGGAACGCGCGGAGCTCGCCCACGACATCGCCGCGCACATCGCGTTCGCACGCCCGAGCTACATCTCGCGTGACGAGGTGCCCGAGGCGGAGGTCGCCGCGGAGCGCGAGACGGTCGAGCGCATCGCCCGCAACGAGGGCAAGCCGGAGGCCGCGCTCGGAAAGATCGTCGAGGGTCGGCTCAACGGCTGGTACAAGGAACGAGTCCTTCTCGACCAGGCCTTCATCAAGGACGAGAAGAAGACCATCGCCGCGCTGCTCGGGTCGGCCACGGTCACCCGAGTTCGCCCAGGTCGTGGTCGGCGACTGAGGCGGGACGGAGGAAACGGTGGGCCGCCAGCAGCGCATCGTGCTCAAGATGTCCGGTGAGGCTCTCGCCTCGTCGGCGTCGGACGAGACCATCGACGCCTCGACGGTCGAGCAGCTCGCCGGCGAGATCGCACGCTCGCTCCACGACCTCGACATCGAGCTGGCCGTCATGGTCGGTGGCGGCAACATCTGGAGGGGGTCGACCGGGGCGGGCGCAGGGATGGACCGGGCGACGTCCGACACCATGGGGATGCTCGGCACGGTCATCAACGCCCTTGCGCTGCAGGACGCGCTCGAGCATCACGGACAGCCCACCCGTGTGCTCACCGCGGTGCAGATGGCGGAGGTCGCCGAGCCCTACATCCGGCGCCGCGCCATCCGCCACCTCGAGAAGGGGAGGGTGGTGGTCTTCGCCGCCGGCATGGGCAACCCCTATTTCACGACCGACACCTCCGCGGCCCTGCGCGCCGCGGAGATCGAAGCGGAGCTGCTCTGCAAGGGCACCCACGGCGTCGACGGCGTCTACTCGGCCGACCCGCGGGTCGACTCCGACGGCCACGCGCTACGAGGAGCTGACCTTCATGGAGGTGGTGGCCAAGGATCTCCGGGTGATGGACCTGACCGCGATCACCTTCTGCAAGGACAACGGCCTGCCGATCAGGGTCTTCGACCTGATGGCGCCCGGCAACATCTACAAGGCCCTCGGCGGGGAGCCGATCGGCACCTTGGTGCGGTGAAGTCGCTGGTGGAGGCTCGGTCACCTGCTGGCTACGCTGGGTCGGCAGTGACCGCGCTCGCCGACGGGACCGTCCGTTCCGCAGGGGACACCTGATGGACGAGGAGCTGGTCGCGCTCGTCGTCAGTGATGCCAAGGACCACATGAGCAAGGCCGTCGATCACGCGCAGGCCGAGTTCGGGGCCGTCCGGACCGGCCGCGCCACCCCGGCACTCGTCGAACACTTGAAGGTCGACTACTACGGCGCCGAGACCGAACTGCGCCAGATCGCCAATTTCTCGGTGCCCGAAGCGCGGCTGCTCGTCGTCTCGCCGTATGACAAAGGATCGCTTGGAGCCGTCGAGAAGGCGTTGCAGAGCTCCGACCTCGGCATCACGCCCTCGAACGACGGGTCGGTGATCCGACTGACGTTCCCCGTCCCGACCGAGCAACGCCGGAAGGAACTGGTCAAGGTCGTGAAACAGAAGGCCGAGGACGGCAGGGTCACCGTCCGGAACATCCGGCGCTCCGCGCGCCATGAGCTCGAGGCCATCGAGAAGGAAGGCGACCTGTCCGGTGACGAGCTCGAGCGGGTAGAGAAGGATCTGGACAAGATCACCCACGAGCACGTCGCGGCGATCGATCGGCTGCTCGCCAACAAGGAGCAGGAGCTCCTCGAGATCTGACATGGGCCGGCCCGGTAGGGGCACGGCCGTGAGAGGAACAGCTGACGTGGACAACGGTCCGGACCATCCAGAGGACGACGTCACCCGTGTCGACGTGCCGGTGACGCGTCCCGAGCCGTCGGGGCCCGTGCGCATCGCCGGTGCCGAGCTCGCCGGTGAGGCCACGTCCGAGCTGCCGGTGGTGAAGCCGGCGAGCGAGGAAGAGGGCCCCGCGGACAGGCTCGACGGCGAGCGGGACGAGGGGTCCGCCGAGGAGTGGGAGGCCCCGACCGCCGGCGCCGGCGGCCAGGCCACCTTCGACCAGCCGAGTGTCCGGGTCACCGATCAGCCCGGCGAGGTCGGGCCCGACGAGACGGCGGTCCACCCGGTGGAGCCCGGGCAGACGGCCACACCGGCCGCGTCGACCGAGTTGCCGCACTGGACGGAGCCCCCGACCGGCGAAGTGCCCGAGGTGCTCTCCGCGCACCTGCCGGTGAGCGTTCGGAAGCGGGGATCATTCCTCCGAGCTGGCGGGAAGAGGACGCGGACTGGGTCGCCCACGAGGTGGAGTTCGAACCGTCGATGTTCGGCGGTGAACACGCGACGCTCGGGTCGTTGGACGAGAACGATCGCGTCGAGGAGCGGCGTCCCTGGGAGTTCGACCTCCGCTCGCAGCCCGAGGGCGCCGTGCCGGTCGCCGTTCCTCCGGAGGAAACCGGCGCACCCACCGAGGCCATCACCGGCGTCACCGCGGCGAGGGCCGACTTCGGTGCGGACCCGCCCGGCACCCACCGGACGCCGGCCCTCGAAGAGCGTGACGTGGAAACCAGCGAGTGGGCACCTCCGGGCGCGAGTCGGCAGCACTCAAGCCCGAGTCGACGAGCGATGACCCAGGGAACCCCGACGAGGAGCTCTTCGACACCGGCACGCGGCCGACCGGTACCAAGCGATCGGGCCGGGCCCGCCGCTCGGTGCTGCGCCCGGGCCGACTCCGCGCGAAGCGTCCCGAGGACGTCGAGTTGGCGGACGCCCCTCTTGCGGCAGAGCCGCCGGGCGCCGCGGTCACCGAGGTCCCCGGTGCCGGGCGCAAGCGGGTGGGACTCGCCGGCCTCGCGGCCGCCGATCGAACCGCGGAACGGGAAGCGGAGCGCGAGGCCGCCCAATCCGACCAAGCGGCCGGCACCACCCCTCCGGCGGTGACCGAGCGCCGCGGCCGAGCCCGCGGTCGCGGCCGCCGCCGTGACACGTGCCCCGCGGCAGAGAGGGGTGCCGCGAGGAGCCGGCGCCCTCGAACCCGACTCCGAGCCGACCGGGACCGGTGGAGGTCCGCCGGCACCGCGCCGACCGCGGCGACAGGCCGGGGCAGGTACCGCAGGGCGCGCCGAACCGGCCGGCGGCCTCGCGCTGCGGATCGGCACGGGCATCGCCGTCGCGGTGCGTCGCGTTGATCGCGTTCGAGCTCGGGACGGTCACCTCGCTCGTCCTTTGCGTGGTGGTGGTGACCTTCGCCGCGGGTGAGTGCTTCGGAGTCCTCCGACGGGCGGGCTACCACCCGGCCACCCTGCTCGGTCTGGTAGGGACGGTGTCGCTGATGATCGGCGCCTACGCCAAAGGCGTCGCGGCCCTGCCGTTGATCCTGGCCCTGATCGTCGTCTTCACGCTGCTCTGGTACGTGTTCGGCATCGAGCGGGGCTCCCCGGTCGCGGGCACGGCCGCGACCCTCTTCACCGTCGGCTGGGTGTCGCTGCTCGGCTGCTTCGCCGGCCTCCTCCTCGCCCCTTCGCTCTTCCCGAACCGTCACGGAATCGCGTTCCTGGTCGCCGCGGTGATCGCCACGGTGGCGAACGACGTCGGCGCGCTGGTCGTCGGGCGGTGGATCGGGCGACGCCCGCTCGCCCCGGCGATCAGCCCGAACAAGACGTGGGAAGGCGTGTTCGGGGGTGCCGTGTTCTCGGTCGTCGTCTGCACCGTCGTGGTCGGGAACATCCATCCGTGGACGCCCGGCCGTGCCGCGCTGCTCGGACTGGTGGTGGCAGTGGTGGCACCGAGCGGTGACCTTTGCGAATCGCTGCTCAAGCGTGACCTGCGCCTGAAGGACATGGGGCGTCTCCTGCCTGGTCACGGCGGGGTGCTCGACCGGGTCGACGCCTTGTTGTTCGTGCTCCCGGCGACCTACTACCTGGTGCGTGCGCTGAACATCGCCTGATCTTCGGGCAGGCTAGAGGGATGACCGGTTCCGCCCGAGAGGGGCGCCTCCCAGGCGGCCGACCTGCCGGTGGGCCGGCGGAGCCCGCCCGCTTCGAGGGTGTCGGTGAGCCTGGTCGGGTCCACCGGGTCGATCGGGACCCAGGCCGTCGACGTGATCGAACGGTGCGCCGAGGCCTTCGAGGTGGTCGCCCTCGGCGCGGCACGGTCGGTCGACACGCTCGTATCCCAGGCCGAGCGGCTCTCGCCCCGCGTGGTCGCGATCGGCGATCCGGGACTCGCGCCCGAGCTCGCTCGGCGGCTCCCTCCCGGAGTGGAGGTCGTCGCCGGGCCCGACGGGCTCGCCGCGATCGCGGCACTCGCCGAGGTGGTCGTGAACGGAGTCGTCGGGTTTGCGGGACTGCCGGTCACCCTCGCCGCACTCGAGGCCGGTCGCCGGCTCGCCCTCGCCAACAAGGAGTCGCTGATCGCCGGCGCGCCGGTGGTCCAGCGTGCCCGGAGGACGCCGGGTGCCGAGATCGTCCCGGTCGACTCCGAGCACTGCGCCCTCCACCAGTGCCTGCGGGCCGGCGCACCGAAGGAGGTGCGGCGTCTGGTCCTCACCGCTTCGGGCGGGCCCTTCCGTGGCCGGCGGCGCGAGGAGCTCGCCTCGATCGACGTGGGGCAGGCGCTCGCCCACCCGACCTGGTCGATGGGCCCGAAGATCACGGTCGACTCCTCGACGCTGATGAACAAGGGGCTCGAGGTCATCGAGGCCCACGAGCTCTTCGGGATCCCCTACGACGCGATCGACGTCGTCGTCCACCCCCAGTCGATCGTGCACTCGATGGTCGAGTACGTGGACGGCGCGGTCGTCGCGCAGCTCTCGCTCCCGGACATGCGCCTGCCCATCGGGTACGCGTTGTCCTATCCGTCGCGGCTGCCCGTCGAGTTCGGCGCCATCGACTGGACTCGCGGCGCGACTCTCGAGTTCGAAGCGCCCGACCGCAGCGCTCTTCTCCTGTCTCGACATCGCCTACCAGGCCGGGCGGACCGGCGATCTCGCCCCCGCCTGGCTCAACGCGGCGAACGAGGTGGCCGTCGACGCCTTCCTCAAGCAGCGGATCGCCTGGACCGATATCGCGGACGTGGTCGCCCGCACCCTCGACCGCTACGCGCCGCCGGCGGCGGGATCGGCAACGGGGGGTGAGCCGGTGCGCACCGTCGAGGAGGTGCTCGAAGCCGACGCGACCGCACGCCGCGAGGCGGAGCAGGTGGTCCTCGGCCTCGGTGCGGCGGCATGAGCCGCGTCGTGGAACAAGAGGACCGGGTCGTCCTGGTCCGCTCCGTCTGCTCCGGAAGGCGGGCCGCCCGGGGACCACCGTGGGGCGGACCGGGCTCCGCTTCGCCGCAGCGCTCGGCCGTCCAGCTCCTGGTGGCGCTCGCCGCGATCGTCGCGCTGAGCGCCGCCACCGGTCACTTGGACCTCTTCGTGGTGATCGCCTCCATCGTCGTGATCGTCATGCTGCACGAGCTCGGTCACCTGCTCGCCGCGAAGCGCGGCGGCATGAAGGTGACCGAGTACTTCGTCGGGTTCGGTCCGAGGATCTGGTCGATCCGCCGGGGGGAGACCGAGTACGGGGTCAAGGCGCTCCCGCTCGGTGGCTACGTGAAGATCCCCGGAATGACCAACCTCGAGGAGGTCGACCCTTCCGACGAGGCACGGACCTACCGTCAGCAGCCGTTCCGTGCCCGCCTGCTGGTCGCGGTCGCGGGATCGGCGATGCACTTCCTCATCGCGTTCGTCCTGCTGTGGTGCCTGTTGAGCTTCGTCGGGGTGCCGAACGCCAACCAGCTCGAGTTCCAGAGTGTCGGTCGGATCGGCGGGCAACCAGGCCCGGCCCAGGTCGCGGGCGTTCGGCCCGGCGACATCGTCGTCTCGGTCGACGGGAAAGCCGTCAACGGGAACGACACGGTGGTGGCCGATGCCGTACGCCGCCACCCGGGTGTCCCGTTGACGCTCGTCGTCGAGCAAGACGGTCGTCGGCGCACGCTCACGGTGACCCCGGCCAATGGGCGGGTCGACCACGAACGAGGTGTCGTGGCCCCGTCGGGCACGGCGCCCTTCGGTGTGATCGGCGTGAGCTTCGGCGAGCCGGTGCAAAGCGTCAATCCTCTGCGGGCTCTCGTCTCCACCCCCGAGAACCTGTGGAACCTCACCTGGTCGTCGGTGGTGGGAGTCGGGCACATCTTCTCTCCGAGCGCGATCACCCAACGGTTCAACGAGGTGTCGAGCGCGAAGGCCGCCGACCAAGCAGCCGCCGACGGGACTCGCACCGAGTCGATCGTCGGGGTCGTGAACACCGCGAACCAGGCCGCGCAGGCAGGCATCGGCCAGTTCCTCTCCATCCTGATCGTGGTCAACGTGTTCTTCGGCGTCTTCAACCTGTTCCCGATGCTGCCCCTCGACGGAGGGCACGTCGCCATCGCGGTGTACGAGAAGATCCGGACCGGCAGGCGACGGGTCGCCTATCACGCCGACGCGGCCAAGCTCCTGCCGTTCACCTGGGCCATGCTCACCTTGCTCGGGATCGTCGTCGTCCCGGCGCTGCTGACCGACATCCTCCACCCGATGGCCAATCCCTTCGGCTGAGCACGTTCGGCCGGCCGCGGTGGGAGCAGCGAGCCCGGATCGGAGGTCCACCGCCCTACCATGGATGCGATGGGACGGACTGCACGGACGCTCGCCGCCCGGCGGACCACCCGGCAGATCCAGGTGGGCGAGGTCGCGGTCGGCGGCGGTGCGCCGGTCAGCGTACAGTCGATGACCACCACCAAGACCGGCGACGCCGAGGCGACGCTCTCGCAGATCTACGCACTCGCTGCTGCCGGTGCGGACATCGTGCGATGCACCTGCAACGAGGAGGCCGCTGCCGAGGGTCTGGCCCGCATCGTGCCACGTTCCCCGGTCCCGATCGTCGCCGACATCCACTTCCACCACGAGATGGCGCTCGCCGCGCTCGAGGCTGGGGTGAACGGACTCCGGCTCAATCCGGGGAACCTGCGCAAGGAGGCGGAGATCAAGCAGGTGGCTTCCGAGGCGAAGGACCGCGGGGTGCCCATCCGGATCGGCGTCAACGCCGGCTCGCTCCACCCTGACCTCTACAAGCGCTTCGGAGGCGCCACCCCGGAGGCCCTGGTCGAATCGGCCCGCATCGAGCTCGCCTACTTCGCCGACGTCGGTTTCGAGGACGTCAAGATCTCGGTGAAGGCCTCCTCGGTGCCGTTGATGATCGAGGCCTACCGGCTGGCATCGGAGACCTTCGACCATCCGCTCCACCTCGGGGTGACCGAGGCCGGACCGCCGCCCGACGGGTCTGCTGAAGGGAACCGCGGGCATCGCCACCCTGCTCGCCGAGGGGATCGGCGACACCATCCGCTACTCGCTGACCGCCGATCCGGTGGAGGAGGCGAGGGCCGGACGCCAGCTGCTCGAAGCGCTCGGCCTGCGGGAGCGGAAAGGACTCGACCTCATCGCCTGCCCGAGCTGTGGTCGTGCCGAAATCGACGTCATCGAGGTGGCCCGCACCGCGCAGAAGGCGCTCGAGGATCGGGAGCTTCCGATCCAGGTGGCGGTCATGGGGTGCGTGGTCAACGGTCCCGGTGAGGCCCGTGAGGCGGACCTCGGGATCGCCGCCGGCCGGCGACGTGGTCATCTCTTCATCAAGGGGAAGATCGTGCGGGTGGTCCCCGAGGACGAGATGGTCGACGCGCTGGTCACCGAGGCGGAGCGACTGGTCGCCGACGGCGTCGCCGCGCGCCTGGCGGCGGCCGACGAGGGCGCGGAGGCCGAGGCGGAAGCCGACCGTCGGGTTCTCCTCGACGCTCGGGGCGATGCCAACGCGTCGGAGGCCAAGGTGGAGCTGATCCGGAAGCGCTTCGGCGAAGTGGAAGAGAACCCACCGACGGGGTGACCATCCGCGCGGTCGGGATCGACGCGCACCCGGGTCCGGCTCCGGGCGGACCGGAGGGTCGCCGATAGGATCGGGCGCCATGCGGATGTCGCGACTGCTGCTTCGGACCCTTCGCGAGGCGCCTGCGGACGCGGAGGTCGCGAGCCATCGTCTGTTGGTGCGCGGCGGGTACATCCGTCGCCTGGCCTCCGGCGTCTACACCTTCCTGCCGCTCGGGTTCCGGGTGTTGCAGCGGATCGAAGCGGTGATCCGCCAGGAGCTCGATCGCGCGGGCTGCCAGGAGGTGCTCCTGCCCGCACTCCACCCCCTCGATCTCTGGGAGGAGAGCGGGCGCGCCCGGCTCTTCGGGAGCGACCGCTGCCGGCGATGACCGTCGAGGCACGCGGCGGCACCTTCGTGCTCGGGCCGACCCACGAGGAGGTGGTGACCATGACCGTCGGCGCGGAGGTCGACTCCTACCGGCAGCTCCCGGTCACCGTCTACCAGATCCAGGTCAAGTTCCGCGACGAGGCGAGACCTCGCTTCGGACTGCTCCGCACCCGCGAGCTGATCATGGCCGACGCCTACTCCTTCGACGCCGATCAGGCGGGCATGCAGAGCCTCCTACCAGGCGGTCTTCGACGCCTACCTGCGCATCTTCGCCCGGCTCTCGTTGGGGGTGGTGCCGGTCGAGGCGTCATCGGGCGCGATCGGCGGTGACGTCAACCACGAGTTCATGGTGCCGTCCCCGGTCGGCGAGGACCACTTCGTCTCCTGCCCGGCCTGCGGGTACGCGGCCAACGTGGAAGCGGCGACGAAAGGGTCGAAGGGCTGGCACGGCGACCCGCCGGCGGCGGGCGGACCGGGGCCGGGCCGATGGTCGAGCACCACACCCCGGACCGTCCGGGCATCGACGAGGTGGTGGCCGTTATTCGCCGACGGGGGGTGACCGCCGCCGAGCTGCTCAAGTCGATGGCAGTCGTCGACGACGAGGGACGCCCCGTCGTGGTGCTCGTGCCGGGAGACCGCGAGGTGCGCCTTCCCCGGGGTGGCGGCTCTTCGAGGAGGCGGACTTCGCCGGGCACCCGAGCCTGGTGCGCGGCTACGTCGGGCCCTCCGGTCAGCAGGCCCGGGGGATCCGGGTGGTGGCCGACTTCGCGGTCGCCGCCGCGGGCCCCTGGATCACCGGGGCCAACCGAGCCCGACCACCACGTGAGTGGTGCGCGTCTCGGGCCGCGACTTCGAGGTGGACGAGTGGGGATCCTTCGCGGAGGTGGTCGAGGGGGACCCGTGCCCCCGTTGCGACGAGTCGCTCTCGCTCGTCCGTTCGGTGGAGGCCGCCCATACGTTCCAGCTCGGCCACAAGTACTCCGACGTGATGACCGGGGGAACCTTCGTGAACGAAGAGGGGGGCGAGGCGTCCTTCTCGATGGGCTGCTACGGCATGGGGGTGAGCCGCCTCCTGTCGGTGCTCGCCGAGGCGCACCACGACGAGAAGGGTCTCGTCTGGCCGACCGAGGTCGCTCCCTACCGGGTGCACCTGCTCGCCCTCGGTGCGGACCGCTCTCGCCGACGTGGCCGAGGCGGCCGAGCGGCTGTACGAGCGCCTGGGGGACGCGGGGATCGAGGTCCTCTTCGACGACCGCGAGGTGTCGCCGGGGGTCAAGTTCGCCGATGCGGACCTGCTCGGCCTTCCGTCCCGGCTGGTGGTCGGCTCGAAGGGCTTGGCGCGAGGTGTGGTCGAGTGGCGCTCCCGGGCGAGCGGGGAGGAGCGCGAGCTCGGCCTCGATGCGGGCGTCGCGGAGCTCCTCGGCGTGCCGTCGAGCTGACGAGGAGCCCTCGGTCACAGGTTCTGCAGTCGAAGTGAGCACCCCGATGCGGCTCGCGCGAGCCCGAGAATTCGCACGTCACGCCGTTTCCCCCGCGAAGGGCCGCTGCTATACTCCCTGACCTGCCGTTCGGTTGGAGTGGAGTGACGCTGGACAAGCGTGGGCGGACAGCCCACGCTTTTGTTTTGGCCGGGGACACTCCGACCGGTGTGACAGGGAAAGCAGGATCGACCAGGTACGACAGCAGGATTCCGGACCGGCCGACACGGGATCCGACGGGCACAGAAGGGAGGCGCACCGATGACCGACGATCTCGTCTCCGTGCTCGAACCGGCGATCCGCGCCGCCCACCTGGAACTGGTGGACGTCGAGCTGAGATCGGGTGTGCTGCTCGTCACGGTGGACAAGGAGGGCGGTGTCGACCTCGATGCCTTGACCGAGGCGACGCGGGCGGCCTCGTCGGCTCTCGACGAGGCCGACCCGATCCGGGGCCGGTACTCGCTCGAGGTGTCGAGCCCCGGGGTCGAGCGGACGCTCCGGACCCCCGCACACTTCGCCCGGGCGATCGGCGAGACGGTTTCGGTGAAGACCCGCCCGCAGGTTCCCGGCGAGCGCCGGCTGCGGGGCGCGTTGGTCGGCGCGGACGACCGCGGCTTCGACATCGACGTCGAGGATTCGACGTCGGGTCGGGTCCACCTCTCGTACTCGGATGTCGACAAGGTGCGCACGGTCTTCAGCTGGGGCGCGCCGCCGCGCCCGGGGCACGGGACGGGGACGAAGGAATCGCGGACGAGGAAGCGAGTTGTGAACGGATGAGCAAGACGAATTTCGAATTCCTCGACGCGCTGGGCCAGATCGCCCGGGACAAGGGAATCTCGGTCGACACCCTCCTCGACGCGCTCGCCAACGCACTCGTCGCGGCGTACAAGCGCCGGCCCGACTCAGCCGAAGAGGCGGTCGTGACCATCGACGCCGAATCGGGGGAGATCCGCGTCTACGGCCAGGAGCTCGACGAAGAGGGCAACGTCATCCGCGAGTGGGACGACACCCCCGACGACTTCGGGCGCATCGCGGCCCAAACCGCCAAGCAGGTGATCCTCCAGCGCATCCGCGAGGTCGAACGCGACCTCAAGTACGAGGAGTACGCGGGGCGGGAGGGGGACATCGTGACCGGCATCGTGCAGCAGACCGACAACCGGTACACCCTGCTCGACCTCGGCAAGGTCGAGGCCCTCCTTCCCCAGGCCGAGCAGGTCTCCTACGAGCGCTACGAGCACGGCGCCCGGCTCAAGGCCTACATCGTCGAGGTCCGCAAGACCACCAAGGGCCCCCAGATCGTGGTCAGCCGGAGCCATCCGGGTCTCATCAAGCGGCTCTTCGAGCTCGAGGTCCCCGAGATCTCCTCCGGAGCGGTCGAGATCAAGGCGGCCGCCCGCGAACCCGGCCACCGCACCAAGATCGCCGTCTGGTCGAACGACCCCAACGTGGATCCGGTCGGCGCCTGCGTCGGGGCCCGCGGCTCGCGGGTTCGGATGGTCACCAACGAGCTCCGCGGCGAACGGGTCGACGTGGTCCCCTTCTCGGACGATCCGGTCGAGCTCATCCAGTCCGCGCTGGCTCCCGGCGCGGGTCCGAGAGGTCCGGCTCGACGACGAGACCGGTACCGCGACGGTGATCGTGAGCGACTACCAGCTCTCGCTCGCCATCGGCAAGGAGGGACAGAACGCACGCCTCGCCGCACGCCTCACCGGCTGGCGGATCGACATCAAGAGCGAGACCCAGCTCGCCGAGGAGGAGGCCGGCTACGGCGGCGAGGAGTGGGCCGAGGGCGAGTGGATCCAGAACGAAGCCGGCGAGATGGTCTGGCAGCCCGCCGAGGGCGGGACGGCGGTGTCGGCGAGCGAATGGTCCCAGGGCGTCGAGGCGACCGAGGCGGCCGTCGTCGAGGGTGCCCACGCCCCCGTGGCGGAGGGTGGCGAGGTGGTCGCGGCCGAAGGGACGGACGGTGCCGACGGGGCAGCGGGCGTGGAGGCCGTGGTCACCGCCAACGTCGCCGCTGCCGAGGCGCCGGAGACCCGGTCGGAGGAGGCGTCGGAGGAGGGTCCGGCATAGCGCCGCAACGGACCTGCGTCGGGTGCCGGCGTACCGCTCCGACCGATCTGCTTTTGCGGCTGGTCCGCACCGAGGGCGGGCGGTTGGAGGTCGGGCGTCACCGGCCCGGACGGGGCGCCTGGCTCTGTGGCGATTCGCCGTCCTGCTTCGAGGCGGCGATCCGACGGAAGGCGTTCGACCGGGCGCTCCGATGTCGGGTGGAAGAGGACGAGGTCGTCGAGCTCCGGAGCGTGCTGCTCGACGGTCGACGAGGAGGCGCCGGCCACGGGGGTCCGGTGTCGTGATGTGCGAGGATAGAGGGTCGTCTGCGCGTGGTTGAGTGGACGAACCTGTCAGCAGAAGGGCTGTAGAGACCGTTGCCGAAGAAGATCCGGGTCTACGAGCTTGCCCATGAGCTCGGCCTGACGAACAAGGAGGCGCTCGACCTCTGCCTGTCCCTCGGGATGGGAGTGAAGAGCCATTCGTCCTCCATCGAGGATGCGCAGGCCGACCGCGCCCGTCGCAAGGCCGATCGCGAGGGCCTGCGCCGGCCGGTCCAGCCCGAGGAGCCGGCTCCGGTCAAGAAGGCCGCTGCCAAGAAGGCCCCCGCAAAGAAGAACGCACCTCGAGAGATCACCTCCGAGCGTCCGACGGGCACGACGGTCGAGGAGTCCTCACCGGTCGCGCCCGCGGCGACGGCGCCCGCGGCGGCGCCGGCCTCCGGGGACACCACTCCATCGGCCACCGCGGCCAGAAGCGGACCCCGCCTCGTCACCAGCCGTCCCGCATCCGAACAGCCGACCGCCCCTGCCGCGCCGCCGCCGCGCACCCTCCGGGCCCTCGCGCGCCCCGACGGCTCCGCCGCCTGCGGCGCCGGGTCAGCCGGTGGTGCGGCGGCCCCCCGTGGCGCCGGCTGCCGCCGCGGCTCAGGCCCCGACCACTCCCGCGTCCCGCCGCCCCGGGTGGGACGACGCCGCGTCCGCCCGCGGCCAGGCGGCCGCCGACCAGTTCGTCGGGTCGAACCATCCCACCTCCGCCCGGCGGTCCGCCGCGCTCGATCACCGGCAAGCCGATCCCGCCACCGCCGGGGGCCGGCGGGCGTCGACCTCCACCCCCTCAGGGCTCCCGCACGGGGGCCCCGGGTGGCTACGGCTCGCGCCCCGGCGCCGGGAGCGGGCGCCCCGCGCCCCGCGCCGGCGGGGGAGGGTACGGCGGCCGGAGCGGCGGCGGACCGACCGGTGGATATGCCGGTCGCGGCGGGGGAGGTCCCGGTGGCGGTCCGCCGGCTGGTCGCGGCGGACCGGGAGTGGGCCGAGGCAGACCGAACCAGCGCCGACCGCGTCGGCGCCGTCGCAACCTCGAAGAGCTCGAGCCGACGCAGCTCACCGCGTACATGCCGTCGACCGCCCCGGTGCCGGACACCGAGGTGATCGTCGAGCGCGGCTCGACCGCACGCGACCTGGGTCCGAAGCTCAACCGGTCGGCCGGCGACGTGATCCGGTTCCTCCTGCTCCAGGGCGAGATGGTCACCGCCACCCAGTCCCTCACCGACGACATGATCGACCTCTTCGCGGCAGAGCTCGGCGCAGACGTGCGCCTGGTCGACCCCGGCGAGGAGCGGGAGGCGGAACTGCTCGCCAAGTTCTTCGAGGACGACGAAGAGGAGGTCCCGGATTCCGAGCTGCGGCCGCGGCCCCCGGTGGTGACCGTGATGGGTCACGTCGATCACGGAAAGACGCTCCTGCTCGACCGCATCCGGTCGGCCAACGTCGCCGCCGGCGAGGCCGGGGGCATCACCCAGCACATCGGTGCGTACCAGGTGGAGTGGCAAGGGCACCCGATCACCTTCATCGACACTCCCGGCCACGAGGCCTTCACCGCGATGCGGGCTCGGGGCGCGGACGTGACCGACATCGTCGTGCTGGTGGTGGCCGCCGACGACGGCGTGATGCCCCAGACCGTCGAGGCGATCGACCACGCGAAGGCCGCCGACGTGCCCATCGTCGTCGCGCTCAACAAGATCGACCGCGAGGAGGCCGACGCCAACCGGGTCCTCCAGCAGCTCTCGGAGCACGGGCTGGTGCCCGAGGCCTGGGGCGGCGACACCATCGCGGTGGAGCTCTCGGCGCTGCAGAACGTGGGGATCGACGAGCTCCTCGAGCAGATCGTCCTGGTCGCCGAAGTCGAGGAGCTGATCGCGACGCCCGAGGGCCGGGCCCGCGGTGTGGTCCTCGAGGCCGAGCTCGAGATCGGTCGGGGACCGGTGGCCTCGGCCGTCGTCCAGCGGGGCACCTTGCGAGTCGGAGACCCGATCGTGGCCGGCGCCGCGTGGGGGAAGGTGAAGGCGCTCGTCGACGACCACGGCGAGCACATCAAGGAGGCGCCGCCCTCGACGCCGGTCCAGGTGCTCGGGTTCTCCGAGCCGCCCGAGGCGGGCGACGAGTTCCGGGTCACGCCGGAGCTCGCGCAGGCTCGGACCATCGGCGAGGCGAGGGCACATCGCTACCGCGTCGCGGGCCACGTGCCCCCGGCGAGCTCCGCGCTCGGCGGTGCGAAGCTCGAGGACCTCTTCGAGCAGATCCAGCGCGGCGAGACCGCCACCTTGAACCTCATCTTGAAGGCGGACGTCCGCGGCTCGCTCGAGGCGGTGACCGAGAGCCTTCGCAAGCTCGAACGTGACGACGTCAAGCTCAGCTTCGTCCACCGCGGGGTGGGTGGGATCACCGAGTACGACGTCCAGCTCGGCCAGGCCTCGAACGCCACCATCATCGGGTTCAACGTCCGTCCCGACCGCCGTGCACGTGAGATGGCGGCGAAGGCACACGTGGAGATCCGCACCTACGAGATCATCTACAAGCTGCTCGAGGACCTCGAAGCCGCCATGCTCGGCATGCTCGCTCCGGTCGTCGAGGAGGTGGTCACCGGCGAGGCGGAGGTTCGCCAGGTCTTCCGGGTCCCCCGGGTGGGTGCGGTCGCCGGCTGTTTCGTGCGGGACGGCGTGATCACCCGCGGGTCGAAGGTCCGCTTCCTCCGCGACGGTGCGGTGATCTGGAAGGGCACCGTCTCCTCGCTCCGGAGGTTCAAGGACGACGTCCGCGAGGTGCAGTCGGGCTTCGAGTGCGGCATCGGCCTCTCCGATTACCAGGACTTGAAGGAAGGCGACCTCATCGAGACCTTCGAGGAGCGGGAGATCCCGCGCACCTGAGACCTCCCCGGGCTGCGTCGGCTCCGGGCCCGGTCGAACACGGAGGAAGTGTGGTCAGTCGTCGGAACGATCAGCGAGGGGTCGCACCCTTCCCGCGGTCCCTGCGGGTCAATCAGGTCCTGCGCGAGGTGGTCGCCGAGGAGATCGAACGTCTTGCCGACGCGGACGAGCGCCTGCGCCTGGTGACGGTGACCTCGGTCGACACCGCGCCCGACCTGCGACACGCCACCGTCTATCTGAGCTCGCTCAGCGAGGAGGCTGCCGCGGCGCTCGCCGAACGGAGGGTCCAGCTCCAGCGCCTCGTCGCTCGCGAGATCCGTCTGAAGCGCACGCCGCAGCTCGGGTTCGCGGTCGATCCCGCGGTGGTCGCCGGGCACCGGGTCGACGAGGTCCTGCGCCGGATCCACGGGCAAGGTCGCGACACGGCGCCCGGTGGCACGGCCGACGGGGGATCCGCGGAGCGGTGACCGTGCCGGACCAGGTGAGCGGCCTCGTCGTCGTCGACAAGGAGGCCGGATGGACCTCTCACGACGTGGTCGCCAGGTGCCGGCGGATCTTCGGCCAGCGCCGGGTGGGCCACGCCGGCACCCTCGATCCGGATGCGACCGGCGTGCTCCTCGTCGGGCTCGGCCGTGCGACCCGTCTGGTGCGCTACCTGACCCCGCTCGAGAAGTCCTATGTCGGCGAGGTGGTGCTCGGCTCCGCGACGTCGACGCTCGACTCCTCGGGCGAGGTCACCGGCACCTGGGAGATGGACGACGTCTCGCTCGCGGCGGTGCGCTCGGCCGCCACGGGGCTGACCGGGGAGATCGAGCAGATCCCTCCGATGGTGTCCGCGGTGAAGATCGGTGGGCGCCGCCTGCACGCCCTGGCCCGTGAAGGAGTCGAGGTCGAACGCGCACCGAGGCCGGTCATCGTCCGACCGGTTCGACGTCACACCCGGCTCGATGCCGGGGATCTTCCGGATCGAGGTGGACTGCTCGTCGGGCACGTACGTGCGCGTGCTCGCGGCCGACCTCGGTGCCGCGCTCGGGGGCGGGGCGCACCTCCGGAACCTGCGGCGGATCCGGATCGGGTCGTTCGGTCTCGGCGACGCGCATCTCGTGGACGACCTCGAGCCCGAGCACGTGCTCACCCCCGCCGAAGCCCTGCGCGACCTCGACCAGGTGGTGGTGCCTCGCGACACCGAGACCCAGGTCGCGAGAGGTCTTCCGCTCGACCGGGTGCCGCTCGGGATCACCGGGGAGGGTCCGTGGGGCCTGATCGACGGCCATCGCCGGCTCCTCGCCGTCTACGAGGCCACCGACACCGACCGCATCCGGCCCGCGGTGGTGGTCGCCGCGGCAGGGTGAACGCAGCGAGGCGGCCGGCCGGACCGGGGAACCCCATCGGAAGCGGACGGCGCAACAGACCTGCCCGAGTGACCCGGAAGTAACCTTCCAGTGATGGACCGAGTGACCGACCTGTCGAGCTGTGTGCCGCCGCCGAACGGCTCGGCGGTCACCATCGGCGCCTACGACGGGGTCCACCTCGGTCACCGTGCGCTCCTCGCCGAGCTGCAGACCCGGGCGGTCGAGGACGGTCGGGCGACGGTGGTGGTCACCTTCGACCGTCATCCGGCCATGGTGGTCCGTCCGGAGTCGGCCCCGAAGCTCCTCTGCGACCTCGAGCAGAAGCTCGAGCTGCTCGAGGAGGCCGGGGTCGACCGCACGGTCGTGATCACCTTCGACGAGGAGCGGGCCAACGAGACGGCCGAGGAGTTCGTGTCCGAGGTACTGGTCGCCGCCCTCGGGGCGCGCCTGGTCGTGGTGGGCGAGGACTTCCACTTCGGCCACGGGCGCAAGGGCAACGTGGAGCTGCTCAGCCGGATGGGGGACGAGACACGGCTTCGAGGTCGACGGCATCTCTCTGCAGGCGGACCCCGAGCGGGGCGACGCGCCGGCCGAGCCGATCTCCTCCACCAGGGTGCGCACCCTTCTCGCGGAGGGCCGGGTCGAGGAGGCGGCCTACCTGTTGGGGCGTGCCCATCAGATCCGGGGTCGGGTGGTGCGGGGCGATCGGCGCGGGGGCACCGAGCTCGGCTTCCCGACCGCCAACGTCGACGTGCCCGCCGAGATCTGCCTTCCGGCGACGGGCATCTACGCAGGGTGGTACGAACGACCCGACCGACGGGACCAGGTGGGAGGCGGCGATCTCCGTCGGCCGTCGGCCGACCTTCTACGGCAGCGACGGCACGCTGCTCGTCGAGGCGTACCTGCTCGACTTCTCCGGTGATCTCTACGACGAGGAGGCGCGGGTGTCCTTCGTCGCGCGGCTGCGCGACGAGATCGCGTTCGACACGACCGAAGCGCTCGTCGAACAGATCGAACCGCGACGTCGGCGACCACCCGTACGAGGCTGACCCGGCAGTCCTGAGTTGCCGCCGGGCCGTCGGGTCGGGTCGGTCAGCTCGCCTGATGGTCGTCGAGCAGCTCGGTGCGCAGCTCGCGCTTGAGCGCCTTGCCCGCAGGATTACGCGGGATCTCCTCGGTGCGGAACCAGAAGCGCGAGGGGACGTTGAAGGCGGCGAGTCGTTCTCCGACGAAGCGCGGCGAGCTCGTCGGCACCCACCTCTTCGCCGGGGCGGAGCACCACCACGGCGCCGACCTCTTCGCCGAGCACCGGATGGGGCACGCCGATCACCGCGCAGTCGGCGACGGCGGGGTGCTCGAACAGCGCGGCTTCGACCTCGACGCAGTAGACGTTCTCGCCGCCCCGGATGATCATGTCCTTCGCCCGGTCCACGATGTGGACGAAGCCTTCCTCGTCGATCCGGGCCACGTCGCCGGTATGGAGCCATCCGCGGGTGAAGGTGGCGGCTGTCTCGGCCGGGCGGTGCCAGTAGCCGCGCACCACGTTCGGGCCCTTGATCCATAGCTCGCCGATCCGCTCGGGATCCGGCGTCTCGTCGGCGGTTCTTCCCCGACGTACTCGTCGGGGACCACCGCGACTTCGCAGACCGGGGCCGGCGGTCCCACGCTGTCGGGCTTGCGGACGTAGTCGTCCCCGAGGTTCATCGTGGTCATCGCGGAGGTCTCGGTGAGCCCGTACCCGTTGGCAGGGGCTCCCTCGGGGAAGTGCTCCTTGATCCGGCGCACGAGATCGGGTGGTGCGGGCGCACCGCCGTAGGAGATGGAGCGGACCGAGGAGGTGTCGCGGGTCGCGAAGCTCGGCGAGTCGAGGACCTGCATGACCATGGCCGGGACACCGCCGAAGATGGTGATCTGCTCCCGTTCGATGAGCTCGAGGCCCCGCTCGGGATCGAAGTGGTGCATCATCACCAGCTTCCCGCCGGCCGCGGTGTTCGAGACGAGGATCGCGTGGCAGCCGGTCGCGTGGAAGAGCGGGCACGGACAGCAGGTTGGCGTTCTGGATGCTCCCGGTCGTGTCGGCGACGTCCGCCCTTGCGGCGCATCGAGCTGAGCGTCGAGACGAAGAAGAGGTTCATCAGGTTGGAGATGCTGTTGCGGTGGGTGCCGACCGCTCCTTTCGGCCGACCGGTGGTGCCCGAGGTGTAGAAGAGGGTGGCGTCGTCCTCGGGTTCGATCGCGACCTCGGGGAGGGTGGCCGCGGGGTCCACCTCGCCCACCGCCTCGGCGAAGGGGACGACCGGGAGTACGGCCGACCCCGTCCGGTCCACCGATTCGGCGGTCGGCGTCCGCCGCCGGCCGTCGTCGCCGAGCTCTTCGGAAGTGACCACCATCGTGGCGAGGTCACCCGCATCGTCCAGGTGGGAGAGGATTCGCCGAGCGCCGCTCCTCGTCCACCACGACCAGGGACGTCCCCGAGTCGCTCAGGCCGTAGGCGAGCTCCGGCCCGGTCCACCAGGCGTTGAGCGGGACCACCACCGCCCCGACCGCGATCGCCGCCCAGAAGGAGACGATCCACTCGGGCAGGTTGCGCATGGCGATGGCGACTCGGTCGCCTTTGCGAATGCCGAACCGGTCGACGAGCTGGTGGGCGAGCGCGGTGACCTGCCCGAAGTGCTCGGCGAAGGTGATCCGCTCGTCCTCGTAGACGAGGAAGTCCTTGTCGCCGTGGAGCGTCGAGAGCTCGAGGACCGTCCGCAGGGTGGCCGGCGCGTTCTTCCAGGTGCGGGTCGGCACGCCCCGGATGACGACCTCCTCGATCTCGAAGGTCTCCCCGGGTGCGGTCAGGGTGGCCTTCGCCTCGCCAAGCGTCGGCACCGGTGTCGATTCCTCCGGTGGACCCGGTTGCTCGTCGGCCGTGGTGACCATGCCCTGTCCTTTCTACCTGTTCTACTACCTGTTCTACCTGTCTTCGGGTCTCTGGTCGGAGTCCCGTCGGAGCAGCAGCCCCCGGAGCACTGCAGGACCGGGCGCCGCGCCGACGGGTGCTGGGCGAGCACCGGGAGCCCTGGGCGGGCGGTACTTCGAAAAGTTTGACAGCGTCCAACTTTCCCCGGTACTCCTCACCGGGGGAGGACGGTCCTTCCGGCCAGGTGGCGCACGTCTGAACTGGGATCTTTCCGACCCGGAGAGGGCCCGGGCCATCAGAGAGGGCCGGAGGGCCTCGAGGTCGCTGCCGGTCAGGGCTCTGGCTCCGGCGCCGGGGCGGGCGCCATCTCGGGCTCCCGGAAGACGGTCGAGCGGTAGTAGGCCAGTTCGGCGACGCTCTCCCGGATGTCGTCCATCGCACGGTGGCCCCCCGCCTTGTGCGGAGCCCGCTTGGCAGCCTTGGGGAACCACCGCGCTGCGAGCTCCTTGACCGTCGACACGTCGACCGAGCGGTAGTGGAGGTACTCGTCGACGGCCGGGAGGTAGGCGGCCAGGAACCGGCGGTCGGTGCCGATCGAGTTGCCCGCAAGGGGGACGCTCCGCGCCTGGGGCACCTGACGGCGGATGAACTCGAGGGTCGCGTCCCCCGCCTCCTCGAGGGTGACGGTGGAGGAGGCGACCTCCTCGAGGAGCCCGCTGCGGGAGTGCATCTCCCGGACGAACTCGTCCATGGCGGCCAGCTGCTCCGCGGTGGCCGCCACCACCAGGTCCGGGCCCTCCTCGACCACGACCAGCTCGTCGTCGGTCACGAGGGTGGCGATCTCGAGGATCACATGGCGACCGACGTCGAGGCCGGTCATCTCGAGGTCCATCCACACCAGCACGCGGAAACGCTAGCGGCTGATGCCGGAGGGGCCAAGAGCCGGCTCGCCCTCGCGGGCTCGGCACGCGCTGCGGCGGGGCGATAGCGTCCGGGCGGTCGGGGGCCGACGGTCGGCCACGGAACAACCGGGCGGGGGCGGAGGGAGGACGAAGGTGGCGATGGCAGCGCGGAGCACCGCCGGTCCGGTGGAAGGCGCCGTCCGCGACCGAGGTCGCGCGCCCCTTGCCGTGCCGATGGTTCGGCTCGATTCCGATCTGCCGGCCCCGACGTACGCGCGTCGCGGTGACGCAGGTGCCGACCTGACCTCGCGGATCGACGCGACCGTAGAGGCGGCGGGCGGCAGGGCCGTCGTGCCGACGGGGATCGCGGTGGCCATCCCCGAGGGCTTCGCCGGGTTCGTGCTGCCGAGGAGCGGCCTCGCGCGACGGCACGGTGTGACCTGTCTCAACACCCCGGGTCTGATCGATTCGGGATACCGCGACGAGATCGCGGTCATCCTGGTCAATACCGATCCGACGGACGACTACGAGGTGCGCCGCGGCGACCGGATCGCGCAGCTGGTGATCGAGCGGGTGGAGGACGCGAGCTTCACCGAGGTGGATGAATTGCCGCCGAGCGAACGAGGCCTCGACGGCTTCGGATCCACCGGCCGGTAGATCGTGGAGCGACTGAGCGGACTCGACGCCTTCTTCTCCTCGTTCGAGTCGCCGACCACCCATCTCCACATCGTCGCCGCGCTCGTCTTCGACACCGACCGCTCCCGGGGCGGAGTGACGTTCCGCCGGATCCGCAACGTCCTGGCCGAGAGGATCGACCTCGTGCCGGCGTTCCGGATGCGGTTGTCCGAAGTGCCCTTCGGGGTGGACCATCCCTCGTGGGTCGAGGACCCGAGCTTCGACCTCGACTTCCACGTACGTCGCGCCGCGGTTCCGAACCCGGGTGGCCGCGACGAGCTCGCCGCGTTCGTGGCGGACGTCGCGTCGAGACCGCTCGACCGCCGGCGACCCCTTTGGGAATTCCACGTCGTCGAAGGCCTCGAGCAGGGCCGGGTCGCCCTGGTCACCAAGGTGCACCACTCGATCATCGACGGCGTCTCCGGCGCGGAGCTGGTAGCGGCGCTGTTCGATCTCTCGCCCGATCCGTCGCCGCGCCCGCTCTTCGGAGGAGGTCGGGCCCGCCGTTCACCAGCCGCCCCCGCCGCCGACTCCGAAGAGGAGCTCGACGACGGAGGGACCGACGGCAGCACCGCCTCGCCGAACGGTGGAGGGGCGATGCCGAGCGAGCTGACTCGTTGGCGCCACGCGATCGCGTCGCTGCCGGGGCAGATCGACGCGGTCCGGCGGGCCTTCACCGGTACCGTGCACTCGGCGCGGAACCTCGGCCCGCTGCGACGCGATTCGACCGGATCGGTGCCACCACCGTTCCGCCGCGCCTCGGACCTCGATCAACAGGGCGATCTCGCCGCATCGACGGACCGCGATCGCGGAGCTGCCGCTCGCGGACATCCGCAGGGTCGGCGAGATCCTCGGTGGAACGACCAACGACGTCGTGCTGGCCTGTGCCGCCGGCGCGCTGCGAGCCTTCTTCGCGAGCCGGAAGGAACCGGTCGAGGCGCCCCTCCTCGCGATGGTGCCGGTGTCGGTGAGGACCGAGAGCGAGCAAGGGGAGCTCGGAAACCGAATCAGCGCGACCCTGGTCTCACTCGCTACCGACCTCGAAGGACCCGCGGCGCGCCTCGAGGCGATCCGCACCGGCATGACCGCGTCGAAGGAACAGTGCGAGGCGATCGGGTCCGCGGTGTTCGGCGCGTGGTCGGACGCAGCGGTGCCGGCCGTCACGAGTCGGTTGTCGCGGCTCCTCACCAACCTCCGCGTGTTCGACCGTGTGGTGCCGCCGTTCAACGTGATCGTCTCGAACGTCCCGGGTCCCGACTTCCCGGTGTACCTCGCCGGCGCCCCGCTGGTCGGGATCTACCCGTTCGGACCGATCGTGGAGGGTGTCGGGGTCAACGTCACCGTCTTCTCGTACCTCGATTCGCTGCACGTCGGAGTCGTCGGCTGCTGGGACCTCGTCCCGGAGGTCGGGGTGATCGCCGAGTCCATGCAGGATTGCTTGGACGAACTGCTCGCCGAGTCGAACCGGCGTGAGCGCCCGGTCCCGTGGTGGCACTCGGAACTCCCTGCTTGACGCAGCCCTTTGCCCGAGGTCGGTGAAGCGACGACTGCTAGGGTTGAGGGCTCACGCGGACGTGGCTCAGTTGGTAGAGCATCACCTTGCCAAGGTGAGGGTCGCGGGTTCGAGTCCCGTCGTCCGCTCTCGTGTTCTTGCTGGTGATGGCCACGATCTCGGCATCGTCGGGCTCCGTCTCAGGTATCCATTCGGCCTCTATCGCGCGTCCATCGCGCTGGCTGCAATTGGACGACCTCTGCTTTCCGGCTTAGCTCGGCGAGCGCAGCGGCAACCGCCTGGTCCCGGTCGGACGTCGCGTGCTGGTAACGGAGGGCTGCCACGGGAGACTTGTGTCCGGCACGATGCATCAGCTCGGCGAGTGTCGCTCCGGTCGCCGCTGACCAAGTGAGTCCGGAGCGCCGGAGGTCATGTAGGCGGAGCTCGGGACGGCCGATCGCGTCTCGAGCCTTCACCCATTCCTTTTGTAGTGACTTCGCGAGCAGAGCCCTGCCCATCTCGCCCACGAGCAGCGGTGCGTCCGGGCCGGAGCCGACGTAGGTGTCGAGGTGGCGCTCGAGGTCGGGGAGAACCGTCTCGGGGATGGCCATGGTCCTGCGTCCGGCCTCCGTCTTGGGGCCCTTGATGATTTCCGCGCCGCCGAGGCGTGGCCCCCTGGTCAGCTCGACGGTGAGCGTGCCGCGGAGGAGGTCGACGTCACGTCGCCGTAGCCCGAGCAGCTCCCCTCGCCGAAGCTGGCACCAGGCGGCGAGGAGCACGGCCACCTTGAGGTGGTCGGGCACGACGTCAGCCAGCGCCGCCACTTCGGCGATCGATGCGGTGGGACGTTCGGGCGCATGCTCGCTTGCTGCGCCCTTCACCTGACACGGATTCCGCATGATGACCTCGTCGGCGACGGCCGCGCGCATGATCGAGGAGAGCAGCCGATAGGCCTTTGCCGCGGTTGTTGGATACTTCCTCGCGAGAGGAGCGAACCAGGCGCGGACCGACGAAGGGTCGATGTCGCAGAGCTTCCGCGAGCCGAGCACCGGGAGGATGTGGCGCTTGAGGACCCAGCCGTACTGGTCAGCTGTCCGTATTGCCAGATCCGAACGAGCGGCGAGATAGCTCCTCGCATATGTCTCGAGCGTGACCTGCGCCCGCCGAGGATCGATGGCGACTCTGCGGAGGCGGTCGGCCTCGACGGTGGTCGAATAGGCGTCGGCATCCTTGCGGCGTTTGAAGGTTCGGTGACGACCCGGCCACCGATACGGGTCCGCACGTCGTACCGAGTATCCCCGGTGCGAGTGGTTCGTTTTGATGACCTGTGCCATGGCCGGGCTACGAGCTTCCACGTCGAGGCGAACACGCCTCGGTGGATCTAACGAAATGAGCGTACGTCATGGTGTCCTCGCGGACGGAAGGATCAGCGAACCGGGCGTACTCACCAGGACTGCGCCGCCTCAGGGCCAGCGGGTGGAGTACGCGACCACCCGTCCTCCATTGTTGCCGAAGGGTGTCCGTCGTCGCGGCTCTGGCGGAGCGCCGCGACAAAGGGCTCGAGGGCCTGGACCGGAACCCGTCGACAGCGCCCGATCGTCACCGACTCGAGCTCTCCTTTGGCCACGAGTTCGTACGCCTTGGTCCGCCCGATCGACGGTCGCTCGGCGGCCTCCTCGACGGTCAGCAGGAACTTCTCCATCAACGATCCTCACCGACTGCCGAGCTGACTGCCGCTGATCCCTCTGCCCGCTCCTCGCGCGCCACGAACCGACCGAGCCGCAGCTCGTCTTCGAGGTTCCGCGCCAAGCAGGCGTCACCGGCTGTCAAATAGCCGGAGCCCTCGTAATGCCATTCGCGGACGACGGTTTCGTCGGGCGAGGGCTCCCCGTCCGATGGACCGCCGTGCAGCGCAGCGATTCGCCAGCGCTGACGTTCGGCGCGGAGCTCCCCAAACGTCGTCGAGTAGCGCTGCGACTTGGTGAGGAAGTGGCCCCGGAACCCGCAGGTGTGCGCCCAGAGCCGCAGGTGGCAGTCGGCGAGGGCCGGCTGATCGGCGAGCGCCCACGCAGTCTCCACCAATGCACGGAGGTGCTGTGGCAGCCTCGGGTCCCGTGGGATAGCGGACCTGAGACGGTGGTCGAGCACTCCGTGCTCGTCGGATCCCTTCGTCGAGTACTTGCCGACGTACGCCGCGGCACGGCGGCCGCCCTGGTCACAGTCGCCGACCACAGCGGTATCGATCTGGTGTCCCCAGGTCATGCCGCGATCGGAGTCTGCTCCGTGCAGAGGAGCACTCACCTTGTTCGCCCCAATATGGAGGGCTGCCGCCAGCATGTTGGCGTCGATCCCCTCGGGGGCCGCGCCGAGCTCGTCACCGCGGAGGTCGACTCGGATCAGCGCGTGGAGGTGGACCGAGCCCCGATGTTGGAACTCGACCACCTTCACGTACCAGAGCCGAAGCCTGCGTGCACCCTCGCGTGCGCTCATGCCGGCGAGAGACCCGAGCGCCCGAAGGGCGTAGATGGTCGTGCGCCGCCAGAGCTCGGAGCCCCCGGCGTTGAAGAGCACGGCGGCCTCGTAGTCGTAACACTCGGGACAGAGCGCTTGCCCGAGGGCCCCGTCGGCCTCGTCGTGGCGGGCTGCACAGACGAGTGCCACCCCGTGCGGACACCGTGGTCCTGCCAGGTGGCAGGTGCCGTCAGGTCGGCTCCGGTGCACGGCTCCGAAGCTCGGTGCTGTGAGGGTTAGGAAGACGGTCGGGTGATCCGAGACGGACTCGGGGATCCCCTTGCCCCCGCGCAGGCCGGATGCCACAAGAGCGAAGGCGTCGCCGCGGTAGAGGGAGGCACAAGGAGGCCAGACGTTCTCGCGGCTCGTCCCGCAAGCCTTGAGCAACACCCCGTCCGGCAGCTCTCGGGTGTCGAAGACAACTTTCCGGCCTTGCTCCGCGGGCCCAGTGACGCGTCCCGACAGGCGAACTGGATGACGGCATGCACGGGCACCACGCACCTGGGCAGAAAAGGCGTCGAATCCGCCAGGAGCGTTGAGGCGGGCGAGGATCCCTTCGACGATCCTCGCCTGGTCCGCAAGGAGGGGAATGCCGCCCGTGCGCTCGGATGGAGGGACGCGCGGTCGACCCGGATGATGGACCTGCGAAGCAGTGCTCATGGGCGGCAACGCTGCCCGCGGGGGTGTCATCTAAATTGTCATCTTTCTCTGCAGCCTCCGGAAGATCGGTCGCTGACCTGGGTGTTCGTGGAGACCCGCTACACCCGCTCGAGGCTCCCCAATGCGCGGAACCGCCGCTTGCCCTTTCTGATGACGCTGCGGGGCCACCTCGCCGGGCTCGAAGAGGCAGCGCGCGATCTCAGCCGGGCGGCGCTGCCGAGCTGAGCGAGACGGATCCGAGAGGGTTCCCACAGATGGGCAGGGTGCCCGCAGGGGTGTGAACTAAATTGTGAACTTCCTCCCTCGGCTCTGAAAATACGTCGCTGACCTGGATCTCCGCGATTAACCCGCAACCGCCGTTGCAGCGGCGCCGACAGGACGTGCCGAGCCGCCGCTCGCCGCGTCAAGTGTCGCTGCGAGAGCCACCTACCTCTGGGTGAGGTCGCCGTTCTGCCGGTGGCTCTCCTCGCTGGAGCTGTCGCTCCCCACTTGACTCGGCGCGACGTCTCGGACGGAGGCGATCAGGGAGCGACGAGGATTCGTCGCTCCCTGGGACGGGGATCGCTCGACGAGGACTCTGAGGGCAGTTCCCGGCGAGAATCGGCGCTGCTCGTCAGCGAGGAGGCGTCGTGGCTCGGATCACCAATGAGGGGCTTGAGGCGTGCCTGGCCTTCGGGATCGCGTCGACCGCTGTCATGCTGGTCGGCGAGCTCATGACCCAGGTTCAAGCTGGCCGCCCGGCCCTCGATCTCTTCGTTGGCTCGCAGCTGCCCACGCACGGCTCCGTCTTCTCCTCGCCGCAGGGGCACGACGACGCCTTGTGTGCGCTTGCTCAGAAGGTCCTGGAATTGGCGAAGCGAACGGAAGATGCGCTCAACCTCAACAAGGACACGAACCGATCCTGCGATTGAGCAGGGTCTTCCATTTCTCCCGATGGATTGCCGGCTCACGCCGGCGGGCCTGCCTGCGGCGCCCGCCGGCGTGCCGCACCAAGGGTTCGGCCAGGTGGGCCCAGCCCAAGGAAGGGATCGCGTCCCGCCGAGAGGTGTAAGTCGAACACCGAGGTGAGCCTCGACGTCGTTCAGTGTGTCATGCGGTGATGGCCAGCGGCACCTCCTCGTCTTCGAGTCCCTCGGGCATCGCGTCGAGCAGGGCCATCGACTCCTCGGAGAGGTAGCGGCGTTCGGCGACGGCCCACTCGTCGTGCTGTTCGACGAGCACTGCGGTCACGAGGCGCAGGATCGAGGCGTCGTTCGGGAAGATCCCGACGACGTTGGTGCGTCGTTTGATCTCGGCGTTCACCCGCTCCAAGGGATTGGTCGACCAGAGCTTCGTCCAGTGCGGCGAGGGGAAGGCGGCAAAGGCGGTCAGGTCCTCGCCGGCGTCGGCCAGCTTGTCGGCCACGTCGGGGAACTGGGGACGGAGGGTGCTCGCGACCTCTCCGAGCTGGGCACGCACGTGGCGCCGGTCCGGCTGGGCGAAGATCGTCCGGATGGCGGCGGCCACCATCTGCGCGTTGGCCCGGGGCACCCTCGCCAAGGCGTTGCGCAAGAAGTGGACCCGGCACCGCTGCCAGGAGGCACCGACGAAGACCTTCCCGATCGCCTCCTTCAGGCCGAGGTGGTGGTCGGAGACGACGAGCTTCACGTCCCCGAGCCCCCGCGAGCGCAGGCCCTTCAAGAAGGCGGTCCAGAAGGGCCCGTCCTCGGAGTCCCCGACGTCGACGCCGAGGACCTCCCGATCGCCGGTCGAGGACACCCCGGTGACCACGACGACGGCCCGGGAGACCACCCGTCCCTTCACCCTCCCCTTCACGTAGGTGGCGTCGCAGAACAGGTAGGGGAAGCCGGTGTGCCCGAGCGGCCGAGTGCGAAAGGCCTCCAAGTCTTGGTCGAGCTCCTTGCAGATCCGGCTCACCTCGGACTTCGACATCCCCGAAGGGGCACCGAGGGCTTGGACCAGGTCGTCGACCTTCCTCGTCGAGACCCCGTGCACGTAGGCCTCCATCACCACGGCGAAGAGCGCTCGGTCGATGCGCCGACGGCGCTCCAAGATCGAGGGGAAGAAGCTGCCCCGCCGGAGCTTCGGGATCTGGTGCCTGTGGCGGGGACCCATGATTCGGATCCACCAGCTGTGAGCATCCTGACCCGAGAGTGGGAGGATGACCACAGCGATGAAGCGTCACCGGCACAGTCCCGAACAGGCCCTGCGAAAGGTCCGCGAAGGCGAGCGGCTCTTGAACGCGGGTGCTGACCTCACCGAGGTCCTGCGCACCTTGGAGATCTCCGAAGCGACCTGGAACCGTTGGCGGAACCAGTACGCCGGCATGAAGGGCGAGGACATGAAGCGCCTGAAGGAGCTCGAGACCGAGAACCAGCGGCTGAAGAAGCTGGTGGCCGACCAGGCGCTCGACATCGACATGCTGAAGGAGCTGGCCAAAGGAAATTTCTGATCACCCCGGAGCGTCGCCGGCGGGCCGTCACTGCCCTGACCGAGCGCTTCGGGGTGTCTGAACGTCGAGCTTGTCGAGTCGTCGACCAGCCCCGCACGACCCAGCGACGCCCACCCCGTCCTCCGACCAGCGAGGAGCAGAAGCTCTGTCGGCGTCTGCGGGAGATCGCGCACGCCCATCCCCGCTGGGGCTGGAAGATGGCCCACCAGCTGCTCCGTCGCGAGGGCTGGACGCTGAACAAGAAGCGCACCCAGCGCCTCTGGCGCAAAGAAGGCCTGCGCAGGCCCCAACGCTGCCGGAAGCGCCGCGGGTCCGCGTCGACTCGGCCGAACGCCTGCGGGCCGAGTTCCCGAACCACGTCTGGGCGGTCGACTTCCAGTTCGACGAGACGGCCGACTACCGACGGATCGAAGCTCGCCAACATCGTCGACGAGTTCACCCGCGAGTCGCTCTCGATGAAGGTCGACCGCTCCATCACCGCCGATCGCCTCATCGACGTCCTCGAGCGGCTCGTCGTCATCCACGGCGCACCGGTCCACCTGCGGATGGACAACGGGCCGGAACTCATTTCGTGGGCGTTGCGCGACTGGTGCCGACTGAGCCACACCGAGACCGTCTACATCGAACCAGGCAGCCCCTGGGAGAACCCCTTCGTCGAGTCGTTCAACAGCCGGAGCCGCGATGAGCTCTTGAACATCGAGGAGTTCGGCAACCTTCGCGAGGCACGCGTCATTGTCGAGGCCTGGCGAATCGAGTACAACACCTATCGACCCCATTCGTCGCTGGGTGGTCTTACGCCCGTCGAGTTCAAGCGGCAGTGGATCGAGCAACACCAACCTGCATGCTCATAGCAGGTGGCTCCGCATTCGGGGTCCCGTCACCAGCTCGACGTCACCGGCCTTTGTCGAGAGCACCCGGGTGCGGTGCCCGTTGCGCTGGTTGGTCCGGTACTCACTGCGCTCATAGGGGGCTGCACCGATGCTCTCGGTTGCCTCGAGCTCGATGAGCGCCTGGAGGACGAACTCGACCGACTGGCGGATCTTGTCGACGTCGCCACCGGCACGGAGCGCGTCGAGCAGCTGATAGGGATCAAAATCACTGTGGGCCACCGGGGTGATCTCCTTTGTCGTGCCTTGCTAGGGACACGTCGAGGATCACTCCGGTGGTCCACTACCTGGTGGACCCTTTCGAACTACACCACCTCAGGGGACGCCAACAAGGAAGGCCCCGGAATGCCCCGGAAGTGTGTGACAACCTTCTTTACGAAGATCAAGAAACCTCTCCGCGTCCGTCCCTGATATCGCGATTAGACGGGTGAAAGCGTCCCCTACCGGCACTTGCGGGATAGGGCAGCTCCGACCGGCCGAGGACGATCTTTGCGCGATGTTCACAGGTTGGAATCCACCAGATTGGCTGGGGCGCGACACCCAGAAAAGGGAACCGATGAGTAGGCGGTCCCTCCCCAGGTGCGCGATCGATTCCGGTTTAGCTGTAGGGAACTGGAGGAATTGATGGCGTGACGGAGAACGTCACGTTAAAGTTCGCGTAGGGAGCACCGTAGGAATGGGGAGAACAAGAAATCGCCATCGCAAGGTCTGATGGGCTCGACAAGGTCACGGGGGGTCCGGTCGAGGTGGGCAGGCCAGCCGCCGTAGTGGTCCACTGCGCAAGAACTTGTCCGCCTACAGTCAATTGCGCACTCATATCCTGGCCTTCGTTGGCGCATTGGTTCGATTCGGGGACCGACCCGTTGACAAAGCTCACGGTGTAGCCCGCTGGGAACGTCGTGATCCCGCTCGTCAAATATCCGGTGGACAGGGCGACATTCCAGGTGTACACGTTGCCGCTGATCCACGTTTGCGCGTACTGACCGGTCGGACAGACAGCGGATGCCGACACTTTGGTCTTGCCGTAGAGCCCCTTCCTTACCTTGGTGCAGGTATGGAGGGTGCTCGGGGGTGTGCCGGACCCCGACGCTGCGAATGTCACGACCGGGTACGCAAGTCCTAGGAGGAGGATGAGGCCAACGACGGAGATGCGCGCGGTCCTTTTCCTGATGGTCGTCTGCATCGTACTGGTGCTCCTTCCGCCAGGCGGAATCGTTTGTCCGCCGACCTGGGGAGGATAGGCGCGGCAGCGGCAAAAGAGCATCTGCCAGGCACTGTTTTCGTCAAGTGCTGGCAGGGGTTGGGCGAAGTGTGAGCTCTTTGTGAGTGCGATCTGTGCCGGATGAGGATGTTGCTGCCGTGCCATGCCCCAGAACGCCGGGAGGGGGTCGGTATCGACCGTGGCTGGCAGCCGCCTTCGGGATAGGTCTCCTCGTCAGTCGAAGCCCTTCGTCGGACGGAGCTGGAGTCGGGTTTGACGTATCGGTGGACTAGCTTCAAAGAGGAGTGCCGCTCAGCCGACCACTCGGGACCGTACGGCCACACATGATAAGCGCAAGGTCTTCGGCTGCTCCTCGCAGGGGCTGGCCCGAGCCGTATGACCAGTCAAGGTCGCTGGCCTCGAAGCGCCGCCCGTCAATGTCGATGCCGAAGTGCTCGTGAGCGCCTCCCTGGGTGAGGTCATCGAGTACTACCCGGATCGTCTCATCGGGGACAAACCGTGCCTCACCGAGGGGTACGGTCACGTCGAGACCGTGGATCACCGCGTGGTTGAGGGCTCCGTGATAGCCGCCTTCGGGTGGCGTCCAATGGTGGAGCACGTCCGAGCGCAGGTCTGCGACCAGCTGGGCGGATGGCAGCCCCGCATCCTTGTTGGCGATCTCATTCGACAGTCGAGTGAAGTCGTAGCCGCATCGCTCAAGCTCTGCCATGAACTCGCCCTCGGAATACCGGGCCGGCATGGTCATGTGAGCAACCACTTCGCGAACTCGCCAACCTGCACACAACGATTCGGTATCCCACGTTGCATCGGAAGCGGTTGAGAGCAGTTCGGCCAGGGCCAGGAACTGAGCGGCCACAGCGGCTTGCAGGTCAGGATCATCGATCATGCGATCACCACCCCTTGGTCTCGAACCTCAGATCTCAGTGACTCCGACTGTGAACAGCCTCGCATCTCATCGAGGCGCCCGCACAGGTGCCCCAGATCGCCGGGAGCGGGCCGGTTATCCACCATGGCTGACGGGCACCTTCGGGCTACCCGAGTCCAACCTGCCAGTCACACAGTTCCGCCCGACTAGCGTTCGTGACATGAAGGGGCGGTTACCGCTCTATCTGGCCTTGACTGGGACCGTTGCAGTCCTGAGCGGATTCGGCATCACAACGGCCCTGCTCGTTCAGCGCGTGAACTGCGATAGCGGGACTTCGCCGATGACGGTGTGCCTTGGATACACGAACAGCATCCACTGGGCATTCCCCATCGTCACCATCGGAGTGATCTGCTTCATTGCCGCAGGTGTGTGTGCGGCCCGGCTGGGTCGCCACCGAGGAGACGAACCTCTGTTTAGTCCTGGTCGCGAGAAGCTAAGCCCTCACTGACCCAGAACGCCGGGAGCGGGTCGGTTATCGACCGTGGCTGACCCGGCACATTCGGGGCATCGTTGCGGCTCAACCTCTCGACGAAAGCAGCTTTTCCAAGTAGTCCCCACTGCTATCGAAGCCGATGGCTTCGTAGAAGGCGTGCGCACGCCTAGTGGCTACTGCGACCCGCCGGGCCCCACTCGTCCGGGACCACGCCTCGAACTCCATCATGAGAGTGCGCCCCACTTTGGAGCCACGGACATCGGGCCTAACGCAGAGCTCCTCCACCAAGGTTACGGTGCCGTCTGCATGGAAGGTGTCGTAACGGAACCCCAGCAGGTATCCCGCAAGTTGGCCGACGCTCTCCTCGGCGATGAGTACGAGAGCGTCGTTGTTCGCGCACAGCCTCGACAAGCTCTCTACGAACTTCTGCTTGGTGGGCACGAAGGACGTTGCCAGCTCTTGGACCAGGGTGAACACCTGGTCTGCGTCTCCAGCGTGTGCCGCGCGAACCTGCACCTGGAGAGGATCGCTCATCGCAGAAGGCTATGTCCGCAGCCAAAGACGGGTGGCTGGTGAACCAAGCCAGCTCTACCAGGGGGTAGCCCACAACGCCGGATGGGTGGGGCAGCCTGGTCTGGTGGCTGACGATCCACCTGTAGTTCAGGGGGTGGTCATCTTGGCCAACGCAACTGGTCGCCCATCTGGATCGGACACGACTAGGAATCGCCCCCAGGTGGCCTCCTGGGTGGGCCAAAGGACGGGCACGCCAGATCGCCTCGCCTCATCTTCCCAGGCGTCGGGGTCCTCCACCTTGAAGCGCACGGAAGCCGCTCCAGCTTCAATCCCCGCCGGAAAAATGCCTCGCTCGTCGTGACCCTGGTCGTTCCGGTGCAGAACGATCTGCCCGGAAGGTTCCCCGACAACGACGACGATCTCGTCCTCGAAACGCACGGGGAGCCCGAGGATGTCGACGTAGAACGCTCTGGCTAGACCAAGGTCACCGACATACAGGATCAGGCTGTCGAAATCGTCAACCTTCACGTGCCCGATCATACCGATGCCGCCGATTTCCGAAACTCCCCAGGGGCGATCATCGAAATTCCCCAGTTGATTGACCCGGTGAGTCGTGTGGTCTGAGGCTACTCCTTGACCTTGGACACCCCCTTTCGGATGCCCTCGGTGCGTGCGCGATGTGAGCGCATCCGATAGCTCTCGCCATCGATGTTGAACACGACACTGCGGTGCAGCAGGCGATCGAGCATGGCGGGGGCCACCATCGGGTCGTCGAAGATCTTCCCCCACGAGCTGACTCCGAGGTTCGTCGTCATGACGATGGAGCTTTTCAGATAGCGCTGGGTGATGACCTGGAACAGCGCGGCTGCCGCTTCGGCCTGCAGCGGCAGATAGCCGACCTCGTCGATGACGAGCAGCCTCGGTCCGGCGAAGAAGCGCATGGTGGTGGCCCAGCGTCCTTCGAGCGCGGCGCGGTGACAACGAGCTGCGAGATCGGCAGCGGTCGTGTAGTAGGTCCGATAGCCGGCGTTGATGGACGCTCGGGCGAGACCGACGGCCAGCATGGTCTTGCCCACCCCGGGCGGCCCGATCAGCAGCACGTTGGTGGCGTCGTCGAGGAACCGCAGGGTGCCCAGCTCGTTCATCAGCTTCTTGTCGACCGAGGGCTGGGCGGAAAAGTCGAAGTCGTCCAATGTCCAAGGGGACGGCAGGCAGGCGAAGCGTTCGAGGCCGGCGCGTCGGCGGATCTCGGTGGCGGTGACTTCGACCTCGAGTAGGCGGGCCAAGAAGTCCGAGTGCCCGAGTCCTTCTGTGCGCGCATGGTCGAGCTCACCGGGCAGCGCTTCGGCGGCGGCACCGAGACGCAGGTAGGCGAGGTGACTGCGGATCTGTTGATAGGTCGAGGACTCGCTCATCGGGCCACCTCGTCATAGACGGAGAGGTCGACGACGGGCTCACGTCCGATCGGCCCGAGCAGGCGGGTCGCTTCTTCGAGTGCTGCTCTGCCTGGAGGACGGTTGGCCTTCTTGTCGCACGGACGTGCGGTGGTGAAGGCAGAGAGCACGGCGGCCTCGAGCGCCTCTTTGTGCTCGACACTGCGCACCAGGGCGCCAGCTCCCGCCGGCGCCAGGCGATGGGTGACCAGAATCGCTCCCGAGGGAGCCACCACGTCGAGGGTTGCCGAGCCCAGCCGATGCCGGACGAGCAGTGTCGTGCCGGCGAGTCCGGGCGGCACCGAATAGCGGTTGCCCGAGTAGGCAACCGTCGCGTTGTCGGCGACGATCCGCTCGACCTCGGTGGTGGCCGGGAACGGGGCGGCCGGCAGAGCGAGCAGCGGCTCGGTGTCAGCCAGTGCACCGACGGTGGTCCGCGTGCCGTTTGTGCCACGGCGTGGGCGCTCGTCACCGGTCGTGGCGCAGAAGACATCGAGGGAGCGCTGGGCATCTTCGGGGTTGGTGGCCGACATGGTGCGCCACCAGCGCCCGGAGGTGAAGCGCACCGAGGACTCGACTGCACCCTTGCGGTTGCCGCGCCTCGGTGGACAGGGCTCGACGACGGCCCCGTAGTGTTTGGCGACCGGAGCGAAGGACGCTTGGACCTCGCGGGTCCCCGGCACGATCACCGTGGCCAGGCGGTCGGTCCGCCACACCCGTGCCGTTCCGCCCAAGCGACGCAGCACCGCGTCCATGGCTCCGATCAGGTGGGCCTGGTCCATCTTCTCGGCCAGCACGCCACGCACCTTGCCCGAGTGCGGGAGCGTCCCCAACAGCACGTAGGCGGTCGCTCCCCAGGGTGCATTGCGCCGCTCGAACCAGTCCCACTGGATCTCTTCGCCGGGCGGATGGTCGATCTCGATGGTGTCGCGTCCTTTGACTCCCGCGCACGCCTCGCAGTGCGGTCGGAGCCCGGCCACTCGCAGCTGGCGGACGAAGGATGGGTAGCTGAGCGCATAGCCGAGCGGTCGCACCTCGTCATAGAGGGCGGAGGCCCAGACGTGCGGGTCGTCGACGAAGCGAGCGGCCAGGTATCTCCGAAACGGCTCGAGCGGATCGGGTGCCGAGCGGGCCCGGACGCCCGGAACCCGTTCCCCGCTGATGTAGGCCCGGATCGTCTTGCGGTCCCGGCCGAGGTGGCGGGCGATCGCCGAGATCGTCCAGCCCCTGCTTCTCAGTGCATGTGCTTCCACGTCTTCCCCATGTGTGAGCATGCGGAGCGGGTCTCCCTTCGAGCTGGCTGGCTTGGTCGCTCGTCAGCATCGAAGGGGGCCCAACCCCGCGGGTGGATGGTTCAGCTCACCGGGACAGGGTGGGGAATTTCAGTGATCGAGGGTGGGGAGATTCAAAAATCGCGGGCACCGAGACCGATTTGCCAACCTGCCCCCGATGCTCCTATGGAGTGTCAAGACCGAATTGTGAGCGCGGCAGCGCCGCGAACACCTCCCGGACCACGTAGCGCTTGAGGCAGCGGATCGCCTCTTTCTTGGTCCGCCCGTCCTTCATCTGGCGCTTGATGTAGTGGCGGGTCCGTGGGTCGTTGACCATTCGGGTGAAGACGATGTGCCAGAGGGCCGAGTTGGCCTGGCGGTCTCCTCCACGGTTGAGCCGGTGCCGCACTTGCTTGCCGCTCGAGGCATCGAGCGGGGAGACACCGCAGAGCTTGGCGAAGGTCGCTTCGTTCTTCAGCCGCTCGGGGTTGTCGCCGGCGGCGACCAAGACAGCCGAGGCCACGTCGGTGCCGACCCCGTCGATGGCGGAAAGCTCGGGAGCCGTCTCGGCGACGAGGGTCTTCAAGATCCGGTCGATCTCTTTGACCTCTTCTTCGAGGGAGAGGGCACGGCGGGCCAGGGTGCGCAAGGAGAGCTTGGTCACCGTCGTCACGTCGGTCCGTCCCGTGTGCCGATAGGAGCTCAATGACACTGGGCTGAGGGTCCACCGCTCCGCCACTGGCCCTCAATAAGTTCGGGAGCACAGTCAGAGGAACGGCACGCCCCGTCTCGAAAAGAGGGTGATTGGCCCGGGTTGCTCGAACAACTCGGACCGCCCGTCACTCCGATCCGGAACGGCCGTGCCATCCCTCACCAGTTAACGAGAGAAGGGATGGCCATGACCATCGTAGAAGCTGCGCGGGGGGTCACCGGTGGTGTCGATACGCACCTCGACGTCCACGTCGCCGCCGCACTGGATCCGATCGGTGGCTTGTTCGGCACCGCCGACTTTCCGACGACACCCGCGGGTTATCGGTCGCTTCTGTCCTGGCTCCGGTCCTTCGGGGAAGTGACCAAGGTCGGGGTCGAGGGCACCGGCTCCTATGGGGCGGGACTTTCCAAGTACTTGCGCACCGCAGGCGTCGCGGTGATCGAGGTGAACCGGCCCAACCGGGAGGAGCGGCGCCGCAGTGGCAAGTCCGATCCCCTCGACGCCATCGAGGCGGCCCGGGCGGCCCTCGGCGGCAAGGCGAAGAGCATCGCCAAGTCCAAAGACGGTGCCGTCGAGGGGATCCGAGCCCTCCTTGTCGCCAAGCGCTCGGCCCGAGTGGCCCGCACCGCGGCGCTCGTCCAGATGCGCCAGCTGATCGTCAGTGCACCCGACCTGCTGCGAGACCGTCTGCGGGGCCTGACCGTGCGCGCGCTCACCACCGAGGCGGCTCGCCTACGTCCGGCTCGTCGCGGCGATCCGGTATTGACCGCGACCAAGGCCTCGCTGTGCTCGCTCGCCCGTCGGGTGGAATGGCTCGACGACGAACTGGCCGAGCTCGACGCTCGGATCGAGGCGCTCCTCATGGAACGCTGCCCCGACCTCCTCGGGCGCTTCGGCGTCGGTCCCGACACCGCAGCTGCATTGGTGGTCTGTGCCGGAGACAACCCAGAACGTCTCCACTCAGAACCGGCGTGGGCGCATCTGTGCGGGGTGGCCCCCGTCCCGGCCGGCTCCGGGAAGACCTCTGGACGGGTCCGAGTCGATCACGCCGGCGACCGCCAGGCCAACGCCGCGCTCTGGCGCATCGTGATGGTGCGCATCGCCCACCACCCCGAGACGACGGCCTACTTCACCCGCAAAGTGCAAGAGGGGCGCCCCAAGCACGAGATCATCCGTCTCTTGAAGCGCTACGTCGCCCGCGAGGTCTACCGCTACCTGCCTCGCGGCTGAAGACCGCGGCCGTGGGTCTGGCTCACCCCATATCTGTCGCCCACCCGACGGGCTGACTTCCCGGCGACTCGTCGACCCACGGCCCGGAACCATTGCAACCCGTGGCCTCATAGGAGCTTGTCCTCGAGATCGAGTGACTCATCATTGATCTGCCCGCTCGGTTGCACTCTGATGAAATCGGTCTTGACAAGTGATAGGAGCGTCGCCGGCTCTGTTCCGAGTCCGAGGCAGGCGCCTGATCCCGCTCGGAGCAAATATGAACGGCAATCAGTGGGGCGGAGCCGAAGCTCCGCCCCACTGTGCCGTCAAAAGGCTGGCCCGACCATCAAGTTGTCACCACCGAGGTGATTCACAGGGAGTGTCGTGAGACCGGTCGCCAACGCGCAATCGCTCGCCACGGTTGCGAGGTTGTAGCCGAGAAAGACGTCGATCGTTCCGGCAAACGTTCCACTAGCTGGACCATTTACCCAGGTCATTAGGCCCGGCAAGACATTTCCTCCGACCGGGAAGCTGGCAATCGTCGGTGCGATGGTCCCGCCCGATCCGAACCAATGGATCGGGAACGGAGGAACGACAGGCGACGGTCCGCCGGACAGGAGAGACTGGCAGAACGCCCCCGGCGCGGGACCCGCGGGAACGGTGTATGAGAAGCTCTCGAGGCTCTTCTTCAGTGTGACGATCTGGCCAGTTGAAGCAATGCTAAGCGTGAGGCTCGTACCGTAGAGACCGGCGCACTTGTTGTTCGTCCCGTTGAACGTGACGTTGTACGGTCCAGTGCTTGAAGTGTTGGCCGGCGGGGTGATCGTCAGTGCTCCCTGGAGGTTGCAACTTACGTTACCGGCGAAGGTAACCGCGGGGAATGGCGCGGGTTGCGGAGTTCCAGAGGCGATCCCGCGTCCGACGGTCGTAAGCAGCGCAACCGGAAGCGCGATGGACATCGTGACTAAGGCCAACTTTCGAATCATCGGTGTTCTCCATTCCCTTGGTGGCTCGACGCAATCTGCGCCTTAGCTGAAGGGTGAACGCGTCAGTGCTCTGTTGCAACGGTTGCAGCCCAGAAGGGCAACGAGTCTCGCGGTGGTTCAGCTCGCAAGTAGTTGAGAGATGTTGCGTTGCGTGGTCCGATCGTGGTTGCCCCCGATTCAGCATGGAACGGCCGGCTCCTCCGGAATCCGCATCTACGTGGATCATTCACTTATGCGGTGAACGGAGCCGACATACGGAAGGAAGGAGCCAGCCGTGTCCAGTATTGCCCACCGAGGGTTCGTCCATCTGGGGATGGACGTCTCGAAGAACTCGATCGCAGTGGCCGTTCTGTCGCCCGATCGTGACACAGCGGAGGTCGACAAGATCTTCCACGACGCCGACTCGGTCCGACGCCTGGTGAAGCGGATCGGTCGCCCGAAGGGGATCTGGGCCTGCTACGAGGCGGGCCCGACCGGCTGTGACCTGTGTCGCCAGCTCACCTCGATGGGGGTGCGTTGCGATGTGGTGGCACCCTCCCTCATCCCGAAGGGCTCGGGGGACCGGGTGAAGACCGACCGCCGCGATGCGAGACGACTGGCGGGGCTGCACCGGGCCGGTCAGCTCACCCCCATTGCGGTCCCCACTCCCGCCCAAGAAGGAGTCCGCGACCTCTGCCGAACCCGCGGTGACATGGTCCAGGACCTGACGAGGGCCCGCAACCGACTGAGCGGATTCTTGCTTCGCCACAGCGTGGTGTGGCGCGGAGGATCACCCTGGACCGAGCGTCACCGACGCTGGCTCGCCACCTTGTCCTTCGAGGACACGGCGCTTGCTGCCACCTACGCGCACTACCTCGCGACGGTGAAGCTGCGAGACACCACCCTCGAGGCGGTCGAGGCCGATCTCCTCCCGTGGTGTGAGAAGGATCCCTTCGGCGAGCAGGTCTCCCGCCTCGCCGCCTACCGGGGTGTCACCCGAATCGGCGCGCTCTGCCTCGCCGCCGAGGTCTTCGACTGGCGTCGCTTCCCGAAGGCGAGACCTTTCATGAGCTTCACCGGGCTCGTCCCCGGGGAGAACTCGACCGGCCTTACCCAGCGCCGCGGCTCGATCACCCGGGCCGGCAACGCCCACCTGCGGGGACAACTCTGCGAAGCGGCCTGGGCCTACCAACACAGCCCCAACGTCGGCGCCGGCATCCGCGAGCGCCAGATTGGTGTGCCGCCCGAGACGGTGGCCCGTTCGTGGGCCGCACAGGTCCGCCTCTCGCGCCGGTTCCGAGCACTCGCCGCCCACAAGAACGTCCGCTCGGTCGTGGCCGCTGCCATCGCCCGCGAGCTCGCCGGGTTCCTCTGGGCCGAGATGGTGGCAGAGGTCTGAACAAGATGGTCTCCCTCTCGACCAGCGCGCGATCGGCGCCGTGGCTGGTCGAGCCCTCCACGACGCGCCGGAGCACCGCCGCAGCAGATCCGATCCTCGCCGGCGTTACGCCCAACATCGCTCCTCGAGAGGGTGTCACGGGCGCCCTGATTCAGAGGCAACCACCTGCGAATGGCTTTACTGCGATTTCGACACGCGTACATCATCGTGGCGGTTCTCCGATCCACTGCGCTCCGGCGCGTCGTCGATGGCTTGCCCGACCGCCGCCGCCCTCACTACGGGGAGTCGAGTAGCAGCCTCCACCCCAGCATCAACACCGTTCGTCCTCACCCTTCGGGCTCCGGGCGCTGCGTGTTGACCCCGGGGCCCCTCCGACTGCTCACCAACGATCAGGCGCCGCACCTCTGGTGCGTCGCGCCTATAGAGACAGTGAAAGAGAGCCCTCGCGGGGGGTTGACAGGCCGTTCCACATCATCGCCGGGAAGGTGACCGTTCTCTGCACGTCCGCCCTATAACCCCCTTAGGGAACCAGACGACCCTTTCCACCCACAGGAACGGCCCAGGCTGTGACCTTTGCCTCTTGAGGCTGGCTAGCAAGCAGCGAACAGTGGGATCAAGCGAAGGGAGACAATCGTGATGGAAGAGGATGCATATGCCTTGGTCGTTCGACGTGCGTATCAGGACTTCGAATCAGGTGACTTAGACCTGCTGAGGGTGGTCATGGCGGAGAAGGTGGTGTGGCATGAGCCGGGTCGAAGCGGCCTCGCGGGTGATTACAAGGGCCCACAGGCGGTCCTCGGGTTCCTCCGACGGCTCAAGGCTCACAGTGGCGGCTCATTCAAGATCGAAGTCTTGGACGTGCTCAGTGGATCGGAGCGGGCAGTGGTACTGCAACGGGAGACTGCCACGAGGAACGACGTGACCCTGGATGTGCTCGCGGTAGTCGAGTTTGAGATCCACCACGGGCAGATCACCGAGGTCACCGTCTACCAGAATGACACCTACGCGTTCGACGAGTTCTGGTCGGGGGCCCTGGGCGAAGAAGACAGCATGGACGACGTCGAGTCGGAGTTGGAGTCCTCGACACGGGAGGCTGGTATCGGATCTCTGCCTTAGTCAGTAGTCAGGGTGTCCCGACCGCCGGGTCGGTGGGGCACCCTCCGATCGAGGATCATCGGGTCAAGGGACCTTGTAATCACATTCCGCCGCTGCCCAGGGCAATGGTGCGCAGCCTCTCGGCGAGACCTAGTCTCCTGGCAACCTGCATGGGGGGACAAGCATGGCTGAAAGCGTTTACAAGGTCATCGAACTGGTCGGCACCAGTGAGGAATCCTGGGAGAAGGCTGCAAGCGCAGCCGTAGAACAGGCGTCTGGGTCGCTTCGTGACCTTCGCATTGCCGAAGTGGTCGAACTCGATCTCCAGATCCAGGACGGCCTGGTCAAGACCTATCGAGCCAAGGTCAAGGTGTCTTTCAAGTTGCGGCCGCGTCCCTGACGAGACATTTCCGTGATCGCGTCCCGCCGAGAGGTGTAAGTCGAACACCGAGGTGAGCCTCGACGTCGTTCAGTGTGTCATGCGGTGATGGCCAGCGGCACCTCCTCGTCTTCGAGTCCCTCGGGCATCGCGTCGAGCAGGGCCATCGACTCCTCGGAGAGGTAGCGGCGTTCGGCGACGGCCCACTCGTCGTGCTGTTCGACGAGCACTGCGGTCACGAGGCGCAGGATCGAGGCGTCGTTCGGGAAGATCCCGACGACGTTGGTGCGTCGTTTGATCTCGGCGTTCACCCGCTCCAAGGGATTGGTCGACCAGAGCTTCGTCCAGTGCGGCGAGGGGAAGGCGGCAAAGGCGGTCAGGTCCTCGCCGGCGTCGGCCAGCTTGTCGGCCACGTCGGGGAACTGGGGACGGAGGGTGCTCGCGACCTCTCCGAGCTGGGCACGCACGTGGCGCCGGTCCGGCTGGGCGAAGATCGTCCGGATGGCGGCGGCCACCATCTGCGCGTTGGCCCGGGGCACCCTCGCCAAGGCGTTGCGCAAGAAGTGGACCCGGCACCGCTGCCAGGAGGCACCGACGAAGACCTTCCCGATCGCCTCCTTCAGGCCGAGGTGGTGGTCGGAGACGACGAGCTTCACGTCCCCGAGCCCCCGCGAGCGCAGGCCCTTCAAGAAGGCGGTCCAGAAGGGCCCGTCCTCGGAGTCCCCGACGTCGACGCCGAGGACCTCCCGATCGCCGGTCGAGGACACCCCGGTGACCACGACGACGGCCCGGGAGACCACCCGTCCCTTCACCCTCCCCTTCACGTAGGTGGCGTCGCAGAACAGGTAGGGGAAGCCGGTGTGCCCGAGCGGCCGAGTGCGAAAGGCCTCCAAGTCTTGGTCGAGCTCCTTGCAGATCCGGCTCACCTCGGACTTCGACATCCCCGAAGGGGCACCGAGGGCTTGGACCAGGTCGTCGACCTTCCTCGTCGAGACCCCGTGCACGTAGGCCTCCATCACCACGGCGAAGAGCGCTCGGTCGATGCGCCGACGGCGCTCCAAGATCGAGGGGAAGAAGCTGCCCCGCCGGAGCTTCGGGATCGCCAGCTCGACGTCACCGGCCTTCGTCGAGAGCACCCGGGTGCGGTGCCCGTTGCGCTGGTTGGTCCGGTACTCACTGCGCTCATAGGGGGCTGCACCGATGCTCTCGGTTGCCTCGAGCTCGATGAGCGCCTGGAGGACGAACTCGACCGACTGGCGGATCTTGTCGACGTCGCCACCGGCACGGAGCGCGTCGAGCAGCTGATAGGGATCAAAATCACTGTGGGCCACCGGGGTGATCTCCTTTGTCGTGCCTTGCTAGGGACACGTCGAGGATCACTCCGGTGGTCCACTACCTGGTGGACCCTTTCGAACTACACCACCTCAGGGGACGCCAACCATTTCCGTCTCTGATGATTGCAAGTGTCCATGTGTCTGAGTAACCCCCAATAGCGTTTGCGCAAGCCGGAGCGAGGGCTGTCCCAGATCGCTGGCTAGATGGGACACCTGTCATCCCTCGACGAGTTCTACCCTCCCGCAACGAAGGCCACCACGACGTAGGCGGCATGACGGTCGAAGTTCTCGCGTCGACGGTCGTAGATGGTCGTCGTTCTCGGATCCGCGTGGCGAGCGGCGATCTGGACGTCGCGAAGCGGGACTCCCGCATCGAGGGCCGCCATGATGAACGCGGCTCTCAGCATGTGGGGATGAACGATCCCGAGCCCAGCCCTCTTGCCGATCGAACGGATCCACCGGTGAGCAGTCCGGCGGTCGAGCCGTTGGCCGTCCTTCCGTCGGAGGATGGGTCCCTCGGAGCGCTCCCCGACAACCAGGTCGATGGTCCGAGCCGCCCTCGGGACCAGTGGGACGACTGCTGGCTTGTTGCCCTTGCCGAGGACCCGGAGGGTCCGGTGCCCGCGGTCGAAGGCGATGTCCTCGACGCTCGTTCCGCACGCCTCGCTGACCCGCAGGCCGTTCAGTCCGAGGAGGACGGCGAGGGCCGCATGATCCCGGTCGAAGCGTTCTGCTGTGTAGAGGAAGGTGCCGAACTCTCGTCGGTCGAGCCCCGGCCCTCTGACGGGTGGACTTTCGGTCGCCGGACGTACTGGGCTGGGTTGGCGGCCACCCGACCGTCGATGTGGGCGAAGCGATAGAAGCCACAGACCGTCGACAGCCGCCGATCGATGGTCGACGGAGCCAAGCACTTCTCCTCCATGGCAGTGCGGTAGAGCTCAATGTGGGGACGTGTGGCTTCGAGGACGGACAGATGGGCGTCTGATGCCCACTGGAAGAAGGTCCGGAGGTCGTGGCGGTAGGCGTCCAGCGTCCGGCCGCTGTACCTCGCCAGGAAGGCCGCGGCCGCCATCTGGGACTCGTCAAATCGGAAGTCCTCGTTGATGAGGTCGAGCGCGGCTTGATGTGAGTCGAGAATGGACATGGTCTTCCTCCTTATGGTGGAAGACCAGCCAACACCGGGCACGGCGCGACCTCTCTGCTCGCGGTGCGTCACCACCGTTCCGGGCTGAGATAACGCGCCTGAATCCGCAGGGCGTTCGGGGGCAGTCAGGGAGAGGTGGCGGTGAGCTTGAACACTGGATGGCGGGGTGCCTCTTCGATGAACTTCTCAACGGGGTCGTCGCGCTTGGCATCGAAGAACGGGGCCGTTACCCGCGCCTTGCGAAGGTAACGCTGGAGGACGGGACCGGCTGTAACTGGATCGACCTCCTCGGCGTGCAGGGTCTCCGCTCGCTTGCCCTGGTGAAGGGTGACTTCTGGCTGGGCACGCACGTTGTGAACCCAGGCCACCACTCCGTACGGCGAGACAAGCCATCGTTGTCCATCGTTCTCGACCAGGATCACTGGTGTCGTCCTCTGCTGCCCAGTCCTACATCCCGTGGTGGTGAGGAGATACGTCGCCTTACCGCCGATGCCGAGGCGAATCAATGGCTTCATGAGCGTGTTGACCGCTCGACGGGCGGGCCCGAGTTGGTAGGTCTTCGCCATCGCGATATTCTGCCCTGGCATGGGCGCAAATGCACTGCTCTTGATGTCAGCGATCGGCATGGTTGCGAGTGCGCGCCCTGGGGGTTACGTACTCTCCCACCGTCCCGGCGTACTGGGGCAGTTCGGTGACGGCGAGTCCGTTTGAGTCTGGGGGAGCCACCGGTGCTCCCTCGGCTCCTCCCCTCCTGACGCCCTGACTATGGATCGTCTGGGCGATGAAGAGTCTCAGCCGCCACCATGATTCCAATGCTGACTGGGTAGCCGGTGTGATCTTCACCCAGGTTGCCTCGGCCGCAAGTGACGGGGGCATTCAAGGGCGGGCTCAGAAGAGAAGTCTGACGTAGTCTCTACTCTCAGGTCTATGCCTCAAACGAAGTACGCGCGGTGCGGAGACTTGAGTCTTGCCTACCAGGTCGTCGGGGACGGTCCGATTGACCTGGTTGTCGCGTCATCGTTTATTAGCCACATTGAACTGGCGTGGACCGTGCCGCAGGTGAAGGCATGGTACGACCAGCTCACGTCCTTCAGCCGAGTTCTGGTGTTCGACAAGGCCGGCGTTGGCTTGTCCGACCCTGTGCCAAAGGTCCGTTCACTCGACGATCGTGCCACCGAGATCGAAGCAGTGATGGACGCCGCCGGATTCGATTCCGCCGTCATCATGGGCATTAGTGAGGGTGGCCCAGCCTCGATCTTGTTCGCTGCAACACGGCCTGGTCGGGTGCAGGCTCTCATACTCGCAGGTACCTTTGCTGTATTCCCGTTTGCTGGCTGGGATGACCTGAGCTTGACCCCTGACGAGATTGTCGAACACGTGCGCGCCACATTTGGTGACGCGTACACGCCATCCGCAGAACAGGTGGCACGGCTCCTCCAGATGGGCCCGCTGGTGCGCTCAAACTGGGGCACCGGCGAGGCGTTGCAGATTCTGTTGCCGTCGGTAAAGTCACTGGCGCAGCTTGGGATGCTCGAACGAATGAGTGCGAGCCCGGGCATGGCGCGAGCCACAGTCGAGGCTGTCTTCCGAATCGACGTTCGATCAGTGTTGACGACGGTCTCCGTGCCGACGCTGGTCATTCACGCTACCGGTGATCCCATTCCCGTCCAAGGTGGCCGCTATCTCGCTGACCACATACCCGGTGCGCGCCTTTTGGAGGTTGACGGCCAGGACCACGCACCATTCCTCACCGAGCCCGATCGGATCTCTCGGGCGATGGAGGAGTTCCTGACCGGCACCCACGGAGCGTCCAGAAAGTCAGACCGAGCACTGAAGACAGTGCTCTTTAGCGACATCGTTTCCTCCACTGCCCGAGCGGCCGCCATGGGTGATGAGCGCTGGAGAGTGCTGCTTCAGCGCTTCGATGAACTCACTACGGGTCTCGTAGATCGCTTCTGCGGAACACGGTTGTGAAGAGCACCGGCGACGGTCACCTGGCCACCTTTGACGGACCGACCCACGCCATTCGCTGTGCGGAGGCCCTGAGGAGCGAGGCGGAGTCGCTGGACATCGAGATCCGCACGGGAGTCCACACCGGTGAGTGCGAGCTCATCGGAGACGACATCGGTGGCATCGCGGTGCACATTGCAGCCAGGATCATGTCGCATGCGGACCCTGGCGAAATTCTCGTCTCGAGCTCGCTTCGTGACCTTGTCGTCGGATCGGGGATCGGGTTCGACGACCGTGGCTCACACGACCTGAAGGGTGTGCCAGGTCAATGGCAACTCCTCGCTGTCGACGCAAACGGCCCTGGAACGGGAACTTCCGAGGCCGTGCTTGTATCGCTTCCGACACCCTCTCCGCGGACTGCCATGCGACGATCTGACCGTCTTGTGGCCACTGTTGCCCGTCGTACCCCGTGGCTTCTCCGTGGCGCGGCGCGCCTCGCCCCCTCCGGCAGTAACTAAAGCGACTGTACCGAGGGTCTGGATGCTCGTACGCCACACGCGGTCGGACAGTTCATACAGACAAACGCACCCCGAGCCGGCGATGATGTGGAACGGCCTGTCAACCCCCCGCGAGGACTCTCTTTCACTGTCTCTATCGGCGCGACGCACCAGAGGTGCGGCGCCTGATCGTTGGTGAGCAGTCGGAGGGGCCCCGGGGTCAACACGCAGCGCCCGGAGCCCGAAGGGTGAGGACGAACGGTGTTGATGCTGGGGTGGAGGCTGCTACTCGACTCCCCGTAGTGAGGGCGGCGGCGGTCGGGCAAGCCATCGACGACGCGCCGGAGCGCAGTGGATCGGAGAACCGCCACGATGATGTACGCGTGTCGAAATCGCAGTAAAGCCATTCGCAGGTGGTTGCCTCTGAATCAGGGCGCCCGTGACACCCTCTCGAGGAGCGATGTTGGGCGTAACGCCGGCGAGGATCGGATCTGCTGCGGCGGTGCTCCGGCGCGTCGTGGAGGGCTCGACCAGCCACGGCGCCGATCGCGCGCTGGTCGACTGGGAGACCATCTTGTTCAGACCTCTGCCACCATCTCGGCCCAGAGGAACCCTGCGAGCTCGCGGGCGATGGCAGCGGCCACGACCGAGCGGACGTTCTTGTGGGCGGCGAGTGCACGGAACCGGCGCGACAGGCGGACCTGTGCGGCCCACGAACGGGCCACCGTCTCGGGCGGCACACCAATCTGGCGCTCGCGGATGCCGGCGCCGACGTTGGGGCTGTGTTGGTAGGCCCAGGCCGCTTCGCAGAGTTGTCCCCGCAGGTGGGCGTTGCCGGCCCGGGTGATCGAGCCGCGGCGCTGGGTAAGGCCGGTCGAGTTCTCCCCGGGGACGAGCCCGGTGAAGCTCATGAAAGGTCTCGCCTTCGGGAAGCGACGCCAGTCGAAGACCTCGGCGGCGAGGCAGAGCGCGCCGATTCGGGTGACACCCCGGTAGGCGGCGAGGCGGGAGACCTGCTCGCCGAAGGGATCCTTCTCACACCACGGGAGGAGATCGGCCTCGACCGCCTCGAGGGTGGTGTCTCGCAGCTTCACCGTCGCGAGGTAGTGCGCGTAGGTGGCAGCAAGCGCCGTGTCCTCGAAGGACAAGGTGGCGAGCCAGCGTCGGTGACGCTCGGTCCAGGGTGATCCTCCGCGCCACACCACGCTGTGGCGAAGCAAGAATCCGCTCAGTCGGTTGCGGGCCCTCGTCAGGTCCTGGACCATGTCACCGCGGGTTCGGCAGAGGTCGCGCACTCCTTCTTGGGCGGGAGTGGGGACCGCAATGGGGGTGAGCTGACCGGCCCGGTGCAGCCCCGCCAGTCGTCTCGCATCGCGGCGGTCGGTCTTCACCCGGTCCCCCGAGCCCTTCGGGATGAGGGAGGGCGCCACCACATCGCAACGCACCCCCATCGAGGTGAGCTGGCGACACAGGTCATAGCCGGTCGGGCCCGCTTCGTAGCAGGCCCAGATCCCCTTCGGGCGACCGATCCGCTTCACCAGGCGTCGGACCGAGTCGGCGTCGTGGAAGATCTTGTCGACCTCCGCTGTGTCACGATCGGGCGACAGAACGGCTACTGCGATCGAGTTCTTCGAGACGTCCATCCCCAGATGGACGAACTCTCGGTGGGCAATACTGGACACGGCTGGCTCCTTCCTTCCGTATGTCGGCTCCGTTCACCGCATAAGTGAATGATCCACGTAGATGCGGATTCCGGAGGAGCCGGCCGTTCCATGCGGCGATCAGGGACGCTGTGATCCCAGTCATAAATTATTGAGGATGTCGCCCAGGGCCTGCTCGACTTGGGATTGACCCAGACCCATCGAAGTGAGTGTTACGACGTAGCCACTCTTCAGGCTGCTGACGCTTTGGGCATTGCCCGGGTTCGACGACGAGCTGAGTTGCCAGTAGGCGGGTACCCCGGCCACGGTCACCTTGGCGTACTGCGGCGGTACCGCTCCATCGAGGTACTTGGCATGACCACTGTGGGCCACCGTGAAAGTGGTGACGGTCCGCTTGTCCCACGAGACATGGACCAGCAGCGTCCCTGGTCCTCCTGAAAGTGGTAGAGGCCGCCACTTTGATTCCCTGGCGACGTCGTGCATTGGCTGGGGGCTTGGACCGACGCCCCGAGCGCTTTGGTTGCCTCCTGGGCGGTCAACAGCGAACATGCTGACTGTGGCGACGAACTCTGCTCGACCGAAAAAGCGCCCGGGGAGCTACAGGTCGAAAGCACCATCCCGAGTCCCAAGAACGGACAGACGAAAGAGACGGTCCGCCGAGTAACCACGGCCTCAGTATTGCCGAATGCCAACCGACGCGCCGTCGTCCGCAGTGGCGTCCCTCATGTGCCGGTCGCGGCATGGGTGCCCGCACAACCGGCGATCTGGGACGGTCTTTTGCCGCGGCCTTCAAGCGCCATCCTGGCCAGTCAATCCTTTTCTGGCCTAGTATCCGTTCGATGTTGGCGACACTGACTGAAGCTATTCCAGTGCTCGCGCTCCTCGTTGTTAGCGTCGCCCTCGGAGCTTGGGCTCTCGTCGATGCGATTCGGACACCCGATGCCGCCTTCCACGCCATCGGCAAGTCCAGAACCCTTTGGATCGTCCTTCCAGCGCTGCTGGCCGCCCTTTCGCTGGGCGTGTTGTTCGTCCTCGCTGCACTGCTGGCCGTCGCTTGCTACTACCTCGTCGCAATCAGGTCCCAGCTCAAGCTCCACCGCACCTGAGCCGCGTTCCCTTAGCGCCAGCTGTTCTCCAACGCATGGGAGTGCACTACTCGTGCCGTTCGGCCACGGTCGATAACTGACCCGCTCCCGGCGGTCGGGGGCACTTCGACGTGAGCTGGACAAGCAGGCTCAGGCGTCTCTTTCGCTCCGAAGCACCGAGCTTGACCTGCATGGAAGGGGGCCCCGAGCACCCAGGCTCTTGACCGCAAGCGGTGCATATCGTTCGGCCGAGCGGGCAGCTTGTGCCATTTGGCCCTAGCGACGGCATCGGCGCGGCCGCACGTTGGACCACAGAGGAAACGTCGGTGGCGAGGGTCGACGTAGCGACCAAGGAGCACCGCCATGAGAAACCGCCCCCTCCGTACCTTCTCCCTCGTCCTGGTTGGCGCAACCGTCATGGCGCTCGTTGCGGCTGCTCCTTCGAGCGCAAGGACGCCCAAGATAAAGAAGGCGGGTGCTCCTACAGCAGTTCACGCGGTCGGGGTCAATGAGGGTGCGGTGGTTTTCTGGTCCGCACCGGCTTCCAATGGCGGTTCCCCGATCACCGGCTACACCGTCACCGCCCCACCACGAGGTGGTGGCAAAACCTGCGTTACGACCGGTGCACTGGAGTGCAGGGTGACATTACTGACCAATGGACATCAATACACCATCAAAGTTTAAGCCTCAGACAGCATTGGCTTAGGCAAAGCTGCGAAGGTCAAGGTTACGCCATCTAGTACACCGAACTGCTCCTACATTGGACCTTATGCAAATCTCCAGTCTTGCAACCTGACCAACGCCAACCTGACCAACGCCGACCTGACCGGCGCCAACCTGACCGGCGTTTCGTCAGGAGGGATCATCGGAAGACCGTTCGCCCTTCCCTCAGGGTGGAGTCTCGTCGACGGCTACCTGGTTGGTCCGGGCGCCAACCTGAGCGACGCAAACCTGTACGGCGCCGACCTGTACAGCGCCAACCTGCCCAACGCCAACCTGACCAACGCCAACCTGACCAACGCCATCCTGACCGACGTTTCGTCAGGAGGGATCATCGGAACACCGTTCGCCCTTCCCCCAAACTGGAGTCTCGTCAGCGGCTACCTGGTTGGTCCTGGCGCCGACCTGACCGGTGCCAACCTGTCCAACGCTGACCTGACCGACGCCACTCTTACCGGCGTTTGGTCAGGAGGGATCATCGGAACACCGTTCGCCCTTCCCCCAAACTGGAGTCTCGTCAGCGGCTACCTGGTTGGTCCGGGCGCCAACCTGTTAGGTGCCACCCTGACCAACGCCAACCTGGCCAACACCGACCTGGCCCACGCCAACCTGTTCGGTGCCACCCTGACCAACGCCAACCTGGCCAACACCGACCTGACCAACGCCTTCCTGACAGACGCCACTCTTACCGGCGTTTCGTCAGGAGGGATCATCGGAACACCGTCCGCCCTTCCCTCAGGGTGGATTCTCATCGCCGGCTACCTGGTTGGTCCGGGCGCCAACCTGTCCGGTGCCAACCTGTCCGGCTTCGACCTGACCGGCGTCGACCTGACGGGTGCCGTCCTGACCAATGCCAACCTCAGCAACGCAAACCTCAGCGGTGCAAACCTGACCGGTGCCAACCTGTCCGATGTCATCTGGTCGAACACCATCTGCCCGGATCTTACGAACAGCAACAACGATGGGAATACGTGCGTCGATAACCTCTGATTGGTTGTCTCATGACACAGCCCCGCAGCTCAAGTGATGACTCTAAAATCAAGGGTGACGCGCCCACCCCCATGTGCCTGATTGAGACTGGTGGCAGACGCTACAGGTGATTCGTAGCGTTTAGAGGACCCCGGCGGGGTTGCTCCCCTTGTGCCTGCTGGCGACGGATGTCGTCTGGCTTACGAACGAAGGGCTCCCCGCCGGGACCTTGCCGCCGAGTGGCTCGAAAGAGGAACGTGCACCGCGATCTGAATCAGGAGTGCCCTGGCGGTTCCTAACCAGTGAATTGGGAGGTGCTCATGACTGTCATCATCGGGGTCGATCCCCACAAGGCGACGCATACCGCGGTGGCCATCGGCTGTGACGAAGCCGAGCTGGCCAATGTCACTGTTCGAGCCACACGGCTGCAGACCGACAAGCTGCTCGGTTGGGCCGAGCCGTTCGAGAAGCGCATCTGGGCCATCGAGTCGGCCGGTGGACTGGGCTACCTACTGGCCCAGCAACTCGTCGATGCGGGCGAGCAGGTTCTCGACGTGCCGGCGACATTGGCCGCGAGAGTGCGGGTCCTCGGGACGGGCAAGTCGGACAAGAACGATCCGAACGACGCCCGTTCGGTGGCGATCGCCGCGCTCCGTTCACCGGGTCTCCGGTCGGTGCAGGCGGCCGATCATGCCGAGGTGCTGCGGTTGCTGGCCAAACGGAACCAGGACATCGGGGATCTGCGGACCAAGCTGGTGTGCCGGCTCCACAGCGTGATTGCCACTCTCGCGGCAGGCGGAATTGCCAAGGAACTCAACGCTTCTGACGCCGATTCTCTGCTCTGCGCCTTCGAGCCATCGTCTCCGGCGGAGCACACCCGCCACCAGCTGGCCCTCGAGCTGCTCGAGGACGTCCGACGACTCGACCGACAGCTGAAGGAGTCACACAAGCGGATCAAGACCGCCGTCCGAGCCTCGGGGACTTCGCTCACTGAGCTCTACGGCATCGGCCCGGTTCTCGCTTGTGCACTGATCGGATGCACCGGCGACGTTCGGAGGTTCGTCAACCGGGACCAGTTCGCCGCCTACAACGGCACCGCTCCGATCGAGGTGTCCTCGGGTGGTCGGGTGGCCCACCGGCTGTCACGACGAGGCAACCGACAGCTCAACCACGCCATCCACATGGTGGCCATCTGCCAGATCCGCCAGGCCCACTCCGAGGGCCGTGCCTACTTCGAGAAGAAGGTTGGCGAGGGCAAGACGAAGAGGGAAGCGATCCGCTCGCTCAAGCGACAGATCTCCAACACCGTCTACCGCCACCTGGTCCTCGACGCTCAGCGATAAGAGGCCCGGGAGGACAAGCGGGAACGACTCGTGGCCTGCGTGACCGGCTCTGCACCCTGACGACCGGCTCTTCGGCGAAGTCACTCCCGGACCCACCCAACCTTAGGCATCAGCGCCGTTCGATGACGGCTTGAGCTCACGCGCCCTGGGCCCCCTGAATTACCCCCTTGACTCAAAGAGGATTCGGTCGGGGTCACGCCATATTCCTTGCATTTCCCTCCCCACACGCTCGGATGGCCGCTATCCCGGTCCGCGGTCCCTCGCCTTCTCGCGCCGGCGCGTCGGCCTCCGCCCTCACCATCCCATAGCGCGTCCATCGCGCGGACGCCGACGTTCGCCCTTATTCGCTGACGATCACATAGTGGCTCTGAACAGCCATAATGGTTCGTGACGGTGCGCTCCGGTCCGGCTCAGTGGGCTTTGCAAGTTGAGGCGCCGGTGCCGACGAGTCCTCGTTCGCCGTCGGGTGTTGAGATGGGTTCCATCGCGCGTCTCATCGCGCGGACGCCGTCGTTCGCCCTCATTCGCTCACGAACACGTAATGGCAAAAAAAAGCCATTATCGTTCGGGACGGTTCGCCGTCATTCGGCATGGCGCCCTTGCCAAGGTGAGGGTCGCGGGTTCGAATCCCGTCGTCCGCTCTCGTGAAGCCTGGTCAGGGCGACAATTTCGGCGCTGTCCCTGCGTTTGGATCCTCGCCCGAAGTGTCCGACGCGCTGGCCGTCGCGCGCCTCGAGCGTGTGATGCCGCCGCTCTTCTTCGACCCGAGCCGCGCGTGCTGCTAGAGAGTCCGCACGTTCTGTGCCTCCGGCCCCTTGCGACCCTGTGCAAGGTCGAATTCGACCTTCTGGCCCTCCTCGAGGGTCTTGTACCCTTCGCCCACCACATTGGAGTAGTGCACGAAGACGTCCTTCCCTTCGGTCGTCGGGGTGATGAAACCAAACCCCTTGTCGCTGTTGAAGAACTTCACCGTTCCAGTTGCCATATCCTTGCTTTCTGTTCTCTATTTGCGCGTCGATCCAGGTCGGAGCGGGCGTGTGAGGACCGATGGCTCGAGCCCAACCCTCTTTTCGCCCAACCTCGTCAGAGGTGTCCCACGGGCTGAAGGCTCGCCGAGCTCCCGGTGGTCATCGCAAGAGACGCTCCAGCTGCGCCTGGATCCGGTCCCGGCGCGTCTCGAAGTCCTCGAGTGACACCTCGTCGGCTTCGAACGCCCGATGGAGCGCACCGAGCTCCTCGACGAGCTCGGATTCGCTTCGAGGTGAGGGGTCGTCGACCACCTCGGAGTCGGTGGCCTGACGAGCGGCTTTCCGTTCCGTCTTGATCTGGGCTCGTTCGAGCTTCTGTCGCTCCCTCTGACGCTTGCCAATCGAGCTGCTCATGGGGAGCCGTTCCGGCAAGCAGCCGATTGCAGCCACCGACGGACCACCACCGCTCCGTCGGTGTCGGGGCGCGACACCGAGGTGAAGTCGCCCACCGTCCGAGGGACGTTCATGCCGCGAGAGCTTTCGATCTGGGTGATGAGGGGCTCCGTTCGAATTGGGCCAACTCGGGGGACTCGAACAGGCCACACCGGCAGGAACCGGTGACCCTCTGACGGTACCAGCCCGGAATGGACCGTGCGGCAGCTGGTCGTGGCTCAGTTGGACGATCCACGTCCGGGCAGTCGTGCACCTTCAGGCATCGCCGTCGGGCTCAACGGCTCGGAGAACCAGGCCGGCCTGGCCGCGTGCAGCGGGATCTCGAGAAGTCTGTCGGCTCTGACGTGGAGCTCCGCGGCCAGTTCCGCGGTGCTCGGCCGCCGGTCGAGCGTTGCGTCGAGGTCGACTCGCGTCCTACCGGCCTGATTCAGGATCTCGCCGACGTTTGGCGGGCGGGGTCTTGTGCGGTTGGCGTCGGCAACACCAGAGTGATCGTTTGGACGGGCTCGGGTACCTCGCCGACGTTGCTCGACGATGCCGAGTACCTGAATCTGCCGGCACTCCAACGGCCCTTTCCTCTGATAGGGTTGCACCGATGCCGCGGGCCTTGCCCGCTGGCGGTCGGCGAATTGGAGTCGGCCAGGCCCACGAGACATCTCATCGAGTCGGCCATCTTCCCCTGGACCGACCGGAGTCTCATGAACACGTCCTCCTCACCGATCGCGCCCGTCCGTTTCTCGGACCTCGGCGTCCCGCGACCGCTGTCCGCGGTACTCGAACAGCGCGGGTTCACCACCGCGTTCCCGATCCAGGCGGCCACCTTGCCCGATTGCCTCGCCGGGTTCGATGTGTGCGGCCGGGCCCCGACCGGAGGCGGCAAGACGCTCGCGTTCGGGCTGGCGATCCTTTCTCGGCTGGCGGCGGGGCCTGTTGCCAAACGCCGGGGTCAGCGGCATCCGTCTGCGCTGGTTCTGGTCCCCACTCGTGAGCTCGCGGCCCAGATCGAAGACGTCATCGCGCCCCTCGCCGAGGCGATCAGTGTTCGCGTGCTGTCGATCTACGGCGGCGTCGGGTACGGAGGGCAGCTGGCGGCCCTACGAAGGGGCGTCGACGTGCTCGTCGCATGTCCCGGGAGGTTGTGGGACCTGGTCGAGCGCGGAGCGGTGGACCTGTCGCACGTGAGCACTCTGGTCATCGACGAGGCCGACCGGATGGCCGACATGGGTTTCCTTCCTGTCGTGCGTCGCCTGGCCGACAGAACCCGCACGAACCGCCAAACCCTCCTGTTCTCGGCCACTTTGGACGGGCCGGTCGACACGCTGATCCGCGACTACCAGCACGATCCCGTCCACCACGACGTCGAACAGACCGATGCGGGTCGGGGGACCGTCTCCCATCACTTCTGGCGGGTCGACTCGAACAAGCGGATCTCGGTGACGGCCGAGGCAGTCGCCGCCCGCGGCCCGGCGGTCGTCTTCTGCCGGACCAAGCGGGGGGCGGATCGCCTCTCGGATCGTCTTGCTCGTTCGGGTCTGGCGGCGGCGGCCATTCACGGGAACCGGAGCCAGAGCCAGCGCGAGCGCGCCCTGGCCGCCTTCCGCGGTGGCCGGCTCGACGTACTCGTCGCCACCGATATCGCGGCGCGCGGAATCCATGTCGACGCGGTGCCGCTCGTCGTCCACTTCGACCCACCCGCCGATGCCACCGACTACGTCCACCGCTCCGGTCGTACCGGACGGGCCGGAGCCGACGGAACGGTCGTTTCGCTGATCGGCAGCGAGCATCTCGCGACCGCGAGACAGATACAACGAAGACTCGGGCTCTCGAATGGGCTCTCGCAGCCCGATGTTCGGTCCCTTTCCTCCTCCCATGACGACCGCCACTTCCTTCCCCGTCCGTCCCGGACCGAGTCGGCCAGTCCGTAGAGGTGGCGAGGCGGGCCACCCGAAGGGCGGAACCGTTGCCCGAAGGACAAGTGCGAAGGGTTCTTCGCGGCGGCGACCTGCGGTGAGCCGGGGCTGACAACCGCGCCCCTCTCCTCTCCGTCTGGGAGTCCCGTCCGCGGCGTGGATCGATGGCGAAGGACTCGTGGGTCATTCGGGGACGATTACGTCGTACCGCCGAGGAGGCGAATCGTTCGTGACGGTTCGCCGATGCTCGGTGATGTCACCTCGGCCAAGGTGAGGGTCGCCGGTCGAATCCACTCGTCCGCTCTGGCTGATCACCGCAGATGGTGTTGCCACGGAAGGCAACGGGTCGATCGTGGGCATTGTGCGCACCCGCCAAATCGGCGCAACGATTTCGGTCGATCTGACGGGTCCATTCCGGGCGGAGCAGGCGTAACGTCAGATTCGCCTCGGGCGGTCGAGCGCGTGGGAGCCGACAGCCCCGCTTCGCTCCCGACCGGGGCTTCGTCGGGGGGCACAGGCGGGACCCACTTGTGGGTCCCGCCCATCCTCACCCTGTGCTTCGTGCGCGGATCGAAACGGGCGCCCCGGACTCGGTCATCGGGTGCGGAGCGGCAGCTTGCTCAGCGCCGGCTTCTCGCATCGGCCCGGGCGGCGTCGAGTGAGGACTCCGCCGTTCGCTCCCGCTGAGGGCGTCTTGCCCTTCGACGCGCTTCGGGAGGTGCCTCGCTCTCGATCGTGCACCAGACGCTCTTGCCGTTTCCGGCGATCGGAGACCAGCCCCACTCGGTGGACAGTTGTTCGACGAGCACGAGTCCCCGGCCGCTCTCCGTCCCTGCGTCCAAGGGAGGCCTCTCGCGGCGCACCGGAGGCAGAGGATCGTGATCGACCACCACGAGGCGCACCATGCCGGGATGGGCCTGAACATCGATCTCGATGCCCTCCGCACCATTTGCGTGCCTGATGGCGTTCGTGACGAGCTCGCTGACGATGAGAACCGCCGCCTCGACATGGTCGGATGCCGCAGTGAGATCGGCGAGGAGATTCCTCACCGCCGTACGGGCCTCTTGGACGCTCGTCGACTCCGACGAAAGGTGCCAGTGCCGGTCGGTCATGCCGTTCTCGTCTCGACCGTGGACGCGGGCAGCCGACCGAATGCCGCGGATCGAATTCGATCGGAGGCTCGGACGAGGGTGAGCATGGCAGGGACGAGCTGCGTGAGATCGGCGCAGATCAACTGGCCATCGGGATCTGCGACGAAGGCCTCGCCGATCCGAACCGGAAGTTCAGCCCGGTCCTTGAGGCGGCGACTCGCGTTCAAATTGCCGTGGAACCACGATGCCCGGACCGGCTCCTCATCGATCTCGCCGCGAACGACGAAGTACTCGATCGGCCTCGGCGGTCCTCCGAACCCGAGCTGTCCGATGCTCGAGCACTGCTCGGCTACCTCGGCGCTCGCCCAGCACAGCTCGGTCGCCTTGGCGATTGCCTTCTCGGCCTCGACCATGAGATGTGAAGATCTCGAGAGCGTCTTTGCAAGATCGACGAAGGTCGCCGGCTCCATCACTACCCCCGACCGGGCCGGAACACGGCGTTCACGAGTGACCGGGTTCGTCGGGACCTCTGCCGAGCGTGGAAGACGGCCCTCCCCCTCGGGATGCCTCGACCGTGACCTGGGACTCGGACACGGAGATCGGGGGCCGAGTCTCTGAGTCGCTGTGCGTGACCCATCGACCGATGTGACCTCTCGGTGATCTCACGAGTGGTCATCGGGTGGAGAGCCAGGTCATCGATGGGGCTCTACCCCTGCCCAGGTCGGCGAATCAGGGCGGTCCTCTTCGATTTCCCGTCGACCGGCGGCCACCGGCCACCGGCCAACGCCGCCGCAGCCGGGAGGCTCACCCGGCCTGCCGTCGGGAGGGTCGATCTCCGGTTGCGGCTTCTGCACAGCTCGACCCCGACGAAAGGTCTCGAGCCTCGCGGGCACGACAGAGCTCTCGAGAGAGCTCGATCGTCTCTCGACACCGGCGATCAGTCCTCTTGCCTGAACCTTCAACCGACGAGACTGCTCTGCGAGGTCTTCGGTCGTCATGGGTCGGCCGGCGAGCTTCATCGGCAGACCTACCTACCCGAGTCGAGGTGCAGCCAACCAGTTTCGATGCCGGCGGGTTCGAGGAGCGGAGGATCACGCATCGCAGCGCGTGACCCTCCGGTACCGCTTAGCAGCGGTAGAGGCGCTCGGCGTTGGAGGCGAAGAGCTGCTCGCGGCTCGAAGCGTCGAAGCCGGCGGTCAACACCGAGTACGTCGAATACAGATCGTCGAAGCTCCCGTTAGCACCGTCGGGCGGGAAATTGCTGGCGAAGAAGCACCGCTCGACACCGAATGCCTCGAGGCAGTGCTCGATCCACGGCCGGAAGGCCTCTTCGGTCATGGTGCCGAAACCTGTCGAGAGACCGGACAGCTTGCAATGGAGTTTCGGCCCGAGTGACGCAAGGGCGGAAATCCCCGGCTTCCACTCCGCGAATGCCTCGGCCGAACCCGAGTGGGGCCATCCCGCGTGCTCGACGACGACCGTCAGGTCGGTCCACTCGGAAAGCGTCGCGACCCACCCCTCGATCTGGTCGGGTCGGGCAAGCATCTCGAGCACCAGACCCCTGTCCTGGAGGGCTTCGAGGATCTCCGGGCTCGGCACCATGTCCGTGCTGCCGCCCATCGGCCGCACGCCGCGGAAGCGGGATGCGGCCATCTGCGCGTCGAGCTGGTCGATGGCCGCCGCAGCAGGCACACGCAAGGAGACCCCGCCGATGATCGCGTCGGGGTGTCCCGTTCGCCTCGGCGTCTTCCTCCTTCTCCCGGGTTTCGGCGACGAAGTCGGTCGCGGCGGCCACGTGTACGAACTTCTGCACGTTCCAATGGGCCGCTTCTGCGAAATAGGTCTTCTGGTCGAAGTAACGGGCCCATCCCGAGATATCGCCCATCTTCAGATCCCGCAGGCCGGTCAGGTAGGGGTACATGTCGGTGCGATCCGGGTCCCAGAGGTGGACGTGGGCGTCGACCACCCGGTCGATCTTCGGTGCCATCGAGTCCTCCTTCGTCACGATTGCGAACCTGGCGGGTGATCTCCGTGGTCAGTGCGCGTCACCGGCGACGACGCTGCGCATGGCGCGGTCCAGCCATGCGGGGATTCCGGGTCCTCCGAAGGAGACGGTCGTCGCCGGGCTCGGGTGACTGCGCACTCCGAACCACCCCGATCCCGCGACCAGCTCGGCGCCGGACAGAGCCGTCACCTCGGAACCGCGGACGAGGTGGGTGACCAGCTCGGCGATGGGCCGGCGTTCGCGATCGTCGGCGGCCTCCACGCTGATCGTGAACGCGTCGACCCGCTTCGAGGTCGCGGTATGAGCCGAGCGGGCCAGCTGGGCTGCAGCCTGGGCTCTGCTTCTGCCCCCGGTGAAGGTGGCGTCGGTGACGCGTCACCAGACGGACAGGCCGGCTCTCTCGTGCCGAATAGTCGGACACCGCACGGGCCCACCCGGCATCGGTCCGGATCTTCTCGGCGATCGAGGCGTGCTCGTCGAGCACCCCTCGCCATTGGTCACCGGAGGGTGCGGAGTCCGCTCCGGAGCGCACGTCGCGGAGCGCGACCACCACCGCGTCCAGCGGACCGGCGTCCCGCGCCGCTCGCGCGAGCTGGTCGGCGACCGCGGCGAACCCCTGCGCGATCTCCGCCGACAGGAGCTGGTCTTCGAGCAGCGCCCCCACACCCATGCACTTCACTCCCTGGGATCCCAGAGCATCGCGGACGGCCGTCCCCCACGACGGGTCGTCGGTCACGAGCACACAGTTGCCGCCACCGGGCGCACCGGCCCCGGCGTCCGTCGCCGGCTCGTCGAATGCCCGGGGAAAGCGCGGATTGCTGCCGCCGTTGGTGGCCTGAGCAGCCTCCGCGGTGACGAAGGCCTTGGGGATGATCGATTCGAGCGCGTGCGGCAGCGACGCCACGTCACGACTCCGGCAGACCTCGAGCAGGCGCGGCGGTGTGATCAGCGCGAGCTCGGATCCGCCCGAGAAGATCACCTGGCCGTTGCACCACGAGAACTCGTCGCCCGCGAGGTAGGCACCGACCGGTCCGAGATGCTCCGGTGGCGGCATCGACCCGAGGCCCAGTCCGCCGGTGCGGGCGTCGCGCTTCTGCGGAGCAGATCCCGCGGGCGCCGGGGCATGGCCGCGGTGACCATCCGGGTGGCGGCGATCGGAGAGAGGGCGTTGACGGTGACCCCGGCCGGTGTCGTCTGCCCGATCTGCCAGGTGAGCGCGGCGACCGCGCGCTTGGCGCACCCGTAGGCCCCGGTGTTCGCAGGGCGCCATCCCGATCCCGAGGTGACTCCGAGGATGCGGCCGTGCCCGGCCTCGGCCATCAGCGGGAGCGCCGCGCCGAGGACGTTGAGATATCCGTCCAGGTGGACGCCAAGCACCGCGGCCCAGTCTTCTTCGGTTCCGGAGGCGAAGTCGGTGGGACGGGAGATGCCGGCCACGTTCACCACCGCGTCGAGTGCACCGAACTCCTCGACCAACTCGACCGAAGAGACTCTCGACGGCCTCGCGGTCGGTCACCGAGGTGTTGGACGCCCTCGCCGACCCGCCGGCATCGGCGATCCTCTGCGCGGTGGTCGGTCCCTCCGGCGGCGACCCGGCTCGAGCCGTCCACCGAGACGACGGGATCCAATGTGACGACGTACGAGCCACTGCGGCCCAGCTCCTCTGCGATCGCCGCGCCGATCCCCGCCGCCCCGCCGGTGACGACGACGACGCGCTCGGCGGCCTTCACCAGACGACACCGTTCCTCCCGAGCTTCAGAGCGCGGCGGCCGGCTGGTCGAGCTCCAGCCCGTCGAAGTCGCCCTGCTCGCGCCATTCCGCGAGCATCGTGACCCAGCCGAAGAGATCGCCCCGACCTCCACCCCAGGCCCCGCTGTGGGGGTTGATGTTCTCCGGGTGGCCTTCGAGGTTGAGCCGGGAGGGAGTGCACGCTTCCATCACCGCGCTGGCGTCCCGGTAGGAGCCGACGATCTGTTCGACGTACTCCTTTTCGCCCTCGGAGCTCACGTCGAAGACCCGGACCCCTCGGTCCTCGAGCAACCGAACCGTCGCGGCGATGTGCTCTGCGCCCTCTTCGACCACGACCGTGTTGTTGACGCTGATCACGGCCTGCTGTCCCGGGGCCGGCATGATGAACAGGTTCGGGAACCCTCGCGTCATCATCCCGTGAAGGGTGGCGGCGCCGGCGGCCCATTTGTCGGCGAGCCGCACGCCGCCGCGGCCGGTGATCTCGTGGCCGGCCCGCCGGGGGAACGGGGTCAGCTCTCCCTCGAACCCGGTCGCATAGACGATGCAGTCGAGCTCGTACTCCTCGCCGTTGCAGAGGACCCCGTGCTCGGTGACCTTTTCGATGCCCGCCGGGCAGTCGATCAAGGTCACGTTCGGCCGGTTGAAAGTGGGCAGGTACTCGTCGTGGAAGCAGGGCCGCTTGCAGAGATAGCGGTAGTAGGGCTTCAAGATCTCGGCGACCCGGGGATCGGAAACCGTCTCGTCGATCCGCGACCGGTGCTCCTCCATGATGTCGAAGTCTTCTTCCTCGGCCCGGAGTACGAACTCCGCCGTCGACATCCCCGGCTCCCGCGTGGGGTTCCACACTCTTGCCATGTGGTGGGTCCACCCGTCATCGACGAGATTGACCTCGACCGGCCGCCCGTCGAGGACCGCGTGGAAGTTGTACATGCGCTCTCGCTGCCACCCGGGACCGAACCCCTCCGCGAAGTCGTCGGGAGTGGATCGGTTGTCTCGCACGCCCACGGCGGACGGCGTGCGCTGGAAGACGTACAAGTGCTTGGAGGACTCTGCCAAGGGCATCACGCACTGGATCGCGCTCGCTCCGGTTCCGACGACGCCGACCGTCTTGTCGCCGAGCCTCTCCAGGTTCCCGTGGAGGTCGCCCCCGGTGTACTCGTAGTCCCAGCGGGCGGTGTGGAACGACTTCCCTTGGAACAGCTCCATACCCGGTATGTCGGGAAGTTTCATCAGGTTCAGGATCCCGACCGCCATGATCACGTAGCGAGCCTTGACCTCGTCGCCGCGGTCGGTGCGGAGGATCCACCGGTCGCTGCTCTCGTCCCACTCGGACGTGGTGACACCCGTGTGGAACAGCGCATCGTCGATCAGGTGGTACTTGTCGGCGATCCTCTCGAGGTGATCGAGGATCTCGTCGCCGAACGCGAAGCGACGCTTCGGGATGTAGTCCATGTCCTCGAGCATGGGCATGTAGATGTAGGACTCCACGTCGCACATCACGCCTGGGTAGCGGTTCCAGTACCAGGTCCCTCCGACGCCGCCTGCCTGGTCGATCAGGCTGATTCGGGGAACCCCGACCTTGCGGAGCTCTGCACCGGCCACCAAGCCCGCGATGCCGGCTCCGATGACTGCCACGTCGACCTCCTCGGAGAGGGGATCCCGGTGGGTGAAGGGGGTGAAGGGGTCCTCGCGGTACGCGCGCGAACAGGGCGTCGCCGGTCAGATCGCGGATGGCGCCCCGGCCTTCGACCAGGCGCTTGTCGCGTTCCTGCCGGTACTTCGCATGGACCTGGGCGGGGTCGAAGTGCGGCGAGCCGTTGGAGTTCACGCCGGCAACGATATAGAAAAAACAGCCGGGTCGTTCCTGGTCGGTCGGCGACCGATGCCGGTTACCCGACCTTGACCACGAAGTTCTCGGTGGTCTTGCATCTGTCGGCCACCGACACTTTCGACCGGTGCGCTCGCGGACCGGTCGACGCCCACACCGGGCGACGCGTGAGGGCTTACATCGCCGTGGCGCCGTCCTTGCCAGTGGCCGCGGGCAGCATCTCGCGAATCATCGCCTGGAGGGAATAGGACGCAACGAGCGTCCCGTCCCGGGTGAAGACCTTCCCGTCACCGAGGGCGAGGCCGCGACCGGCCCACACGGCGGTGGTCGTATAGAGGAGCCACTCGTCGAGTGGCTCGTCGTCCTGGAAGGAGAGCGCGATGGCGACGGGCGCCGTCGAGAGGCTCACGTGGGCCTCTGCCTCGCCGAATCCTCGGTGGGGCCGCAGGGCCGCCGCGATCGTCCAGTGGGTGGTCGGCTGTGCGATGAGAGCACTGCGCAGGAGCGGTTCGGTCGGATTCTCCCGGTATCGCATCCAGACGTGGAGCACCGGGGGGCCGATCCGATCGGGATCCGGGCTGTAGGCGCCGTCGACGACGCGAATGTCTCGACCGGTCACCCTCATGTCGAGGGGTTCGGCGGACTCCGGTCCGGGCACCGCCGGCATCGGGGCGGTGTGCCGGAAGGAGTCAGGTGCACCTGCATCCGCGAGGACGAGCGACTCGGCAACCAGTTTGTCTCCCTGAGTGGATCGAACCGCGAGCGTCGAGAACGTGCGTCCACGCCGCGACGCGTCGACGTGCAGGGCGACCGGATCGTCGAATCGCGCCGCGCGGACGAAGTTCATCGACGCCCAGGTCACCCGCTGCTCCGGCACCGTCCTCCCGGCCGCGACGATGGCTTGTCCGAGGAGCTGTCCGCCCTCGACGACGTTCCGGGTGCGGTCGTGGTAGCCGGCCGCCACGCACCCTCCCTTGCCGTCGGGGTGGGGTTCGAGGACCTCGAGGAGATCGGTCTCGTCTCCCCAGACCGGGAACCGATTGGCCGACGTCGCCGAGTCCGACCACGAGGACTCGACCTCGACGACGGTCTTCTCGTGGTACACGCCCAGGTAACCCTCGATCCCGGCCACCTCTTCGAAGGGACGGGGGTAGGTCCAGAAGAGGTTCTCGACGACGGGACCGTCCTTGGTGAAGGACCAGTAGGACGCCTCACCCTTGAAGGGGCAGACCGAGTGGTGGTCGGTCGGCTCGAGCAGGTCGAGTCGGACGTCGGCCTCCGGAAAGTACAGCCGTTCGACGTGGTCCGTCTCGATCAGCCGCAACGCCGCGTCACTCTCGGCGAGCACCGCGTCACCGAGGAGCACCCGCGCCGTGCCTCTGCAGGGAACCAAGTCGATCCGGTAGTCGGGATGTCTGGACCATGCGGACTCGACCTCACTCATCCTCCCGGATTCTACGGTGCGGCGTCGACCAGTTGTCCCGGCGTGACAGGACCGATCCCCTCATGCGTCGGAGGAGGAAGCGCCGCTCCGCAGGATCTCCGAGATCTCGGAGCGAAGGCGGGGGAGCAGTTCATGCTCGAACCACGGGTTCCGCCGAATCCAGGCGTTGTTGCGCCAGCTGGGGTGAGGTAGCGGGACGACCGACGGCCAGTGTTCTCTCCACGACGCGACGGCTTCGGTGACCGTCGCCGTCCCCGCCAGATGGTGCCGGTGGGCGTAGCGACCGACGAGCAGCGTCATCCGGGTGTCGGGAAGCGATCCGATCAGACGCGCGTGCCAGGTGGGTGGGCATTCGGGGCGAGGTGGCAGGTCACCGCTCGAGCCGGTCCCGGGGAAGCAGAGCCCCATCGGGACGATCGCCACTTTGCGCGCGTCGTAGAAGACCTCGTCCTCCACGCCCATCCAGGTGCGGAGTCGATCGCCGCTCGGGTCGGCGAAGGGTTTCGAGGCAGCGTGGGCCCGTTGCCCCGGCGCTTGCCCCACGACCAGGATCTGTGCCGATCGGCCGAGCTGGAGGATCGGGCGGGGTGGGTAAGGAAGAGCGTCCGCGCACCGCGTGCAGGAGCGCACATCCGAAACGAGTTCGTCGATGGAAGGTCGGGACACGGTGTGAAGTGTCGGCCGAGAAGTGCGCGCCGAAGGGTGCGGACCGACGCCCGGGAAGCCGACCGGTCGAGGTTATCTCGCGTCCTTCTCGGCATCGGCAGGGACACGCGTCCGCAGAGCCGGCGAGGCCGGAGAGCGTGCTCCCCCCGTCTCGTTGGGTCAGACTCTCCCTCGTGGTCGGGGCGCCCGGAGCGAGGGAGGACGGTCGACCCGGTCGGTCGAGGCTGCCGCGGCCCCCCGTCGTGCACCGGGCTCGACGGGTGCAGTGGTGTGCGATGGCGCTGCTCTGCTGGACGCTCGTCTCCTGCAGTGGATCGCCGCCGGTGTCGTCCCCGCTTCCCACTCCCAGTCCGGCGAGCGGACCGGTCGGTCCGTTGCGGGCACCCGGTGGCCCCTTCCTGGTCGACCGGGAGGGGAGGACCGTCCTCCTCCACGGGGTCAACCTCGTGTACAAGGTCCCGCCCTACGAGGTCGAGGTCACCGGCAGCGGCCCGAACGTCCTCACCGGGGCCGAGGCGGAGCGCATGGCGGCGCTCGGATTCGACGTCGTACGGCTGGGCGTCGTCTGGAAGGGGCTCGAGCCCGGCACCGCTCCTTCGAACGCACCCGTCGATCTGCTGCGCCGGGTCCGCCACGCGCCTCCGGAGCAGGCCAATTCGACGCGTCGACCTTCGACGCGTACCTGAACCGCCTCGACGCGCACCATCGCGCTGCTCGCCCGCCACGGGATCTACTCGCTCATCGACATGCACCAGGACGTCTACAACGAGGCCTTCGCCGGCGAGGGCGCGCCCGAACTGGGCCGTCTGCACCGACGGCGTCGACCCCGAGGCCGCCGACGGGGCGTGGCCAACTGGAGCGTCAACTACAGCGGGCCGGGCGTCGCCGAGGCGTACGGCCACTTCTGGAACAACGACGTGGTCGGCGACCTCCAGGGCGAGCTCGACTCGATCTGGGCGCAGATCGCCGCGCCATCTACCGCGGGCAATCCCTGGGTGATCGGCTACGACCCCTTCAACGAGCCGTACGGACCACGGACTCACCACGCAGCCGAACAGCCCGACGTTCGACGCGGAGCTCGAGTGCTTCTACACCGGCCGGGCCGATCCGGGGCTCGACCAGAGCGGCAAGCCGGTCAGCTGCCCTGCCGACGACCCGCAGAGGGTCTCGATCCCGCGGATCGAGGCCGCCGACCCGACCCATCTCGTCGCCTACGAGGGGAACTACAGCACCGACTCCGGGGTGCCGAACCACATCGGCGCGATGGACTACCCGCAATCTCGTGCTCAACTTCCACGACTACTGCTTCCTGCACGTCCCGAACGGACCCGAGCCTCCCGACTTCGGCTCCGTCTGCGGCCCCCTCGAGCGCTACGTCTTCACCCAGCACGCCGGGGAGCGGGCGAACGACGCCTCGCCCTGCTCAGCCGGGCGGACCCGCCGAGCTGCTCACCGAGTTCGGAGCGACCACCGACACCGCCGATCTGGCACGCATCACCGACGACGCGGACGCCAATCTGTTGGGCTGGATCTACTGGCAGTGGATCGATTACGACGACCCGACCGGCTCGCACTCCTCCGCACTCTGGCCTCCGCGGGCCGCCACCGCCTCGCAGCTGGATGTGCTCTCGGAGACCTATGCCACCGCGGTCGCCGGGACTCCGACGTCGATGTCCTTCGATCCGTCGACGGCGGTCTTCACGCTGGACTACCGCCCGGACGAGGCGGTCACGGCTCCGACCGTGATCGTCGTGCCGGTGTCGACCCACTATCGGGGCGGCTACTGCGCGCGGGTGTCCGGCGGGAGCGTCACCTCGGCGCCCGATGCCACCCGGCTCGACGTGACGAACGGATCAGCCGCATCGGTCAGCGTGACGGTGACGCCCGGCCGGTGCTGACCGTGGAAGGCTCTCGATCAGTTCCAGTGCACGCCGACGAGCACGATGTCGTCGGATGACCCCTCGGGGACGAGTGAGGCGAGGAGATGGTCGAGCAGCGGCTCCAAGGGTCCCCCCGTCGCCGTGACCTGACACAACCGTTCCAGTCCCTTGTCGATCGACTCACCGCGTCGCTCGACCAGTCCGTCCGTGTAGGCGATCAGCGTGGCGTCCGGTGCGATGGGAGTGGACACCGCGACGTAGCCGTCGTGTCGGACCCCGATGGGGGGGCCGGTTTCGGTCGCCAGCAAATTCGGCACGGCCGTCGACCGCGAGTACGGGGTTCGGGTGGCCCGCATTGGCCAGAGTGACCGTCCTCGATCGATTGTCCAGAAGGCCGCAGAGCACTGTCGCGAAGTGACCGGTGTCGCCGATGCGGCTCAAGCGGCTGATCCGGTCCATCACCTCGCCCGGTTCGGGGTTCTCGGCGACGTAGGCCTTGATGGCGAATCGCAGCTCCGCCATGAGCGAAGCGGCGGTCAGTCCCCGGCCCGAGACGTCGCCCACCGCGAAGAAGAACCTTCCGCCTCCGACGTCGGTCACGTTGTACCAGTCGCCACCGATCTCCATTCCCTCGATGCCCGGCACGTAGCGCACTGCCAAGTCGAGGTGCTCCGGGTTGGGGAGCGACCGCGGCAAGAGGGAGCGCTGCAGGGTCTCGGCCGTGCTTCGCTGGGCCTGGAAGAGGAGCCTGTTCTCGACGGCGAGGTCCTCGGCGCGGCGGCGCCGGCGGACGAGATGTTCGCTCATGACCGCGACCAGTGCCGTGAAGAGGACCCCGATCACCGCGATCAGCCACGGCAACCACCCCGCAAGGGCGCCGGCGAGCGAGACGCGGGGTGACATCACCAGCGTCAGCACGAAGTTGCTACCGAACGGAATCGCGACGGTCGAGGTCGGGCTCGACAGAGGCAACTGGACCGGCGTGGCAGCGAGAAGCGCCGCGTCGGTCTGACGGGGGCCGAGGTAGAGGGCGTAGTTGAGATCCGAGAGTGGGGAGCTCGTCTCGATGGTGAGCCGCCGGTTGGCCGGAAGCACGCTTTCCGCGTAGACGACGAAGGTCCCGCGTGGAGTCTGCTGAGCGAACGCGTAGCCGAGGCGCAATTGATGTTCGGAGATGAGATTGGTCACGACGAACGACTTCGCCCGCGCGGCCTGGTAGAAGACCGCGGCGGTCCGAGTCGGTGAGTCGCCGATGAGCGGTCTCGGGCCGACGTCGGCCACGAGGACCGGTGGCGAAGTGAGGCGCCAGAGCGACACCGTGTTCCAGCCAGTTCCCTTGGTGACGTACGGACCGACGAAGTTCTCGAAGCTCGACGAGCTTCCACCGGTCGCCTCCGCTTCTTCCGCTGCGGTTTGAAGACGGCTCTGCACCGTGGAGACCCCCGAAGAGAGGGCACTTCCGGTGAGCTTCGTGTCGAGTGTCAGAAGGCGCTGTTCCGTACGGTCGTAGTTGACCCTCGAGACGACCGCGAGCACCGTCGTCACGATCAGGCCCCCGACGACGATCCCGACGGTGAGCGCGTGGAGACGAGTGAGCCCTCGCGGCGCGACCGACCGTCGCGGACCCTGTTCCGGTTCGCCGCGTGGTTCGTCCGGCGGGGACGGCATCGCGTTCGACTGTAGGCCGACGGGCTGGGTTCGTATCCCCGGGCCCGGACCGCGGGACCGTCGCCTTCCGGCGATCCGCCGTGGACCTCGCCTCGGCGGAGGGGGTTTGAGCGGCACGTTCGCGGGGGAGGAGTACTCCGTGTGCAGGAGAAAGGGGACCCAGGTCTCCGGCGCCCGGGACCCCCTCCTTGCGGAGCAGGGCCCTGGCTCGGCGCTGCCCATCGCTGACGATCGCGCGGTGGGGTTGCGGTTCTTCTCGATCGGCGCGCATGATGCCAGAGCACGCGTTCGGCGCCACGGCTCCGTCGCTCCACCCGGCGTGTGGTCGAAGAGGTGTCACGGCTCCAGCCCGCGCAGGCACGAATCGGTCCGACTGTGCAGAGCAGTGCACGAGGTACGGGTCGGTAAACGACGAAGCAGGAGGTGAGAGCGTTGAGAAGCCGACGATCCATGCGGCGAGCCGTCAGTGATCTCGTGGACGATCTCGGGGCGACACACAATGCCATCGCGGAATCCCTCGCGAATCACGGAGTCAGAGGGATACCGGGTAGCCACGAGCAGTGCGCGCTCGCTCGTTATCTGCGGGCAGTCGTCAGCGCCGACCCGGAGGCGTGCACCGTGTCGGTTCCGGGGCCGACGGTGCACGTCCAGCTGAACAAGGGGCGGCCTTCGGTCAGGGTCCGGCTTTCGTCGGAGGTCCGGGCATTCGTCCAGGCGTTCGACGCGGGGCTCTTCCCCGACCTCGTCGAACATCCTTCGTCGCGCTCGCCCCGGCAGAGCACGCTCGAGCCCTCGACCTGAAACGAACTGTGCCTGCGGGCGCAGGGTCAGCGGTTCCCCCAATGGGCTGATCACCGATCTCGTCCTCCCATCGGCCCGATGAACGGACCGGCTGAGCGGAGCGGGCCGACCCGTTCGGCCCCCGGGCGCCACGGTCGCCACCTGCGGACTCACGGATACGATGCAATCGCCGGACCGACAAGGACCGACATCGGGTGAGGCCGAGACAGCATTTCCTCGATCCGGAAGTCAGACGAATGAACGATCAGACCACTCGGGTTGATCCGGAATGGCCACCGGACGACATCCGACGCATCGTCGATGCGCTGGCGGACGGCATCATGATCGTCGGCCCGGGCAGCCGTATCCTGTACCTCAATCCGGCCGCCGAGCACCTGCTCGAGTTCGGGCACGGAGAGGTCGCCGGTGCGCACGTCTCCCGGATCCTTCCTCCTGGCCAGGGCGCGTGGCTGGCCCAGGTCGACCCCCCGCTGGCCGAGGAGTCGAACGAGCTCCTCGGAGTCCGCCACGACCTGTTGCTCCGAACGGGGAAGGGCAACGAGATTGCCGTCGAGTTGGTGGTGAGCGTCGCGACCAGCCGTGCCGGCCAGCCGGTGCTCATCGGGGTGATGCGATCGAACGAACGTGTCCAGCTGCAACGACTGACCGTCTTCACCGAGCAACTGCTCGACGTCCTCAATGCGTCCTCCAGCGCAGCGCCGACGGAACAGCTCTTGTCCTCGCTCTGCCTCCGGCTCGGATGGGACGTCGCCGCTCTGTGGGGCCTCGAGGCCGACGGCTCGCTCATCTGCCGCGGGGTGTGGACGACTCCGGAGAACCCTGCCTCTCACTACGTGGACGAAAAGCGTCGGAACCCCACTCACGACGTTGGCGGGTTGGCGCAGTTGGTCATGGAGCGGGAGGCGCCAGTTTGGTTCACCGATCTCCGTGCGCACGAGCGTTTCTCGAGCCAAGCAGTTCTCAAAGACGAGCTGGTGACCGCCTGCGCGTTCCCGATCCGGTACGCGGGACAGTGCCTCGGCGCAGTGAAGATGATGAGTCGCTCGCGGCGAGAACCCGACTCCGAGCTCATCGAACTGGTGAGCGCGATCAGCGGTCCGGTGGGCGCGATCCTCCATGCCCTCGAACAGGCGGCCGAGCGCGACGCCCTGGTCACCACGCTCGAGCTGACCCGGCGACGCCTCGAGTTCATGCTCAAGGCGAATCGAGTGATGTCGGAGGCAACCGGGTTCGCCGAGACCCTCGACCGCCTTGCCGAAGTCGCGGTACCGGCGCTCGGCGATCTCTGCCTGATCGACGTCGTCGACGAGGAGGGAAGGATCCGTCGTCTCGCTTCCCGGCATGCGAGTCCCTCCCAGCAGTACCTTGCCGAGGAGCTCAAGCATCGCTACCCGCCCGATCCGGCGGGTCGGCACCCGAGTGCCGAGGTGATGGTCACCGGGGTCTCACGGTGGTCGCCCCACATGTCGGACGAGTTCCTGCGAGCGACCACCCAGGACGACCGGCACCTCCAGATCTTGAAGGAGCTCTCGTTCACGTCGTACATGACCGTGCCGCTCCTCGTCGGCGAGCAGGTGCAAGGAGCGGTGACTCTCATCTCCGCGGGATCCGGACGGCGGTATTCCGAGCTCGACCTCGAAGGGGTCGAGGAGCTGGCCGAGCAGATCGCCGGGGTCGTCGAGCACGCCCGTCTGTACGACTCGGAGCGGCGGATCTCCCACACCCTGCAACAAAGCCTCCTTCCCGAACGGCTCCCGCAGGTGGGAGGCCTGTCACTCGCCGCCCGGTACCTGCCCGCCGACGACGACGTCGAGGTGGGCGGAGACTGGTACGACGTCATACGCCTGGGCGACGAGCGCGCCGGCCTCGTCGTCGGGGACGTCCAGGGCCACGACATGGTCGCCGCTTCGGTCATGGGCCAGCTCCGTCCTGGACTGTCACTGATGCTGACCGAGGGCGCGCGACCCTCTGAAGCGCTCACTCGGTTGAACTCGTACATGGTCGCCTCGAACGTCACGCACATCGCGACGGTCCTGGTCGGGCATCTCGATTCCTCGACCGGTCGACTTGTGGTTGCGTCCGCAGGTCACCCCGCGCCCGTTCTGATCGGCCGTGGAGGAGCGCGAAGCCTGCCACTCTCGCCGGGACCTCCTCTCGGCGTCGTCGGCGCCGAATTCACCGAACACGACTACTCGATCGGGGAGGACGCGATCCTGTTCTTCACCGACGGTCTCATCGAGCGGAGAGAGCGCGATTTCGACGAGGGAGTGAAGCTCCTGCTCGAGGCCGCGTCCCGGTTCCCCCACACGGATGCCGGCGAGCTCATCGACCAAGTGACCTCGCAGTTGATCGCTGACGAGCCTCGCTCCGACGACGTCGCCATTCTGGCGGTGCAGCGGACTCTCGACCGCACCGTTTGACCCTCGGGCATCCGGGTACCTTCCCCCGCGATCGCTCGGCGCCGGTCGGGCTCGAGGAGTTCCGTTCACCTTGGAGGTCTTGGGATGCTCACGGCTGTGGAACATTTGTCGACGCTCGGCAACGCCTTCGAACGGTCGCTGGAGAACCACCTCGACAGCTTCGTGACCTGGCTCGAGTTCGGTGACGTCGCGGACCAGCTGCGCATCGTCCGACCGATCGTGTTCCGACAGGAGTTGAAGACCAGCATGCTGCCCTTCTATGCGCTTCTGGCGGAGTCTCAGGGCTACTGGCTGGTCACCGAGGACCGTGCTCGCTCGACAGCACGCGCGTACTTCCTCCGTGACGGACGGTCGGAGAGCTCGCTACCGATTGCCAGCTGAGGCTGCGCGAGCCGTGGACTTGGTTGCGGCTGCGTGAGCAGACGATCCGTGGGTCGATCCGTGGTGCCGCCCTCTGTCAGATTCCGTTCAGAGAATTTCGACGCGCGATCGGCGCGGATTTCCGGACGTCGAGGCGGCACCAGACCCGCTTGCCTTCCTCGAGCTGATGAACGCCCCAGTCGTCGGCGACCTGATCGACGATGTTGAGGCCGCGGCCACGCTCAGCACTCGCATCGACCTGACGAGGGACCGGACGGCCCGGGCCGCAGTCGTCGACCTCGATCATCAGTACATGTGCATCGAAGCGGACCGTGAGTACGATCGGAGGTCGTCCGTGACGGATTGCGTTGGTGACGAGTTCGTCGGTCAAGAGGGATGCAGAGTCGACGAACTCCGGCGGACACGAGCCGACGATGCGACGCACCACGCTCCGACTGAGCCCGACCGACTCCGCAGTGCCGGGAAGGGCACATTCCACCTCGTGCATTTCCGTTCACCATACCCAAACAGCTCAATTTGCACGGAGTTCGTGCGACGTCACGGTCGAGACTCCTCGGGTGCGAGCGACAGTGAACGGAAACCGCGGTGTGGTTCGGAGGACAAATCGTTGCTGACCAGGGCGCTGTTTTGGAATCGCCTTCAGGGGGAATCGGCTTGCTCTTGGAAGGAGAGAAATGCCGGGCAGGACCGAAGACGTGTTGGCGGACGTGCAGGCGGATCACCGATCGCTGTTGTCGGACCTGTACGGAATGGCCCGGCTCGGGTTCGCCGATCAAGCCGCCCGGTTCTGGGGAGTGGCCGACCGACTGGTGCGTCGGGAGCTCGCCATGGAGTTGGTGGTGTATCCGGCGATCGGTGAGCTGCCCGAGGCCGGCACCCTGGCCCGCGGCCTGCTCCACGAACAGGGCCTCCTCCTCGCCCGTCTGTTCGAAATGGAACAGGAAACGCCGGCGGCAGGTCGGCCGTTCGAGCTCGAGGTCTCGCGGCTTCGCGTCGCGGTCGCCGACCACATCGGGCACGAGGAAGCCGAAGTCGTCCCGCTGCTCATCGGTTCCTTTTCGTTGGAGCGCCGCAGCTCGATGAGCCCCTGGTATCGCGCTGTCCGCGACTTCGAGCCGGCTCTCACCGAACAGGAGCCTCCGCCGACCCGGACCATCGTCGGGCGGCTGGCCGTACTCACCGAATGGATCCGCGATTCGGCCTCGGGAAACGGCAGCAGCGTCGGATCGCCCGTGCAGCCCCCGCCGGAACACCTTCCGCGATCGGCCGCCGAGTCCGCCTGAGGCGCCGCAACCGGCTCTGCTATTCGCGGTAGCGCTCGCGCCGCTCCGTCTCCTCGCCGGCGTGGGGATGCTCCTCGTCCTCGAGCTGTTCGTCCTCCCCGTCGACGGGGAGCTCTTGTTCGAGCACGTCGGCCTCGGGTTCGTCGGGCCGTGACACGTGCGAGGGCCGAGGGTCGGCTGACCTCGGCTCCTGTTGCTCCTGAAGGTCGGCGTCTGGTACCGGATCGCCTGTCATGCACCCGTTCTACCCGAGTTTCCGAGGAGAGTCAGCGGGTAATTGTCAGAACTGGCGCTCTGCAGTCGAGACGACGTGATCGGTTGAGCACGTCGACGAAAGGAGCCTCGATGACACTCGCGATCGATCATGCCGGAGCAACCACTCGAGAGCGGCGGAGCCGTGCGAAGCGGGAGGTGAAATGGCAGTCCCACTCCTTCCGTCTCTTCCTGGCCGGGTTTCTGGCACTCCTCGCGGCGGCATGGGGAGGGATCGTCCCCTTCGTCGGCCCGACCTTCGCCTTCAGCGCGGACGGGACCGGATCGTGGTACTGGGATCTCAGCCATGCATTGCTCGCGCTGATTCCCGGCGGTCGGGTGCGTGGTCGGTCTCTCCCTGATGGGCTACTCCATGTCGAGGAGCCGGACGTTCCTCGGGCTGGGGTTGATCGGTCTTCTCGCCGTGGCGAGTGGCGCTTGGTTCGCGATCGGACCCTTCGCGTGGCCGGTGCTCTATGGCACGGGGGCGTATGTCGTGGGGGCGAGCCCGTTGCGTGAGCTCGCCTACGTGGTCGGGTACGCGCTTGGGCCCGGTCTGATCCTCGCCCTCGCGGGCGGCATCGCCTGGGGCTCGGAGACGGCGTCCGCCGTTGACCTGGTCGGAACCGCGGACGAGGTCGCTCCCGCTGCGGCTCCGCCCGTCGCGTCCGCAGCGGTGGGTGCCACCCAGGCCGGGGCAGCGCCGACCGCGGATCGTGCCGCCGCTCCCGCAGTGGCACCCGAACGTGCGCCTGCCGCGGTTCCCGAAGCCGACCCTGCGGTCGAACCGGAACGGGGTCGAGCCGAGGAAGTCCCGCCGGCCGAGGACAGGGAGGGTGCCACCTCGGCCCCGAACGAGGACCCCGGCGGAGCTACCATGCCCGCGTGACCGGCGCGCAGGAGGAGCGGCCCGAGTCGGGCGGGAATTCCCGCCCGGACGGAGAGGACTCCGAGCTCGACGAGGAGATCGCCGAATCGTTCCCCGCGAGTGACCCTCCCTCTCACTGGTCAGGACTTCGGCAGGAAGGTCCGACCATCGGGGGTCGCAACGGAACGGCTCCCTCGCAATTCACCAGGGATGCCTAGCCTCGGGGCCGGGTTTCTGTCACCGAACGCGACAGAACCCCCGGGGCGGAGGTTCGGGGGTTCTGTCTTACTGCGAGGTGCCTGGGACGAGCACCTTCGCCGAGTGCTACCCGGTGGCGAAGACGCTCAAACACGCCGAGTGGTGCGGTCCGGTGCGACGCTGCCAGGGCCCACGATGAACGAACGTATGTTCGTCTATTGTGGCTTCCTGCATGGAGGTTTTGCAGGGTTCCCTCTTCGCGGCCGGAGATCACATCGGCCCGGGAGCGGTGGCACCCGCCCGACGGATCGATCTGGGCCGGGGCGCGTGGTTCGAGATCGTCGAGGGCTGGATGCGAGGTGCCGACCGGCTGTTCGAGACACTGGCCGCGTCGGTGCCCTGGCGCGAGGAGCGACGCTGGATGTACGAGCGGTTGGTCGAGGTCCCGCGTCTCGTGGCCTTCTACGGCGAGGACGAGGAGCTCCCGGTGCCGGCCATGCGAGCGGCTCTCGATCTCTTGCGCGCGCACTACGCGGACGAGGGCGGTGTCGCGCTGGCGACGACCGGACTCTGTCTCTACCGCGATGCGCGAGACAGCGTCGCCTGGCACGGGGACCGGATCGGTCGGGACAGCGACGACGACACCTTGATCGCCATCGTCTCTCTGGGTGCACCGCGGCGCTTCCTCTTGCGTCCGAAGGGCGGTGGGAGATCCGTCCAGCTGAAGCCGAGGGCCGGTGACCTCGTCGTTCTCGGCGGATCGTGTCAGCGGACGTGGGAGCATTGCATCCCGAAGTCGGCGCAGGCGGTCGGCCCGCGCATCAGCGTGCAGTTCCGACCGTTGGAGGATCGCTGAGCGGGAGCCTCGCGGGCCGGCCCACGCCGGATCTCGACCTGCTCGGAGCGGGTTTGACCGGGGACGGGGTGGGGTATGGGTGGGGAGACGCTTGGGGGATGAGCCGCGTACTGCCATGGAGAGGGCCGGCGTGGGATCGAAGAGTCTCGAGCAGACGTGTGATCGCCCGACGTGGAAAATCGGAGAAGAACCGACGTGACAGAGGATCTGCGAGACGAGATGACAGTCGTCAGCGCAACCGGTGAGATCGATCTTGCGACCTCGCCGGCGCTGAGGAACCGCCTGCAGGACGCGATCGGCCAGCGACGGATCGTGATCGTCGATCTGAGCGACGTGACCTTCATCGATTCGACAGGGCTCGGCGTCTTGATCGGTGGACTCCGACGCGTCAATGAGTCGGGAGGCGAGATGAGGATCGTGGTCACCGACCCGCGCGTGCTCAAGATCTTCGAGATCACCGGTCTCACCGAGCTCTTTTCGATCCGTTCGAGCCTGGCCGAGGCCACGTCGGCATGAGAACGGCGGAACCCTCTGTGTCGGGGGGTGCCGGCTCGTGAAGGAGAGAGAGATCGTCGAGCTCTCGATCCCAGTGGGGGCCGATCTGCTGGTCCTCGCACGTTTTGCTGCGGCAACGATAGCATCACGCGCGGGGTTCGACCTCGAGGAGATCGACGACCTCCGCCTTGCGGTCGACGAGCTCTGCGTGTCGCTCATCGAGGAGGGGGACCACGGCCGTCTGGCCATCGAGCTCCGGCGCGAGGACGATTCTGTCGAGATCTCCTGTCGGTTCAGTTCGAACAGCGAAGTGCCTCGGGAGTCCCCTCGCGTCGATCTCTCCGAGGGTCTTTCCGACCGAATCCTCGACGCGCTGGTCGACGAGCACGGCCAGCGTCGCGACGGGGAGCACGAACAGGCCTGGTTGCGCAAACGGCGGGCTCGGCAGTAGGGCCGATGGGTGGCTCCGGACGGCCGAGCGAGGGGACCCGAGCGAAGTTCGCCGAATTCGCAGTGTCGCGGAATCAGCATGTTCGCGACGAGCTGGTCGAAGCGCACCTCGGCCTCGCGGTCCAGCTCGCACGCCGGTTTTCCCACCGTGGCGAGTCCCAGGACGATCTCGTCCAGGTTGCGTCGATTGCACTGATCAAGGCGGTCGACCGGTTCGATCCGGGCCGCGGAGTCGAATTCAGCACGTTCGCAACCCGAACGATCATCGGTGAGCTGAAACGGCACTTCCGCGACAAGGGATGGGCGATCCGGGCTCCGAGGCGCGTGCAGGAGCTCTATCTCGAACTGGGGCACATCGTCGAGACTCTCGCCCAAGAGCTCGGTCGTCCGCCCACCGTCGCCGAGATGGCGCAAGCCGCGGACTGCGACGTCGATGCGGTGCTCGAGGCGCTCGAAGCCGGGCAGAGCTACCGGACCTCGTCGATCGACGCACCCGACGGACAAGAGGGCACGCTGGTCGATCGGCTGGGGGAAACCGACCCCGGCTACAGCGGTACGGACGACCGGATGCTGCTGGCGATCTCGCTCTCCAAGCTGCCGGCGCGCGAGCAACAGATCCTCGAACTCCGTTTCGTCCGGGGTCTCACCCAGTCGCAGATCGCCACCCGCATCGGTGTGAGCCAGATGCACGTCTCGCGCTTGCTCACGGCGAGCGTGGCCAAGCTGCGAGAGTCGTTCAACGTCGAGACCTGATCGACGCCGGCTTTCGATCCACCTCAGGGCAACTCGGGCTCCGTCGACCCGTCGCAGACGCGGGCGTCGCCGAATATCCTTCGCCCCGTGACGGCACATCTCGCAGGTTCTCCCGAACGTCGGCGGCGGAGGAGCGCCGCGTGAGGACCCAGGCGGCCGTGCTCTGGGAGCAGGGCCGGGTGTGGGAGATCGAGGAGGTCGAGCTCGATCCTCCGCACCCGTTCGAGGTACAGGTCCGGATGGTCGCATCCGGCCTCTGCCATTCCGACGAGCATTTCCTCACCGGCGACATGCCGTTCCTCGGTTCGATGATCGGTGGTCACGAAGGGGCGGGCATCGTGGAGGCGGTCGGTGAGGGGGTGACCACCCTCGCGCCGGGTGACCACGTGGTGGCGAGCTTCCTCCCGCCGTGCGGTCACTGTCCGTCCTGTGTCGAGGGTCACCAGGGACTTTGCGACCGAGGCATGCACATCGCCGACGGTTGGCAGGTGACCGACCGTACAGCTCGTCACCACGCCCGGGGTCAGGACCTTCGCATCTTCTGCATGCTCGGGACCTTTGCCCGCCACACGGTCGGCCACGAGCGATCCTTCATCAAGATCGAGGACGACCTGCCGCTCGACCTGGCTTGCCTCGTGGCGTGCGGGGTGAGCACCGGATGGGGTTCGGCGGTCCATCGGGCGCGGGTCGAGCCCGGTCAGGACGTCGCGGTCCTCGGTGTCGGCGGCGTCGGCTCGGCCGCTGTGCAAGGGGCCCGGCTCGGGGTGCGCGGCGGATCGTCGCGGTCGACCCGGTGGCGTTCAAGCGGGAACGGGCGCTGGGCTTCGGTGCGACGCACGTGGCCGCCGGCATCGACGAGGCGTGTTCACTGATTCAAGGGCTCACGAATGGCCGGATGTGCCATCGGGTGATCTGCACGATGTCGGTCGGACGGGGTGAGCTGCTCGCGTCGGTGATGGCGCTCGCTTCCAAGCGCGGCCGGGTTGTGGTGACCAACGTCCACCCTTGGACCGAGACGGACGTCACCATGAGCCTGCTCGATCTCATGGTGATGGAGAAGGAGTTGGTCGGATCGATCTTCGGTTCGTCCCGACCGGAGCTGGATGTCCCGAACCTGCTCGGTCTCTACCGGGACGGCCTCCTCGATCTGGCCGGCATGGTGACCAAGCGCTACTCCCTCGAGCAGGTCAACGAAGGCTACGAGGACCTGCGCCAGGGCCGGATCATCCGGGGGATCCTGGTCTTCGACTGAGAACCGGGCGACGGCACGCGACCCGGTCCAGGCTTCCTCCTATGATAGATCGTAATGCGATAACATCGTCATACGATTGAGTAGGAGGCGCCATGGCTCTGATCTGGATCTTCGGGGTCGGGCTCGTGCTGGCGTTGGCGATCTGCGCGGTCGGGGCGTTCTATCTGGGTCTGCTCGGTGTGGTCGGTGCCCGCCGGGCCGTGCGGTGTGACCGCTGCGGCCACTGGGGTTGGACGTCCAGTTCACGATCACTTCGTTCGTGCACTCGCTGCGAGCACGGACGGCTCTTCCATCCGATCAACACGTTGCGTCACGCCCACCATGCGGAGGACGCCGGCTCGGACTCGCTCCACCCGACCTGAGGATTCAGCGAGTGTCGGAACCGTCCAGAAGATCGCGGAGGACGCGAACGTGGGAGTGTTCGAGGTCCTTGGCCGACGTCAGCAGCACCAGCTCATCAGATCCTCGAGGTCGCGCACCGAGCTCGTCGAGCGCGTCCGCGCCGGGCGACCGGGAGAGCTCCCGGCGATAGCGGCGACGGAACTCGGCGAACCGTTCGGGATCGTGCCCGTACCACTTGCGCAGGTCGTTGCTCGGCGCCACGTCCTTTGCCCACGTGTCGAACGGTGCCCCCTGCCGGGCGAGGCCTCGTGGCCAAAGGCGGTCGACGAGGACACGGCGGGCTGGATCCTCCCCGACCTCGTCGTAGATGCGGGCCATCCGTACGCGCCCCGCACGCCGGACCGAGGTGCCGCGCGAGGTCGGTCGGGATCGGCCGGGTGGAGGTGCGGGAGCGGCATCGGACCTCCCCTCGGGAAGCTGCGCGGCGAGGCGTTCGAGCTCTTCGAGGTGGAGCGCCGAGAGGCGCTCGAGTCGGGCAGCTCCCGCTGCCGTCAGGTGAAGGCGGACGATCCGACGGTCGTCCCGGTCACGCGTCCTCTTGACCAACCCTGCGCGGTCGGCCCGATCGACGAGCCCGACGACACTGTGATGGCGGAGGAGCAGATAGTCGGCCACCTCGCCGATGGTCGGACCCCGACCATCGGGATGCCCGCGGACGGCGAGCAGGAGCTGGTGTTGCGCGGGGGTGAGCCCGGCTGCCCGTGCCTGGTGTTCGCTCCAGCGTTCGAAGCGTCGCAGACCCGACCGGACGGCGAGCAGACGCCGGTAGTCATCGTCCGAAAGCCTCGATCCTGCCACGATGTAAAATTCTATTTGTGACGAGCCCGGCGCGTATGCCACGGCGATCTGCGGAGGAGGTCGTCCCTGCCGAGGCGCACGGTGGAGACGCCGCGTGTCGGGCCCGCTTGGTCTGCGAGGAGTGCGGGGTCGTGGAGGATGGCTCGCCGCACCGTCAGAGTTGCACCGGCAGCCCTCGGGTCGGACCCACCGGGACCGGCGAGAAGAGCCGAGGGGGCTGAGCCGCCCTAGTCCTTCTCGACCTTCCGGATGGCGCCGTACCCGCCGGCGATCGCCTGCATGATGACCGCTTCGAAGTCTTTGTCGGTCAGGACTCGCGGCGTGCCGAGCGACGACGCCCTCCAGTAGAGCTCGGCCAGCCACTCGAGGAGCTCGAGGCGTTCGACGGCCTCGTCCATCGTGTTTCCGTAGGCGATCGATCCGTGATTCTGCATCATCGCGGCGTTCCGTCCCTCGAGGGCCTTGACCACGTTCAAGGCGAGCTCCTTCGACCCGAACGTCGCATAGGGCGCGGTGCGCGGTGCGCCACCGAGGCCGAGGCAGCTGTAGTGGAGGGGTGGAAGCTCGTCGTGCGTGCACGACAGGGCCGTCGAGGCCATCGCGTGGGCGTGGGTGACCGCCTTGGCAGGTGTGGCGGCGTAGATGCCGGTGTGGAGCGGCACTTCGGATGTGGGCGCGAGTTCGCCGTCGACGAAATTGCCGTCGAGGTCGATCACGCTCACCATCTCCGCGGTCACCGTCGCGAGATCGGCGCCGGTGGGTGTGACCGCGATCAGGTCTTCGCGGCGGGCGGAGATGTTTCCCGCAGTCCCGATGACCAACCCGGCCTCGGCGAGATGGCGGCTCGCGCTCGCCACGGCCTCGCGTTCGTCGGCCAAGAGCAGATCGGCCATGTCCTCGCTCCCTTCACGGTCCGAGCTCGCCCCTCGGCGGCTGCGGTGGTCAACGTACCCGGGCCTCCGGGTCGGGTGCGAGCCGGGCCACCGCACTCACCCCTGGGTGAGGTCGTTGACCGCGGGCGACGGCGCACGGATCGCGATCTCGACCCAGCTGGTCGATGGCGAAGACCGGATCCTGGCTCAACGTCCGGTGCGGGCCTGTGAGGTGCGACCGGGTCAGTGCCTCGCCCACCTGGGCGATAGCACCGCCCGGCCAGACGGTGGCGAGCGGCCGGCCCGCGACCACGAAGTGCCCCGGTCGGTGCGACAGCCGGATCACCGCGTCGAGGCGCGAAGCGATCCGCACCAGCTGGCCCAAAGGCGACGAACTGCAGGTACCCGCTCGTCGCGGCGGGAACGGTCGCGCCCCCCGTGCCGAGGAGCTCGGCGAGATCGGCGGCGCTCCGACCGGCGGCGTCCGGAGGGTTCCCTTCAGTCGACTCGACCGAGGCCGGGAATTCGGCGTCGATCGCCACCAGCAGGTCCCGCGCGATCCGCGCGATGACCTCGGGCAGCTGGATCGACTTCGCGATGTGGTGGATGAAGTAGATAGAACGCCCAAGTCGACGAGGAGGAGGGCCTCCGACACCGAGATCGAGAGATGGGGTATGAACTGGGTGGTCGGCGTCGTGGTGATGAAGGCGAGGGTGACCACCGAGTAGACGAAGGTGCCCACGAAGACGCCCAAGGTGATCTGATTGCCTAAGTCGCGCATGAAATGCGCAACATGCGCGGGCCGAACTGCTGGGATGCGAGGGTCAGCGCCAGGATCGTGATCGAGAAGGCGACGCCGATGACCGTGATGATGGCGGCCGCGATCGCGATCAGCACCTGGAGACCACCCTCGGCGCTCACGGTGCGCAGCCAGAACGGAAGGGTCAGCTGGTGGTGGTAGGCGGCGAGATCGATCCCGATGGTGACCCCGAAGGGCGGCAGTGCGACGACGATCATGACGCAGGGAACCAATCAGAGAGTGATTCGGAGCGCCTCCTCGCGCCACCCCGGCAGCCGCTGTCCGCGGGCGCGGCCGGCGTGATCCGGTGGAGTTCGATCTCGGGCTCGGGAACTTCGGCGTCCTTCACAGGGTCTCCACGCGAATCACTCGCTGCCGACCAGTCTTCCCGGCTCACCTGACGAACCATCCGAGCGTAGCGGGCCGCGGCGTCGAACGGCCGGGACCGGTCGTCGCCGGCCGCGGCGCCCGGCCACGGTGAGCCTCGAGCCCGACCTGGCGTATCGCTCGGCACCGGGACGCTGGGTGATCGCCGCGACGGTGCTCGGTTCCGGCATGGCCGCGATCGACGCCACGGTCGTCGGCATCGCCCTCCCGACCATTGGGCGGGAGTTCCACGCCTCCTTCGGCGGCCTGCAGTGGGTGGTCAACGGGTACACCCTCAGCCTCTCCGCGCTCCTGCTGGTGGGTGGTTCCCTCGGTGACCACTACGGCAGGCGGCGGATCTTCACCTTCGGTGTGGCGTGGTTCACCGTTGCCTCGGCGGCGTGCGCACTGTCTCCGGGTACCGCGGTGCTCGTCGTGCTGCGGATCCTCCAGGGAGTGGGCGCGGCGCTCCTGACGCCGGGAAGCCTCGCAATTCTCCAGGCCTCCTTCGAAGAACGCGACCGAGGTCGGGCGATCGGCGCCTGGACCGGGCTCGGAGGTGTCGCATCGGCGATCGGTCCCTTCCTCGGCGGCTATCTGATCGCAGCGGCATCGTGGCGGTGGATCTTCTTCATCAACCTGCCGGTCGGCGCCGCAGTCCTTCTGATCGCGTCACGGCACGTGCCCGAGACCCACGACCCCGACGCGAGAGGCCGGATCGACCTCGAGGGCGCGGCGCTCGCGGTCCTCGCGCTCGCCGGCCTCACCTTCGGGTTGGTCGGCGGCCCGTCGCTCGGGTGGGCCCGGCCGGTGGTGCTCCTCCCGCTCGTCGGAGGTGCCGTCGCCGCCGCAGTCTTCGTCGCCGTCGAGCGCACCTCGACCGCGCCGATGTTGCCGCTCGGGCTCTTCCGCCGGCGGCAGTTCAGCGTCACCAACGCGGTCACCTTCGTCGTCTATGCAGCCCTCGGCGCCGCGCTCTTTCTCCTTCCGGTGGTCCTCCAGGTCGTCGGCCACTACACCCCGCTCGAGTCGGGGATCGCGCTCCTTCCTCTCACCGTGGTCATGCTGTTGTTCTCCGCCCGGTCGGGTCGCCTCGCCACCCGGATCGGCCCGCGTCTCCCGATGAGCGTCGGCCCGATGATCGTCGGGGTCGGCCTGGTGCTCCTCTCGCGGGTGGCGGACGACTCCTCGTACCTCACCGTGGTATTGCCGGCCATGCTCGTCTTCGGCCTCGGCCTCGCCCTGACCGTCGCACCCCTCACCGCGACGGCGTTGTCGTCGGTGCCCGCCGAGCACGCGGGACTGGCCTCTGCGGTCAACAACGACGTCGCCCGGGTGGGAGGGCTGATCGCGGTCGCCGTGCTACCGGCCCTGACCGGCATCACCGGTTCGGGCTATCTCCATCCGCTCCGGCTCGCGCACGGCTTCCGGACGGCCGCGATCGCGGCGGGCATCGCATGTGTCGCAGCGGGTGTCGGCGCCGCACTCGGCATCCGCAACCCGGCTCGGCTCCCGCCGGACGTCGAACGGCCCGCAGCCCCCGCACCGGCGCCGCTCGTGCATTGCGCGCTCGACGGTCCGCCGCTCGCGGGTCGGCGGAATGTGTGATCGCGCGGTCAGGGAACGACCGGTGCACTACCCCCAGGCGTGAATGCGTAGATCCCCGCCGGCGTCGGTTGCGGGAGATCGCCGGTCCCGAACACCACTGCGTCACCGACCGTGGTGATCCCGCTCCAGGACGGCAGGGAGATCGGGAGCGAAGCGATCAGCGCACCGGTCGATGCGTCCCGGACGTCCACCTCCCTGTGGAGCGCCGGTCCGTTGAAGGTCATGCCACCGGCCACGGTGGTCGGACCGAACGACTGCACGTCGCCGACCTGCCAGACCACCTTCCCGTTGGAAGCGTCGAGGGCGTGGGCCGCCGGGTTCTCCATCTGGACGTCCGCAGGGTTGCCGGGCGCGCAGGCCTTCGGACTTCCGCCGTTCTCGTCACCGAACGCGGTGGTCGCGTAGATCCGGGCGCCGTCGTAGGCCGCGGTACCGATGATTCCACCGTCGGAGCCGCCGAAGACCACCCGGCTCGACCAGCGCAGGTGACCGTCGATCGGGTCGAGCGAGTAGTAGACGCCGTCCTTGCCGCCGTCGCCGAGGAAGCTTGCGTGGCCGGAGGAGTCGAGGCCGATGTTGACCGAGGCTCCGAAGTCGAAGTCACACCCGTGGTCGGGACGGGTCGGGCGGAAGGACCAGGCGATCGAACCGTCACCGGCACGGAAGGCGATGATCGACTCGGAGTTGGGGAAGTCGTCGGTCCCCTGGCAGTCCGCGGTCCCGAAGACGAGAAGCCCGGTGGCGGGGATCACGCTCCCCGACGTCCAGGCGTCGCCACAGCCGTTGTTCACAACCCGATCAGCGGCCGAGGTGTCCAGCTCGTGGATCCACACCGGGTCGCCGGTGGCGAGGCTCGCCGCGATCACCCGGCCGCGCATCCCGACCTGCCCGTTGACTGCGGTCGCGAAGAAGACCTTGCCGTCGAAGACCACCGGCGAGGAGTTGATGTTGGTCGGATCCGTGTCCGGCCGGGGAGGCTGGCTGCTCGGGTAGGGGTGCTTCCAGTAGACCGCCCCGGTGTGCGCGTCGAACGCGTAGAGGGTGTAGCCCGCGCCGACGATGACCAGATCCGGCCGACTGCCCGCGCCGGGCTGGTAGTAGGCGGAGGAGATCGAGAGCCCCCCGTCGGTCGTGATATCCCGGGGGACCTCGCCCGGATAGGGCTTCACCCCGTGCTGGGAGTCGAAGGCGTCCTTCCATTCGAGGTGACCGGTGGCGAGCGAGATCGCGTAGAAGTTGCCGTCCCACGAGCCGACGTACACCGTGCCGTTCACCACGGTGGGGGAGGCGGTCACCGCATCGCCGGTCGGGAAGAACCACGCCTTGGACAGCGTCGAGGCGGAAGCTGCGGTGAGCGTCGTCCTTCCGGCGAAGGTGTGCTGTGGGTCGTGCCCGTAGCCCGGCCAGTCCCACGGCCCCGGTGCGGTGCTCGAGGCCTGGGACCGGTTCGACCCGTTCGACGAGGTCGTCGTGGTCACCGCCGAAGCACCCCCGCAGCCGGCACAGAGAAGCACGAGCGCCACGACGAGCGACCGTGGCCGATGCGCGCCGACCGGAAAGAACCGCTCCGCGGTCACCGGTCCGCTCGGGTCACTTCGGCGCCTTGTTCGGTTTCGACGTCGGGTGGGCGGGGAAGGGGCAGACCTGCTCGGAGGGGACGCAGACGGTCGCGCTGGTCGGGAACTCCATGTGCGACATGAGCGTCTGCGGTGTGCTCGGGGTGCCGTTCGAGGAGAAGGTGATCCGCATGAGCCGTCCCTCGTCGGAGGTACCGCAGTTGCCGAGACCGCTTCCCTGGCAGGAGATGTGGATGTCGACGAAGTACAGCGTCCCGTCGGGCGCGAAGGCCATACCGAAGGGGTTGTATCCGTTGGCGGAGTGTCCGAAGTCGGAGAGCGACTCGCCGGGGATGGTCGGATGGGAGGAGAGGAACTGACCCTGGTCGTTGAACCAGGCGATCGAGGGAGACCCGTAGAGCGTGGAGACGGCCCAGCAGTCGCAGACCGGGTCTCGCGCGATGCCCTGGGGCACCGGCAGGAACGACCCGGTGCTCTGGATGAACACACCGCTCTTGATCGCCGGGCGCGGGTAGACGCCGCCCGCGCACTGGGCCGCATCGGTCGGGAACGACGAGTGGAAGAACTCGGTGACGTTGCCCGGGGGAAGGCCGTTGGACCCCCCACCCTGAGGGAGGTAGAGGTTGCCCTGCGCGTCGCTTGCCATCATCCCCGGCTGGACCAGTCCACCGGTGCCGTCCGTGTGGTGGACACCGTCGACACCGCCGGCGTCGGGACCGTAGAGGATGCAGTACGAGGTGTAGCTCGGCGCGAACCACTCGACGAGCCGCCCGCTCGAAGGGATCGGGAACTGCCCCTGGGCCGTCGCGATGTCCGCTCCGAACACGTTGTGCTCCGGATCGACGGCGCAGCCGGTGTAGGTCTGCTGCCCGTTGTAGATCCCGTGCGCATCGGGAGGCGAGTCCCCCCGGGAGAGGACGCCGTGACACCCGGCGTACCGGCGGGCATCTTGTAGGGACCGGGGATGTAGAGGTTGAGACCGGTCCACAACCCGTTACGCCCGTTCATCTCCTCGCCGTCGGCCGGCTGCTTGAACGGGTGGCTGGGTGGACCGCCGGGGTTGTGCTGGGAGACATTGGTCGGGTCGTAGCCGCCCACGTATCGGCCGCTCCCGTCGTTGAGGACGCAGACCTGGCCGTTCAGGTCCCATGCCGGCATCAGCTGTCCCTGGGTACCGGCGGCCGAGGCGTAGTAGTCCACCTCTTCGTTGTTGTCCCAGTAGACGAGGTAGCCGCTCTTCGGTGCGTGCAAGGTCGTGGACGTCGCCGACGAGCTGCCGGCCGACGAGCATCCCGTCAGGAACACCAAGAAGACCGCGCCGGCCGCCACCTTCCATCCACGGGTCCTTCCGGACATCGCGAACCCACCTCCCCCGGACACGTCTTCCGACGTCGAGCTGCGACGGTCCGTCACAGTAGCAGTGGCCCACCGCGAAGGCGGTTCTGCGGCGGCGAGGGATCAGTCGAAGGTGCAGGTGACGTAGCGGTCGATGGTCGGACCGGCCCACCGCGCGACCTCCGACCTGGTGGCCGACGCCATCGGCTCGAGACGCATCACGTAGCGGGTCCAGGCGAGGCCGAGGAGCTGCGACGAGACCAGGGAGCGCCGCCGCAGCGAGGGTCTCCTCGGCGTCGCCCGGCAGGCCGTGGAGTCCGACCCGTTCGATGACGAACTGACGGACGTTGTCGGCCACCTCGGGAGAGGCGGCCATGGCCTGAGCGAGCCCGGCGAAGTGCGACGAGCCGGTCCCTCCTTCACGTTCCCATTGGGCGAGGAAGCGTTCGACGAGCACGTTCCCCGCTGAAGGGGCCGGTCGCCACCTCGGCGGCGACGGCCTTCGGGTCGGCGGGCAGGTCCATCGTCTCCGCGAAGAGGACCGCCTTGTCCGCGAAGTAGTGGTGGACGAGGGCCGGGTCGACTTTGGCCCGCCGCGCGATCGACCTGATGCTCGCGCCTGCGTAGCCGTCTTCGGCGAAGGCCGCCCGGGCCGCCTCGACGATGCTCGGCGCGGGTGTCGCCGCTGCCGGGTCGCCTGCCACGCCCGACCATCACCGGCTCGGTCCCGCTCCGGCGGGGTTCCCCTCGGCCCCCCTGTCGTGTTAGAACTCATCAGTGATGAATTATACCACCCGTCACCGTCGTCCCCTCCCGCACCGGAGTCCGCCCCGCAGGACTCGGGCCTCGGGCGGGTTGCGAGCTGGTGCGTCGCACACCGGCGCCGGGTGCTGCTCCTCTGGATCGCCGCGATCGTGCTGGTGACCGTCGTCGCCCAGTCGATGGGGAGCCGGTTCCAGTCGTCGTTCGAATCGGGGAACTCGGCCTCGCAGCAGGTGCAGGACCTGCTGGCCGCGCGCTTCCCGCAGAGCCGCCGGTACGACCGCCGACGTGGTGATCTCGACCATCGGCGCCGGTCACCTACGCGGCCAACCGGGCCACCACCGAAGCCATGGTGCGCGAAGCTCGCCAGCCCTGCCCCACGTGACCCGGGTGGCAGAGCCCGTTCACCCCGGGGTCGCACCAGATCTCTTCCGACGGGCACATCGCGTTCGCGGTCGTCCAGTTCGACCAGGATGCAGTCGACCATCCCCAACGCCGCGGTACGTGCAGGTGATCGACGCCGGCCGCGTCGTTCGATCGCCCCGGCTACGAGGTCGCGCTCGGCGGCGGACCGATCGGCAAGGTCATCACCGCCGCACCGGGGCCGAGTGAGGGGGCCGGGATCCTCGGCGCCATGATCATCATGCTCATCGCCTTCGGCTCGGTGGTCGCGATGGGGCTGCCCATCCTCACCGCGCTGTTCGGCATCGCGATCGGATTCGCGCTCGAGGACCTGGTGAGCCACCTCCTCAACGTCCCGGTCTTCGCACCCGAGATGCTGGCGATGATCGGTCTCGGGGTCGGGATCGACTACGCGCTCTTCATCGTCACCCGCTACCGACAGGGGCTGTTCGAGGGCCGCGACCCGCGACAGGCGACCGCGATGTCGCTCGCGACCTCCGGACGGGCGGTTCTCTTCGCCGGGAGCACCGTCGTCATCTCGCTGATCGGCCTGTTCGTCCTCCAACTGCCCTTCCTGCAGGGTCTCGCGGTCGGGACCATCGCCGCGGTGCTGTTGGTGATGGTGGCAGCTCTGACCCTTCTCCCGGCCATGCTCGGGTTCGCCGGTCGCGCCATCGACCGCCTGCACGTGCCGAAGTTGCTCCAGACCGGCGCGAAGCCCGCACCCGACAGCTTCTGGTACCGCTGGAGCCGGATGATCCAGCGGAGAGCGTGGATCTCCGCGGTCCTCGCCCTCGCGGTGCTGGTCACCCTCGCCCTGCCGCTCTTCTCGATGCGGCTGGCCTTCACCGACGCGGGCAACGACCCGACGTCGCTCACCACCCGGCAGGCCTACGACCTGCTGGCCGAGGGATTCGGTCCCGGGTTCAACGGACCGCTCGTCGTCGCGACACCCCTGTCGAGTCCCGCAGAGGCCGCCGGCCTCGCCAAGCTCGACGACGGCGCTGCGGTCGACGCCGGGGGTCGCCTTCGCGACGCCGGTGCAGGTCAGTGCCGACAAGGGCGCCGCGGTCATCATCGCGTACCCGACCACGTCCCCGCAGTCGGCCCAGACCTCCGACACTCGTCACCCACCTTCGCTCGACGGTGATCCCCGAGGCGACCGCGGGCACCGGGTCTGCACGTCCTCGTGGGCGGCGAAACCGCGGCGAGCGTCGACGCGTCCAACTACCTCGCCCACCGACTGTTCTGGGTGATCGGCGCGGTGGTGGTGCTCGCCTTCCTTCTCCTCATGGCGGTGTTCCGCTCGGTGGTGATCCCGCTCAAGGCCGCGATCATGAACCTGTTGTCGGTCGGCGCCGCCTACGGGGTGCTCGTGGCGGTCTTCCAGTGGGGATGGGGCGGCTCGGTCATCGGCATCGGCCGGACCGGCCCGATCGACCCCTGGATCCCGCTCATGATGTTCACCATCCTCTTCGGTCTGTCGATGGACTACGAGGTGTTCCTCCTCAGCGGATCCGTGAGGAGTGGCGTCGGACCGGCGACAACTCGGCTTGCGGTGGCCGACGGCCTGGCCAACACCGGCAGGGTGATCACGGCCGCGGCCGCCATCATGATCTGCGTGTTCGGCTCGTTCGTGATCGGTGACCCGCTGCGGGTGCTCAAGGTCTTCGGGCTCGGTCTCGCGGTCTCGATCCTGATCGACGCCACCCTGGTGCGCCTGGTGCTCGTCCCGTCGGTGATGGAGCTGCTCGGCACGCGCCAACTGGTACATGCCCGGTGGCTCGACCGGGTGGTGCCCCACCTCGGGGTCGAGGTCGACACCGCACCCGGTCGACGGGGCGCCCGTCCGAGCCCTGCCGAGCCGAGCGGCCGACGGTCGGTGCGGGCGACCGGACCCGGACGGCGCCTGAGGGGGCCCCGGTTCGCCGCCGGCTCAGGTGCCGGCGAGCTTCGAGACGACCGGAGCCGAGCTGCCTCCCAGCTGTCGGCCTCGATCGACCAGTAGGAGATGCCGTACTCCTCGCGGCGCCAACGGAGCTCGTCTGCCATCTCGTCGAGGGTGCCGATGAGGGCGAGCGGGATGTGGAGCGCGTCCGCGGGCGTCGATCCCGAACGCAGGTGCCATCGCGTCGACGATCGCGGACAGCGTCGTCGGTGATCATGACGAAGCCGATCAGCGCGTTGAGCTCCAGCGAGTCGAAACGCGCTCCGGCCGCCTCCTTCACCCACTCGACTCTTCTCGCGGGTGCGTTCGGGCGTCGCGTTCGGCGCGGTCTCCGGACCGCCCGTCCCGTCTCGCAGGTTCACGTTGATGCTGACGATGTCGGCATGGCGACGCGGCGAAGGAGAGGACCCGCTTTCCCCCTCCGCCGATGATCAGCGGGGGTCCGGGCCGCTGGACCGGCCGGGGGAGGAGCGTGTGCTCGTGCACCCGGTAGTGGGTGCCCTCGAAACTGAAGGGCCCGTCGAAACGGAGCAGACCGTTCAGGACCGCGACCGATTCCTCGAAGCGTTCGACCCGCACCCGGGGTTCGTCGTAGGTGATGCCGGATTCGTCGTAGTCGCTGCGCATCCACCCCGCCCCGAGGCTCGCCTCGAAACGCCCGTCGCTCAGGACGTCGAGGGTGGCGATCTCCTTCGCGAGGACGAGGGGGTGCCGGTAGTCGTTGCCGAACACGAGCGATCCCATCCGCAGCGTCGTGGTGGCCGCGGCGACCGCGGCGAGTGCGGGGATCGGTGCCAGTTGGTCGCCGAAGTGGTCGGGCATGCAGCAGCGTCGAGTAGCCGAGATCCTCGGCCTTCCCCGCCTGCTCCGCCCAGGAACGGGCCGTGCCGTCGGGCGCCTTGCTCAGTTGGGCGGCGAAACGGAACTTGCGGTCGTGCGCCATGCCGCCATCCTGGCCCATCCCCGGCGCCGCCGCCGGTCCGCGGTCAACGGGCCGTCGTGAACTCGAGCCGAACCTGCATCGAGCCGAGCACCGAGATGCCCTGGCGGACCCCGTTCACCGACCACTCTTTCGTCACCGAGCCCGTGGCCCGACACGGGTTCCCGAGGGTGCGAGCGCGGCGGCCACCGGACGGGGGAGGTAACCGACCCGCTGTCGCCGCCGAACACCGCCAGCGCGAACCGGTCACGTGAGGTTGGCGGGTTCGGGCCGTATCTCGACGGCCCGACCGGCACAGAAGACGTCGAGGGCGAGCACGTCGTCGTGGAACGTCGCTCCGGCGACTCCGGCGTGGAAGATGCCGGGTAGGACGAGCACGTCGTCGTCCTCGTACAGCTCGACGGCGCCGGCGGATCGAGGTAGGCCTTGAACCCCAGTCCGACCAGGAAGCCGTCCGCGCTTTCGACGGTGCAATGGTCGCCCTCGAGGTACACGGGAAGGCGGACACCGTCGCCCGCCCGTCTCCTTCGTTCTGCCATCTGCCTCCGTCCCGTCCGGCTCGACATCGACGCCTCGACGGGACATCTTGAGCGGGGCGGCACGGGAGACCGTGGCACGGACCCAACAGGTCGTGTCTACTTTGGCCACGATGGACACCGACCAGATGGTGGCGCTCGCTCTACGACCCCGGTAGGGGGGACCCGCCCGCCCGCCGAGAGCTGATCGATCTGCTGGTCGAGTGCGGTGCCGCCCGGAGGACCTGGTGGCGTACCGGGACAGCTCCCGGCGCTCGCGGGCGGTGCTGGCGTTCCGAGGCGCCCGGTCGATGACGCTCGAGTAGGCCGCCGAGCGATCGGGCCTCGGCGTCGAGCGGCTGCGCGCGCTGCTCCGCGCCGCCGGACTTTCCCGATCCGGACCCCGAGGCACCCGTGATCACCGAAGGCTTCGTCGCGTTCGCCGATCGCGTGCCGAGGAGGTGACGGCCTTGTTCGGCGAGGAGACGGTTCTCCGGATCCTCCGGATCCTCGGCGCGGCGGTCGCACGCATCGCGGACGCCTTGGTCTCGATCTTCCTCGTGCACGTCGAGCCCGCGGCCCGGCGCAAGGATCCGTCGGGCCTCGAGGTCGCGCGGGCCAACCTCGCGGCGGCGCAGCTGTTGCCAATGGTCGCTCCGGTGGTCGACGCCCTCTTGCGCCAGCACCTGCATCGCCGCGCAGCGCAGCTCCCGCGGAGGACGCCGACCTCGTGGGCTACGAGACCCAGGACCTTCTGGTCGGCTTCGTCGACCTGGTCGGCTCGACCGAGCTCGGAGAACGGCTCGGCTTCCGCGAGCTCGGTGACGTCCTCACCACCTTCGAGCTGCTGGCCTCCGACACGGTGACCGGCGCCGGCGGCCGGGTCGTCAAGCTCCTGGGCGACGAGGTTCTCTTCACCGTTCCGGACGTGCGATCGGGCGTCGGGATCGCGCTCGACCTCGCGTCCTCGTTCGCAGCCCATCCAACCGTGCCGCCGGCACGGCTGGGCCTCGCCTACGGGCGGGTGATGCTGCGGGAGGGGGACGTGTTCGGTCCTGTGGTCAACCTCGCGTCCCGGGTGGTCGACGAAGCCGGCCCGGGCGAGGTGCTGGCCACCGCCGAGGTCGTCGATCTGGCCGGCTGCACCTCCGAGACCGCCGGCCGCCGGCAGCGTGAAGGGCGTCGAAGGGGACGTCGAGCTCCGGCGGGTCCTCGGCCGCTGAACGGATCGCTCAGCCGAGCGTAGGGAGCACCCGGTCGTGGAGGAAGGCGAGCACCGCGTTGGCGAAGGCGTCGTTCCGGTCGCCCGCGATCATGTGGGCCGCACCCACCACGTCGACGACCGTCGCGTCCGGGATCCGGGCCAGGAGGTCGTCGACCCCGTCCTGGCTCACCACGTCGCTCAGGGCTCCGCGCACCAGCATGGTCGGCACGTGGATGTTCCTCGTCGCCCAGTCGAGGAGGCCCGAGAACTGCTCCGGTACCACCTCGGTCCGCTCCTGGGTGATGAACTTCGGGTCCCAGTGCCAGTACCAGCGACCGTCGCGCTGGCGGAGCACCTTCTTCAGCCCTTCGGGGTTGAAGGCGCGCTTGCGCTGCGGGGTGTAGGCGGCGATGGCGGCTGCGGCGTCCTCGAGCGTGTCGAAGCCACCGAAGCCGGACTGCATGAACCGGGTGATCCGCTGGATGCCCTCCTGCGTTGGTCTTCGGAGTGATGTCGACGAGGACCAGGCCGCACGAGAGGACCCGGTCGCTCGTTCCTTCGGCGAGCATGGCCGCCATGCCGCCGAGCGACGCCCCGACCAGCACCGGCGGTGCGCCGAGTTGGTCCACCACCGCCACGCAGTCGGCGCAGAAGGCGGTGAACGAGTAGTCGCCGTTCGGCGCCCAGTCGCTGTCACCGTGCCCGCGGAGGTCGAGGGTCACCGTCCGCCAGCCCTCGCCGGCCACCGCCTCGGCGGCGGATCCCCAGGCGTGCCGGGTCTGACCGCCGCCGTGGAGGAAGAGCACCGGTGGCGCGTCCGCTGCCCCCCGGACGTCCCCGATCAGGCGCAGCCCTTCGAATCCCTCGAAGGTGACGGTCTCGACGTCCATGTTGCCCATCGTCACACACCCGCGCTGCACGGCTGCGACTTCGCCGCACCCGGTGAGCGCGGTGCCGCTCCGCGATAGCGTGACGCACGACGGGCGAGGATCGGAGGTGGTCGATGGGCAACCCGACGGAAGCCGAACGGGTCGTGCGCGATCTGTGCAGCGCTTTCTCCAAGCACGACGCCGAATCGCTCCGGCAGTACTTCACCGACGACGTCGTCTACCACAACATCCCGATGGACGCAGCCGTCGGCATCGACGCCACCGTCGGGTTCATCGCGGGTTTCTTCGCCATGTGCGACAGCATGGAGATCGAGACGCTCCACCTCGCGGTCCGTGACGACGTGGTCCTGACCGAGCGGATCGACACCTTCAAGGTCGGTGACAAAGTGGCGGCGCTGCCGGTCATGGGCACGTTCGAGGTGCGCGACGGCAAGATCAGCGGGTGGCGCGACTACTTCGACCTCGCCCAGATCACGGCGATGCTCTCGGGCGAGGACTGACCGCTCCGGTCGGTCACTCCGACTGCAGGTCGCGTCGCGCGAAACAGAGAGCGCCCACCAGTGCGCCGGCCGCACCGATCGCGACGAGCACTGCGTCCGTCGTCCAGGCCGGTGGGACCGCGGGCGCGGACGCCATCTGGTGGAAGAACGACGTGTCGGAGAGCCAGTGGTCGAGCGCGCCGATCCCGCCGACCAGCTCGACGAGGAGCGACCAGCCGAGCACCCCGTAGACGAGGACCCGTGCCGCCCGCGGCCAGGCTCCGAGGGCCAGCGCACCGATGCCGAGGAGGCAGGTCGCCGGAGCCACGGTGTTGAGCCCGGCTCCGACCAATGTGGCGAACCCCAGCCCGGAATGCTCCCCGGCAGCCCCGACCCAGGTGGCCGCACCCGCGACCAGCCCGCCGACGACGAGCAGCGCGGCCGCCACGAGGATCCTCCCGCCGTACCAGGTCAGGCGCCGGACCGGCCGGGCGAAGAGGTGGTCGAGGTGGCCGTCGGCCTCCTCGGCCCGCGCCGCGGTGACCTGGCCGGCGGCGACGAAAGCGACCAGCACCGCGACGATCACGAACGACACGCCGAGGAACGCCTCGGCTCCGGTGCCGCTCGCGCCGAGGCGGGAGAAGATCTCCTGCACCGAGGAGCCGGCGATCGTGCCGCCCGCCGCCTTGGCGACCAGTCCGAGCATCAGCCCGGTGACGAAGAGGGCGGCGGCCCATCCGAGGGCGACCGGACGGACCAGGCGGACGGTGAGCCCGGTCGGTCCCGACAGCAGACGGAGCCGTGGCGCGGCGGTCGACCGGTCCGGGAAGGTGCTCGCGCCGCAGTCGCGCCGCGCGGCGAGGCGGACCGCGGCCAGCGAGACGGCGGCGACGAAGAGCACCACCGGAACGAGGACGACCGGGGCGGGCGAGGTCAGCGGCTGCAGCTCTTCGACCCACCCGAGCGGGGACACCCACACCAGCCAGTGCACGCCGATGCCGGCGTCGGCGAGGAGTCGCACCGCGTAGCCGAGTCCCAAGAAGACCGCGGCGATCGCCGCGGCTTGACGGCGGGTGGCCGCGAGCTGGCTGGTGAGCGCTCCGACAGCGACGAACATCACCGCCGTCGCGACCGACGCGGCCGCGAAGAACAGCGCCGCCGTCACGTCGATGTGGACCCGCGAGAGGCGCCCGGTGAGCACGGTGAGGAACGCGGTGACGGCCCACAGGACGACCAGTCCCGCGCCGAGTCCGGCGAGCGCCTGCGCGGCGGCACCGCCGCGGTTCGTGCGGCCGGAGAGGAGGATCTCCCAGCGGCCGGCGTCCTCTTCGCCACGGAGCAGTCTGGTGGAAAGGAGCAGTCCCCAGACCGCGCCGACCACCATGAGGGTCATCGAGGTCTTGTAGACGGTGAAACCCGCGACCGTCTGCAGTTGTGGGGCCGGGCCGAAGAGCGCGCTCGCCGCGTGGTTCGACGAGAAGGTCGTCGCCAGCCGGTCACGCTCGGCCGCTGTCTTGTAGATGGTCGCGTAGCTGTACGCGGAAGAGGCGACGAACACGCCGAAGACGTAGCCCCACAGCGCCCCGGACCGGACCGCCCGCCTCGCGGTGAGCCGCGCGACAACGGTCGCCGCCTTCGGATCGTCGACGAAGCTCGCGTGGGCGACGGTGTCAGCCGGCATCGGAGGACTCCGGTGCCACGGGCCCTTCGCCGTAGAGGGCGAGGAACAGCTCCTCGAGGGAGGGCTCGCGGCTGACCAGGCGGGTCACGCTCGCCCTGGCGAGGGCATCGAGCAGCGGCTCGATCGGAGGCTGCACCTGGCAACGGACGGTCTGCCCGGTCTGCTCGACGACACCGACCCCCGGCAAACGGGAGAGGTCGGGGGCCGGGCCGGCGAAGGTGGCTTCGACGGTGAGGGCGGAGAGGTGGCGCATGTCGGCCAGGGTGCCGGTCTCCACCAGCCTGCCGTTGCGGAGGATGGCGACGCGGTCGCACACGGCCTCGACCTCGCTCATGCTGTGGGAGGAGAGGAAGACGGTCTGACCGCGCGCCTTGGCCTCGCCGACGCAGCGTCGGAACTCCTGTTCCATGAGCGGGTCGAGACCGCTGGTGGGCTCGTCGAGGACCAGGAGGTCGGCGCGGGTCATCAAAGCCGCGATCAGCACCACCTTCTGGCGGTTGCCCTTCGAGTAGGCGCGCACCTTCTTCGAGGTGTCGAGGTCGAAGCGTGCGACGAGCTCCTCGCGGTAGGCCTGGTCGACCCGACCGTGCACCCTGCCGAGCAGGTGGAGTGTCTCGGCGCCGGTGAACGACGGCCAGAGTGTGGCTTCGCCGGGTACGAAGGCCACCCGGCGGTGCGCCTCGACCGGGCGGCGTTGACAGTCGATCCCGAAGAGCTGGGCGCGTCCTGCAGTCGGCCGCACGAAGCCGAGGAGGAGCCGGATCGTCGTGGTCTTCCCCGCCCCGTTCGGACCGAGGTACCCGAGGATCTCGCCCTCGCCGAGCTCGAGGTCGAGGCGGTCGAGGGCCGCGACCGGGCCGTAGCGCTTGGTCAACGACTCGGTTCGGACTGCGGGAACGGTGTCGGTCATGTCGCCACTCGTGCCGAAATTACGGAAGCGGCCCTGGTCCGACAAGGACCCCCTTTCCCGGGCGGAGCTGCGCCCCCTCCACCGTGGTACCCGATCGTCCGGTCGGCCCCGGGGTGGGTCCCCTACAATCGGCGATTCATCCATCAGGGCGCACTCCTCTGTCCGCCGCGCCGGTGGGCCGTCGGCCCGAGGTGACGGAATGACCACGACGGGGGTCCCGCCGGCTCCTGCTCGCGAGCTCCCGCAGGCGAGCTCGGGCGCGCCGGAGGGCGATCGGGTGCCCGCGCCGGCGCGTCGCGGACGGGCCACCTCGGGTCGAGCCACCCTCGTCGCGGCGGGGTGCTACCTCGGGCTGGCGGTCGCCCTCTGGTCCCAGGTCTGGACGTCGCATCCCGCGTCGACGACGACCTGCGGCTGCGGTGACAGCTCGCTGTTCACCTGGTTCCTCGCCTGGCCGGCGACCGCACTCGCGCACGGCCTCGACCCGTTCTTCTCGACCGCGATGGGCTATCCGCACGGAGTGAACCTGCTCTCCAACACCAGCGAGCCGGCTATCGGTCTCCTGCTCGCGCCGGTGACCTGGCTCTTCGGACCGATCGTCACCCTGAACGTCGCGCTCACCCTCGCGCCGGCGCTCTCCGCGATCGCCATGTTCGTCCTCCTCCGGCGCTGGGTCGCCTGGGCACCGGCGGCGTTCATCGGCGGGCTCCTCTACGGCTTCTCGCCCTTCGTGCTGGTGGCGCTCGCCGACGCCCACCTGATGCTCGGTGCGGCATTCGTGCCCCCGCTCGTCGCCGCGTGCCTCGACGAAGTGCTGTTCCGCCAGCGGGCCCGCCCGGTGGCGGCGGGTGCCGTGCTCGGTCTCCTCGTCACCGTCCAGTTCTTCGTCGGAACCGAGGTCCTGGTGATGATGCTCGTCCTCGGCGCGCTCTGGGTCGCGGCGGTCGTCGCCGTGACGGCACTCGCGCGGCCGGAGGCTCTCGGCCGCCATCTCCGGTACGCGTCCGTTGCGCTCTGCACCGCCGCCCTTGCTGCCGGCGTGCTGCTCGCCTACCCGGTGTGGTTCGCCCTGGCGGGTGCGGCGCATCTGTCGGGCCTGGTCTGGCCGGGTCTCCACGTCGCCCGGGCGGGCACCGCCGTGGGCGACTACGTCCTCCCCGCGCCACCGCTCTCCAGCGGGTTCTTCGGACCGGCGATGAGCCGGGTCATCGGTGGTGCGCAGGGCCCGGTCCTCTCGTCGCAGTACCTCGGGTTCGGGACGATCGCAGTCGCCGTCGGCGGGCTCCTCGTGTGGCGGCGAGACCGCCGCCTGTGGGCCTTCGGCTCGCTCGCGGCGTTGTCGGTCGTGCTCTCACTCGGAGTGCGGTACGGGCCTTCGTCTCCCTGGGCGCTCGCCGCTCACCTCCCTCTCCTCGACAACATCTCGCCCAGTCGTTTCGCGCTCTTCACCGACCTGGCCACCGCGGCGATGGTCGCGCTCGTCGTCCAGCACGTCGTCGACGCGGTCCGGGCGCGGTCCGCCGCGGGCGCCCGGCACCGCTCCGAGCGGGTCGCGCGCCGGCTGCCCGCGTTGGTGGCCGCGTCGGCCGTCGCGGCCGCGGCGATCGGCTTCCCCGCTGCGTACCTCGCCACGACCATCCCGATGACCACCCGGCCGGTGCAGGTCCCGACCTGGTTCCGCTCGGTCGGACCCCGCCTCGGTGCCGAGCAGGTGGTGCTGGTGCTGCCGGCACCATTCGGAGTGACCCAGAGCGCGATGACCTGGCAAGCGGTCGACGGCATGCACTACTCGATGGCCGGTCAGGGAGGCCCCGGGGGCGTCCTCGAGCGTGCCGGTGCGGCCCGCGCGGGTCAACGAGAGCTCGTCGACGCCTCCTTCTACTTCGGCGGCGGTTCGGTGACGCCGCAGGGTGTCGCCGCGGTGAGGACCGCGCTCGCCGCATGGCGGGTGACGACCGTGGTCGTCCCCGACCAACCCGCGCTTCCCGCCTATGAACGGATCCGCTCGGTGACCGTGGCGGCCACGCTCCTCAGCGCGGCCACCGGCGAAGCGCCCCGACTCCGCTCCGACGCCTGGGTCTGGACCGGTGTGCGCCGTGCGGTCGCTGCCCCGGCCTCTGTCTCCCCGGCGGTGACCGGATGCACGCTCGGCCTCGCGTACCGCGGTGCGCCTGCGGTCGAGGCGGCCTCTCTCTGCGCACTGGCCGCCCGCGGTCGGTGAGAGGGCCACCTCCCGGACCGGCTGCCCGCCGGCGCGTGCTCGCGGTGGTCGTGGCTGCGGTCGCGGTGGGCGTCGTCGGGGTGGTGGCCCTCACCCACTCGCCGGGCCCCCGGCGAGTGTCCACGGGCGAATCGGCCTCGCGGACGACCGAACCTCCCGCGCCGACCCGTCCGCCGGTGACGACCACCACATCGGTGCCCCCGACCACCCCGATCACCACCGACCCCGGCGTCCTTCCGCAGACCGGGACGCTGCCGACCGCGACGACGCCGGCGTTCCCGACGCGCATGGCCGCGCTCTGGAGCGGTGTGACGACCGGCCTCGCCACAGAGGCGCTGCCCGCCTTCTTCCCGGAATCGGCCTACGTCCAGTTGAAGGACGTGGCGGACTCGCAGGGCGACTTCACCGACCGGCTCCAGGCCGAGTACGAGAACGACGTCCTCGCCGCGCACCAGCTCCTCGGTGCCGAGGCCGCGACCGCTCGCTACCTCGGTGTGGACGTCGACGAGTCGTACGCGCACTGGGTCCCGGCCGGCGTCTGCGACAACGGGATCGGGTACTACGAAGTCCCGAATTCGCGCCTCGTCTACTCGGTCGACGGACAACTCCGGTCATTCGGCATCGCGTCGATGATCTCGTGGCGAGGTGAGTGGTACGTCGTCCACCTCGGAGCGATCCTCCGCACGGGAGGCGGGGGGACCGTCGACAGCGCGCAAATCGGGCCCGGCGCCCCCACCTACTCGTCGACGTGCTGAGCGGTCGGGTGGCGGCCGGTTCTAGTCTCGGTCCATGGCGAGCGAGACCCAGCGCGGTCGGGCCGACCTGGCCCGCTGGGTCGACGCACGCCCCGGCAACTACTACCTGGCCACGCCGAACCTCCGCGCGGTGCTCGCCCACCGGGCGGGTCCGGCTCGTGCCGAGGCGGCCGAGCCTTCCCTCTGCGACTTCGGGCAGGCGATGGCCGACGTCGTCGAGCCGGTGGTCGTGACCCTCGAGCGCCACCGCGAGTTCCCCGCCCACGTCCCCTTCGACCCGATCGGCAGGCCGATCGAGGCCATCGAGTTCCACCCCGACCACCGGCGTGCGGGCCGGGCGGTGTGGGGTTCGGGCCTGCTCGCGGTGAACCGGAGGGGTGAGGGTGCCTTCGAGCAGGCGGCGCTCTTCTACCTGCTGTCGCTCGCCGGCGAAGGAGGGCACAGCTGCCCGGCGGTCTGCACCGCGGGGTTGGCCCGGGCGATCGAACGGCGCGGCTCGAACGAGATGCGGGACCGTTACCTTCCCGGGCTCTTCGAGGTCGACTACGACCGCAGCCTGAGAGGCTCACAGTTCCTCACCGAGATCCAGGGCGGCTCCGATGTCGGAGCCAACGAAGTGCGAGCGGTGCCGGACCCGGCGGATGCCTCTGCATGGCGTATCACCGGCGAGAAGTGGTTCTGCTCGGTGGCGGATGCCGAGCTGTTCGCGGTCACCGCGCGCCCCGAGGGAGCCGAAGAGGGGACCCGCGGCCTCGGGTGCTTCCTCGTCCCACGCCGGCTCGACGGCGCGACGCCCAACGGTTTTCGGATCCGCCGCCTTAAGGACAAGCTCGGGACCCGCTGCCTCGCGTCGGCCGAGATCGACTTCGACGGCGCGCTCGCCTGGCCGATCGGTCCGATCGCCGACGGGTTCCATGTCGCGGTCGAGGAGTTCCTGAACACGTCGCGGTGGCTCAACGCGGTCGGCTCGACCGGCCTGATGCGTCGGGCCTATCTCGAAGCCGCCTCCTTCGCCCGGTACCGCTGCGCGTTCGACCGGCCGGTGGGCACCTTTCCCGCCGTCCGCCAGCAGCTCGCGACCATGAAGGCGGAGGAATACGCGGCGCTCGCGTCGACCATGGCGCTCACCGGTCTCCTCGACAGGGTCGACCGCGGGGACGCCACCGACACCGAGGCCGCTGCCTACCGTGTTCTGGTGAACGCCAACAAGTTCGTCACCTCCGTCGCGGCGACCGACACGGTGCACCGGGGAATCGAGGTGCTCGGGGGCAACGGCACCATCGAGACCTTCTCGCCCCTCCCGCGTCTCTACCGCGACGCGATCGTGTACGAGAGCTGGGAGGGGACCCACAACGTGCTCTGCGCACAGGTGCAGCGAGACGGGGTACGACTCGGAGTGCTCGACCCCTTCGTCGCCTGGGTGCGCGACGAGTTGTCCACCGCGCCCTCGGCGGACGCGGTACGTGGTCGCGGGTGTCATCGACGAGACCGCGGACCGTGTCCACCGATCCCTCGCCGACCCGGTGTGGGGTGCGGCCCACTTCCGTCCCCAGCTGGAACGCCTGACCCGTGCCGCGCAGGCCGCGTGCCTGTTCGCCGAGGCGGCCTCCGGCGGGCAACCGGAGAAGGCGGCGGTCGCCGTCCTTCTTCGTGCGCCGGCACTTCGCCACCGACGCCGACCCGGAGGACGATCCCGCTCCGAGCGCGCCTCGTCGACGCGGTGCTCGGCGACGACCTCGGCTGAGCGGACGCGACCGTGGATCCTCCCGACCGGAGGCCGACGCCGCCGAAGGCGCCCTGATGCCACACCTCGTGGCTGCTCCCGACAAGTTCCGGGGGAGCGCCACCGCGACGGAGATCGCACGGTGCGATCTCCCGGGCCGCCGCGAGCCTCGGGTGGACGGTCACCGAGTTGCCGCTCTCCGACGGAGGTGAGGGACTGCTGGACGCGCTCGGCGACCCCGAGCTCCGCGCTCGAGCGGACCGAGGTGACCGGACCCGACGGCGGGCGGGTCTTCGCATCGTGGGCGCTCTCCGGCAGCCGGGCCGTCGTCGAGATGGCCGAGGCCTCCGGCCTCGCCCTGGTGGGTGGCGCTTCCGGCAACGACCCGGTGGGCGCCACCACCCGCGGTACCGGCGAGCTGATCGTGGCCGCGGCGCACGCGGTGGGCCGCGGCGGGACGGTGGTGGTCGGGCTCGGCGGGTCGGCGACGACCGACGGCGGGTGTGGGGCGCTCGAGGCGGTCGAGGAGGCCGGGGGACTCAGTGAGGTCACCGTGGTCGGTGCGTGCGACGTCGAGACGCGTTTCGTCGATGCGCCAGCGCGGTTCGGCCCCCAGAAGGGAGCCGAACCTCGACAGGTGGTTCGGCTTCGCGAGCGCCTCGTCTCCCTCGCCGAACGCTATCGCGCCGAGTACGGCGTCGACGTGTGTGACGTCCCCGGTTCGGGCGCGGCCGGTGGATTGGGAGGAGCCATCCTCGCGATGGGAGGGGAATTGCGCTCGGGGTACGCCCTCGTCGCCGAGCTGGTCGGACTCCGCTCCGTCCTTGCCGGCGCGGCTCTCGTCGTGACCGGGGAGGGACGACTCGACGGGCCTTCCTTCGAGGGCAAGGTCGTGGGCGGGGTCCTGGAGGATGCGACGGACCTCCGGGTGCCGGTGTTCGCGGTGGTCGGACAGGCGACCGCGGACGGGGCCGCGACCGCGCGAGCGAGGGGCGCGGAGCTCGTCGTGCTCTCGGAGCGCTTCGGCCTCGGGCGTGCGATGCGGGATGTCGAGACGTGCGTGGAGGAGGTCGTCTACGAACGGCTCTCACCCAGGTCCGCCGGCTGAAAGCGCCGCCGGCTGAAAGCGCAGCCCACGACGGTCGGAGCGCACTCAGCCTGCTAGTGTCGACCGCACAACAAAGCGGTGTTCCGGGGAAGCCGGTCGAATTCCGGCACTGGTCCGCAACCGTGGGTGGTGGGCACGACGCTCGCCACGAGTCGGGATGCCGGATCGCCGCTCGGTTGAGCGCCTACCGTCGAGAACTGCGGCAAGGGCTCGGTCACCCACGTGGCCCACGGGTCCGTGCGGCTGGGTCGTTGCCCGGGAAAAGAGGAACGACCCATGCACGTCAAGCGCCTGCTGGCGTCCACGCTGCTGGGTGCGTGCATCGCCACTGCCGTCGCGGCACCGCCGGCAGCACAAGCCGCACCTCGGAGCCATCACTCGCTGGCACCTTCATCGCTCGCGAGGGCCGAGTCCGCCGAGCGCGGGGCGGGCTGGCTGGCCGCCCAGCTCACTCCGGGCGGATACCTCCCTTCGGCGACCACACCGGGACAGCCCGACCTGGTCGCGACCGCCAACGCGGTGCTCGCTCTCGCGAGCACCGGTGCTTCGCGCGGCCGCGGGTCGGGCGCTCACCTATCTCGAAGGTCACGTCGACCAGTACGTCGCGGTGGACGGCGCGGACGGTCCCGGACAGCTCGCTGTCCTGATCCTCGACGCGCACGCACTCGGCTTCGACCCGCGCGAGCTTCGGCGGCGACCGATCTCGTGTCGCGCCTGCTCGCGACCGAACGGACCTCGGGTCCCGACGCCGGCCTGTTCGGGGCGCAGGACCCCACGTTCGACGGCGCCTACCGGCAGGGACTCGCACTCGCCGCGCTCGCAGCAGCGGGCGTCGTCGGCACCCCGGCTGTCCACGATGCGGGGTCATGGCTCACCGGTCCAGCAGTGTCCCGACGGTGGTTGGACGAGCTTCATCTCGATGAGCAACCCGTGCAACGGAAGTCCCGCATCGTTCGAGGGGCCCGACACCAACTCGACCGCGCTGGCAGTGGTCGGCCTCGAAGCGCAGGAGGCACTCTCGGACGCCGCAGCCACCGCAGCGCTCGACTTCCTCGCCGGCGCGCAGGACGCCGACGCCGGCTGGGGATACTTCCCCAACGCGCCCGGGGCGCCCGGTTCGACCGATCCCGACTCGACCGCGTTGGTGATCCAGGCCGTCGTCGCCCTCGGGCGCTCGCCGGAGGGTGCCCCGTTCGTCGTGGCCGGCTCGAATCCGTACGGCACACTTGTCGGTTTCCAGCTCACCTCGGGGACCGGACGAGGGGCGTTCACCTTCCCCGGCACCCCCGGTCCCGACACCCTCGCCACCTATCAGGCGCTTCCGGCGATGGCCGGAGTGACGCTCCCGTTCGACTCGACCGTGGTGAACGCACACGTCTCGGACGGACCGGCGATGTCCTCGTTCACCGCTTCGGTCTCCGCGACGTCCGGCACACCGGGCGGCACCGTGACCTTCTCCGTCGGGAACGCGGCGCTCTGCACCGGGGACCGTCATGAGTGGCCAGGCGGTCTGCTCCGCTCTGTCGCCGGCCTTCGGGGCAGTGGTCACCGCGACCTACACCGGTGAGCCCTCCTTCGGGGTCTCGAGCGCGATCGCATCGCAGGGCTACTGGCTGGTCGCGGCCGACGGCGGGGTGTTCGCCTACGGCGACGCGGCCTTCGAGGGCTCCCACGGCGGCTCGCCGCTCAACGCCCCGATCGTGCGGCATGGCCGCGACCGCCGACGGCAACGGCTACTGGCTGGTGGCGGCCGACGGCGGGGTGTTCGCCTACGGCGACGCGGCCTTCGAGGGCTCCCACGGCGGCTCGCCGCTCAACGCCCCGATCGTGGCCATGGCCGCGACCGCCGGACGGCAACGGCTACTGGCTGGTGGCGGCCGACGGCGGGGTGTTCGCCTACGGCGACGCCGGCCTTCGAGGGCTCCCACGGCGGCTCGCCGCTCAACCGGCCGATCGTCGGCATGGCCGCGACCCCGGACGGCAACGGCTACTGGCTGGTGCGCGGCCGACGGCGGGGTGTTCGCCTACGGCGACGCCGGCCTTCGAGGGCTCCCACGGCGGCTCGCCGCTCAACCGGCCGATCGTCGGCATGGCCGCGACACCCGGACGGCAACGGCTACTGGCTGGTGCGCGGCCGACGGCGGGGTGTTCGCCTACGGCGACGCGGCCTTCGAGGGCTCCCACGGCGGCTCGCCGCTCAACGCGCCGATCTGCGGCATGGCCGCGACCGCCGACGGCAACGGCTACTGGCTGGTGGCGGCCGACGGCGGGGTCTTCGCCTACGGCGACGCGGCCTTCGCCGGCTCCCACGGCGGCTCGCCCGCTCAACCGGCCGATCGTCGCCATCGGCCGCGACCGGCGGCCCGCTCTCCTGATCGGCGAACCGCGATGCTGAGCCGGTTCCGGACGCGGCTCGTTTCGCTCGGCGCTGATGGTGGGCGCGGCGTCGGCCGCCCTTTCCTTGGCCGGTCCCGACGCCCTCGTCCCCTTCAGGGATGCCGCCGCGGCCGCCGCGACGGTCGGAGTGGCCTTCGTGATCGACACCGGCCCGGGCGCGCCGGTGGTCGGATGCGTGCACGTCCCCTCGAGCGACAACGGCTACGAGGCCCTGTCCGCGTTCACCGGGCAGGAGAACCTGGCCGCACCGACCTACGACCAGAGCGGACTCCTCTGTTCGATCGGGGGGGTCCCTGCCACCGGCTGCGGCCAACAGGTGGCGAACGGCTACGACTACTGGTCGTACTGGCACGGTGCGACCGGCACCTGGGTCTACGCGAGCGGCGGCGCCTTCGCGGCCGTGGCAACCGGGGGACGTCGAAGGCTGGCGGTACGAGGATCCCGGGAAGGCGAACCCGAGCGACCCCGCACCCCCCTCGGCACCCGACTACGCCGCGATCTGCCCGGTCTCGTCACCACCGCCGCCGAGCCCGGCCGCCACCTCGCCGCCGGCGCCGACCTCGGGTGGCCCCTCGGCCGGCAGCACGGTCTCGGGCGACGCGACGCCGGATGCGGCGCCCGCAGGCTCGACGGTGACCGACCCCGCCCGTCACCGCAGCGGCCCGTCACCCGGCCTCGACGGGCGGAGGAGATCCGGTCCCGTCCGCGCTGCCGTCATCAGCTGCGAGGTCGACCACCACCACCGTGCCGACGTCGACCGCCGCGGGACATGCCCAGGCGCTCGGTCCAGCACACGCACCGACGAGAGGCGGGACCACCGGTGGGTCCGCCGCGCCGCTCGTGATCGGCATGGCCCTTGTCGTCGCTCTCGCCGCGGCAGCCGGGTGGCGGTGGCGGCGACGCCCGCGGGCGTCATGACGCCGTCCGGCGCGGCGGGCGCTCCACCCGGCCGCGTGGTGGTTGTGGGCGGCCTGCCTGGCTGGCGCCGCCAGCCGGACCACCAACCCGATCCTGCTCGCGCTCGTCGCCGCGGTCGTCGGGTTCGTGGTCGCCGCCCGGCGGACGTCGGCCGAATGGTCGCGGTCCCTCGCGGTCTTCGTCCGGCTCGGTCTCGTCGTGATCGTGATCCGGGTGTTGCTCCAGATCGTCTTCGGCAACCGGCTCCCCGGCCATGTGATCGTCACCCTGCCGCACGTGCCGCTGCCCTCTTGGGCGGAAGGGGTCAGCATCGGCGGGCCGGTGACCGTCGAGGAGCTGCTCGGTGCCGCGGTCGAGGGGATGCGGCTCGCGGTGATCCTGATCTGCTTCGGAGCGGCAAACTCGCTCGCCAACCCGTACCGCCTGCTCCGCTGCCTTCCGGCCGTGCTCTACGAGGCGGGCGTGGCGGTGACGGTGACGCTCGCGTTCGTGCCGGAGGTGGTGATCGCGCTGGCCGCGGTCCGTGACGCACGTCGGCTGCGAGGGCGGCCGGTGCGCGGCGTGGCCGGACTGCGCGGCATGGCCGTCCCGGTGCTCGAGAGCGCGCTCGAACGTTCGCTGCAGCTCGCCTCGTCCATGGACGCGCGGGGCTACGGGCGGAAGTCGGCGGTGCCGACCCGGATCCGGCGTCTCCAGGGCGGCGCCGTCGCCGCCGGCCTGCTCGCGGTGGTGGTCGGGGAGCTACGGCACGCTCGACCCCGGGTCCCTCCCGGTGGGCGGCATCCCCTTCCTGGCAGCCGGTGCCGTGCTCGTCGCAGCGGCGATGGCCCTCGGGGGGAGGCGGTCGGTCCGGACGCGTTACCGGCCGGACCTCTGGCGCGGTGCCGAGTGGGTCGTCGTGGCGTCGGGAGCGGTGGCACTCGCCGGCATGGTCGCCGCCGGAGTGGTCGATCCGACCGCGCTCCGACTCGTCCTCTACCCGCTCACCGTGCCCACGCTCCCGCTCCTTGCGACCTTCGGTGTTCTGGTCGCGCTGGTTCCCGCGTTCGCCGCACCGAACCCGACCGCGTCCTCGGTCGCCCGACCCGTCGAGATCTCGTCCGCAGCGCGCCGGCCCACGGTGGACGCGGGAAGCGGGGCGCTCCGGTGATCGAATTCTCGGACGTCACCTTCTCCTACCCGGACGCGGCGCCGGTCCTTCGGGGACTCGATCTCCGGATCGGCGAAGGCGAGCTCTGTCTGGTGGTCGGCCCGACCGGGTCGGGCAAGTCGACGCTGCTCCGGGCCATCAACGGCCTCGTCCCCCACTTCAGCGGCGGTCGGCTCGGAGGCGAGGTCCGTGTCGGGGGCCGCTCGACCCGCACCCATCCGCCGCGCGAGCTCGCCGATCTGATCGGCGTGGTGAACCAGAACCCCTCCGCGAGCTTCGTGAGCGACGTCGTCGAGGACGAGCTCGCCTACACGATGGAGAACCTGGGCATCGCGCCGAGCGCGATGCGCCGCCGCGTCGAGGACACCCTCGACCTGCTCGGCCTGCACGAGCTCCGCCACCGTCCACTCTCGACCCTTTCGGGCGGGCAGCAGCAGCGGGTGGCGATCGGGGCGGTCCTCACCGCTTCGCCTCGGGTGCTCGTCCTCGACGAGCCGACCTCGGCGCTCGACCCTGCCGCCGCGGAGGAGGTGCTGGCGGCCCTGACCCGCTTGGTGCACGACCTCGGCATGACCGTCGTGCTCGCCGAGCACCGGCTCGAACGGGTGGTCCCCTTCGCCGATCGGACGGTCCTCGTGCCCGGCGGGGGAGCGCCGCCGATCATCGGCCCGACCGAGAAGGTGCTCTCCACGTCGCCGGTGGCACCTCCGATCGTGGAGCTCGCACGGCTGGCCGGATGGGATCCGGTGCCGCTCAGCGTGCGCGATGCGCGTCGGATGGCCGGCGGGCTGCGCGAGCGCCTCGCCACCGTTCCGCGGCCTCGGCGAGATGGCACCGACGCATCACAGGTGTCACCGATCGCGGTCGCCGACCGGGTCACCGTCGACTACGGGGCGGTGCGTGCGCTCGAGGACGTCAGCCTCGAGCTCGGTGCGGGCGAGGTCGTCGCGGTCATGGGGCGCAACGGCTCCGGCAAGTCCACCCTGCTCGCGCGGCTGGCCGGCCTCCAGAGCCCGACGGGCGGCTCGGTGCGCGTCCAGGGTGAGCGGCCCTCCGGGCTCGCGCCGGGCGCGCTGATCACCAAGGTGGGGCTGGTGCCACAGGACGCCGGTTCCCTGCTGTACGCGGATTCCGTGGCGGAGGAGTGCGCGAGCGCCGACCGCGAAACGGGGCTCGCTCCGGGCACCACCAGAGCGAAGCTCGAGGCGATCCTTCCGGGGGCGGATCCGGGCCGCCACCCCCGTGACCTCTCCGAGGGACAGCGCCTCGCGCTCGCGCTCGCCGTCGTGCTCGCGCCGGAGCCGCCGCTCGTCCTGCTGGACGAACCGACGAGAGGGCTCGACTATCCGAGCAAGCACCGATTGGTCACGCTCGTCCGCGCGCTCGCCGAGGCAGGCCATTGCGTCGTCGTGGCGACCCACGACGTCGAGCTCGTCGCGCAGGTGGCCACCCGCGGGGTGGTGCTGGCCGAGGGCGAGGTGGTCGCGGACGGACCCGCCCGCGAGGTGGTGTGCCACACCCCGGTCTTCGCACCACAGGTGGCGAAGGTGCTGGCGCCCGACGAATGGCTGACCGTCGACGAGGTCGCGGCACGCGATCGGGGAGTGCGAGCGTGTCGGCTGAGCGCGGGAACGCCGCGGCGATCCGGCTCCGCCCACGGTCCTCGATCGTCCTCGCGGTCGCCTCGCTGGTCGGTCTGGTCGGCTTCGGCTGGCCGTTGCTCCTTCACGCCCACTCGGGAGCCGACAGCGCCCACGCCGGGGACGCGCCGTGGCTCTTCGTCGCGCTCCTCCCGCTCCTCCTCGCGGTGGTGCTCGGCGAGCTGGCCGAAGGCAGCCTCGACGCGAAGGCGATCGCGATGCTCGGAATCCTCGCGGCGTGCGGTTCCGCGCTCCGGGTCCCGAGCCCCGGGGTCGCGGGCTTCGAACCGGTGTTCTTCCTCCTGATTCCTTCGGGACGCGTGCTCGGGCGCGGCTTCGGCTTCGTACTCGGGGCGGTGACCATCGCCGCGTCCGCGTTGATGACGGGCGGGGTGGGCCCTTGGCTGCCCTTCCAGATGTTCGGCGCGGCCTGGATGGGTTTCGGCGCAGGCTGCCTCCCACCCGCCAAAGGGAGGACGGAACTCGCGATGCTCGCCGCCTACGCGGCGGTGTCCTCTCTCTTGTACGGGGCCCTCCTCAACCTCTGGTTCTGGCCCTTCGGGGCGGGGACGTCGACCGGCTTCTCGTTCGTACCGGGGGCGGGCCTCGTGCACAACCTGCACAGCTTCCTCCTGTTCGACCTCACGACGTCGCTCGGTTTCGACATCCCGCGCGCGATCACCACCTCGGTGCTCGTCCTCCTGCTCGGCCGGCCGGTGATGGCGGCGCTGCGGAGGGCCAATCGGCGCGCCGCCTTCGACGCCCCGGCGGTCTTCGACGCAGCGCCCGGACCAACCTGATCGAAGCGCGCGGCCGGCGCCGCGCCCGACGATGCCAGACTGTCGGCGTGTCCCGCAGGGGTACGGCGAGCTCTGCACCGCCCCGGAACCTCCGTCGCGCTGGTGGCGCCGTTCGCGGTGCTCCTGCTCTGCACGGCCTGTACGACCCCATCCGGGCAACTCCGCGGGGCGGACCTGCGATCGCACCGGTCGGCACCGACCACGCCCACCACGACCTCCACCACCGAGCCGCCGCTTCCGGTCTCCCCGGTGCAGTGGGCGCCCTGCGGGAACCTCCAGTGCGGCTCGGTGACCGTCCCGCTCGACTATGCCCACCCCGAAGGCGCCACCATCCAGATCGCTCTCGGGCGGCATCCCGCCGAAGTCCCATCCGAGCGGATCGGCTCGATCGTGATCAACCCCGGGGGACCGGGCGGCTCGGGCATCGACGATCTCCCGAACGAGCTGTCGGTGCTCACGCCGGGACTGCTCGACCGGTTCGACATCGTCTCGTTCGACCCGCGTGGGGTCGAGCGGTCGTCGCCGGTCACCTGCTCGACCGGTCAGGGCGCGGGCCCGGTCGGGCGGCTGATCGACCCGGTGCCCGCCACTCCGGCGGCACAGCTGGCGCTCCTCCAGAACGACCAGGGGTTCGCCTCGGCCTGCGAGCGTCTGAGCGGCTCGATCCTGCCCTACGTCGGAACCGTCGACACCGCGCGCGACCTCGACCGGATCCGCGCCGCCCTCGGCGACGCGCAGCTCACGTTCGTCGGCCATTCCTACGGGACGCTGCTCGGCGCGACGTATGCACAGCTCTTCCCGACCCACGTCCGGGCGATGGTGCTCGACGGTGCGATCGACCCTGCCCTGAGCGCCACGGCGTATGCGACCCAGCAGGCCGAGAGCTTCGAGTCGGAGCTCAATTCGTTCTTCACCTGGTGCGCCGGGAACCCGAGCTGCCCGTGGCGAGCCGCCGGCGACCCGACCGCTGGGCTGCTCGGCCTCATCCAGGCCACCCGGACCCGGCCGCTCGGCGCGGGGAGTGGCACCGCCGGCCCGGGCGAGATCTACGACGCGCTGCTGGCGGGTCTCGGTTCGCAGTCGTCCTGGCCGACGCTCGCCGGTGCGCTCGCGGACGCGGCGGCCGGCAACGGCTCGGAGGTCACGTCGATGACCGACCGGTACGAGACCGGTGGCTCCACCAACGGGGCCGACGCCGAACAGGCGATCGACTGCCTCGACCATCCGGTCGACCGCCGGCCCGCTGCCTACCCCGCGCTCGCCGGAGCGGCCGCCGTCGGTCGCACCGGTGTTCGGTCCGCTGCTCACCTGGGGACTTCTCGGCTGCGCGACGTGGCCGGCCGCGGCGACCCGCGCCCCGGCACCTGCGTCGGACCCGGGCGCGCCACCGATCCTGGTGGTGGGCACGACCGGCGACCCGGTGACCCCGTACTCGTGGGCGGTCGCACTGGCCCACGAGCTCACCGGCGCCGCGCTCCTCACCTGGCAGGGCCAGAGCCACGTCGCGTACTTCTACAGTCCCTGCGTCCGCGCCGCCGTCGAGGCCTACCTGGTCGGTGGCACCCTCCCCGCCGAGGGCGCCACGTGCACGGACTGACCCGACCGACCCGCTCGGGCGCTCGCCGGTCGCGGCGATGAGGGTGGCGGTACGGGTGCGGCCCCGTTCGGCGCGCACCGAGGTTGGTGGCCGCCACGACGGTGCGCTGGTCGTCCGGGTGCGAGAGCCCGCGGCCGAAGGCCGGGCGAACGCCGCAGCGGCCGCGGCGCTCGCCGTTTCGTTCGGCGTCCCCCGCCGAGCGGTGCGCATCGTCTCGGGCGCGTCCTCCCGCCAGAAGGTGGTCGAGATCGACGGAGACGACCACGAGCTCGCGCCGCGGCTCGCGGCGCTCCTCGCCGGAGGACAGACGGCGGGAGGGACCGGCCTTGACCACGCCGCCCGAAGGCAGGAAGCTGGGCGCGTCGGGCGACTTCGGGGAGAGACGTGGGCACGTGGAGCAGGGACGAGATCGAATCGGCCTTCGCCGAGTACCAGCGACGAGCCGCGGAGGCAGGGGCGAGCGGTGAGTGGCGCGGCTGGGCCGACCTGTTCACCGACGACGCCACCTACATCGAGCACCACTTCGGCACCTTCACCGGAAAGCAGGCCATCTACGAGTGGATCAGCGCCACCATGAAGGAGCACCCGGGCCGTGACATGCCAGAGTTCCCCATCGAGTGGTACGTGATCGACGAGGAGCGCGGCTGGGTGGTCTGCCAGGTGTGGAACCGGATGCGGGACCCCGGAGACGGCAGCCTCCACCAGGAGTACAACTTCACCCTCCTCAAGTACGCGGGGGACGGTACGTGGTCCTACGAGGAGGACGTCTACAACCCGCTCCGGTTCGGCGCGATGGTCGCCGGGTGGGAGGCCGCCCGGGACGCGGCCTCCGCACGGCTCCTCCGCGACCTGAACATCGGTCGGTAGGCCGCAGTACGGTTGGAGCGTGGAGCGCCGGAGACTCGGGAGGACCGGTCACCACTCGTCGGTGGCCATCCTCGGCGGTGCCGCGTTCTGGGGCACCGAGCCGGACGTGACCGCGGCGGCCTTCCACGCGGCCCTCGCCGCCGGGGTCAACCACCTCGACGTCGCTCCGCAGTACGGGCGCGCCGAGGAGCTGCTCGGGCCGCTCGTCCCCGCGGTACGCGACGAGCTCTTCGTGGCCTGTAAGACGCTCCGCCGTGACCCGGACGGCGTGCCGCGCGCAACTGGACGAATCGCTGCGTCTGCTCGGTTGCGAACGGTTCGACCTCTACCAGCTGCACGCGGTGACCGATGTCGACGAGCTCGACGCCCGCAGCGAGGCGGTCGCTGCGGTGCTCCAAGCGCGCGAGGACGGCCTGTGCCGTTTCGCGGGGATCACCGGCCACGGGCTCGGGACACCCGCTGCCCAGCTCGAGGCGGTGCGACGCTACGACCTCGACACCGTGATGTTCCCGGTCAACCCGCAGCTTTGGTCCGACCTCTCGTACCGCCGCGACGCCGAAGCACTGCTCGAGCACGCCGAATCCGCGACCTCGGTGTGATGGCGATCAAGGCGGCAGCCGCCCGGCCGTGGGCCGGCCGGAACCCGACCACCACCACCTGGTACGAGCCGTACACGACGCGGGACGAGGTCGGACGCGGGGTGGCCTTTGCACTCTCGACCCCCGGCGTGCAGGCACTCTGCACCCCGAGCGACCTCGGTCTGGTGTCGCTCGTGCTCGACATCGTCGGCACCGAAGAGCCGGTCGCCCTCAGTACCGCGGAGCGGGAAGCGTGCATCGGCCGCGACCCGGGGCGAAACCTCGATCTTCCCGATGCCCGCCGCCTGACGTTTCGCCGACCGCTCAGCGGTAGACGAGTACCGGTGCGACGGAGTGGGTGACGCAGTGGAGCGACACCGATCCGATCAGCATGCCCGACACCTCGCCGTGGCCCCGGCTGGAGACGACGAGGAGGTCGGCGTGGTGCGACGCCTCGACCAGCACCACCCCGGGATGGCCCTTGACCGCGCGCGCGTGCGAGCCGGAGATCGGGGAACTCCGCGAGAGAGGACTCCGGCGATCTCGTCGACCATCGCCTGCGTGTCGGCCGCCGGGTCGTAGTCGTCCGGCAACGGCATGGCAGGCCCCCAGCTGATCGGCCACTGCCAGGCGGTCACCAGTTCGACCGCGGAGCCGGCGAGCGCCGCCAGCCGGCACGCCCAGCGGGCGGCCGCGACCGACGCGTCCGAACCGTCGACCCCGACCACGATCGTGCCGGTCAGCAACCGCTCTTCGTCGGCCATCACATTCCTCCCTGATCAGGATCACTCTCCAGCAGCACGCGCCGGCTCGCGGTCCGACGTGTGGACCTGATCGATGCCGGGCCCCCCCGAGGTGGTCCGCTCGGAGGCCGTGTGCGCACCGGTCAACGCGCCGAGCGTCGCCGACACCGAGGAGCGGATCGCTCCGAGGTCGTAACCGCCCTCGAGGAACAGCACGAGCCGCCCCGGACGCGGCGCGTAGCGGCGGACGGTCCGGGCCAGCCTCGCGCGAAGTCCCCTGCGGAGAGTGCGAGCTCGGCCAGCGGGTCGGCTCGGTGCGCGTCGTAGCCCGCCGAAACGAGCACCCATGTCGGCGCGAACCGCTCGACCGCCGGGGCGACGATCAGGTCGAAGGCGGTCCGCACCACGTCGCCGGTGGCACCGGGGGGAACCGGCACGTTGAGCGTCGACCCGCGTGCCGCCGGTCCGCCCACCTCGGAGGTGGCGCCGGTACCCGGGTAGCAGGGCGACTGGTGCACCGAGACGTAGAGGACGTCCGGCTCGTCCCAGAAGAGGTCCTGGGTGCCGTTGCCGTGGTGCACGTCCCAGTCGACGATGAGCACCCGTTCGCCCGCTTCGAGGAGCTTCGCGGCGGCGATCGCCACGTTGTTCAGGAGGCAGAATCCCATCGGCCGGGCGGCGAGTGCGTGATGGCCCGGCGGCCGGGCCGGGACGAAGGCGACCCCGCCACGGGCCTCGAGCTCCTCGAGCGCGGTGAGCCCCGCTCCTGCCGCGAGGAGCGCCGCGTCCCACGAGTCCGGGCCGGCGTACGTGTCGGCGTCGAGCGCACCGCCCCCCTCCGCGCAGAATTGTCGCAGGCGGTCGAGATAGGCCGGTGTCGTGCACCCGACTGAGGTCGTCGACGGTCGCCCTGCGCGGTGTCCACGATCACGCAGGTCGCTCCCGAGATGGAGGTCGTCGACACCCGGCCATCACCGCGTCGATCCGCGCCGGCCGCTCGGGGTGGCCGGCGTGGGCGTGGCCCTTCGCTTCGCGACGGACCGACTACGACGAGCACGACGGGATCGGCCTCACGGAGTCGGGCGCTGGACCGAGAACCAGTCCCGCGCCTCGAGGTAGGGGGAGAACGCCTCGACGATGGCGTCGATGTCGGCACGTCGACTTCGGCCGCTGCACCTCGTAGAGGTGCGGGAACTCGAGCCAACCGGTGACCAGCTCCCAGAGCCGGAGCGCGGCGTCGCCGGTCGGCGGGTCGACCAGGACGGGTCCGAACAGCGCCTGGCCGTCGTCGAAGACAAGGGTGGGCACGCCGAAGCCGCCCTTCGAGACCACGCTCCGGTGCTCGGCGAGGACTTCGTCGCCGGTGGTGGGGTCGTCGATGGCTGCTTGCACCGCGCCCGGGTCGAGCCCCATCTCCGCGAGCGAGCTCCTCGGCCACCTCGGGGCGGTGCGGCTTGCGCCCTTCGACGTGGAGCGCCCGTCCCGGCCGTCGCGTACCACGGTCGAGGAGGTCCATGCCCGAGCGACGGAGGTAGGCGCCGATCCGCATCATCGACCAGCCGTAGGACCACTCGCGTTCCCAGGGGTGCTTCTTCCCTTCCGATGGTTGATCTCTTCGAGGCTGAAGAAGCGCCACCGCACGTCGACGTCCGGCCGTGTCGCGCACCTCTCTCATCCACAACGACGTCTGGTAGGCGTACGGGCACATGATGTCGAAGTGGAAGTCGACCGCCGCGGGACCCGGCATGCGTCAGAAGTGCCCGAGCACCGGGTGGGGGACGTAGAGCTCCTCGAGCCGGGCGACGTCGTCGTCGGTCGAGCTCGAGCTGCTCGGCCGCCAGCGCGTCGGCGAGGTGCTGCGGCTTGGTGGCACCGACGATCGGTGCGGTGACGCCCGGCCGCCGAGCAGCCAGGCGAGCGCGACCTGAGCCGGCGGGACCCCGAGCCCCGAGGCGACCTCGGCGACCCGCTCGACGACGTCGAAGTCGGTCGGCTGCGCGTAGAGGTAGTCGGTGAAGGCGTCGGTGTCGGACCGGACGGTGAGCCGATCGCCGGTCGCGGGTGCGGGTTGCCCGCGAGGACCCCGCGGGCCAGCGGGCTCCAGGGGATGACGCCGACCCCCTGGTCGATGCAGTAGGGGATCATCTCGCGTTCCTCCTCGCGGTAGAGGAGGTTGTAGTGGGGCTGCATCGAGACGAAGCGGGTCCACCGGCGCAGGTCGGCGACGTGCTGGGCCTGCGCGAACTGCCAGACGAACATGCTGCTCGCGCCGATGTAGCGCACCTTGCCCATCCGGACCACGTCGTGGAGGGCCTCCATCGTCTCCTCGATCGGCGTACGCGGATCCCATCGGTGGATCTGGTAGAGGTCGACGTAGTCCATGTCGAGCCGTCGCCAGCGAGGCGTCGATGGCCGAGAGGATGTGCTTGCGGGAGAGGCCCCCGCCGTTCTCGCCCGGGGTCATCGGCATGAAGACCTTGGTCGCGACCACCATCTCGTCGCGGCCGAGGAACTTCGGGGAGCAGGCGCCCGGTCGCGACCTCGCTCGCGCCCTTGGAATAGGTGTCGGCGGTGTCGAAGAAGGTGACCCCGCCCTCGACGGCGGCCCGGACGATCGGCTCGGCGCGATCCTCGTCGAGCGACCCAGGGCCGATCGCTGTCGTTGCCGAAGCTCATCATCCCGAGGCAGACCCGCGAGACCCGCAGTCCGGTCCGTCCGAGGTTCACGTAGCGCATCGCCACCCTTGTCCGTACTCGCCGGTCCGTCTTGTCCCCTGGCCTCGTCCCCTGTCCCTCAACCTAGGTCACCGTGCCCGGGATCGAACCTGGCGGATACCGCGGACCGTCCCGACGGGTGAAGGCGGCCCTCCGACCGGCGACGGGGGCGAGGCGTCCGTCCAGGCGGTTCGACCGAAGCCGGCGTCTTAAGGAGGCCCACAGCTGGCACTTGCCCGGCGTCGAAGGTTGGCCGGTTCTGGCCGATCCGTTCGAGCCCGGCTCGCCGTCAGGATGCGGCACGATCGGCTGGGGCGCGAGCGGCATCGGGCGTGCCAGACGGAAGGGCACCGAGCGAGGTTCGGGTGCGCGCTGAGCACAGGAAATGGTACGGCACGGAGGTGGGCGGTCGTCGGTGCGATCGTCGTGGTGGTCGCCGGCGCCGGCGTTGGGACGTGGCTCGCCACCGAGGGCTCGGGCGCGGCGACCGGTCTCACCACGTCGACCACCGTGCAGACCGTCTCGACCGGGACGATCTCCCAGACCGTTTCGTCGTCGGGCACCATCGAACCGGCGAACCAGGCCGATCTCGATTTCGCGGTGTCCGGCAGGGTGACCGCGGTGAACGTGGGCGTCGGGCAGGCGGTGACCGCCGGGCAGGCCCTCGCCACCATCGACGACACGTCGCTGTCGGCCTCGCTCGCGGTCGCCCAGGCAACGCTCGCGAACGACCAGGCGCAGCTCTCGGCCGATCAGGGGAACGGCGCCTCGTCCGCCCAGCTGGCGTCCGACTCTGCCAATGTCGCCTCCGCCCAGTCGCAGGTCGACGAGCGCGCAGGGTTCGCTCGCCGACGCGACGCTCGTCTCGACCATCGCCGGCACGGTCGCCGCGGTGAACCTCGCGGTCGGCCAGCAGGTCACCGGTAGCAGCGCCTCGTCCTCGTCGTCGGCATCGGGCGGGGGCGGCGGATCGAACGGCGCCGGTTCGGGTTCGGGCGGCACCGGCGGGCTGAACTCGGGTGCGGGGAGCGGAAGCGGTGCCGCCGCTTCTTCGTCCTCGTCTTCGTCGGGTTCCGGCTCGTCCTCGGCGCAGATCGTGGTCGTCTCGACCGGGTCCTCCATCGTGAACTGCACGGTGAACAGCACCCAGGTGAGCCAGGTCCAAGTCGGCGACCAGGCGACTGCGACCGTCTCGGGGTCGACCACCCCGATCTACGGCACGGTCGGATCGATCGGGCTGCTCGCCACGACCAGCTCCGGGGTCTCGACCTTCCCGGTGGTCGTCGACGTGACCGGCAGTCCGGCGGGTCTCTACGGAGGGTCGAGCGCGACGGTGTCGATCCTCGTCAAGCAGCTGCAGGACGTCGTCGTCGTTCCGTCGAGCGCAATCACCTACAGCGGCGGCGGTACCACGGTGAGCCTCGACTCGAGCGGCCGGAAGGTGAGCCAGCCGGTGACGCTCGGCATCTCCTCGGGTGGCCAGACGCAGATCACGAGCGGGCTCTCGGTGGGGGACCGCATCGAGGTGACCCAGATCAGCTTCCGCGGTCGGCTCCCGAGCGGCACGTCCGGTTCCGGTCTCTTCCGAGGCGGCGGCGGAGGCGGGGGCTTCGGCGGCGGCGGTGGCGGCTTCGGAGGTGCCGGTGGCGGGGGCTTCGGAGGTGCCGGCGGCGGGGGCTTCGGAGGTGCGGGCGGATGAACGAGCCGTCCGATCGTGGCGATCCGGCGCGTGACGACTCGACGGCGGAGCTCCGTCTGAGGGACACCGACCGACATCCTCGCGTCACCCCTCCGGTGATCGAGGTCGAGGACGTGTGGAAGACCTATCGGACCGGCTCGCTCGAGGTCGACGCGCTGCGCGGCGTGTCCTTCGAGATCCGCACCGGCGAGTACGTCGCGATCATGGGTCCGTCCGGATCGGGGAAGTCGACGCTCATGCACATCCTCGGCTGCCTCGACGTCCCGACGTCGGGGAGCTTCCGGCTGGCCGACGAGGACGTGAGCTCGATGTCCGAGGAGGATCTCGCGCACGTGCGCAACCGGAGGATCGGCTTCGTCTTCCAGCAGTTCAACCTGCTTCCCTCGCTCACTGCGTGGCGCAACGTCGAGCTCCCGCTGGTCTACGCCGGTGTCGACCGCGGCGAGCGCCGTCGTCGCGCCCTCGAGGCTCTCGACCGTGTCGGCCTCAGCAGCCGCGTCGAGCACCGACCCGGCGAGCTCTCCGGTGGGCAGCAACAGCGAGTGGCCATGGCACGGGCGGTGGTGACCGACCCGGCGTTGATCCTCGCCGACGAGCCGACCGGCAATCTCGACTCGGCCTCGGCCGGGGAGGTGCTCGACCTGCTCGCCGAGCTCAACGCCTCGGGTCGGACGATCGTGCTGATCACCCACGAGGCGGATGTCGCGAGCGCAGCGGACCGGATCATGCGGATCCGCGACGGCCGGATCCTCGACGCCGTCGTCGATGGTGGGCGCGGTCCCGTGAACGTCCTCGAGACCTTCCGGACCGGCTTCGAAGCGGTGCTCTCGCACCGCCTCCGATCGGGGTTGACCGTGCTCGGCATCATGATCGGCATCGCCGCAGTCATCCTCACCGTCGGGCTCGGGCGAAGGAGCGCAGCAACAGGTCAGCTCGCAGATCTCGGCGCTCGGCTCGAACCTGCTCACGGTGACGCCGGGCAGCTCGACCTCGACCTCCGGCATCCGCGGCGGCTTCGGCACCGCGTCGACCCTCACCCTCGCCGACGCAACGGCGCTCTCCTCCAAGGTCGTGGCTCCGGACATCGCGGCGGTCGCTCCGGCCACGAGCGCGTCGCGAGGCGTTGGTCGCCGGGTCGACCAACTGGACCACCTCGGTGGTGGGCACCGAGCCCTCGTGGCTGACCGTCCGCGGGCGGTCGATGACCGAGGGCCGCTTCATCGCGGCGGTCGACCTCTCGGACCGGAGCGACGTGGTCGTGCTCGGGTCGACCACGGCAGAGGAGCTCTTCGGCGCACGCGACCCGGTCGGTCAGACCGTGAACGTCGCGGGCGTACCGATGTCGGTCATCGGAGTCCTCGACACCGTGGGTTCGAGCGGCTCGTCGAGCGCCACCTCGAACCCCGACGACCAGGCGATCATCCCGATCACGACCGCCGCCACCCAGATCTTCGGCGGCGCGAGCCGCAACTCGGTGAGCCAGATCCTGCTCGAGGCCGACCTCGTCCTCGACGCTGTCGGCCGCCTACCAGGAAACCGACGCAGAACTCCTCAGCCTGCACGGGATCACCACGCCCACCGGTGCCGACTTCACCATCACCAGCGAGGCCGCAGCTCCTCTCGACCGCGACCTCGGTCGACCGCACCCTCACGGTGCTGCTCGGGGGCATCGCCGCGATCTCGTTGCTCGTCGGCGGCATCGGGGTGATGAACATCATGCTGGTATCGGTCACCGAACGGATCCGTGAGATCGGGCTCCGCAAGGCCCTCGGCGCGACGCCGAGGGTGATCCGTCGCCAGTTCCTGGTGGAGGCTTCGATCCTCGGTTCGGTGGGCGGACTGCTCGGCGTCGCCCTCGGACTGGTCGGGGCGATCGTCCTGCCGCACTTCATCTCCGACCCGATCGCGGTGTCCGGGGTCGCGACCGCCGCGGCCATCGTCATCGCGGTCGCGATCGGGATCGGCTTCGGGGTCTATCCCGCCGGGCGGGCCGCCAGGCTCGCGCCGATCGACGCTCTCCGGAGCGAATAGCCAGTGCCCGCACCATCCGACGACAACCAAGACGACGACAACCAAGACGATAAGGAAGAGGAATGATCAACAATCCGAAAGCAGAAGGGTCGAGCCACGAAGGTCCCGATCGTCGACGCCGACGTCGTCCCGACCGCGCCGGGCCCCTCGTCGCGCTGGTCACGCTCGGCGCGCTCGCTGCCCTGCTCGCGGCCTGCGGGTCGTCGTCGGCGTCGACGACGACCACGACCTCCGGCGCGACGACCAGTGGGTCGGGCTCCGGCTCGGGCGGCAACGGATCTCCGCGCCAGTTCCCCGGAACCTCCGGCACCATCGCCGCGGTGAACGGCACTTCGATGGAGGTGCAGAACCCCTCGGCGGGGCAGACGACCGTCACCTACACCCCGAGCACCACCTTCCGCCAGATCGTGCCCGCCAACGCCTCCGCGCTGACGGTCGGGTCCTGCATCTCGGCTTTCGGGAAGCCGACTTCGAGCACCTCCTCGAGCACGGGCGTCTTCGGTGAGCCGATCACTGCCACCACCGTCTCGGTGACCCAGCCGGTGTCGGGCAGCTGCACCGGCGGCTTTGGCGGCGGGCGGTTCGCGGGCGGCAGGCCCCCGTCGGGAAGCTCGACCACCAACGGGTCGGGGACACGGCCGCCCGGCGCGGGCCGTTTCCGGAACGGTCAGTTCGGAGCGGCGAACGGGTCGGTCACCGCGGTCAGCGGCTCTACCGTGACAGTCGAGGAGACGAATCCCCGTACCAAGAAGACCTCTTCGGTGGTCGTGACCCTGACAGCGAGCACGACCTACTCCTCGACCCAGACGGCCTCGTCTTCCGCGCTCGTCGTCGGGCAGTGTGCCCGTGCGGTCGGCAGCGCGAACACGACCGGCGCGGTCAGCGCGCAGTCGATCACTGTGTCCGCGCCCGGGGCGAACGGGTGCACCACCGGATTCGGCGGGTTCCGTGGCGCCGGGGGCGGGGGCGCGGGAGGAGCCGTCACGACCGGTGCATGACCCGGCGCGCCAGCTGGCGCCCGACCCGAGCGATCCGCTCCCCACCGGGCGGGTCGCGGCGGAACCTGCGGTCGACCGCGCCCGGATGGCGGTCGAACCTCCGAAGCCCGGGCGGTTCCCATTCGTCACGCCGTTCCGGGTGGCGCTGGTCGTCGCGGTGCTCGCGGCGGCGATCGTGACCGTCTTGCTCACCGGGGGGTCGGGCCCGGCCTATCGGACCGCGGTGGTCGGTTCCGGAACCGCGGTCGCCACCCTCGACTCGGTGGCGACGGTCACCCCGGTCGACAAGGCGGACCTGGCCTTCGACGTGTCCGGCACCGTCGGCTCCGTCGACGTCTCGGTCGGCCAGCAGGTGACCGCCGGACAGGTGGTGGCGTCGCTCGACGCGACCGACCTCCAGGCCCAACTGGTGTCCGCTCAGGCCTCGCTCGCCTCTGCCCAACTCACCCTCGCGAAGGACCAGGCCAGCCAGACCGTCACCACCACCACGTCGAGCACCACGCCGACCGGTACCGCGTCGTCGACGGGGGCGGCCGCCACGGAGGCGCCGGCCTCCACGACGCCGTCGTCGAGCGGGCACGGCGCCGATCAGCAGATCCAGAACCTTCAGGCGACGCTCCTCGCGGACCAACAGCAGCAGGACGCGGACGCGGGCGCGGCGCAAGCTGCCCTGCGCCGCGGCCACGACTGCCTGCGCCACCTCGACATCGTCCAACGCCGCCTCGCCGAGCGCGACCCCCTCGTTCCACCCGCCGCCCACGACGCCTCCCACCACCGCGCCGGGTGCGGGCGGCAGCGGTGGCGGCGCCACCACTTGCTCGTCTGCACTCTCCCAAGCCTCCGCTGCGCAGTCGCGGCTCACGGCCGACATCAGGACCGTCGACAAGGACGAGAACGCGCTCAACGCGGCCCTCGAGTCGTCGGGTGGCTCGACCGGGGCCGGGGGGAGCGGCTCCGGCGCCGGGTCGGGTGGACGCGGTGGATCGGGCGCGTCGGCCGCGGGTGCGACGGACGCCGCCGGCTCCGCGTCATCGTCGAACGACGCCTCGGCGTCCTCCGTCGCGGCGTCGAACGCGAACGCATCGGCCGCCGGCTCGAACGGGTCGGGTGCGGGTTCTTCGAAGAGCAAGCCCGCCACGGCCGGCCAGCTCGCCGTCGACCAGGCCTCGATCGACGCGGCACAGGCCAATCTCGACGACGCCGAGAGTGTGCTCGGCGACGCCGATCTGGTGAGCACCATCTCGGGAACGGTCGCCTCGGTGTCGGTCGCCCCGGACGGCTCGGTGTCGGCATCCTCCGGTTCGACCTCGCCCGCTGTCGTGGTGATCGGATCCGGGACGTCGTACCAGGCCGTGGCCCAGGTGCCGGTCGCCCGAATCGGGACGGTCTCGGTCGGACAGCGCGCGGTGGTCACGCCCGACGCGACCAACGACGCGCTCGACGGCAGGGTCACCTCGATCGGGGTGCTCGGGACCACCGAGTCGACGACCACGACCTACCCGGTCACCATCTCCCTCGACTCGACCGAGCTCGGCCGGCTCTCCGGGGCCGAGGCGGAGGTCGCCATCGTCACACGGACCTCGTCGCACGATGCGGTCACAGTGCCGTCGTCCGCGGTCCGGACGGTCGGCTCGCGGCACCTCGTGACCACCCTCGCCGGCAACGGGACGACGAACTCGGTCGTGGTGACGCTCGGCACGGTGGGCGACGTCCTCACCCAGGTGACTTCGGGTCTCAGGAAGGGCGAGGTGGTGGTGCTCGCCGACTATGGCTCGCCGGTGCCCTCCTCGTCGACCACCAACGGCCGATTCGGGCTCGGGGGTGGAGTCGGGGGCTTCGGCGAGCTGGGGGCTTCGGCGGAGCAGGGGGATTCGGCGTGCCGGGGAGGACCGCCCTCGCCTCGGGGGGCTGACCGGGGCCCGCGGGCAAGCCGCTCGGGGACCGGATCGGCCCTCGGCGCGCGCAGTCATGGCAGCATCGTTGCCATGCCGTTGCTGGTGGTCCGTCACGCCCACGCCGGCCGCCGGAGCCAGTACGAGGGCGACGATCGCGAACGACCCCTCTCGGCCCGGGGCCGGGCCCAGGCCTCCGCGCTCGTCGAACTGCTCCGGGCGTACCGACCCCAGGCCATCCTCTCCAGCCCCTTCGTCCGGTGCGTCGAAACCGTGCGTCCGCTCGGAGATGCACTGGACCTCCCCGTCGAGACCACCGACGAGCTCGCCGAGGTGCACGAGGAGGAGGCGCTCGAGCTCATGGGCCGGCTGTGGGGAAAGACCGCGGTCCTCTGCACGCACGGTGACGTCGCCGTGGCGATCCTCGAGGAACTCGAGGGTCGTGGCGACTCCACCCGCGAGCGGCGTCTCCAGAAAGGGGAAGTGTGGGTCATCGACTCGGACGACTCGAGCCTGAGGATCGCCGACCACCTTCGCCAGCCTGCGGCCCCGAGCGGCTCATCTCGGCGCAGCCCTCCGCCGGTACGCTGAACCGTCCATGGACGACGGCCGCTTCGATCCCAGGGGCTTCGACACGTTCCGCGTCCTCGACCGCACCTTCGACAAGGACTCGCGGACGGTCACGTTCGAGTACGGCCTCGACCAGGCGGAGCATTTCGTCGAAACCGTGACCTTCGAAACACCGACTGCGTCGAGCGGCCTCGGCGACGCGGCGGGGTTCGAGCGAGCCCTGCTCCACCTGCACGTGGCAACCGGTACCAGCTACTACAAGACCGCGGCCCCGCCGGTCGTGTCGGTGGAGGGGGTGTCGCTGACCCCGGGCGAGCTCGCGTTCCACCACCACCTCTACGACCAGGGTCTGCGCGAGTTCGCGGTGCGAAACGGGCTCCCGGTGCCCCGATCGGTGGCGCTCCGCGCGGAGCTGGCGCGGAGCGACGCCCCTCTGGTGCGATCGGAGCGCACCGAGGGCGGGTTGATCGTGCCGATCGGGGGTGGGAAGGACTCGGTCGTGCTCGCCCACGCGTTGCGCCATCTCCAGCCGAGACTGCTCGCGGTCAATCCGCACCCGGTGGTGATCGAACTCGCCGACGCGCTCGGCCTCGAGCTGATCGTGGTACGCCGGCAGCTCTCGCCTCGGCTCGCGGTGCTGAACCGGCTCGGCGCACGCAACGGTCACGTCCCGATCACCGCGATCATCTCGCTGATCGCGGTCGCGGGCAGCTTCCTGTACGGCTACGACTCGATCGTGATGGCGATCGAACGCTCGGCGAGTGAGGAGACCCGATTCGTCGACGGGGTGCCGGTCAACCATCAGTACTCGAAGAGCCTCGAGTTCGAGCGCCTCCTGCAGGACCTGATCGCGGGCTCGATCGACCCGGCGCTGACCTACGGATCGGCGCTCCGGCAGTACTCGGAGCTGAGCATCGCCCGCGCCTTCGCTCCGCTCACCGGGTTGCACGCGACGTTCTGCAGCTGCAACCAGGCATTCCGGCATTCCGCCCACCCGGACGACCGGTGGTGCGGCGAGTGCCCGAAGTGCCGTTTCGTCGCGCTCGTGCTGGCTCCTTTCGTGAGCCGCTCTGCACTCACCGGGATCATCGGCCGCGACCTCTTCGCCGATCCCGACCAGGTCAGCGGCTTCGCCGAGCTGATGAGCGCCGACGACAAGCCCTTCGAGTGCGTCGGCGAGCGGCGCGAGTCGGCGAGCGCATTCCGGCTGTTCGCGCGCGATCCCGAGTGGCGTGATGCGGTGGTGGTCGCGGCGCTGGCGCCGCGTGCGGAGGAGATGGTGGGGGAGGAGGACGTGCTCGACATGCTCGCGCCCGGGCCCGGGCCTTCCTACCCTGCCACCGCAGTGGCGGCTGCGGTCGACGAGGTGCTCGTCGGACGGTGACACTCGACGAGCTCGCAGCCCGCCGAGTCGCGGTCTGGGGGGTGGGACGAGAGGGTCGTGGTGTCACCCGCCTGCTCGCCGACCGCGGTGTACCGGTGGTCCTCGTCGACGACCATGCCGACGCAGCCGAGCAGCGCGCGCGCCGAGCTCGGCGTTCCGACCGCGGTCGTCAGACCCGACGAGCTGGCCGGCTCGGGCGTCGAGGTCGTCGTGCGCTCCCCGGGGGTCAGTCGGTACCGCCCCGAGCTCCTCGATGCCGAACGTGCCGGCATCGAGGTGACGACGGCGATGGCGGTCTGGCTCGAGGACTTCGCCGATGCACGGGTGCTCGCGGTCACCGGTACGAAGGGGAAGAGCACCACCGCGGCCCTCGCCGCGGCGATCCTCCGAGCCGGTGGCACCGACGCGGCGCTCATCGGCAACATCGGGGTGCCGGTCACCGACACCTACGGGCGGCCGCGCTCGGACGTCTACGTCGTCGAGGTGTCCTCGTACCAGGCGGCGGACGTGACCGTCACCCCGGGTGTGTGCGTGTTGACCAGCCTCGCGCCGGACCATCTCGACTGGCACCACGGCCTCGAGCACTACTACCGCGACAAGCTCCGTCTGGTCGAGGCCGGACCGGTCGGTGAGCTCGCGGTGAACGCGGCGAGTGAGGAGGCCGTCCACAGAACCGCCGGCCATCCGCACCGGACCCTCTTCGGTCCCACCGGCCGGGTGCGGCTCGACCCCGCGGGCGTGGTCGAGGTCGACGGGGAGCCGCTCGCCGACAGCGGTCGCCTCCGGCTGCCTGGCACCCACAACCGCTGGAACCTCTGCGGGGCGGTGGCCGGCGTGTTGCTGCTCGAGGGCCGCGCTCCCGTCCGACCGGCCGTCGAATCGGCCCTCGACACCTTCGAGGGGCTCCCCTCGAGGTGCCGCACGCTCGGGGAGCGCGACTCGCTGACCTACGTCGACGACGCGCTCGCCTCCAATCCCTTCGCGACGGCGGCGTCGATCGAGGCGTTCTCCGGGCGTGACCTCACGGTGATCGTCGGCGGTGCCGACCGCGGGGTCGCGCCGGAAGAGCTGGTCGAGGCGCTCCGAGCGCACCGACCCGCGCCACGGGTGGTCGTGCTCGCGCCCGACCGGTCGCGGGTGGTGGACTCGGTGCGCACCACAGCGGGCGACCATCCGGACATCGAGGTACAGGTCGCCGACGACCTGACCGGCGCGGTGGCTCTGGCAGCCGTCTCGACCCCGAGCGGCGGTGTGGTCCTCTTCTCGCCGGGCGCGCCCACCCCCGAGGGCGAAGGCGGCTTCGCCGCGCGCAGTCGCATCTTCCGCGAAGCCGCGGGTTTCGCCGGTCCTACCTGACCGAGCTCGCGCGCGCTGGACCGTACGAACTCGAGGATCGCGATGTGCTTGGCGGTGTCCATCTCCATCAGGCGGACGAGCAGCTGCCACATGGTGTGGTCCTTCAACGTCGTCGAGGTCGAGCGTGAGAGGCGGCGGAGGTTGCGGCATCCGAGCGCTCGCGCTCGAGCAGGGACTCGGTGAGGGAGACGATCCGCGACGCGTCGGGACCCCACCGGTCCAGTCGAGGTACCTCCGGGTCCTCCGGGTCGCAGTTCGACGTCCGCCTCGAGGGCGGCGGCGAGGTCGCGGAATAGGCGGTGGTGTCGGATCTCGTCCTCGACGATGAGGGCGCTCAGATAGCGGAACGGCGCCGACCCCGACGTCTCGGCCGCGTCCTGGTATTCGGAGAGGAGCTCGCGCTCGTTCTGCTCGTGGGAGGTGAGGTGCTCGTAGAGTTCGGATTCCCAGACGCTCGCTCCGGCCAGTCCTGTCGTCATTCGCCCTCCTCGGATTCGCCGGTGGCATGGTCGCGCTGCACTGCCGCTCCCGCAAAGGGCCGATGGTCCCTTTCGTGGTGGATGCGTCCGGGGGGTTCGGCGGCGATGCTGCGGCGATGTCCGGAGGTGGCCGTCTCGCGGGTGCTCGCCTAGGTTGAAGCGATGATCCGCTACGACGTCGGCGGGGACGCCGTGGCTCGGCTCGTGCTCGACCGGCCCGAGGCGAAGAACGCGCTCACCCCCGAGATGCGGGACGAGATCGTGCCAACGGGTCCGCGAGGCGCGGGCCGACCCGTCGGTCCGGGCACTGCTGATCACCGGGGTCGGGGACGCGTTCTGTGCGGGGATGGACCTGCGCCAATCGACGGTCGCCGGGATCCGGCGGGGCCGGCTTCGACCCCCGCACCACGAGCGAGGCCCTCCGCTCCGGCGTGCAGGCGTTCATCCGCGAACTCTGGGAGCTCGACAAGCCGACCGTCGCCGCGGTCAACGGGACCGCGGTCGGGCCCGGCGCGCACCTGGCGCTGGCGTGCGACTTCGTCCTGACGTGCGAGCGGACCCGGTTCGTCTGGTCGTTCGCCAAGTGGGGACTGGTCGTCGACGCCGGCGGCGCCTACCTGCTGCCCCGCCTCGTCGGGCTGCCCACGCGCGAAGGCCATGGTCCTGCTCGGCGAGGGTGCGAGTGGCCGAGCAGCGGTCGATCTCGGTCTCGCCTACCGGTGCCTCCCGACCGTCGAGGAGCTCGAGCGCGAGGCCGGCGAGCTCGCGGCCCGGCTGGCGGCCGGCCCGATCCGGTCGATGGGGCTCTCCAAGCAACTGCTCAACGCGACCTTCGAGACCGACCTCGCCGCGTCGCTCGACCGCGAGGCCCAGGCCCAGGCCATGGCCGCGGTGTCGCCGGAGATGGCCGAGGGCATGGCCGCCTTCGCCGAGAAGCGGCCGCCGGACTTCCGCAACGCCCGCTGAGCGGCGGCGTCCGGTGCGGACCGCGGGGTAGCCTCGTGGCACGATAACGCTTTGCTCGAAAAGCTGATTCCCAGGGGGACCATGGCGTCGCCCGGCCCGTCCGTGGGGTCGAGCATGGAAGCCGAAGATCTGGCCGAGGGGTTCATGGATCCGGCAGTCGCCGCCGAACCCCAGCCCTTCTACCGCGAGGCGCGAGCGGTCGGCGCCGTCGTGCCCGGCACCTTCGGCCCGCAGATCGTCCGTCGAGGCGCGGTCGAGTACGCGCTGACCCATCCCGAGGAGTTCTCGTCGGGCATGGAGGCGGTCGACCTCGGCCAGTCGGTGCCGCTGATCCCACTGCAGGTCGATCCGCCGGAGCATCGGAAGTACCGGCGGCTGCTCGACCCGATCTTCGCCCCGCGCCACATGAACGTGCTCGAGCCCGACATCACCCGGTGGATCAACGAGCTCATCGACACGTTCATCGACGACGGGCGTTGCGACTTCGCCACCGACTTCGCGGTGCCGCTCCCGTCGTCGGTCTTCCTGCGGCTGGTCGGGCTGCCACTCTCCGAGCTCGACATGTTCCTCGAGATGAAAGACGGCATCCTGCGGCCGCCTGGGGAACGACCTCGACGAGATCAAGGCCAGCCAGAAGGTGGCCGCACGGCGGATCGAGGAGTACTTCGCCGAGCGGTCGAAGGATCGCCAGAAGAACCGCCGCGACGACATGCTGAGCCTGTTCCTCGAGGCGGAGGTCGACTCCGAGCGGCTCGACCGTCGACGAGATCCTCGGCATCTGCTTCCTGTTCATCATCGCCGGGCTCGACACGGTGACCGACTCGCTCGGAGTGCTTCGTGGCACGACTCGCCCAGCATCCCGACGAGCGGCGACAGATCGTCGACGATCCCGACGATCATCCCCGCGGCCGTCGAGGAGCTGCTGCGGTGGGAGACCCCGGTCACCACGGTCGCGCGGGTCGCCACCCGCGACCTCGAGCTCGAAGGGTGCCCGATCCACAAAGGCGAGTCGATCGGGGTCATGATCGGCTCGGCCAACACCGACGAGGAGGGGATGGAAGGCGCCGACATGGTCGATCTCACCCGGGGCGCCAACCGTCATCTGGCGTTCGGCGGCGGCATCCATCGTTGCCTCGGTTCGAACCTCGCGCGGGTCGAGCTCCGCATCGCGATGCGGGAGTGGCATCGGCGTATCCCCGAGTACTCGCTCGAGCCGGGTACCGAGCTCGTCTACCAGATGGGGCTCCGGCAGATCGACACGCTGCCACTGGTGTTCAACGGGGCGCGGTGAACGCCCTCCTCCGATCGACGGGAGTCGCCACGGGTCACGGTCCTGCCGGACTGAACGTGGACTTCGTTCTCAACGACGAGCAGCAGCTGCTGCGCGAGACGACCGCGAAGTTCCTCGACGACACCTGCCCGCTCGGCGAGGTTCGCCGGCTCGCGGAGGAGGAGCCCGCGGGGCTTCGACCGCGAGTGGTGGCGGCGGGGCGCCGAGCTCGGCTGGATCTCGATGCTCGTTCCCGAGGAACTCGGCGGCGGGTGCGTGTCGGGCGGCCCGCTCGCCGACCTCTCGCTCGTCGCCGAGGAGATGGGCCGACGGGTGTCGCCCGGTCCGCTCGTCCCGACCAACGTGGTGGCCGCGGCGATCGCCCGGTCGGGCTCGGCCGAGCACCACAAGCAGCTGGCCGGGACTGGTGGGCGGTGAGACCGTCGCCACCTGGTGGCCCGGGTCGGCACTCTCCGGCTTCGGCTCGAGCGAGCAGCCACGAGACGGAGGTACGGGCGGTCCGAGCCGAGCGACGGGCTACGTGCTCGAGGGCAGGACCGGGCCGGTCGAGGCGGCGGCTGAGGCGGACCAACTGCTCGTCGTCGGCGCGCTCGGGCGAGGATCTGGTCCAGTTCCTCGTGGCCACGCGGACGCCGGGGGTGTCCGTGCGGCCCGCCGGGAGCATCGACCTGGTGCGCCGGTTCGCCGTCGTGACCTTCGACCAGGTCGAGCTCGGAGCCGAGGCGCGTGCTCGGCGACGCGGCGAGCACCGGGGACGACGTCGAACGCCAGCTGCAGGACGTGGTCGTCCTCCAGTGCGCGGAGATGGCGGGCGCGGCCGACGCGGGACGTTCGAGTTCACCGTCGAGTACGCGGAGCAGCGCTACTCCTTCGGAAGACCCCTCGTCTCCTACCAGGCGCTCAAGCACCGTTTCGCCGACATGAAGATGTGGCTCGAGGCGAGCCACGCGACGAGCACGGCCGCGGCGAGTGCGGTGGACTCGGGTTCCGAGCACGCCGCCGAGCTGATCAGTGTGGCCAAGGCCTACATCGGCGACCGTACGCCTGCGATCCTCCAGGACTGCGTGCAACTGCACGGGGGCATCGGCGTCACCTGGGAGCACGACCTCCATCTCTATCTCCGGCGGGTGATCCAGGACCGCTCGCTCTTCGGAACCCCTCGCGACCACCGCGAGCGGGTCGCCGCGATCGTAGGGGACTGACGATGGGGAAGCCCACCGTGACCGAGGACGTGGAGACGTTCCGACTTCGCGCGCGCGAGTGGTTGGCCGAGCACATGCCCCGGCTCCCGGAGGGGAAGGAGAACCGCGACCTCCAACAGGAGGACGAGATGGGCGAGCAGGCGAGGAGCCTGCAGCGCACCCTCTTCGACGGCGGCTTCGCCGGGATCTGCTTCCCCGTCGAGTACGGGGGGCTCGGACTGACCAGAGCACACCAGCGGGCGTTCACCCAGGAGTCGCTGGGGTACCAGATGCCCACGCTCTTCAACGTCCCGACCCTGTCGATCCTCGCGGCGACCATCCTCGACTTCGGCACCGAGGAGCAGAAGCAGCGCCACATCCCGGGCATCCTGCGCGGCGACGAGCTCTGGGTGCAGTTCCTCTCCGAACCGAGCGGCGGGTCGGACCTCGCAGGTCTCGTGACCACGGCGACAAGGGACGGCGACGTCTTCGTGCTGAACGGTTCGAAGATCTGGAGCTCGGGCGCGTTCCGCTCCGACTACGCGCTCTGCCTGGCACGCACCGATCCGCACGTGCGCAAGCACCAGGGCCTCACCATGTTCATCATGAAGATCCACCAGCCCGGCATCGACGTGCAGCGGATCAAGATGGTGAGCGGCGCCTCGGAGTTCTGTCAGGAGTTCTTCGACGACGTGGCGATCCCGGTCGAGGACGTCCTCGGCGAGGTGAACGACGGATGGACTGTCGCCTCGCGGCTCCTCTACCACGAGCGCGACGCGGTGGGTGGAGGCTCACCGTTCGTGAGCGGCGCGGTCGTCGGAGGCGCGGAACGCGCCAACCAGCGGTACGAGTACGCAGAGCTGGCCCGGACGATCGGGCGGTCCGACGACCCGGTCGCCCGCCAGTTGGTCGCCGAGGCCCGCATCGGTGACCGGGTGTTCCAGCAGCTCACCGAGCGGGTCGCCGCCGGTGTGCGCACCGGGGCACTGCCCGAGACCGCAGGAGCGATCACCCGACTGTTCGCGGCGACCAATTCGGAGCGCCATTTCGACACCGGCTTCGAGATTGGTCGGTGCCACAGCCGGTGCGTGGGAGGAGGGCGACCCGCTCGAACGTTACGGCAGGCTCTACCTCACCCGACAGGTGAACAGCCTCGGCGGCGGCAGCACCGAGATGGCCCGCAACATCATCAGCGAACGTGTCCTCGGCATGCCCCGCGAGTACGCGCCCGACCGCGAGCGTCCCTTCGACGAGGTCCGCCACAACGTCGCACCGACACGCGGCGAGTGACCCGGGGCGTCCGCGACGCGGGACGGCCGGCGGTGAACGTCAGGCGGCCTCTTCGATCTTCATGAGCCGGTCCAGGTTGCCGCCCATGATCTTCGCCACCACGTCGTGGGGGAGCGAGGAGAGCTCGTCGACGAAGCTGATCGGGTCGGCCATGCCCTCGGGGTGCGGGAAGTCGCTCCCGAACAGCACCCGGTCGGGACCGAGGATCCCGACCAGGCCGATCGGGTCCTCCTCGTGGAAGGGGTGTACGTAGATGTTGCGCTTGAAGACCTCGATCGGGTCCTCCTCGAAGGAGTGCGGGGAAGTCGCGTAGGCGTGTTCCATGTCGCGGAGCAGGGGTCGCACCCAGTTGCTCCCGTTCTCGACCGGCGCGAACGCGCAGATCGGGGAAACGGCTGCACAGCCCGTGGCCGATGAGCGACGCGACGGTGTCGGTGATCGGGCGGCTCTGGTGGCCGACGATGGTCTGGAAGCCGGAGACGCCCTTGAACGGCAGCATCTCGCCGTCGCGGGCACCCTCCCACTCGTTCATGTAGCGCTGGTAACCGGAGTCCGATGCGTGCATGCCGACCGGGATCCCGGCGTCGGAGACCGCCTCCCAGAAGGGGTCGAACTCGGGAAGCGCAGGCGAACGGGGTCCCATGAACCCGAACACCGGGGCGGGCCGGATGAGGACGATGCGGGCGCCGCGGTCGAGCACCCACTCGAGCTCCTTGATCGCCTCGTCGAGAATGCCCATGTGGATGACCGGGGTCGGGAAGATCCGGTCCTCGTAGTTGAAGGTCCAGTGCTCGTGCATCCACTCGTTGAGCGCGTGGATCACCGCGTGGGTGGCCGGCGGATCGCCGCGCAGGCGCTCCTCGAGCAGGCTGGCGAGCGTCGGCCACATGAGGGCCCGGTCGATGCCGAGCTCGTTCATCAGCTCCAGCCGCGGCTCGGGGTCGTGGAAAGCCGGGAGTGAGCGGATCGGCTTCCCCATGATCTCGCGCCGCGACTTGCCCTCGGGGTTTCCGCTGCTTGAAGTACTCCTCCTGCGCCCCTGGTGCGGCGACCACCTCGAAGGTCGGGTTGGGGATGTACTCGCTGATCAACCCCTTGACCGCGATCTTGGTGCGCCCGTCCACCTCGACGTAGCGGATGAGTCCCGAGTACTTCTCGCGGCAGGAACTTGGTGAAGGCGTCGGTGGTCTCGTACATGTGGTTGTCGGCGTCGAATACCGGGAAGTCCAGCTTCCGCGAGGCCATGTTGACCCTCCTTGTGTCGTGTACCGGCGGTCCGCTTCCCCGAGCGGGCCGACCCCGACCGGGAGCAGGCGGACGGTGCGCCCCCTCGGCGGCTCAACGCTAACAGTCCTGGCCGGAGGACGAAAACGGCCCCGCGCTACCATGCGGACGGTGCAGGTGATCGTGGATCGGGACCTCTGTGAGTCGAACGCGCTCTGCATGGACAGCGGCCCCCGAGGTGTTCCGCGTCGGCGAGGACGACGTCTTGGAGGTCCTCGACCCCTCGCCGGACGAGTCGCTCCGCCCGAAGGTGGAGGCCGCGATCCGCGCGTGCCCGAAGATGGCCCTGTCGCTCGCCGAGTGATGGCATCGGTCGGGGGAAGGGCATGAACGCGACGGCATCTCCTGGTGACGGCATCCCCTATGGCACCCGGATCGACCAGATGGCCGCCGAGCACGGCGACGCGACGGCCGTCGTCTTCGCGAGCGAGGACGGTACGGAGCGAACGGTCGCTTGGACCGAGATCGCTGCCCGGTCGAACCGGATCGCCCACGTCTTCGCGGCGCGCGGGCTCGGCGTCGGGGACCATCTCGCGGTCTGTCTCCGGAACTCGCCCGAGCACCTGTTCGCCTCGTTCGCGGGGTGGAAGGTCGGGGCCACCGTGGTCCCCATGCGCTGGGATCTCCCGGACTGGGAGCTCGGGCGGCTCCACGCCGTGCTCGAGCCCAAAGTGGTCGTCGATCCCGCCAACCTCGAGGAGCTCCTCGACGAGAGCCGCCGGGCCTCGCAGGACCCGCTCCCCGAGGTGGTGTCCCCCCGCGGCTGGGGGGTGTGCAGCTCGGGTTCGACCGGGGCGCCGAAGGTCATCGTGCAGAAGAACCCGGCCCTCTTCTTCCCGGCGTCGAGCCCGACCTCGTCGGTGGTCGCGTCGTTCGGTCCGATGGAGCGGGAGCAGCGGGTCCTCAGTCCCGCGCCGCTGTACCACACGAACGGGATCACCGCCTTCCGCAACCTGTTGACCGGTGATCCGATCGTGCTCATGGAGCGCTTCCATGCCGAGCTCGCCCTCGATCTCATCGAGAAGCACCGCATCACCGGGTTCATCGCGGCGACGCCCATGCTCCAACGCATGGCCCAGGTCCCCGGCGTCGAGGACCGCGACCTCTCGAGCTTGAGCTGGGTCCAGCAGGGCGCCGCGTCCCTGCCTCTCTGGCTCGGTCGTTTCTGGATCGAGCTCGTCGGACCGGAGCATTTCTTCATGTCCTACGGCGCGTCGGAGACCATCGGCATCGTGGTCTGCCGCGGTGACCAGTGGCTGGCCCACCCGGGAACCCTCGGCAAGGGCCTCAACGACACCGAGATCCGCGTCCTCGGCCCCGACGGCGAAGCGATGCCCCCAGGTGAGATCGGCACCATCTATCTCCGCCAGGCGGCCGGGCCGCTCGCCACCTACGTCGGGAACGACGTGGCGCCGATGGAGTCGACCGAGGACGGCTTCACCTCGGTCGGCGACCTCGGCTGGCTCGACGAGGACGGCTTCCTCTTCATGGCCGATCGTCGGGTCGACATGATCGTGACCGGCGGGGTCAACGTCTTCCCCGCCGAGGTCGAAATGGCCTTGAGCGGTCATCCGGGCATCGCCGACGTGGTGGTGGTCGGCCTTCGCGACCCCGCCTGGGGTCGACGGGTCCACGCGATCGTCCAGCGCGGCGACGCCGACCTCTCCGCCGAGGACGTGGTCGCCTTCGCGAAGGAGCGCCTCGCCCCCTACAAGGTGCCGAAGAGCGTCGAGTTCGTGGAAGCGATCCCGCGCACCGAGGCGATGAAGTTCAACCGCGCCGCCCTCGTTGCGGAACGGGAGGAGCCCGACGTCGCCGAGGACGCGGCGATCCGTACGGACCTGACCGGCATCGGCGCTGCCCACGGGGTGCGCAGGCGAGGTATAGCGTGGCCGAGCCGGCCGAAGAGGTCCGCGACGGGCCCGGTGCGGCGAACAGAGCGCAAGGGGAGCAGATCGAGTCATGCCCGAAGGCACACACGACGGCAAGTTCGTCACCTACGAGGAGCTCGACGGGGGCACGATCGCCCGCATCATGCTCAACCGTCCCGACACGCGGAACGCCCAGAACCGCGGGCCTGCTGGTCGAGCTCGACGAGGCCTTCCACCGGGCCGAGCAGGACGACGCGGTCCGGGTGGTGATTCTCGGCGGCGTCGGTCCGCTCTTCTCCTCCGGCCACGACATGGGCTCGAAGGAGGCCAGGGCCGAGTGGCTTCCGGGTCCAGACCAGCACCCCTCCGCCACGATGAACGGCGCCACCCGCAAAGGCGCCGAGTCCCGCATGCTCCAGGAGTGGCACTACTACTTCGAGAACACGCTGCGCTGGCGGAACCTCCGCAAGATCACCGTCGCCCAGGTGCAGGGAACCGTCTACGCCGCCGGTCTCATGCTGATGTGGGCGTGCGACCTGATCGTGGCCGCCGACAACGTCTACTTCGCCGACGTGGTCGGGACCCGGCTCGGGATGTGCGGCGTCGAGTACTTCGGGCACCCCTGGGAGTTCGGGCCTCGCCGGACCAAGGAGCTCATGCTGACCGGGGACGCGATCGACGTGCACGAGGCGCACCGGCTCGGGATGGTCTCCAAGGTCTTTCCGGTCGACGACCTCTCCGAGCGCACGCTCGAGTACGCGCGGCGCATCGCGCAGCTGCCCACCATGACCGCCTTGTTGATCAAGGAAGCGGTCAACCAGACGGTCGACAACATGGGCTTCTACAACGCGCTCCAGTCCTGCTTCACCCTCCACCAACTCAACCATTCCCACTGGGCGGAGATCCACGAGAGCAAGTACCCCGTCGCGGAGGTCGAGGACGGCATCCCGAGCTGGCGCGAGGCACCGCCGGTGCGGCTCTCGGTGGAGGACGCGGTGGAGGGCCCCGTCCCCGCGAAGTGAGCCGCTGGGCACCGGTCATCTCCGCGTGAAGCTTCGAGCCAGTTACCACCAACCCGGCGCCACGCGCTACCGGCGCCCGGGCGCCGCGTGGGACGTCCCGCTCCTCGACGAGCTGCTCTCCCCGTCGCTGCCGTCGGCGCGTCCGGCGGTGGTCGACGGCAGGGTACGCCTCGACGCCGGCGAGCTCGACCGGCTGATCGCGGCCGCCGCGGGGGGTCTGGCCGCCCGCGGGGTGCGGCGGGGCTCGGTCGTCACCTGGCAGCTGCCCAACTGGTGGGAGGCGGTCGTCCTCTATCGCGCCTGCTGGCGGTGCGGCGCGGTGGCCGCACCGATCCACCACCAGGTCGGTGCAGCAGAGGTCGAGCGCGGATGCTCGCCGACCTCGAACCGGTGGTGGCCTTCGGCACGCCCGGTCTCCCGCTCGAGGGCCTCGCCGAGGTCGTCGGGGTCCGCGGCGGCGACGGTGGGTTCGACGAGCTGCTGACGGCAACGCCGCTCCGGACGGGATGCGGCCCGCGGCTCCGACATCGCGGTCGTGCTCTTCACCTCGGGTTCGACCGGTCGCCCGAAGGGTGTGCTCCATTCCCATCGGGGCCTTGCGTACAAGGCGGCGAGCATGGTGCGCGCGCACGGCCTGACTGCCGACGACGTCGCGCTGATGCCCTCGCCGCTCGCGCACGTCTCGGGACTCCTCAACTCGGTGCTCGTCCCCGGCACCGCAGGGATGAACGTGGTGCTCATGGAGAAGTGGGACCCCGAGCGGGGCGTCGCGCTTGCCGGCGAGCACGGCGTGAGCTTCATGATCGGTCCTCCCACCCTGTTCTTGGGGATGATGGAGGTTCCCGGGTACGAGGCCCGCGTCGAGCGGCTACGCGTCGTCTCCTGCGGTTCGACCGGGGTGACGCCCGAGTTCGTCGACATGGCGACGAAGGGTCTCGGCGCCCGCGTCAAGCGGACCTACGGATCGACCGAGGCCCCGACGGTGACCACCAGCACCTGGCAGGACCCACCGGAGCGCGCGAGGGACACCGACGGCCACTCGGTCGGCGACGCGGAGATCAAGGTGGTCGACCCGACCGGTCGCCGGGTCCGGCCCGGCCGCCGCGGCGAGGTGCTGGTACGGGGCCCGGAGCTCTTCGTCGGTTACGCGGAGGAGTCGGACACCGAAGCGGCGGTGCGGCGTGGCTGGTTCGCGACCGGCGACCTCGGGACCCTCGACGACCAGGGTTGGCTGACCATCGTGGGTCGCCTGAAGGAGCTGATCATCCGCGGGGGCGAGAACATCGCGTCGGCCGAGGTCGAGCGATTGCTCGAGCAGCATCCCGACGTCCGCCAGGCAGTGGTGGTGGGGTGCCCCGACCGCCGTCTCGGCGAGCGGGTGGCAGCGTTCGTGATCGGCGCGCCGAAGATCGACGTCGAGGAGTGCGGCCGGTGGTTCGCGTCGCTCGGCGTCGCCAAGTTCAAGACGCCGGAGGTCGTGGTGCACGTCGACGAGTTGCCGTTGCTCGGAGTGGGGAAACCCGACCGCGCACTGCTCCGCGAGCGGGCTGCCGACCTCGCGGGCGCCTGAGGAGGCTGGGATGGGATCGGGCATCGTTTCGTGGGGCGTCTATCTCCCGTACTGGCGTCTCGAGCGCAGTCGCATCGCCGAGGCCACCCGCACGTCTGCCGGGCGGGGCCGGAGGGCGGTCGCCTCCTACGACGAGGACACCACGTCGATGGGCGTCGAGGCGGCCCGGCGCGCGCTCGCGGCGCCGGGCGTTCCCGAACCGGTGAGCCTCTACTTCTCGACCCCGGCACCGGCGTATCTCGACAAGACCAACGCGGCGACGATCCATGCTGCCGTCGGCCTCCCCATGGACCGCGGCGCCTACGACCTCGGTGGTTCGTCGCGCTCGGGCTGGGCCGCGGCGTCGCTCGCGGCGATCGCCGGCGCGCAGGCGCCGACGATGGCGATCCTCTCGGACCTGCGAACCGGGCTGCCGGGAAGCTCGGACGAGAGCCAGGCCGGTGACGGAGCGGTCGCGTTCGTCTTCGCACCCGAGGGCGGGGTGGCAGAAGTACTCGGTCGGGCGTCGGCCACCGACGAGTTCCTCGATCGTTGGCGTGTTCCCGGCGAGACCGCCTCGCGACAGTGGGAGGACCGTTTCGGCGAGGAGGCCTACCTTCCGCTGGTCCGCGACGCGTTCGCCCGTGCACTCGCCGAGTCGGGACTCGGGACCGGCGACGTCGACCACCTGATCGTCGCCGGCCTCCACGCACGGGCGGTCGCGACACTCAAGCGGACCCTCGGAGTCGATGCCGACCGGGTGGTCGCGGACCACGCGGAGCTGGTGGGCAATCTCGGGGCTGCCGCCGGCGCGCTCGGTCTCGCCGACGTGCTCGAGCGCGCGGTGCCGGGCCAGGTGGTGGTGGTGGTGTCGGTCGCGGACGGTGCGGACGTGCTCGTGCTGCGGACCACCGATGCACTCCCCGCGGTCCAGGCCTCGCGACGCGACGCGTCGCTCACCCCGGTTGCGGTCCAGGTCGGAGAGGGACGGAGCGACCTCCCGTACGTGACCTTCCTCACCTGGCGCGGCGTGCTGCGCCGGGAGCCCCCTCGCAGGCCCGATCCCGAGCGGCCCGACGCGCCGGCCATGTGGCGTTCGGAGGGGTGGAAGTTCGCCTTCAGCGCGAGCCGCTGCGAGGTGTGCGGATTCCGCCACCTGCCGCCGACCCGGGTGTGTCTCTCCTGTCACTCGGTGGACCGGATGGTGCCCGAACGGATGGCCGACCTGAGGGGGACCGTGGCGACCTATACGGTGGACCGGCTCGCGTTCAGCCTCTCGCCCCCTATCGTGGGGGCGGTCATCGACTTCGACGGAGGTGGTCGGTACCGGGGAGAGATGACCGACGTGGATCCCGATGCGGTCGGCGTCGGCACGAGGGTCGAGATGACCTTCCGGCGCCTCTACAGCGCCGAAGGTGTACACAATTATTTCTGGAAGGCTCGGCCGGTGACCGAGGTGGGCACCGCCGAAGTGCCGGGCACCGTTGCGGGTGCGCAGAGTGCGTCCGCCAAGGGAGGTCGCTGAGATGGGCAGCAGGGGGATCCGTGACCGGGTGGCGATCGTCGGGATGGGCTGTACGCCCTTCGGCGAGCTCTGGGGCAAGGGGACCGGCGACCTGCTGACCGACGCGGCGTTCGACGCGGTCGACTCCGCCGGCCTGTCCTTCGACGCGATCGACGCGTTCTGGCTGGGGACCATGAGCTCGGGTCGGTCGGGCCTCACGCTCTCGCAACCGCTGAAGATCGGGTACAAGCCGGTCTCGCGGGTCGAGAATTTCTGTGCGACCGGCTCGGAGGCCTTCCGGAACGCCTGCTACGCGGTGGCCTCGGGCGCCTACGACCTCGTGCTGGCGATCGGCGTGGAGAAGCTCAAGGACTCCGGCTATTCGGGACTCACCGGGGTGAGGTTGGTCGGCGACGGGACGAATGCGGCACTGAGCTCACCTGCGGCCTTTTCCTTCCTTGTGCCCGCTTACTGCCACAAGTACGGGGTCGATCCCGAGGAGATGGGTCAGGTCCTCAACCGGATCGCCTGGAAGAACCATCGCAACGGCGCGGTCAACCCGAGGGCGCAGTTCCAAAAGGAGGTCTCCCTCGAGAAGATCGCCGCCTCTCCGCGGGTGGCCGGCCAGCTCGGCGTCTTCGACTGCAGCGGGGTGAGCGACGGCTCCGCCGCCGCGGTGCTCTGCCGAGCCGAGGACGCCCACCGCTACACCGACTCGCCCCTGTACGTGAAGGGGCTGGCGATGGTGGCCGGTCCTGCTGCCGGCGCGATCGACCCGGAGTACGACTACACGTCCTTCGAAGAGGTGGTCCGCTCCGCGGAGGACGCCTACGTGCAGGCGGGCATCACCGACCCGCGCGCACAGCTCGCGATGGCGGAAGTGCACGACTGCTTCACGCCGACCGAGCTCGTGCTCATGGAGGATCTCGGTTTCGCCGAGCGCGGCGCCGCCTGGAAGGAGGTCATGGCCGGCACGTTCGACCGTGACGGCGAGCTCCCTGTCAACCCCGACGGTGGCTTGAAGAGCTTCGGACACCCGATCGGGGCCACCGGGTTGCGCATGCTCTACGAATGCTGGCTCCAGCTCCGCCGCGAGGCGCCGCCCGAGCGGCAGATCGCATCGGTGGTCGAGGGTGGCCGGACCCTCGGACTCACCCACAACCTCGGCGGCGCACCGGGAGAGTGCGTGAGCTTCGTGGGCGTGGTCGGGACCGAGCCGTCCGCGTGACAACGTGGCGCACGGAGGGACCACGTTGAACGACGAGGGGTGCGAGCCCTGGGCCGAGAGCGAGGACCAGACCGCGCTGCGGTTGCTCGCCCGCGACGTCGCCGCTCGCGAAGTGGGGCCGAGCGCGGCCGAGCACGACGAGTCCGGTGAGGTGCCCCGCGAAGCCATTGCCGCGATGGCCGCCGCCGACCTCTTCGGGGTGACCATCGGCGAGAAGTGGGGTGGGCTCGGGTTCGGCGACACCGAGGCGGCGATCGTCCTCGAGGAGATCGCCCGCTACGACGTCTCCGCCGCGATCTGTTGTCAGCTCGCCTTCAACGGCCCGCCGCGGGGCGTCGAGCACCTGGGGCCGCCCGCGATGAAGGACCGGTGGTTGCCGGAGGTCGCTCGGGGCAAGGCGATCATCAGCATCGGCATCACCGAGCCCGATGCGGGTTCGGCCGTGCAGAACATGCGCTCGGCGCTGGTCGAGGACGGACCGTCGGGTTGGCGCCTCAACGGGTACAAGAACTACTCGACCCTCGGGCACGCGGCCGCCGCGGTGCTCGTCTGGTGCCGGTGGCCCGGCGGGGACGGGGCGAAGGGCATCGGTGCGGTGATCGTGCCGACCGACCGCGAGGGAGTGGTGCTGACCGGTCGCCACCGGGGAATGGGGATCCACGCCGCCACCGAGTCGGAGTTCGCGTTCGACGGTGTCCCGATCACCGACGACGACATCCTGCTGCCGGGCGACCCGTCGTCGAACAACTCGTTCAAGGTGCTGCTCTCGCACCTCAATCACGAGAGGTGCGGCAATGCGGCGATGTGCGTCGGTGCCGCACAGGGCGCGCTCGAGCGCGCGACGGCGTACATGAACGAGCGGGTGGTGGGGGGTCGCCCGATCGCCGACCTCCAAGGTCTGCAGTGGAAGCTCGCCGACATGGCGGTCGCGCTCGAAGGGGCGCGGCTCCTGCTCGGCCGCGCGGTCCGCTCGGCAGGACAGGCAGGCACCCCGCCCGCCCTCGAGACGGCGATGGCCAAGACCGCCGCCAACCTGGCGGCCAAGTTCGTGTGCGACGAGGCGCTCCAGATCCACGGGGGTTACGGCTACAGCCGCGAGTACCCACTCGAGCGTGCCTACCGCGACGTCCGGGGCCTCTGCATCGGCGCGGGCACCATCGAGGCCCAGCGCAACTACATCGGCTCCTCGGTCGCAGCCGGCCGCACCACCTCGTCTCCGGGTTGGGTCGCGCCGAGCCTGTAGGGCCGTACCGCCCCGGCGACGAGCGACCTGACGCCTCAGTCGAGAGGCACGTGGTGGCTGACGTCCTCCTACTGCACGGTGATGCGTGAGGCATTGGACGGTGGTGCCGGCGTGAACCGAGTGCGGCCGACGCGCTCGTCCGCGCCTCCACCACTCCCGCCACTCCCGCCGCCGCGGGCTCTGTACTCGGTCCCCACGTCGTCGCCGACCTGACACTGTGGGGAGTGCATTCGCCTCCTTCTCTGCAGGAGTCCCAATCGCATCACTTCTCAGGTGTCGTCGGGTAATCCCTCGGTATCGGCGTCGAGTTCATCGAGCTGGCGAGCCGAGATCGATTCCTCGCTCGGTAGCGGCGCGAGACGCTGCCCACTGCCTTGAGCGCCTGCAGTGCCGATGTGAAACTGCGGTACACCTGCTGCTTCGCTTCCGTCGTCCTTCCGTCTTCTCGTAGTGGACAGTCACGCATCAGAGCCAGTTTGGTCTGCGAGGTAGAGCTGGGCGTCCGGATTCATTTGTGGAGACCCTTCCTACGGTTTTGCACTGCGGAAGTCGCTATCGGACTTCGCCCTGTAAGAGAGGCAACGTGTCGCACAGCCCAGGGGTCCTCGGCTGAAGAAGAGGACTTATGACCCTGCCGGCGCGACTGTGGATCGGCCATGATTGTGGGTGCAGAGTGCTGCTTCACTTGGGAGCTGTGGGACCGCTGCAAAAAGGAGCAGTCGTGAGTACTCGGCTTGAGGTGCTCGGCAGCGACGAGTGCTACCGGCTGCTCGAAGACGGCGTCGTCGGCCGGGTTGGAATCACCGTGTTGGCGATGCCCGAGGTTCTTCCCGTCAGCTACAGGTTGCTCGACGGGGACATTGTCTTCCGCACTGGGCAAGGCACCAAGCTATATGCCGGCACCAGTGACGCGCCCATTGCCTTTGAGATTGACGAGTCCGACCCAGCCGTACTGAGCGGATGGAGTGTCTTGGTTGTGGGCCTCACAGAGGAAATCACTGACCCAGAAGAGATCGCCCGAGCCCTCGCCATCCTCCCCAACGGCTGGGTGCCACAAGAACATCAACACGTCATCCGGTTGTCTCCGGCTCGTGTTTCCGGGCGACGCATCCTTAGTGATACAGCCGCGTAGGAGGCCGGGTCAGGGTCAGCCCGGTGTCGTCATTGGTCCCTGAGCGACACCTGAAGCCTGCCGAAACAGGGTCCTGCGGATCTCTTGGATGGCGGTATCGACTTCCTCAACAGCCTCGACGAGGCGCGGGGCGATGGTTCCGTCGACGCGCCCGAGCACCGACTGAATCCCCATGGCTGCGACGAACAGGTGAGCGACGACGCGATGTTGGAGGTCGGAGCCGATCCGTTCTTCGTCCTCGAGCACGATCCGCTCGCGGGCCGCGAGCTCGCTGGCGCGGTGGGTGGCGACCTCCCGAACGACGACCACGAAACGGAAGCCACCGCCAAGAGTCGCCGGGCTGACGCTGATCTCGACCGGGAACTCCGATCCATCGGCTCCCCGGGCCAACAGATCATGGTCGAGTCCCATCGGTCGAGTCGATGGGGAGATGTTGTAGTCGTTTCGATGGCTACGGTGGGCGTGCCGAGTGCCCTCAGGCACCAGTGCCTCGATCTCGAGGGTAATCAGCTGCTCGCGGCTGTAGCCGAACATCGTCTCGGCGGCACGATTGCCAAGGAGAATGTGACCGTGCTCATCGACCACCAGGATGCTGTCGGGAGCCAGTTCCACGATGACCCAGGCATCCTCCAGGTCCGAGGTCGTTACCGGAAGGTCAGGCTCGCCACGAGGCCCTGTCAGCGCACCATCGACCGAGGGACGGACGACAGGTTTGGAAAGCAGGGACACGGCGTTCTCCTTTTTCGGCTCGAACCACGAGTTGAACCAATCAACTCTCGGCGACGGGACAAGGAGATACGTGAACGGACCGTTGGCCATCAAGGTAGTCAGCGCGCAGGGCCTCGTGAGGTCGTCAGGGCACCCTACACCTCATGCACGCTGTGAGCCTCAGGTTCTGTGCCCGGACCCTCAAAGTCCTGTGCGCGCCGGGACACCCCCGGTGCACTGACCTGCACTTTCGGACTCGCGACTCTCCCCAGTTCAGGGCTTCGCTGTGAGCCTTTGGTCTTTCTTCTCCGTGCTGCAAGTCGCACAAAGCCGGGATCCGTCAACGAGGCGGGTTACGCAGACAGCATTGCAGCGCTCGCAGGCCCGTCCCACATAGATCTGGGCCACGGGCGGTTCCAGTGATGACATCTCGCCGAGACGCCGCTGAACCTCCTCGATGAGGCATAGGTGCCATCGTCGGATTTCTGGACCAGTCCCCCCACACAACGAGTTGGTGGATCAGCCCTGCGAGACCCTCAGTGCTACGACGCTGCTCATCTATTCCGGCGCTGGGAACAGGCGACACCGGCGGACCGTTCACGGAGGCCCTTGGGGTTACCTGCATGTTCGAGCCTCCTCAAACCGGAGAACGAGTCCCGCCCGACGGCCAGGCACCCACTATCTCCGTTCTCAATGATCACCGCCCAGACCTCCGGGTCATAGGGCCGAATGTCCCTTGGAGACATGTGATGACTCGCCGCGGCTGCCCGCTGCTAGTTCTCACTGAGGACCTTCGGCTCTATCGGAGATGCCCGATGCCGATGACGATGACAGCACCAGGTCACTCGGTCGACCGGATCCCCGTTTGCAACACGATCCTGGCACGCCGCCGGCCGAGTACGACTGGGACAACGCGAGAGGCCTTCGGCAACCCCCGGCCGGAGGTCTTTTGCGTCCCGACCCTGGTTACCGGTCAAGGCTGCGAAACGAGGGAGCCCGCAGAAGGATCGACCAGAGGCTCGAAATCTGACGATGCGTGACTCACCGATCCGATGTGACCAAGGACTCTTGGAGTTGAACAGCCAGGTAGGCGACCATTGCCTAGGAGGGTCTTGGGTCAGCTGAAGCAGATCGGAGTAGCGGTATGGCTGTGTTGTTCGTGCTGGGGATGGGAGCGTTCCTCATCGGATTGTGTGGCCTTGCCATCAAGTCCGTATTGAGGACAGTTGGGCCGAGACCTGAAGGAAGCAAACCCACCGAATCCGGTGCCATCCGGCCTTTGGCATTGATACCCGACACGGTTCCACTCGAGTGGGTGAAGGCTTATCGGACGGAGAATGGAGTCTGATCTCCCGAACACCACGCTGGTGACGGTCCTGCTCCCGAAACGATGCTGCCGGCTATGTGCCGATCGGGCGCGCAACCTTTGTGACGCTGTCGCGGAACCACTGCAACCGCGACCGCCTAGCCCGTACCGCGACGAACCGCTCGACGACCTCTCCTGCTTCGACTGAACACGGGCGTGCCCCCCTCGCGCAGCGCCATCAGCTGTCTTCTGCTCGACGACCGAACCGGGCACGGTCCGTCGCTTTAGGGACTTCTTGCCCTGTCCGCCCGCCGGTCGGCTTCCTGAGAATGAACCCATGGAACATGTCCGTGTGATCGATCGCACCGTGCAAACGACCCACGAGTGGCTCTCCCGTCTGACCCACGAGTCGGAGCTGCAGGACGAGGAGCACGCCTACGCCGTTCTCCGGGCGACATTGCATGGGTTGCGGGACCGGATCGGCCCCGACGTCGCCGTCCATCTGGCGGCGCAGCTCCCCCTCTTGTTGAAGGGGACATTCTACGAGGGTTGGGATCCACGGGCGACGCCCCAGCGGCTCGACCTGGACGCCTTCGTCCGCCGGGTCGAGGACGATGCCAACCTCGGCTCGTCCGCCGCGGCCATCAGCTCGGCACGGGCCGTCTGCCAGCTTCTCGAGGAGGAGTTCGCCCCGGGAACCATGGAGCACGTGCGCGCCGTCCTGCCGTCTGACTTCTCGGTCCTTCTCTGAGCCGGGAGAGGTGACGGGTGGGGGAACTCCCACACCGAAGTCTGTCAAGGGTAAGCGGGTCATTCACTTCCTCTGGAACAGCTGTGGGGCACCGATGAGCGAGAGCCTCGGCGGCGGAGGACTCAACTACGGCCGGAAGATCGAGTCGAGCGATATCTCCGGCGAGTATGAGCTCGTTAGCGACGCTCAGGGGAATCCGAGTGTGAGGGAGGCAGATCGCAACGAGATTTACGGTTCGTGTTACTCCGAAATGTTCACCGTGCCTGAAACCGGTGCGATCTGGCAGTTCGACTACAATTGGAAATCGACCAACATGTGCTCCGAGAGAGCAGTGAGAGCCACATCCGGCAGCGGAGTCTTCGACGACTCCTAGTGTCGCTGGACGGTCCATAGCCCCTGTCGCCGGCTCGGTGAGACACCTGGTGCGGCAGATTTGGTGCAAGCGAGATCCCTACGAGAGCTCATCAGGACTGAACTCCGCCTACCGCACGATGGCTGACCACAGCTTGTCCGCCAGTCGCCGAGTCGAACCAAATGCCAGCAACCACAATCTGTCTTTGCCGAAGGCTCGTAGGACGACCTGGCTGTCGTCGCCGTCCGCCGTGATCGCAACATCGACGACGATGTGCGTATACCCGTGCCCACCGGCACCGCCCAGCGCAACACATGCGTCGCAGGCGGTCGCTTCGCTCTCGGAGCTGCTGAAATGATGCGCTCGCGCACCTGCTCGCCGGTGAGTGCGACGCTGCCAGCTCGCTCCTCCACGACGGTGTGCGCCCGTTGTGCGTTTCGTCTTCCGCCTCGCTCACCGGCCCTGGCGGCCCCCGTACCGCTAGCGCCGCCCACGGCTCCGCCGATGCCTGCGCCCCTCTCACTCAAGTAGGCCGCGCGTTCAATCAGGTACTCCTCGACCGAGCGCGGGACCCGAGGATCTTGCGGTTTCGCCATGTTCTTAGATTGCCGCACCGCAGCAGGTCTGCCCACCATGAGAAACGCGGTGGCCGATTCCCCAACTGGTCACACGCTTCGGACCGATCCGGAGATCCGCGCCCGGTAACCCTCGGGTTGGCCTTCAGAAGCGCCATCTTTTGGTGTTGGTGACGTGGTAGCCGCCCACCTCGAGTTCACGTCCACCGACGTGGTGTACCGGTTTGACCCGCTGAGGTTCGCTCTGAGCGCCTGAAGCGAGCAGTCCGGGGGTTGGCGCCCGACGACGAACAGGAATTTCGCGAGGTCCCCCACTCGCGACGACCACCGCATCAATCTTCAAGTTCGACCAAGAACATGAAGGAGACGATGCGGTGGAAGTCACCAACACGATGGACACGCTGACCTGGCTGCGCAAGCACCTCGAAGACGCCGACCCTGACCTGCTGCGCTCGATGGTCAAGGCCTTTGCCGATCAGCTGATGTCGGCCGAAGCCAGTGCAATGTGCAACGCCGGCTATGGCGAGGTCACCTCCGAGCGGGCGAACTCGCGCAATGGGTATCGCAGCAGAGGCTTCGATACCCGGGCCGGCACGATCGAGCTGGCCATCCCGAAGCTCCGCACCGGCAGCTACTTCCCCGACTGGCTCATCGAGCCCCGTCGACGGGCCGAACGGGCCCTCGTCGCGGTCGTGGCCCAGTGCTACGTCGAGGGGGTCTCGACCCGCCGGGTCGACGACGTGGTCAAGTCCATGGGCATCGATGGGATCTCGAAGTCCCAGGTCTCAGAGTTGGCCGGGTCGCTCGACGAGGTGGTGTCCGCCTTTCGGAGTCGCCCCCTCGATGCGGGTCCCTACTCCTACGTCTGGCTCGACGCCCTCACCCAAAAGGTCAGAGAGGGAGGGCGCATCGTGAACGTGGCCGTCGTGGTCGCCACCGGGGTCAACGCGGACGGGCACCGCGAGATCCTCGGCCTCGACCTCATCACCACCGAGGACGGGGCGGGCTGGACGGCCTTCTTGCGGGGCCTCGTCGCGAGGGGGCTCTCCGGAGTGGCCCTCGTGATCTCCGATGCCCACCAGGGTCTCATCGACGCCATCGCCTCGACGCTGCCCGGAGCGGCGTGGCAGCGCTGTCGAGTCCACTTCGTGCGCAACGTGTTGACCAAGGTTCCGAAGGCGACCCAGTCCATGGTGGCCACCCTCATCCGCTCCATCTTCGAACAACCCGACCACCAACAGGTCCTGGCCCAGCACGCCCGGGTGGTCGAGCAGCTCGCCGAGCGCTTCGCCGATGCTGCCGAGATGTTGACCGGTGCCGAGGGCGACATCTTGGCCTTCTCGAGCTTCCCGAAGGAGCACTGGCGCCAGATCTGGTCCAACAATCCCCAGGAGCGTCTCAACAAGGAGATCCGCCGGCGCACCGACGTCGTGGGCATCTTCCCCAACCGCGCGGCCGTCATCCGGCTGGTCGGTGCCGTCCTCGCCGAACAGCACGACGAGTGGGCCGTGGCCCGTCGATATATGGGTGTCGAGTCCCTCACCAAGGCCCGACTGCGGGTCATGGAAGGGGTCAGCGAGGGGGTGGACCTGGCAGAGCTCGCCGACGTCAGTTAGAACAACATCAACAGATTGATGTGGTGGTCGTCATACACCACGCCTCTGGACGTGGCCCACCTCGATCGCACAACCGTCGTCCGAGAGGCGAAAGCCGACCGTGACGACACACGGGATACCGCTCGCGTCAGCCGTCGCGGGCGGTCGAGGCGCGGCCCGTTGAGGTATTCCCGCTCTCCTTCGGTGAAGGACACCATTCCACTATGTTGTCCTCGCGATCGGCGAGCCTCTTCGCCCTGCCCCATGTCGTCGGGGTGGGGGATTGGGCCCGGCCGTACGCGGCATCCGTCAGTGCGAGCGGTCAGCTCTCGCACCGTGCGCCTCCAGATGCCGCACTGTCGACAGGAGCGGGGAACGATGGGCGGATTCGGCCGGGACACCACCACCGACGAGGTGCTCGAGGGGATGGACCTGTCGGGACGTCGCTTCGTCGTCACCGGCGCCGCCAGCGGACTGGGCCGGGAGAGCGCGCGAGCACTGGCCGCCCATGGAGCTTCGGTGACCTTGCTGGCTCGAAGCACCGAGCGGGCCAGCGAGGCGGTGTCGGAGGTGGGCGCCGTGGTGCGCGGAGCCGACCTCGAGCCCGGGGTCGCCGACCTCGGCGATCTCCACAGCATCCGCGCCTTCGCCGACTCCTACCTGGCCGGCCACGACGCACTGGACGTCCTCATGAACAACGCCGGGGTGATGGCCTGCCCCTTCGGGCACACCGCGGACGGGTTCGAGACTCAGTTCGGCACCAACCACCTCGGCCATTTCCTGTTGACCGCCTTGCTGTACCCGTTGCTGCGGGCCGGTGAGCGGCCGCGCGTGGTGACCCTCACCTCCGCTGGCCACAGCCGCGCCGATGTCGATCTGGAGGACGCGAACTTCGAGCGCACCGAGTACTTGCCCTGGGTCGCTTACGGGCGGGCCAAGACGGCCAACGCGCTGTTCGCCCGCGAGCTGGCACGGCGGGCGGGGCCCTCTGGGCTCCAGTCCTTCGCGGTGCACCCGGGCGGGATCATCACCGACCTGGGCCGGCACCTCACCGACGAGCTCATCAACGAGATGGCCGACTTCGCCCGTCGCCGTTCGGCCGCCGGCAGCGAGAGCGGCGAGTCCCGAGACATCCACTTCAAGACGGTGGAGGCGGGAGCGGCCACGCAGGTGTGGGCCGCCACCACCTCGGAGCTGGCCGGCCACAACGGTGCCTACCTAGCCGACTGCGGTTTGGGAGTGCTCGGGGCGGACCCCGGTGTGAACGGCTTCATGCCCTACCTACTGGACGACGAGCGTGCCGCTGCGCTGTGGGAGCTGAGCGAGCGGCTCGTGGGGCAGCGCTTCGACCCGTAGGTCCGGCACATGTGTCACAAGGGAAACGTGACCTCGTTCACGAAGCGAGCCAACACCGGTTGCTGGTGACACGACCGCCGCCGGTTGCCCGGAACTGTGGAACAGTCTCGTGCAAAGGGATTTTTGCGGGAGGGAGCGGCGATGAGGAATGCCGAGGGGATTCGAGGGACGAAAGGCGGACGATGGGTCGGTCTGTCGATCGTTCTCCCTCTCTTGGTTGTGCTGGGTCCGGTCCACACTGCTGCAGCAGTCGTCCTTCGTCCACACCAAGCGGCCAATCCTGCGTCGCTGTATCAGCCGGTTGCTTTCGGCTCCGCGCCGCAGCTGGGAACACTCGACGTCTCCTACGACTTTCCGGTCGTCGGAATGGCTAGTACTCCCGATGGAGATGGCCTTTGGCTGGTCGCCTCCGATGGTGGGGTATTCGCCTTCGGTAGTGCCGCGTTCTACGGCTCGACCGGCTCGCTGCAGCTCAATCAGCCCATCGTCGGTATGGCGGAAACCCCCGATGGCCGGGGCTACTGGCTGGTTGCGTCCGACGGTGGCATCTTCTCCTTCGGAGACGCCAACTTCTACGGCTCGATGGGTGGCTCGCACCTGAACTCGTCGATCGTGGGGATCGCGCCGTCCGCGGATGGCAAGGGCTACTGGCTGGTGGGCGGTGACGGAGGCGTTTTTGCCTTCGGTGATGCGCTCTTCGCGGGGTCAACCGGTGGAATGACTTTGAACGCGCCGATCGAGGGCATCGCGGGCGACGGCACCGGGGGCTATTGGCTGGTCGCCGCCGACGGAGGGGTCTTCTCCTACGGCGGGGCCGTCTTCCACGGCTCCATGGGCGGCGTGCACCTGAAGGCGCCGGTCGCGGGCATCGCGCCGGCCGCCGGCGGCTCGGGTTACTGGCTGGCAGGTGCCGACGGTGGCGTGTTCGCCTTCGGCAACGCCTCGTTTCACGGCTCGCTGGTGAACTCGGGATTTCCGTCACAGCCGAACTATCCCGTCGGTTCCATCGCAGTCGAACCCGACGGAGGGGGCTACTGGTTGTTACCGGAGTCGACGTTGCCGATCGTGACCATACAGGGATGGGCCGGAATCGAACCCAATGTGGTCGCAATCTCAGGCGACGCTGGGAACATCATCAGCGACATGGTCTGGAGTTCATGGACCAGTTCGATGGCCGTCGGTCACGGTATGTGGGGATACGACGACTGCAACCCGGATTGCGCGTCTGGAACAGTGACCGACTATCCGGCCACGATCACGTTCTCCGAACTGTCGTTCGGACGTTTCACCCTATTGACGGAAGTGACCGTCGGGCCGCACGGGTTCACCGCTTCGTTCTCCATGCCCGGCCCGTTCCTCGGGTGATCCGACCCGCGCACGATCAACGACAGAGGACGGCTTCGTGGCATCCTCCGACGGCTCGGCGCGAGCCATTCGTTGCGCGCAAGCGATCACTGAGGCAACCGCGAAGCTCGGGGCACAGCTACGAGTGGGTCTCCACACGGGCGAGTGCGAGGTTCGGGGCGAAGACCTCGGTGGACTCGCCGTCCACATCGGTGCCCTCACCGGCACGCGGAGGCCCTTCGCCGTCGAGGGCTGACCGCTGCGTCGCGCTTCGTTGCGTCGTGACCGCTGCTTGATCGCGGAGGTGACAGCCGGCCCGGGTCCAGAGCAGAGATGTCGTTCGTGACCGTAAGGTGTCTCCGATGATCACCAGGATCGAGGGGACCAGATGAGGATCGGTGTTGCGCTCGGCGGTGTGCGCTCTCGGATGTGGACCCCGGTGACCGAGGAGGCCGACCGCCTCGGTTACGAGTCGGTCTGGATGCCCGAGCACCTGGTGCTGCCGATCGGCATGGAGGGGAGCCCGTACCACGGTGCGGGCCATCCGCCGGTCCCGCCCGAGATCCCGGTGTTCGACCCGTTCACCTACCTCGGCTACCTGGCAGGGCGGACCGAGCAGATCCGCTTCGGGACCCACATCTACAACATCGGTTTGCGTCACCCCTTCGTCGTGGCCCGCGCGGTGACCACCCTCGACGTCGTTTCCGGCGGCCGGGTGGAGTTCGGGATCGGTGCGAGCTGGCTCGAGGAGGAGTGGGACGCGGTCGGCCTCGACTTCGCGACCCGCGGTCGCCGAGTCGACGAGGCGATCGACGTCTGCCGACGGCTCTGGACGGAGGAAGTGGTCGAACACCACGGCGATTTCTTCGACTTCGACCCGGTCAAGTTCGAACCGAAGCCGAAGCAGAAGCCCTACCCGCCGATCCACATCGGCGGTGACGGGCCGGCCGCCATGCGGCGCGCCTCCACCGTCGGCGACGGCTGGATCCCGATGAACCACAGTCGCGACCGGATCGGCGAGGGCGCGGTCAAGGTGCAAAAGCTCCGTCGGGAGGCGGGTCGGGACGGGCGCACCACCGTCACCTTCGGCTCGGCCGCGCCGGGGGAGGACGAGCTCGCCGCACTGGCCGAGATGGGAATCGATCGCATCCTCGTTCGCCCGTGGGCAGACGGCGGAGACCCGGTCGAGTCGCTCCGCCACTACGCCGAACAGGTCGGTTCGTCGCTCCGCTGATCGACCCTCGTACCGGAGCCGGCTCTGATTCCGTCGGTGGAACCGCCCTGGTGTACCGTGAGGCGCCGCGGTGAGCAGGGCATCCGCCCGGACGCGGCCGGCGACAACGAGGAGGGCCCGTGGATCCCGGCGGTGCGGCCAACAGCTCGCTGCCGGAGTTCCGGCGAGCGCTGATCGGATGGCTCGACGAGCACCTGACCCCCGAACTGGTGGGTGCGGCACGGCACGGTCTCGACGATCCCGGCCAGCTCGAGATGCTCCGGGCGTGGAACCGGATCCTCGCCGACGCCGGTTGGGCGGCACCCGCGTGGCCGGCCGAGTACGGCGGACGCGATGCGACGGTCGACGAACAGCTCGCGTATCTCGAGGTCATGGCCGAGAAGGGCGCGCCGGGCCCGATCAACGTGATCGGTGTCGCCAACATCGCGCCCGCGATCCTCGAGTTCGGGACGCAGCTCCAGAAAGACCGCTTCATCGCCCCGCTGCTACGCGGGGACGAGCTCTGGTGCCAGGGGATGTCCGAGCCGGACGCGGGCTCCGATCTCGCCTCTCTCCGGACCACGGCTCGGTTGGAGGGCGACGAGTTCGTCGTCGACGGGCAGAAGACGTGGAACAGCCTCGGTCACCTGGCCGACTGGTGCCAGCTCTACGTGCGCACCGACCCGGACGCGCCGAAGCACGCCGGCATCAGCTGCCTGCTGCTCGACATGCGCACCCCGGGGATCGAGGTGTCGCCGGTGCTCACGATGGCGGGGGACCGGACCTTCTCCGAGATCTTCTTCTCGGGTGTGCGGGTGCCGTCCTCCGCGCTGCTCGGCCCGCTCGACGAGGGATGGCGGGTCGCGATGACCACCCTCAGCTACGAGCGGGCCGGCGTCGCCAAATTCCACCTCGCGCTGAGCGAACGCTTCACCGAGCTCCTCGAGGCCACGCGTAAGACCGGCGCAGCGGTGACGCCTTCCGAGCGCGACCAGCTCGCCCGGCTCTACGGCAAGATCGCCTGCCTCCGCTGGTCGACGGCTCGCGAGCTCGAGGCCGTCGGGCACGGGGGTCGGCCGACCCCTGCGATGGGTTCGATGGCGAAGCTCCTCTGGTCCCAGATCAGCCAGGAGCTCGCGGACCTGGCCGTCGAGGTCCTCGGACCGGGGGCGCTCGAGCCGCCCTGGTCGACCACCCTGCTCACCGCGGTCTCGTCGTCGATCGCGGGCGGCACGAGCGAGATCAACCGCAACATCGTGGCCGAGCACGGTCTCGGGTTGCCTCGGTGAACGTCCGGCCGGTACACCGCGTGTGCCGCCCGTCCGCGGAGGGTGGCAGGCTGGTGCCCTCGTTTCTGAGGTCCCCGTGATCGACGATGCCGGAACGACCAATCGCCAAGGAGGACGACCATGACCACGACGGCCGAACCCACCGCCATCACCGGCGAGGCCCGCATGCTGATCGACGGGCAGCTCGTCGAGGCCGCGTCGGGCAAGCGCTTCGACAACGTCAACCCGGCGACCGAGGAGGTGCTCGGGACGACCGCCGACGCGGGTCACGAGGACATGGACCGCGCGGTCGCCGCAGCGCGACGCGCGTTCGACACCACGGCGTGGTCCACCGACCGGGAGCTGCGCAAGCGCTGCCTCCTCCAACTCCAGGACGCGCTCGAGAGCGAGAAGGAGGAGCTGCGCGCCGAGCTGGTGGCCGAGGTGGGCTGCCCGCTGCTGCTCACCTGGGGACCACAGCTCGATGCGCCTCTATCGGAAGGGTTGACCTGGCCGGCCAACTTCATCGACGAGTTCGCCTGGGAGCGCGACCTGCCCGAGGGCCACGCGTTCGGGATGCGGAGCTGGCGCAAGGTGGTGAAGGAGGCCACCGGGGTGGTCGGGGCGATCGTGCCGTGGAACTACCCCTTCGAGGTCGCCATCAACAAGATCGGGCAGGCGCTCGCCACCGGCAACACGGTGATCCTGAAGCCCGCGCCCGACACCCCCTGGAACGCCACCCGCATCGGACGCCTGGTCGCCGAGCGGACCGACTTCCCCGACGGGGTCTTCCAGGTGGTGCCCACCACCGACAACGGCGTCGCCGAGGACCTCGTCACCGATCGGCGGGTCGACCTGATCTCCTTCACCGGATCGACCGCGGTCGGGCGGCGGATCATGGAGAAGGGCGCACCGACCCTCAAGCGGCTCTTCCTCGAGCTCGGAGGCAAGTCGGCCGACGTGGTGCTCGAGGACGCCGACCTCGCGGCCAAGCTCTCCTCCGCCTGGACCGTGTGCATCCACGGCGGACAGGGCTGCGTCATGCTGACCCGCCTCCTCCTGCCGCGTTCGCGCTACGAGGAGGGGATCGAGCTGATGACGGAGGGTTTCCAGAACGTGCCCTACGGCGATCCGACCGATCCCTCCAACTTCCAGGGGCCACAGATCAACGGCTCCCAGCGGGACAAGATCCTCCGCTACGTGGACAGCGCCAAGGAGCAGGGCGCGCGGATCGTGACCGGCGGCAAGCGGCCGGCCCACCTCGACAAGGGCTTCTACGTGGAGCCGACCCTCATCGCGGACGTCGACAACTCGATGACCGTTGCCCGCGAGGAGATCTTCGGTCCGGTCCTCGTGGTGATCCCCTTCGAGGACGACGACGACGCGGTCCGCATCGCCAACGAGTCGGAATACGGGCTCGGCTGCGGGGTGACCTCCGGGTCCGAGGAGCGTGCCGATCGCGTTGGCGCGGCGGATCCGTGCGGGTACCGCCGGGGTCAACGGCGGGATCTGGTACGGGGCCGACGCGCCGTTCGGCGGCTATAAGTCGAGTGGGATCGGTCGGCAGAACGGTCTCGAGGGATTCGAGCAGTACCTCGAGACAAAGACCATCGCGGGCGGCCTGCCACCGCTCGAGGGCTGACCCGCCTCAGCGGAGGCGCCAGTCGATCCGCTTGCCGGAGGAGAACCGCTCCTGCCCCTCGACCAGCAGCGGCGGTCGGTGCCGATGTTGGTGAAGAGGAAGGCGTGGTCGAGGGCCTGACGGCGTGAGAGCTCGAGACCGGTCCAGAGGGCGCGGAGCGTGCCGGTGACCGCGAGGGCCGGTTGGTCCGCGATGGCCTGCGGCGGCCCACTCGGTCCGCTCGCGCGAGCTCGGCGCCGGGCACCACCTCGGACACGAAGCCGATCTCGTGGGCCCGCTTCGCGGACATCCGCTCGTGGGCTCCGAGCAGGGAGAGCCGCATCACCTCCTGGAAGGGCATCTTGTGGAGGAGGAAGATCGGCTCGAAGGCCGCCGGCATGCCATAGGTCACGTGGGGATCGAAGAAGGTGGCGTGGTCGGCGGCGATGATGAAGTCGACTTCGCCGAGGATGTAGAAGGCCCCGCCGCAGGCCATCCCGTTGACCGCGGCGATCACCGGCTTCCAGAGCTCGTTCGTCTTCGGGCAGACGCTCTTGCCCGGATCGTCGAAGTCCCAGGGGGTGTGGTAGCCGGGCAGCTTCCCCGGAGGCAGGTCCTCGATCGAGCCGATGCTCTCGCGGTCGAGGCCGGTGCAGAAGGCCTTGTCGCCCGCGCCGGTGAGCACGATGCAGCGGACGTCGTCGTCGCTGCGGAGCCGGAACCACAGTTCGCGCAGCTCGCGCTGCATGGTGGTGTCGAACGCGTTGAACGCGTCGGGGCGGTTGAGCGTGACCCATGCCACGCCGTCGGACTCGTCGTAGAGGAGGGATTCGAGCTCGGGCACGGCGGCCATGGTAACGACGCGGCCGCGGCTCAGGAGCAGTGGTCGGCGGGCGGGGGCAGATCGAGGCTCGGGTTGCGGTCGAAGAAGCCGACCGGCAGCAGGTGGAAGCCGCAGTACTCGACCGGCATCACCGGCCAGTCCTCCGGGCGGGGCACGTGGGTCACCCCGAAGGTGTGCCAGGCGACCAGCTCGGTGTCGACCAGTGACCGGTCGGCCTCGGTCCAGCGGAGGAGCCCGTCGCCACCGGCGTGCTGGTTGGGGTAGTCGCCCGCGGCCGCGCCGTTCGTCCGGGGCGGCCGGGGTGACCCACAGGTTGTGGCGGGCGAACCCTGCCCGCTGCCCGACGCTCGAGTCCTCGGTCGGCGAGCAGCGTCGGCGTCGGACCGGGCACCAGCCGGTAGGCGACCGGCCGGCCGAGAGCGTTGTGCGAGGTCGGGTTCACGAATCGCCAGTGACGGCTCGTCGCGGGGTCGATGTCGCGGCGCGGCCGCGAGCTCGGACTCGAGACGCTCGGTGCCGGAGGCGGAAGGCGTTGCCGAGCGGGTTGCCCTCGCCCGGCGGTTCCCGCTCGACGCAGACCTCGTAGACCTCGTTCACCGGTCCGTCGACCGCGAGGTCGAGGCGCGCGCAGAAGAGGTGCTGGTGGAGCGGCGCCGCGAGGCCCGGTGCGACCAACGAGCCGTGCGTCGGCTCCGCCCCGGGCGGGACCGCCTGGGTCGACATGATCCCGGTGAGCTTCACCTCGTGCTGGATGGTGCCGTCGAGGTAGAAGTACCAGTAGAACCCGTACTCGTAGTTGCCGACGGTGGCGATGGAGGAGACCACCAGCCGGCGCGAGCGGCGCACCTCGGTGCGACCGGCGTGCTGGTCCTGATGCTTCCAGAGGATGCCGTAGTCCTCCTCGTGGATGCAGACCACGTTCTTCGCCACGTAGGGCCTGCCGTGTTCGCTGCAGAACACCGCGTCCAGGTAGGTGATCTCGCCGAGGCAGTCGCAGCCGAGCTCGAGGGAGTTGGCCATCCGGCCGAGCCCCCACTCGCCCGACGTCGAAGGCGTTCTTCCAGCTGTGCATCGGGTCGGGGTCGCCGTAGGGGACGACCATCTCGCAGATCGAGGCCCGATGGAGGATCGGTCGGACCGTGCCGCCGTCCTCGTAGCCGACGGCGTGGAGCACCAGTCCCTCGAGGGGGTCCATCGAGACGCGCATCGACCAGCGCTGCCAGGTGAGCAGGTTCGACTCGACGGTGAAGCTCACTCCCTCGCGCTGGGCGATCTCGAGAGGGCGAAGGTCGGAACGGAGTGGCTGGTTGTCCTCGGGGAGGTAGCTTCCCCGTCCTTCGGGCAGGGGCACATCCCCGAAGTCCTGGAGCTCGAGGACCTCCCCGCGGGCCGCGTCGACCGTGGCGAGCACGCCTTCGATCGGGCGGGCGTACCCGTTGTCGGTCGGTGCCTCGCGGTAGTACGCGAGGCACCGCATGATCCGCCGACCCTCCTCGACCGGGTTCCCGAAGTTGCCGGCCGGCCAGGGGTCGATCTGGACCTTCTCGAGGTCGGTGATCCCGCGGCGGGCGAGTGCCGCGAGCCACCCCGAGTGCGCGCGCAAGGCCTCGGTCGCCCGCACCGCGTCGTCGAAGAGCAACGCCGGCAGCATCCCTTCGCGGTGTGTCCACTCGAGCACCTCGCCGGCCGGCACACCGACGACCGCCTCGACGACCGCGGACTCGGGCCCGGGTACGACGACCATCCGGACCCGCCGGTCGGGAAGGGAACCGGGCCGGTGGGCGGCGAGCGCCGCCCTACTCGGTTCCTCGAGCGTCACCGCCGAGAAGAGAGCACCTTCGCCGAGGTGTCCGTGCGTCCGCACCGCGTCGACGGCGGTGCGGATCTCCTCGGCAGTGATCGCCTCGAGCGGGTGGACCGGTGTCGTGGTTTCGATCGGCGCACCCTACCTGCCTCGGACGGGTGGGCCGCCCCGGAAGTAGTCTCCTCACGATGACCGAGCGGGCACCGACCCCGGTGCGGGGGGTGACGGGACACGCGCTGAGCTCTCCCGAGCGGCCGGCGATCGCATTCGGGGAGGTGGTGCGCACCTACGGCGGAGCTCGACGCGCGCGCCCGCCGTCTCGCCTCGGTACTCGCCGAAGAGGGCGCCGGCCCCGGTCGCCCGGTCGCCGGAGTGTTGGCGAACGGCGCGGAGCTCTTCGAGGTGGTGACCGCGGCGGCCATGCTGGGCGCCCCCTACCTGCCGGTCAACTGGCATCTCCGCGCGGGGGAGCTGGCCTACATCCTCACCGACGCCGAGGTGGCCGTCGCCGTCGGCCAGGTCGGCTTCGACGAGGAGCTCCTCGCGTCGCTCGGCGAGCACCCGGCTTCGGTCGTGCGGGTCGGTTCGGACTACGAGGAAAGGATCGCCGAGGCCGCTCCGCTTCCCGAGGCCGACAGCCGGTCCGGCCCCGAACTGCTGTTCTACACGTCGGGCACCACCGCCCGCCCGAAGGGGGTCGTGCACGGCGGCATCTCCGACGACGCGGGGAGGGCCCGGGGCATGGAGGGACAGGTCGCCCTCTGGGGGTGGACTCCCGACGACGTCTACGTGATGACCGGGCCGGCGTACCACGCTGCGCACCTCGGGTGGGCGCTCACCTCGCTCTACGTCGGCGCCCTGACCGTCGTCACCGACAGCTTCGACGCCCGTGGCTGGCTCGAGGAGGTGAGCCGACGGCGCGGGACGAGGACCTTCATGGTTCCCGCCCACTTCATCCGGATCCTCGAGCTGCCAGAGCGACGTCCGGTCCTCGATCGACACCTCGAGTCTCTCGCTGGTCGTCCACGCGGGCGCGCCCTGCCCGGTCCAGGTGAAGTACCGGATGATCGAGACCTTCCCCGACACCGAGATCCACGAGCTCTACGGCGCGAGCGAGGGCGGCGCGACCAGGATCTCACCGGAGGAGTGGCTCGAACGTCCCGGCAGCGTCGGGACCCCCTGGCCGGGTGTCGAGGTCCGCATCCTCGACGAGGAGGGGAACCCGGTGCCGACCGGCGAGCCCGGGCTCATCTACATCCGTCCGGCGGGACCGCAGCGCTTCCACTACCGCAACGACGACGAGTCGACGACCAACGCCTGGCACGACGACGCCTTCACCGTCGGCGACGTCGGCTTCCTCGACGCGGCCGGCTACCTGACCATCACCGACCGAGTTTCGGACATGGTGTTGTGGGGCGGCGTGAACATCGCGCCGCGCGAGATCGAAGAGGTGCTCTTCGCCCACCCGGCGGTGGTCGACTGCGCGGTCTTCGGAATTCCCGACGAGCGGGACGGCGAGCGGTTGAAGGCGATGGTGCAGTTGCGGGAGAAGGCGACGACCGAGGAGCTCGCCGGTCACGTCGCCGCGACGCTCGCCAAGTACAAGGTGCCCGCGCGAGTGGGAGATCGTCGACGAGCTGCCCCGCGACGCGAACGGCAAGGTGCGCAAGCGTCAGCTGCGCGAGGCCCATGTGCGCGAGACCGATCTGGTGGCCGGGAGGTAGGGGAGCGTGCTCAGGATCGTCATCGACCGGGACAAGTGCGTCGGGACCGGCAACTGCGTCTACTGGGCGCCCGCAGACCTTCGACCTCGACGACGACGGCCAGTCGATCGTGCGCGACCCACCGGGCGACGACGACGACCGCATCCGGGTCGCGGCCGAGGGGTGTCCGATGCGGGCCATCTCGGTCGAGGTCGTCGACGAGCCGGCCGGCGACCGCGCCTGAGGATTCCGATGCCGATCGCCCTGACCGAAGAGCACGAGGAACAGCGCCGCATCGCCGCCCGGTGGCTCGCGGCGCACTGCCCGCCGAGCGTGCCGCGTGCGCTGCTCGACGCCGAGACCGAGGAGCTCCAGCCGGTGTGGAAGGAGCTGGCCGAGCAGGGGTGGCCGGGCATCCATCTCTCCGAGGAGTTCGGCGGTCAGGGGTTCGGTTTCTTCGAGCTCGCGGTCCTCCTCGAGGAGACCGGCTACTCGCTGCTCCCCGGACCCTTCCTGCCCACCGTGCTCGCCGCGGCCGCTGCGGCCGAGGGGTTGGAGGGCGAGGCGGCGCGCCGGGCGGTGGGACCACTCGCCGAAGGAACCGCCACCGCGGGTGTCTACCTCGGCCCCGGCGCCCTCGAGGCGGACGGGGACGCGGCCGGCGCCCTGGTGGTGTCGGGGACCTTGCGGCCGGTGCTCGCCGCGATGATCGCCACCACCCTCCTGGTGCCGGTCCGGACGAAGGACGGGGGCGAGGTCTGGTGCCTGCTCGACCTCGCCGAGACCGGCCACGAGCTCACCGTGACCTCGCTGGCGAGCCTCGACCCGACCCGCCGGGTCGGGGAGGTGGCGGTCGACGGGCTGGTGCTCGGCGCGGACCACCAGCTGCGCGCCCTCCCCCCGGCCGGGTGCGCCAGCTGGCCCTCGCGCTCGCCGCGGCCGAACACGCGGGCGGTGCGCGCTGGTGCCTCGAGACGGCGAGCGAGTACGCCAAGGTGCGCCGACAGTTCGGGAGGCCGATCGGGCAGTTCCAGGCCATCAAGCACCGGCTCGCCGACATGGCGGTGCGGGTCGAACAGCTCGCCGCGGTCGCCTGGGACGCGGCCGTCGCCGTCGACACCGGCCACGGCGAGGAGGCGGACCTCGCGGCCTCCACCGCGGCGGTGCTCGCGCTCGACGGTTACGCGAGCTGCGCGAAGGAGTGCATCCAGGTGCTCGGCGGGATCGGCTTCACCTGGGAGCACGACGCCCACCTCCACCTGAAGCGCGCGATGGCCGACCGCCAGCTGCTCGGAGATCCCGACTCGCTGTGCCTCGAGGTCACCACCCTCGCCGGTACCGGCACGCGCCGGGCGATCACCGCCGAGCTGCCCGACCTCGCGGACGAGGTCCGCCGCGAGCTGGCACCGGTGGTCGAAGGCCTCCGGGCGACGCCCGAGTCGGACCGCCGCCGCGCGATGGTCGAGGCGGGACTGGTCGCGCCGCACTGGCCGCGTCCGTGGGGCCGCGACGCCGGCGCGGTCGAACAGGTGGTGATCGACGAGCTCTTCGCGGAGGCAGGTCTGTCGCGCCCGCACCTCGGCATCGGGGCCTGGGCGTTGCCGCCGATCATCGCGAACGGCACTGGCGAGCAGCACGAGCGGTGGGTGCGGCCGACCCTGCTCGGCGAGCTCGCCTGGTGCCAGCTGTTCTCCGAACCCGGAGCCGGGTCGGACCTCGCCGGCCTCTCGACGCGTGCGGAGCGCGGACAGGACGGCTGGCTGCTCACCGGACAGAAGGTCTGGACGTCGATGGCCACCCAGGCAGACTGGGGCATCTGCCTGGCGCGGACCGACCCCGATGCGCCGAAGCACCGCGGGATCACCTACTTCATCGTGGACATGCATGCGGACGGGCTCGACATCCGGCCGCTGCGTGAGCTCACCGGCGCGGCCATGTTCAACGAGGTCTTCCTCGACTCGGTGTTCGTGCCCGACGACTGCGTGATCGGCGCGGTCAACGAAGGGTGGGGTCTCGCCAGGGTCACGCTCGCCAACGAACGGGTGAACATGTCGAGCGGGTCGACCTTCGGGATCGGGGTCGAGTCGCTCATCCGCCTCGCCGGCCGACTCGGCGACGACCTCCCGACGGCCATGGCCGGCCGGCTGGGCCGGCTCCTCGTCGAGGCCCAGTCGCTCCAGCTGATGACCCACCGGTCGACCCTCCGCTCGCTCGCGGGGACCGATCCGGGCTCGGGTGCGAGTCTCCGCAAGCTGCTCGGCGCCGAGCACGAGCAGCGGGTCCAGGAGCTCGGACTCGCCATGCTCGGTCCCGAGGGAGCCACCCTCGACGGGCGGGCGGGACGCTGGGGACTGGGCTTCCTCGCGACCCGCTGCCTCACCATCGCGGGAGGCACCAGCGAGGTCCAGCGCAACGTCATCGCGGAGCGCATCCTCGGGTTGCCCCGCGATCCCGAGCCGGGGCAGTAGGAACCGCCCGGCGTCAGACGACGCCGGCCTCGCCGAGCCGCTCGAGCTCGTCAGCGGAGAGCCCGACCAGGTCGCACCAGACCTCCCGGTTGTGCGCGCCGAGCTCGGGGGCGCCGGTCGGCACCTCGCCCGGCCGACCGACGAAGCGCGGGAAAGGCGCCTGCTGGCGGAGCGGGCCGATCACCGGGTCCTCGACGGTGACCAGGTCGCGCCGGGCCGCCATGTGCGGGTCGGCGAACACGTCCGCCGCGGTGTAGGCGGTCCCGACCGGCACCCCGTGCTCCACGCAGGCCGCCTCGATCTCGGCCGCGCCGAGGCCGGCGGCCCAGGCGGCCACCAGGTCGTTGATCTCCTGCCCGCGTTCGACCCGTGCCGAGAGGGTGGCGTACCGCGGGTCCTCGATCAGCTCGGGCCGTCCCATCGCCCGGCAGAGCCGGGCGAAGTTGGCGTCGGAGCCGCCCACGATGCAGACGTAGGAGCCGTCGGCCGCGCGGTAGTTGTCGAGCGGCGCCGAGTTCGCCATGCGGTTCCCCTCGCGCGTGCGGACCTGTCCGGTCGAGTCGTAGGCCGCAAGGGTCCACTCGAGCACCCGGAGGACCGACTCGTAGAGGGCGGCGTCGACGACGGTGGCACCGGCCGGGCGACGGCCGACCGCGCGCCGTTCGAAGAGGCCGGCGACCGCGCCGAGTGCGGCGAACACACCGGTGAGGTAGTCGGAGATGGTCACACCCGGTCGAACCGGGGGACGGTCTCGCTCGCCGGTCAGCTGGAGGAGACCGCCGTACGCGATGCCGAGGCGATCGAGACCGGGTCGCTGCGCGTACGGACCGTCCTGCCCGAAGGCGCTGATCCGCACGTAGACCAGCTCGTCCCCGAGGTCGTCGGGACCGAGGCCCCACTCCTCCATGGTCCCGGGGCGGAAGTTCTCGCAGAGCACGTCCGCGTGCGCGGCGAGCCGCCGGAACAGCTCCTGACCCTCCTGCTTTCCGGAGATCACAGGTGACGCTCCGCCGGCCGCGACCCTCGACCGCCCAGAAGAGGGAGTAGCCGGGTCCTTCGGCGGTCGGGGCGAAGGGTCCGATGGTGCGCATGAAGTCCCCGGTCCGGGGTTGCTCGACCTTGATCACGTCTGCGCCGAGCTCGCCGAGGAGTCCCGCGCAGAACGGTGCAGAGATGCGGGTGCCCACGTCGAGGACGCGTACGCCCGCCAGCGGGCCGGCGCCCGCGCCGCCTGCGGATGCTGCGGAGGTCAACCGGCCGGCCGGTCCCCGCGGTCGCGGTCGGAGAAGACCTCCTTCATCGAGCCGCGGGTGCGTCGCTCGGCGAGTGCGCTGCGGGCCGTCTCGGTGTTGTGCATCCAGTGGTGGGCCATGAAGTGGTACTTCCAGGAGGCGGACTTCCCCATGAGCTCGCCGGTGTGGTTGAGGGTGTCCTTCACCACCTGGGCGGTGGCGGGCGGGACGAGCGAGATCCGCTCCGCCAGCTCACGGGTCCGCGCTGGCGAGCTCCGCGCGGGGCACCACACGGTTGACCAGACCGAGCCGCCAGGCTTCCTGCGCATCGATCGTTTCCCCGGTGAGGAGGAACTCCTTCGCCTTGCGGATCCCGAGCTCCCAGGGCTCGACGAGGAGCTCGACACCGGCCCCGGTCATCCGGAGCACCGGGTTGGAGAAGACCGCGTCGTCGGCTGCGACGATCAGGTCGCACATGCAGGCGAGCATGAGTCCCGCGGCCACGCAGCTTCCCTGCACCGCGGCGACGGTCGGCTTACGGAAGTCGTGGATCCGCTTGCAGCGGTCGTAGTACATGACCTTCTCGTGGTAGAGCTTGCCCTCGGGTGTCTCGCGCATGAGCACCCACTCGTCGGGGCTCTCTTGTCCGACGAGCGCCTTCAAGTCGTGGCCGGAGGAGAAGTGCTTGCCCTCTCCGGCGAGGATCACCACCCGCACCGCGTCGTCGGCGTCGGCCTCGTCGAAGGCGGCATCGATCTCGTCGATCAGGCGGGTGTCCTGCGCGTTGGCGACCTCCGGGCGGTTCATGGTGACCGTGGCCACCGCTCCGTCCACCTCGTAGCGGATCGCTTCGTACCCCACGGCCTGCTCCTTCCTCGGCTGTGTCGGTCTGCCTCGACTGTCCCGTCTGCCTCGACTGTCCCGTCTGCGTCGACGTCCGGCCCGGTCAGTCCTTCGGCAGGCCGAGCACCCGCTCGCCGACCAGTGTCCGGTGGACCTCGTTGGTGCCGGCGAAGATCGAGGACGCCTGATAGTAGAGCCACGACCGTTGCCATAGGCCGTCCCCGGGGTTGCCGGAGGCTCCCTGCCACAGCGGCGCTGCCGGTCCGAGCACCTCGAGCGCGGTCTCGTGCAGGCGCTGCGACATCTCGCTCCAGTAGAGCTTCAGTGCGCTGCCTTCGGGACCGGGCGGCTCCCCTCGCTCGAGGCGGGTGAGGGTGCGCCAGTTGTGCAGCTGGAACAGCTTGACCTCGATGTAGGCCTCGGCGACCCGCTGCCGGACCTCCCCGTCGTCGAACCCGCCGGGCTGCGCGGCTGCGAGCTCGAGCAGCTCGGCGAGAAGTTGGCAGTGGATGCCGAGCTGGCGCGGGTTGACGCCGCGCTCGTGGGCGAGGGTCGAGTTGGCGACCCGCCAGCCGTCTCCGGCCTTGCCGATCAGTGCCGAGTCGGGTACGAACACGCCGTCGAGGACCACCTCGTTGAACTCGGCGTCGCCGGTGATCTGGACGAGAGGGCGGACCTCGACGCCCTCGGCGTGCATGTCGACCGCCAGGCAGGAGAGGCCGAGTTGGCGTCGCGGCGCATCGGGGTCGCTGCGGGCGAGGCAGAGACCCCAGTCGGCGAATTGCGCGTAGGACGTCCAGACCTTGTGGCCGGTCACCCGGAACCCGCCGTCGACCTTCTCGGCCCGGGTGGTGAGCGAGGCGAGGTCGCTGCCGGCCTCGGGCTCGCTGAACAGCTGGCACCAGAGCTCCTCGGCCGGCAGGACTGGCGGCAGCCACCGCTCCCGTTGCTCGGCTGTGCCGTGGGCGAAGAGGGTGGGGGCGACCAGGTTGATCGCGATGCGTCCGACCAGCTCGGGCGCGCGGGCCCGCGCCATCTCCTCGGTGACGAGGAAGTGCTCGGTCGGCCCGAGGCCGCGCCCGCCGAGCTCGGTCGGCCAGGTGACACCCACCCAACGGTCGGCCGCGAGCTTCGCCTGCCACTGGCGCCCGAACGCGACCACTTCGGCGAGGTCGGGGAGCGCGGCGGCGGCTCGGTGCCGTACGCCCAGGGCAGATTGGCGACCAGCCAGTCGTGCAGCTCCTCGCGGAGGCGTCGCTGTCCGGTCGTCATCTGGAGATCCATCCGGGTCAGCTTGGCACAGGCCTGTGGGCGCACCGGCCTGGCTCCGGGCCGGGCTCCTATGCTTCGCCGCCATGGAGTTCGAGCTCTCCGCCGACCAGCGCGCCCTCGCGGAGGCCGCGTCCGGCCTGCTGGAAGGGATGGCTTCGATCGAGCGGGTGCGTGCGATCGTCGGGCCGGGGGCGACGGTGACGGCCGCGGACGGGGGCGCGGCAGACGACCTCGCCGCCCCGCTCGACCGCGAGCTCTGGGAGGCGATGGCCGAACAGGGCTGGCTCGCAGTCGAACGGCCCGAGGAGGAAGGCGGCCTGGGCCTCGGAATGGTCGAGGTCGCGGTGCTCTGCGAGCAGCTCGCGGCGTCGGGTGGCGCCGGCCCCCTTCGTCTCGAACGTCCTCTGCCTGGGCGCGCTCGGCTCGCTCGGAGTGGGGGGTGACGACGACGAGGTCCCCCCCGAGGTGCCCGACCAGCTCGCTTCCTGGATCGCGACGCTCTCGGAGGGCCGGACCATCGGCTGCGTGGCCTGGGCGGACACTTCGGTGGCAGCGCGCTTCGACCGCGGCCGCTGGCGGCTCAGCGGGCGGCCCGAACCCACCCAGTACGCATCGGTGGCCGAGGTCGCGGTGGTGGTCACCGCCGACGCGGTCTACGCGCTCGCGCCCGGGGAGGGCGAGCGTCCCCGGCAGGAGCCCTCGATGGACCGGACCCGCCCGGTCGCCTGGTTGTCGCTCGACGAGACGCCCGCGTGGAGGATCGGGGGACCCGTGGCGGCGGCCCTGGTGCTCGATCGCGCCTCCACCGCGGCCGGCGCCCAATTGCTCGGCGCGTCGGAACGCGCGCTCGAGATGAGCGTCGAGTACGCGAAGGTGCGGCGTCAGTTCGGCCACCCGATCGGCAGCTTCCAGGCGGTCAAGCACCGGCTGGCGGACGCGCTGGTCGACGTCGAGGCCATGCGGTCGAGTGCGTACTACGCGGCATGGTGTCTCGGGTCCGGGGAGCAGGACGCGTCGATCGCGGCGTCCATGGCCAAGGCCTGGTGCTCCGATGCCTCTCGGCGGGTCATGGCCTCGGCAATGCAGGTGCACGGCGGGATCGGCTTCACCTGGGACGTACGACCTCCACCTCTACGTGAAGCGCGGCACAGCTCGACGCGAGCTCCTTCGGCGGTGCGTCCTTCCATCGCGACCGGCTCGCGACACGGCTCGCCTCCGACCTCGCGACCGGCCGCAGCCCAATCTGACCGCGGAGGCGAACTGGTACTGTGGCGCCGCCGTCCGCCCGGTGCGTGCGGTCATCGTCGAGCAGAAAGGGCGGATGTGGCCTGGGAGTTCTCCACCGAACCGGAGTTCCAAGCGCAGCTCGACTGGATGGACGCCTTCGTCCGCGAGGAGGTCGAGCCGCTCGACCTGCTGTGGGGCTCGGACCTTCCACCCGCTCGACGACGCGCTGCGGGCGATCGTCGACCCGCTGAAGCAGCAGGTGCGCGACCGGAAGCTGTGGGCCTGCCACCTCGGACCCGAGCTCGGGGGCGAGGGGTACGGCCAGGTGAAGCTCGTCGCTGATGAACGAGATCCTCGGCCGCTCCCGGTGGGCCCCGATCATCTTCGGGACCCAGGCGCCCGACACCGGCAACGCCGAGATCATCGCCCACTACGGCACCGACGAGCAGAAGGAGCGCTACCTGCGCCCGCTGCTCGACGGCGAGATCTTCTCGTCGCTACTCGATGACCGAGCCCCAGGGGGGCTCGGACCCGACGCTGCTTCGAGACCACGGGCCCGACGCGACGGCGACGAGTGGGTCATCGACGGGTGGAAGTTCTTCTCGTCCAACGCCCGGACGTCGTCGCTTCCTCATCGTGATGGCGGTGACCGACCCCGACGACCGACGTCTACCAGGGGATGTCGATGTTCCTCGTCCCGACCGACACCCCCGGGGTCGAGATCGTCCGCAACATCGGGCTGATGGGCGAGCGTGGCCGCCGGCACGCGGGCATGCACGCCCTCATCCACTACGACGAGGTGCGGGTGCCCGGCCGAGAGCCTGCTCGGGGGCGAGGGCCAGGCCTTCGCCATCGCCCAGACCCGGCTCGGCGGCGGGCGGGTCCACCACGCCATGCGGACGGTGGGGATGTGCCAGCAAGGCCCTCGACATGATGTGCGAGCGGGCCGTCAGCCGCCAGACCCAGCGACGGCCTGCTGGCCGACAAGCAGAGCGTGCAGAACTACGTCGCCGACTCCTACATCGCAGCTCATCCAGTTCCGGCTGTTCGTGCTTGTACGTGGCCTGGGAGCATCGACCAGGTACCAGGACTACCGCAAGGTCCGCCACGACATCGCCGCGATCAAGGTGCTCACCCCCCAGGTCCTCCACGACATCGTCCAGCGGGCCATCCAGGTCCACGGGGCGCTCGGCGTCTCCAACGAGATGCCCCTCGGCGCGGCTATGGATGACGGTCGCCGGTCATGGGCCTCGTCGACGGGCCGACCGAGGTGCACCGCGACGACGGTGGCCCGCCAGGTCCTGAAGCGCTACCAGCCGGCCGAGGGCCTGTGGCCGACCGAGCACCTGCCCGACCGGATCGGCCGCCGCCCGGGCGAAGTTCGCCGAGCACCTCGAGCACGAGGTGGCGCAACCGGTGAGCGAGCTGGCGACCGCGGTCGAGCACGAGGTGGGGAACCGGTGAGCACGGTCGACGGACGACGGCGCACAGCCACGGCTCGCGCGATCGACGCGAGCGCCTCGGCGCGCTGCATGGACGAGCAGGGCCTGCCCGGCGCGGGCGAGCCGGTCGACGCGCACGCTTCATCACCGGCGGGGCCTCGAACGAGCTCTTCGAGATCCGCCGGGGCGGGCACCGCATGGCCCTGCGCCGACCGCCGCGATCGTCCCCGACGGGCCGCAACGAGACCATGCTCCGCGAGTACCGGCTCCTCGCGGCGCTGGCCGACACCGACGTCCCCCACGCCCGGGCCGTGGCCGTCTGCGACGACCCGGCGCGTCATCGGCGGCTGCTTCTACCTGATGGAGTTCGTCGACGGCTGGTCGCCGATCCAGGAGGGCGACGACGCTGGCCGGCGCCCTTCGACACCGACCTCGAGGCCCGGCGGGGCCTGGCCTTCGAGCTGGTCGACGGGATCGCCCGGCTGGCCCGGGTCGACTGGCAGGCCCGGGGCCTCGAGGGGTTCGGCCGTCCCGACGGGTTCCACGAGCGCCAGGTCGACCGGTGGCTGCGCCCATCTCGCCGCCGTGCAGTTCCGGCCGCATCCCCGGGCATCGACGAGGCGGCCGACGTGGCTGCGCGCCCACCGGCCCCGCACGCTACCGGCCCGGGCATCATGCACGGCGACTACCAGTTCGCCAACGTCATGTACCGCCACGGCGGCGCCGGCCCGGCTGGCGGCCATCGTCGACTGGGAGATGGCGACGGTCGGCGACCCGCTGCTCGACCTGGGCTGGGTCATCCAGGGGTGGCTCGACGACCCGTCGACGACGCGGCGAGGCCACGGGCAGCTACGTCGACTACACCGGCATGCCGTCGGGCGCCGAGCTGCTCGACTACTACGCCGAACGAGAGCGGCCGGCCCGTCGACGAGATCGACTACTACGTCATCCTGGCCCGCTTCAAGCTGGCCGTCGTCCTCGAGGCCGGCTACGCCCGGGTGGTGCCGGGAACGGCCGACAACCCGAAGATGGAGGCGTTCGGCGACGTCGTGCTCGACATGGCGCAGAGGGCGGCCGACCTCGCCGCGACCACGTCCGCTGCGGTGATGGAGCGACCGTCGCGCGGACCGGCGGACCGCTTCGACCTCAGCCGGCAAGGTGGCCCTGGTCACCGGCGGGAGCCGGGGCCTGGGCCGGGCCATGGCGCTCGGCTTCGCCGACGCCGGCGCCGACGTGGTGGTGGCCAGCCGCAAGCTCGACGCCTGCCGGGCGGTGGCGGCCGAGATCGAGGCGATGGGGCGCCGGGCGCTGGCCGTGGTCGTGCAACGTCGGCGCACTGGGACGAGCTCGAACGGCCTGGTCGACGCCGCCTACGACCGCGTTCGGCCGCGTCGACGTGCTGGTCAACAACGCCGGGATGTCGCTGCTCTACGGCGACCTCACCGAGGTGACCGAGGCCATGTGGGACAAGGTGGTCGACCTCAACCTGAAGGGGCCGTTCCGGCTCACCGCGCTGGTCGGCGCCGCGGATGGTGGCCGGACGGCGGGGGCTCGATCATCAACGTGTCGAGCACCGGGTCGATCCGGCCCGCGCCCGTTCATCCTCCCCTACGACGCGGCCAAGGCCGGGCTCAACGCCCTGACCGTCGGGTTCGCCCACGCCTTCGGGCCGACGGTCCGGGTCAACTGCATCATGGCCGGGCCCGTTCCTCACCGACGTGACCAAGGCGTGGGACCTCGAGGCCTTCGAGCGCGAGGCGCAGCAGCGCCACGCCCTGCGCCGGGGCGGCGAGCCCGACGAGATCGTCGGCGCCGCGCTCGTACTTCGCCCGCGACGCGTCGAGCTACACCACCGGGCCGGTCCTGCGGGTCGACGGCGGGATCCCCTGACGGATCGCCCCGCCCGACCCGCCGGCTTCAGCGACGCGCCCCCCCCGGCACGGTGACCGTGTCGGTGTCCTTCCCCGAACGCAGCACCGCACCCGGCGTCGCGCCGGTGAACTCTCGCCCGCGCACCACCTCGGTGCCGTTGACCAGCACGTGCTCGATGCCCTCCGCCTCGGCGTAGAGTCGCCCGGCACCGCCGGGCAGGTCGTCGCGGGTGCGCTCGGCGAGATGACCGATGCGCTCGGGGTCGATCACCACGAGGTCGGCGAACCAACCCTCCTCGACCCTTCCCCTCCCGCGCAGGCCGTAGAGACGCGCGGGGACGTCGGTGAGCTCGTGGATCGCCGACTCCCAACTCAGCAACTTGCGCTTGCGCACCCCTTCGCCGAGCATCGAGGTCGAGTAGATCGCGCCGCAGATCATGTCGAGGTGGGCGCCCGCATCCGATCCGCCGACGATCGTGCGCGGGTCCTCCCACACCTTGGCACGGAGCTCCCAGTCCGCCTCCGACTCGGGGATCGGGGGACGGAGTCCGGTGCGCAGGTTGTCGGCGAGTACGACATCGACCAGTGCGTCGAACGGCTCCTGACCGCGTTCGGCTGCGATGTCCCCGACGGTACGGCCTGCCAACCCTTCGTTCTCCGCCGAGAACGTTTCGTCGACGACCAGGTTCTGCCAGCGGGCCAGCGCGGCGAGCATGCCGGCCTCCTTCGAGTGGGAGGCTTCGTCGAGCTTGCGCCGGACGGCAGGATCGCGGAGGCGCTCCATGCGCTCGGGGATGGGAAGACCGAAGATCTCCCGCCAGCCGGGTAGGGCGTCGATAACTGTCCCGTTCTCGAACGAGAGCCGGATCTTCATGGTGTGGGGGAGGGTCGAGCGCGACGACCTTCGCGCCGCGTTCGGCGGCCACGTTCGATGCGTGCAGCTGTCGTTCGCCGGCTGCCGGGTTGAGGGAGGACACCCCGAGCACGTTCCAGTTGGCCGGCCGGTTCGCCAGCAGGGAGAGGGTCGCCATGAGGTCCACCTCCTCCTCCGAGAACCCGTTGATGCAGCCGGGGAGGATGAGTTCGAGGGTGGTCCCCTCGTGTGGTGCGAGCGACGCGGCGAGCGCTTCGAGCTCTGCACGGCTCGCCGACCGCGAGGGCACCGGTTCGCCGTCGCCGTCGTTGTGGGTGTGGGCCTGCGAGGTCGAGAGCCCGAGGGCACCCTCCTCGTAGGAGCGCTCGGCGAGGGCGGTCATCGCCGCGATCTGGTCGTCGCTGGCGACCTCGCCCACCGCGGCGTCGCCCATCACCGCACGGCGCAGTGCGGAGTGGCCGACGAGGAAGCCCGCATTGGGCGTGATGGCGCCGTCGAAACGACCGAGCCATTCGCCGAAGGAGGTCCACGACCAGTCGAGGAACTTCAGTGCGGACAAGGGCATTCCTTCCACCCGAGCCATCATCCGGGCGAGGTAGTCGGCGTTCTCGGGGCCGGCCGGGGCGAGCGAGAAGCCGCAGTTGCCCCCGATGACGGTCGTCACCCCGTGGAGGGGGGAGGGGCTCGCGGTCGGGTCCCAGGAGAGTTGCGCGTCGTAGTGGGTGTGCAGGTCGACGAAACCGGGGGTCACCAAGAGACCGTCGGCGTCGATGACGGATGTTGCAGGTTCGTCGATCTCGCCGATCGCCACGATCGCGCCGTCGCGCACGCCGACGTCCGCGCGGCGGGAGGGGCCTCCGGTCCCGTCCACCACCGTCCCACCACGGATGATCAGGTCGAGCATCGCGCCACCTCTCTCGCAGCACACCCCCCGTGGCTGCCTATCGACGGATGCTAGTCTCCCGCTTCGATGGCTGACGTGGCCGACCGGGCGGGGGTTGCCCGGCGCTCGGGGTTGCTCCCGGATCCTTCTCCGAGGCCGATCCGGGTGCCGATCATCTCGGTGGACGACCATCTCATCGAGCCGCCTGACCTCTTCGAGGGACGGGTGCCGGCGCGCCTCGCCGAACGCGCACCTCGGATCGTCGAGAACGAAGACGGGTCGCAGTACTGGCTCTACGAGGACCGCCAGTATCCGAACGTGGGCCTCAACGCGGTCATCGGGAGACCGAAAGAGGACTGGAGCATGGATCCGGCCCGCTTCGAGGACATGCGGCCAGGTTGCTACGACATCGAGGCGCGCATCGGCGACATGGACATCAACGGCGTGTGGGCATCGGTCTGCTTCCCGTCGCTCGTGGCGGGATTCTGCGGGTCGGTGTTCATGCGTTCCGACGATCCCGAGCTCGGCCTCGCCTCCCTCCGGGCGTGGAACGACTGGCACCTCGAGGTCTGGGCCGGCTCCCATCCCGAGCGAATCATCCCCCTTCAGCTGCCGTGGCTGACCGACGTCGAGATCGCAGCCGAGGAGATCCGCCGCAACGCCGCTCGCGGCTTCAAGGCGGTCAGCTTCCCAGAGTTCCCCGCGCGGCTCGGGCTTCCTGCGATCTTCACCGACCACTGGGACCCGTTCTTCGCTGCGTGCGAGGAGACCTCCACGGTGGTGTGCCTCCACACCGGCTCTTCGGGGTGGGCACCCCTCGCTTCCCCCGCGCCTCCCTTCGAGCTCCTCCCGACGCTGTTTCCGGTCAACGCGCTCATCGCCGCGTCGGAGTGGCTCTGGTCGGGTGTTCCCGTTCGCTTCCCGCGCCTCGACGTCGCCCTGTCGGAGGGCGGCATGGGCTGGGTCCCGATGCTCGCCGACCGCGTGGACTACGTCGTGTCCCACTCGGCCTCGGGCACCGAGTCGGTGCACTGGCCCTCCGACCTCCTCCCGAGCGAAGTGCTCCGCCGGAACTTCTGGTTCTGCTCGATCGACGATCCCTCGATGGTCGAACTGCGCGACGTCATCGGGGTGGACCACATCATGGTGGAGAGCGACTACCCGCACGCAGACTCCACCTGGCCGGACACCCAGGAGGTGTTCGCTTCCACTTTCGCCGCGCTCGACGAGACCGAGCTGCGTAAGATCGCCGCGGGCAACGCTGCCCGGCTGTTCCGTCACCCGCTCCCGCCGAGCGACGACTGGAGGGTCCGAGCTGCGGTTTCGTGACGAGGGCCCCCCGTCCGGCTTCGCCGCGGACTCACTCGCGCGACGTTGCAGCGAACCTTGCACGTGAGAGCTGACCTGCGGTCGCGCCCGACCTCCTCGAGGACAACTACCTTCGCGGCGCGTTACATCACGTGATGTAATGTTACATCACGTTACATCACGTTACATCACGTGATGTAAGAACACCGAATTGAGTTATGCCCGTACCGGCATCGCTGTCCGTGGGATCGCGGGGGCTCGGAGGGGCGCCTCTCGCTGACCATCCTGTTGGGAGTGGTCCTCCGTGCCGGTCCTGGGCCCACCGCTGCGAGGCCCCGCCGGGCGCTCAAGGCTTGGTGGTGATTTCCTTGCCGTCGGGGGAGAGGACGTACCAGAGGCCGCCGAGGTTGTTGAGTCCCTGCCCGGTGGCCTGGCCCGGTTCGGAGTCGCCGACCCAGGTGTAGAGGGGCCACTTGTTGTAGGTGATCTGCACGGTGCCGTCGGTGCGGTGGGTGGTCCCGAGAAGAGCGGAGTTCACCCCGGAGCCGGCGACGGGCGTGGACACGCCACTCGGGAGCAACAGCGGTGGCCAGCCCTGCGCGCACGCGCTGTAGCAGGTCGACGAACCCGACTGCTTGTCGGGGACGAAGAGGTACAAGGTGTTCCCTGGCCCGTCGACCAGCACGGTCCCGAGTCCCGACACCGACCCGGTACGTACCTCGTAGAAGGGCGGCGTGCCACCGGCCGTCGTCGTCGTCCCGCCCGCGGCGGTGGTGGTGGTCGCGCCGGAGTGTGCGGTGGTGGGCGAAGTCGTGGTGGTCGTCGAGGAGCTGCCCGACGAGCCGCAGCCGGCGAGAAGGACGAGGACGCTCCCGGCGAAGAACAACATTCCCGATCGCCGCACCATCCGCGTCAACCTACCCGGGCCGGTGGTACGGGTGGCGGAACGGTCGGAACCTTCGGAAACGTTCGGAACGTTCGGAACGTTCGGAACGGTGCAGGGGCGGGCTCACTCCGGCGCCCGCCCGGCGGCGGTCTCCTGCTGGAGCTCGACGGTGTTGCCGGCGGGGTCGCTCAACCACACCTGCTCGGTCGTACCCTGCCAAGCTCGCACCCATTCGATGCCCGCCTCGTCGAGCTCGGCCACCGCAGCTTCGAGATCGGTCACCGCGAAGCACACATGGTGCCCCGTCGGTCGGATCGGACCGGGTCCGGCCGGAGCGTCGACCAGGTGGAGCTGGGTGCCGCCGGCCGCGAACCAGTGTCCGCCCACGCCCGGGATCGCCGGGCGGGCCTCTTCGGGCACGTGGAGGAGATCGCGGTAGAAGGCCACGGTCGGATCGAGCCGGCCTTCGACGTTGAGGCTGTGATGGAGGACGCGGGTGACCTTCACCGGGATCGCCCGCCGGACACCCGAGACGCGGTCAGCCCGGCCATCCGGCCGGGCTGACGGCACCGGTGATCGTGCGCGGATCGACTGCCTGCCCGGTGTTTCCCGCCTGGTAGACCGCGAAGCAGAGCTGCAGTGCTTTGATCGCGTCGGTGGCGCTCATCTCGGCGGGGATGCCGTTCACCATCGCGTCGACGAAGTGTGTCGATGACCGGCGGAATCCTTCGTCCCAGCTCGCCTCGACCCCGGTGAAAGAGGTGGTGGACTGCTTGTCCTGTGCACCGTCGTAGAGGATGACCGCCGGGAGGTCGAGCAGTTCGCCGGTGCAGCGGGTCACCCAGAGGAACCCGCGGTCACCTTGGATCTCGAAGAACTCGTCGGCGCCGTAGAAGGAGCTGCGCATCCACATCTGCGGCGCGTAGGACACCTCCATCATCCCGAGGAGACCCGGGTCTTCGTACTCGAAGATGACCGCGCACGGCTCGAAGAAGAAGTCGCGCCGCCGGACGACCGCCTGAACCGACACGATGTCCTGGTCGAAGAGCCAGAGTGCGACCGCGTACTTGTGGATCATGTCGTCGAAGAGGTGGCCGCCCGGGCTCATGTTGTTGAGGCGCCAGACGTACCCGTCGGCGTTGAGGCCGGCCTGGAACTCCGAGTCGGTCTGACCGACCACCGTCTTGATCCGCACGTGGGTGGGCGTGCCGATTGCACCCTCCGCGATGAGGCGCTTGGCGAGCACCAGCGGGGGGTAGTGGCGGAAGCACTCGCTGACCCGCAGGATGGTGCCGGCGGCCTCCGCGGCGGCGGCCATCTCGCGGCTCTCGTCGACCGAGTTGGCGAGGGGCTTCTGACACGACACGTGCTTGCCGGCCTGCGCGGCGGCGATCACGTGGTCGTGATGGAGGTTGGTCGGGGTGAGGATCTCGACGGCGTCGATGGAGGGATCGGCGAGGAGCTCCTCGAGAGAGGTGTAGGCGGACGGGGCGCCCCAGGCCGCGGCCATCTCCTCGGCCCGTCCCTCGTGGGGGTCACAGACCGCCGCCACCTTGCACCGGTCGTCCTCGAGGTAGCCGGCCACGTTGAGCGAGGCGATGTTGCCGGCCCCCACGATGCCGATCCTCGGTCCCTCGATCGTCCGTGCCACGGGCGACACGCTAGCCGGGACCGCCCGACCCGCACCGGGGGTCACGACGCTCCGGGGTAGCCGCCTCCCCCGTAGCGGCGGTCGAGCTCGTCGTAGTCGACGGCCCAACCCTTGCGCGGCAGCTCGTCGGCGAAGGCGACTTCGCTCGGCTTCTTGTAGGAGGCGATGTGCGACCGGCAGTGCTCGACGAGCTCTTCCTCGGTGACAGCTGCGCCTTCTTCGAGGACCACCACCGCGAGCACCCGCTGGGTCCAGCGGCGGTCGGGCAACCCGATGATCGCGGCCTCGTGCACTGCCGGATGTTGCACGAGGCACCCCTCGACCTCGGCGGGGTAGATGTTCTCTGCGGCCGACTTCACGATCCGGGTGAGCGGTGCGACGAAAGTGAGCGAACCGTCGGCGTGACGCCGTCCGAGGTCGCCGGTGTGCCACCAGCCGCCCCGGAACCGTGCCTCGTTGAGCTCGGAACGTTCGTGGTACCCATTGGTCACGATCGGGCCCCGCGCGACGATCTCGCCGGTCTCGCCGACCGGAACCTCCGCGTCGTCCGGATCGACGATGCGCACCTCGACCCAGGGCGAGGGCCTCCCGCTCGTCCCCTCCGTCCCGACTCCGAGCGCGTTGAAAGTGAGCATGCCGGTGACCTCGGTCTGCCCGTAGCCGGCGGGGTGGGTGCCCCACGGACTGTCGTCGACGGTGATCATCTCGTTCCATGCGGGGCTCCCGCCGAAAGTACGGAAGCCGCTCAAGTCGTACCGCTTGTCGCCGTTCACCTCGACGATCTGCTCGGCGGTGGGTCCCATCACGAAGCCGTAGTTGCACCGCTCCGCCTCGATGACGCGGCACAGCTCCTCCGCGTCGACGCGACGGGCGAGCACGTTGGTGCCGCCCATCTGGAAGGTCGCGAAGGTGGTCATCAACGTCGCCATGTGGAACATGGGTCCCGAATTGAGGTACACCGTCTCGCCGGTCACCCGCTGGACCGTCGCCACCATGAGCGCTTGGGCGACGATCGCCTGGTGGGAGATGCGCGCGCCGTTCGGGGTGCCGCCGAAGGCCCCCGTGTAGAGCTGGAGGACCGGGTCGGTGGGCGCGACGTCGTCGGGGCCGAGGGGAGGTTCGAGATCGCCGCTCGCGAGAAAGCCGTCGTAGGTCCCTTCCCCCGACGCCGCGTCGTGCTGCAGCCACCGGGCTGCCCCCTCCCATCGCGAGCGCGCCTCGGCGACGGTGGCCCCGATCTCCTCGTCCTGCCAGATGACCACCGCAGGCCGCGCATCCTCGAGGAGCACGACCATCTCGTCTGCGCTCTGGCGCCAGTTGGCCGGCACTGCGATGGCACCCAGCTTGGCGCAGGCGAGCCACGTCTCGATGAGCCGGTGACAGTTCTGGCCGAGCCAGAGCACCCGCGACCCGTGCCCGACGCCGGCCGCGAGGAACGCACGGGCGAGCCGGTCGGTGCGGGCGTCGAGTTCGGGGTAGTCGGCGCGGAAACCGCCGCAGACGACGGCGGTGCGATCGGGCCGGCTCCGCCGGTGCTCGGCGAGGACCTGGCCGAGGGTCAGAGCGTGGGCCTCGTTCGACACCTGGTCGTCCCTTCCGTTCTCCGGTCAGCCGGAGGCCGAGTGCCGGGCGCGGCCCTTCTCCCCGTCGTCTTCCCCGGAAGGGAGCAGCTCGCGCAAGCGGTCCTTCACGACTTTGCCGGTCGCGTTTCGCGGCAAATCGTCGACGAATTCCCACCGTCGGGGCACCTTGTACTGCGCGAGCTGTTCGAGGGTGTGAGCGCGCAGGTCCTCGTCGCTCGCGGTCTCGCCCGAGCGGAGCGCGACGAAGGCGACCATGTCCTCGCCGAGTACGGGATGGGGGACCCCGAGCACCGCGGCCTCGCGCACCGCAGGATGGGTCTGGATCGCGTGCTCCACGTCGTTCGGGAAGATGTTGTTGCCGCCCCGGATGATCACGTCCTTGCTCCGGCCGACGATGTAGAGGTAGCCGTCCTCGTCCACCCGTCCGAGGTCGCCCGACACCAGCCAACCGTCGACCCAGGTGGAGGCCGTGGCTTCGGGGTCACCGAAGTACTCGCGGGGCCGACCCGGAATGTGCAGGAGGACGCTGCCCACTTCGCCCGCAGCCACCTCGTCGCCGCCGGCGTCGACCAGGCGGACCTCGGCCGGAGGCATCAGCTTGCCCACCGAACCGGGCCGCTTCACCGCCTCTCCCGGCGGCATCACGCAGTAGACCGAGCCGGCTTCGGTCATGCCGTAGTTGTTGGAGACGGTCGCGGTCGGCATGCGTTCCTGCAGTCGCTCGAGCACGTTCGGTGCGAGCGGCGCGCTGCCGACAGAGCAGATCTGCACCGACGAGAGGTCCGCGGTGTCGAAGTCGGGATGGTCGAGGAGCAGGAGCGCCATGGCCGGCACCAGAAAGACTGCGACCGGACGTTCGTTCGCGACCGTTTCGAGCCAGCGCTCCGCGTCGAACCTGGGTTGGTAGATCCCCTTCATCCCGAGTTTCATCGGGGTGTACACGAACGAGAGCCCGGCGAAGGTGTAGGGCGGGCTCGCGTGCAACCACCCGCCGCCGTTGAAGGCCGGCTCGCCGAAGGGGACGAGGGAGAGGTTGTCGTGGCGGACCGCGACACCCTTCGGGTTCCCCGTCGTGCCCGAGGTGTAGAGGATGTCGGCCAGGTCACCGCCATCGCGCGGCACCTGGAAGTAGGTCGGCTCCGCACCCGCGATCGTCGACCAGGGCACCGATCCGGTAGCACCGGCAGGAGCCTCGTCCGGCTCGTCGGCGGACGGCACCGCCACGAGAAGGTGAGGACCCTCACCCTCGTATCGGGAGAGCAGGGAGTGCTCGGCGATGGCGGCCGCGGCCCCGCAGTGGGTGAGCATGCGAGCGACCTCGGGACGGGTGAGCTGCGGGTTGAAAGGAACCGCGGCCGCGCCGGCTCGGTGCACGGCTGCATAGGAGACGATCCACCGCACGAAGTTGGGCGTCTCGAGATGGACGGCGACCCGGTCGCCGGGTGCGACGCCGTGCTCGACGAGACCGCGTGCCACCCGGCTGGCGGCGGCGTCCCACTCGGCGAATGTCAGCGCGGAGCCTCCGACCACTTGGTAGCCGACCTCGTCCCCGAAGGCCGACGCCATCGCGTGCAGCTGCTCGGAGGCGACCTGGACCACCGCGGGCGCCTCAGTCCTTCTTGCCGAGCAGTGGGTGGGACGGCATCCCGACCGGCTGGAGATGCTGTCCGAGCACCTCGTGGAAGTGTTCGGCGACGTCGGTGGGCGACCACCCGCCCTCGCGCCACATGGTTGCGACCTGGCGGGGCGTCTGGAAGATCGTGTACCCGTAGCCGGTGCGGCCGAAGACCTGGCCGTTCACGTCGGCCGCGGCCTCCGACGCGAGAAAGGCGACGAGTGGCGCGTTCAGCGCAGGGTCCTGATCCGGTGGCACCTCGCCCTCACCGGCCAGACCCTGGGTCATCCGGGTCGCCCCGGCCGGCGCCATCGCGTTGACCGTGATCCCGTAGCGACCGAGCTCGAGCGCCCAGACGAAGGTCATGCCCATGATCGCTGCCTTCGCCGCTCCGTAGTTGGTCTGGCCGAAATTGCCGCGGAGGCCGGCCGAGGAGGTGATGTTCACGATGCGCCCGTAGGCAGCCTCCTTCATGTGCGGGGCGGCGTGCCGTGCGGTGTTGAAAGTGCCCTTCTCGTGGACGGCGACCACGGCGTCGAAGTCGCCCTCGTCCATCTTGACCAGCGTCCGGTCGCGGACGATGCCCGCGTTGTTGACCAGGATGTCGATCCTTCCGAACGACCCGATAGCCGTCTCGAATGATCCGTCCCGCCGCGTCGAAGTCGTCGACCCGGTCGCGGTTGGGGACGGCGGAACCGCCGCGCGCTTCGATCTCCATGCAGACCTGGTCGGCGGGGTCCTCCTCGGTTCCCTCGCCGGCGAGCGACACGCCGATGTCGTTGACCACGACGCTCGCCCCCTCTGCCGCGAGGCAGCACGCGATCGCGCGGCCGATGCCGCGTCCCGCTCCGGTCACCACTGCGACCCGTCCGTCGAGCAAGCCCATCGGGCCACTGTAGGCGAACCCCGTCGCCCGAGTTCCGGGCCCGTCGGTGCACGCGGGAGCGAGCGCGCCGGTACCATCACGGGGTCGCGCGAGGACCCGACCTCACGCGTGAGCGGAGGTTCCCTCGCATGCCACCACCCGTCACCGTCGCCACGCACGTCCCCGTCGACGTCGCGGAGCGGCAAGCCGGAACCGGCGAGGAGGGATGAGTGCGCCCGGCGATTCGGGCCGTGGCGGTGGAAGGGTCCGCGCCCGTCTCGCGGAGCTGGGCCTCACCCTGTACGGTCCGCACCCGCCGCACGATCCGCTGGACGCGGTGGTCGTCCACGGCGGGGATCGCGCGGACCTCTGGCCAGCTCCCACGGATCGACGGCCAATTGACCTGCATCGGCACGCTCGGGACGACGGTCACCGCCGAGGAGGGTGCGGCCGCCGCGGCGGTGTGCGCTCTCAACGGACTGGCGGTCCTCGAGGCGGAGCTCGGCACGCTCGACCGGATCGCTCGGGTCCTGACACTCACCGGGTTCGTCGCCTCGGCGCCCGACTTCCACCGGCAACCCGACGTCGTCGACGGGGCGAGCCGTGTCCTCTTCGACGTCTTCGGCGACCGCGGCCGGCACACCCGTTCGGCCATCGGAGTCGCCGCGCCTCCCACGCGGTGGTGCGGTCGAGATCGAGCTCACCGTCGCGCTCGACGACTGACCGCGGCGGGCACGAGGCGGGCACGAGGCGGGCACCACGAGAGCACGAGGAGAACAGACCATGGACCCACAGAGGACAGCCGGGGCACTCGCGGAGCTCGGTGCCGCCACGCTCGGGGAGTGCGGGGCCGCGGTGCTGCCGCCGAGGCTGCGGGCGGCCTGGCCGGGAGCCACGGTGGCGGCGCCCGCGTTTCCGGTGCGGTGCACGGCAGGCGACAATCTCGCCGTCCACGTCGCGGTGGCGACCGCGCCGTCCGGGTCCGCATTGGTCGTCGACGTCGGGGAGGTCGCCGAACGCGGCTACTGGGGCGAGGTCCTCACCACCGCCGCACTGGCGAGGGGACTGACCGGCCTCGTCATCGACGGAGGTGTCCGCGACGTCGCCGCCCTGCAGCGCCTGGCGTTCCCCGCGTTCTCGAGCACGGTGGCACTCCGCGGGGCGACCAAGAAAGAACGGGGGACCGCAGGGCTCACGACCGAGGTGGCCGGAGTTCGTGTCGGGCCGGACGACTGGGTGGTCGGTGACGCGGACGGCGTGGTGATCGTGCCCGGGGAGGCGCTCGAGGAGGTCCTCGCGGCCGGACGGGCGCGCGCGGCCGCCGAAGACGGGTACTTCACGTCCCTCCGGGCGGGCGAGACCACCGTCGACCTGCTCGGTCTCGACGCCTCCCTGGTCCAACGGCCCGAGGGGACCGGCGGCTGAGCGCGCCGGTCGCCGGGTCAGTTGTTGGTGTAGTCGATCGCGCCGGCACCCTTCACGCCGATGGCGAAGCAGAAGCAGTGGATCGACGAGTTGTCGGTGATCGGCCGGAGGCTGTGCACCGCGTCGGGCGGGATGTGGACGAGATCCCCCTGCGCGATGGTCCGGTCCTCGCCCTCGACGGTCATGATCCCTCGCCCGCGGAGCACGTAGTAGAACTCGTGGGTCGGGTGCGAGTGCGGGTTGACGTGACCACCACCGGCGACCTCGAACTCGTTGACCAGCTCGAGGAACCCGCCTTCGGTCATCTCCCTCATCTCCTGGGACTTCACCATCCACCACACGGGCACGGTCCCCTTGTGCTCGACGATGGGGGCGACGTCTTCGATGTTGCGAACGTCCATCAGTGGGCTCCTCCTCGGCTCCGGGTCGGCGGCCGCGATGCTACGTTGCGAGTTCACCTCAGGTCGACACGGGAGCGTGCAGCATGGGTGGGAGCGTCCGGCAGATCAAACCGCTCCCGCTGGCCCGCGAAGAGTGGGAGCCATTCGGTTGGCTGCCGGTGTCGGACACCGACCCGCGGGACGGGGCGCAGACCCTCGAGTTCGCGTGGGCCGACCCCCACTTGAACGTCATCGGGCACCGCCGCGACGAGGTGCCTTCTGTCCCCGGCGGGCTCCGCTGCGAAATGCTCTACCGCCACGCGACGCACACCCAGGCTCTGATGCCGCTCGACGTGACCGCAGTCATCGTGGTCGCACCTCCCGGCCTCGAGATCGCCGCTCCCGACGACGTGGACCGGGCGAGGGCGTTCGTGCTGGAACCCCTCTCCTCTCTCGTGCTGCACCGGAGCACCTGGCACTGGGGCCCCTTCCCGATCGCGGCGGAGTCGGTCTCGCTCTTCAACGTGCAGGGACGGCGCTACGTGGAGGACAACGAGATGGCCGACCTCGCGGCGCTCGGAGCCGCCCTCGACGTCCTCGTGGGCTGAACAGATGACCGAGGTCGGCGCGTCGCTCGGCGACGCGATCGAGCGCCACGTCCGGACCGGCGACTCGGTCCACGTCATGTTGGGGCACAGCCGTTGGACGGCGGGTGCGCGGGAGCTCGCCCGCCAGCGATGGGGGGGCGACGCCGGGCTCACCCTGGTCATGACCAGCCTTGGCGCGCTCGGCGCGCTCTTCTTCCGCGGCGGCCTGGTCCGCAAGGTGGTCACCGCCTACTCGGGCAACAGCTTCCCCTCGTACTCGCCGAACCCGGTCTTCCAGGCCGCGTACGAGTCGGGGGAGGTCGAGGTCGAGCACTGGTCGATCCTCACGATCGCCCAGCGGATGGAGGCCGCGGCACGGGGGCTCCCGGCGCTCGTCACCGGGTCGCTGTCCGGTTCCGACCTCGAGCGCAACGCCGCCTTCGCGAAGGTCGACTCTCCGTTCGGCACGCTCGGTGTGGTGAGCCCGCTCGCGCCCGACGTCGCGCTCTGCCACGCCGCGGTCGCCGACGCGGAGGGGAACCTCGCCATCTCCGAGCCGTTGCTCGAGGGCGTATGGGGTGCCTGGGCCGCCCGGCGCGGTGTCGTCGCGACCGTCGAGCGGATCGTCGACGACCTGTCGGGGCTCGGCTACCGGGTGAAGATCCCGTCCCATCGGGTACTCGCGGTGGTCGAGGCGCCTTTCGGTGCACACCCGGGCGGCTGCTTCGCGCCGGGGCTGCCGGCAGAGAGCTACGGCGAGGACATCCCGTTCTGGATCGACGCGGCGTCGGCCGCGCGCGACGACTTCGACGGCTGGGCGCGCCGCCATCTGCTCGATCCTCCCGACCACGCGGCGTATCTCTCGCTCCTCGGGAACGACCGGCTCGACCGGCTCCACCGGCTGTCGGATCCCGAGTCGTGGCGGCGTGACGACGAGGAGAACCCGCTGCCGGAGGACGAGCCGGTCAGCGACTGGGAGGTGGCCGCCTGCCTCGGCGCACGCGAGGTGCAGGCACTGGTGTCGGAGCACCGTGCGGACGCGGTGCTGGCCGGAGCGGGGGTCGCGAACCTCGCCGGCATGGGTCGCGGTCGGCCGTGAACGAGCGGCGGGCGGGCGGGTGTGTCTCACCGCCGAGCTCGGCCTCTGGGACTACACACCGACGCCGGCCGATCCCTACATCTTCAACCATCGGGTCTTCCCGGGCACCGCCATGCTCGCGGACGCCTCCACCGTGCTCGGCATGGTGGTCGGCGGACCGGGCACGGTCGCCATCGGATGCCTCGGCGCCGCCGAGGTCGACCGTCAGGGCAACGTCAATTCGACCGCGCTCGGGGACGGGAGGTTCCTGGTGGGCTCGGGTGGGGGCAACGACGTGATGAGCCGGGCCGCGGCGTGCGCGGTGGTCACCCTCGGGCGGCCACGGCGCCTGCCCGAGTCCGTCGCCTACGTGACCGGTCCCGGGGAGCGGGTGCGCAGCGTGGTGACCGACCGCGGCGTGCTCAGGAAACTCGACGGGAGGCTGAGAGTCGTCGCGGTGCCGGCAGGCGCGGGCTCGATGGCGGAGCGGGTCCGGGCGATGGTCGGCTCCTGCGGCTGGGAGGCGGAGGTCGCACCCGACGTGGCCGAGCTCGAGCCGGTGAGCCCTTCCGAGGTGCGCGAGCTGCGCAACTTCGACCGGCGACGCCAGTTCCTCGGGTGACCGCGGCGGGCCGACACCTCCCAAGCATCCGGTTCTCCGCCGAGAAGCATTCGGTTCTCCCGGTCTGCTGCGGTCGGACCGGGTGCCGACGCGCGGTCGGACACGGCGCCGACGCAGTCCGCGGTCGGACACGGTGTCCTGCCCGACCGGTTGTGGGGGAACGGCGAGCGTATGGTTGACATCGGTAGCATCAGTGCCATAAGAACGTGCCCGGCATTCGGTCGGTAAGGGGGAGGTCCGCCCCGACGACGACCCCGGATCGACTGATCCGGCACACAGAAAAGGGTGGTCATGGGGAGACGCCGGGGGAGCTGGGCAGTGCCGGGTGCGTTGGCACTCGGGGTCGCACTCGTTCTCGCAGGTTGTTCGAACAGTTCGAGCGGCTCGGGGACGACCACCACGAAGGCGTCGACGAGTTCGACCGGCTCGACGGCAGCGCCACCGAGCGGGACGACCATCAGCGTCGGTGCCATCTCGACCCTGTCGGGGGCGATCGCCTCGGACTTCAACGGGCTGGCGCCCGGCGTCCAGGCGTACTTCAACTACATCAATGCGAACGGTGGGGCCGACGGGCACAAGCTCTCACTGGCCTACAACCTCGACGACGGCGCCAACCCGACCCAGTTCAACCAGCTCGCGCACACCCTGATCGACCAGGACCACGTCTTCGCGGTGATGGTGGCGTCGTTCTTCTTCTCGCCGAACTACTTCGTCGAGACGAAGACCCCGACCTACGGCTACAACGTGAGCGGGAATGGGTCACCGCCCCGAACCTCTTCGCCGCGGGCGGCTCGGTGCAGGACTACTCGACCGCGATCGGCACCTACGCCTACGCGATGCAGCAGACCCACTCGAAGTCGGCAGCGGTGATCAGCTACGGGCCGTCGATCTCCTCGTCGTACGACGCGTGCTCGACCGCGGCATCGGGCCTGAAGGCGGCCGGTTACACCGTCAGCTACGAGGACTACGGGGCGCAGCTCGGCGGGAGCTACTCCTCCGCGGTGCAGCGCATGCAGCAGGCGGGCTCGGACTTCGTGCTGACCTGCATGCAGGAGTCGGACAACATCACCATGGCTCGGGACATCCAGCAGTACGGGCTCAAGATCAACCAGCTCTGGCTCAACGGCTACGACCGTTCACTGCTCAACCAGTATCCCAGCCTGATGAAGGGCGTCTACCTCAACGTCAACGGCGCGGTTCCCTACGAAGCGGCCGGGGGAAGTACGGCAACACCTATCCGGGTATGCAGACGTACATCGCCCAGATGAACAAGAGTGCGCCCTCTTTCACCTACAACGGCACGGCGCTCCTCGGCTGGCAGTCGGCGGCGCTGCTGGTGAAGGGGATCGACCAGTTGGCGAGCAGCCACCTCCCTCTGACCCAGGCCAACCTGATCAGCGCCACCAACACGATCAACGACGACAACGGCGCGCGAGACCGCGACGGTGACCAAGTGGGCCTACGCGCACACCGTCGCGGTGCCTCCCTACTGCAGTGCCTTCGTGCAGGTGAAGGGAACCCAGTTCGTGCCCGTCTTCGCACCGGGCACCCAGGTGTTCACCTGCCACGGCACGAAGAACAGCCCGAAGACGGTCACCCCGCCGGCCGGCACTCCGGGGACATGAGCTGTCTCGCCGCCGGTCTTCGGTAGGCGTGGGGGGCAGGAGTGGAGCGCTTTCTCGGGTTCGCTATCCCGGGCATCCCCTACGGATGCACCTACGCGATGATGGCGGTGGGGCTCGTCCTCACCTACCAGGCGACCGGGGTCTTCAACTTCGCCTTCGGCGCGCAGGCGTTCGTCTCCGCGTTCATCTTCACGCTGCTCGTCCAGAACGAGAACATGCCGATCTGGGCTGCGTTCCTCGTCGCGGTGGTGGTCGTCGCACCCGGCCTCGGACTGATGTTCGACCGGTTCCTCTTCCGGAAGATCCCCAGCTCCAACACGATGGCCAAGCTGGTCACCGGCATCACCCTCTTCGTCGGGATCCCGGCCCTCATCCCGGTGATCTTCGGGACCAACAACCAGTACAACCCCCCGTCGGTCCTCTTCAACCCTGACGTCGTCTACTTCCGGATCGCCGGAACCCCGGTCAACGGCATCGACCTGTCGACCGTGGTTTCGACCGCGGTGGTGCTCGTGGCCCTCGTGGTGCTGATGCGCCTCACCCCGCTCGGCCTCCAGATGCGCGGCGCGGTCGAGAGCCGGCGGCTGGTCCAGCTCGACGGGGTCAACGCCGGTCGGGTGATCGCCTCCGCGTGGGCGATCTCGAGCTTCATGGCCGGGTTGGCAGGGGTGCTGCTCGCACCCCTCTACGGACAGCTCCAGGCCGACGACTACGCCACCCTGGTGGTCGCGGCCTTTGCGGCGGCTGCCTGGGGTGTCCTCCGCTCGATGCCCATCGCGGCGTTGGTCGGGATCTTGATGGGGGTCCTCGCCACCGTGCTCCAGGGTTACCTCCCTGCGTCGAGCGTGTGGTCCTCGGCCGTCTTCACCTCGCTGCCCTTCGTCGTCCTGGTGGCGGCGCTGCTCGTCGTGCCGGGCCTCCGCAAGCTCGACCAGACCAAGGACCCGCTCGCCTCGGTCGACCCGCCGCCGCCGCCGACCGCCGCCAAGCTCCGCGGCGCCGCAGATGGACCGGATCATCCGGGTCGCGTGGTACGTGCTGCTCGGCGCGTTCGTCGTCTCGATGCTCACCTGGATGCCGAAGACATGGGAGAACGTCTTCAACGCGGGGATCGCGTTCTCGACGATCTTCCTCTCGATCACCCTGATCACCGGGATGGGCGGCCAACTCTCGCTCTGCCAGGCGACCCTGGCCGGGGTGGGTGCCTTCACCGCGGCGCAGCTCGCCAACCACCTGGGCTTCAGCCTGCTGGTCGGAGGACTGATCGGTGCGGTGGCGGCAGCCGCGGTGGCGATCGTCCTCGCCCTCCTGTCGGTTCGCTTGCGCGGACTCGGCCTCGCGCTCATGACCATCGCCGCCGCGCTCTTCTTCGACTTCGCCGTCTTCCCCCAGATCGCCAACAGCAACGGCTCGCCCCTCAACGTCCAGCCGAAATGGGTCGGCCTCGGCATCCTCAATCCGAACGGGCACGCCTACTTCGTGACGGCGATGATCGTGATGGTCATCTGCATCTTCGGTGTGCTGCTGTTGCGACGCGGGACGTACGGAAGGTTCCTCACCGCGATGCGCGGTAGCGAGACCGCGTCGGCGGGCCTCGGGATCAACCTGACCTGGCAGCGGGTGATGATCTTCGGGATCTCCGGGGTGGTGGCCGGCATCGGCGGGACGCTCCTCTCCATCCAGCAGCAGTCGGTCAACACGGCCGAGTTCAGTTACCAGATCTCGCTCGCCTTCGTGGTCGTCGTCGTCACGACCGGTGTCGGCACCATCGAGGGGGCGCTCCAGGCAGGGTTCGGCTTGGTGGTCATCGAGCAGCTGTTGACCTATCTGCCGGCGCGTTTCGGGGGCAACAGCCTCACCTTCGTGCTGTTCGCCTTCGGGGCCCTGACCTACGCGGCACACCCCGAAGGCGTCCTCGAATTCCAGAAGCGGCGCTGGACGCTCCGGTTCGAGCGGCTCTTCTTCAAGCGAGAGGACGAGGGAGCCACCTTCCACACCGGCGCGCTCGGGTGCTTACGACGATGCCGACGTCGGCGAGCCCGAACCCCAACCGGCGGTGAGCGAGGGATGACCCAGGTGAGCAACGGCTCGATCGCCCCGCTTCCGGAAACGGACGGACCGCTGCTCCGGGTGACCGGGGTCTCCAAGACCTTCGGGGGCATCGCGGCGGTGAGTGCGGTGAGCCTCGAGGTGGCCGCCGGCGAGACCGTGGGACTGGTGGGCCCGAACGGCGCGGGGAAGACCACTCTGTTCAACTGCATCTGCGGCCAGCTCCGGCCCGAGCGGGGGAGCGTGGAGCTCTCCGGCGCCGAGCTGCTCGGGATCCCCACGTACAAGCGGGCCCGGCTCGGCATCAGCCGTACCTACCAGCGGGTGGAGATCTTCCCCGACATGACGGTGGAGGAGCACCTGCTGGTCGCCCTCCGGGCCGGCGAGCGGCGGACCCAGCTCTGGCGAGACCTCTGCAACCTGAGCGCTCCGACTTCCGAGGAGAAGGCGCGGGTCGACGCGGTGCTCGAGCTCATCGCGATCCAGCGCCAGGCGAGGACCCCGGTGTCCGCGCTCGGGCTCGGCTCCTGCCGGCTGGTCGAGCTCGGGCGGGCCCTGGTGTCCGAACCGGTGCTCCTGCTGGCCGACGAGCCTTCCTCGGGCCTCGACGTCCGCGAGACGCACGACCTGGCCCAGGTGCTCCGCAAGCTGCAACGCGAGCGCGGCATGGCCATGCTCCTGGTCGAGCACGACCTCGGTATGGTCGGGGAAGTGGTGGATCGCACGGTCGTGATGAACCTGGGCGAGGTGATCGCGGAGGGCTCCTTCGACGAGGTGATGGCCGACCGCGAGGTCCGCCGGGCCTATCTGGGGGTCGAGGCATGAGCCCTTCTGCCTCGGGATCTGCCGCCGGAACGGTCGAGGTCGGTCGCACCGGGGTGCCCGCCCTCGGAGTCGAGCACGTGAGCGCGAGCTACGGGCCCTACCGCGCGCTCTTCGATGTGAGCTTCGAGGTGCCCGAGGGGGGCATCACCGCGCTCATCGGCTCGAACGGCGCCGGCAAGTCGACGGTCTCGCGGGTGGTGACCGGGCTCCTGCCCACCACTGCCGGCAGCCTGTGTCTCAGCGGCAAGGTGATCACCGGGCTGCCCGCGTACAAGATCGCCCGGGCGGGTGCGGCGCACGTACCCGAAGGACGCGGTGTGTTCGCCAATCTGACCGTCGAGGAGAACCTCAAGCTGGCCTTCCGCCAGCGTGGCGGGCGGCGGTCGGTGTCCGAGTCGCTCGATCGGGCCTACGACGCGTTCCCCATCCTCGGGGCGCGGCGCCGGCAGGCCGGCGGGACCTTGTCCGGCGGCGAACAGCGGATCCTCTCGCTTGCGAAGGTGCTGATCGTCCCGCCCCGGCTTCTCGTCGCCGACGAGATCTCACTCGGTCTCGCGCCGGTGATGATCGACGCGGTCTACGACGGATTGCGCCGGATCAACGGTGCCGGCACCGCGCTCTTGATCGTCGAGCAGCAGGTCGACCGTGTCCTCGACATCGCGGCCACCGCGGTGGTCCTCGAACACGGTGCGGTCGCCTATCTCGGACCGGCGAGCGGTGCGATGGCCGCGGTCGAGAAGGTGCTGGCGGCGCGGGGCGAGCGGAAGACGATGCTCACTCCGTCGGCCAACGGCTCGGGTCCGCACGGCGGAGCGAGAGCCGACGGCGAGACCGGCCTGGACCGCGAGCAGGGACCGGGCGGACCGAGCGATGGGGGTGACGAGCGTGCCGGGGACCGCGGCGCGCCGGGAGAGGAGCCGACGTGAAGGTGACCGAGCGTGACGCAGTGGTGGTCGACACGGTGCGAACGACCCTGGGCAAGCGCGGCGGCTCCCTCGCAACTTGGCATCCGACCGACCTGCTCGGGTTCGCGCTGACCACCCTCCTCGACCGGACCGGTGTCGATCCGGGCCGGATCGACGACGTGGTGGGCGGGTGCGTGACCCAGGTCGGGGAGCAGAGCACCAACGTGACCCGCAACGCGTGGGTCGCGGCAGGTCTGCCCCAGAGCGTGCCGGCCACGACGGTCGACCGGCAGTGCGGTTCTTCCCAGCAGGCCATGCACTTCGCGGCGGCGGGCGTGAAAGCCGGCCACTACGACCTGGTGATCGCCTGCGGCGTCGAATCCATGAGCCGGGTCGCGCTCGCGTCGAACGCGCGGGGTGGCACCGGGCCCTTCTCTCCGTCGTTCCTCGAGCAGATCGACGGCCGCCTCTGGATGCAGTTCCGGGTGGCCCAGGTCCTCGCCGACCGCTGGGACATCAGCCGGACCGATATGGACGAGTACTCCCTCGAGAGCCACCGGCGGGCCGCGGCCGCGTGGGACAGCGGTCACTTCAAGGCCGAGACGATCCCGGTACCCATGAAGGACGAGGAGGGTTCGTTGACCGGTGGCGTGCTCGAAGAGGACGAGGGTCTGCGTCGCAACGGCACGATGGAGTCCCTCGGTGCCCTGCCGCCTGCCCAGAGCTGGGAACCGGAGACCGCGCCCGACATCACCGCGGGCAACTCCTCCCAGATGACCGACGGCGCCGCAGCCATGCTGATCGCGGAGCGCTCGGTGGCCGAGAAGCTCGGACTGCCGGTGCGTGCGAGGTTCGCCCATGCCACCGTCGCCGCGGAGGACGCGGCGATCGTGCTGTCCGCACCCGTTCCCGCGACCGAGCGGTTGCTCCAGCGCTCGGGGATGACCGTCGAGCAGTTCGACGCGATCGAGTGCAACGAGGCGTTCGCCTCGATCCCGCTGATGTGGAACCGCGCGTTCCGTGCCGATCCCGAGCGGCTCAATCCGGTCGGCGGGGCGATCGCGATCGGGCATCCGCTCGGAGCGAGCGGCGTCCGCCTCGCGACGACCTTGCTCAACCGGCTCGATGCGATCGGTGGCCGCTACGGCTTCCAGACCATGTGCGAAGGCGGCGGCCAGGCAAACGCCACCGTGTTCGAGCGCCTCGCTTGACGGCCATCTGGGAGACCCAGGCGGTCCCGCGCCTCACCAACCTCCTCCTCTCGTCCCGCGAGGTCGGTCGCCATCGCAGCGAAGCGGTTCGCGGCCTCGCGGGAACGGTCCTCGAGATCGGCTTCGGATCGGGCCTCAACGTGCCCTTCTATCCCTCCGAGGTCGAGCAGGTCCTCGCCGTCGAGCCCTCGAGCGTCGGCCGGAAGCTGAGCGCCAAGCGGGTGGCGGCCGGCTCCTCGCCGATCCGCCACGTGGGTCTCGACGGCCAGAAGCTCCCACTGGAGGACTCGAGCGTCGACGCCGCGCTGTCCACCTTCACCCTCTGCACCATCCCCGACGCGATGGCCGCCCTCTGCGAGGTGCGACGGGCGCTGCGCCCGGCGGGTCGGCTTCACTTCCTCGAGCACGGGCTCGCACCGGACCCCGCGGTCGCCGCACGGCAGCACCGGCTGAACGGGATCCAGCAGAAGGTCTTCGCCGGATGCCACCTCGATCGCCCGATCGACCGGTTGCTCGTCGACGCCGGCTTCGCGGTCGCCGAGCTCGATACCGGGTGGATGCAGGGGCCGGCGCTGCTGAAGCCCTGGAGCTACCTCTACACCGGTGTGGCGGTGCCCTCGTCCTGAGGCGAGTCCCCCGAACGGCGACTCACCGCCGAACGGAGCCGCCCGGCGGTCGCGCCCTCGGCAGATCACGCGATGGCGGCCCGATCCGGCCCGGGGTACTGTGCGCCCTGTCTCCGCTTCGATCGGCGGCCGGCGGTCGTTCCAGGGAGGTCGGCAGTGGGCGGTGGCAGGTCAGGTCCGAAGTGTCCGAGCTGCGGTTCCTCGGATGCACCGACGCTCATCGTCCGCGGCGACGGAGAGCACGGGAACGGTGATCGGCGCGTCGACTGGCGCTGCCGGCTGTGCCGGCAGGAGTGGTCCGAACGCCGGCCGGGGGCGCGGCAGGCCTGCTAGAGGACCGGTCCGCCGACGCCGGGGATCACGACGCGGAAGGCCCGATCTCCGCGAGCTTCGGCACGACCCGGTCACCGACCTCGGCGACCCAGGCCGCGGGACCCGGCCCCGGTGGAATCAGTTCCACCAGTTCGACCCCGAGGCGCGCGTACTCCTCCATGTCGGCGAGGAATGCGTCGACGTCGTCGAGCGGGTCGGTGAAGCCGAGGATGGTCTTCTTGACGGTGGCCGGGTCGCGGCCCTCGGATTCGCAGTGCCGGCGCAGGACGTCGAGCTTGTGGGCGACCACGGCGGGCTCGGGTGCGAAGAGGTTGCAGGCGTCCGCGTACCGGGCGACGAGGCGGAGGGTCTTCCGCTCGCCGCTGCCGCCGATCAGGATCGGCGGGCGGGGCCGCTGGATCGGCTCGGGACGGCAGATCGTCTCCGCCAGCCGGTAGTGCCGCCCCTCGTACGGCCCGTCGTCGTCGCTCCACATCTGCAGGCAGATCTGCAGCGCCTCCTCGAGACGCTCGAACCGCTGGCCGACCGGCGGGAAGGGAACACCGAGGCCGAGGTGTTCACGCTCGTACCACGCCGCTCCGATCCCGAGCTGGGCACGTCCTCCCGACACCACGTCGAGGGTGGTCACGATCTTCGCGAGCAGACCCGGGTGGCGGTAGGTGACACCGGTGACGAGCGTGCCGAGGGTGATCCGCCGGGTGCGGCCGGCGAGGAAGGCGAGCCCGGTGTATCCCTCGAGCATCGGATCGGTGGCCGACGCGCGCCACTCCATCTGGAACCAGTGGTCCATGAGGGTGAAGGTCGCGCACCCGCCCTCGTCGGCGGCCTGGGCGGTGTCCGAGAGGATCGGCCCGATCTGCTCGGATCCCCCCGGAAGCGTGAAGTTGACGAAATGGATTCCGAGCTGCATCAACGACCTCCACCAACGGTGACGGCCCGAGCGTAGGGCGCTCGCGCCGGTGCCGCGTCCGGTCGCGCGCTCAGAGCACCCCGAGGACCATCAGGCTGGCCGCCGCGTCGAGGTCACCGTCGACCGCGAGCTGCTGGGAGATGAAGGCGTCGGCACCGGCCAGCTCCCCGTTCACGATCCTGGTGAAGTCCTCGGCGGTCGCCCGCACCGTGGCGGCGGCATCCGGGGTCGGCTGGTCGAGGGACCGGGTCTTGACGGAGCCGTCGTGCACCTCGAGGAGCCAGGTGCCGCCTCCCTCGCCACTCAGGACGAACTGGACGTCGAGGTCGAGCCCGACCGCGGCGTCGGTGTCCACCTTGGCGAGGAGGACCTCGTCGAAGAATTCCGCGGGCCCGTCGACTTCCACTGAGGGGCGGCTCGCACGTGCCCGCTCGCCCGGCATGACCACCGCCTCCATCGCCTCGATCGACTCGGCGAGGATCTCGACGATGCGGTCGGCCGTCTCGCGGTCGATGGTCAGTGGTGGCGCGAGACCGACGACTTCGAGACCCATCGCCCGGCAGTAGAGCCCCCGTTCCCATGCCTCGTGCTCGACCATCTCGCAGGCCTGGTGCGGGTTGGCGAACCCGCGACCGGTCGCCGAGTCCGCGACGAGCTCGAGGCCGACCATCAGCCCGAGGCCGCGGACCTGCCCGACCGTCTCGAAGCGCTCCAGCTCCCGCATCCGCTCGAGCAGGTAGGAGCCCACGTCGGCGGCGTTCGCCACCAGACCCTCCTCCTCGATGATGGCGAGGTTGGCGAGGGCGGCCGCGCACGCCGCCGGGTGGCCCATGTAGGTGAAACCGTGGCTGAAGGGCATCCGCTCGGGGAGCCGCTCGCTGATCGTCCCCCAGACCTTGTCGGAGACGACCGACGCACCGAGCGGTTGGTACCCACTGGTCAGCCCCTTGGCCAGGGTCACGATGTCGGGCCGGATCCCGTAGTGCTCGAAGCCGAAGCGGGTCCCGGTCCGACCGAAGCCGCAGACCACCTCGTCGGCGACGAAGAGGATCTCGTGCCGGTCACAGATCCGGCGGATCTCCTCGAAGTACCCCGGCGGGTGGCGGGATGATCCCCCCGGCTCCGATGACCGGCTCGGCGATGAAGGCCCCGACCTCGTCGGGGCCCGCCTCTTCCACGTACGACTCGAGGGTCCGAGCGCAGGCCAGCCCGCAGGACGGGATAGGTGAGACCGAGCTCGCAGCGGTAGCAGTAGGGGGCGGGGATGTGGGCGAAGCCCGCTGCCTCGGGACCGAAGTTCCAGTGCATCGGCATGATGCCGGTCGCGGACATCGTCGCGATGGTCAACCCGTGGTAGCCGTGGTGGCGGGCGACGATGGTCTTGCGCCGCTCTTCGCCGCGCAGGGCCCAGTACATGCGCACCAGCTTGAAGTTGGTCTCGTTCGCCTCCGAGCCACCGGAGGCGAACATCACGTGGTCGAGGCCGAGCTCCGGCGGGAAGTGCGAGGCGATGACCTCGGCGAGCTCGATCGCCTTCGGGTGCGATTGTCCGTGGAAGGTCGTGAAGTAGTCGAGGGTGGCGAGTTGTGTCGCTGACCGCGTCGATGATCCGGCGCCGTCCGTGCCCGACCGCCACGCACCAGAGGCCGGCGAACCCGTCGATGATCCGGCGGCCCCGATCGTCGGTCAGCCACCAGCCGTCCGCCTCGACGACGATCCGCGGTCCGACGGTGGTCATCTCACGGGGAGAGGTGACCGGGTGGATGAGGTGGGCGGCGTCGCGCCGTCCGAGCTCGGAGAGGGTCATGGCAGGTCTTCTCCCGTCGATCCGGCCAGTGAGCCGGGGGCGCTCGCGCTCACGCGGGAGGAAGCACCCGGATGAAGCGACTCGATGAGGTGCTCGATGACCGCGACCGTCGGCTCCCGCTCACCGGTCTTCAGCACGTGAAGGGTCGCTTCGACCCACGCGCCGACCAGCACGCGAGCGAGCGCCTCCGAGTCGAGAGGGACGATCTCGCCCCGGGCGATGGCCGCGGCCAGGACCCCGTGCACGAGCTCGAGCGCGATCTCCTGGTCGCGCCGACCGCCTTCGTCGAGGGCGGGGATGGTCCAGGCGTCACGGAGGAAGAAGCGGGCCTTGCCGAGGGTCGGGAGGGCCCGTAGGAAGCCGTCGAAAGCGTGCCGCATGTTGGCCACGACGTCCCCCTCGGGGTCGAACTCGGCGAGGGCGGCCTCGGTGAGGCGTTCGTAGAGCTCGTGCTGGAGGTCGCGTCCGAGGTCGTCCTTGTCCGCGAACCAGTAGTAGACCGCGCCCTTGGTCACCCCGGCGGCATCGGCGATCTCCTCCATGGTGACCGCCGCAAACCCCCGTTCCGCGAAGAGCTCGAGCGCGACGGCCATGATCCGGTCCCGGGTCTCCATTCCCTTCGGATTGCGACGCGCCATCAGGATTCCTTCGTCTGGATCCGCACGAACTCGGCCGCACCGGCGAGGAACCCGGCGGGATTCTGGGCCTTGCCGGAGGCGAACTCGGCGAAGTACTCGGGCACGTAGACCGAGAGCGCTTCGGCTTCGACGCCCGCGAGGATCGCCCGAACTGCCTCCTCCACCGTGATGGCCTCGACGCCCGCGGTGAAGGGGTCGTTGTCCGGCAGGGTGAACAGTTCGGTGTCGACCACACCCGGGTAGACGACGGTGATCTTGACGCCGGTGTCCCAGAGGTCGACCGCCATCGTCTCGGAGAAGACGGCGAGGGCGGCCTTCGAGGCGCTGTAGGCGGCCTCGCCGGGGGAGCTCAGCGGCGCGGCCACCGAGGAAACGTTGACCACCCGCCCCGACCCGCGCTCGAGCATCTGGGGAAGCAGGGCGAGGGTGAGGCGTACGGGCGAGAAGTAGTTGATCTCCATCACGGCCTCGACGGTCGCCGGGTCGAGCCTGGTCACGTGCCGTCGCTTGGGGATGCCGGCGTTGTTGACCAGGATGTCGATCCCCCCGAACCGACCGCACGCGTCCGCGGCAAGTCGGTCGACCGCCTCGGGGTCGGAAAGGTCGGCGATCCACATTTCGGAGTCCGGGGAGTGCGCGCGGCAGCGCTCGAGGACCGCGGACAGACGATCGCGTCGGCGGGCCGCGATCCCCACGGTCGCCCCTGCCTCGGCGAACGCCTCGGCGAGCCCCGCGCCGATGCCGGACGAGGCTCCGGTCACGAGGACCCGGGCGCCTTCGAAGGTTGTGGCCACTGCTGCCTCCCCCCGGCGGGCCCACCCGGGCCCGTCGCCGAGGATCATAAACTGACCATCCGTAGGGAAACAATACGGAGCCCCCGCGGCGAAGTCGGCCCGATGCCGGACTCGGTCAAGATCGGGGCGATGAGCGACGACATCTGGGCCCCACTCGCCGACCGGTTCGTCGAAGGTCACTACGGCACGCTCCGCGGGCGCGTCCGCACCTACCTCATCGACCGGCACCTCCGTGAGCACCTGCCGCCGCCGCCGCTCAGGTTGGTCGACGTCGGCGGCGGAGCCGGCCATCAGACCTTGCCGCTTGCCCGAAGAGGCTACGAGGTCACGATCGTCGATCCGTCGACAGCGATGCTCGAGCGCGCCGAGACGAGATTGGCGAACGAGTCACCGGGAGTGCGGCAGCGGGTGGAGCTGGTCGAGGCAAGTGCCGAAGAGGCGACTCGGATCGTGGGCAGGGGCGTCTTCTCCGGCGTCCTCTGTCACGGCGTGATCATGTACGTCGAGGAAGAGGGTCCCTTCGTCGAGGCCCTGTCGGAGCTCGCGCAGCCGGGGGCCGTGGTGTCGGTCGTCGCGAAGAACGCCGACGTCCTCGCCTCGAGGCCGGCGCTCGAAGGTGACTGGGCCGCGGCGCTCACGGCATTCGACGCCGATCGGCAGATCAACGGCCTCGGAGTCGAGACCCGCGGCCACTCGCTCGAGGGCCTCTCCCGACTCCTGTCGGGTGCCGGAATCGACCGGGTCGCCTGGTACGGGGTGCGGCTCTTCACCGACGGCTGGACCGAGGAATCGACGATCACCGACCCCGAGACGACCGTGCTGGCGGTCGAACTCGAGGCGAGTCGGCGCGATCCCTATCGCGGGATGAGCAGGTTGTTGCACTTCGTCGGCGTCCGCCGCTGACGGTTACGCGGCGACCCCGACCCCGAGGAGCCGCGCGGTGTTGCCCCCCATCACCTTGCGAACGTCCTCGTCCGGCAATCCCTTCAGCTCGTCCACGAAGGAGAGCGGATCGCTCATTCCCTCCGGGTGCGGGAAGTCGGACCCGAAGAGGACGTGATCGGCGCCGAGGAGGTCCACCATGCCGAGCACGTCCTCCTCGTGGTAGGGGTGGACGTAGACGTTCCGCTTGAACGCGAGGACCGGGTCCTCCGGGCACTCCTGCGGCATCATCTTGTAGGTCTCCTCCAGCTTGTGGAGGAGGGGCCGCACGAAGCTGCTTCCGTTCTCCACCGACAGGATCCGCAACTCGGGGAAGCGGGTGAATGCCCCGTGCAGGGTCATCGCGGTGAACGTGTCGGTGATCGACCGGTATTGCATCGACGCGAAACGGAACGGGGTGGGCCGGAAGGGTTGGAACTCCATGCTTCCCTCCCAGTCGTCCGCGTAGCGCGCGTACCCGCTGTCGGAGGCGTGCATGGAGACGGGAATGCCCTTGTCGACGACCGCCTCCCAGAAGGGGTCGAACAGGGGCAGACCGGGTGAGGTGGTGCGCCCGGAGGCCAGCGGCACGGGTGCAGGCCGGACGAGCACGGTCTTCGCACCGCGCTCGAGGCACCACTCGAGCTCCTCGATGGCCTTCTCGACGATGGGGAGGGTGATCACCGGAGTCGGATAGATGCGGTCCTCGTAGTCGAAGGTCCAGGTCTCGAGCATCCACTCGTTGAGCGCGTGGATGACCGCGTGGATCGCCTCCACGTCGTCGCGGAGGCGTTCCTCGACCAGGCTGGCGAGGGTCGGGAACATGAGCGCCCGGTCGACGCCGAGCTCGTCCATGAGCTCGAGGCGCGGACCCGGCTCGCGAAAGGCGGGGATGGACTTCATCGGATCGCCGAGGATCTCGCGGATGCTCTTCCCATCGGGGTTCCCGTGCTTGAAGTACTCCTCCTGGGCCCCAGGACGCGCCACGACGTCGAAGGTCGGGTTCGGGATGTAGTCGCTGATCAATCCTTTGACCACGATCTTCGTCCTGCCCCGGAGCTCGACGTAGTCGATCAGCCCGTCGTACTTCTTCGGCAAGAATTTCGTGAGCGCCTCGCGCGTCTCGTACATGTGGTTGTCGGCATCGAAGACTTCGAAGCCCAAGGACCGTGACGGCACTGTCAACCTCCCGATCGTCCCTGATTCGTGAACATCAACAATAGTGACGCTGCGCTCGACCGAACCCCGCACCCGATCACGTCGTTCAACCGACCGGCGTGAACTCGAGGTGGAGGTTCTCGAGGCCGCGCAACATCCAGGTGGGTGTGTACTCGAAGCGACGCTCGCCGGCGGGACCGTGGTGGGATTCCGCGATCCGGATGTGCTCCATCCGGTCGAGTAGCCGCTGGAGGGACACGTTGGCCTCGGCCCGGGCAAGAGGAGCCCCCGCGCAGGTGTGGATCCCGTGGCCGAACGCGATGTGCTGGCGGCCGTTCTCGCGATCCAGGCGGAGCTCCACGGGGCACTCGAACTCGCGAGGGTCGTGGTTCGCCGCGCCCGGCAGCACCATCACGGTGGAGCCGGCGGGGATTTCGGTCCCGCCGACCGTGGTGGGCACCCGAGAGAGCCGGAAGGTGCCCTTGATGGGACTCTCGAGGCGCAACACCTCCTCGATGAAGACGGGTACCAGGCCGCGGTCGTCGCGGATCCTCTGCTGGAGCTCCGGGCGATCGCCGAGGATCTGCAGCGATGTGCTGAGCAGTCGTGCAGTCGTCTCCTGTCCGGCGGCGAACAGGTTGGCCGCGATGCGCATCACGTCGTCGACCGGTGGAAGCGAGCCGTCGGGAAAGCTAGCGGTCGCGAGACCGGTCATCACGTCGTCGCGCGGTTCCGCCCGCCGATCCTCGATGTAGGTCGTGAATTTCTCGTAGAGATACTCCAGCGGTTTGTGGCTCATCTTGAGTTCGTGGTGCACGAGGCGCTCCACGAACTCGTCGTGGTCGGACTCGGGGACACCGAGCAGGTCGGCGACCACGAGGAGCGTGTAGGGGCCCGCGTACTCGGCGACGAACTCGCACCCGCCCCGTGCGTGGAAGGTGTCGATCCGGCGATCGGCGAGCTGCCCGAGGAACTCCTCGTTCTCCTTCAGGCGTTTCGGCGTGATCAGCCGCATCAGCAGCCCTCGGTGCGCAGTGTGCTTGGGGGGATCGAAGGTGGGGAGCTGGTCGCTGAAGGGGAGCTGGTCGCGGTAGGTCTCGATGATCTCGGAGACGTCGTCGCCCTCGAGGGGAACGGGGAACCGGGCGAAGGGTCCGATGGCCGAGTTGCAGTTCGAGAAGGTCGCCTGGTCGTGATAGACCGCGATCGCCTCGTCGTAGCCGGTCACCATGTAGACGTCACGAGAGGACTTGGTCACGGGACACCGCTCGCGGAGGTGGTCCCAGTAGGGGTAGGGATCGTCGTCGAGCGCGTCCGTCTTGAAGTAGTCGATGGCGTCGAACTCAGCGTCGTTCACGCGTGCTCCATTTCCTCGGTTCGATGTCCCTCGCCTCCCGCGACCACGGCTATGTTCGGGTGATGGCCCAGGAGCTCGCGGGAAAGGTCGCGATCGTCACCGGCGGCGCGAGCGGGATCGGACGTGCTACCGCGGAGTTGTTCGCGGAGGAAGGCGCCAAGGTGGTCGTCGCGGACGTCGACGTCGCGAGGGGGGAGGAACTCGCCGCTCGCCTCGGTGACGCGGTCGCGTTCAGGCGCGCCGACGTGTCCGAACCTCGAGAGGTCGAGGATCTCGTCGCGTTCGCCGTCGCCACCCACGGCGGGCTCCACGTGATGTGCAACAACGCGGGAATCTCGAGCTCGTTCCACCGCTTCCTTCGGGACGACCTCTCCGATCTCCATCACGTGATGGCGGTGAACCTCTACGGGGTGATCTACGGCAGCCAGTGCGCCGCTCGGCACATGGCCGAACACGGGGGCGGCTCGATCGTGAACACCTCCTCGATCGGCGCCCTCTCCGGAGGGGGACCTCCCATCGCCTACCGGACGTCCAAGGCGGCGATCATCCAGTTCAGCCGTGCCATCGCGGTCGATCTGGCCGAGTACGGCATCCGGGTCAACTGCATCGCACCGGGTCACATCCCGACCGACATCACCCATTACGACCTCGGCCCGGTCATCCGGGTCCATCAGCCACTCCAGCGCCAGGGGACGCCCGAGGACGTCGCCGCGACCGTCTTGTTCCTCGCCGGCGAGCGTTCCGCGCAGATCACCGGGATCGTGGTCCCCGTCGACGGCGGGACGACGGCCGGTCCCCCGCTGAGCCAGCTGAAGGTGCTGCGGGCGGGCGTGGCCGCTCTCGACCAGGACTGAGTGCTTCGCTCCCCGGCTCGGGCAGCTCCGATCCGGCATCATCCCGGACCGCGACCCTCGCGGACCGCCGCCTCGACCAGCTCGATCACCCACGAGATGCCCCGGACGGCTCGCTTCTGGTCGACCTGCCAGTCGACCACCAGTCGCTCGTAGGTCGCCACGCTCCAGAGCACGTCGAACATCGCGGCGGCGACCGTCTGGTCCTCGGCCGACCAGTCGGCCGCCTGGGCGGCGATGGCGCCGAGGAGGGCGTCGCGCTGGCGCTGGTTCGCCTCGGCGAGGGTCGGATCGAGCGGCGCTCGCGGCTCGGTCGGGTACGACGAAACATGGTCGAAGATCCGGGAGGCGATGCCGGCGATGTCGTCGAGCTGCATCCCGTCGAGGTCGATGCCGGCGCTCTCCTCCTCGCGCTGCATCACCGCGTCTCGCAGTCCCCGTTCGTTGCCGAAGTAGCGGTAGACGGTCCTCTCGTTGACCCCCGCGCGCTCGGCGACCGCCCGGATGGTCAGGCCGCGCCAGTCGCGGATGGACGATCGGTGGAGAAGTTCACAACCTGCCGACACGATGCGGTCCCGCGTCTCCGCGGCCTGCTCACGCCGGCGCGCCCCGTTGTAGGGCCGGCGCGGCGGTTCGGGACCGGCCGGCACCGACGTCTTGGCGGGGCCCGGCTTGCGCTTCGGCTCGGTCGGCACCGTCTCTAGGGGGTGACGACCGGGAGGACCTCCCAGCCCCGGACCGTCGAAGTGGGGGAGAGCTTTGCGTTGGCCAGGTCGACCTCCCACTCGGGGAAGCGGTTCAGCAGTTCGTCGAGGACGATTCGCCCCTCGAGACGGGCCAACGCGGCGCCCATGCAGAAGTGGATGCCGTACCCGAAGGTCAACGATCGCTCGAACTCGCGGTGGATGTCGAACCGGTCCCCGCCGGGGAACCGCCGGTCGTCGCGGTTGGCGGAACCGGTCAGGAAGACCATGACGCTGCCCTCCGGCACGGTCTGCTCCTGCACCTCGACGTCGTTCGCGACGTAGCGTGCGACGTGGGGAGCCGGCGACTCGTAGCGCAGGATCTCCTCGATGGCGTTCGGGATGAGCGACCGGTCCGCGACCAGTTCGCGCCGCTGGTCGGGGTGGTCGGCCAGCACTCTTCCGGTCCAGCCGATCAGCCGGTTGGTGGTCTCGTTGCCCGCACCGGCGATGACGTTGACGAAGGTGAGCAGCTCGTTGCGGTTCAGTCGGCGGACCGTTCCGGTCTCGTCTTCGAACTCGACCTGCAAGAGCTCGGTCATCAAGTCGTCGGAGGGATGATCGGCCCGCCACTCGATGTACTCGGCGAACATCTCACCGGTGACGATGTCGCTCTCGCCGGTCACCTGCATGGGCTTGCCTTCCTCGGTGCGGAGGCTGGCGTCGACCTGGTCGCGGATGGCGACCTGGTCCCTCTCGGGGATCCCGAGGAGCATGCCGATTGTCTGCATCGGCACGAGTCCGCCCAGATCGGCGATGAAGTCGAACCCCTTCGCTCCGACGAGCGGGTCGAGGCAACGCCCGCAGAACTCCCGGATCTTCGCCTCGAGCTCGGCGACCCTCCTCGCGGTGAACGCACGGGAGACCAGCCGGCGATGGACGCTGTGGACGGGAGGGTCCTCGAAGATGAGCACGCCGGGTGGCATCGGGATGTTCGCCCTGATGACCTCGAGGATCGCCCCGCGTCCCGAGATGAAGGTCTGCGGATCGAGCAATCCCCGCTCCACGTCCTCGAAGCGGCTGACCGCGTAGAAGTCGTGAGCCTCGTTGAAGTAGAGAGGCGCTTCCTCCCGCAGACGGCGGTAGACCGGGTACGGGTCCACGTTGATCTCGACGTCGTACATGTCGTAGTAGACGTCGCTCCGGCTGGTCACCGTCACCGCGCCACCTCCTCGGGGACTTTCGTGTCGCACTCTGACACGAAGGCTATAGTCGGTCAAGCGCAGTCGGTCGAGGAGCGCCGTGGCCGTCTCGGCGTCCGCCGGCGGGCTCGGTGCCGGCTGGTGCGTCGACAGGACGGTGATGGAATGTTTCCCATCCCCGCCGGCAGCGGCCCGGGGGGAGCGAGGGGGAGGACGTCGTGAAGATACGTGCTGCGGTGCTGTGGGGCAGAGGGCAGGACTGGCAGATCGAGGAGATCGACCTCGATCCACCGAAGGCCCAGGAGGTGCTCGTCAAGTGGGGGGCGGCCGGGCTCTGCCACTCGGATCAGCACCTCCGGGCGAGCGACCTCGGCGCCAACGAGCGTCCGCCCGAGGTGCGCGCACCGCGACCCGGTGGCCTGTTCCCGATCGTCGGGGGCCACGAGGGTGGGGGCGTGGTCGTAGACGTCGGCCCGGACGTGCACACGCTGCGGGTGGGTGACCACGTCGCGGCGAGCTTCTTCCCGATCTGCGGCCGGTGCAAGATGTGCATCACCGGACACTCCAACCTCTGTGACCTCGGCGCGGCGACCTTTGCCCCGGGGCAGATCTCGGACGGCACCATCCGCTACCACCTCGGCGGACAGGACCTCAACGTCATGGCCAAGCTGGGCACCTTCGCCGAGTACAGCGTTGCCCACGAGGCGTCGCTGGTGAAGGTGGAACCCGACTCCCCGCCCCAGGCGGTGGCCCTGGTGTCGTGCGGCGTGACCACCGGCTGGGGCTCGGCCGTCTACCGGGGCGAGGTCCTCCCCGGCGACACGGTCGTCGTCGTCGGCGTCGGCGGTGTGGGGATGAGCGCGGTGCAGGGGGCGCGGATGGTCGGAGCCCGCAACGTCGTCGCGGTGGACCCGGTCGAGTTCAAGCAGAAGTCGGCCCTCGACTTCGGCGCGACCCATACCGCGGGGTCGATGGACGAAGCCCTCCCGATGGTCACCGAGCTCACCCGCGGGCAGATGGCCGACGTCGTGATCCTGGCGCCGAGCGTGATGTTCGGGGACCTGATGGAAGGCGCGCTCTCCCTCACCGGAAAGGGCGGTACCTGCGTCGTGACCGGTGTCGCACCGCAGGGACAGAAGGAAGCGAGCGTCAACCTCTTCGAGCTGGCCATGTTCCAAAAGGAGGTCCGAGGGGTGGTGTTCGGCGCCGCCAACCCGCGCTTCGACATCCCCAACCTCTTGTCGCTGTACAAGTCGGGGCAGCTCAAGCTCGACGAGATGATCACGAGGACCTACCGGCTCGAGCAGATCAACGAGGGCTATCAGGACATGCTCGACGGGGTGAACGTCCGTGGCGTCATCACCTTCGAGTGAGCAGATGGGCGCACCGTCCGACTCGAGGTCGACCGTGACCGTCGACATCGACCCGCTCGAGCTCGTCGAACCCTCCCGATTCGCCCAAAAGGGGTATCCGCACGACCTCTGGACCCGGCTCCGGGCAGAGGCCCCGGTGATCTACCTCGAACCCCCCGGCCATCCGCCGTTCTGGGCGGTCACCACCCACGCGGACATCGTCGAAGTGGCCACCCAGCCCCAGATCTTCTCGAACGCGAAGGGGATCACCCTCGATCTCGACCTGAGCGGGCTCGACCAGATCGTCGAGATGATCGTCTACCTCGACCCCCCACGGCACGGTCCGATGCGCAAGGTGGCGGTCCGCAAGTTCGTCAAGAGCGCGGTCCGGGCCCGGATCGAAGAGATCGAGCGCATCGCGACCGAGATCGTCGACCGGGCCTCCACCGGCGGTGAGATCGCCGAGGGCGACTTCGTCGACCTGTTCGCGGGTCCGTTCCCCATGGCGGTGATCTCGTGGGTCCTCGGTGTGCCACGGGAGGACTGGCAGCGCCAATTCGACTGGACCAACGAGATCATCGGGAAGGACGATCCCGAGTACCGGAGAGAGGGCGAGACCCCCGAGGAGACCTCGGCTCGTGCCCGTGGCGAGATCCACCGCTACTTCAAGCAGATGATCGAGGAGCGCCGCGCCGATCCGAAGGACGACCTCGTGACCGAGCTGATCCAGAGCGAGATCGACGGCGCCCCGCTCACCCGCCCGCAGCTGCTCGCCTACTGCGAGCTCCTGGTCGAGGCGGGCAACCAGACCACCCGCGACGCGATCGCCGGCGGCATGCAGGCCTTCTGTGAGCATCCCGCACAGTGGGATCGGTTGCGGACCCGCCCCGAGCTGCTGCCCGGCGCAGTCGAGGAGATCCTCCGCTGGGTGAGCCCGATCAGCCATTTCGTGCGCACCGCGACCGAGGACTACGAGTTGCACGGACAGAAGATCCGCGCCGGCGACAAGCTGGCCCTCTACTGGGCATCGGCCAACCGTGACGAGATGGTGTACGAGGATCCCTTCGAGTTCCGGATCGACCGCCCGCCCGCGCAGTCCCTCGTCTTCGGGTTCGGTCCGCACCTCTGCATGGGGTCGCACGTCGCCCGCGCCGAGCTGGAGATCATGTTCGGCCAGCTCGCGTCGCGGATGGAGTGGTTCGAACCGTCGGGGCCGGTCGAGCGGCTCAACTCGACGGTCAACGGGGCGATCAAGCACCTGCCGCTCCGCTACCGGCTGCGGTAGGCAGACCCTCGACACCTCGGGTTCCGGGGAAGGAAGGCACGACGAATGGACGACTCGAGGATCTACTCCTGCGACGACCACCTGGACCTCTACGCGGTCCCGCCCCATCTGTGGGAGTCCCGGCTGCCGAAGGACCTGGTCGAGCGAGGACCGCGGGTGGTCACCCGGGACGGCGAGAGGCGATGGGTCTGCAACGATCGCCTGGTCGGCCGCAGCGGACAGCCGAAGGGCACCAACGTCTACAACGAACTGAGCGCGGTCGGGCGGGCGGGTCTCGAAGACGACGGGTTCCGGGTCAGCGATCCGAAGCTCCGTCTCGCGGACATGGACCTCGACGGGGTGTGGGCGTCGGTCATCTACGGGCCGGTCCCGCTCACTCTCGCGATCCCCGAGCCGGACCTCCAGGACGCGTGCTACGCCGCCTGGAACGACTGGGCGATCGAGGAATTCAACGCGGTCGCGCCCGATCGGCTCTGCATCCTTCCCTTCCTTCCCAGCCATTCACCCGACGCCGCGGTCGCCGAGCTCGAGCGCTCCGCCGAGAAGGGGCACCGCGGCGCGATCATCGACGTCTTCGAATTCGACGCCGGCGACCCGGCTTGGGAGCCGCTGTGGGCGGCTGCGGAGCAGACCGGCCTGGCGCTGAGCTTCCACATCAAGGCCGGCGCCTCGAACCGGCTGAGTTACCGGATCGGCAAGTGGCAGTCGGCTGCGTTCGCCTCACTGCTCCCGCTCCAGCTCGACGAGGCCTTGGCGATCATGATCTTCTCGGGGGCGCTCGAGCGACATCCCGGCCTCCGGTTGGTGCTCGCCGAGGCGGGGATCGGGTGGCTTCCCTACTTCCTCACCCGGATGGACCTCGAGTGGCGGAACCTCCGCGAGCGGATCGACTACGCGCCGGCCGTCGCACCGTCCGAGCTCTTCCGCCGGCAGGTGATCGCGACCTTCGAAGAAGAGGAGCAGGCCGCGCGGTCGATCCCGGACATCGGTGCCGACTCGTGCATGTGGGCGTCGGACTACCCCCACACCGACAGCACCTTCCCCGAGTCACGGCGGGCGATCGAAGACACGCTCGGCACCCTCTCTGCGGAGGACCGGGCCAAGATCACCGCACGCAATTGCGCCGAGCTCTATCGGTTCGACGACGTCGCCCGGGGAGAAGGAGCACACCCATGACCGCTGACCTGGTGATCCGAGGAGGGACGGTCGTCGACGGGAGCGGGGGACCCGGCCGGCTCTCCGACATCGCGATCTCGGGCGACACGATCGAGGAGATCGGGCAGGGCCTCGCCGGCACCGTCGAGCTCGACGCGTCGGGATGCGTGGTCGCACCGGGATTCATCGACATCCATACGCACTACGACGCGCAGGTCTTCTGGGACCCGGATCTCAAGCCGTCCGCCTACCACGGGGTGACCACCGTGATCGCGGGCAACTGCGGATTCACCATCGCGCCGTGCCGCCCCGAGCACCACGACGCCATCGTGCACACCCTCGAGAACGTGGAGGGCATGAACGCCGCGTCGCTCGCCGCCGGTATCGCCTGGGAGTTCGAGACGTTCCCGGACTACCTCGATGCGGTCGCCCGGCGTGGCACGGCGGTCAACTTCACCGCCTACATCGGGCACAGCGCCTTGCGCCTCTTCGTGATGGGCGACGCCGCCTACGAGCGCGCCGCGACACCCGAGGAGATCGACCGGATGTGCCAGTTCGTGACCGAGGCGATCGAGTACGGCGCGGCCGGGTTCTCGACCAGTTTCTCCTTCGCCCATCGAGGAGTCGACGGCAAGCCCGTTCCCAGCCGGTTCGCCGAGATGGACGAGGTCGAGGCCCTCTTCACCGTCGGTCGGCAAGACCGGTAAGGGGGTGGTGCTCACCACGCCGGGCTGGCAGTGCGAGTACGCCGACGTCTTCACCTGGCAACCCAAGATCGGCCGGCCGTTCACCTGTCCGCTGTTCACCTCGGTGGGCGGCAAGCACCTCGAGGTGATCGAGCTCCATCGCAAGGCGCTCTCCCGAGGCGCCGACGTGTGGCCCCAGGTGACACCGCGGCCGCTGACCATGCAGTTCACCCTCGCCGACGCCTACAACCTCAATGTCGGGGAGGTGTTCGCCGAGCTGATGAAGGTCAGTCGCGAGGTCCGCAAGGCGGCGTTCCGCGACCCCGAGTGGCGGGCCCGGGCTTTCAACGACCTACAGCACCACTCGACCGGGATGGCCCCTCGCTGGGAGACCTACGAGGTCTCCGAGTCGGAGCAGTTCCCCGAATTACTGGGTCGCCGGGTGACCGACATCGCACGCGAGCGGAACGGCACACCCCTCGACGTGATGTGCGAGCTCTCCCTTGCCGAGGACCTCCGGACCCGCTTCCGCGCCTACATCGCCAACGACGATCCCGATGCCGTGGCGGGTCTCCTCACCGAGGACCACGTCGTGCTCGGTCTCACCGACGCGGGCGCGCACGTGGACCAGCTGTGCGACGCACCTCAGCCGACCGATCTGCTCGGGAACTGGGTCCGTGACCGTCAGGTGATGACCGTCGAGCGCGCGGTCCGGAAGCTGACCGGCGAGGCGGCCGACATGTTCGGCATCGAGCGCCGTGGCTATCTGCGTGAGGGGGACTTCGCCGACGTGTGCGTCTTCGACCCGGCGACCGTCGACACCGGGCCGGTCCGGCGTCTCCGCGACCTGCCCGCCGACGGCGAACGGCTCACCTTCGAGGAGCCGGTCGGGGTGCGCCACATCCTGGTCAACGGGGTACCCATCCGTCGGGACGAGGTGCAACTCGACCTCGACCGACGACCCGGCACGCGCCCGGCCCTGGTCTGAATGCCGAAGCTCGGCTCAGCGCACGCCTCGGAAGAAGCGGCGGAGATCCTCGACGAACGCCTCCGGCTGCTCCATGGCAGCGAAGTGGCCGCCGCGGTCCATCACCGCCCAGTGGACCACCCGGTACTGGGCCTCGACCCACGACCGCGGCCAACGGAGCACCTCTTTCGGATACCGCGCGACACCGGTCGGGACGTCGACGAACGGCAGGGGGCCCGAGGACCGCGCGCTGTGCCGGCTCTCCCAGTAGAGACGGGCCGAGGAGGTGACGGTCTGGGTCACCCAGTAGAGCATCACGTTGGTGATCAGCTGGTCGCGGGTGAAGCAGTTCTCCGGATCACCGCCGCAGTCGCTCCAGGCACGGAACTTCTCGACGATCCACCCGAGCAACCCGGCCGGCGTGTCGTTCAGCGCCGCTCCGACCGTCTGGGGTTTGGTGCCCTGCTCGCTGGCGTAGCCCGACTCCTCCTTCACGAACCGGCGCATCGCGGCCAGATCGGTCTGCTCCTCGTCGGTGAGCGGTCCGATCTCCTTCGGCTGCACGCCGATCGGCATGTTGAGGTGGATGCCGGCGCAGCGGGCCGGGTCCAAGAGGCCGATCCGGGTGGTGACCTGGGCACCCCAGTCGCCCCCCTGGGCCCCGTAGCGCGCGTAGCCGAGCCGGCTCATCAGCTCGGCGAACGCACGGGCGATGCGTTCCTCGTCCCAGCCGGCCGAACGGGTGGGCTCCGAAAAACCGTAACCCGGCAACGAAGGGGCGACCACGTGGAATGCGTCGGCGGACTCGGCGCCGAATGCCTCCGGATCGACCATCCGGGGTAGGACGTCGTGGAATTCGACGATCGAACCGGGCCAACCGTGCGTGAGCAACACCGGGAACGCGTCCGGGTGTCCGGATCGTGCGTGGACGAAGTGGATCGACTGCCCGTCGACGGTCGTACGGAAATGGTCGAATCGGTTGAGCTTCGCTTCCTCCTCGCGCCAGTCGTACCCGTCCAGCCAGTAGCCGACCAGGTCCGCCAAGTAGTCGGTCGGGATGCCGTACTCCCAGCCGGTGCCCTCGATCTGATCGGGAAAGCGCGTTCGCGAGAGCCGATCGCGCAGGTCGTCGAGCACCGATTCGTCGACGCGGATGGGGAACGGTTCGAGCTCGGACGTCACGGGTCACCTTCTCGAGGGGCGTGCCAGCGGCCGCCGCAAAGGGTACGCCATGGCGACGGGCGTTCCCGCCGGTTCGCGGTGGAAGGTGTCGAGCGAGGGTTGCCCCCGACCAGGATGGCGCCGAAGAGGGGACTGTTACCCTTGGGCGGTGTTCGAGGAGGCAGGTGAGGTGAACCCGGGCGCCGACGAGGTGGTCGTGGACCGAGATGCCTGCATGGGTTCGGGGAACTGCGCGTTCTGGGCGCCGGGTGTCTTCGACCTGGACGACGAAGGGGTGGCGGTCGTGTGCGGCGACCCGGCGGGGCGCGAGGAGAGGTCCGGCGCGGCGATCATCAACTGCCCGACGAAGGCCATCTCGATCCGAAGGGTGGCCCCTCGATGACATCGCACGACGCCTCGCCGGCACCGCAGGAGACGAGAGTGGCAACGTACAACCACACCGGACAGGTGGTCACCGACCTGGAGCGTTCGAAGCGCTTCTACCAGGAGGTCCTCGGCTTCAGGCTCTGGTACGAGATCTCGCCGCCCGACGAGGCGACCGCCAAGCTCTGTTCGCTCGAGCCCCCGCTCGGGGTGACCGCCTGCTACCTGACCCTCGACGGATTCGTCCTCGAGTTGATGCACTATTCGGCACCGGGCGCGACGGCTCCGTTCCGCGTCCGCACCATGGCCGATCCGGGGCTCACTCATCTCTCCATCTCGGTGGAGGACGTGCGGGAGTCCGCGAACAAGGCGGTCGAGTTCGGCGGGGCCATCGTCGAGGAGAGCGACATCGGAGTGGCGCTGTTCATCCGCGATCCGGACGGGCAGTTGATCGAGCTGTTGCCGACCAGCTACCGCGACCATCTTCCGCCGAAGCCAACGAAGGGATGATCGATGACCACCACAGCTGAGACCGTGGTCCCACTCCGGCACGCCGACCGGTTCTTCGTCGCCGGGGAGTGGGTGGCCCCTTCCTCCGCGGCCACCATCGACGTGATCGACTCGAGCACCGAGACGGTCTACTTCCAGGTGCCCGAGGCGCAGCCGGCCGACGTCGACCGCGCGGTCGCCGCCGCCCGTCGGGCCTTCGACGAGGGCCCCTGGCCCGGTCTCACCCATTCCGAGCGGGCCGAATACCTCCGCGGGCTCGCGGCAGGCCTGCGCGATCGGGCCGAGGACATCGGTCAGATCTGGCCCCGCGAGTCCGGTGCGCTCCAGGTCGTCGCGCGCTACGGGGCGGCCGGCATCGCCGGTGCCTTCGACGACTACGCCGATCTCGCCGAACGATTCCCCTTCGAGGAGCCTGCCAAGCCGTCGTCGGGCGAGTTCGGCCTCCTGGTCCGCGAGCCGGTGGGGGTGGTCGGCGCGATCATCCCGTGGAACGCACCGATCGGCCTGATCACCTACAAGCTCGCTCCGGCCCTCCTCGCCGGCTGCACGGTCGTCCTCAAGTGCTCGCCCGAGGCGCCCGGCGACGCCTACGTCGTCGCCGAGATCGCCGAGGCGATCGGTCTGCCCCCCGGGGTGCTCAACGTCGTGACCGCCGACCGGGAGGTCTCCGAGCTGCTTGGTACGCGATCCGCGCGTCGACAAGATCACCTTCACCGGATCGACCGCTGCCGGCCGGCGGATCGCCTCGATCTGCGGCGAACGGATCGCACGGTGCACCCTCGAACTCGGCGGGAAGTCCGCCGCGGTGATCCTCGACGACATGGACCTCGCAGAGGCGGCCGCCACCCTCGCACGTGCCGAATGCATGCTCGCCGGGCAGGTGTGCTCGTCACTGACCCGCATCGTGGTCAGCCGTCCTCGCCACGACCAGCTGGTCGACGCGCTCGCCGGCACCTTCTCCGCCGTCCGCGTCGGCGACCCGTTCGACCCGGCAACCCAGATGGGACCGCTCGTCTCGGGCCGTCAGCGAGACCGGGTCGAGGGCTACATCGCCAAGGGGAAGGAACAGGGAGCCACATTGGTCACCGGTGGTGGACGGCCGAAGGGTCTCGATCGGGGTTACTACGTCGAGCCCACGGTCTTCGCCAATGTGGACAACTCGTCGGTGATCGCGCAGGAGGAGATCTTCGGCCCGGTGCTCTCGGTCATCCCTGCCGACGACGAGGACGATGCGGTGGCGATCGCCAACGACACCATCTACGGGCTCAACGCCTCGGTGTTCACCCACGACGTGGACCGGGCTCGGGCGGTGGCCCGCCGGCTCCGCACCGGCACCGTCGGTCACAATGCGTTCCGCACCGACTTCGGCATCGCCTTCGGGGGCTTCAAGCAGTCCGGCATCGGGCGCGAGGGGGGCGTCGAAGGCCTCCTTCCCTTCCTCGAGACGAAGACGGTGGTGCTCGAGGGCGTGCCGGCCGAGTACCGCTGAGCCGCGGTCCCGACGCGGCCTCACACATTCGGTGATCGGAAAGGACGGAGGGGTGACGGACGCACCTCGACTCGAACTGAGCGAGCTGGCGATCTCGGGCTCGACCGCGGTGCTGACCTTGACCGGCGACAAGGTTCACTCACTCGGCAAAGCGGCACTGGACGAGATCGTCGCCGTTGTCGACCACTGCGAGAAGGATCCGGATGTCTCCGCGCTCGTGCTCACCGGCCAGGGCGAGATCTTCTCGGCGGGTCTGAACGTCAACGAGGTCCTCACCGACTCCGCGGACTCGGTCCTCGACGCCTTCCAGGCCGCCCTCCTCCGGATCTTCGAGTGCCCGCTGCCGACGGTCGCCGCGGTCAACGGGGCGGCGATCGCCGGGGGTTGTCTTCTCGCCTGCGCGTGCGACCGCCGGCTGCTCGCGGACGAGGCGCGGATCGGGGTGACCGAACTCCGTGTCGGCGTCGCATTTCCGGTCCTGGCGGTCGACCTGATGCGCCATGTCTGTGGACATCGCGCCGAGGAGGTGATCTTCGGCTCGGCGCTCCTCGGCGCGGAGGAGGCCTGCGCGGTGGGGCTGATCGCACCGGTACGTCCCGCGCGGGGAGCTCCAGGCGGTCGCAGTCGCCGACGCGGAGCAGCTTGCCTCCCTCGATCCGCGTGCGTATGCGCTCGCCAAGGCGACGGTTCGTCGGGAGATGCTCGCATCCGCTCGGGACGACCGTGCCCGAACGCTCGATCGAGAGGTCCGCGCCCACTGGCAGGACGACACGACGAGGGCGAACCTCGAACAACTCGTCGCGCCGAAGCGATGACGGGGTCGACGGCATGGACCTGAACCCGACCGAGGAACAACAACAGCTGATCGACACCTTCGGGGCCTTCTACGCCAAGGAATGTCCGGTCGAGCGGGTGCGGGGAGCCGAACCGTCCGGCCACGACCCCGAGCTGTGGACGCGGCTCCGCGAAGTGGGCGCCTTGGACATGGCAGTCGACGAGGCGTCCGGGGGTTGGGGTGCCTCGTTGCTCGACCTCGCGCTGGTGGCCGAGCAGCACGGCCGTCACCTCGGGCCCGCACCGCTGATCGAGGCGCAGGTCGCAGCCCGCCTGCTCGCTCGCGTCGGTGGTCCGGCGGCAACCGACGCGCTCGGCCGGGCCATGGGAGAAGGGCGGCTGATCACCGTTCGCGCTCCATCCGCCGAGAGACGGACTTCTCGCCATGGTGCGCCGCCGGAGCCGTCGCCGACGAAGTCGTCTTCCTCGACCGCGATCGGTTGCGGTGCATGACCCTCCCCGAAAGCGGGGGACAGGTCCGGAACATCGCCTCGATGCCGGTTGCCGACCTGCCGGTCGATCCGACCGCTGTCGAGCTGGCGGCGGGGGCGCGGGCTGACCGCCTGCTTCGAACGGGCACGGGACGAGTGGCTGGCCCTGACGGCCAACGCGCTGGTCGGGATCGGCGCCCGTGCACTGGAGCTGGGTGTTGCGTACGCCAAGGATCGGCATGCGTTCGGCGTGCCGATCGGCTCGTTCCAGGCGGTCGCGCACGGCCTGGCCGATGCGGCGACCGCCGTCGACGGTGGCACCCTGCTCGCCCGCGAGGCCGCCTGGTCGGCCGACGAGGACCCGAACGTGCGACCGAGCTGGCGTGCTTCGCCTGCCGCGTTCTGCGCACAGACGGCCCGCGCCAGGCGAGCTCCCGCAGCCTCCACTATCACGGCGGCTACGGCTTCATGCTCGAGTTCGACGTGCAGCTGTACTTCCGGAGGGCGACCGGCTGGCCTGCGGTGTTCGGCGAGCCCTCCTCGATCTACGCGCGTGGAGAGGCGGACCGGCTGTCGCCCACGAGAAGGGGTCGCTGACGGATGGACTTCCGGTTGGGTGAACGCAGCGACGCCTTCCGCGACGAAGCCTGGCGGTTCCTCGACGAGCACCTCACCGAAGAGGTGCGCGAGGGGATCCACACCACCGGCGTGTACCACGACCGCGACTTCCACCGGGCCCGGGCCGAGCACGGTCTCCTCGCCCCCGGATGGCCGAAGGAGTTCGGCGGCCAGGGCCGCGACCCGATCGAGGTTCTGGCCTTCGGGGAGGCGTTCCAGAACGCGGGGGCGCCCACCTATGCGGTGGGGACCACCCTCATGGTCGCCAACATCATCCGCCACGTGGGGAACGAGTCACAGAAGCAGGAGATCCTTCCCCGGGCGCTCTCCGGGGAGATCCTCATCGTGCTCGGCTTCACCGAGCCCGAGTCGGGCTCCGACGTGGCCGCCGCACAGACCCGCGCCGTGCGGGACGGGGACGAGTGGGTGATCAACGGGCAGAAGATGTTCACCACCAACGCGCAGGAGGCGCGACTACGTGTTCCTGCTCACCCGTACCAATCCCGACGTGCCGAAGCACAAGGGTCTGACCACCTTCCTCGTGCCGTTGCGCCAGCCCGGCGTCGAGATCCAGCCGGTGTACACCGTGTCCGGCGAGCGGACCAACCTGACCTTCTACACCGACGTCCACGTCGACGACTCGCTGCGGATCGGGGAGGTCGACGGAGGCTGGGACGTGATGACCGTCAGCCTCACCTTCGAGCGATCCGGACCGCAGGGAGGCCACTCGGTCCGGCTGCTCCACGCCATGGAATCGTGGGCCGCCTCCTCGGCCGACGGGGAGGGACGTCCGCGATCGGAGGACCCCGACGTACTGGGGAGGCTCGGCCGGGCCGCCGCCGAGACGGAGATCGCGGTCCTACTGGCCCGCCGCTGCGCGTGGATCGAGCACTCGGGAGGTCTCCCCGGTGTCGAGGGGTCGATGGCCAAGCTCTTCGCGTCGGAGGCGCTGACAAGGCAGGCCGCCGACTTCGTCGACCTGCTCGGCCCCGACGGGGTTCGGAGCGCCGACGACGCGAACTCGATCGAGGGCGGGCTCGCCGAGTACTTCCACCGCTTCGCGCTCGGGACGACGATCTACGGGGGCACGAGCGAGGTCCAGCGCAACGTCATCGCGCAGCGAGGCCTCGGTCTGCCCCGCTCTTCCTGACCGCGGGCGTGCACCGTCGGTCGCTCGGCCCCTACCACCACTCGGCCCCGCCGTGGAGGACATCGTCGGAGCGGTCTCGAGCAACGCGAGCGGCTGAGGGAGTGGCCGCCCGAGGTCGGTGGTCGGGGCCGTTACCGCCTTTCGATCTTCGCAGCGAGCTCGTCGAAGAGGTCGGCGAGATCCTTGAGCCCCCCTTGGGTGTGGACATTGAGCCGATCGAGGATCTGCACGGTGTCGTCGTACGTGTGCTGCGACCGGACGTCGCTCGCCTGACTCTGCACGTTCTGGCCGACCATGATCACGGACAACAGGACCAGCTGGAGGAACGTCTGTGCGATCCACGCGATGATGCCCTCGCCCCCCGGCTTCAGCGCCGGCGGCAATCCGACGAGCGCGAGCGCAGCGAACGCGTAGGCGCACCACATCGATCCGACAATGTTCGTGAGGAAGACGGCGATCTTCGCATTGACTCCGTTGGCTCTGCTGACTTCGCTCTGCAATCCACGGATGCTGATCGCCTGACTGATGAGGTGGTGCGCCTTGACGGGCTGCGGAATCTGGGTGTCGGCCATCGGATCTCCTTGTCGGGTCGCCGTCGATCACTGCACTCTCCGCACCGTAGGTGCTCTCCGGCTGATCCCCTCGGATCCGCCGACAACCGGAGGCGCCGGTCAGGGAGTCGCTGCCCAGGGCCCCGGAAAGGGCTGGTGCTCAGCGAGCCGGGGTGACCGACCGCACAGGTTGGCAGGACCTAAGAGAACCGAGTAATTCGCTCTTGACCTCGTGAAGTGGCCCTCGTCCGCGACGCGGAATCCGGGGGTTGTCAGCATTCGTGGGTCGCTCGGTTACCCGCCACGGCCACACGATCGGAGTAGCCGGGGTGGCGGGCGACGTGTCGTGAGCGAGGGTTGGTGAAGCTGTCGGTCGCCCCTCCATCTCAGGAGCAGACCCGGTGGGTCCGAGTCGTGGAGGGGGAGGCTGTTTGGGTGGGATCACCGTCCCCCAACGGCACATGGAGAGCACGCGGTAGCGGCGATCAAGGGACCTCGTCAGTCGAGCAAGTGTCGACTTTCCCGAGGCTGGGAGCCCGCAGATCAGCACGAGTCGAGTCCGGGGTCCAGCGACCAGATCGTCAGTCCGGTCTGAGGTCACGGAGCAAGGCTACGGGACTCTGAGCGGCCTGCCCCCGAACGCGGGATGGGTGGTCCACTTCGGCACGGCGGGGCAGTCAACGCTCACTCGCTGCACACCGATAGCGGGCAATTCTGGCGGCCGCCCGGCTGGCCCAAACGTTTCAGAGTGCTCTTCACGCACCGGTCACATGCTGAGCGATTCGTCGTGTCATTTCATCGTTGATTTGTTCCCCGTCCCTGCTGACAATTGGCGAGTCCATCGTTTGCGACGACAAGGCAACCCGTCCCTGAGTCGCCAACGAATCGAAAAGGAGCGACCAATGAAGATCAGGAAACAGGCGACACTGCTGGTCATCGCGGTGGTGGCGACTGCCGTAGTGGCGGTGGGAGTAACGGCGGCGGTCACCGCTGGCGCGAGCACTGGCGGTACGACCTACTACGCGTGCATCAGATCAGGGAAGCTGGTCGATGTGGGCGTGGCAGCGCCGTCATGCCCGGGTGGAGCGAGCCAAATTTCTTGGAACTCGCAGGGTTCTGCGGGTCCGACCGGTCCCCAGGGGCCGGTCGGTCAGGCGAGCGTGGTCAACGCGCCGGCCGCGTCCGATTTCGCCGCAGCCTGTCCGCAGCCGCCCCCGCCCACCAGCGATGGGGGGACGCCGTCGCCATCCGGAGTACATGCGTTTCTGAACATTCCGGGCATACCAGGTGAGTCGACCGATTCAACCCATACAGGTCAGATTGATGTGCTGTCGTGGTCGTTCGGGATGGCCGGTCCGACGAACGGTCAAGGATGTGTGGCCAGTCATTCGTCGACAGGGCAAGGAGGAGTGAGCGGTCAGCAGCTGTCGATCGTCAAGAATGTCGACAAGGCATCGCCGATGCTCATGGTCTCGTCGGGCGACGGTGGCCACATCTCGAGCATGACCCTCAGTCTGCACAAGGGCACCTCCTCGGCGGATTACCTCGTCTTCACCTTCAGCAACGTAGCCGTTACCAGTGTTCAGTGGGCACACGACGGCAGCGGTGGTCCGCAGGAGGAAGCGACCTTCGAGTATGGCCACCTGAGTGTCAGCTACGCGCCGCAGAACCCAGACGGGACGCTCGGGTCGCGGGTCCTCGGCTGCTTCGACATCGATCTTCAGCAGTCCTGCTAGGCAGTCGTCGTTTCCGACGGAGCATCGACAGCTGCGCGGAGTGTCCCACCGACAGGCGTGGGCCACTCCGCGCAGCTCCGGCTCCACACAGCCCCTTGATACTGAGAACTGACGTGCACCCTCCACTGAACTCACGGTCCGGTCAACGGTGAGGCACGAGTAAGTCTCTCGGTATGGCGATCAAGAGGTGTCGGCGACTGAGGGAGCGAGACTGCCCCGTGATGCAGGGTGGATCGGGCAGTACTCCAGTGCTACGAGCCGGCGAGATAACCACGCTCGACGTACGGGAAGTCCGCCATCTCGCTGTCGGCGATGCCATCGTCGAAGTACGCACGCACTTCGACGATCTTTCCTTCGCGCATGACGTACCACTCGGTTCCCCGCGACATGACCCATTGAGCGGTGCCGGGAGGCCGCCAACGGCAGCTCCACTCGCTCACGACCACGTCTCCGGAGGCGATGATCTGGTCAATCCCCCAGGTTGGGTCGAGTGTCCGCTTGAACGACCGCCAAAACCGCGCGAGGTGCTCAGAGCCCCGGATCGTGTCATAGCTCTGGGGAAGGAAGTAGTGGACGACGTCATCGGCAAGCGTTGGGGATGAGTCGTCCAGTTCGCCGTTCTTGCATCTGTCGAAGTAGCGCCGCACGACCTCGACGTTGTGCTCCTCGACGGCCTCCATGCCTTCACCTCCGACGGTTGGAGCCTGGCGCCGGAGATGGTACTCGTGCTCCTGAACGCAGGTCGGCGTCACCGACCGGCACTCCGGGCAACCCTTGCTCGAGTTGAGCTCGGGCATCCGACAGCTCCGCTGGGAACAATCCCAGGAAGTTCAGGGCGACCGAGGTCGAGCCTCTCGACGCACTCCGGATGCCACTGACTTGATGGCGGTTCCTCACGGAGGTTCTGGGCACAATGCTCCCGCAACATCGCCCTTCCTCACGCCGGTGATCGACCCCGAAGGGCTCAATCACTTCGCGGTGCGGGACCGATGGTGGCGGCAACACGTTGGCCCGAGCGGATGGCGCTCTCCATATAGCCGGCCAGTGTCTCGGTGTGTTCACCAGCGAACCAGATCGGTCCGTAGGGTTCCCGTAGCAGAGGCCAGAACCGGGTCATCTGTCCCGGGGCGTAGACGGCATACCCGCCGCGGGTGTAGGGCTCGTTCGCCCACGCCATGGTCGTGGCGATGGTCGACTTGCCGGCCCTCCCTTCGGGGTAGACGAGGTCGAGTTGTTGTTGGAACGACTCGATCCGGGCTTGATCACCAAGGGCCGCCCCCTGCTGGGCAGCAGAGCCGGTGACGAACTGGGTCAAGACACCAGCGCTGTCGGCGCTCCCAAGGATCGAGTCGGTGGCGTCCCAGCCGACCCCGAAGGGCTGGTCGGTAATGGTGAACCCCGACAGTCCCTCGGACAGCCAGAAACGTTCGTCGTACTGGGTGGACACCTTGAGGGCGTGCCCGAGATCGAGCTCGGCGATCATGGAGCTGAGACCGGCCGACAGCGGTGGGTCGAATGTGACGTTCCGGAGCACTGGCGGGGGAACGGCGAGTACTAGCTTCGCCGCGTCGACAGTGCCATTCGCACCCGCTCCCGATCGGAAGTGGACGCGCACACCCCAGGGTTGCTGTTCAACCCTGGTCACCGGTGAGTCGAGCCTTACGGACGATCCGAGGTCGTGTGCCATGGCCTCGGGCAACGCGCTGTTGCCGTTCGCGATCCGCATGGTCTCTACACCGGATTCCGGCAGCGCCTCGTCGACCACCGATTGTTGCAGGACAAAGAGAAGCGATACCTGATCGAGCTCGGCGTTGTAGTTCCCGCGGTACTCCGACTGGACGAGCAACATCGCATTGGGATCGAGCGTCTGGGTTGCGGCGAAGCCAGCGAGGCTCTGCTGGTCCCACTCCTCGGCCTTGCCTGCCCGCTCAGGATGGGCCGGGTCGAGGTCGCCGGCCATGGTGATCAAGGCGTTGCCAAAGGCCAAATATCCGGACAGTGCTTCCGGATCGGCGTTGCCGACTGCGGACAGAACGCTGCGTCGACCCGCCCGGTAGAACGCGGCCGTCTCGAGCTTGTCGGCGGGTCGACGGGACAGAGCAAGGTTGTAATGGCGGGAAAGCGCCTGGATATGACCGTGATTGTCGTCGATCGACTCACCACCGGCCTCGACGTGGAGGTTGTCGGTGAACGGCTCATGGACAGTGTGAACGCGGCCTCCCACCCGGCCGCGCGCCCTCCAGCACAACGACGTCCCAGTGTGCGTTCCGGAGGGCCACGGCCGCCGAGAGCCCGGCCAACCCGCCGCCGACGATGGCGACCCGGTGCCTCGTCGGGACGTCGGGGCGTGCCTGAGTGCTACAGCCCGAGAGCGCGGGGATCGTCGCCGCCAGGCCTGCGGCGTTCAAGAACTGGCGTCTCGTCGGCGTCACTGCACGGCCACACCGTCACGGCTTTGCAACACGGACTCACCTTAGGTCTGCACCGTTGGCAGAACCTCAGGCATCAGGTTCGTCGAAGATCCGCCGACCCTTCCTGCCCGGGAGACCCAGAAATTGCCTGCTTGGCTCAAAGAGATTCGTTCCCCGGACACCTCTTGTGTCCCACCGAGCCGGCGTTACCTGTGTGAGCCGCCGGACGCAAGGCATGGGCAACCAACCGGTCGAGAAACGGGAGCAGTCGGATGATGATTCGGACGTGGACGGCGTGGGGGCGCCCTGCGTTACCCAGGTGCTCGACGGATCCTCTTCCGTCGGCGACAACAATCGAGATTGGGTGACCCCCGGGTGGGAGAGCAGTCGCGTCAGTGTTCGAAGGCCGTCCAGCACGAGTGCTGGCGGGCACGCCGGCACAGGTCGGGATCAGCTCATGACGGCCCGGTGAACCCTCCCATCAGCGAATGCACCGGTATGCCGTCGATCACGGTCATCGCGACCGTCGGCCGATCGAGCAACGAGTCCCACTCGCTGTCGAGGACGATCAGATCGGCGGGATCGCCCGACTGCGGTCGTCCCCGAGGTGGCGTGCCTCGCGGATCCGCGGCGAACAGGGCGAGCGCAGTCTCGAGTCCGACCGCCTCCGAGGGGTTGACTTCCCGGCCCGACACCGTGCGGCGCCGAACCGCGGCCGAGATGGTCACCCATGGATCGAGGGGACCGTAGGGCGCGTCCGAGCTGAGCACCGTCGGGACACCGGCGGTGAGCAACGACGCGAGCCGATGGAGGTCGGACTCCTCGGAGGGCTCGATCTCTTCGAGGTACCGGTCGCCTCGGGTGAAGACGAGCCCGGGCTGGACGGTGACGCTCACCCGGCTTCTGGCGAGCAGGCCGACGACGTCGCCGTCGACCAGCGAGGCGTGCTCCACCCTGTCCCGCTGATCGAGTCCGCACGAGAGCGCCAGCACCACGCTCGCCGAATCGAGACAGTGCACCGCCACGGATCGTCCTGCCGAGTGTGCGTCCGAGATTCGCGCCGAGAGCTCGTCGGCAGAGGGGAGCTGGGTCTCGTCGAGCACGATCTTGACCGGGCCGAGGTGGACCCCGTCGACGCCGGTGGTCTCGGGATCCCCGGTCATGGCGGTGACCCGCTGGGGGAGCGCGGCGCGCGCGAGGATCTCGAGCTCCTCGGGTCCGTTGGTGCCGGTCGCGTCGGTGACCGCGACGACGCCTCGCCGGGCCATCCAGCGGCCGACGCGGACGAGATCGGGGGGCATGGCAGGGAGGCGGCTGCGGATCCAGCCGTCGAGGCGGTAGAGCACCCCGGTCGGTTGCCGCGCCCCGTCCACGAAGATCCCCGCGGGCCAGTCGGCGGGGGAGGTGGACAACACGGCCTCGAGGCCGGCCGAGTCGAGCACCCAGTACATCCCGGTTCGGTCTTGGATCCGGACCGGCCCGGCCGCCGCCTCGTCGAGCCGGCCGCGGTCGAGGGCTCCACTCGCCGCGAGGTCGTACCCGACGCCGCGGAGCCACCCCTCCGGACGGCTCGCTCGCGCTTCGTGGAGGACCGCGCCGAGCCCCCCGCCTGCGGCGAGCGCAGCGGGGGAGCAGTCGACCGAGTCCCACGCGGCGGCCTGGGACATCAGGTGGACGTGATGGTCCACGAGACCGCGGACGGTGGGACGCCCCTCGAGATCGACGACGTGCCCGATCGGATCTTCCTCGGGGTCGAGATCGACCACCCGACCGTCGCGGACGACGAGATCGACCTCGACCCCGGGCGCGGTGGAGGCGCGTCGCAGGAGCCAGGCTGTCATCCGTCGTGACCGGCCCGGCTCAGGACCGGGTCAGACCGGCACTCCCACCTTCATCACGCGGGCCAGGTTACCGCCCATGATCCCGGCGACTTCGTCCCCGGACAGCGACTTCGGGAGGCACTCGGCGAAGCGGCGAGGCTCGGCCAGGCCCTCGGGGTGCGGCCAGTCCGATCCGAAGACGACATGGTCCGCGCCCATCGCATCGATGAGCTCGTCGAAATCGTCCTCGTGGAACGGGCTGATCCAGCAGTTGCGCCGGAAGGCCTCGACCGGGTCCTCGAGGAAGAGCTGGGGCATCTTCTTGTGCGTCGCGTGGAGATCTTCGAGGAGCGGCACCAGCCATTCGCTGCCGTTCTCGACGAACACGATCCGGAGATCGGGGAACCGCGACAAGAGACCGTGGCAGGTCATCGAGGCCGCCGCATCGAGTGCGGGCCGGTGGGAGAGCAGCATCATCTTGAACGGCTCGAGCTGGAACGGGAGGTATTCGATCGGGCCCGTCCACTCGTTCATGATGCGCGAATACCCGCTGTCGGACGCGTGCATCGAGATCGGAATGTCGGCCTCGACCACCTTCTCCCAGAACGGGTCGAAGTAGGGCATTGCGAAGGACCGTGCACCGCTCGGCACCGGCACCGGTGCCGGCCGGATGAGGACGGTCTTGGCGCCACGCTCGAGGCACCACTCGAGCTCGGCGATCGCCTTGTCGAGGAGCGGCAGGGTGATCACCGGTGTCGCGAAGATCCGCTCCTTGTAGTTGAAGGTCCACGTCTCGTACATCCACTCGTTGAGCGCGTGGACAGCGGCGTGGGTCAGTTCCGCGTCGTCGCGCATGCGCTCCTCGAGCAGGCTGGCGAGCGTCGGGAACATGAGAGTCTGGTCGAGGCCGAGCTCGTCCATGACCTCGAGCCGGGGCTCGGGTTCACGGAACGCCGGGATCGAGCGCATCGGCTCGCCGATGAGCTCGCGGTAGGACTTGCCCTCCGGGTTGCCGTTGCGGAAGTACTCCTCCTGGGCACCCGGTCGGGCCACGACGTCGAAGGTGGGGTTGGGGATGTAGTCGCTGATGGTGCCGCGGACGACGATCTTCGTGCGGCCGTCGACCTCGACGTACTTGATCGCCCCCGCGTACTCCTCGGGCAGGTGCCGCGTGAAGGCGTCCTTCGTCTCGTAGAAGTGGTTGTCGGCGTCGAACGTACGGATATCGGGTGAAACTGACATGCCGTCAGAGTAAGGGTTTTTGACAACGACGTCAATATCAGGTCGAGCCCGGCGCAGAGATCCTGGTCGCCGGGCGGGCGCGGCTCGCCGGCCGGTGAAGAGGCGCGGTGCAATGGCGGGAGGGCGCCGAGCGGGCGCCCTCCCGGGTCGGCCGGTCAGAGCGCGGGTTCGACCACCGCGTCGAGTGAGGCCGCGCCGGCGTCGGGGACCCGCGGCTGGCGCCAGACCTCGACCGGGAACGACACGGTGCAGAGCGCGCAGAAGAGCCACATGAGGTGCTTGTCCTCGTCGCTCATGTTCCGGTCGTAGGGGACGCGCTCGAGGTGCTCCCGTGCCGCGTCGAGGAAGGGGAAGGCCGCGTCGTAGAAGGTCTGGAGCTCCTCGATGGTGCTGTGAACTCGCTTGTCGTAGGCGGCACGCTCGCCGCGCACGGCCCACTCGGCGAACGGCTCGAGGGCGGCGAAACGCTCGGGGAAGACCGACACGATCAAGCCATTCCCATGATCGAGACGGGATTGTCCGGATGCCGGCTCAGGTAGTCGGCGACGTACTCGGCCGTCGTCTGGTGGAGGTGACGCAGGAGGATCTCCTGATCGTTGAGGGGGAACTCCTTGACCACCCGTGACTCGAGCATGATCTGTGTCGCCTCGAGCGTATTGGCGTCCTGGAGGCCGTACTCCTTGAACGAGACCACGCCGAGCTCCTGTTCCACCCGCTGCCAGGCATTGCCCGGCGGGACGAAATAGCAGGTCCCTTCGAAGATGTGGGTATGGTACGAGGTCGGCCAGTAGTGGTAGGTCAGGACCCAGCCGGGCTTCCAGATGAGCACCATCCAGTTGGGGAAGAAGAGGTACGAGTCGAGTCCCCAGGCCTTGTTCTTCGCGGGGTTGAGCCCCGTGGGGAGGTCGATGTCGATCGGCGGGTCCCAGGGACCGAACAGCCCGCTCCGGACCTTTCGCTCGATCGGCTTGACCATCGTCTCGTCCCTCGGCGGCGCCATGCCGCCCCACGACGAGACGAGACCGTGCGGGCCGTCGATCGCGTAGTAGAGGGCCTCGTAGCCGACGTTCTGGAGTTTCTGGGATTCCTCCTGCACGGACTGCTTCGAGTGCAGTACCGGCGCGTGGTAGAACTCGGTGAAGGCGTCGATGTAGAGCTTCCAGTTGCTCCCGACCTCCGCCCGGTACTTGTGCACCTGGGTCATCTCGTGGAACGGGTAGCCCTCGATGCCGGCCGCGAAGGCACCGAGGTACTCCTTCAGCGGCTGCGGCGTGCCCTCACGATCGAGGTTGACGAAGATCCAGCCCTCCCAGACGTCGCAGTGCACCGGCACGAGCCCGTAGTCACCTTTGTCGAGGCCGAAGAACTCCGACTCCTGCTGGACGAAGGTGCACGCTCCTTCGAGGTCGTAGCGCCACCCGTGGTACTTGCAGGTGAACTGGCGGCACACACCGGAGGTCTCGTCCTGGGGGAAGTCCTGCCAGACCAACTTGTTCCCACGGTGTCGGCAGATGTTGTAAAAGGCGCGGACGTCGGTTTCCGAGGACCTGACGACGATGATCGACGTGTTGAGGACTTCGATCTCCTTGGTGAAGTAGGAGCCTCGCCGGGGGATCTGCTCGACGCGCCCGACGTTGAGCCACGTCTTGGCGAAGACGGCCTGCCGCTCGAGTTCGTAGTAGCCGGGAGAGATCGAGTCTTCGTAGTCCACCGGGGTCGTCTTCAGCTGGGGGTAGTGGGCGGTCCAGCTGCCTTCGTCCGGCTTGGTGAAGTGAGCCATCGATCTCCTCTGACGGGCGTGCCCCTCCCGGGGAAGTCTACGCTAGGTCTCAAAGTTGGGAAGGGGAATCTCTAACTTGAGAATAGCATTTCCGTGAGCGGGCCACCGACCGACGTCTGGACGGTGATGTCCACGGCGAGGCGATCCGCCGGTTCACCGACCAGCCGGTCGACGATGCACTGCTGGCCCGGTGCCTCGAGGCCGCGACCTGGGCTCCGAACGGTGCCAACGTGCAGGAATGGCGATTCGTCGTCCTGCGCTCGCCGGCGTCGCGGGCCTCCGTCGCCGACGCCGCCGCGCAGGCCTTGCAGGTCATCGAACCGGTCTACGGGATGTCCCGCCCTGCCGACGACGACCACGGCCGGCGGGCACGGACCGACCGCGCCACCTACGAGCTGCACGACCGTGCGGGTGAGTTCACCTCCGTTCTGTTCGTGCAGCGGCGGTTCCCGTCCGCGTCGGAACTGCTCCTCGGCGCTTCGATCTTCCCTGCGATGCAGAACTTCCTCTTGGCGGCCCGCGCGCTCGGACTCGGGGCCTGCATGACCAGTTGGGCGTCGTACGGCGGTGAGCCGTTGGTCCGGAGGGCGGTCGGGGTGCCCGACGACTGGATGCTCGCCGGGCACGTCGTCGTGGGGTGGCCCCGGGGACGGCACGGACCGCTCCGTCGCCGGCCTCTGTCCGACGTGGTCTTCCTCGACCGGTGGGAAGAACCGGCCGGCGAGCTCGTCGGCGAGGCCGCGGTCACCGGTCGAAATGGTGGCTCGAACGGACACGACCCAAGGGAGAACCATGAGTGAACGGCCTGCGAAGGTCGGCATCGTCACCGGTGCCGCATCGGGCATCGGGCTCGGCATCGCCGAGCGCCTGGCACGCGACGGCATCAAGGTCGCGTTGTTCGATCTGAAGGCCGAGGAAGCCGAATCCGCAGCCGAGCGGCTCCGGGGCGAGGGGCACCAGGCGATGGCGGTCCAGGTCGACGTCGCCGACCGGTCCGCTGTCGAGCGGGGCGTCGAGGAGGTTCGGGCACGCTGGGGGCCGGTGACCGTCCTCGTGAACAACGCGGGGAAGGAGGGCTTCCGTCGGTTCCTCGACATCTCGCCCGACGAGTTCGAGCTGCTGCTCCGGATCAACCTGGTCGGCACCTTCCACTGCTGTCAGGTGGTCCTTCCCGACATGATCGAAGCCGGCTGGGGCCGGATCGTGAACATCTCCTCCTCCAGCACCCACGGCGGGCAGCCGCTCATGGCCCACTACGTCGCGTCCAAATCGGGGATGGTCGGACTGACCAAGTCGCTGGCACTCGAGTTCGGGCCCTCGGGCGTCACGGTCAACACCATCCCGCCCGGCTTCATCGACACGCCGATGATCCGCCGAAACGACGAGAAGGGCCGGCTCGGCCCGGGCGGCATGAAAGATGCCGTGGCACGGACCCCGGTGCGGCGTGCCGGTCTTCCCGAGGACATCGCCGCGGCCTGCGCGTTCCTGGTGTCGGACGAGGCCGGCTACGTCACCGGCCAGATCATCGGTGTCAACGGAGGCCGCAACACCTGAACGGCACGCTCATTCGGCCGGCCAGGCGACCGACTTGATCTCGAGGTACTGCTCGAAGCCGGCGTAGCCGTTCTGCCGACCGACGCCGCTCGCCTTGTACCCGCCGAAGGGCACGTCCGCGAAGTACGGAGCACCACCGTTCACGCCGACGAACCCGGCACGGAGACGACGTGCCGCGCCGAGCGCGCCCTCGAGGGTGCCGGCCATGACGTTGCCCGCGAGACCGTACTGGCTGTCGTTCGCGATGCGGATGGCGTCCTCCTCGTCATCGAAGGGGATGACCACGAGCACCGGTCCGAAGATCTCCTCCTGCGCGATGGTCATGGAGTTGTCGACGTCGGTGAACAGGGTCGGCTCCACGTAGAAGCCCTTCTCCAGCCCCGCAGGCGTCTCGGTGCCCCCGACGAGGAGCGTGGCACCCTCGTCGATCCCCTTCTGGATGTAACCGCGCACACGCTCGCGCTGCTTGGCGGAGATGACCGGGCCGCACAGCACGTCGGGCTGCTGTGGATCACCGGGTGCGATGCCCTCGTACATCGCCTTCAGGATCTCGACCCCTTCCTCGTAGCGCGAACGAGGGAGGAGCATCCGGGTGGGGATGGCACAGCCCTGGCCCGCGTGCATGCACGGGGCGATACCGATCATGCAGGAGAGCGAGAGATCGGCATCCTCGAGGACGATGGTCGCCGACTTGCCGCCCAACTCGAGGAAGAGGCGCTTCATGGTGGCGGCACCCTTCTCCATGATCCGTTTGCCGACGGCCGTCGACCCGGTGAACGAGATCAGGTCCACCTTGGGGGAGAGGGTCAGCTCCTCACCGACCAGGTGGTCCGAGGAGGTGACGACGTTGACCACCCCGGCCGGAGTGTCGGTGCGCTCGGCGATCAGCCGACCGAGCCGTGTTGCATTGAAGGGCGTGTCCGGTGCCGGTTTCAAGACGACGGTGTTGCCGGTGGCGAGCGCCTGCCCGAGCTTGTTGATGGTGACCTCGAAGGGGTAGTTCCACGGGACGATCGCCCCGACCACACCCACCGGCTCGCGCCAGATCCTACGTGTCGTGACCTGGCCGGTGAGCTCGGAGAGCGTTTCTCCGAGATCGACCTCCCACGGGTACTCCTCGATCAGCTTGGCCGGATAGGTCAACCCGCCCGACAGGGGAGCGTCGAGCTGTGGTCCGTGGGTCACCATCCGCGGGCAGCCCACCTCGAGGATCAGCTCCTCGCGGAGCTCTTCACGTTCGGACTCCAAGGCCTCTTGGAGCTGCTCGAGACAGCGCTTGCGAAGAGCACCATCGGTCGACCAGCTCGACTCGTCGAAGGCTCGTCGGGCCGCGTCGATGGCCCGGTGCATGTCCGCGGTGGACGCGTTCGGGGCCTCGCCCAGGACTTCCTCGGTGGCCGGGTTGATGTTGGTGAAGGTCCCCGATTCGCCGTCGACGAGCTTCCCGTCGATCAGCATCCTCGTCTCGAACCGAACCTGGGGCGTCGTCGACACAGTGCGCGCAACCTTTCCGGATGAGGAACCGTCCTTCGCCGCGGTCGAGCCCGCCCTTTTCTGGCCTGCGAGAACGTTGCTTCCAATATTGTAGAATCAGCCTATACAGGCTCGCGGCCCTGTCGCGTGCGGTCCAAGGAGCGAGAGCATGGCGCGTCCAACCACACCGCAGCCGCCGGTGCACCTGAAGTGCACCCGCCTCCTCGACGTGGACAAGGGCACGCTGGTCGAGCCGGGAGGGCTGCTCGTCGACGGCGAACGGATCGTCGAAGTGGGCCCGACCTCCGTGCCGTCGGACGCGGTCACCGTCGAGCTCGGCGATCTCACCCTGCTCCCGGGCCTCATGGACATGGAGGTCAACCTGCTTCTCGGGGGTCCGGACCACACGAGTCCGCTCAACCCGGTGCAGGACGATCCTGCCGTGCGCACCCTCCGCGCGGTGGCGAATGCGCGGCGAACCCTACGATCCGGCTTCACGACGGTCCGCAACCTCGGTCTGTTCGTGCAGACCGGCGGCCTCCTGCTCGACGTGGCGCTGAAGAAGGCCATCGACTTCGGTTGGATCGACGGCCCCCGCGTCGTTCCCGCCGGTCACGCCATCACCCCGACCGGGGGCCATCTCGATCCCACTATGTTCCAGGCGCTGGCACCGCACGTCCTCCCGCTCACCGTCGAGGAGGGGATCGCCAACGGGGTGAGCGAGGTGCGCCAGGCGGTGCGGTACCAGATCAAGTACGGAGCCGAGTTGATCAAGGTCTGCGCGTCGGGGGGCATCATGTCGCATACCGGCCCTCCGGGAGCCCAGCAGTACTCCGACGAAGAGCTGAGGGCGATCGTCGACGAAGCGCACCGCCGGGGGCTCCGGGTGGCGGCTCATGCCCATGGCGACGACGGCATCCGTGCAGCCATCGAGGCGGGGATCGACTGCATCGAGCACGGCTCGCTGATGAGCGACGAGACACTCGACCTCCTCGTCGAACGCGGCACCTTCCTCGTTCCCACCACCTACCTCGCCGATGGAATGGACGTCTCGCGTGCGGCACCGGAGCTGCAGGAGAAGGCCGCCGAAGTGTTCCCCCGCGCGAAGGAGACCATCCGGAAAGCCGTCGCCCGTGGCGCTCGGATCGCATGCGGCACCGACGCGCCGGCCATCCCGCACGGACGGAACGCAAAGGAACTGATCGCACTCGTCGACCGTGGCATGTCGCCCCTCGACGCGATCCGCTCCGCGACGACCGTGTCCGCCGACCTCCTCGACGTGGACGACCGCGGTCGTCTCGCGCCGGGACTCCTGGCGGACGTCATCGCCGTCGAGGGCGACCCACTGGCGGACATCACGGCGACCGAGAAGGTGCGCTTCGTGATGAAGGGCGGTCAGGTCTACCGCCACGACGACCCAACGACGCCCTGAACGTCACATGCAGCTCGACGCGTTCAGAGCGTCTCTCGAGACCTGGCTCGACGACCACGCGTCGGAGCTCGCGCCCGACTTCGATGGGACGGGGACCCTCGACCAACAGGTCGCGCAGCTCGACAAGGTGAAGCGCCTCATCTTCGACGACGGCTGGATGCGCTGGGGATGGCCGGAGCGGGTCGGCGGCCTCGGGGGCTCACCGCTCTTGCGAGCGTCGCTCGCCGAGGCGTTGGTCGCCCGCGACCTGGTCGAGCCCGGTCTCTATTCACTGGTCGAGGTGTTGGCCCCGACGATGATCGACTACGCGTCTCAGGATCTCGCCGCGAGAATGGTGCCCCGGCTCCTGCGGGGAGAGGAGACCTGGTGCCAGGGGTTCTCCGAGCCCGGGACCGGGAGCAACCTCGCGTCGCTCTCGTGCCGGGCGACGCGGGACGGCGACGGCTGGCGGGTCAGCGGTCAGAAGCTCTGGACCAGTCTCGCCCAGTACGCCGATCGCTGCGTGCTCCTCACCCGCACCGGATCGCCCGAATCCGCGCACCGGGGGATCACCGCCCTCTTCGTCGACATGGACAGCCCCGGCATCACGGTGCGGCCGGTGCAGACCATGCACGGCGTCGAGGAGTTCTGCGAGGTCTTCTTCGACGAGGTGGCGGTGCCACTCGAACGGACCCTGGGCGAGGTGGGGCAGGGGTGGTCGGTGGCGATGGACCTGCTCCCCTTCGAACGCAGCACCGCCCTCTGGCAGAGGTGCGCCTACCTCCACCGGCGCCTCGAGCAGCTGGTGACCACCGCGCCGCCAGGGGCGCTCGGCTCCGAGGAGGTCGGAGAGGTCTTCGCGCAGCTGTACGCGCTGCGGGCGCGCTCGCGGGCGACGCTCCGGCGCTTGGACGCGGGCGGACGCCTCGGACCGGAGACCTCGGTCGACAAGATCCTCGTCGCCACCACCGAACAGGCGGTCTTCGACCTCGCCACCGACGCACTCGCGCCGTCGGTCTGGACGAGCGAGGACACCTCGAGCCGGCAGTGGCGCACCGAATTCCTGTTCTCCCGCGCCGCCACCATCTACGGGGGGAGCATCGAGATCCAGCGCAACATCGTCGCCCGCCGCCTCCTCGACCTCGGGGCCGAACCGTGATGGACGACGACGAGCTGGCCTCTTTCCGAGAGGGCCTTCGCCACGCCGTCGCCACCCACTCGGGGGAGGCCCTCGACGCCGCCGTCGAGGGGCTCGGCTGGTCCGACGCGCTGGCCGCGGACCGCCGCGCCGCGGTCTCGTCCCTCTTCGAGCTGCTGGGCCGCGCCGACGTGACTTCGTCCGCGCTCGACCTCGTCCTCGCCGACGCATTGGGGCTCTCGCCGGAGACCGGAGCGGGTGTCGTGCTGCCTGCCGTCGGGTCGTGCGAACCCCCTGCCGACCTGGAAGGGGAGCAGGTCACCCTCCGGGGTGTCGGCACCGCGGCCCTTCGGTCTCGGGATCGGGCGCTCGTCGTCGCGCGGTCCTGCGGCGAGCAGGTGGCGGTGACCCTCGACACCGCCGAGCTGGAGATGCGAGCGATGGCGGGCCTCGATCCCGCATCGGGTCTGGTCGAGGTGACCGCCGTTCGAGCGGGTGCCGGGCCGGCACCCGAGGCGCGACCGGACAGATGGGAGGTCGCGGTGGCGGCCGGGCAGCTCGCGCTCGCGCACCAGCTCGTCGGGGCGTCGAGGGCGATGCTCGGATTGGCGGTCGAGCATGCCCGCGAACGAGTCCAGTTCGGCAAGCCGATCGCCGCCTTCCAGGCCGTGCGCCACCGACTGGCCGACGCTCTGGTCGCCGTCGAAGCGGCCGACGCGGCGCTGGCCTCCGCATGGGACGACGGGTCGGCGCTGCACGCCGGCCTGGCAAAGGCGATCGCGGGGCGGAGCGCGCACACCGTCGCCCGTCACTGTCAGCAGGTGCTCGCCGGGATGGGCTTCACCACCGAGCACCCCTTTCACCGCTACTTCCGCCGGACGGTCCTCCTCGACCAGCTCCTCGGCGACTTCCGGTCCTTGTTCCGCGTCATCGGTGAGGAGCTGGTCACCAACCGGGAGCTGCCCTCGCTCGTGCCGCTCTGAGCCTGCCGGTCGGCATCAGAGAGAGCTCGCCAGCGAGGCCAGCAGTTCCTTGGTGCGAGTGGCCGACGCGAGTCGCTCGTCACGGTTCTCGCCGATGGGCACCACCCGAGCCGAGATGTCGGTGGCGCCGGCCTCGCCGAAGGCGCGGAGCCGCTTCTCGACCGCCGCCTCGGTACCCGCGGCCAGGATGTCGCCGACGTTGCGGGCATCACCGGTGTCGAGCAGGCGCTGGTAATTGGGGGAGATCTCCGCCTCGGCCAGGATCCGGTTGGCCCGCTCCACCGCGCTCGCCACCTCGTCCTCGCGGCAGAGGCAGACGGGAACTCCCGCGACGACGCGTGGAGCAGGGCGCCCGGCCGCGTGCGGCCGCGCGGGTGATCCGAGGAACGACGTGCGCTCCGATCGCCTTCTCGTCGGCCATCCACAAGATGGTGCCCGCGGTCCGCTCGCCGGCGAGCCGGAGCATCTTCGGGCCGAGGGCGGCGACGAGGACGGGGGTGGGGGCGAGGTCGGTGATGTCGAGGGGATTGTGGATCCGGAACCGTCCGTTCTCGACGTCGACCGGGCCGGGCCCCGCCAGGGCCGCATCGAGGACGTCGAGGTACGCGCGCAGGGTATCGGCCGGGCGTTCGTAGGGGAGACCGAGCATCTCGTCGATGATCCAATGGTGCGACACACCGAGGCCGAGGGAGAGCCGCCCTTCGCAGACCGCCTGGACCGACAGCGCCTGCTGGGCCAGCGCGATCGGGTGACGGGGCTGGATCGGGACGACGGCGGTCCCGATCTCGAGCCGCGTGGTCGCCGTTCCGACCAGCGCGGCGGCGGTCAGCGCGTCGAACTCGTCGGGAATCTGGGGAACCCACACCGAGGCGAGCCCGGCTTCGTCGGCCCACCGGGCGTCCTCGCACATCCGCGCGACCTTGGTGCGGTAGCGCCCTCGCTCGGGGCCGATCATCAACCCGATGCGCATCTCGATCCTCCCGCTCGCCCGCACGGTGCCGAAGGCGCCCGTTGCAGCGGAACTGTCACTCTCCTAGGATGGGAACACCATACTCGCACAGCGGGAGCCCTATTCGTGAGCGAGCTCGACGCCCTCGACTTCTTCAGCGACCGGTCACTCGTCGCCGATCCCTACCCCTACTTCGATCATCTGCGCGAGGGCTGCCCGGTGCAGCGCGAACCGCATCACGAGGTGGTGATGGTCACCGGGTACGACGCCTCGATGGACGTGTACCACGACGTGGAGCGGTTCTCGTCGTGCAACTCGGTGAGCGGTCCCTTCCCCGGCTTCCCGGTGCCACTGGTCGGCGACGACGTGAGCGAGCTCATCGAGGCCCACCGTGACGAACTGCCGATGAGCGATCAGCTGCCGACGCTCGATCCTCCGAAGCACACCGAACACCGCGCACTGCTCGGCCGCATGCTGACCCCGAAGCGCCTGAAGGAGAACGAGGACTTCATGTGGCGACTGGCCGATCGCCAGATCGACGAGTTCCTCTCCAGGGGGGAGTGCGAGTTCGTCGGCGAGTACGCGAGCCCGTTCACCCTCCTCGTGATCGCCGATCTGCTCGGAGTGCCGGAAGGCGACCACGAGCAGTTCCGCGACGAATGGCTCGGGCGCGGGAAGACCATGGGGAGCACCCGGCACGACGCGCTGGCGCGCAACCCGCTCGGATTCCTCTACGGGGCGTTCACCGGGTACATCGAAGACCGGCGAAGGGCGCCGCGCGGCGACGTGCTGACCGGTCTCGCGGGCGCCACCTTCCACGACGGGAGAACCCCGGAGGTCATCGACGTCGTCCGCATCGCGGTCAACCTTTTCGCCGCGGGGCAGGAGACGACGGTCCGGCTGCTCGGCGCCGCACTCCAGGTCATCGGCGAGCGCCCCGACCTGCAGGCCGCACTCCGGACCCACCGCGATCGGATCCCCAACTTCGTCGAGGAGACCCTGCGGACGGAGAGCCCGGTCAAGGGCGACTTCCGGCTCTCACGTGTCCCGACCACGATCGGTGGCGTCGGCATCCCGGCGGGCACCACGGTGATGGTGCTGAACGGAGCGGCCAACCGTGATCCCGACCGGTTCGAGAACCCCGGGAAGTTCGACGTCGACCGGGTGAACGCTCGCCAGCACGTCGCGTTCGGTCACGGCGTGCACACCTGCCCCGGGGCCTCGCTCGCACGGGCCGAGGCCCGGGTGAGCCTCGAGCGGCTGCTCGATCGCACCGCCGACATCCGGATCTCGGAGGCGGAGCACGGACCGCCCTCCGACCGCCGCTACCGCTACGTCCCGACCTTCATGCTGCGCGGCCTCACCCACCTCCACCTCGAGTTCGATCCGGTCGGCTGAGCCGGCCCGCCGCACACGCCGGCCGGCGGCCTCACGAGGTCGGGAGCCCGAGGATGCGGGTGGCGACCAGGTTGCGCTGGATCTGCGAGGTCCCCCCCATCACGCTCTGGGCCCGGCTGTAGAGGTAGGCCTTCAGCCAGGTGTCGTCGTCACCGCGGTGTGCGCCGCCGCCGATCGAGAGCCCGGCGTGTCCGACCGTCTGCTCGGCGGCGGTCATCAGCAATTTGTCGACCGAGCCCTCCGGTCCGTGCGCGATGCCGTCGATGCGGTCGGAGAGGCGTCGCCGGACATGGAGACGGAGCATCTCGGCCTCGACGATCGCCCATGCGAGTTCGCGGACCTGCTCGGTCCCGAAGGAGGTGCGGTCCGCCCGCACCTTCGCGGTCAACTCGTTGACCATCTTCTGGTAGCGCGCCACGTAGCCGAGCTCGCCCGGTTCACGCTCGTGGCTCACGACGGTCATGGCGAGCGCCCATCCCTCGCCGGGCCCGCCGATCATGTTCTCGGCCGCGACCCGCGCCCCGTCGAAGAGCACCTCCCCGAACTCCTTGGTGATCCCGTTGATCATCCGCAGCGGTCGCTGTTCGATACCCGGCTGGCGCATCGGGACGGCGAACGCCGAGATCCCCTTGTGCTTCGGGACATCGGGATCGGTCCGCGCGAGCAGGAGGCACCACTCGGCGTCGTCGGAGTAGCTGGTCCACACCTTGTGACCGGTGATCACGTAGTCGGCGCCGTCCCGTGTCGGCCCGGGTCCGCAAGGACGCGAGGTCCGATCCCGCCTCGGGCTCGCTGAACCCCTGGCACCAGCGGTCGTGTCCGTCGACGATCCCCGGCAGGAAGCGCTCCTGGATCTCCCGGCTGCCGTGTTCGAGGATCCCCTGGACGAGATAGCCGACGCTCGGCCGCGGGGGAGCACCTGCCTCGGCGAGCTCCTCGTCGAGGATCACGTCGTAGACGGGTGGCAGCTCGTGGCCACCGACGTGGGTCGGCCACGAGAGGCCGAAGAAGCCGGCCTGGTAGAGCGACTGGTGCCAGGCCGCCTGGCCTCTCCAGTAGGCGTCGTCGGTCGACGAAGCCGGCAGGCCGGGGTTGTTGGCTTCCAACCAGGCGGCGCAGGCGGAGACGGAACTCCGCCTCCTCGGGCGCGTCACCGAAGTCCACGGCCGGCTCCGATCCCATGGTGTTCGAGCACGCGTTCGAGGTTGTCGCCCACCCCTCCGAGCAGATCGATCGAGAGGAGGGCCCGCCGCAGATAGGCGTGGGCGAGGCACTCCCAGGTGTTCCCGATCCCCCCGTGCACCTGGATCACGGTCTCGCACACCGCGAGGGCGGACCGTGCGCAGTAGGCCTTGGCAAGGGCCGCTGCGGCCAGCGCGTCGGAGGGTTCGAGCGCGTCGACGCTCCATGCCGCGTGCATCGCGACACTCGCGCGACCCCTCCATCGCGACGAAGGCGTCGGCGAGGAGGTGCTGCACGGCCTGGAACGAGCCAACCGGCACGCCGTACTGGCGCCGCATGGTCGCGTGCTCGCACGCGAGCCCGATCGCGCCGCGCATCACTCCGACCAGGTCGGCGGAGGTGAGCGCGAGTCCGAGCGCCGTCCAGCGGGTGAGCTGCTCGTCGCCGAGTCGGTGGGCGCCGAGCGCCGTGACCTGAACCGTGCCGTCGAGCACGACCGCGGGACGGGTGAGGTCCGTCCGGACCGAGGTGCCGGCGAGCGGCACGGTGCCGAGCACATCTGCCTCGACGAGGAGTGCACGGTCAGCGCCCGCCGCGTCGATCGCCACCGCTCCCGCAACGGAGGCGGCCGGGCCACGGAGATCGGGGGTGAGGGCCACCGTCTCGGAGGTCGGTCCCGTCGGCGCCCCCCCCAGTCGGCGCAGGTCGGCCGCGAGGGTCGGCCCGAGGTACGCGGCGTCGGCGAGGCCCCGTGCGAGCTCTTCGGCGACGATCGCGACCTCCACCGCGGAGGCCCAGGGGCGTCCGTCGTCGGCGGTGGTGCGCAGCTCGCGCCACTCCGAACCGGCGACCGCCGCGTCGAGCTTGGCGGCGCGGTCGTCGTCGTCGAGCCCGCCGACCGAGTGGGGCGCGAGTCGATCGACCACCTGGGCCGCCGCATCGCGCAGGTCCTGTTGCTCGGTTGAGAGGCGGACGTCCATCGGCGATCCGGTCGCTCCTCAGGCTGCCGGAGAAGGCGGGCGCACCGAGCTCACGCCGACACCTGTGCCCGGAGCTCGTCCTTCACCACTTTGCCCGTCGCGTTGAGCGGCAGTGCCTCGAGGATCTCGACCCGGCGAGGAACCTTGTAATTGGCCATGTTGGCGCGCGCCCATGCGACGAGGTCGGACGCCGCGATCGTCGCACCGGGACGGAGGACCACGAAGGCCATCCCGACCTCGCCGAGTCGGGCGTCGGGGATGCCGAGCACCGCTGCCTGCCGGATGTCGGGGTGCCGGAGCAGGATGTTCTCGATCTCGGCGGGATAGGCGTTGAACCCGCCCACGATGAACATGTCCTTCGAGCGCCCGACGATGCGCAGGCACCCGCCCTCGGTCATCACACCGAGATCGCCGGTGGAGAGCCACCCCTCCGGCGAGAGCGCTTCGGACGTCGCCTCCGGATCGTCCAGATAGTGCAGCATGACGCTCGGACCGCGCAGCAGGATCTCGCCGGCCTCGCCGGTTCCGACGTCGCGGCCCTCGTCGTCGGCGATCCTCACCTCGAAGCCCGGCCGTGCACGTCCCACCGTCGTCGCGATCGTCTCGAAGTCGTCGCCGGGTCCGGTGGAGCACGCAGTGCCCGCCTCGGTCAGTCCGTAGCCCGAGACCACCACCGAGAAGGGGAGGTCCTCGTGGATGCGGCGGATGAGCTCGACCGGGATGTCGGCGCCCCCGATCGTGGTGACCCGGAGGCTCGAGATGTCGTGCTGCTCGCGCCCGGGATGATCGAGGATCGTCTGGTGGAGCGTGGGTGTTCCGGGGAGCACCGTCACCCGTTCGGTCGCGACCCGGGCGAGGACGCGGTCCACGTCGAGCACAGCCTCGGGCAGCATCGTCGCGCCCGCGGCGAGCGACGCGAGGATCCCGGCCTTCAGACCGAACATGTGGAAGTAGGGATTGACCATCAGGTAGCGGTCGCCTTCGGTGAGGCCGGTCATCGTCACCCAATCGGTCGCCACCTGGAGGGTCCGTCCGTGGGTCTGGACGACACCTTTCGGGCGGCCGGTCGTTCCCGAGGTGAAGAGGATGTCCGAGGGATCGTCGCTCCGGACCGAGGCTGCACGGCGCTCGAACTCCTCTCGGGCGTCGGAGGTCGCGAGCGCCTCGAGGTCGTCCCACCCGATGCACGGCACCCGGCAGGCATCCGGCGGCGGGCCGCTCGCGACGACGATCGTCCCGAGGGACGGCAACGCGACACCGCCTTCTTCGAGCAAGGCGACGTAGTCGGTGTCGAGGAAGTCGGTGACGGTGACCAGCACCTTGGCCGCACTGCGCGCCAGGATGTCGCCCGCCTCGGCGCCTTTGAAGCGGGTGTTGACCGGCACGAGGACCGCTCCCGAACCGAAGACACCGAGCGCGGCCACGATCCACCGCGGACGGTTGGGCATCCAGATCCCGACCCGATCGCCGGGGTCGAGGCCCGCGCCGACCAACGCGGCGCCGAAGGTGCGAGCGGACTCGAGGAGCTGAGCGAAGGTGAGCTCGGTGTCCCCGTCGACCACCGCGGCCCGGTCGGCGGACCTCGACGCCGCCGCGGCGAGGAGCGACGGGATGGTGTCGGCCGCGAGAACCACGCTTTCAGATTATAAGAAGTCTCTTCTTGTAATCTCGGCGAGACGCGCGTATCACTGGTCGGGGTGGCACTCCGCGGGAGCGCTGCCGACTGCCCGAGGTGCCGACCGACGCGCCAGAGAACCACGAAGGAGAACCCATGCCCCGACCGCCGCTGCCATACGACTTCCTACCCCCGGTGCCCACGCTCGCCGTCACGAGCGACGACATCGCCGACGGAGAGGAGCTCCCCAATGCACACCGTGCGGACATCATGGGCATGACCGGCGACAACCTCTCGCCCCATCTCGCCTGGAGTGGCGCCCCGCAGGGGACCCAGTCCTTCGCCGTCACCTGCTTCGATCCCGACGCGCCGACCGGCAGCGGCTTCTGGCACTGGGTGCTCTTCGACATCCCCGCATCGGTTGCCGAGCTCCCCCGTGGCGCGGGGAGCGGTGCGATGGCCGGACTGCCGGCGGGCGCGATCCACGCACGCAACGACACGGGTGGGCTCGGCTACGTCGGGGCGGCTCCGCCCGGCGGCCACGGCGAGCACCGTTACGTCTTCGCGGTCCACGCGGTGGGCCTCCCGAAGCTCGGTCTCGACGAGACGGCGACACCCGCCTACGTCGGGTTCACCTTGACCTTCAACACGTTGGCCCGCGGGCTGCTCACCGCGTGGTTCGCTCGCTGAGCGGTCCTCCCTCGAGCCCTCCTCGGGGCGTCGTGGCGTCGAGGATCTCGCCGGTGTGCTCGTGGAGGCGCGGCGGCGGCCGGTACTCGGGCCGGCTGTCGTCGCAGCGGATCGGGTTCCCGATCAGCTGGATCGGCCCCTCGTCGGTCTCCACCGACACCACCATCCCCCGCGAACGCACCAGGTCGCCGTCGAGGGCGTCGGGAAGCTCCTGAACTTCGCCCACCGCGACCTCGAGCGGACGGAGGCGGGCCTCCCACTCGGCGGCGGAGGCCTCCTTGAGGACCTCCCCGAGGGCGCGCAGCAGCTCCTCGCGGTTGTCGAAGCGGGCTCGCATGGTGGCAAAGCGCGGGTCGTCGGCCCACTCCGGGCGACCGACCTCCTCACAGAGCCGTCGCCAGTGCTCGTCGCGGGTCACGAACAGGGCCAGGTAGCCCGAGCTGGTCTCGAACAACTGCGCCGGCACGTAGAAGGTGTGCGCGCCGAGCCTGCTGCGCCCGGGGCGCTCGCCGCCGTTGAGGTAGGCGGCGCCTTTGTAGTTGAGTTGCGAGAGCATCACGTCGAGGAGCGAGACGTCGACCTGCCCTCCGGTGCCCTCGAGGACCTTGGCGACCAGTCCGAGGGCGGCCATGATCCCTGCCGAATTGTCGACCGCCGAGTATCCGGCGAGCGTCGGAGGGCCACCGGGCTCGCCGGTCATCGCGGCGACCCCGGTGCGCGCCTGGACGACGTAGTCGAACGAAGGCCATTCGGCGGCCGGTCCGTCGAGCCCGTAGCCGGTGAGCGCGACGCACACGATCTTCGGGTTGTAGCGGCGCAGGGCGTCGTAGTGGAGCCCGAGCGTGCGGATCGCCGAAGGTCGCAGGTTCACCAGCAGCGCATGCGCGGTGGCCGCCAGCGCGCCGAGTTGTGCCTGGCCCTCCTCGCTGGTGAGGTCGATCGAGACGCTCCGCTTGTTGCGGTTGAGGCTGGCGAAGTACACGTTGTGCCCGCCGACCACCAGTGTCCCGACCTGGCGGGAGAGGTCACCGCCGGCCGCCTCGATTTTGATCACGTCGGCGCCGAGGTCGGCGAGGAGCATCCCGCCGAACGGTCCGGAGAGGATGTGCCCGACCTCGAGCACCCGGATCCCGGTGAGCGGGCCTCGGCGGTCCGGCTGGGCTTCACGCACCGGTACCGTCATCGCGGTCTCTGCGGCGCGCCCGCCAGGGTCCGCATGCTCTCGATCAGCGACTCGAGCGGCGTACCGGTCGGGTACACGGCTGCTGCACCCGCAGCCTCGAGGCGGGGTACGTCGCGGCGGGGAACGGTTCCCCCGACGACGAGGACGACGCTGTCGGCACCGGCGTCGTGCAGGGCGAGCGAGGTCTTCTCGGTCAGCGCGACGTGCGCACCGCTCAGGATGCTGAGTCCGACGATCCGGACGTCCTCTTGCACCGCGACCGACGCGATCACCTCGGGCCGTTGACGGATGCCGAGGTAGATCACCTCGAATCCTGTGTCGCGCAGCGCGCGTGCGACGAGCTTGGCTCCCCGGTCGTGGCCGTCGAGCCCGGGCTTCGCCACCAGCACCCGGACCGGCATCAGGGGACGACCGTCATCGTTCTCAGAACACCACCGGCTGCTGGAACTCGCCCCAGCGGTCCTTCAGCACCTCCACCATCTCGCCCACCGTGCAGTACGCCTTCGCACAGTCCACGAGACGCGGCATCAGGTTCTCGGTCTCTCCGGCGGCTGCGTCGGAGAGCGCGGCGAGCGTCGTCTTCACCTCGGACGCCGAGCGCGACCGCCTGACCTCCGCCAGGCGTTCGAGCTGTCGGACCCGTCCCTTCTCGTCGAGCTCGTACCCTTCGAGGTCGGGCGGCTCCTCCTCGGTCTGGAACCGGTTGACCCCGACCACCACCCGCTCGCCGGTGCTCACCGCCCGCTCGACCCGGTGGGCCTCCTCGGCGATCAAGCTCTGCAGGTGGCCCTCTTCGATGGCCCGGACCATCCCGCCCCGGCGCTCGAGATCGTCCATGATCTCCTCGACACGAGCCTCCATCTCGTCGGTGAGGGCCTCGACGTAGTAGGAGCCACCGAGCGGATCGGCGACCCGCGTGACGCCGGTCTCGTAGGCGAGGACCTGCTGGGTGCGGAGGGCGAGGGTGGCGGTCTCCTCGGTCGGGATGGCGAAGGGTTCGTCCCACGCAGCGGTGAACATCGACTGGACCCCGCCGAGCACCGAGGCCAGGGCCTCGTAGGCGACCCGCACGATGTTGTTCTGGGCCTGGGGGGCGTAGAGCGACGCTCCGCCGGCCACGCAGCCGACCCGGAACATGCAGGACCGGTCGTCCTCCGCACCGAACCGGTCGCGGACGATCCGCGCCCACCGCCGCCTTCCGGCACGGTACTTGGCGATCTCCTCGAAGAAGTCGCCGTGGGTGTAGAAGAAGAACGAGACCTGGGGCGCGAACTCGTCGATGCTCATCCTGCCCCGCCCGAGCACCTCCTCGCAGTAGGTGATCCCGTCCATCAGGGTGAAGGCCATCTCCTGCGCGGCGTTCGCCCCCGCGTCGCGGAAGTGGGCGCCGGCGACGGAGATGGCGTTGAAGCGGGGCACCTCCGCCGCGCAGAACTCGATGGTGTCGGCGATGAGCCGCAGAGAGGGACGCGGCGGCCAGATCCAGGTGCCGCGGCTCACGTACTCCTTCAGGATGTCGTTCTGGATGGTGCCTCGCAGCTTCGCCCGTTCGACTCCCTGCTTCTCGCCGACGGCCACGTAGAAGGCGAGGACGATCGCCGCGGTGCCGTTGATGGTGAAGCTGGTGCTGATCGCGTCGAGCGGGATCCGGTCGAAGAGGATCTCGGCGTCGGCGAGGGTGTCGATGGCCACACCGACCCGTCCGACCTCCTCTTCGACGTCGGGGTGATCGGAGTCGTACCCGCACTGGGTCGGCAGGTCGAAGGCCACCGACAACCCGGTCGCGCCCTGGTCGAGCAGGTACCGGTAGCGCTCGTTCGACTCCTCGGGGGTGCCGAACCCGGAGTACTGGCGGATGGTCCACGTCCGGCCGCGGTAGCCGTCGGGGAAATTGCCCCTCGTGAACGGGAAGACACCCGGTGGTGGGATCGAATCGGCGGAGGGAAGGTCGTGTGGTCCGTAGCTGGTGTGCAGCGGGATCCCCGCCTGGGAGTGGACGGTCTCGTCCATGCGCCGAGCCTACCGGAAATCAACGTTGCGATTTCCGGAAATCAGCACCGAGATTTGAAAGAGCGCTATTATCGGCGCCGCCGTGGCCCCCGAACGCGATTCCGAACAGCGTTCCGCCGGCGGCGTGCGCCTCGAGACTGACGGAGGGGTCGCCGTCGTGACCATCGACCGCCCCGAAACGCGCAACGCGATCGGCTTCGCCACCGTCGAGGCGCTCGACGCGGCCCTCGACGAGGTGACCGGATCGGGCGCCGCGGTCCTCGTGCTGCGAGGTGGGGGCGACCGGGCATTCGTGTCGGGAGGGGACCTGAAGGAGCTCGGCACCGTCCGCACCCACGAGGATGCGGTCTCGATGGCCCGCCGAATGCGTCGGGTGCTCGACCGTGTCTCCGCATTCCCGGTTCCCGTCGTCGCCGCCCTCAACGGTCACGCGCTCGGTGGGGGAGCGGAATTGGCCATCGCCGCGGACATCCGCATCGCGGCCGACGACGTCACCATCGGGTTCAATCAGGTGCGGCTCGGGATCATGCCCGCGTGGGGTGGGGCCGAGCGCCTCGCCCAGACCATCGGGAGGGGCCGGGCGATCCTCGCCATCGCGACCGGCGAGGTCTACGACGCGCCGAGCGCCGAGCGCCTCGGGCTGGTCGACCTGGTGGTCCCGCGCTCGACGTTCGAGGAGGACTGGCGGGCCCTCGCCGGCCAGATCGCGGACACCGCCCCCGGCACGTCGCGCGCGGTCAAGTCGGTGATCGCCGCGGCGATCACCTCGGTGCACCCGCATCTGGAAGACGACGCCACCGACGCCTTCGCCCAGCTCTGGACCGCGGAGGCACACTGGGCCGCGGTCGACGCACTGGTCGAGCGCCGGAAGCCGGGCTGAGCGCGGGACGGCAGGTCACTCGCGGTCAGCGAGCGGATCGTGCTGGTGTCCGGAGTCGAACCCGCCGTGCTTGCGGAGGAACGTCGTGGAACGCCGACGGATCCGCCAGCCGTCGGGGGTGCGAACGTACTCGTCGTTGTACCAGCCGAGCCGCATGGCGTGGGTCTGCTGGTCCACGAACACGAAGTGCTGCACGCCGGTCGCCCGGTCACCGTCGAGCTCGACGACCGGCATGTTCCCGATGAACTGGCCACGGGGTGCGGCCGCCAACAATTCCGGGAACCGATCGAGGGTGTAGGCGCTGCCGAACGCGTGGTATTCGGCGTCGGCGGCGAAGACATCCCGCCAGCGGTCCGGGACGAACTGGCTGGTGTACTCCATGTACCGCGAGCAGAGCTGGTGCAGCTCGACGAGATCGGCGACTCGGTCGGAGGGATCGGGCATCGGGTCAGAGCTCCTCGTAGACGACGTGCACCGCGGGAGTGACCGGCACCGACTGGCAGGTGAGCACCCAGCCCTCGGCGAGCTCCTCGTCGGTCAGGGCGTTGTTCGCCCGCATCGACACCTCGCCCTCGACCAACCGGGCCATGCAGGTGGCACAGTTCCCCGCCTCGCAGGAGAATGGTGGCGCCATCCCCATCTGGCGGGCCGTCTGGAGGATCGTCGTGCCCGGCCGGTGCTCGACGGAATCGGCCCGGCCGTCGAACTCGACCGTCACGTGGGTCGCGCCGGCGGAAGGCGGCGCGACCGCCGGAGCCGGATCCTGCTCGGGCGGCACGAAGCGTTCGATGCGGATCCGGTCCCGGTCGACGCCCGGCTCCGGTCAGCGCACGCTCGACGATCTCCATGAACGGCTCCGGCCCGCAGACGAAGATACTCCGCGTCGACCGGGTCGTCGCCGGCGAACCGCCGGGCAGCCTCGTCGTCCACGAAGCCCTTCTCGAGGTCGAGATGGTGGAGGACCTGCAGGCGCCCGGGATGCTCCCCGGCCAGCCGGGTGAGCCCCTCGTCGAAGATGACCGCTTCGCGGTCGCGGTTGGCGTAGAGCAGGCGTACCGGGCGGGAGGTGGTCGCGAGCGCGGTCTTGACGATCGAGTACACGGGCGTGATCCCGCTGCCCGCGGCGAAGGCCACCACCGCGCCGCCCCCGGTGCCGAGGCAGAAGACGCCCGCCGGGCAGGTCGACTCGACCCCGTCGCCGGGAGCCAGCGAGTCGACCATCCAGTTGGAGACCGCACCGCCCGGCACCCGCTTCACCGTCACCTGCGAAGTCGTCGTCGACATCGGGGGAGGAGGACATCGAGTAGGAGCGGAGGAGGGTCTGCCCGTCGATGCGGGCGCGGAACGTGCAGAACTGGCCCGCCCGATAGGTGAACGCCCCCTCGAGCTCGGCAGGCACCTCGAGCACGAAGGAGCTGGCCTCCTCGGTCTCGCGCACCACCCGTCCGATCCGCAGCGGGTGGAACCGGTGGTCCCGCCCGGGCGCGGTCTCGTGCGCCGTCGGCCCGGCGATCGCCATGGAACCTATGATAATGGGATTCTCCAAATCGGGTAGCGACACTCACGTCCCACTGTCGGTATCGTGCCGCCCGAAGGAGGCATGGTGGACAGCCAACCCAGTGTGGCCCGAGCACGATGGCGGCTCCGTTCGGTCCCCCCGGATCTCGTGCAGCGCTACTCCGAGCACGAGCTGGTGGACCGACGCCGAGCCTCGGGTCGATGGTGGCCGACGGCCTCGCGGCCGCGGGGGCGCTCCGTTCGCGGTGCGGTCGGCGGTCCATCCCTGGCGAGGACACCTTGGGCGAGGTGGACCGGGCGGCCGCGCTCACTCGCCTCCTCGCTCGCGGGGAGGGGGGTCGGCCCGGGGAGTGTGGTGCTCTTCCAGCTGCCCAACTGGGTCGAGGCGGGCATCACGTTCTGGGGCGCGGCGTACCTCGGTGCGGTCGTCGTGCCCGGTCGTCCATTTCTACGGACCGAAGGAGGTCGACTACATCCTGCGCGGCGACCACGCCCGACGTCGTCGTCACCGCGGACCGCTTCGGGCACGGCGACTATCTCGCCACCTACGACGCTCTGCTCGGGGGCGTCGGGCGATCCCCTGTGGCTGGTGGCGGGGGAGACCCCGTCCACGCGACCTTCCGAACAGGGCGCAGCCGTTCGCGAAGCATGCTCGACACCGACCCGTTGCGCGAACCGGCCGAGGTCGACCCGGACGCACCGGCGGTGGTCGGCTTCACCTCGGGCACCACCCGTGACCCGAAGGGGGTCGTCCACTCGCACCGGACCATGGGGTTCGAGGCCCGCCAGCTCCACCTGATGTACCCGGGGGACGGGCCGCCGCAGATCATCGGCGCACCGGTCGGTCACTTCATCGGGATGCTGAACGCGTTCCTGATCACGCTCTTCGAGGACCAGGCGGTGAACCTGATCGACGTGTGGGACCCCGGCGAGGTGCTTCGTCTCATGCGCACCGAGCGTCTCGGCGTCGGCGGGCGGCGCGACCTACTTCCTCACCAGCCTGCTCGACCATCCCGACTTCACCGACGAGCACCTCGAGCTGATGCCCTACGCCGGGCCTCGGCGGGCGCACCGGTGCCCGGGGCGGTCACCGAACGGGGCACCACGGCTCGGCATCAAGATGTGGCGTTCGTACGGGAGCACCGAGCACCCGTCGATCACCGGCTGCTTCATCGACGACCCCGAGGAGAAGCGACTCGCGACCGACGGGCATCCGCTGCCGGGCGTCGAGCTGCGTCTCGACCCGGACGGCCAGATCCTGAGCCGCGGCCCCGACTGCTTCCTCGGCTACACCGACCCCGACCTCACCGAGGCGGTGTTCGACCGCGACGGTTGGTACCGCACGGGCGACGTCGGCGTGCTCGACGACGACGGCTACCTCACCATCACCGACCGGGTCTCCGACGTCATCATCCGGGGCGGCGAGAACATCAGCGCCCAGGAGGTCGAGGAGCTCCTCGCGGGACTCGACTCGATCGCCGAGGTCGGTGTGGTCGCTGCGCCGGACGAGCGCCTCGGGGAGCATGCGGCGGCCGTGGTGCGGGTCCGGCCGGGACAGGCGCCACCGACCCTCGAGGACCTCCGGATCCAGCTCTCGGCCGCCGGACTGGCCCGGCAGAAGTGGCCCGAGTCGCTGCACGTGGTGGACGACTTCCCACGGACCCCTTCCGGGAAGATCCAGAAGTTCCGATTGCGAGCCGAACTCCGCGAGGGGACGCTCGGGACGGTCACCCGGTGAGCGACCGACCGGTCCGGATCCACCCGCTGCCCCCGGCGGAGTGGCCCGACTCGATGCAAGAGGCACTGGCTGCGCTCGTGCCGCCCGAGCCGCGCCATCCGCTCCCCGCACGTCGTGACGACCGGCCGAAGGGGCTCAACGTCCTCGGCACCTTGGCGCGCTACCCGGCGCTCACCCGCGCCTATCACACCTTCAACGGTCATGTGCAGTTCGCAACCACTCTCTCGACGCGCCAACGCGAGCTCCTCGTGCTGAGGGTCGCGACGCTGCGGGAGTGCGAGTACGAGTGGGCACAGCACGCGGTGCTCGCGGGCGACGCCGGGCTGTCGGCGGAGGAGATCGCGCGGGTCGCAGCCGGGCCCGACGCACCGGAGTGGTCGGTTCTCGAGCGCTCCCTGCTCGCCGCGGTCGACGAGCTCATCGCAGAGGCCGCGGTGTCCGACACCACGTGGGCCGCGCTGGCCCACGAGCTCGATGAACGGCAACTGATGGACCTGGTCTTCACGGTGGGTGCCTACGAGGTGCTGGCGATGGCCCTGCGGTCCTTCGGCGTCGAGCTCGACGAGGATCTCCGACCCTGAACGTCGACGCGACGGAAACGAAGCTCTCACCATTGATAGGCCGGTTCGCGAACTTCATCCACTAGGATTCTTTCCCATGGCCACCGACGAGGTCGCAGCGGCTGCCACCGATTCCGCACCGCCGAGTTGGCGCGAACAGGCGGTTGCCCGCTCGCTCGACTCCGCCCGCTTGCGCGCGGAGAACCGGGTGCAGCGCTTCATCGACGCGGCCTTCGACCTCCTGAGCGGGAGTGCCCCGGGGGAGGACTTCACGGTCCAGGAGGTGGTCGAGAAGTCCGGGCAGTCCCTCCGGAGCTTCTACCAGTACTTCGGAGGCAAGCAGGAGCTGTTGCTCGCGCTCTTCGAGGAGTCGGTCCGCCTGACCACCGACGAGCTGCGTGATCGAGTGCAGGGGGAGAAGGACCCGCTCGGCCGCCTGCATTCCTTCGTCGTCGAGTACTACAACCTGTGCCGTCCGAAGGTCAGCACGCGAGGCAAGAAGAACGTCCCGCTCGCCCTGGCGGAGTTCGCCCAGCATCTGATGACCGCTGGCGCGGAGGACGCCACTCGCGCGTTCGCCCCGTTGGTATCGCTGTTCACCGAGGTCTTCGACGAGGCGGTCGCCGCGGGTGCCGTCCGGAGGGACCTCAACCGTCAGCGGGTGGCCGGCATCCTTCTCGAGATGATCATGTTCAACAGCTTCGCTTCGACCATCGGCGGGTTGGGCGCCGAGCCGGCCCGTGGTGAACCCGCCGAAGAGCTCTGGGACGTGATCCTCAACGGGATCCGCTGAGGCGACACCTCCGCGGAGGCGAGTCCGCCCTCACTTCTTCTTTTCGGATCCCTGCCGTCGCTCGAGGTTGGCGCGCAGTTCCACCGAGTCGAACGAACGGTGCTCCGCGGCGAGTGCGAAGTCGAGCGTGGAGAGGACCGCCCGCTCGAGGTGCAGGTTGAGGATGCGTTTGGTGTCCTCTGCCGCGCCCTGCGGCAGTTCGGCGATCCGCCCTGCGCAGGCCAGCGCCTGCTCGAGGACCTCCTCGTCGGCACAGACGTGGTTGGCGAGCCCGATCTCCGCGGCGCGCCGAGCAGGGATGCGCTCGCCGGTCAACGCGTACTCCTTTGCCAGCTGGAGGCTGGTGAGGAGCGGCCAGGTCACCGGCCCGCCGTCGGCGGCCACCAGGCCGAGCAGGACGTGCGGGTCGGCAAGGTAGGCGCTCTCCGCCATGAAGACGATGTCGGAGAGGGCGACCAGGCTGCAACCGAGGCCCACTGCCGGTCCGTTGACCGCGGCGACGACCGGCACCCGGCATCGCACCATGTTGACCACGATGCGCCGCCCGTCCTCGAGCGTCTCGTGGCGGAGCCCGGTGTCGGAGGCGAGCGCACCCAGGTAGTCGAAATCACCTCCCGCGGAGAAGGCGCGCCCGTTGCCGGTGAGCACGACCGCCCGCGCGCCGGCGTCGGCGTCGATCTGCGGGAACAGATCGGCGAGCGCCTTGTGCAGTTCGTGGTTGGTGGCGTTCAGCTGTTCGGGGCGGTTGAGCCGGACCACCCGGACCGGACCGTCCAATTCCACCTCGATCACCGAGGGCAGGTCGTACACGGTCACCTCCGATGCGGTCGACGCGCGCGACGCGTTCGGTCACGATGCGTCGCGTTCTTGGCACTGCTGTCTCGAGGCGTGCTGGTGTACATTGCCCAATCGGGATGAAAACGACGTTGCTGATTCGGAGAATATCATTTCGCCCCCGAGTGGACCGGACTGAACGGTGAGCGCACGGGTGCGCAGCGGGCTCGGCACGCTGGCCGGACTCAAAGTGGTCGAGCTCGGGGTGTGGGTGGCGGCGCCGGGCGCGGCCGCGCTGTTGGCCGACTGGGGTGCCGACGTGGTGAAGGTCGAATCGCCCGCGGGCGATCCGATGCGCTACGTGTTCGAGTCACTCGGCATCGGGGCGGACGTCGCCAATCCCGCATTCGCTCTGGACAACCGGGGCAAACGGAGTGTCGCCCTCGACTTGCGGGAGCCAATCGATCGGCAGCATATGGAGGATCTCCTCGAGTGGGCGGACGTCTTCATCAGCAACCTCCGCCTCGACGCCCTGGACCGTCTCGATCTCGAGCCCGCGTCGACCGTCGCCCGCCACCCTCGCCTCGTCTACTGCTCGGTGAGCGGCTTCGGGCTCCGGGGCGACGACCGCAACCGGCCGATCTACGACATCGGCGCATTCTGGGCACGGTCCGGTCTGTCGGTGCAGATGGCCGACACCGACGGGGTGCCGCTGAACGCTCGCGGCGGCATCGGCGACCACATCACCGCGCTCGCCGCGGTATCCGGCATGCTCGCTGCAGTCCTCGAGCAGCGCGAGACAGGAGAGGGCCAGGTCGTCGAAGTATCGCTTCTCCGCACCGGCGCGTACGTGCTCGGTTGGGATCTCGGCCTGCAGATGACCCTCGGGAAGGTCGCGCCCTCCGAACCGAGGAACGCCAACCAGGCTCCCCTGATGAACCCCTACCGCACCGGCGACGGTCGCTGGTTCTTCTTCACCGGACTCGAGATCGAGCGCCACATTCCCGCGGTGTGCCGCGCCCTCGGTCGTGCGGACCTGTTGGAGGATCCCCGCTTCGAGTCGGCATCCGCGATCCGGAGGAATCGGTCGGAAGTGATCGCGCTCCTCGACGAGATCATCGCCGAGCGACCGCTGTCCGAATGGGCCGAGCGGTTCGACCGCGAAGGTGTCTGGTGGGCGCCGGCTCAGACACCGGCCGAGGTGGTCTCCGACCCGCAGCTCCTCGCCAACGACGGGTTCGTCGAGATCGAGAACGACACCGGAGCCTCGCAGCGGTCGGTCAACGGTCCGGTCACTTTCTCCGCCGCGGGTCCGCCGGTAGCGGGGCCGGTCCCGACGCTCGGACAACACACCGACGAGGTGATCCGACAGGTCGGAGGTCGGGAATAGTTCGGCGTTCGAGCAAGGGAGCCGCGGGCCAGTTCGGCGGAGTACAGGTCGACGGTTAGAGGTATCACATACCGGCACAAGTGGGGCACCCCTCCCTCAGGCGCGAACCGACCCCGGACTGAGCCGGGGCCGGTCCTAAAACTTCTCTCTACGTCTGGTTGCCTGTGAAACCCTTGTTACGAATAGGGTGTCGGAGGCGGCGTCACAGTGAAGGTCATGCTGAACGTAACGTCACCCCCAGGAGTACCTACTTGGCAACCTGGTGGTTGGAAGGCGAGGTTGCTTGCTGCGGTGAGCACGCCCGACGTGGTGGACGTGCTATCGGCACCAACGTTGCTCAGAGTTGTCGGGTCGGTGCTGATGAAAACAGTCCAAATGAGGTCGACTCCGCTGCCCCCTGTCGCAAGTTGGACGCTGAAGAATCCAGGGGGACCGTCAGGAAAAAGGGGTTCACAACCTGTGAGGGTGCCGTTGAGCGTCGCGGACGTAACGGTGATGGTGTCGCCAGCGGGGAATGTCATTGTGCCGGCAGGAGCTGTCAAGAGATTGCCGCTCCATGTGTACGTCGTCGGCCCGGGCCCGGGCGGACCCTGGGCCCCTTGCAGCCCTTGGACGCCCTGCACACCCTGGACACCCTGTATTCCTTGCGACCCCTTGATGCTTGATCCGGTGTCGGTCCACGTGCCGTTCGACGAACAACTCCAGACCTCGTCGGTGCTGAGGGCGATGTCGGTGTTCCCGCTCACGCAGCTCCCGTAGGGGTTGCCGGAGCTTGTCAGGACGTTCGCGCCGTTGGTACCGGATGCACCCCAGGAGATCGCGACGGCCGGGAACTTGCAGGTCGCAGGCGCCGACCCAACGTTAGTCAGCTTCCCTTTCGACAAGCAGGCGTAGTACGTGGCCGCCCCACTTGCGGATGCCTGCACGACACCGAAGCCCAGTCCCGCAGTCAGCAGCGCTCCTATTACGAACCCAAGCGCGATTGATCTGAGTTTCACTTTCATACCTCCCGCCGAGGAGCCCTTGTCCGCCGGCTCGCCGCGAACGTTAGATGAAAGCGTCAGGGGTGTGCACCTGCCATTGGCCAGACTCCCCCCGATCAATGACACTGGGCTGAGGGTCCACCGCTTCGCTACTGGGCCTCAATAGGTTCGGAAGCACAGTCAGAGGAACGGCACGCCCCGTCTCGAAAAGAGGGTGATTGGTCCGGGTTGCTGGAACAACTCGGACCGCCCGTCACTCCGATCCGGAACGGCCGTGCCATCCCTCACCAGTTAACGAGAGAAGGGATGGCCATGACCATCGTAGAAGCTGCGCGGGGGGTCACCGGTGGTGTCGATACGCACCTCGACGTCCACGTCGCCGCCGCACTGGATCCGATCGGTGGCTTGTTCGGCACCGCCGACTTTCCGACGACACCCGCGGGTTATCGGTCGCTTCTGTCCTGGCTCCGGTCCTTCGGGGAGGTGACCAAGGTCGGGGTCGAGGGCACCGGCTCCTATGGGGCGGGACTCTCCAAGTACTTGCGCACCGCAGGCGTCGCGGTGATCGAGGTGAACCGGCCCAACCGGGAGGAGCGGCGCCGCAGTGGCAAGTCCGATCCCCTCGACGCCATCGAGGCGGCCCGGGCGGCCCTCGGCGGCAAGGCGAAGAGCATCGCCAAGTCCAAAGACGGTGCCGTCGAGGGGATCCGAGCCCTCCTCGTCGCCAAGCGCTCGGCCCGAGTGGCCCGCACCGCCGCGCTCGTCCAGATGCGCCAGCTGATCGTCACCGCCCCCGACCAGCTGCGAAACCGTCTGCGGGGCCTGACCGTGCACGCCCTCACCACCGAGGCGGCTCGCCTGCGTCCGGCTCGTCGCGGCGATCCGGTATTGACCGCAACCAAGGCCTCGCTGTGCTCGCTCGCCCGTCGGGTGGAATGGCTCGACGACGAACTGGCCGAGCTCGACGCTCGGATCGAGGCGCTCCTCATGGAATGCTGTCCCGAGCTCCTCGGGCGCTTCGGGGTCGGACCCGACACCGCAGCTGCATTGGTGGTCTGTGCCGGAGACAACCCAGAACGTCTCCATTCAGAACCGGCGTGGGCGCATCTGTGCGGGGTGGCCCCCGTCCCGGCCGGCTCCGGGAAGACCTCTGGACGGGTCCGAGTCGATCACGCCGGCGACCGCCAGGCCAACGCCGCGCTCTGGCGCATCGTGATGGTGCGCATCGCCCACCACCCCGAGACGACGGCCTACTTCGCCCGCAAGGTGCAAGAGGGGCGCCCCAAGCACGAGATCATCCGTCTCTTGAAGCGCTACGTCGCCCGCGAGGTCTACCGCTACCTGCCTCGCGGCTGAAGACCGCGGCCGTGGGTCTGGCTCACCCCCTATCTGTCGCCCGTCCGACGGGCTGACTTCCCGGCGACTCGTCGACCCACGGCCCGGAACCCATTGCAACCCGTGGCCTCATAGGAGCTTGTCCTCGAGATCGAGTGACTCATCATTGATCTGCCCGCTTGGTTGCACTCTGATGAAATCGGCCTTGACAAGTGATAGGAGCGTCGCCGGGTAGGTCGCGCACTTCCTCTGGCCACGATCGCCATATCCGGTGCGACGGGAGTGGCCTCCGAGAGGGAACAAAAAAGCTCAGTTCACGAATACGGCTGGCGACCCCGACTGACTTGAATCCGCCACTGAAGTGAACGTCGACAGACCGAGCGCGGACGTAGGACAGCTGGGCGCAAGCGGTCCTGTTCCACCCGTGAACGCAAGTGATGATCCACTGAAGGGCATCGAGTTGGTGCCGTTTCCGTAGCCGCCTGTCAGGGCACCCGATGATGCGTACGAGCACGACGAGGAACCACCGATCACAGACATGGTTAGGCTCACCGTGCCCAAGGTGGCGGGATCACCGGGACCATCGCCAAGGGACATCGCATAGGGGAGGTTGTTGACGACGACCGTCGCAGGGAGAGTGCCGACTGCAGGTCCCATATCGATGGTGCAGTTGCTGAAGTTGAGGCTCGTCAGTTGGAGAGTGGCCGTTCCCGGCACTGCGGGATTGAACTGAACAGACGCCTGAGCGCTCGCCGATGTGCAGTTGGGACCACCAACCACATCCGAGGAGAGAACGTCGCCGACCGCTGCGTTTGTGCCCCCCACGCTTTCCGTCGTGAGGACGGTGACCCCTTCGGTCATTGAACTGAGGGTCGGGTCGACAGCCACGCTGGCAACCGGACTACCGGAGCCATTCATGCAGTTCCGGAGTGCCTGGCCGGACGCCGTGGCTAAAGCCAAGGAGACGTTGACGGGTCCCCCCTCCGACCTACCCCATTTGAACTGCACCCTGAGACGGCCAAACTTGTCAGTGAATATCTCTTCACCACCCGAGCCCACCACCACCGCCGTCTGGAACGCCCCACCCCACTTGATCTTCTGCTTCACTGACACCTGGGAGAACTGGGAAGCGAGCGCCGGGCAGGCCCCGACGACTCTTTGGCCACCACTGATCGTGGCGGGCAGTTTGATGGGCTTGGTCTTCACCGACTGAGGACTGGACGGCCCGCTTGTGCCAGGGCTCCCCACGCAGCTGGTGAGCGTCTCGCTAAGCACGATCTTCTCGTGACCACCACGCATCCCCGCTGACGTCAGCGGGGGGCTGAACGACATGCTGCCACCGGCATCGCAGGTCACATTGCCGATGGGTTGCTTTCCCGCGGTTACTGGGGAAGTGGTAGCCGAAAGTGTCCCGATAGACAAGACGACTGCAACAACAGCCCCGAAGAGAACGCTCTTCGACAAACGGGAGGTTATGCCAACACCCGGCACCACTTCAGCCATGTACATCCCCCTCGCCTACAACCGGCTGAGACTCATCTTGGCAACGGACCTCACCACCCCGGCCAGCGGCGACGCCGGGGGCGGCCCTGCTACTTCGAATTGTGAACCTTTGGTTAGATGATTGCCAGCGTTCGGCCCATTCGGATCGGGTTATCTCGGCGCGACAAGGGCGCGGTCGTACCTGCGGGATCCGACCAAACAGCTGAACTCGGGGTCTGCCCCATACCGCGCCGAGAGCGGGGCGGTTACGAAGCGTGGCGTAACGGCACGAGCGGGGCATCCCTGGTTCGTGCCTTCCCACCGAGGAAACGGAGTTCAGTCGGGTTGCCCGCCGGGGTTGATCGGTGGCCAGTCGGCGGGCCACCAGTCTCCCTGTGGGTCGGTGGTTTGCCCGACCTCGATGATGTAACCGTCGGGATCTCGGATGTAGCAACGGATCTCGTACTGGTGCTGCTTCGGCGGCGTCAGGAACTGCGCGCCCCGGGCGCTCCATTCGGCGTACACGGCGTGGATGTCTGCGACCCGGATATTGAGGAAGCTGCTGACCCGGTCGGGGTCGCTTGGCGTCTCGAGGGTGACCGTGGGCTTGTCGTCGGTGGGGCCTCCGCCGACGTTGATGATGATGAAGCTGTTGGCGAGTGCGATATTGGTCGGCTCTGGGCCGAAGACCACCGTGCCGCCGAGTACCTCGGTATAGAAGCGCCGGGAGCGCTCGACGTCATCGGAGACGATGAAGTGGGTCACTACCATTCGCTCTGCGGGCTGCGTGGGTTCGGCCACTGGCACCTCCACTCGTTGGACTCATGCCCCGCGTACGACGGGGTCCGAAGCCTTCAGTCAACCAGGTCTGTTCGTCGAGGAGGTCCGACAGGTCGGGGCGGGTTAGTTAGGCGGCGATTGTGATGGTCTCGGCGACGGTGGCACTGAAGTCGTCAAGTTTCCGGACCGTAGAGTGGTGAGTTCCAGATCGCTGCCGGGTATGCCCCCGCTCTGGGCTGACGACGCGTGATATCCGCTCACACGGATGAGTTGCGGGGACGATCGCCCGAGTTCGGCGCTCCTTCGGATGACTCGTCTTTTGGGACCGCCATATCGCTCGCGCGTCGTCTGCGACCCACCATGAGGGCTATCCCAAGTCCAAGAAGGCACCCCAAGATCACCACAGAGGCCCAACGGAGAATCGGACGTGAGCGCTTGGCGATCACCTCTACCTTCTCAACCACATCCAGGCCGCGCTCGATCTCGGACAGCACTAGTTGCACCGTTTCCACCCTGTCCTGGGTGTCGGATAGCAATGCTGCAAAATCACTCACGTGTTGGACTCCGGATCCGTCGGTCGTTGGCGAGTTCACGGGTGTTTCCGCTTCACGCTAGGCGAGTCGTGCTCGGGGCGCCCCCGTACGCCGGGGTAGGTGTGGCAATGCGGCCCGTCGGGATCAGTCCAGCAGTCCGGCCGACCGACATCGCGACGAATGCGCTCATGGTGAACGCCACCCAGCGCCACGCCAGCATCGTCCTGCAAAAGAGCCTTCAGGAGGGATTCGGGCTCACCATCACGGAGGCCATGTGGAAGTCTCGGCCGGTCGTAGCGTCCGCTGTCGGAGGCATCGTCGCCAGGTACCGCCGCACACAGGCATGCTCCTAGAGGACCCCAGTGACCTCGACGAGTTCGGACGGACTTTGATCTCGCTGCTGGAACAACCTGAACAGCTGATCGTTCTAGGCTCGGCAAGCTCGCCATCACATCCGCGAACACTTCTTGTGCGATCGGCATCTCATCGACTACGCGGGGCTCCTGGAGTCCGTGACCCAGCATGATGGGTGCGGCACTACGGCACCTTCAGGGCCTTTACTCGAGATGTGCCCTCTCTGGGACGTTCGGCCCTAGGGCGCAGGTGCCCTCACTCAGGATTTCGTTATCGGGTGTTGCGCGCGAGCTGGGCGCACAGGAGTGCTGACGCCCTCGGCCTGGCCCAAAAGCGAGAGCAGCTCCGATGGCGGTTGAAGGCAACGGGATCCAGTGTGACGTAATCGGATGTCCGACCGAGTCAGAATTTTAGGCTCCGGAGGTGCTCGAATTGGAGCGGGTGCGCGTCAGGTATTCCGAACTTGGCTGGCAGTTCCATGGAGATGAGCGTTTGGCCGCCTGGGGGATCGTCATCCCCTGTCCAGTGAGCTTCTCCACCTCCCGGAGCTTTTCAATGATCTGCTCCACGGTGTGTTTCTTCGTCGGCATGGCTACCCCCTATTGGTCCTCACATTTTCGCGGGCACTGACAGACGAAATGGAGCAGTTTTTGAGGGCCGGACTGTCCGGTGCCCTTATAGGGTTGCCCCTGGTCGCCGGGAGAGTGTCACACTCCGGCACATGCGGGATGCCCGTGCCCCTTGCCATGGAGTGAGGGGGTGGAAGACCTGCGGCCAGGGATGTGGCCTTTGGCCCTACTCATCGACCTCCGACGATCGTACGGTTCGATGAAGGTCGACGTCCGAGGGCTGCGAGTGAGCGTCCGTTCCTGACGGCGGGACTTGGTCGTAAGAGAGCGAAGACCGGGGAGGACGACCATGACGGTAGTCACGGCTGAGGTACCTGGTACGCACCTCAACGGGCTGCGGAAGTTGTTGGGGAGGCGTCAGCTCCACACCTACCCCAAGACCATTCCCAGACTCGGGTACCTCGGAGTCGTCGTGCTCATCACGATCATGCTCTACTACCTGTACTACGAGGAGGGCGCCCTCACGCCGCTGATGTTGCCCTACTACCACATGTCGTTCCAGTACTTCCTCTACCTGTTGGTGGTCTCGAACGCCATCGGCGCCTTCTCTGCCTTGATCGGAGGGCTCTCGGACAGGATCGGCCGCGCCAATCTCACGATCTACGGAACCTTGGTCGTGGCCTTGGTGCAGCTGAGCATTATCGGCATTCATTCCAAGCTCGGCTTTGCCGTTGCCTACTGCATCATCGGATTCGTCGAAGGGATCATCCTCGTGTCGACGCCCGCTCTTATGCGTGATTTCTCACCGCAGATGGGGCGCGGAGCCGCCATGGGCTTCTGGGCCCTTGGCCCCACGATGGGCGCCCTAGCCGCCAGCCTTGTTGCCACACACACGCTCACCCACCTGCATCCGTGGCAGGACCAGTTCATGATCTCGGGACTGGTTTGTTTGGGAGTGGTGGTCATCGCGTTCTTCTTCTTGCGGGAACTGTCCCCACAACTTCGCGACCAGCTCATGGTCTCCGAGAACGACCGGACACTGGTGGAAGCAAGGGCCCGGGGAATAACTGAGGAAGAGCTGACCAAAGCTGTCTCGCATCCTTTTCGGTCGATGTTGCGGCTCGACCTGATTTCGTCATCGTTAGCCGTGTCATTGCTCTTGCTCTTCTACTTTGCGTCGGTCAGCGTGCTCACCCTTTACTGGGTCGTCGTCTTCGGCCGCTCCACGCCCGACGCCAATGGCATCAATGTCTGGTATGCCGCCGTCCTCTCCGGAACCCTCGTCCTCTTCGGGGTGTTGTCCGACTGGTTGCGCGTCCGGAAGCCCTTCATGCTGGTCGGGGCGGCTGCCTGCATCGTGATGACGGTGCTCCTGATCGTGCAGACCGGTCATCCTCAGACCAGCTACTACTCGAATGTCCTGGTGATCGTCCTCCTCGGCACTGCCATCGCGTGCGCCTACGCCCCCTGGATGGCCGGCTACACCGAACAGATCGAGTGGCACAATCCCGCGCTCACTGCCACCGGTCTTGCCGTCTGGGGCTGGATACTGCGCATTGTGGTTGCGCTGTCCTTTCTCGTGCTCCCCTGGGTAATCACCACCTCCACCACGCTGGTCGACAATCAAGGTGCGGCCGCCACGCTGCAGGCCATCCAAGCTGCCGTCCCTTACGCACCCACGACGACGGCGTGCGCCTCAAAGAGCGCGCCGACTGGTGTTATCGCCGGACTGGCGGCGACACGTCAGCCCGGCCCCCACACCCTGGCGACCGTCATCGTGGCCTGCGACCAGTCCCACAACCTGTCGGAAGCGGTGAACACGGCCGGTGGCCTCTCCAACCCGCAGGTGCTCGGACTGCTCGCCTACAACCCGCTGGCTGTCGCCATCGAGCATGGCCAGCCCGTGAGCGACGGTGAGATCGCCACCAAGGTGAGCGTCCACTCGAAGAACCTTGCCGACCTCCTGCTCGCCGAGAAGAAGCTAATTCCGGCCCAGAAGGCGTCGCCTGGCGAATGGAAACGGTGGTGGTGGGTCTGCATCGGGGGACAGGTCATCTTCGGGCTGCTCGTATTCACCATGCGAGGGCATTGGAATCCGAGAACCGCCAAGCGCGACTTCGAGGAACACGAGCGCCTGGTCAAAGACGAGCTGGAGAAGCTACAACGGCAGACGGAGCCCTTAGAGACGGAGGACCTCCCTGTGTCCGCATAGCTCCGAGGAGCCAACGGCAGATGGTTCGTGAATGACGGGGCTGATCTTCTTGCCCACGGCATCTGGGTCGATGGGCCAATGCATCGAATCTGGACTGGTGGATCGATCCGGAGAGCGATAGGAACGCCGGATTTCCATAGCAGACAGGTTCGCGAAGCCGACCCGGCGGCGGACGTGGTCGCCCCAACGGCGGGCGACCGACGGGACCAGAACCGGCATCAGGTACTCGATGGCTGGCCGGGTCCCGAGTCGGAGGATCTAGTTCACGTCACGGCCGAGCACCAGCGTCCCCCAGTACCAATCTCTCGCACCGATCCGAGACTGGTATGCAAATTTCATGGCAACGGCGTCCCCGGATAGTTGGCAGAACACAGTGGTCCGCTCGATGCCCAGCAGGACTCGAAGGTTGCGTATCAAGCTAGCGGAGTTGCTAAGCGCGTAATCCTCCCTGGCTTAGCGGCGTGGCCGTGGCCCAAGAAGATCCTCCCTCGGGCCGGACTCCCACTCTGCATAGTTGCAAGCCTTCCACGTGTCAGCTCGGGTGGCTCGGTACAGCAGTGAGACGACCCTAAGAGGCACGGATCCACTGGTTGCCGGCTCACCGCGAAAGCTGCTCGTGGCCTGCGGACCTGGCAACTCCGCGAAGTGTGGCTCATCGATCCTCACGCACCAACGCTCCGTGTGACCTCGGTTCACGAGAGCCGACCGGCGCACAAATCGGGGATGGAGATTGACCTCGGAGCAGGGTCGACCTCATGGCCCACACTTCGTACACTCCTTAGGGTCGTACACTGCCCTAAGGGGATGGCATGGGCAATCGAGCATCGGCACCGGTTGCGATAGTAGGTGACACGATCGTCGACGCCTTCAGCCACAATGTGAGGCACTTTCCTGATCGTGCATCGCTCCGCTGGCATAGTCGCGGGGTCTGGCTGGCAATGACTTGGTCCGAGTACGGCCGAGCCGTGGCCGAGGTCGCGGCTGGGCTGGACGAACTCGGAATCTTACCGCAATCCCAGATCGCCATCTTGTCCGGCAACCGGATGGAGTGGCACGTAGCCGATTTCGGAGTGCTCTCGCGTGGAGGAGTAACGGTGCCGCTCTACCAGACGAGCTCTCCCGAACAGGTCGAGTTCGTTCTGGGACACGCCGAGGCACGGGTCTGTTTTGTGGAGAATCGGCACCAGCTTGCGAAGGTAGAGGAGGTTCGGGCTCGATTGCCCGAGCTCCAACAGATAATCGCGTTCGACGATGGCCAGCACGTCGATGATCCGTTCGTCATGGGGTTCGCTCGACTGCGCGCAACTGGCGCGCACCGCCTCAATCGAGAGCCAGACCTATTTGAGATGCGTGCTGGCGCAATCAGACCAGACGATCTGGCCACCCTTGTCTACACGAGTGGTACAACCGGTCCGCCAAAGGGGGCGATGATCAGTCACGCGAACATCATGTGGACCCTTCGCAGCGCTGCCTCGGTCTTCGACCTGCGCAACGAGGAGCGGTTCCTCTCGTTCCTGCCATTGAGCCACATCGCAGAACGAATGATCAGTGACTTCGCCTCCGCCGCCGTCGGCGGAGAGACCTGGTTCGCACGAAGCCTCGGAACCGTGGGCGAAGACCTCCGAATGTGCCGCCCGACGGTCTTCTTCGCCGTGCCTCGGGTCTGGGAGAAGCTGCATGACGCGATCCTCAAGAAGCTGGCCGGAACCCGTCCACTCGAGCGGCAGATAGTCAACCACTTGGTGGGGCTCGTCGAACAGAGGGACGACCGACACGCTGTTGGAAGGCGTGCCCTGTTCATGGCGCAGCCGATCCACAAGTTGGTCGCCATCACTGTCGGAGCGCAGGTCCGCCGTCACCTCGGTCTCGACAAGGCCCACATCCTCGTCTCTTCGGCTGCCCCGATCCATCCCGAACTGCTCTGCTGGCTTGGAGCGATCGGCTTGCCCGTCCTCGAAGTCTACGGTCAGACCGAGACCTGCGGCCCGACCACCGCGAATCCGCCAGAGGCCAACCGGGTGGGAACGGTAGGACCTGCCATACCTGGAATCAGGCTCCTCATCGCCGATGACGGCGAGATCCTGGTGAAGGGTGGCAATGTCTGCAGCGGGTACTTTCACGACCCGGACGGCTCCGCCGGGCTCATCGACAGTGACGGGTGGCTGCACTCGGGTGACATGGGACGCCTCGATAACGATCGTTATCTGTGCATTATCGGGCGAAAGAAGGACCTAATCATCACCGCGGCCGGCCAAAACATTGCCCCGCAGGACATCGAGGCGGACCTGCGCAACCACGAACTCCTGTCTGAGGCGGTAGTGATCGGCGACGGTCGCCGCTACCTCACCGCACTGGTGACGCTCGACTTCGAAGCTCTGGCCAAGTGGGCACGAGATCGAGGGAAAGCACTCGAGATCGGGCCTCTGTTCGTGGACCCAGAGCTTGGTGAGGCCATCGACCGGATTGTCGAGGAGGTCAACGCCAAGCGATCGCGAGTTGAGCACGTTCGCGCCTACCGGATCCTCGATCACGAGTTCGCCGTTGCCACTGGAGAGATGACCCAGACCCTCAAGGTCAAGCGCGACTTGGTGATCCACAAGTACCGCGATCAGGTGGAGGGGATGTACGCGGGATCACACCTTCCTGAGCGGCCAGGCTGAGTGTCGATATTGCAAGACGAGCAAGCTGGATGTTCTTGGAGCTCGACTACCTCGTCGACCACCCAGGCGGACATGCCACCGCAGCCATCGCCGGGCAGTGCCGGCTGACCGAGACGCCGACCCGGCGACACCTCCAGGGCCTGCAGGGCACGGTGTGCTCGATCGCATCGGGTAGCGGCCCCGACGACGGACAACGTCGGAGTGGCTCAGGGAGAACTGGTGGGTGGTTGCCGGGTCGGACCACCGGGGAAGTACGTAGCTGACGGTCGATTATCGGGTGACCCAGACCGGCAAATCCGGGCGTGTGGACAAGTCGCTCACCAAGCGTTGACCTGACCCTGCCGGCGACTGGTTAAGGCCCGGACGGCCCGACCACAGGTGGACAGCCAGAGCGTCGACAAGAGTACCGTGGCCCTGTGGAGCTCCCGGAGCTGCTGGTTCCTGATGCTGCCGGATGGCGAGCCTGGCTGAATCGTCACCACTCCGAATCACGAGGCGTGCGGCTCGTCCTCGCCAAGAAGGGCACGACGCTTCCGACAGCGCTCTCCTACGACGAAGCCCTCGACGAAGCGATCTGCTTCGGCTGGATCGACGGGCAGCTCGCGCGTCGTGACGACACAACGTTCCTTCGACGATTCACACCCCGAACCGCCAGGAGCCCCTGGTCTAAACGCAATGTCGCAATCGCCGAGAGGTTGAGCGCCTCCGACCGCATGCACCAATCAGGACACGACGAGGTTCAGCGGGCGAAGACGAATGGTCTATGGGAGTCCGCCTACGCCGGTCAAAGTGGTGCGGTGGTTCCAGAGGATCTGGCGACGGCCTTGAGATCCAACCCACGTGCTGAGGCAAACTTTCAAACGCTTACAAGTGCCAACCGGTACTCCATCCTTTATCGGGTCGGAAGCGCAAAGAAGGCCGAGACCCGAGCTAGGCGAGTCGAGCAGTTTGTGGAGATGCTTGCCCGAGGTGAGACGATTCACCCACAAGGTCCACGATCACCCGGGTAGTGAGACCAGAGTCACAGGGAGGTGTCCCAGATCGCCTGTGTCCTCAACCGGTCAACGCAACGGCGTCGGCGAACGCCTTTGATGGTGTCATCCATCCGAGGGTCTGTCGAGGTCGTGTGTTGAGGGAGCGGGCGATCGCATCGAGCTCCCGTCTGGGTGCACTGGGAGAGGTCCGACGACTTGGGCAAGTACTGACGGAGCAATCCGTTGGTGTTCTCGTTGCTCCCTCGCTGCCAGGGGCTCTTCGGGTCGCAGAAGTAGATCTGCACGCCGGTGTCGACGGTGAACTGGACGTGCTCGGCCATCTCCTTGCCCTGGTCCCAGGTGATCGACCGTCGGAGCTGGGCCGGCAGGGTGAGGATCCGCTTGGTCATGGCCTTGCGGACTGCCTCGGCACCGTGTCCGTTGGGGCAACTTCAGGAGGATGACGTAGCGGCTGTGGCGCTCGACCAGGGTGCCGATGGCGGTCATCTTCTTGCCCGAAGATGAGATCCCCCTCCCAGTGGCCGGGCACGGCTCGGTCAGCCACCTCGGCCGGACGGTCCGAGATCATCACCATGTTGGTGAGCTGGCCTTGGCCGACGCCACCCTTCGGTGTAGGCCTTGGCTCTGCGCATCGCCCGACCGGTCCGCAGGCACGAGTGCAGCTCTTTCCTCAGCGCACCACGGCTCTGGACGAAGAGGGACTGGTAGATGGTCTCGTGCGACACCTGCATCTCCGGGTCATCGGGATAGGTCTCAGCCAACCACGCCGAGATCTGCTGAGGAGACCACACGGGCCTCGAGCTTGCGTTCGACTGCTCCCGCAGCCGCCGGCACTGGGAGAGCTTGCCCCGCTTCGGTCGGAGGGCACGCTTTTGAGCACCACGGTCGGCCTGCAGGGCTCGGTACTTTCCGGCACCGCCATTGGCGTTCACCTCACGGCAGACGGTCGACGGTGACCGCTCCAACCCCGCAGCGATGGCCCGGATCGAGAGACCGGCGGCGAGTCCCCGGGAGATCTCCTCTCGCTCTTCCAGTGAGAGTCGGAGCTCCGATCGTTGCCGCGGAGTGGGGCGCTTTCCGCCGTGGTCGGCGATGAACTTCCGGAGCGAGACGTTCTGCCGATCGAGATGCTTGGCGATCCGTTTGACGGGGACACCCGCCTCCCGCATGTCCCAGATCGTCCCTCTGTCCTCCTCCGAGAACCGTTCATTTCCACACCTCCTGTTCGACGAACTCAATGTTCGCCAATCAGGCAGGTGTTGCGTTGACCGGTTGAGGACACACGCACTTTGATGACACCCTCGTCGTCGGGCACCTATTCGCCACCTGGCGGGTGGAGCATCAACTGAGACTGAGCCGACTCAGTTGATGTGCACCATCAGAGTCTTGGCGACGGTCCTTGAGTGCTTGGTCTTGATCTTGCCCGAGATCGTGACCCATTTCTCGGTGACTTGGATGGGAACCGGCAGATTGAGGCCGTGGGCCAGCTTGGTGCTGGGTGTCCCTTCGAGGAATCCGGCCGTCACCTTAAGGCCTTTCGGGAGCGTTCCCGCCTTCTTCCACTTGAGCGTCGCGCCCGACGCTTCGCCGATCGCTTGCAGCTGCACCGGTCCGTAGGACGCACCCGGCGTAGACGGAAGGCAACGCCGTGGTCGAGACGGCAAAGGCGGTCCCCTGTGCGTTACCGACCACCGGAATCAGCGGGTCCGCGATGATCCCGTTGGCGACGCCGTCGGCATCCCCGAGTCCTCCGTCGATCAAGTGGAGTGTGATGCGGTTGCCGGAGATCGTTGCGAGGGAGGACACGTCGATGAGCTGCCCATTCTGCAGCTTGTACACACCAGTCGGATTCGTGCCTGGCGGGAGCTGGATGAAGATGTCGACCGAGCCGCCGACTGGGACGCTCTGGACGGCGTAACCGATCGCGCCAACCGGTGCCGATGTCCCGGTCGGGAGAACGCCCGACGCGACAGGGTTGCTGGTTGGGTTCGAAATGATCGTTGAGCCTTGGGAGGCGACTAGCACCGAACCACCCGCGGAGCCCGAGGAAGGGACATTGACCACGTTCGGGAACGCGAGCGTCACCGTGAACCCGTCCGACGGCACGGTCTCAGTGACGCTCGCGGTCAGGGTGGGATAGCTCGGGTCACCCGGGACGAGCGCGTACGAGGCGCTGAGGGTGCCAGTGAGGTTGAGAAGCGCCTGGAAGGAGCAGCTTCCAGTGGCATCGGTGGTACAGGCCACGAGGTTGGGAATCGGTCCTGACAGGCCCCAGGTCACCGGCGAGCCGTCGGTCGTCGTCCCGTGCACCGGAGAGGTCAGGCTCGCGACCGACCCCTGTACCTGGACGCTCGACATAGAGTCGCCGAGTCCGTTGACCACGTGCACGCTCCCCGAGATGAGACTGGTCGGGATGTTGACGTTGTCGTTTTCGTCACTGCTGTCGACGGTCACCGGCGCGCTCGCCGTGAGGCTCCCAGCGGTGATGGCCATCGTGCCGGAGGTCCCGGGGAAGACATGGAAGACGTAGTTGCCGTTGGCATCCGTGGTGGTTGAGAGCCCGTCGTAGGTGACCACCGTGTTCGCGAGTGGTGAAGTCGCCGTCGTGACGGCTCCCGAGAGGGCGACCAGCGTCCCCGAAAACGGGATATCGAGGTTCGCGGTCTGGTCCTGGGACCCGACGATGACCGGGGCGGTCCCGCTCACGAGACCGTCGGTGACCGTGAGGGTCCCCGACGAGTTGGCGAACGGGTGCAGGACGTAGTTGCCGCTCCCGTCGGCGGTGCTCGAGACGCCGTCGTAGCTGACCGTTGCATCCGCGGCCGGCGTGCCGTTGAAACTCACCGTCCCCGACAGGGTGACGAGGGTGTTCACCCAGTCGATCACCAGGGTCGCTGACGGTGAGGCCTGGGTCACTGTGGCCGTGATGCTCGCGGAGAACGAAGACGGATAGCTGGTGTTGCTGCCGTACGGCGAGAAATACGTCGCCTGAAGGGTCCCCGATACGTTGAGCAGGGTCGTGAAAGTGCAGGTCCCGGTCGAACCAGTGGTGCGAAAGTGTCTGGTTCGGTAACGGTGGACCGTTACCCGTCGGGCCGTAGCCCCATGTGAGGCTCGAGCCGTCGGAGGTCGTACCGGGCACCGGTGAGGGTGAGCTCGACGGGGCGCCGGTGACCGGGATGCCCACGAGCGGGTTGCCGTTCTGGTCGACCACGTGGACGGTGGCTGTCGTGGGCGATGAGGGGATGGTGATGTCGTCGGTCTGGTCGCCCGAGCCGATCGTGACCGGCGCGGCTGGCGTAGTAGCCGTAGCCTGCGAAGACCCCGTCGACCACCGAGATAGTCCCTGAGGTGCCGGCGATGGGTTGGAGCACGTAGTTGCCGTTGGCATCCGTCGTCGTGGAGAGTCCACCGAGGCTCACCCTCGCGTTGGCCGCCGGAGTGCTGCCGACGGTGACCGTGCCCGAGAGGGTCACGAGGCTCCCCGACGACGGGATGTTCACGTCCTGGGTCTGGTCGGTCGAACCGAGGGTCACCGACGTGGTCGAGTTGTATGGCCCCTGCGTCACGGTGAGGTCCCCAGAGCTGTTGGCGAACGGGTGGAGAACATAGTTTCCGTTCGTGTCGGTCGTGGTCGTCAGGCCGTTGAAGCTGACGGCAGCGCCCGCTGCCGGGTTGGACCCGATGGTCACGGTCCCCGAGAGTGCGACGATCGTGTGCACCCAGTCGATGACCAGGGAGGCAGATGTCGGATCCGAGCTGACCGTTGTCGTCACGCTCGTGCTGAACGTCGATGGGTAGCTCGGGTCACTTCCATACGGCGATGAGACGCTCGCGCTCAGCGTCCCAGTGAGACCGAGCAGCGAGCTGAACGAGCACGTTCCGTTCGAGTCCGTGGTGCACGCCAACACGGGGTTGATCGGGCTGAAGCCCCATGTCAACGGAGTGCCGTCGGTCGTCTGCCCCTGCGAGACGGTGTCGGGCATCACGGGAACCGATCCTTGGACCGGTATGTCCGCGAGCGGGTCGCCGTCGCCGTCGACCACGTTGACGTCCGCGGTCGCAGGTCCGGTCGGGATGTTCACGTTTTCGATCTGATCTGTGGTTCCGACGGTCATCGGGACGCTTGCGTGCACGACGCCGTCGTTGATCTCGATCGTTCCCGAAGTTCCCGAGAAGGGGTGCAGCGTATAGTGGCCACTTAGGTCGGCCGTCGTCGACACGCCACCGAAGCTGACGCTCGCTCCGGCGGCGGGCGTCGTCCCCGTGGTGATGGTCCCCGACAGGGTCACGAGGGTGTCTGCCGTCGCCGTACCGGGAGTCAGGAAGAAGGCGCCAGCCATCGCGAAGACAGCGACGAGCCCCCCGGCGACCACCAACCTGTGGCCGCGGCGCACGGCCGGTTCGAGACCACCCGCACGAGTTGCATTGAGACCCATGGACAGCGAACGTCCAAGGCCACCAATTCCTGCCCGCATTCCCGCCTCCTCCGCCCCGCCGTTCCGCCATCGCTGGGGGTCGGTCCGTCCGCCGGCCCTCGGCGTGGTGACGGCCAAGCATAGTTACAACCGGCAACCGGACGCTCTAAGCCCGAAGTCCGGTCCGGTCCGATCGCCTCTCGAGTCCCAAAGCTGGAAGTTCGTACCAGCCGCACTCGACTCAGTCGCGTTCACGAGGTCTGGAGTCCCATCGACCAGAGGGCGCTTCGAGGATCGCTACCGTCAGGAACGAGTTGACCCAGACCGCCGGGAGCGAGTCAGTTATCGAGCGTGACCGAAACAAGGCCCGGGGAGAGCAAATAGCGCTCCAGAGCAATCCCGGTCCGAGTTTCCGACCGCGCGTTCTATGTGAAATGCCGTTTCTAGCGCAGCTCTACCAGGAGGAGTTCGCGGTAGCTGTCGCCACCGAAGGCGACGCCTCGTGCGGTAGCATCCTCGCGGCGAGCGAGAGCCCCGGCAGCGGCGGCTTGCATTGCCTCTTGATCGCGCCACACCGAGCCAACGATGCCTTCGCCGGTCTCACGGTTGATCATGTTCCGAAGGGCCTGGAAGCCATCGTTGGCCTTGATCCGCGGCAGTACTTCGCTCTTGAAGAACGCGAGATTCGCATCGATCTTGGCCGGCTCCATGCTGATCCGGGTGACCATGAGGGCAGAACCGACCGCTGGTACCTCGTTGATGTCGGTGACGAGTTCCTCGAACGATTCGATCGTCATCTCTGCACCGGTGATTTCGACCCCTCGCTGGCGAGCCTTCGCCAACGCGCCGAAACTCGCCTCTCGATCCGCCGCGGTGTCCCACAATGACAGGACTCCAAGGACACCGCCGGATCGGTCCGCGCTAACAGTGGTTCCCCGATAGCCCTTCTGCTCGTTCAGCACGGGGAGCACCTCGTCGCGCACCAAGGCGATCCCGCCCTCGAAGTCCTTCACGTCGGTAAAGGTCACGACACGGGAGTGCATCGCAGTCTCCTTCCTGTTCCTGTTCGAGATGGCTGCCACCATAGATTCCGGTGGGGCGCTCGCAAAGTGCTGGGGCCGATACCGAGTGGCTGCGAAAGGTTGCCCCAGATCGCCGGGACGGGGTCGGTTATCGACCGTGGCAGAACGGCCCCTCGGTGGCGCGGCTGATTCGATTGAAGTCCTCGTGTTCTGGGGCACCCCCCGAGTAGCCAGACTGCCATTGATCCGGCAAAGGCAGGAAGAATGACCGCAATGGAGTCCAACGGCACCGAACACGAGGCTTCCGGCTCGAAGCCCGATGCGATTGACGACCTGAAGACCCTTCCCGTCGCCGAGGTCGAGAAGCGGCTCAGCTCGTCCCCGGATGGCCTCACCCAGGTCGAGGCGGAGAAACGCCTGGCGCAGTACGGCCCGAACGAGATCGTGGAGAAGAAGGTCAACCCGCTGCTGAAGTTCCTCACCTACTTCTGGGGGCCCATCCCCTGGATGATCGAGGCGGCAGTGATCCTGTCCGGAGTGCTCAAGCACTGGCCCGACTTCTTCATCATCCTCGTCCTGCTCCTGGCCAACGCCGGCATCGGGTTCTGGGAAGAGCACCAGGCGGGCAAGGCCATCGCCGCCCTGAAGGCCGAGTTGGCGATCAAGGCCCGTGTCAAGCGGGACGGCAAGTGGGTCACTCCACCATCGCGTGAGCTGGTACCGGGAGACGTCATCCGCCTGCGCCTGGGTGACATCGTGCCCGCAGACGCACGCCTCCTGGACGGCGACCCGATCGAAGTGGATCAGTCGGCACTGACCGGGGAGTCGCTGCCCGCCAGCCGCCAGACCGGCGACGCGGTGTTCTCCGCCTCCATCATCCGCCAGGGCGAGATCGGCGCACTCGTCTACGCCACGGGTGCGGACACGTACTTCGGGCAGACCGCGGAGCTCGTCCAGGAAGCCCAGACCGTCAGCCACTTCCAACGGGCCGTCCTCAAGATCGGCACCTTCCTGATCATCCTGGCGGTGGCCATGGTCGTGGTGATCATCGTCGTCTCCACCATCCGCGGTGACGCCGTTCTTCACCACCCTGCAGTTCGCCCTCGTCCTCACCGTGGCCGCCATCCCCGTGGCCATGCCGACGGTGCTGTCGGTGACGATGGCCGTCGGTGCCCGGGTCCTCGCCTCGAAGAAGGCCATCGTCAGCCGGTTGGTGGCCATCGAGGAGCTGGCCGGCGTGGACGTGCTCTGCACGGACAAGACCGGGACCCTGACCCAGAACAAGCTCACCCTGGGCGATCCCTACACCGTCGGCGACGACTCACGCCCGGACAGGTCATCCTCGACGCGTCCCTGGCCTCACGCGCCGACGACGCCGACGCCATCGATCTGGCGGTGCTCGGGGGCCTGACGGACGATCAGTCGTTGGACGACTATCACGTGACCGAGTTCCAGCCGTTCGATGCGGTGCGCAAGTGCACCGAGGCCACCGTCACCGCCGCCGACGGGTCCTCGTTCAAGGTGACGAAGGGCGCCCCCCAGGTGATCCTGGAGCTGTCGGCCAATGCGTCGCAGGTGAAGACGGACGTCGACGCTGCGGTCGACGGGTTCGCGGCACGAGGCTTCCGTTCGTTGGGTGTGGCCCGGGCCGAAGGAGACGGTCCGTGGAACTTCGTCGGGGTGCTGCCCCTGTTCGATCCACCACGGGAGGACGCCAAGGCGACCATCGCCACCGCCGTCCAGATGGGCGTGGACGTGAAGATGGTCACCGGCGATGCCCTGGCCATCGCCCGGGAGACGGCCAAGACGCTCGGGATGGGCACGGACATCCTCGATGCCTCCGGACTGGGCGACGTCAAGCGCGACGAGACCGCGGCGACGGCCGAGTCCATCGACGATGCCGACGGGTTCGCCCAGGTCTTCCCGGAGCACAAGTTCCACATCGTCGACGTTCTCCAGAAGCGAGGTCACATCGTCGGCATGACGGGCGACGGGGTGAACGACGCCCCTGCGCTGAAGAAGGCCGACTGCGGCATCGCCGTCTCGGACGCCACGGATGCGGCACGGGCAGCGGCATCCATCGTGCTGACCACTCCCGGACTCTCGGTGATCATCGACGCGATCAAGGAGAGCCGGAGGATCTTCCAGCGGATGAACAGCTACGCGATCTACCGCATCGCGGAGACCCTGCGCGTGCTGCTGTTCGTCTCGGCCGTGATCCTGATCTACAACTTCTTCCCGGTCACGGCGATCCAGATCGTGATGTTGGCACTGCTCAACGACGGCGCCATCCTGTCCATCGCCTACGACAACGTCCGCTACCGGGAGCAGCCCGAGGCGTGGAACATGCGCCTCGTGCTGGGGATCGCCACCGTGCTCGGCGTCGTCGGTCCGATCGCCGCCTTCGGCATGTTCTACCTGGGCGACAAGGTGTTCCACCTCGACCATGCGCACCTGCAGACCCTGATGTACCTGACGCTCTCGGTCGCCGGACACCTGACGATCTTCCTCGCACGCACCCGTGGTCCGTTCTGGTCGATACGGCCCGCTCGGATCCTCCTGCTGGCCGTGCTCGGCACGCAGGCGCTGGCGACCCTGATCGCCGTGTACGGGGTCTTCATGACACCCCTCGGCTGGGGGTACGCAGCCTTGGTCTGGGGCTATGCGCTGGTGTGGTTCCTCCTCACCGACCGCATCAAGCTGCTCGCCTACCGGATTCTCGATCCGGTCAACGATCGAGACACCGTCCGATGTAGCGCCGCCGATCGCCGAAGTCAGTCGGTGAGCAGCACGAGCGACAGAGGCGTGGATGATGGCGACACCGACGGCAGACACGAGACGGAAGAGCGGACATCGGCCTCGTCTCCGCTCTGAGCATCGGAGTGGGCGGAATGATCGGAGCCGGGATCTTCTCCATCCTCGGAGTCGTGGCACGCGTCTCAGGCTCTGCTCTGCCTCTGTCCTTCGCCATCGGAGGGCGGTCGCGGGACTCGCCGCCTACAGTTACGTCGCCCTCGGGAAGACGTTCCCCAGCGTCGGGGGCGCGGTCACGTTCCTGGTTCGTGGTTATGGCGAGGGCGTGGCCTCCGGCTCGCTCAACCTCTTCCAGTACTTCGCCTACATCATCACCATCGCGCTGTATGCCACCGGGTTTGCCGCCTACGCGGTGACGTTCATCCACCTCCCGTCCAAGTTGTGGGCCGTAGGCGTTGTGCTCGCCTTCACAGCGATCAACTTCCTCGGCAGCCGGCTCATGGGACGAGCGGAGTCCGTGATCGTGATCATCAAGGTGGCCATTCTCGTCGTCTTCGTCGTCGCAGCCTTCGTGACGCTCAACGGGATGGGGGTCACTCGGCTGTCGCCGGACTCCTGGCCTGGTCCCCTGGCAATCTTGACTGGAGCCGGGCTGCTGTTCGTCGGCTACGAGGGCTTTGGGCTGATTACGAATGCCGCAGCCAACATGGCCAGGCCAAAGCGGGAGCTGCCCCGTGCGATCTACGGCAGCGTGGCCATTGTGGTCGTGATCTACCTGCTCGTGGCGATCGGCGTGGTGACCAACGTGCCACTCAACATCCTTAGCGGACTCGGCGACTCCGCCCTGGCGGTCGCGGCGAAGCCGTCCCTGGGCCAGGCGGGATTCAGGTTGGTGGCCATCGCTGCCCTGCTCTCGACCGCATCTGCCGTTAACGCCACGTTGTTCGGGTCTACGAACATCGCGTACCAGATCGCCAAGAACGGAGGGCTTCCCCCGGCGTTTGACCGAAAGCTCTGGGGCCGAGACGTCGAAGGGCTGTTCATCACATCTGGCCTGGTCCTCGGGTTCGTCCTGCTCTTTCCCTTGAGAGCCGTGGCCTCAATGGGGAGCGCAGCTTTTCTCCTCTTGTACTCGGCGGTCAATATCGGCCACCTGAGAATCCGAATGCAGACGGGAGCGAATGTGTGGTTGATCGTGGCGTCGGCAGTTACTTGTCTCTCCCTCTTCGTCATCCTTCTCTACAACATGATCGTCACTGCACCGACGTCGGCGATTGCTCTCGGCGTGACTCTGGTGGGGAGCTTCGTGTTCGAGGTCGTGTACCGTCGGAAGACCGGGCGATCCTTTCGGAGAATTCTGGCCCAGACCGAGCCGGCACCGACGGGCCCTTCCTCTGCGGTTGAATGAGCATTTGGAGTTGACCCTATTTCATGGACGGGGTGCCCCCGAACGCGCGCCCAGTATTTCGTCCGTCCCCTGCCCCAGACCGCCGGGAAACGGGTCGGTTATCGATCGTGGCAGAACGGCACCTCGGGGATACCGTCAAAGGCGAGACTCAGCTCCTCCTCTCAGGCCACTCCAGTCGTTCTCTTGGTAGATTTCTCTCCGGAGAGCCGGGAAGCCTGGTCGGCAAGTTGTTTCTGGTGGTGAAACGGAGCCGATGTGGGCGTGGGAGTCTCAGCCGTCGAGTTCGCGCTCGGAGCCAGTGTCAGCCTGGTGATGAGCTGGGTTTTGGTGACTCGGCTAGAACGAGTTGGAGAACGCTTCGGCCTTTCGGAAGCGTTGCTGGGGATGGTCGCTGCACTCGCGGCTGACACTCCAGAAATCACTGCATCCGTTACCGCCATCGCTCACCAAGAGCGGGCGGTGGGTGCCGGAGTCGTGATCGGCTCGAACGTCTTCAACCTCGCCGCTCTATTGGGGCTTGGCGCTTTGGTAGCCGGTGGATTTGGCCTTCACCGAAGGGTGGTTCTTCTGAACGGCGCAATCGCGATTTGGGTAGCTCTTGTTTGTCTTATCACCGTCTCCGGCCTGGTCAGCCCCGTTGGCGGGCTCATCCTGGTCCTTATCGTCTTGCTGCCTTTCCTTCTCCTACTCGGGTCCTACCGAAGGGGCCTGCCAAGAGTTCCCCTGCCGAGACGAGCGGTCCGGTGGCTCGTTTCGGCCGTCGACGAGGAGGAGATGGAGGTCATGGTGGCGATTCGCCCGCCAAGAGGGACTCCACTGGATTTCCTTGTCGCCGGTACCTCGCTTGTCATGGTCGTCGGAGCCTCCGTGGCGATGGAGCGCGGAGCATCGACTCTCGGGATGCACTTTGGTGTGGCCGAGATCGTCGTTGGGGGCTTGGTTCTGGCAGCGGTGACCAGTCTGCCTAACGCCGTCGCCGCGGTATACCTAGCGCGACATCAGAGAGGGGAGGCAGCACTCAGCACCGGTCTCAACAGCAACGCTCTAAACGTGGCAATCGGCCTTCTACTTCCAGCGGCACTGGTGGGATTGACGGCAGTGTCAACTCAGGAGACCTTGATCGCCGTATGGTATTTGGGGCTCACGATATTGACGCTCGTGCTGGCCTATGTCGGACGCGGCTTGGATCGGCGTTCTGGACTGATCATCATCGCGGGGTATGGAACTTACGTGGCAGTGCTCCTCGTACTGTCATAGACGATCCGAACGAACACATCGCTCAGTTCGCCCCTTGGGTCGAGGCGAGCCCGGAAGTAGTCTGAACTCGCTGAATCATCCGCAACCCAGAACCGAGGAAGGCATGTTGCACAAAGGGGACTCCACCCCATGTGGATGGTCCCGGAGCGTCCCTGGAGGCTGAGCCTTCTCATCTTGTTGGTGGTCGCCGCGATCGACGCGCTCGACGGGGAAGCACCTGATTCTCATTGGTCTCCTCATTGCGGTCCCCTGCTTCGCAATGTTCACGGCTCGGTGGGTTCTGGTAGCACGAGCGGCGGTTTTGGCTGTCATCTTGCCGTGCTATCGGCCATTCCCGACGGCATCTGGGGTACCGCTACCCAGTTCGCGTTTGCCTGTGCGGTCCTAATGGTCGGTGTCGCCTACACGTGGGCTGCTTCCATCATCGAAATGGCCACGAAGAACAAGGGCGGCCAAGGCTGACCAGGCACTAGTCCGCAGCGTCATGGACGACCGGGTATCCCATACCGCCGGGAGCGAGTCGGTCATCGACCGTGGCTGACGATAACTCATGTAGGCATGTGACCGGGCCGTTCCTGGTCGCCGCTCGGTGGCCCGTTCAGGGTTCGGGTCTGAGCCTGCTTCGGGCATTCGCTCCGTAAGGGCGTAAAGGTGCGACTTGCGCGAGATAGTTGTACAGATACACTATCTGTATCCCTGCTACCTCCAACCCCACTGCCTTCCTCCACGAAGCGCCAGGCGACCGACGCTGTCATGACCGCCAGCCGCGTCCTCGTCGTCGGTCGCGGCTCGCTCACTCGCAGACCACGAGCAAGAGGTCTCGCTACAGCAGTACCGGGCCCTGGTCGTTCTCGCGTCCCGGGGGCCCCAGCGACCGCGCGACCTCGCGGTCGCTCTCGGCGTTGAATCCCTCGACCGCCACCCGCCTCTGCGATCGACTCGTTGAGAAACGGCTGATTTCGCGGCGACGAGCAGGGGATGATCGGCGCGAGGTCCGTCTCGACCTGGCCCCGAAGGGGACCCGGCTCGTCGACGACGTCACGCAGCGTCGTCGCGAAGAGATCGAGGAAATCTTGCGAGCCGTCCCGACGTCCGAGCGAGGGAACCTGGTGAGGGCGTTCGAGGCGTTTGGCAGGGCCGCAGGCGAGATACCCGACGAGGAGTGGCAGCGCAGTTGGGACCTCTAAGCAACCGACTGGATCGTTCTGCCAGGGCGATCGTCCGCTCAGTTCGCTCGACCGAGCTCGGCTTGCTCTCGCTCGCCCTGGCGGTCGGGGCTATCTCGGGCCTCGGAGCGGTGGTCTTCCGAGGGATGATCCTTGGCTTCACCTGGCTTGCGACCGGGTACGCCGAGTTCGGGCAGCAGGGCAGGGTTCCGAGCCTCCACTTTCCCGGCCTTGGCGTGTGGTTCCTCCTGATCATCCCTGTCGTCGGCGGGCTGCTCTACGGCCCGCTGATCCAGCGCTTTGCACCCGAAGCGCGAGGCCACGGCGTCCCCGAGGTGATGCTGGCGGTTGCCGAGAACGAGGGTCGCATCCGACCTCCGGTCACGGTCGTCAAAGCACTGGGGTCGGCGGTCTGCATCGCGACAGGAGGTTCGGTCGGCCGGGAGGGACCGATCGTCCAGATCGGCTCTGCCGCAGCGTCGACGCTCGGGCAGCTCTTCAAGATGCCGGCGAACGGGCTGCGCGTGCTCGTTGCCTGCGGTGCCGCCGGAGGGATCGCGGCGACGTTCAACGCGCCGCTAACAGGGGTCTTCTTCGGCTTCGAGATCATCCTTTGCAGCTTCTCGATTGAGGCCCTGTTTGCGACCATTCTCTCCGCCGTGGCCGCCGATCTCGTAAGTCGGGCAGTGTTCGGGTCGGCACCCTTCTTCGCCACCCTTCCGCATGGACTGGGAGTCCAACATCCCGCCGTCTTTCTTCTCCTGGCGATCCTCGGCCTCGTGTCGGGCTTGTTGGGCTGGACGTTCAAGTCGGTCCTCTACCGAATGGAGGACCGTGTCGACACGCTGTGGCGGGGACGGCCCGAGTGGGCACGCCCAGTCGTCGGTGGCATTGCCTTAGGGGCCGTCCTCCTGGCGGTCCCCGAGATGTACGGCGTCGGCTATCCGGTGATGGAGCGAGCGATCGAGGGCCACTACGTCCTGTGGTTCCTCCTGGTGCTCCTGGCGGCCAAGATCGTGGCGACCAGTCTGACGCTCTCCATCGGCGGATCGGGAGGCGTGTTCGCCCCGTCGCTCTTCATCGGCGCGATGACCGGTATGGCCTATGGATCGGTCGTCCAGCACGTCTTCGGGCACAGCGTCAGCTCTCCTGCGGTCTTCGCCGTCGTGGCCATGGGAGGCGTTTTTGGTGCCGCCGCTCAGGCCCCGCTGACGGCGACGATCAGTGCAGTCGAGATGACGGGGAACTTCTCCCTGATTCTGCCGGCCCTCTTGGTGGTGGGCATCGCGACAGCGCTTTCCAAGCACCTCAGTGCGGAGAGCATCTACACGACGAAGCTGTCGAGGCGCGGCATCAACATCGAGCACCTGAGGGCCGGATGGGCCGCATAGGTGTGACCCTCGTCGCCGGCTAGGTGCGAATGGCCGAAGCAGTAGGGCAGAATCAGGAATGTGAGCATCGAGCGTTGCGGAGAGTGCCGCTTCGACTCTGATGAGTGGGGCTATGCCAGTGCGATCGCAGCGATCGAGGATCTGCCGTTGCAATGGAGTTCGGCTGTCGCTGGATTGACACCCGGTGATCAGCTTCGGAGACCCGTTGACCGAATGTGGTCCATTGCGGAATACGCAGATCACGTCCGGGAGGTGCTCTTCGGGATGAGGTTCCTTCTCGATATCGCCATTTCGCGGCCAGGAACCGACCTCGGAGATTCTCCGCCTCAGCAGTTCGCCCGTCAGCCCCAACAGATTGACGTTGTCGCGGCTCTGGATGGCATTGAACGTGAGGCCCACTCGCTGGGTCAGCAGCTATCCGAACTCACATCCGACGACTGGTTCGTCACGGTGTCATTCGACGGAACCTCCGTCGATCCGCGTTGGATCGCCCGCCACGCCGTCCACGATGCGAACCATCACCTTCTCGACATTGACCGGCTGCGTTCAGCACTTTGACGATCTGAGCGTCTCTGAACGCCTTCGTCCTCAACCGGTCATCGCAACACCTGCCTGATTGGCGAACAATGAGTTCGTCGACCAGGAGGTGTTCGATTGGCACGGTCTCGGCAGAGGACAGAGAGACGATCTGGGAGCGGGGCGGTATCGAACGTGGGTGAACGGCATGCCATCACCTATGAGGCAGTCAGCAACCCGTCGAGTCCCCCGCTCTAGCCATCGTGTCGACGGTGGATCTCCAGGCGAGGCGAAGATCCACGCTGGCGGGCACTGCCTGACAAACGTCACCTCCATGGAGACGCTCCGGGTCATCGGACCACGAAGTCAGCTAGGTCGGCTTCCTTCGTCCAGTTCCAGTAGTCGACGAGGCGCCACGGGCTGAGACTGTGGATCTCGCCGTCGGAGTTCTTGTAGAAGGAGTGCTTCACCGACGGCTGGGCCCACACGAGCGTGTTGATCTCGGCCTGGCATCGTGCGTGCCAGTCGTCGTACTTGGCCTGGAGCGGTTCGATGGCTACGAGGTCAGCCGTCGATCATCTGCTCGAGAGCATGGCTGATGTACCGCATCTGGCACTCGGAGTGAAGGATGAGGCTGCCGCCGTGGGCGAGGTTCGTCCCGGGCCCGTACATGCAGAACAGGTTCGGGAACCCCGGCACGGTGATCCCGAGGTACGCGGCGGGCCGCTCGCCCCACATCTCCCGTAGGTCGGTGCCATCGCGCCCTGTGATCGTCATCGGGTACAGGGCCCGGTTCGCCATGAAGCCGGTGGCGTAGACGATGACGTCGACCTCGTGCCGTTCGCCGTCGGCGGTGACGATCGCGTCGGGTTCGATGTGGTCGATCCCGGTTCGGATCAGGTCGACGTTCTGGCGTGTGAGAGCAGCGCAGCCAGCTGCCGTTGTCTTGGAGCGTGCGCTTCCCGGTGGCCGGGTAGTCCGGGATCACCTTGGCGAGGAGCTCCGGATCGTCGCCGATCTGGCTCTCGATCCAGTCGGTGAACATGAGCCGCGCGCCGTCGTTGAGGTCGCTGATCGCGACCGCGGGATCGCCCTTGTAGTCAGGGTCGACCCGGGCGGCTTCGAGGCCCTTCTCGCATCCGGGCCAGAAGATGAGGAACCGGTACCAGCGCCCGTAGAACGGCAGGTGCTCGAGCGCCCAGCGGACCCCGGCGCCGACGGAGTTGTGATAGTTGGGGTTCGGGAACATCCACTGCGCGGTGCGCTGGAAGATCGTGAGGTGTTCGACGCGATCGGCGATCGCCGGGGCGATCTGGAAGCCGCTCGCACCGGCCCCGATCATGGCGACGCGCTTTCCGGTCAGGTCGAGGTCGTGGTCCCACCGTGCGGAGTGGAACGACGGCCCGCCGAAGGTGTCCTGCCCGGGATCTCAGGGATCTTCGGGCGGTTGAGCTGGCCGACCGCCGAGATGATCGGCCCTGGCCTCTAGCCGGTCGGTCCCTCCGTCAGCGGTCCGGACCTCGTACGGTCCAGTGGCCGATCTCGTCGTTCCAGGTCGCCCCGAGGACTTCCGTCTCGAACCGGATGTTGCGGCCTGATCCCGTGCCGGTCCGTCACGCCCTCGAAGTAGGCCCGGAGCTCGGGCTGCTGCGCGAAGAACTCGGTCCACTCGTTGCTGGGCTCGAAGCTGTAGCAGTAGAAGTGGTTGCCGACGTCGACACGGGCGCCGGGGTAGGTGTTCTCGTACCAGGTACCGCCGACACCAGGGTTCTTCTCGATGATCGTGAAAGGGATGCCAGCCTCCTTCAGGCGGATGCCCGCAAGGATCCCAGACTGGCCGCAACCGATGATCACGACAGGGAACGCGTCACGGGCGGACCTCTCCGCGGGCGCCAGAGGGCGGCGTGAGTCGGTGCCGTCGAGCTCGAGCTCCTCGTAGGAGCATCGGAACGTACTCGGGTGGTACCGGCTCACAGACGAGCCACTCCATCATCTCGAGGAGCAGACCCGGCGAGAGCGGGGCAGGCTCGGGGCAACCGCGGTCGCGGTAGTCGCAGATGATCGGGAGGGCGAGTTCGCGGACGCGCCTTCTTGTCCTCCTCGCTCATGAACCCTTGGACTTCGTTGAGGAAGAGGCCCACGGGCTTGAGATCGCCTCGGAGAAGCTGCTCGTCGCCCGTCATGTGCACGAGCGACATCACCAGCGTCGGGATGCTGACGTCGAGCAGAGCCTCGGCGATCGCATCGTCCGACGTGTCGAACGGGATCCCGGACCAGGCGTTGCGGGTCATTGCCGTCCCTTCCTGTCGGTGCGGCTGCGATCGAGACACTAGAGGGAATGTGTCTACTAACGTCGCCGCTGCGTACGGCGTCCCCACGGCTCGCCTCCTACGCGGCCAGCGTCGACAGAGCACGCGCACTGCTCCAACAAGGGAACTGACATGGACAGCTTCAGCGGCGCACGCGCCGTCGTCACCGGCGGGGCCAGCGGCATCGGCCTCGGCCTTGCCACTGCGCTCCTGGAGGACGGTGCCGCCCAGGTCGTGTTGGCCGACATCGAGCCCGAGGCGCTGTCGGAGGCCGTCGCAACGCTCGTGGCGCGCGGGTTCGGTGATGTGGAGGGGACCGTCTGCGACGTCACGGACCCGGCATCGGTCGAGGCGCTGGCGGCCCACGCCTGGTCGCGCCTCGGCGGGGTCGAGGTCGTGTGCCTCAACGCCGGCGTCTTCGCCGGCGGCTATTCGTGGGAGACCACGCTCGACGACTGGGACTGGGTCATGGGCGTCAACCTGCGGGGGATGGTGAACGGCGTCCGGTCGTTCCTGCCCCGGATGATCGAGGCCGGCGTGCCCAGCCACGTCATCGGCACCGCGTCGATCGCGGGGATCGTGGCATCGCCGACGTCGGCTGTCTACTGCACGTCGAAGTTCGCGGCCGTGGGGCTCATGGAGAGCCTTCAGCACGACCTCGCATTGGCCGGTGCGCCGCACGTGGCCACCTCGGTGATCTGCCCCGGCATGGTGAACACGAACATCGACCGTGGCGAGCGCAACCGACCCACCGATCTGACCGACGCCACGAAGACCGACGCGTCGAGCCTGGCTCAGCAGGGCATCGAAGATGCCCTCCGGTCGGGTGCTCTCGACCCGTTCGTGGCTGCCCGTCATGCGCTCGACCAGGCGAAGACCGGACGCTTCTACGTGACCACCCACGAGGGCGACCTGTGGGACCGCCTGGTCGGCAACGAGAACAACGACCGTCTCGCCGGCCGCCGGCCACGCTTCCAGATGTACGAGTAGCGGGACCTGAACACGAGGCCAAGGAGCGCTAGTTTGCTGTCCAGCGCGACCTCGAGCGGCTCGGCACGTCGGCCTGGTGTGAGGCGTACGAACCTGCCACTTTCGTTCGCTGAGCGGTCACCCCGAACGCCGCAAGCGGATCAGTTGTCGACCGGGGCCACGGGCACCTCGCTGGCGCCTACGTTGCGGACAGCCAGTTCAGAATGGGCAGCCGTGGGAGACTGCACTTGGTGTCCCGGGCCGAAGTTGACGATTACCTCGCCTCCGTCGAAGAGCCGAAGCGCACGACGCTCGAAGCCATTCGCCAGACGATCCTCGACATTATCCCTGAGGCAGAGGAGGGTATCTCCTACGGAGTGCCCGCCTTTCGGCTCCAGGGCAAGGTGATCGCCGGGTTCGCTGCCTTCAAGAACCACCTCAGCTACCTCCCTCACAGCGGTTCGGTATTCCCTGTGCTTCGGGACGAACTCGCTGGCTACAAGAAGTCGGCTGGCGCCCTTCAGTTCCCTGTCGACAAGCCGTTGCCCAAGACGCTGGTGCGAAAGCTCATAACGATCAGAAGGCGACAAGCCCTCGGCAGCCGGTGAGCGAGGAGACAAGGATCAACCGAATCTGTCCGTGACCGCCGAGTCGGTGCCCGAGGCGATCCCTTCGGCTTCGACGATGCGAACCGATGACTCCTGAACATCGTGAACGTCTACACCTGAGAAATCTGCCACCAGGAGGACTGGTCATGGGGAATATCCGGGTTCACGAGTTCGCATCTCTCGACGGCGTCGTCGACAATCCCAGTTGGACCTTCGATTTTGGGTTCGACCCCCGCATGGGAGAGGCACTCGCCGGCGCGATGAGCGATTGCAACGGCATCCTGCTAGGACGCAAGACCTACGAGATGTTCGAACCCGCATGGTCGGCGCGGACGGCGGAGGATGATCCCGGAGCGCCGTTCATGAACGACACCACCAAGTTCGTGGTCTCGTCGACATTGGAAACGTTGACTTGGCGGAACTCGGAGCTTGTAGGACGCTACGATGCCGCGCGCATCCGGGACCTGAAAGGCTCGGTGGCCGGCGGCATTTACGTGAGCGGAAGTGCAACGCTCGTTCGAGCACTGCTCGCCGACGGGTTGGTCGACGAACTCCATCTCTTCGTGTACCCCGTTACCCTTGGACCTGGCCCACGACTGTTTACCGAGGACACGGGTAACGCGAGATGGTCGCTCACCGCGTCCTCGACTTACGACAACGGTGTTGTCTATCTGCACTACAGCCGCTGACCTCTTCTTGGTCTCCCCGAACGCCCGGTCGGTGGGGCGCGAGGGGATCTTGGAGGGGTTTGACGGTGACGGACTCAGACAGTCTGGTCCGGGCAAGAGTTCGGCTCAGGGGAGGAACTCTCATTACGCTTTCACCCATGCCTTCGGACCTTGCCCTCAAAACTATGAATCGCGTCCATCGCGTACTGCTGGCCGCCTCGGGAGGTCGGCTCGGCTGGCACTTCTCCGGGATGCCCGTGATCGAGCTGACCACGACTGGCAGAAAGAGCGGCCAGCCGCGCACGACGATGTTGACCTCGCCTTACCAGGAGGATTCGACCATCGTGGTCGTGGCCTCTCGCGGCGGCGACGACATCAACCCCGCATGGTTCCTCAACCTTAGGGACGACCCAAAGGTGAGGGTCAAGCTGGGCCCCAGACCCGCTCAGTCGATGGTCGCTGAGATTGCCGACGCCAACGAGCGGGCACGGATCTGGCCGATCATCGCCACCAAGCACCGCAACTACGCCGGGTATCAGCGCAAGACGGACCGAGAGATTCCACTCGTATTGCTTCGACCGGCGGGCGGCTGATGCTGTCGCCCCGCCGATAGCGAACGGAGCGCGTCCCACTTCGCCGGGAGCGCGTCGGTTGTCGACCGTGGCCAAAGGGCCGAATGGGGCGGCTGGCCACTATCTGCTCCCTGACGTCTGCGCGGCTAGGGTCCCGAAACGATTGGCGGAGGGAATGAACCATGCACAGTCCGATTGACGGGGTCCGGGCGATCCACAACGCGTTCCGAACCGACATCGCCGCGATCGACGCAGCAGCGACCGCCGCAGCTCGCGGTACACCAGGACTCGAAGCAACGGTGGAGCGCTTTCGGTTCTTCAACGAAATCCTGACCTATCACGCCCACGGGGAGGAGAATGGCGTATTCCCCATGGTGGAGGAAGTCGCGCCACTCGTCGCCGAGGCCTACGCGATCGACCACCAACGCCTCGATGTCGCTTTTGACACCTTGAGCAAAGCGATCTCGGCACACGATGCGTTGCAGACCGCTCGGGCCACCGCTGCCTTCAAGTTCCACCTCGACACTCACCTGGCCAAAGAAGACGCTCACTTATTTCGTATCATGCAGGAGCGCGTTTCGGTGCCCGACCAGGTGAAGGCTGTCGGCATTATGTCCTCAACCATGCCGGGAAGCCGCGTTCCGGAGTTCACCGTGTGGATATATCCGCTGCTTGGCGACGACGACCGCGAGAACTTCACCCGCGCCTTGATGATGCTGATGCCATGGGAAGTGTTCGCCCCATCGATCCCGCTCATCCGCCAAGCGACCGGGGACAGCTTCGCGGAACTGGCCCGTCGCATGCCGGAACTAGCAGGGTAGGGACCTTCTCGACGAGGCGCTGCCGACCCACACCTCGGCGCAACATTTTCCTGACACAGATGGCCGGAATGGCTGCGCCTTGGACGCCTCCCTCGATCTTCTCGGTCGGTTGCGGTCACATTGGCCGGGTGTTCGTGGGCGTGACCCGAGGCTGGTACGCACCGGGCCTCACGTGCTCGACTCCGGAGGAGGTGGCGGCCCACCTCGAGGTCGCGTCGGATCGGACCGGCTACGGGACGCCCAGGTCGGCGGCAGAGGAGCTCAGGTTCACGAGCGAGCACATGCCCGGTTGAGACGGCGCCGATCCGGCATGTGCGGCAAGCGGCGAACCGGACCGGATCGGCCGACAGTGACCTAGACGTCGTGCTCGCGAGCGCGGGCGAGCAGGCCCCTCGCGATCACCAGACGCTGGATCTCGTTGGTTCCCTCGCCGATCACCATCAGGGGAGCGTCGCGGTAATAGCGCTCGACCGGCAGGTCGGTGGTGTACCCGACCCCGCCGTGGATCCGCATCGACTCGGTGGCGAGGTCGAGTGCCGTTTCGCTCGCGAACAACTTGGCCATCCCGGCTTCGACGTCGCAGCGCTCTCCTCTGGCCTTGCGCTCGGCGGCGTTCCGGGTGAGCAGCCGTGCGGCCTCGAGCCGAGTTCCCATGTCGGCGAGTTTGAGCTGGATCGCCTGATGCTCGGCGATCGGCTTCCCGAAGGTGTTGCGAGCCTGCGCGTACTCGAGCGCGGCCTCGAACGCGGCACGTGCCACCCCGGTTGCCCGCGCGGCGATGTTGATGCGGCCCACTTCGAGCACCCCGAGGATCTGGGGGAGGCCACGACCGGCTTCACCGATCAGGTTGGCCACCGGGATCCGGTGGTCCACGTAGGACATCTCGACTGTCTCGACACCCCGGTAGCCGAGTTTGCTCACCTGCCGGCTGACCGAGATGCCCTCGAAGGAGGGTCCGGGTTCTTTCTCCACGATGAACGCGCTGATCCCCTCGTCGGTGCGGGCGGCCAACGCCACCAACGCGGCACGCTCGCCGTTGGTCACCCAGGCCTTGGTCCCGTTGAGGACGTACTCGTCCCCGTCGCGCGCCGCCCGGCAGGTGAGGCTGCGGGTATCGCTGCCGGCATCGGGCTCCGACAGCGAGAGCGCTCCGCGCTTCTCGCCGGTCGCCATCAGGGGCAGCCAGCGCCGCTTCTGCTCTTCGCTGCCGTGTGTCATCAACAGGGTCGCCGCCATGGTGTGGGTGTTGACGATGCCGGTGAGGCTCATCCACCCGTACGCCAGCTCCTCGATGACCGCCACGTAGGTCAGCAGATCGAGGCCGAGACCGCCGTGGCTCTCCGGGATGGTGACCCCGAAGAGCCCGAGCTCGCGCATCTGCTCGACGATCGCCTCGGGGAAGCGGTCCTCCCGCTCGAGCTCGCCGACGACCGACTGGACCTCCTTCGCCACGAAGCGCCGGACGGTCTCGACGATCTCGCGCCGCACCTCGGGATCGGTACCCGCGACGGCGGAGTGCTCGCTCGCCACGAGCGAGAACCCTACACGAACCTCCGTTGATCACCTTCTCGTTTTCGAGAACAATGTTTCCGATGAAGGAAGCCTCATGACCGCAGACGCCCTGCATCGAGCCCTCGATACCGCCTCGGAGCGCTTCGGCGACCGCCCCGCGATCCTCGCCGGCGAGGACGAGTGGTCCTTCGCCCGGCTCGACGGGCTCGCCAACTCCTTTGCCCGGCACCTGGTCGCGGCCGGCGTCGCGGCGGGGGATCGGGTCGCGCTGATGACCGCCAACCGGCCGGAGTTCGTCGTCGCGGTCCACGCGGTGAGCAAGCTGGGTGCCGCCTCGGTCCTCCTCAGCCCTGCATGGAAGTCACGCGAGGTCGAGCACGCCCTCGAGCTGACCGTGCCCACCCACGCGGTCGCCGACGGAGGAGGGACCGCGATCCTCGCCGAACTGCTCGGTCCCGAGCAGGTCACCGACCTCGACGATGCATCGACGCTCACCGACGCGCTCGGTCACAGCCGGTCGGGGCTCGAGGCGGACCGCATCGACCCTGCCGGCGAGGCGCTCCTCGTGTTCAGCTCGGGTACGACGGGCCTCCCGAAGGCGGTCCGTCACACCCATTCCTCCATCGGATGCGCCACGGAGCACTGGTGCGCGGCACTGGGCCTCGGCCCGACCGACCGCTTTCAGGTCGCGACGCCCCCGTCGCACATCCTCGGGCTGCTCAATCTCCTCGCCGCGGCCGAAGCGGGGGCCACGGTGCGGCTGCACCGACGCTTCGATCTCGACGAAGTGCTCCACCGGATCGAGGCGGAGCAGATGACCCTCGAGATGGCCGTCGCCCCGATCGCGCTCGCAATCGCCAACCATCCGGACCTCGAGCGATACGACTTCTCTTCGCTGCGGTACATCATGTGGGGAGCGACCCCCGTCACGGAGAGCGTGGCCGAGCGGGTCACCGAGCGGACCGGTGTCCGTTGGCTGCCCGCCTACGGGGCGAGCGAGCTTCCGGTCATCGCAGCCAACCCGGTCGACCGGCCCGAACGGTGGAGGCTGGATTCGGCCGGGTTGCCCCCGGGCGGCGTCGAGTTGCGGGTGGCGGACCTCGGCAGCGGTGAGGTCCTCGAACCGGGTGGGATCGGGGAGATCCAGGCGCGGAGCCCATCGGTGATGGCCGGGTACCTGCCCGACGCTGCGAACGTCGACGCGTTCGTCGACGGCTGGTACCGAACCGGGGACGTCGGCTGGCTCGAGCCAGAGGGGTGGGTCCATCTGACCGATCGGTCGAAGGAGATGATCAAGGTGAGCGGCTTCCAGGTCGCGCCTGCCGAGATCGAGGCCGTCCTCCACGGTCATCCGTCGGTGGTCGACTGCGCGGTGTTCGGCGTGCCCGACGAACGGGCGGGCGAGGTCCCGGTGGCCGCGGTGGCGCTCGACCCGGATCATCCGGTGCCGGTCGAGGAGCTGCAACGGCTGGTGGCCGACTCGCTCGCCACCTACAAGCAGCTCGCCCACGTGGTGACCGTCGAGGCGATCCCACGGCTCCCCTCCGGCAAAGTGCTGCGCCGGACGCTCCGCGACGAGTGGGCGCCGAAGGTGGGAGCGGTCTGAAGCGTTACCGGCCGCGCGGGACGTCGCGGAAGGGGACGTCCCGGTCGGTCGTCTGCTCGCGTGGCATGCCGAGCACCCGCTCGGCGATCACGTTGCGAGCCATCTCGGTCGTCCCGCCACCGATGCACGTCGTCTGGCGCATGAGGAACTCGGTACCCGGCTCCGCGAAGAGTTCGTCCCCGTCGCTCCAGGCGATCCCGGCCGAGCCCGCCACGTCGAACTGGATGGAGATGACCCGGGTGGTGACCGACGCCTTGAACAGCCGCGCGACGGCCGAGGACTGGTCGGACATCACGCCCGAAGCCACGCCTTCGGAGACCCGCCCGGCAAGGTGTTCGCCGACTATCTCGAGGGCCCGGGCCTCTCCGATCAGCTCCAGTGTCGAGGGGTCGCCCGTACGGCCGGCCGCCTGGGCTGCGTCGACGATCGCCGGAGTGCCGTAGCGCCCCTGTGAGGTGCCGACCGGGTTGGTCACGTACGGCGAGTTGTAGAGCATCCGTTCGTGGAACATCCACCGGGTGCCCACGGTCCACCCGTCGTCGACCTCACCCACACGGTCGGTGTCGGGGACGACCACGTCGGTCAGGAACTCCTGGCAGAACTCCTTCGACCCGTTGAGCATCTCGATCCGGTGGATCTCGACGCCGGGCTGGTGGATGGGGAGCATGAACACGGTGAGCCCACGGTGTTTGGGGACGTCCCAGTTGGTCCGGGCGAGACAGAGCGCCCAATCCGACCACCAGGCGCCGGTGGTCCAGATCTTCGAGCCGTTGAGCATCCAGACGTCGCCGTCGCGCACCGCGGTGGTCAAGGCTCCGGCCAGATCGGAGCCGCCGCTCGGCTCCGAGAGGAACTGGGCCCAGATCTCCTCACCCTTCAGGATCCGCGGGATGTGGTGCCGCTTCTGCTCCTCGGTCCCGAAGTCGAGGAGGACGGTCAAGCACGGCGTGAAGGTCGGCACCTGCACCCGGATCGGGTACTCGTACCCCTCGAGCTCTTCGTTCAGCACCCGCTGGTGGGCGGGGGTGAGGCCCTGGCCCCCGTACTCCTCCGGAATGCAGATCCCCGCGAGCCCTCCGTCGAAGAGCATCCGCTGAAGTTCCCGGTCGCGCGCCACCGCGGCGAGCTCGACGTCGTCCTCGTGCCGGCTGATCACTTGGCCGACCACCTCGCCGGCTTCCAGCGGACGGAGGTTGTCGCGGATCCACGACCGCGTACGCGAGCGGAACCGGTCGACCTCCTCGGGAGCCCCGGCGCTCATGCGACCCCCATCTCGTGTACCACCGCTGCTCCGATGCGTCGCCGGTGCTCCGCGGGTGTGCCGTAGAGCACCCGGTTCAAGGTGATCCGACGCAGATATAGGTGGAGGTCGAGTTCGAAGGTCAGGCCGATCCCGCCGTGGAGCTGGACGCACTCGTGCAGCAGGCTGGTGCCGTGCTCCCCGACGAACGCCTTGGCCGCACCGACCAGCTCTCCGGCCTGTGGTGAGCCTGCCTGCACGGCTGCTGCGGTCGCGTCGGCGATCGCATGGCTCGCCTCGAGCGTGGCCTTCATCTCGGCGAAGCGGTGTTTCAACGCTTGGTACGAGGCGATCGGTCGCCCGAAGGTGTACCGGTCGAACGCCCACTGCAGCGTCATGTCGAAGGCGGTCTGCATCGCGCCGACGCTCTCGCTGGTGAGGATCACCACCGCCAGCTGTCGTTGCCGCTCGACGGCACCCGAGGCGCCGCCGAGTCGACCCACGAGCGCGTCGCGTGGGACCCGGACGTCGTCGAAGGTGATCGCCGACAACCGGCGGGTCAGGTCGACGGTATGCAACGGGACGACCGAGACACCAGGGGCGTGCGCCGGAACCAGCACCTGGGTCACTCCTTCTCCGGTGCGCCCGGTGACCAGCAGGTGGTGAGCTTGCGCACCGAACTCGACCGGTCGTTTCACGCCGTTCAGGACCAGTTCGGAACCCTCGGCGCGTATCTCGAGCGTCACCGACCCGAGCTCGTCGTGCGGCGGCGGTTCGTGCTCGCACCAGGTCGCGATCACCTCTCCGGCCAGGAGGCCCTCGAGGATCCCGCGGTGGGCGGCGCTCCCCGCCGCGTCGAGTGCGGAAGCCACGACGTTGGCAGCGAGAAACGGTCCCGGGCGCGGCTCGCCGGCCGAACTCGTAGGCGAGGAGAGTCAGGTCGACCACTCCCTCGCCGCTCACGCTCCCGCCTCCGCGTGCCTCGCCGACCAGAAGTGAGGTCCACCCGAGCTCGGCCCCGCGCTGCCAGTACCGTTCGTCGAATCCCGCCGGGTCGTGTCGGAGGTGGCGGATCTCGGCCACCGGAACCTGCTCGTCGAGGAATTTGGCGGTCGTCTCGCGGAGGAACTCCTGATCGGGACTGAGAGTCATCAGCACGGAGCGGCCCTCCTCACAGACCCGACTTCGCGTCGAGTGAACCCTCGACCCGGCGCGCCATGCTGTCCTGCCCGAAGGTGGAGACGAGGGCCCCGTCACGGGTGAAGACCGCGCCCGTGCCGAAGATGCGTCCCTTGCCTGCGTACGAGCCTTCGTGCGCGGCGAGGAGCCAGTCGCCGACGTCGACGTCCTCGTGGAAGTGCGCAGTATGCGAGATCACACCGGTCGAGATCGTCTGATGGGCGTCGCGCACGCTGACCACGTCCGAGTGGGGCCGTAGGGCCGCGCCGATGATCAGACCCGGCTGGGACCAGGCGACGATCGCCTGGTTGGCCGCGGCCGACCCGGGGGAAGCGGCGGCTCGGAACCAGACATAGCTCACCGGCGAACCGTCCGCGGCGACCGCGTCGGGGAGATCGACGAGCCGGGCATCGGCATCCGGGAAGACCACACCTGCGTTGGCCGGTTCGCAGTCGTCGGGGTCCGGAACGTCGGGCATCGGCGGGGCATGGCGGACCAGATCGGGCGCGGGCGCGTTGGAGAGGACGAGGCCGCGCGAAAGGAGGCGGTCGCCCTGGAGGACCGTGACGGTCGTGCTGGCCCATGTGCGCCCGGAGTGGATCGTGTCCACTTCCAGCTCGAGCGGACCGGCGCTGTACCGGCCGGCCCTCGCGAAGATGGCGTGGACCGAGGTCACCTCCTTCTCGCTTCCGAGCGCCGCGTCGGAGGCCATGATCATCTGGGCGAGGATCTGCCCGCTGAAGACGACGTCGCGTCCCTCGGGGTCCTTCTCGGGGTGGTTCGCGGCGAACCGTCCGGGTCTCACCTCTTTGATCTGCAACACGGTCGGGACGTCAGCCATCAGGCTCTCATTTCGTGGAGGCGCGAGACGTTGGAGATCGTTCGCGGCGACTCGGGCATCGGAAGCAAGGGGCGGTCGGTGCGAGCGCTCAGAAGACGCCGATGCCGGCCGCTTCGTTGCGCTTGCGCCATTCGGCCCGCGGCATCCGGGTGGTGTCGACGTCGGCAGCCAGCGCTCGCAACGCGCCGACGTTCGCCTGGTCCTTCGGGATCTGGGCGAACGGGTCCCAGTCGAAGAAACGGGTCGCGTTCTGCCAGGTGATCTTGTCGATCTCTTCGGCGGTGCACCCCGCCTGCTCGAACTCGTTCCATGCGAACTCCGGCGAGTCGGGCCAGGTGGTGTCGGTGTGGGGGTAGTCGCACTCCCACGCGATCACGTCCATGCCGATCTCGTTGCGGAGCTTCAGCCCCGACGGGTCGGTGATGTAGCAGGCGAGGAAGTGCTCACGGAAGACGTCCGAGGGCAGTTTGCCCTCGCCGAAGCTGTTGTCGATCCACGCCTGGTTCTGGAAGTGGCGGTCGATGCGATCGAGATAGAACGGGATCCATCCGATGCCGCCCTCCGAGAGGGCGACGCGCAGGCCGGGGAACCGCCGCAAGGTGGGACCGAAGAGGAGGTCCTGCGCGGTCAGCATGGTCAGCTGCGACGGGATCACGATCATGTGGTCGACCGGCGCCTCGGGCGCGAGCTGGACGATGTCCCACGCCCCGCCGATGTGGAGCGAGAGCACCATGTTCTCTTCGACGAGTGCCTGCAGCATCGGGTCCCAGTGCCCGGAGAGGAAGCTCGGCCAGCCCTGGGAGTGGGGTGCCTCGAGGAAGCTGATCGAGCGGAATCCCCGTTTCGACAAGCGCCCGATCTCCTCCACCGCGAGGTCGACGTCCCACATGGGGACGATGCCGAGCGGGATGAAGCGTCCAGGGTAGGCCCCACACCACTCGTCGATGTGCCAGTCGTTGTAGGCACGGAGCATCACCAGCGAGAGCTCCTTGTCGGAGGCCTCGGTGAAGGTCCGGGCGTTGAAGCCTGCCATCGTCGGGAAGCACATCGACGCGAGCACACCGTTGGCGTTCATGTCGCGCACGCGGTCGTGCACGTCGAAGCAGCCGGGGCGCAACTCGGTGAAGGCACCGGGGTGGAACCCCCATTCCTCGCGGGGCCAGCCGACCGTGGCCGACATCCCGAACCGGGTGGACGTCTTCTGGCCCTGGAAGACCCACTCGTCGATGCCTTCGTCGTTGCGGACCACCTTCGGCACCGCGTCGAGCCACTTGGCCGGGACGTGGCGCCGGTACATGTCCGGAGGTTCGATCACATGGTCGTCGATGCTGACCAGGATCATCTCGTCCTTGTTCATGGGTGCTCCTTCGTTGCCGTCACGACGTGAAGACGGGCAGGGTCTCCCAGCCGCGTACCGTGGAGGTGCGCGCCTGCACCGCGTGCTCCCAGTCGACTTCCCAGTCGGGGAAGCGCTGCAGCACCTCGTCGAGCGCCACCCTTCCCTCGAGCCGGGCGAGGGCGGCACCGAGGCAGAGATGGATCCCGTAGCCGAAGCTCAGATGACGGCCCACCTCGCGGTGGACGTCGAAGCGGTCCGGATCCTCGAAATGCCGCTCGTCGCGGTTGCCGGACGCGTTCACCAACAGCATCACGCTGCCTTCGGGGACGTTGTGCCCGTAGTACTCGCGTTCCCGCGCGACGAACCGCGCCTGCACCGGCGAGGGTGCCTCGTAGCGCAGGATCTCCTCGATCGCCTGGGGGATGAGGGAGCGATCGGTTGCGAGTTCGCGCCGCTGGTCGGGATGCTCGGCGAGCAACTTGCCGGTCCACCCGATCAACCGGGTGGTGGTCTCGTTTCCTGCACCGGCGAGCATGCCCACGTAGGTGAGGACCTCTTCACGTGTGAGCCGACGGCTCGTCCCGTGCTCGTCCTCGAACTCGACCGTCAGCAATTGCGTCATCACGTCGTCGGAGGGGTGCTCCGCCCGCCAGTCGATGTACTCGGCGAACATCTCGTGCTGGCTGATGTCCGGCGGCACTGAGGGAATGTCGCCCTCGTCCATCTTGAGACCTTCGTCGATGTGGTCGCGGATGGCCTCCTGGTCCTCCTCGGGGATGCCGAGGAGATAGCCGATGGTCCGCATCGGCATCTGGGCACCCAGGTCGCGGATGAAATCGAAGTTCCCGGTTCCCACCAGTGGATCGAGGCTCCGCGCGCAGAACTCGCGCACCTTCGGCTCGAGCGCGTTCATCTTGCGCGGCGTGAACACCCGGGAGAGCAGGGCTCGGTGCAGGTGGTGGATCGGGGGGTCCTCGAAGATCATCATCCCGGGGAAGATGGGCGTGCCGAGCGGTTGGTCGATGCAGGACTTGATGATCTCGAGCACCGACCCCTTACCCGACCGGTAGGTCTCCCAGTCGAGGAGGCCCTTGTCGACATCGTCGAAACGGCTCAGCGCGTAGAAGTCGTACTTCTCGTTGTAATAGAGGGGCGCCTCGTCGCGCAGGCGCCTCCACACCGGGTAGGGATCGGCGTCGATCTCGAAGTCGTAGGGGTCGTAGTAGACATCGCTGTCATTGGTCACGGTCACGTCGCGCGTTTCCCCCTCGGTCGGTCCCGCTGCCGGCCGCTCTCGACATCGTGTTGTCCGTCGGCGGTTCTGGCTGCACCCTCTGCGCACGCAACTTACCTGATATTGACGTCGTCATCAAAACCTGAGAACCTTCGGAACATGGTGGGTCCAGACAATTGCGCGAGCGCGCAGGCATGAACCTCGACGGTCGTTCGGCCATCGTGACCGGGGGAGCAGGCGGACTCGGATCTGCCACGGTGCGCAGGCTGGTCGAGAGCGGCATGCAGGTGGTCGTGTTCGACCGCGACACCGATCGTGCGGGCGCGTTGACCAAGGAGCTCGGTGACGCGGCGGTCGCGGTGGGGGGTGACGTCGAGGACGACGACGACGTCACCGCGGCGATCGACGCGGCCTACTCGATGGGCACGCTTTCGTTGCTGGTCAACGTGGCGGGTGGCGGTATCGGCGGCGGTCGCACGGTCGCCCGGGACGGATCGCCACACGACAAGGCGGCGTTCGTCGGGACGATGGCGATGAACGCCTTCGGCACCTTCAACACGACGCGACTCGTGGCCGCGGCCATGGCGAAGAACACTCCCGACGAGGAGGGCGAGCGGGGTGTGGTGGTGAACACGGCATCCATCGCCGGCATGGAGGGGCAGATCGGCCAGGTTGCCTACGGTTCGGCCAAGGCCGCCATCTTGGGGATGACACTCCCGATGGCGCGCGATCTCGCCCCGCTCGGGATTCGGGTCTGTGCGATCGCGCCGGGGACCATGGGCACGCCCGCGATGCTCCGCGTGCCGGAGGAGACGAGAGCGGAGCTCGAGAAGAACATCATGTTCCCGAAGCGGATGGGCAAGCCCGAGGAATTCGCGCTGCTGGTGGAGTCGATCGCGGAGAATCCCTACCTCAACGGGGAGAACATCCGCCTCGACGGGGCGTTGCGCTTTCCCCCGAAGTAGGCGCCAGGCCGGCTGCGAGAGGACGAAGGAGCGGTATGAGGCCTCTTCCCGAGCTGACGCCGGCCAACGAGTGGTTCTGGAAGTCCGGGGAGGACGGAGTCCTGCGCATCCAGGGCTGCACCGACTGCGGACGGCTCGTCCACCCACCGGTGCCGATCTGCCCCTACTGCCGGAGCCGTTCGTCGAAACCCACCGCGGTGTCCGGCCGGGCCACCGTCGTCGGATGCACGGTCAACGTCCAGCAGTGGCTGCCCGACCTGGCGCCTCCCTATGCCGTCGCCAACGTGGCCCTGGTCGAAGACCCGAGCGTCCACCTCACCACCAACATCGTCGGGTGCGAGCCGGCAGAGGTCCGGATCGGCCAGGAGGTCGCGGTCCGCTTCGAGCAGACCGAGGACGTATGGGTCCCGCTGTTCGAGCCGACCGGTGCAACCGACCCGGACGACCGGGTCGGCGAGCCGGTCCGGCCACGTCCGCGATCGCCGGTCGCACGCGAGCGGTTCGAGCACCGGAGCGTCCTTTCGGGGATCGGTCGGTCGGCCTTCGGACGGCGTCTGATGGTGAACCCGCTCTCCCTGACGGTCGATGCCTGCCTGGCGGCCGTCGCCGATGCAGGTCTGCGGCTCGAGGACATCGACGGGCTCTCCACCTACCCGGGCGCCGTCGGATTCGGGATGAGCGAGGGCGGCGTGACCGCGGTGGAAGAGGCGCTCCGGATCCACCCGACATGGATCAACGGCGGGGGCGACCTTCCCGGACCGGGCGGCTCGCTGATCGCGGCGATGCTCGCGGTCGCCGGCGGGCTCTGCCGGCACGTCCTGTGCTTCCGGACCGTCTGGGAATCGAGTTTCGCGGCCCTCGGCCTCCACCGGCCGGGGGGCCGTGTGTCGGGGATGCGGGAGTGGAGCGCACCGTTCGGGGCGATGTCGGCTGCGAACTGGATCGCGATCAACGCGAGCCAGTACTTCCACCGCTACGGCGCCGGCCGCGAGATGCTCGGAGCGATCGCGCTGAACGGGAGGGCGAACGCCGCGCGGAACCCGGCCGCCATCTACCGGGATCCGATGACCATGGACGACTACCTCTCGGCCCGGATGATCACCACTCCCTTCGGGCTCTACGACTGCGACGTGCCCTGCGACGGCTCGGTCGCCGTCGTGGTCTCCGACGCGTCGGTTGCGGCCGACCTTCCGAAGCGCGCGGTGCGGGTCGAGGCGGTCGGGACCCAGATCCTCGAGCGCGTCTCGTGGGACCAGGGGACCTTGACCCACGAACCCCAGGTGATCGGTCAGTCGGCGCACCTCTGGTCGCGGACCACGCTCGGGCCCGACGACGTCGACGTCGCGCTGGTCTACGACGGCTTCACCTTCAACGCGATCTCCTGGCTCGAGGCGCTCGGCTTCTGCGGGTTCGGCGAGGCCCAGGCATGGCTGGAAGGGGGGAAGCGGATCGCGCTCGACGGGGAGCTCCCGGTCAATCCACACGGAGGTCAACTGTCGGAAGGCCGCACCCATGGATACGGGTTCGTCTACGAAGCGGTCACCCAGCTTCGTCACGAGGCAGGGGCGCGGCAGGTTCGCGATGCCACAACGGCGGTTGTCACGAGCGGTGGCGGCACTCCTTCGGGAGTGCTCCTCCTCCGTCGGGACGGGTCGTGAGGACGCGGTCGTCGGCACGAGGCAGCGAGCGCGGGGCGAACGTGTATCGGATCGTCGCTCGTTGCAAAGTCCCAGGTAGAGTGTCTCGCGGCGCCGTGACCGGACGGAGGGAGTGGTCGTGTCGCTAACTGCACCGGTCGAGGGCGAGAAGCCCAACGGCCCGCGTTCGCGCAAAGGGGTCCAGACCCGCGCCCGGCTGGTCGCCGCGGCGAAGGAGGTCTTCGAGGAGAACGGGTTCCTCGACGTGCGGATTTCGGACATCGCCGAGCGCGCCGGACTCTCGCACGGCTCCTTCTACCACTACTTCGAGTCGAAAGAGGAGATCTTTCGCGAGGTCGCCGCCGGCGTCGACGAGCTGCTGGCGGCGCCGCAGCGCACGGTGGTCCTCGATCCCTCTTCGCGCGGCCCCGCAGGATCGCATCCACGAGGCGATGCGTCGCTACCTCGAGAACTACCGCGAGGAGGCGAAGCTCGTCGGGGTCATCGAACAGGTCTCGCGCTACGACGAAGAAGTGGGTGCGCTTCGTCTCGACCGGCACAAGCAGTACGTGAAGGAGATGGCCGGCTCGATCCGGCGGCTGCAACTGCGCGGCCGAGCGGACCCGAGGATCGATCCGCAGATCGTGGCCGCGGCACTCGGTGCGCTGACCACTCGCTTCGCGGAGACCTGGCTGGTGGAGGGCGCGGTCGAGTGCAACTTCGACGATGCCGTCGACCAGATGACGCTGCTGTTCGTCAACGCGCTCGGGCTCACCGACGGCGCGGAACCACCGGGAGCGCGAGCCGAGGACTGAGTCGGGTCGGCGGACGCTCAGGCGGCGAGCCGGCCGAGCACGCGATCGGTGTCGGCCCCGAGTGGGCGTGCACGGGCCTCCGGCCGCCGGGCACGGGGTTTCGCCACCGGTGTTCCCTCGTGGCACCAGTGATCCTCGTGCCAGGTCGCGAGCGTCGCCAGGGTGGGTGAGGGTGCCGTCGCCGCCGCGGCGCCGGCCAGCGACGAGTCCACGAACCATCGGCCACCCGTCGCGAGGCACTCGAGCGTGCGCGCCGCCGCGTCGAGTCCACACAGGGGATCGGCGAGCGCGTCGCCGGCGAACCGGGGCATCCCGTCGGTGGGGTGCCACGCGACCAGACCCGCCGCCGCCGCCGTGTCATCGCCGTAGCCCACCCGGTTGGAGGCCCACCCGTACGCGGTGATCGCCGTCCACACCTTGTCGCTCGCCGTGGCGAGGACCTCGTCCACCGAGATCCCGAGCTGCTCGAAGGCTCGCGCCCGGGCCGAAGTGACCACGACGTCGGCCGCACCGAGCAGTTCGGTGAGCCGAGCTCGTCCCGAGGGAGACCGAAGATCGAGCGCCACGCTCGCCTTGTGCGCGTTGAGCAGGTCGTAGAAGGCCGCCGATCCGTTCCGGGCGCCGTCCGGGCGAGCGGGGTCCTCGACCTTGATCACCTCGGCGCCGGAACGCTGGAGGAGGTGGGCGCAGAGCGGACCGGCCCAGAGCGTCGAGAGGTCGACGACCAGCGGAGCCGAGCGGTGCCGGCGCCCCGGACGTGGGGCTCCGATCGCCGCCGAGGGGCCCCGGCTTCGGCCCACCACACTCAGGCAGGCGCCGAGCAGGGTTGCCCGCTCCTCGAGCTCGAGGGCGGTGCGATGCGAGACCGTGGACCCGACCTTCGCCCACGCGTCGTCGAGGTCGGAGGCCGGGACGTCGAGGAGCGCGGGCAGCAGTTCGAGATCCTCGTCGCGGGCAAGGCTGCAGGCGACCCACCCGTCACGTGCCGGCAGCAGGCGTGTGCGTCCTCCGCAGGAGTGCCGTCCTCCGCGTCGAAGGGAGCGGAAGGCCAGCCCGCTCGGTCAGCACCGAGGCATCGAGGCCGAAGCTCGCGGCGGTCTCGACGGCCGGTCCCGCCTTCCATGCGACGGCGAGCGGAGGACCGCCGGGGTCGCCGGTCAGGTCCATCGCTCCACACGTGGCCCAGACCGAGGTCGTCGTCGGCGCGTCCCCGTTCACGGCCGGACTCTATCGTTGAGCCGGTGAGGGTCTCGGACCTCCGACTGCTGCTCGAAACGCCCTTCGACCACCTGGTCGAGTCGACCTCGGTGCTGCACTGCCCCGAACCGGTCGTCCTCGAGCCCCGAGGGCGGCTCGACGACGAGTCCACCACTCGGCTGGCGGAGGTCCTTCGACGGCTGCCCGCTCCGACCGTCCTGCTCGGCGCGCCGGACCGGTCGCCGCAGTTGGCGGGAGCGGTCGACCTGTGCCTGACCTCGGTCGGTGAACCGTCCCCGCCCTGGGTGCGTGCCGAGGTCGACGAGTTGGCCGAGGCGGTACGTCGCCAGCCGCTCGCGGCTCTCGCGCTCGTGGTGCTGCTCCGCAGCACCGAGCGGATCGACACGTGGAGCGCGGTGGCGATGGAGTCGGCGACCTACACGATGCTCCTCGGGAGCGACCCGTTCGCGGAGTGGCTCGCCCACAGAGGTCCTGCTCGGCCCAAGCCGGCCGAGCGCCCCGTCGTGCAGGTCGAGCGTCGCGCGGACGTCCTGGCGGTGACCCTCGACCGTGCGGACGCGCGCAACGCCTTCGACTCGGCGATGCGCGACGGGCTGGTCGACGCGCTCGCTCTGGCCGCCGCCGATTCCCGCCTGACGGTGGAGATCAGGGGAAACGGGCCGTGCTTCTCGGCCGGCGGCGACCTCGAGGAGTTCGGGACCGTCGGCGACCCCGCGACGGCTCACGCCGTGCGGCTGACTCGACACCCCGGTCTCGCGCTCGCGGCGGTCGCCGCGCGGAGCACGTGTTTCGTCCACGGTCCCTGCGTGGGGGCCGGCGTCGAGTTCCCGGCATTCGCCGGGTCCTTCGTCGCCGGGCCGGACGCCGAGTTCCGGTTGCCCGAGGTCTCCATGGGTCTCGTCCCGGGCGCAGGGGGAACCGTCTCGATACCTCGCCGCATCGGGCGCCACCGGGCCGGATGGCTGTCCCTCACCGGTGCCACGCTCGACAGCAAGACCGCGCTCGGCCTGGGGGCTGATCGACGAGGTGGTCAGTCCGAAGACGGCAGCGGCTTCGCGCTCTTGAGGAGGAGCTGCCGGTCCCCGACGGCCAGCTCTCCCGCGCCCGCCTTGGTGCAGAGCACCTCGAGGGTGTCGTCGTCGTCCACGTAACGCTTCCCGAGGGCGAGCGAACCTCCGGGGGTCCCCGCTCCCGAGGGCGACGGTTCGGCTGATCCGTCGATCATCGGGACGTTTCCGCATCGCAGGTCTACATCTCCTGAGGCGGCCTTGATCACGACCACCTCTGCATCGCTCACCGCACTCCGGAGCCGGGTTCCGGCTTTCAACTCCACTGCTCAGCCCTTTCGATCCACGACGCGGCCGGTGGTACCCGCCGCGTCACCCTGAATTGTGTCACGCGCCCGAGGTCGGCCGGGGTGCGACCGTCACCGAGTGCAGCGAGAGACTGGCTCCACCCTGGAGGACCGAGTCGACGACCGACGTGAGGTCCTCCACGTCGACGAACGCCCCCGCCAGGTAGTTGCGGCTCTGCCAGACCGAGTGGAACGACAGCATCAACTCGGGATCCCATTCGTCGGCGAACCCGGTCACCGAATCACCCTCGCCCCCGACGCAGTCGCCGACCACCAGGCGGGTGAAGCCGATCTCGGGGTGCTCGGACCGCCACGCCTCCACCAGCTTGTCGAGAGCGGCCTTGCTCACCCCGTACGCACCGAGGCCCGGCCACGGCGGTGTCAGCGACGCGCTGACCGAGGACAGGTAGACCGCGATCCCTTTCGAGGCGGCGAGGTGGGGGAGGGCGGCGGCGGTGACGGTCGCCGCGCCGATCACGTTGGTGTCGAAGACCTGCCGCCAGGTGTCGGCGTCGGTGTCGGCGAGCGCGGCGAGAGGACCGATCGCCGGCGTGTAGACCAACCCGTCGATGCCGCCGAGGGCGGCCGCGGCGTCGGTGATCGCCGCGCGGGCGGACTCGGTGTCGGTGACGTCGCACGCGAAGGCGAGGGTTCCCGGACCCGCCTCCTTGGCGGCATCCTCCAGACGGGCGACTCGGCGCGCCATGAGCGCGACGTTGACCCCGCGCCGAGCGAGGCCCACCCCGATGCAACGCCCGAGTCCGCTCGATGCCCCGATGACGACGACTCGCATGTCTTCTCTCTCCTTCGCCCTCACACTGTAGGTGCCGGTATTGTGCTCGACGTCGACGTCACCATAGGGTCCGGCGGGAAGCCGCCGAACCCTATGGGGGCCGGGAGCTTCGGAGGCGCCATGACGGCAGTGATGGAGGGAGTCCGCATCCTCGAGGTCGCAGAGCAGACCTTCGTCCCCGCCGCGTCCGCGCTCCTGGCCGACTGGGGTGCCGACGTCGTCAAGATCGAGCACGTCGAGCGCGGCGACGCCATGCGGGGGCTCGCCTCGACCGGGGTCTTGAACATCCCCATGGACGTGCACGTCCTCCTCGAGAGCTCCAACCGCGGGAAGCGCAGTATCGGGCTCGACCTGACCTCGCCCGAGGGGCGCGAGATCCTCTACAAGATCGCCGAGAGCTCGGACGTCTTCCTCACCAACAAGCTCGCCGGAACCCGGAAGAAGCTGCAGATCGACGTCGAGCACCTGCGGGCCCGTAACCCGAAGATCATCTACGTGCGGGGAAGCGGGCAGGGCGAACGCGGTCCCGACGCCGACAAGGGCAGCTACGACTCTCTGGCATTCTGGGCCCGCGCCGGTGTCGCGGCGGGAGTCAAGCGAGCCGACCGGGACGAGGTCCCGAGTCCTCCCGGTCCCGGTTTCGGGGACTCGATCGGCGGGATGACCATCGCCGGCGGCATCATGGGCGCCCTCTACCACCGCGAGCGCACCGGTGAGCCGACCGTCGTCGACGTCTCGTTGTTCGGGACCGGGCTCTGGGCGCAGGGCCAGACGATCGCGCTCTCGCTCCTCCTCGACATGCCATTTTCGGCGCCGTCCGCGCAACGGGGACGCGCCAACCCGCTCACCGGCAATTACGAGACGAAGGACAAGCGCTTCATCTCGCTCACCTGCCTCCAGGCGGGACAGTACTGGCCGGGGATGTGCGAGGTCATCGAGCGGCCCGACCTGGTCACCGACCCCCGCTTCGCCGATCACCAGTCGCTCATCGAACACGGCGGCGAGGCCATCGAGATCCTCGGCGAGGCGTTCCGTCAGCACACCCTCGAGGAGTGGAGGCAGAAGCTGGAGGGCTTCTCGGGGCAGTGGGCGGTCGTGCAGGACACCATCGAGGTGGCGTCCGATCCGCAGACGCTCGCCAACGGCTACGTCCAGGAGTGCCACACCAAGTCCGGCACCGCGTTCCGGATGGTCACCGCGCCGGTGCAGTACGACGAGGAGCCGGCGGTCCCGGGCGCGCGCCCGAGTTCAACGAGCACGGCGACGAGATACTCGCCGAAATCGGCATCGACACCGACGCCGCGCTGGACCTGAAGGTCCGCGGCGTGGTTGCCTGAGCCCGACCAGAGCCAACGAGGAGAGCGCCATGCCCGGAAAGAACCTGTTCGACGCCTTTCGCTACGACGGGAAGCATGCGGTCGTCGTGGGGGCCGCCACCGGAATGGGTGCGGCGACCGCCCAGCTGGCACTCGACGCCGGAGCGCAGGTGACCGCGATGGACCGTGCGGACGTCGCGCTCTCGGGCGCGAAGACCGTCCATGTCGACCTGGCCGACCGCTCGTCGATCGACGCAGCCATGGAGCAGATCGAAGGTCCCGTCGACGCGTTGTTCTCCTGCGCAGGGGTGGCCGACGGCACACCGGGCATCGAGAAGATCAACTTCATCGGGCACCGGCACATGATCGACACGTTGCGCGCCAAGGGGGTCCTTCGTCGGGGTTCCGCGATCGGCTTCATCTCCTCCGCGGCGGGCCTCGGATGGCAGAACAACCTCCCGTTGCTCAAGGACTACCTCGGCACGCCCGACTTCGACAGTGCGGCGCGCTGGATCGAGGAGCACGGCCACGCGGACTACATGTTCTCCAAGATGACCATCTGCGCATACGTGGCTCAGGAGGCCTTCGGCCTCCTGAGGGAGGGCATCCGGATCAACGCCATCTGCCCGGGGCCGACCGACACCCCGCTCGCCCAGGCCAACAAGGAGATGTGGCTGGGCTTCGGGGCGGACTACCGCGAGGAACTGGGCATCGAGGCGTCGACGCCGCTCGAGCAGGCGTACCCGCTGGTCTTCCTCTGCAGCGAGGCGGCGAAGGGGATCACCGGCATCGTCCTCACGACCGACGCCGGCTACCTGAGCTCGGGGATCACCGAGTCGTACCCCCCAGCAGCGCCCGCGGCGGGGTTCCTCCTCGACATCACCCTCTGACCTCCCGTCGCCCCGACCGCCTCCCGCCCCGGTCCGGGGATTCGGCTCTCTCGGTCCGTCGAGAAGTGAGTCGGAGCTCACTTGCGTCCCGACGACGGGTTTCGGGCGCGTTTTGACGCTGACATCGAGATTGGTACTGTGAGCGCCGGTCGGCGACCTGGGCCCACTGCCGGGTGCGCTGTGAGGCGACGACGAGGGGGAGCGAGGGGGAGATGGTCAAGAAGATCGGGCTCTTCCCGTCGCAGATGAGGCCACGGGTCGGTCGGCCACGGGGTTGACGGGATGCTCCAGTACATCCTGATCGGGCTCGCCCTCGGTTCGATCTACGCGATCGCCTCGGCGGGACTCGTCGTCACCTACGTCTCGTCGGGCGTGCTCAACTTCGCCTTCGGGTCGATGGCCTACGTCGTCGCCCGCTTCTACTACTGGCTCAACTCCCAGCACGGTTGGGCCACCTGGACGTCGGGGCTGACGGCGCTCCTCGTGATGGCGCCGCTGATGGGGGTGCTGCTGTACGCCGCGCTCTTCCGGTTCCTGCGGGGCCAGTCCACCCTGATCAAGGTGGTCGCCACCATCGGCCTCTCGGTGGCCCTGCCCCCGGTCGCCGACCTGTGCTTCGGGACCCAGACCATCACCTCCGCGCCCGGTCTCGCGGTCACGACCGACCAGCCGTTCCACTTCCTCGGCACACCGGTCACCACCGATCAGGTGATCACCTACGGCTTCTTGCTGCTGGTCCTCGTGGCGGGCACCGCGGTGCTGCGCTTCACCGACGTCGGTCTGTGGGTCCGCGCGACGGTCGACTCGGAGGCGATGGCGTCGCTCTCCGGGGTCAACCCCGGGCGCGTCGCGGTCGGGGTGTGGGCGGTCGAGCGCGATGCTGGCCGGGGTGGCCGGCATCCTGGTGGCCCCGACCAACGGCCTCACCACCGTCGGCATGACCACCCTGATGGCGGCGGCGTTCGCGGCGGTGGTCAGTGCACGCCTCCGCTCCCTCACCGGGGCAGTCGTCGTCGCGCTGGCCATGGGGGTGGTCACCGACGTGATCCAGAAGTTCCTCCCCGCCGACAGCTCGTTCACGGCCGCGATCATCCCGAGCATTCCGTTCGCGTTCATTCTGGTGTTCCTGGTCTTCCACGCCTTCCGCCCGAGCGCCGCCCTCCACGACCGCGCGGCCGCGGGAGGGCCGCTCGACCAGGCCATCCGGCCGGCCACCGAAGACCCCGGCAATGTCGCGACCGAGGCGCTCAACCGTGCCGGCAAGGGGGCAGCGGTCGGTGCGATCCCGATGGTGGCCGTCGCGCTGATGCCGTTGATCTTCCATTCGGCCGCGTACTGGCTCGGCCTGGTCGCTCTGGGCCTCTGCTACGCCATCACCTTCCTCACCTTCACCGTGGTCACCGGCGAAGGCGGGATGCTCTGGCTCTCCCAGACCATCTTCGCCGGCGCCGGCGCGCTGGCCGCGGCCCAGTTCGTCACCGTCTGGCACGTCCCCGTGCTTCTCGCACTGGTGCTCGGCGGAGTGATCGCCGCGGTGGCGGGGGCGATCATCGGCGTCCTCACCATCCGCCTCGGGGAGCTCTACGTCGCGCTGGTGACCCTGAGCTTCGGGCTCCTCATCGAGACGCTGGTCTTCACCCGGAACCGGTTCCTGCAGGACGGCGTCGGCGTGGTGATGACTCGACCTGGCTTCGCGAGCGGCAACATGGCCTTCTCCTATCTGGCGCTCGCGGTCTTCCTGGTCTTCGCCGTCCTGATCTGGAACCTGCGTCGTTCGACCAGTGGACTGGCACTGCGCGCGGTGCGCGACAGCGAGCCCGCGTCGCGGACCTTGGGCCTCAGCGTGCTGCAGGTGAAGGTCATCGTCGGGTCGCTCGGCGCATTCGTGGCCGCGGTCGGCGGCGGCTTCCTCGCTCTGTACGCAGGAGTGGCGCAGCCGCAGTCCTACGAGACCTTCGCCGGACTGGTCTGGTTGGCCGTCGTGGTCACCATGGGCGTCCGGTCGATCACGGCCGCCGCGCTCAGCGGTCTGGCCTTCGCCCTCCTGCCCGGTGTCATCCAGACGTACCTTCCGAGCCGCTGGTGGGAGATGCCCGCGTTGTTGTTCGGCTTGGGGGCGATCAGCGTGGCCCGCCATCCCGAGGGTGTCGTCCTCCACTTCGGCCGGCAGCTGCGGGCACTTCCGGCGCGGCTGGCCGCGATGCGCCAGCACGACGCGGTCGGACCGGCGTCCACGGGCGACCTCCGGCCCGACGAGCAGAACGGCGCGGTCCCTGCGGGCATGACGACCGACGCGTCCGGCCCGCGAGGAGCGGCGGTCCGGTGACCGACCGGCCCGCCGGCGAGAGCGTGCCCACGTCGGGCGCACATGCGTCTGCACGGGACGGCGTCCCGCGCCTCGGCTGCGAGGGGGTCACCGTCCTCTTCGGCGGCCTGGCCGCGATCGACGAGGTCTCACTCGCCGTGCCACCCGCGGAGATCGTCGGGCTGGTCGGCCCGAACGGGGCGGGGAAGAGCACTCTCTTCGGTGTCCTTTCCGGTCTCCTTCGGCCGGTGCGGGGGGCGGTGACCCTCGACGGCGTCGACGTCACCCACACGCGCCCTCAGACCCGTGCGCTGCACGGGCTCGCGCGTACCTTCCAGCACCCGGAGCTCTTCACCGGGTTGACCGTCCGCGAGCACCTGGTCCTCGCGTACCGGGTCAAGCACGCGAGGAGCCGCACCTGGTCTGACCTGTTCACCGTGGGGAGCCTTCGGAGGACCGACGCGGCCGAGCAACGCGCGGTCGACGGGTTGCTCGAGCTGCTCGGCCTGGGTGCGATCGCGCGCCGCCCGGCGCTCGGGCTCCCGCTCGGGTCCGCCCGGCTCCTCGAGCTCGGTCGGGCCCTCGCGGCCGAACCGACCGTGGTGCTGCTCGACGAACCGTCCTCGGGTCTCGACTCCGCGGAGACCGAGCAGTTCGAGCAGACCTTGCGGCAGGTCAATCGGGAGCGGCAGATCTCGGTGCTCCTGGTGGAGCACGACGTCGACCTGGTGATGCGCCTGTGCAGCGCGATCCATGTGCTCGATTTCGGCATCCTGATCGCGACCGGCACGTCGGAGGAGATCCACGCCAATCCGACGGTGCGAGCCGCCTATCTGGGCGAGCACCTCTCGGACGAGGGGACGGGGCCGCTCGCGGAGGCGGACCGCGCAGCGGGCGAGCACCCCCTTCCGCTCGGTGCCGCGGCCGGTACCGCGAAGCAGGAGGGGAGCGACGAGCCCGCCGGTCCTTCGCTGGGGTTGAGCGTGGAGAACCTCTCGGTGCGCTACGGCGAGGCGACCGCGCTGACCCGGGTGTCGTTCGAGGTGGGCGCAGGCAAAGCGGTCGCCGTCCTCGGTGCGAACGGTGCCGGCAAGAGCAGCCTGGCCCGCGCGGTGGCCGGCCTGGTGCGTCCGACCGAAGGTCGGATCTCCCTCGGGACCGAGGAGATCGGCGGAGCACCCGCGTACCGGGTCCGGAGGGCGGGCGTGGTCTACCTGCCCGAGACCCGAGGCATCTTCCGCACTCTCTCGGTGATGGACAACCTCCGGATGGCGGCGCGACCGCTTCCCGACCGGCGGGTGCGCAAGGCCGCGCGTCGAGCGTGCACTGGAGCTGTTCCCCGCGCTCGCCGAGCGTCGACGCCTGCCGGCGCGGCTCCTGTCGGGGGGAGAACAGCAGATGCTCTCCCTTGCGCGGGCGCTCGCCGTCTTCCCGAAGGTGCTGGTCGCCGACGAGCTGTCGCTCGGCCTCGCGCCCACCATCGTCGACGTCGTGTTCGACGGGCTGGCCCGCGCGAGGGAGGCGGGAGTGACGCTCGTCATGATCGAGCAGTACGTGCATCGTGCGCTGGACTTCGCGGACGAGTGCCTGGTGCTCCAGCGAGGCGAGCTGGTCTGGAGCGGGCCTGCCGACGACGCGCACGACGAGGTACTTCGCCACTACCTGGGTGACGCCATGGTCGCGGCGGGTTGAATGACCGGAGAACAGGAGTGTCGGCACCTCTCGTGACGCTCCTGCCCTCCGACGCAGTGGATCACCAAATAGAGTGCCCCCGGCACAACGACGATCGGAGAACCGAGCAAAGATGATGCGGACCAACCAGATCAACAAGATGCGGAACAAGAAGTGGCTGGCGGCAGTCGCAGTGGTCGCCGTTCTCGCCGCCGCCTGCAGTTCGAACTCGTCCTCGTCGACGACCACGACGGGCAGCGGCTCCGGCAGCAGTGGGGGGAACAAGACCTTCACTGTCGGCATCCTCACCGACCTGACCGGTCCCGCGGCATCCGGAAACAAGACCTCCCCGCAGGGTGTGCAGGCTGGGACCGTCCTGGCGAGGCGAGACGGGTACACCATCAAGTACGTCGTTGCCGACACCGCCACCTCTCCCTCACAGGCACTGACCGCCGCCCAGCAGCTGGTCGAGCAGGACCACGTGTTCGCTGTCGTCGCGTGCTCGGCGCTCGCCTTCGGTGCCGCGCCCTATCTCACATCCCAGGGTGTCCCGGTCGTCGGTATCGCCGAGGACGGACCGGAGTGGATCACCTCGAAGAACATGTTCTCCGTCGTCGGGCCCATCGACACGACAAAGGTCACCACCACGGCCGGGGACTTCTTCAAGATGGCGGGCGCCACGAACGTCGGCGCGCTCGGCTACAGCGTGTCACCGTCGTCGGCGGAGGCCGCGCTGGCGGCAGCGGCCTCCGCGGAGCATGCCGGCCTGAAGGCCGGCTATGTAAACGCGAACTTCCCGTTCGGGAGCACCAATGTGGCCCCGGTCGTGCTGGCAATGAAGTCGGCAGGTATCAACGGGCTGAATCCGTCGACCGACCCCAACACCGCCTTCGCCCTCGTGACCGCACTCCGGCAGGCAGGTGTCGACCTCAAGGTTGCGCTGTTGGCGACGGGCTACGGCGGGGACCTGGAACAGGCAGGTCCCACTGCGAGCCAAGAGGCCCAGAACGTCTACTTCCTCTCGTCGTTCGAGCCGGTCGAGATGCACACCTCGGCGACGCAACAGCTCCAAAGCGACCTCAAGGCTGTCGGGATCGATCACGATCCGACCTACGCCGAGTACGTCGGGTATACCTCGGTGGCCCTGCTCGTCGACGGCCTACAGGCCGCCGGATCGAACCCGACTCAGGCCGGCCTCATCAAGGCGCTCGACGGCATCCACAGCTTCACTGCCGCCGGGCTCTTCGGGAGCCGGAGCATCGACATGAGTCAGCGCACGAACGTGGCGATCGGTGTCGACAACTGCTACTGGATCACCAAATACTCGGGATCGATTTTCCAGCTCGTCGCCAATGCCGACCCGATCTGCGGGACAATTGTCCCGGGCAAGACGGTTTCCGCCTCGTCCTGACGACCATCGGGTGCGGGAACCCGGTGCCGTAAGCGAGAGCTCTGTGACGATGCGAGGAACCGGACGTCGATGAACACCGCGATGTTGCTGGAGATGGCGGCCGAGGGTATGCCGGAGCGGGTCGCGGTCGGCTCGCGGAGCGACGGCGTCACCTACGGCGAGCTTCTCGACCGTGCGCGGCGTGGCGCCGCGGTGATCGCGGCATCGGGGGTGGAGCGGGTCGGCTTCGTCGGGGCCAACTCGGAGATCCTGCCGGTACTGGTGTTCGCCACCGCAGTCGCCGGCGTCCCGTTCGCACCCCTCAACTACCGCCTCGGTGACGACCGGCTGCGGGCAGTGGCGTCGAGGATCTCCCCCGCACTCGTGGTGGCCGACCGGGAAGGCGAGCGCCTCGCGGGGATCGAGGGCGTCGAGGTGCTCGACCGGCCTCAACTGGAGGTCGAGCTGGCCGACGCCGCCCCGATGTCCGAGGCCGCCGCACTCCCCGACGAGCCGGCTGTCTGGCTGTTCACCAGCGGCACCACCGGCGAACCGAAGGCCGCGATCCTCCGTCACCGCCATCTGGCCGCCTACGTCCTCACCACCCTCGAATTCATGTCGGCCGGGCCGGAGGAGGCAGCGCTCGTGAGCGTGCCGCCGTATCACATCGCCGGGCTCGCGGCCGTCCTCTCCAGCACGTATGTCGGACGTCGCATCGTCTACCTCGCGCAGTTCGATCCGAAGGAGTGGGTCGAGGTGGCCCGCCGCGAGGAGATCACCCACACGATGGTGGTTCCCACCATGCTCGGCAGGATCCTCGACGCACTCGAGGAGTCGGGCTCGGCTCTTCCCCGTCTCACCCACCTCTCCTACGGCGGCGGTCGCATGCCGATGGCTGTGGTGGAACGGGCGATGGGCGTCCTTCCCGGTGTCGGATTCGTCAACGCATACGGGTTGACCGAAACGAGCTCCACAATCGCGGTGCTCGGCCCCGAGGACCACCGGATCGCCTTCGCCAGCGAGGACCCCGTCGCGAGGGAGCGGCTCGGCTCGGTCGGGCGGCCGCTCCCGACCGTCGAGCTCGAGATCCGCGAGCCCGACGGGACGGTGCTCCCGCCGGGGAGGAGCGGCGAGATCTACGTCCGGGGCGAACAGATCGCCGGAGAATACGAAGGTGCGAGCGCGCTCGCCGACGACGGATGGTTCGGGACGAACGACGCCGGCCATCTCGACACGGAGGGCTTCTTGTTCGTGGAGGGTCGCCTCGACGACGTCATCGTCCGGGGTGGCGAGAACATCTCACCCGGTGAGATCGAGTCGGTGCTCCTCGAACATCCGGCAGTGCGTGACGCGGCAGTGGTCGGTGTCCCCGACGACGAGTGGGGGGAGTGCCCCGCGGCGGCGGTGGTGCTCGAGCCCGATGCCGAGGTGACCCCGATCGAACTGCACCGATGGGTGCGTGAGCAATTGCGCTCGACCCGCGCTCCGGTGGCGGTCGAGATACACGACGAGCTCCCGCACAGCGAGACGGGAAAGCTCCTGCGACGTGTCCTCCGGGAGGAGCTCGCGCGCTCCTCACGGCTGGCGGTCTGACCCGAGGGGCGATCGTGCTCTTCGGCATGCGGTTCGACTTCCGCAACCCGCCCTTTGCGGGAACGACCATGGCCGACCGCTATGCGTCCGCGCTGGAGATGGCAGAGTGGGCCGACGGACTCGGGTGCGTGAGCATCGCCGTCTGCGAACACCACGGATCGGAGGACGGCTACCTCCCGAGCCCGATCCCGATCGTCGCGGCGATGGCCGCTCGGACCGAACGGGTGCCTTTCACCATTGCCGCGCTGATCGCACCGTTCAACGACCCGCTCCGTATGGCCGAAGACCTCCTGGTACTCGACCACCTGACCCGCGGGAGGGTGGAGATCATCGTGGCCGGCGGCTACGCGCAACGCGAATTCGAGATGTTCGGCGTCCCGACCAGCGAGCGCCCGCGGCGGGTGACCGAGATGGTGACCACGTTGAAGGCCGCCTTCACCGGCGAGCCGTTCGAATACCGCGGCCGGACGGTGCGGGTCACACCGGCGCCGTTCCGCTCGGGTGGGCTGCAGGTCACCATGGGCGGCAGCAGCGAGCCGGCGGCGCGGCGGGCCGCCCGGATCGCCGACGGGTTCGTTCCCTCCGATCCCGCTGTCTGGAACTTCTACCGCGACGAGATGGCCAAGCTGGGAAAGGCCGACCCGGGGCCCTGGATGATGGGCGACACGGCGATCGTCGCCCTGGCCGAGGACCCCGAGCAGGGTTGGGATCGGCTCGCGCCCTTCTTCCTGCACGAGAACAACGCCTACGGAGCCTGGCGCCCGGACGAGGCGGTCGCCACCGGATACGCAGAGGTGGCCGACCTCGACGCGCTGCGGGCGACCGGCCGCTACCGGGTGCTCCGACCGGACCAGTTCGTTGCGGAGATGCGGGAGGCGGCCTTCCCCTTCACGGTCCTCAACCCGCTGTGCGGGGGGATTCCCCCCGAGCTCGCCTGGGAGAGCCTCCGGCTGTTCGAGCGCGAGGTGCTCCCCGCTCTCGCCTAGTGCCCTGACCGCGTCGGAGGTCAGACACCGAGCGACGCAGCGCGCAGCGCAGCCGCGAGCGCTGGGTCGCCGCCGAGCTCGACCCGGGCCGCACCCTGACGACCGGCACCGAACATGGTGAGCTCGCCCGGGTCACCGGACACGGTGAGGCGGGGTCCGGTGCCACGCTCCTTGTCAGGTCGCCCCGGCGAAGTGAGGACGATCGTGGCGGGAACCTTCTTCGCCATCCCGCCGGGACCGACGCGTGCCCACAGGGCATCGGCCATTTCCGCGGAGAGCGGCCGGGGTTCCCAGTCGTCCTGCCGCCGCGCCGCACGTCCTCCGTGTGGATGAAGAATTCGACGGTGTTCATCGGCCCGTCGAAGGGACGGAGCAGCCACGGCGGCCCACACCGCACGGTGTCGACGAGCTGCTCCCAGGTTGTGCGATCGCGGACCGCGCACCGTACCTTGTCGGTGTAGCCGGCCAGTGGGGGCCAGACCAGTCCGGGCCCGGTGTCGGGTCGCCGTTCACGGACAACCAGATGTGCCGCCAGATCGGCGGTGGACCAACCCTCACACAACGTCGGCGCCTCGGGACCTCGCTGGACGAAGAGGTCGCACAAGGCCCGGCGCTCCTGGGCAGCAAGGCCGGGTGGTGTCATGGGCGCATTCTAAGGAGAGTTCCCACCGACTTACTCTGGTTCGATGAGGCTCGACGGTTCGGTCTTCGACCTCGACGACACCCTGATCTGCAAGAGGAGGTGGCTCGGACGTCGTTGCGCAAGGTTGCCGAGCTGATCGGCGCATTTTGCCACTGTCATCGGACGGCTCGGTGTACCACCGGAGCGGTCGGTCATGGTCGGTGACAGCTGGGAGCGGGATATCGAGGGAGCGCAACGAAGCGGAATGCGTGCGATCTGGGTGTCCGGCGGACGACCGGCGCCCGAAACGGCATCCGCCCACCCGGTCGTCTCCTCGGTGAGCGACCGCACTCGAGTTGCTGACAGGCCTGACGTAGCCGGCGAGCGGAGAAGCGTCACTCCCCGGTTCGGAAAGTGACCTTCGTCACTTCTCATCTTGTGGTCTCGGGTTCACAATGGCAGCGAGGGAACGAGGAATCCCTCGAAGGAGGCGCTTATGCGAAGTATGCAAGGTGGCTCATCCTGAGAATGGATGGCAGAGGGTTGTACGGAGGCGATTCCGGTAGGCCCGAAACAGGACGGCAAGCAACTCGAAGTGGGAGTCTTGCGACGACTGAGGAGCCAGGTGGCTCGAGTAGGTGCCATTCCCTCGTCGTGGTTCATTCTCGGAGTACAAGGTAGGCAAGGCGCCCGATCCCCGGTTCGTGGGGCGGGCGTCTTCGCGTCCCACGCAGAGTTGTGCGTTGAGAGCGACTGGAACTCGGATCCGTCGGCGTATCTTGGTGCGATGAACGAAGACACCTTCGCCGGCTTGGCTGACAAATTGGTCGACGAGGCCTATGCCACGGTGAAAGGGTTCGTGCGCACTTATGTGATGCACCAACAGCTCCTCGAGCATCTAGCTCCACCCCCGGCGTCTGTGCTGGACGTCGGCGGTGGCGCGGGTCATCAATCGTTTCCATTGGCCGAAGCCGGTTACGACGTGACGTTGCTCGATCCGTCGCGGGCGATGCTGGACAAGGCCCAAGAGCGACTCGAGCGCCTGTCCGACGATGCGCAAGAACGGGTGACGCTCGTGCAGGCCGACGGAGAGAACGCCGTCGATGCGGTGAATGGTCGAGAGTTCGCCGCCGTGCTGTGCCATGGCGTGCTGGGATATCTCGAGCATCCGGAGCCGTTGGTGAACCAGTTGTGCCAGTGCGCTGCCGCCGGTGGCGTGGTGTCGATCATGGCGGGTAACGCGAAGGCGGCGGCGGTGCGCCCGGCCCTGGAACGGCGGTGGGACGACGCGCTGGCGGCATTCGACTCCAGAAGCGAGATCGGGGTGCTCGGAGTCCAAGACCGAGCCGACGCGGTGGAGGAAGTCGGCGAGCTCATGCAGGGCCAGGGGGTCGAGCCAGTGCGCTGGTACGGGGTATGGCTCTTTGTCGACTGGCTCGAATTCGGTGGAACCGAGCTCGACCCCGGCGATGCAGAGCAGGTCGCGGCGACGGCCGCGGTCGAGCTCGAAGCCAGCCGCCGAGACCCCTACCGCCAGCTCAGCCGGGTCTTTCATCTCGTGGGACGCAAAGGTCCGAGCTGACGGGCAAACCCAGCCGAATATTGAGGTCAGCGGTGCCCCGACATCGGGAGGTCACCGACCTGCCGACAGGAGCGGCCGTCCCGCGCGGCTCGCCGTGGCGGGTCAGACCAACCGGGAACCGTGGTCCTCTCCGTCGGTCGTCCCCTCGGTCCGGCGGAGCACGGTCACGATCGCGTGGCCGGGGGACGAATTACTCAGTGCCGTCACTTGTCACGTCGGTCCACTCTCAGTGCACGAACGCGGCCTTGTCCTCGGCCATGGTGATGCGGTGGAGCGAGCGGCGGTAGCCGTCGTAATCGTTCACCGGGTTGTGGAGGGCACAGCGGTTGTCCCACAACGCGATCGAACCCGGTTCCCACTGGAAGCGACACGTGAACTCGGGACGTATCTGGTGTTGGAAGAGATAGTTGAGGAGGGGTCGACTCTCGTCCTCGCTGAGGCTCACGAATCGCGCCGTGTGCGCGGGACTGACATAGAGGGAGCAGCGCTCGGTTTCGGGATGGACTCGGATCACGGGATGGACGGACTCGTAGTCGTTCGACGGTGCACCACCCTGGCGGTCCTCGCGCGTCTTGCTCACATCCGCGAGTGCCGAGGAGCTCACTGCGTCGAGGCGGCGGAGGATCTCCCGAAGGCCGTCCGAGAGAGTCTCGTATGCCAGGTAACCGTTCGCGAAAAGGGTGTCGCCGCCAGCGGGTGGGACCTGCCGCGCGAGGAGCATTGTCGCCATCGGCGGCTCGTCGAGGTAGGCGGTGTCGCTGTGCCACACGCCTCCGAAGTTGATCCGTTCGTCCTCGAGCTTCAAGACCTCGATGATCTCGGGGTAGCCATCGATCGAAGGGAGCAGTGGGTACGGGACCGGCCGCCCGATGCGCCGGGCGAACGCGAGGAACTGGTCACAGGTGAGGTGCTGGTCGCGGAAGAAGATGACCAGGTGGTCGAGCCATACTCGGCGGATCTCGTCGACCTGCTCGCCTGTCAGCTCGTCCGACAGATCGACGCCGGAGACGACTGCGCCAATCGAACCGCCCAGCTTCTTGACCTCGATTGACATCCGAACCCGAACTCCTTGTGAACGACGTCTAGGTTACTGAATCCTCGGGCGCGACGCATTTGGCGGTCGCCGAGTCGGCGATCGGGGCAGTCCCGATGCCTGGGTCCGAGCAGACGGCGGGTCGGGTTCATCGGTCGAGCCAGCGGGCGGTGTGGAGCTACTAGCGCGGTTTCGCGCGGCCCTCTCGCTTCATGACCTCGTTGAACTTCTCCCACCGCATCCGGTAGCGGGTCCGGCCGTTGCCGGGCAGCCAGTCGATGGAACCTTTACTTACTTGTAGCTCGCCGAGCTTGGCGTCGTCACTCCACACGACGAAAGTCACGTCCGAATGAAGTACGAATCGAGTGGGGAGGTCGACAGTGACGTCATGGGATGCCATGAATGGACCGTAGCGTCTGGGGCGTCATGGTGGCAGCCATCGGCACGCGCGAGTAGTCACGAGTGGTCAGAGGTGGACCCTGGTCGAGCTCAAAGGTGCAACTCCCGTCGAAGTGCCCCACTCACCCGACGACCAGGGATGCGCGATAGTCCGCCCGGTACCAGGGGTTGCGCGCCGGGCTGACGGCCGGCACACGACGCCCTAAGGTCTGCTGGCATGCGTGCTGCAGTCAGTCTCCACATCAACGCGCCGCCGGACAGGGTCTGGGGGCTCATCAGCGACATCACAAAGATGGGCGAGTACAGCCCCGAGGTAGTCGAGGCCGAGTGGCTCGACGGCTCCACCGGCCCGGCGGTCGGAGCGCGCTACCGGGGTCACGTGAAGCGGAACGAGAACTGGCCCGTCCTCTATTGGACGACCTGCAAGATCACCGAGTGCGTACCCGGTGCGGTTTTTGAGTTCGCGGTCATCATGCGCGAACGGCCGGTCAACACCTGGCGCTACGAGTTTCATGCCACCGACGACGGTGGCACCGATGTCACCGAGTCATTCGACCTCGGAGACAACCTCTTCACCAAGGTCTGGCATCCACTTGGCGGCTTCCTTCGGGAGCGTCGCAACCGACGTGACATGCTCCGCACACTCGCACGAGTCAGGGCAGCCGCAGAGGCTTCGTAGCCGGCTGTCTCGGGGCAGCAGCAGGGCATGACCTGCAACGGACCTCAGGAAGCCGCCCTCGACGCCGCCCCAACTTCTCGGCGTTTGGGGGCAGCGTCCTCCGCTCATCTCGGATCGACCATGAATGTCGCTCGGGCGATGACGATGTCCAACTGCTCGTTCAGCGGACTGTGACCGTGGAGGCTCACTTCGCAGGTGATACCGATCTGCTGCCATATGAGGAGTTCGTGGCCGACATCGATCTGGAGAGAGGACGGGTCCCAATTGTCCGAACACTCGTAGATGGTCGCCGGCGCGCCGTGGATCACCAACGCCGCGTTGCCGGGAACCACTGTGCAATAGGAAGGAACCCGCTGGACTGGACCACCGAAGCGACTGAGCGTCAGGCTGCGCCCGGCGTAGATCACGAGGTGTCCGAGTGGTCCCCCGGTCGACGACGATCCGCCCGGTGTGCCTGGTGGAACACCGACATAGTCAGCGGGAACCAGGAAGTTGTACTGGTTCCAAAGGAACACTCCGTCCGCCTCTTGAATCTGCGGAGTTCCACAGGTCGAACTGCCCGGTGGTCCACAGGCGTAGGTCGATCCGGGATTCGGTGTTGGCACGAGACCTGGACAGGGAACCGGGGCATGGGCCTGATTTGCCGATTGCTGGCACGCCGCCCGCTGGCTGTTCGAGATCGGCGCGAGCGGTACACCACCCACGTTCTCCGGTTGGAGACTTCGGGGGGCAGTGGGAGGAGGTGAGGCGGCTCGTGAGGTGGTGCAGGACGAGATGAGGAGCGCAAGGACGCGACGCCCAGCAGTCGTTCGGCTTTGATGTCGGGAGTCTAAGCAGCGGCGGCCTTGTCATCCCCAGCCGGGTGCCACACCCACCCAGCGGCGACCGGGCGGCCAGAAGCCGCCCGGTATCGGCACAACTCGGATGGCGGGTTCCTTGCGGCAGTTGCATCTGGACGTTCCGCTTTCCTGCGGGACTTCAGGTGTCGGATTCCCCCGTCCTCCTGGCCGATTCTCACAACCGCGTGAGATGAGTTGCAGCTAGGTTGGCCTCCCGGTACGAGAAGGGGGTCTGAAATGCGGTTTGCTCGTCGGCATCGTCGTGTTGGAGCGTTGGTCGGAGCGTTGGTTGTAACCGGCGCGAGTTTGGGAGCGTTCACCTCAGGTCCGTCCTCAGCGAGTACCGCATCGGGCAAACAAAGCCGTATGAACTGTGCCGAGAGTTCCACTGGCATCACCGTTGGCCCGTACTCGGTCGTGTGTAGCGGTCAGGCTGCTACCGGTGCCGTCGTCACCATCAGAAAGGCGACTTCGGCGAAGTTCGTCGCCCAAGTGACCCTCGCTCCCGGGACGACGTTGGAAAGCGAGAGCTTGTCTTTGAACCACACCACCGGTGAGTGCACCTACGTCATCGGGCTCACGGGAGGGACCGAGGCGCCCGTCACTATTTCCGCGGCAGGCGGCAGTCTGGACGGCAACCTGGATCAATCGGGCGGCACTTTGAACCCCGGAGACCCGAGCTGCAGCTTCAAGTGACAGCACCGGTCACTGTGGAGCCCCACCCACCCGGCGTGCAGGGCGGTCCGGATTCAGCCGACCCAGCGGTAGTGAACGTCGGGAGCCCCTTCCTCGTTGTCACCGCTGGTCTCTCCGACTCGGCGAAAGCCATGCGTTTCGTAAAATCGTCGGGTCTGAACGTTGCTTTCAAACGTCCAGAGGTCAAGCCCTCTGGGAAAGAGGCGCTTGGCAACGCCGAGAAGTTTGCTGCCCGTTCCGTGACCAAAGTGCCCGGGATCGACGTAGAGCTGCTCAATCCAGCCGTCGAGGACGCTCATCATCCCGATGATCCCGACCACTTCGCCTTCGGCCACCCACGTCCCTCCGCCCGCGAGCAACTCGTCGGCTACCCATCGCCGCACCTCCTCGTCCGAATGCACAGGTTCCGGGATTGAGCGGATGGATGCCATTCGGGACCTGAGCCACACGCTGGCGATTGCCTCAGCGTCGGAGTGTGTCGCTGGCCTCGCGGTAAGCGAGCGGCCACTCATCTATTGATCTAATCACTCTTGCGCCAGCCGGGCGATAGGGACGCCCGTATCGGTTGGGGACTAAGCGATTAGGACGGAAGGTAATAGAAGGGCTGGTCGCAGCGGTACCCGTGAGCGGGACCGTCCACTGGTGGGTTGTCGAGACGCTGGAACTTGCCGTCAACGACCCGAGCGATGATGTAACAGCTGGTTGGCGCTTTCGCCGCAGGGTTTGACCGCCCCATGAGGTTGCCACCGCTGAACGAGGTGATCCCTCGTAGTGCCTGAAGAACCGAGCCCCGGCTCGGATGAGCACCGGCCGAACCGAGCGCCTCGGCGAACAACTCGCCGGACAGCCATCCGAAGAGGGTGAAGAGGTCGGGCTTGAATCCAGGCGAGACGTTCTGAACCCAAGTGAGGAAGGTGTTGACCGCAGGGATCGAGTCGGCGTCCTCACCGAGGTACAGCGCGAAGAACTGTTCGAGATAGGCCCCATCGACTGCGTCGGCTCCACCGGCATTGGGTACCAGCCCCTCGCTATAGGTCGGGTCGCCGAGCACGAGCAGAGGGTGGAAATCCTGCAGGTTCATGGCTTTGATCACCGCGGCCGCATAGTTCTGCGGCATTTGCTCGATGAAGAGGATCTTCACCCCAGCGTTGCGCATCGCGATGACGTTCTGGTCGAAGTCGGTCTGGGAGATGTCGAACTGCTGGTCATAGACGATGTGGTACCCGACGTGCTCCATGGTGGTGCGTTGGTCGTTCCACTCGCCGATCGCGGACGGCTGGTCGGCGACGAGTGATCCGGTATGGGCGACCGCGTCCGGGAACTTGTTCTTGAAGTAGGTCAGGGGCCCGAGTGGCCATCCGTGCGCAGCCGGGGCAGGACTGAAGCTGTTCGGGAGGTCGACAGCCGCCGGGTCGAGGGACACGGTCACGTTCGGGACCTGCGGGTTGGCCGCGAGGACTGTGCCTCCGAAGTTGTCCTGCAGCGAGAAGCTCCCGACCGTTGCAAAATCCTTCTCCACTGCCTCTTGGGTGTACTGCTTGTTAGCTGCGCCCGCATAGGTGTCGTCATAGCTGTCAACGACGATCCGCCGGCCGTGAATTCCGCCTTGTGAGTTGGTATACGCCGCGTAGGCCTTGGCGCCGACGACGGCGCCCTCGAAGAGCCCGGCGGTCAAGGTGGACACGTTGCCTTCTGTAACGGTGGTCGGGGTAATGCCCGTGTAGTCGCGGAAGGCCGACTGAGGAATCGTCGACTTGGTCGAGGAGGAATCGGCTGCGGTTGTCGTCGCAGTCGACGTGCAAGAGGTCAAGCTCGCCGCGACCGCCACCGAGGCAAGCGCTGCTGGGACAACTAGTCGGAGCCAGTGCGTCGCCACGCCGCGGCCCGCGATCGATCTCATCGTTCTCCCCCTATGCCGCACCCTCGGTGCCATCGATCGGATCACAGGCAATTCCCGTCGGCGCTTCGGGCCAAGACTCTAGAGACCGGCCAGATCGAAGGTGAAGTGCCCCCATTTGAGGCGGGAAAAGGGGTTACATCGAGGTATCACCGACGTGTCGGCCAGTCACGTTGGGTAACCGCCTTGCTCCCGGTCCGCAGGTGCTCGGGGGCAGTTCCACCGCAGTAGATAGTGTCCCTCCCATGCGGAGGATCGGCGGGCCCGGGTCGGCGCCGTTGGTCGTTCTCCTTGTTGCTGCCTGTAGGTCCACGACCGCGTCGAAATCACCAGGCTCTGAAGCTGCACTGGCGCGGATCAAAAGCGCTGTGCGACTGACAGAGGACGCAGGAACGGCCCACCTGGCGATCGACTCGGATGGGCAAGCCACGTTCGGTCGGCCGTCGGCTGCCAAAAAACAGGCGGATCATCTCACGGTCGTCGGAGACATCCGATTCGCGGGTCCTGACCTGTCACTTACGAACAAGGCCCAGACAGGGAATGTTCCCGCACCCACACGCTCCATGTCGATCTACATAGGCAAGGATCTCTATCTGAGTGCCTCCCTGTCCCCGAGTCGCTGGGTACGGGGGACCAATCGGCAGCCGTACGCGTACCTGGGTGCGGTCACGACCAAGGCGCTCACGACGACCAAGGGTCCCGTGACGGTCGTGGGAGTGCGAAGTGTGGACGGCCAACCGGCAACGGAGTACCTGGTCCCAATCCCCGGTGCCGTACAGACGCTCGCACTCACGAACTCGAACAACCAGCCGTACAACGAGCAGATCACGATGGCGCCGTTCATCGCGTCTGTGTGGCTCGACGGGCTGGTCGCATTGTCCGCACCGAGGCGACTGTGGTCGCCACCTCTTCGCGGGTGGCCGGGTCCGTCGTTGAGAAGACCACCTCGACGCTCTCCGACTTCGGGAAGGTCGTTCAAATCGTGGCCCCCCTGTGATCTCTTCTGGGTAGCTGATCCCCGCTCCCGGCGACAGGAGACACCCGGTTTGGGTCTGCCAGAGCCAAAATGGCATCGATGCGACTGTCATGGACCCTTGTGAGCATCGCTGCGCTGCTCTCTGCATGTGGAACATCGACGGCAGTGCCCAGCTCACCGGGTTCAGCTACGGCGCGGACCTACCCGCCGGTCCCCGCGGGGGGGACCGATTGCGGCATCAACAATGAAATGAGTGGCTGGCCGACAACGACCGTGCCGGGACCCGCGGTCTACTCCTGTCTGCGTGACGCATTCCGCTCATCGCGGCCCGCTCGGTTCGTCGTGATCCGCCCCAGCAACGTCGATAGCGGCCGTACCACAAGCGATGGGTACTCGGTCCCTGCTGGCATCGTCATCAGCTACCGGGTACTCGGTCCAAATCGTCTTCAGGTTACGACGGACCGCCACGAAGCCGGAGGCCCAGTCACCACACAGAACTGCACCGGCATGTCTCAGGGGGCATCGGGGTTGCCTCCCGTTCCAACTGGGTGCCGATGATGCCGCCGACCCATGGCTATGGGACGTCGGTCAGATGAGAGCTCACGGGCACCGAAGGATGGGCGTCAGGCGCTCTGTCTTGTGACATGCTCGGAACGCAAAGTCGCCTATGTGTTTCCCGGTCGAGCGAGCGGAAGGGGCCCATGATGGTCGAACCGGAACCTGGTGGAAGCAACAGCAGCTCCCGACTCGGCGGAGGAGCGATCGCATCGCTTGTCGGAGTCGGACTGCTTCTTGTATTCATCATCCAGAACACCGAGAAGATCAGACTGCATTTCTTGGTTTGGTCATTCTCTTGGCCGCTGTGGTTCTACACCCTCGTCACAGCAGCGTTCGGAGCCTTGGTATGGTTCGGACTTGGTGTCATGCGTCGCCACAGACGTCGCAAGGCGCGCCGGGATGCGGGGGTGAGATAGAACAAGCTGGTCCCGTTCCTGCGAGAGATCTCGGTCCTCTATGGCGGCTGCCGAGACCATGCCGGCCACATGGGGCACCCTGGAAGATCCGTCGGGCAACTACCCGGAAGGCGCACCCGCCATGTGGTGGGAGAGCGAAAATCAGTAGTAGGGGTTCGCCAGCTTCCTGACCAATCGATGAGCGGGCAACGCGATTATCGCGGTGCTTTGTCGCACGCCTGGCACATGGCACCCTCGCGGTCGGGGGTGATGAACCAACCAGCCTCACGCGCGAGACGGAACGCCTCGCGATCTGAGGACCCGGTCCTTGCTTCTGCCCCACATCTGTCACACACGTAGTGAACCTGCGTCAGGGACTTGCGCGCCGCGTCTGCATCCTTGCGCACTTCGCGCAGCTGGCGCTCTTGTCCCCCGGATCAATCATCCAGCCCTCTTCGCGCGCCAATCTGGTGGCTTCGTACTCTGACGCAGCGACCCGAGAGTCCGCTCCGCAACGGTCACACTCGAAATGGGTTGCGGCCACGGTTTTGAGTCCCACGGCTCCCCCTTGTTGGCGTCATGCTCAGGTTAACCCTTGGCTACTTGGCCGAGAAGACCCACCCGTTGCCACACGCGTCGCAATCCGCGTGGACGTGGTCGCCTCGTGGTATCCGGGTGGGTAGCCAGGACCATCACGCCATGGCCGCGGCTGACGGACCGCCCGGCGGCTCGCGCGCCACTTGCGAGACCACTGGGGCTGCTGGGCACTCCCCGAACGTAGCGGGAATTGCCGCCATCCGCTCTGTAGCCTCGCTCTGGGCCGCACCTCCACCGAGGGCTGGTCGACCGATTCCGACATAATGTGTTGCCGCGGCCTTGGAAGGGGAACGGTGGCCTCAACCGAGAACATCACGGTGCTCTTCACCGATTTGGTCGCCTCGACTGAGCTCTCTTCCGGACTCACTCCTCAGGCAGCCAACCAGTTGCGTCGTGACCATTTCGGCGGCTTGCGTCAGGCCGTTGCCGATACGGGTGGGACCGAGGTCAAGAATCTCGGCGACGGGCTCATGGTCGCGTTCGACGCCACTGCTCCTGCCCTCTTCTGCGCGGTGGCCATGCAGCAGGCCATCGAGCGCCACAATCGGCGGGCTCCGATCCCACTGGCCGTCCGCATCGGGATCTCGACGGGTGACGTGACCGCCGAAGACGGCGACTACTTCGGAGACGCAGTCGTCGAGGCGTCCCGACTGTGCGCGGTCGCCCAGGGAGGCCAGATCCTCACCACCGACATCGTGAAGGGTCTCGCCCGGCGTTCCGGGCACACCTTCATCACCGAACGGGGGCTCGAACTGAAGGGGCTGCCGGAACCTGTTGTCGCGTGGGAAGTGGTCTGGGAGCGGTCCGGAGGAGACGAGGAGACCTCCGCCGTACCGCTTCCACCTCGATTGCCCCAAGCTCCTGGTGCCGGCCTGGTCGGTCGGGCCTCCGAACAGCAGCAACTCGCCGACGTCTTCAAGGCGCTCATGGCTGACGAACTCGTTCGAACGGTCTTCGTCGCCGGGGAGGCCGGCGTCGGGAAGAGCAGCCTCACTTCCTCCTTCGCCCGGCAATGTCACGCATCCGGAGCAATCGTCCTGTACGGACGGTGCGACGAAGACCTCGCGATTCCGCACGGGCCTTTCATCGAGCTCTTAGGGCACTACCTTGCCAACTTGGAGGAGGAGGAGCTTTCCAGGGTCGGGGACGACTCCCTGTCCGCGCTCGCGCACCTGGTTCCGAAGCTGAGAGATCGACGTCCTGACCTGATCGAAGCCGGAGCCAGCGACCCCGACGCCGAGCGCTGGATCGTCTACGGCGCAGTTTCGGCCCTTTTCGAGCGTGTGGCGACCGATGATCCGGTTGTCCTGGTGGTCGACGATCTCCACTGGGCCGACGCGCCGACGCTGCAGCTCGTCCGTCACCTCACCAGCCACCTGCGCGGCCGCGTGCTCCTGATCGGGACCTATCGAGACGTCGAGTTGTCCGTGTCCCACCCACTCACCGAGACGTTGGCCGCGCTGACCCGCGAAGCGTGTGTCACCCGGATCGCACTCTCGGGTCTCGCCGATGACGAGGTCATCTCGCTGATGGAGGCGGCCGCCGGACATGAAATGGACGAAGCCGGGGTCGAGCTCGGTCACGCCCTCTACCGCGAAACGGACGGGAACCCCTTTTTCGTGGCCGAGGTCCTTCGTCACCTCGTCGAGACCCGCGCCATCGTCCAGGACGAGACCGGCCGGTGGGCGCCGACCCAGGAGCTTGCCGAAGCAGGGCTTCCCGACAGCGTGCGCCAGGTCGTGGGATCCAGGATCGGGCGCCTGGGGGAGGAGGCGGCCCGCGTCCTCGCCGCTGCGTCCGTGCTCGGACAGGAGTTCGACGTCGACCTGCTCGTGACCGTGACGCAGAAGGACGAGGACTCGGTTCTGGACCTCCTTGAGGCGGCATCCTCGTCGGCACTGGTGTCCGAAGTTCGGGCGGTCCCGGGGCGATTTCGGTTTGCGCACGCACTCATCCAACACACCGTGTACGAGGACCTGGGGACAACGCGCCGTGCCCGTCTTCATCGCGGAGCGGCTGAGGCACTAGAGACGGGTCTCGGCGAGGACGCCGACAGACATGCCGGTGAGCTCGCCCGCCACTGGCTTGCCGCGACGAGACCGACCGAGGTGACCAAGGCGGTCAACTATGCGCGCCTCGCAGGAGAGAACGCCCTCGTCGCTCTTGCCCCGACAGAAGCCATCCGTTGGTTCAAACAGGCCCTCGGTGTGTTGGAGCAAGTTCCCGACGCCGATGAGCGCGCCACATGCCTCGCCGGTCTTGGCGAGGCGCAGCGACAGGCGGGGGAACCTTCCTATCGGGAGACGCTCCTCGAGGCGGCCCGTCTGGCCCAGTCCATCGGGGACGCGCCCACGCTCGTTCGGGCAGCGCTCGCCAACAGCCGGGGTTTCGTCAGCGCGATCGGTGCCGTGGATGCCGAACGGGTCACCGTGCTCGAAGTGGCGCTCGAGGCGGTGGGTAGGGAGGACTCGGCTGATCGAGCCCGCCTTCTCGCGCTTCTCGCTTCTGAACAGGTTTTCGACCGTGACTATCCGGCTCGACGAGCCTTAGCCGACGAGGCGCTGCGGATCGCGCGCGCGATCGGGGACCCCAAGACCACCCTCGACACGCTGCTGCGGCGATGCTTGCCCGTTTGGATCCCTGAAACCATCGAGCAGTTGCGGTCCGACTACATAGAAGCCGAAGAGCTCGCCGACGAATTGAATGACCCAGTTGGCAAATTCTGGGCCCTGGGGTTCAAGGGCTTGTTCTCGATCCAAGTCGGTGATCTCCGTGAAGTGAATCGCTGTCAGGACGAAGCCAAGCAGCTCGCGACCGACATCGGGCAACCCATGCTGAGATGGAGCGTGACCTTCAGCCGGAGTTGGTTGTCGCTGCTCGGCGGGGATATCGGCGGCTCAGAGGCGTACTCGGAGGAAGCGCTGAAACTGGGCAGTGACAGCGGGCAACCCGATGCCCTTCTCTTCTACGGCGTCCATCTCCTTTCCATTCGATGGCAACAAGACCGACTCGCTGAGATTGTCGATTTCATCATCGACCTGGAGAACCGCTCCCCAGGCCTTCCCCTGTACCGCGGGTCGCGGCCTTTGCTCTCGTCGAATCCGGGCGATTCGACGACGCGTGAAGAAGGCTCGCCGCGGAGACAGCGTCGGGGTTCTCGGCACCCCGCGATTACTTGCTCGCGTCCTACCTCGACCAATGGGCCCGAGTCGCAACTCGTCTCGCCGAGAGGACCGCCGCCGAGGTCCTTTACGAACGGCTCAAGGACTGGTCGCACCTGACGGTCACCACCGGGGCAATCGTGTTGGGTGCCGTTTCCCACAACCTCGGGACACTAGCGACGGTGCTCGGTCGTTACGATGCCGCCGAGGACCACTTCGCCGAGGCGCTGGAGATACACCAGAGGCTCGAGGCCCCGTTCTTCATTGCCCTCACCCAGTTGGAATGTGGCCGGATGCTGCTCGATCGCGGAGCCACTCGCGACCGGACGACGTCGGTGCACGTGCTCACCTCTGCCCGAGACACAGCTGAGACGTATGGATTCCCGGCGGTGGCGAGAGACGCCGGAGAACTGCTCTCGATCGTCGGTACCGTGGGAAACCGTCCAACATCCGGCCCGCCGTGACCGTGAGCCCGGTGTCGCTGCTATCCGAGGGTTCCAATAGCGCGCTCTGAGCCGGCGTTCGAGTGCGCGCCCGTGGACCGGCCGATTTCGATCCATGCAAGAGGTCGTACGCGATAGCTCTTGTGGATTCCGCTGAGGACCCACCGTCGTAACACCTTGGTCAGTCTTGGAGGTCAGCGTTCATACGTTCATCGAGTATGGCCAGAGCGTCCCGCAGCTGCGAGAAGCGGCGCGGTCCGAGCCATTCAGCGATCCTTTGCTCGGCTGCCTGTGCCTCGTCACCGATTGTGCTTTGGAGCCGGCGTCCCTTGGTAGTGAGTCGAACGACGCGTGCGCGTCGGTCGGCGGGATCGTTCTCCCGAGTGATGTACCCGCAGCGTTCGAGATGACCCAGCAGGTCGTTGACTGACTGCCTCGTGATCCGAAGCTGCTCCGCAAGTTCAGAAGGGCGCTGACGGTCGAGGCCCGGATAGCGGAACACCCCGACGTGGGCGGCAGTCAGGTCGTCGTATCCGGCGGCGAGCACACCCGAGAAGATCTCATCGCGGACCCATTGCCAACATGGTCGCAGCATCGCACCCAAGTAGGGCCCCCGCTGTGTCGTCGCGCTCGACATGTATGTCAGGGTACCTTACTATCATTAGTAGGGCAAACTGACGATGGCGGAGGTTTCGACCTTCGCACTGACCAGGAAGAAGGCGAGACAACACCAAGCAGGGCAGTGCGATTACGCCGACACGGATGTTCCAGCCCCTCGCCATGGACCTCTTCGGCTCCAACATCGGCTTCGGTCTCACGCCCGCCCGAGCGCTCGCTCCTAGCTACACCGGTCTGCCGGCGCAAGAATGAGATTCGGACCCGGATTCAGTGCTCAACTGGCTGCCGGGTGACGAGAAAGTCGTCCTCGCAGGCGACTCGGATCGATGAAACCATCAGAGCGGCCCGCCGAGTGACCCGGTGGAACCCCCGGCATGAATCCCCATTTTCGGAAACGGATTCCCTCACATCAAGATGTCGAGCGGCTCGTCTCTACGAAACTCCGACTCACCACGCCCACTGCTGGTGCCAAGGCGCTAGCCCAGACGTGCTGCGTCCTCAACCGGTGAACGCATCACTTGCCTGATTGGCGAACAATGAGTTCGTCGACCAGGAGGTGTCGAGATGAGGCGGTTCTCTGAGGAAGACCAGAAGACCATCTGGGACATGCGGGAAGCGGACGTCCGGGCCGTTCACCCGCGTCGATCGTCGGATGGCACGTCCGGCGGGATCCAAGAGGGCGGGCGCTTCTCCATGAAGGCGCGCATTCCTTCGCGGGGCTCGGGCGAGTGTTCGAGATCCCAGAACATGGTCCGGTAGTCGATCAGGCCGTAGCGCTCGTTGAGCATGCGTTTCACCTGTCCCCGCGCCGCGGGTGGGGTTCGCAACACCTGATGGGCGGCCTCGAGGGCGGCCCGGCGGAGGTCGTCGTGGGGGACCACCCGCGCGACGAGTCCCATGCGTTGAGCCTCCTCCGCGCCGAACCTCCGTGCGGAGAAGAGCAGGTCGCGTGCGGCCGCGATCCCGACGTGCGCCGGGAGGGCCGCTGCGTAGGTCGCATCGGTGATCCCCCGGAGCAGCTCGGGCACTCGGAAGGTCGCACGGTCGCTCACTACCGCGATGTCGGCCATCATCGCGATGAGCAGCCCGCCGGCTTGACAGATGCCGTTGACCGCGGCGATCACCGGAGCGTTGGAGTCGCGGATGGCGAGGAAGGGCAGCACGTCCTCGGCGATCGCGTCCGGCACGGACTCTCCCGCCTCCGAGCGGCCGCCGAGGTCGCCACCCGGGGAGAACACGTCCCCGATACCGGTGATGATCAGGGCGGCGAGGTTCGGATCGGAGTTGACCAGCCGCACCGCACGTTTGAGCCCGAAGTACATGGCGGGAGTGAGCGCGTTCCTCGCTCCGGGACGATCGATGGTGCACCAGGCCACCGAACCCTCGGACTCGAGGCGGAGGCACGGGGTCCCGAGGTCGTGGCTCATCGTCGCACCCGCCGGCGTCCGACGGCCGCGCTCAGGCGTTCTTCCAGGCGGGGGTGCGCTTCTCGGCGAACGCCCTCGGACCTTCGATCGCGTCCTCGCTCGAGAAGACCTCCTTGGAGATCGCCGACTCGATCCGGTAGGCCTCCTTCATGTCGACCGCGAGAGCCCGCAGCACCGATTCCTTGGTCTTGCGGACGGCGAAGGGTCCGTTGGCCGTGATCCGGCGGGCGTAGTCGTAGGCGCGGTCCATCAACAGGGCCGGTGCACAGACCTCGTTGACCAGGCCCATGTGGAAGACGCGCTCCGCCGAGATGCGATCCGCGCAGAGCAGCAATTCCATCGCCGCAGGGAAGGGGACCTGGCGGGGGAGGCGCACCGTAGTACCCCCGCCGGCAAAGAGACCGCGCTTCGGCTCCATCACCCCGAAGGTCGCGGTGTCGGCCGCCACCCGCAGGTCGCACCCGCCGAGCATCTCCATGCCCCCGGCGACGCAGGTGCCGTTGACCGCGGCGACGATCGGCTTGTAGAGCTCGACGTTGCGGAGAACGGCTTTCACTCCGTCGTCGAGGCGGTACCCGTCGATCTCGGCCACGCCGTCCTTCTGCATCTGGGACTGCAACTTGGTGACCTGCGGGATGTAGGTCTTCAAGTCGGCCCCTACGCAGAAGTCGGGACCGACTCCGGTGATAACGGCGACCCACGACTCGTCCTCGTCTCCGAATCGCTCCCACGCCGCCCGCAGTTGGGCGAAGTGCTCCATGTCCAGCGAATTGCGCGCTTGCGGACGATCGATGGTGATCAGGACGATGTGATCGTCGCCCTGCTCGTAATGGATGGGCATGGTTGCGGGCGGGGTCGCGCCTACGCGTTGTCGTCGCTCGAGCTGAAGGCCCGACTCACCGTCCCGAGGTCCACCAGGCCCTCGGGACGGTCGCGTTTGTTCTTGCGCCGAGAGACCTGCGCGGTGTCGACATCGGTCGCCTCGGCCCGCAGCGCGGCCACCGTGCACTTCTCCCGCGGCCGGACGGCGTAGGGGTCGTAGCGGAAAAGGCGCATGGCGTTCTCGTGGGTGATCTTGTTGATCTGCGAGTCGTCGACATCTGCGAGGTACTTCATCGCAGCCTCGGGCGACTGGGGCCAGGTCGAGTCGGAGTGCGGATAGTCGCACTCCCAGGTGATGTTGTCGACGTTGAGGAAGTCCCGGCTCGCGACCCCGAAGGCGTCGTCGATGAAGCAGGTGATGATCCGCTCCTTGAAGAGCTGGCTCGGCAGCATGTCACCGAAGTCCTGACCGGTCCACGCGTGATGGTGCTGGTAGACGTAGTCGATGCGCTCGAGCGCGTAGGGGATCCACCCGATCCCGCCTTCGGAGAGCGCGATGCGGAGGTCCTTGTACTTGCGCAGCACCGGTGACCAGAGCAGGTCGGCCGCGGCCTGGACCATGTTCATCGGCTGGAGGGTGATCATCACGTCGATGGGCGCGTCCATCGAGGTGATCACCAACTCCGAGGACGACCCGAGGTGCATGCAGACGACCGTTCCCTCGTCCGAGCACGCGCTCCAGAAGGGATCCCAGTGGTCGGTGTGGATCGACGGCCAGCCGAGCTTGGAAGGGTTCTCCGAAAAGGTCACCGAGTGGCACCCGAGGCCGGCCATCCGGCGGACTTCTTCGGCGGCGAGCTCGGGGTCCCACAGCACCGGAATCGAGAGCGGGATGAATCGGCCGGGTTCGGCGCCACACCACCCGTCGACGTGCCAATCGTTGTAGGCCTTCACCATGGCGAGGGCCTCGTCCGGGTCGGTCGCCGCTGCACGCGCGAAGAGCTGACCACAGAACTGGGGGAACGAGGGGAAGCACATCGACCCGAGCACCCCGTTCGCGCTCATGTCGCGCACCCGCTCGTGGACGTCGTAGCAGCCGAGCCGCATCTCGTCGAGGGAGGTGGGTTCGATGCCGTACTCGTCGGGCGGGCGCCCGACCACCGCGTTGAGTCCGACGTTCGGGATCTCGCTGTCGCGGTAGCGCCAGACATCCGTGCCGTCGTCCTTGCGCACGAGCGTCGGCGCCTTGTCCTGGAACTTGGCGGGCAGTCGGCCGTCGAACATGCCGGGCGGCTCGATCACGTGATCGTCCACGCTGACGAGAATGAGATCCTCGGTCCTCACAGCCTCACCTCTCGGTCCATCTCGGAGTCGTTGCCGATGATACGCCGCTCGTGCCCACACCGTGCCCGGCGGTGCCGCCCCGTCATCGACGAGCGGTGTTGACGCCCTTCTCGCCCGCGAGCAACGTCACCTCTTCGTCCGCGAGGTCGACGCCCTCCTCGACCGGCTCCTCGAGTCGGGCATAGCAGCGTGACCCGTCGGGTAGATCGCAGATCAACGCGGTCCACTCGGGACCCTCCCTCCCGTACGTGGTCGAGAAGGTCGCGACCCGTGCGGTGCCCTCGGGGTGGGTGGTGACCGGCACTTCGGGATGGTCCGCCGCGGCCTGCGATGCCGGCGCCAGACCCGGCGAGGTCGACCAGAGCGAGGCCGCGTGGCCTGCCATGTGCATGCTGACCCCGGTCACCAGTCCGAACGACCCGGGGTCGCCTCGAAGCACGTCGGTCATCGCGGCGAGCGCGTGGGTGGTGTAGTTGCTGCCCGGTCCTCCGTGATAAGGCAACCCGCCGGTCACCGTGAGCTGGCGTGGCTCGCGGATGCCGAGCGCGTCCGAGGCGAATGCCAGGGAGCTCGCGAAGCACGAGTAGAGGTCGAGATGGGCGATGTCCTCCACGGTCCTGCCGCCGAGCGCCGTGCGGGTCGCCACCTCCATCGCCGGCGCGCGCCAGAGGTCCGGTCGGGCGGCCATCCCGAAGGGTTCGTCCGCCGCGCCGAAGCCGCGCAGGTAGACCCTGCGGTCGGCCGGCACGCCGAGCGCGTCGGCGCGCGCCTCGGTCGTCAACAGCACCCCTGCGGCCATGTCCACGTCCATGAACGCGGTCATCAGCTTGGTGTAGGGGGTGGCGACCATGCGGTTGGAAGGTGTCACCTCGACGATCTCCGAGGCGTCGTGCCGCGCCGGGAACCAGGCGTGCTCGGGCTGGGCCGCCGCCACCTCGGACAGGGGGGCGAAGAGCTGACCGAGCTCCTTCCGGTGCTCGTCGAGGTCGCGGCCGAGGTGGACACGCCGCGCCGTGTCGAGAAGGGCGAAGGTCAGATAGGCCTGGAAGATGCCGTTGTCCGCCTCGGCGCGGTCGATGGTGATCGGGAAGCGCCCGGGCTTCTCGGGGGGATATGACCAGGCGGGGTCCGCCAGGCGCTTCCGGGTGGCCAGTGCCTCGCCCCCGATCACCAGCGCGAGGTCGAGCTCTCCTCGCGCCATGGAGGCCGCGGCGTCCACGACGAGAGTGAGAGGGACCGAACCCCCGAGCCCCGAGTAGCGGCGATGCGCGGGGTCGGCGCCGAGCCGCTCGGCGAGGCGTCGGCACGCGTCGTCGTACTCCCAGGCCTGGCAGTAGACGACCTGGAGGCTCTCGAGCTCGCGCAGCGCCTGCGGAACACCGGCGTCGGCGGCCACCTCGCGGGCGACCTCCTCCCACATCCCCAGGGGCTCGGGTGCCGGCTGTTCCCGCCAGGTGCGCCGTGCGGCGCCGACGATGCAGACGGCCCTCGGGTCGGTCGGCACCTCAGGAGAGGCGTGCCTGGCCGGGGAGCTTGATCGCCCGGTCGGCGATGATGTTCTTCTGCACCTCGGTCGAGCCGCCTCCGATGGTGCTGTACCGCTGGAAGGCGTAGAGGCGGGTCCACTTGCCGCGGTCGACCGAGTCGGGTCCGCCCCGTGCGAGCAGGCCGGCCGGTCCGAGTAGGTCGACCGCGAGCGCGGCGAGGGTCTGGGCGAGGGTCGACCACTGGAGCTTGGCGAAGGGCACCTCGGGCCAGTTCTTCTCGCCCTTGATGATCTTGCTCAGCGCGCGGCAGCGCGAGGAGCCGCGAGAGCTCGATTTCGGTCCAGGCGCGTGCGAGCCGGTCGCGCAGAGCGGGGTCCTCGAGGGCGGCGGGGTTGACCGATCGGGCGGCGGTGATCATCGCCCGCAGGTCGGCCGCCAGAATCGAGATCTGTCCGGCGATGCCCACCCGCTCGTTGGCGAGGGTGCCCATCGCCACCATCCACCCCTCGCCCTCGCCGCCGAGTCGGCTCTCGACCGGCAGCGAAGCGTCGGTGAAGAACACCTCGTTGAACATCTCCTCGCCGGACATGTCGCGGATCGGTCTCGTCTCGATTCCCGGCGTCTTCATGTCCACGATGAACGCGGTGATCCCCTCGTGCTTGGCTCCTCGTTCGATGGCGGTGGGGTCGGTGCGGAGCAGGAAGAGGCCCCAGCGGGCGAGATGCGCGGTCGAGATCCAGATCTTCTGCCCGTTGACGACGTAGTGGTCGCCGTCCCGGATTGCGGTGGTCCGCAGGTTGGCGAGGTCGTTGCCCGCGTCGGGTTCCGAAAAGCCCTGGCACCAGTGCTCGCTGGCTTCGAGGATCGAGGGCAGCCAGCGCGCCTTTTGCTCCTCGGTCCCCCAGGCGATGATCATCGGCCCGATCTGCCAGAGGCCGTTCGGGTTGTACAAACCCGGCGTGCGGTACTCGGCCATCACCTCCGAGTAGATGATCCGCTGCATGGCGGTGGCCGCCCGGCCTCCGTACTCCTCCGGCCAGTGGACGGCGGCCCACCTCCCGGTGTGCAAGAGCCGCTGCCACGCGGCTCGTCGCTGGGTCGACTTCTCACCGGTGATCGAGGCTTCGTCGGTGATCTCCTCGCTCGCCAGGAAGGGCGGCAGGTGCTCGTCGAGCCACGCGCGCAATTCGTCGCGGAAGGCTTCGTCTTCGGGGGCAAGTGCGAAATCCACGACCCCGGAGGCTAGTGCCAGTGGCGTCTACACTGTCGCCCGACATCGGGGCCTGCCGTCCGGGGGTGCGCAATGGACTTCACATTCGACACGGAACAACTCGCGCTCCAAGACGTGGCGCGTCAGGCGATGGGCGAGGTGGACGGCGACACCTTGCGGGCGCTCGCCGACGACCCGGCGGGTAACTCGTCGGAGCTGTGGGAGCGGTTGGTCGCCCTCGGCTGGACCGGAATGCTCGTGCCCGGCGAAGGTGCGGGCCTGCTCGAGATGTGCATCGTGCTCGAGCAGATGGGCCGGGTCCCGCTCCCGGGTCCGTTCTTCTCGTCGTCGGTGATGGCGACCCGCGCCGCGGTCGCGCTCGGCGCCGACGAGCTGTTGGCGGGGCTGGGGTCCGGGCGGCGACGCGGGACGGTGGCCCTGCACGAGGAGGGGTACGGCCATCCGCTCACCACCGTGCGCGCCCGTGCCCGGCGCAGGGGTGCGGGCTGGGTGGTGAGCGGCGCGAAGCCGATCGTGGTCGACGGCCACACCGCGGACTGGGCCATCGTCGTGGCGCTCGGCGAGGAGGGCGTCCGCTCGTTCCTGGTCGAGTCCCCGCGGGCCGAGCCCGTCCCGTCGCTCGATCCCACTCGCAAACTCGCCCGCCTGCTCCTCGACGAGGAACCGGCCGAGCCGCTCGGCCCTTCCGGGGACCAGGCCGGCCTCTGGCGGGAGGTGCTCGACGACGTCGCGGTCGGGCTCGCCGCAGAGCTGATCGGCGTGGCGGACCGTGCACTCGACGAAGCCGTCGAATACGCGAAGGCGCGGGTGGTGTTCGATCGACCGATCGCGTCGTTCCAGTCGGTGAAGCACCGGATCGTCGACATGTACCAGGCCCTCGAGTTGGCGCGGGCGGGTGTCCACTTCGCCGCCTGGGCAGCCGACACGGGCGCGCCGGAACGCGTGCAGGCGGCTGCGATGGCGGCCGGCTTCGCGGCGGAGTCCGCGGTGCGGGTGACCGGCGACAATATCCAGGTCCACGGAGGCGTGGGTTTCACCTGGGCGGACGACGCGCACTTCCTCTTCAAGCGAGCCAAGCAGAACGAGGTCCTGATGGGCGGTTCCGGTCAGCAGTACGAGCACCTGGCCGGCATGCTGGTCGACCGGGTCTGAGATGCCCGGGGGCCCCGCGGGCGGTGGTTCCTCTGCCGCTTCCGCCCCGCCGGCGGGTGGCCTCGAGTTCCACGTTTTCCTCCCGCAGATGCGTCTCGATCCGGGTGCGCTCGTGGCGCGGGCCGCCTCGGCGGAGGCGGCAGGCTTCACCGGTATCGCCCTCATGGATCATCTCGCTCCGCCCGGCGCAACCGACCAGCCGATGTACGAGGCGTTCACCACCGCCACCTGGCTGGCCGCGGTCACCGACCGGCTCCGCCTCGGCCACCTCGTGCTCTGCGACGCCATGCGCCATCCGGCCGTGCTCGCCCGCCAGGCGGTGACCCTCGACCACCTGTCGGGCGGTCGGTTCGAGCTCGGCATCGGCTCGGGATCGGTGCCCGGTGAGCTCGACGCGTTCGGGATCGGCGACCCGGGCGGCCGCGAACGGCTCGAGCGGCTGCGCGAGACCCTCGAACTGCTCACCGCGTTCTGGTCGGGCGAGCCCGTCGACCACCGGGGACGTCACTTCGCGGTCGCGGGCGCGCGCCAGCTCCCGGTCCCGCTCACGGAGATCCCGATCCTCGTCGGGGGCACCGGCCCGAGGACGATGGAGCTGGTCGCCCGTTTCGCCGACTGGTGGAACGTGCCGCTCAACCAGATGGAGCGGCTCGACGAGGTACGCGGCGACGCCGGGGCGGCGCGAGTGTCGGTGCAGCTCCTGGTGACCCTCGTCACCGAGGAGGGTCGACGCCGAGAGGTCCTCGAGACCGCGGCGCGCCGCTTCGGCCGCATGGGCGAGGACGGACACCTGGCCGGTGCACCCGAGGAGCTCGTCCCGAGGCTCGTCGCGTTGCGCCGACGGGGGGTCGAGCGGGTCTACACGTGGTTCACGGACTTCGCCCCCCCCGAGACGCTCACGGTGTTCGGTACCGAGGTCATCCGCGCGCTGCGCTGATGGCCGGCGCCCGGCCTTCCGACGCTTGAACCCGAAATGCCCGCGCGGCTAGAAGGGGTCGGTGGACGATGTCGAGGCCATCAAGCAACTGAAGGCCCGGTACTTCCGCACGATGGACACGAAGGACTGGGTCGGCATGCGACGGCTGTTCACCGACGATGTGGTGATCGACACCACCGATTCGGGGGGCGGTGTCGTGACCGGGGCCGACGAATTCATCGCCTTCCTGCAAAAGGCCCTCGAGGGAACGGTGACCGTGCATCAGGGACACATGCCGGAGATCCATCTCACGTCGGCGACGACGGCGACCGGCATCTGGGCGCTGCAGGACCTGGTCCTCTGGCCGGACGGCAGCCGGATGGAGGGTCACGGGCACTACCACGAGTCCTACGCGCGCGTCGACGACGGGTGGCGCATCGAGCGCTCGACGCTGACCCGCCTGCACATGGAGGTGTCCGGCCCTTCCGAGAGAACCGACTGACGGTTGCTCAGAGCGAATCGACGACCCGGGTCGCCTTGTAGCCGGCCCGGGGGAGCGCGTTGCGGGCGAGCGGGGTGACCGAGGCGTCGACCCCGAGGGCCTCTTTGATCGCGGCGACCAACCGTCCGGCCACCTCGTCACCGACGCCGGGCGCGTCGCTCGCGACCTCCACCTCCACGGCGAGCGGCGCCGGGCCGCCGTCGGGCCGGAGGACCCGGTACTCGAGCGAAGGCTGGGTGACCCGTTCCTCACCGCGCAGGCACGACTCGAGCTCGTTGAGCTGGAACCGAGTTCCCTGGCAGCTGAGAAGGTCCTTGAACCGGCCGCCCCAGAGCCCGCGGATCGAGGTCTCGCCGCACGGGCAGGGCTCGCGGTGGATCGCGCAGGCTTCCTCGAGGTCGTAGCGGAGGAGCCCGTTGTCGCGGTCGAGGGTGGTGACGGTGAGGTTGCCCCACTCGCCGTCGGGGACTTCGCCGCCCGTCGCGGGGTCGATCGCCTGCACCACCGCCCAGTCCTCGTGGATGTGGGCTCCGGGCGACTGCGCCGCAGGGACCGCCTACATACGCGTAGCACTCGGCCCCCGCGGTGAGGAGCGGCATCCCGCCGCGCCCCATGCCGAAGCCGATCGGCGCCCTGAGCCCGGTGAGGCCGGCGTCCTCGAGGGGGATGCCGAGGGCCGTCGCCACCTCCACGAACCGTCCGGTCGCGAAACCCATGAAGGGGATGTCGGGGGTCACCCGGGTCCAGAACCGGACCGCCTGCTCGGCGAGCTCGTCGGTGTCCGGAGGGGGAACCCAGATGGTCAGCAACCCGAAGTACTCGTAGGTCTGCTGCAACATGATCCCGCCTCCGTAGAGGTACGCGGGGTGGGCATGGGTCACGATGGTGCCGGGCCGGTAACCCATGCGCCACCAGTTGCGCGCCGCCGACTCGTACTCCACCCAGAGGTCGTGTCGCGTCCAAACGGTGATGGTCGGCGCTCCGGTGGTCCCGGTCGAGGTGCCGAGCCGCACTCCCTCGCGCGGGTTGGTGAAGCGGTAGGTGCCCCACGGGGGCGACTCCGCCTCCGAATCGCGCAGGTCCTGCTTGACGGTGGAGGGGACCGATGCGAGATCGTCGATGCCGCTGATGTCGGCGGCAGAGGTGATCCCTGACGAAGTCAGCTTCTCGCGGAAGAGCGGGACCGGTCGCTCGAAGATGCGCCCGACCATCGCGCGCAGTCGCTCGTCCTGCAGGGCCCGCCGCCGTTCGGGGTCCATCGCCTGGTTCTCCGGGTCCCACAGCACCTGGTCGGTCGGGCGTGGCAGTGGCCCGATGGTGCCCGGACCGAAAGGAGGTGTGGAGACGTCAGCCATCGGGCCATGGTACCGACGGTGTTCAGGAAACGCCCCCGGGCCCGCCGACCGCACGCTCGATGATGGCGGCGATCTCCTCGGCCCGGGCGCGGAACTGGTTCGCGGTGCCCCCGTCCCCACCCGCGACCGGCTCGAGCACGCCGGTCACGTGCTCGAGCAACAGCCCCACCAACAGTGTGCGCAGCATCCGGGCCAACGCCTCCTGCCCGCCGGGAGGGTCGACCGCGGGCTCGCGTTCGGCGAGCCAACGCTCGAGCAGCTCCTTCGTCGCGGCGAACAGATCGGCCCCGACCGCGTAGGCGGTCTGATCGCCACGCATCACCTCGCCGAGCATCAATCGGATGAAGTCCTCCACCTCGAGCATCGACTGCAGGATGTCGTCGAGGAGATCCGCGAGCCGCGGGGCGGGATCGTGGAGGAGGGAGGGCTGCGAGGCGGGGGAGAGGCTCCCGACGAGCCCGCGCTCCTCGAGGACTGCCACGAGCAGCTCGCGCTTGGACGGGAAGTAGTGGTAGAGCGAAGCCACGTTGAGGCCGGTCGCCGCGGCGAGGTTGCGCATCGACGTTCCGTCGACTCCCTGCTGGGACATGAGGGTCAGGGCGGTGTTGAGGATGTGCTGGCGCTGGGTGGAGCCGTTCGGCCGGGGCGCCGGTTCGCCAGCGGGGGAGGTCACGGCTCCATTGTGGACCAGCGGCCGGGAGCCGTCCGGGCTCTGCGCCCCGAACGGGTGTTCGATGGAGTCAAACGAACGTTTGAACTACATTGACGGAAGGCCGCTCCTTTCGGAGCAGGAGGCACGAGGGGAGAACGTCGATGACCACCGACGCGAAGAGCGCGCTCGAGACCGGACCCGCGCCGATCCCCTTCGACCCCTTCGAGTTGCAGGACACCGTCTCGGGCAACATCCGCGATCCCTACCCGCGCTTCGCCGAACTGCGCCGGCAGTCGCCGGTGCACGTGGGCCACGTCGATCTCGGCGAGGAGGTGCCCGAGCCCGAGCCCGATACGAACAGGCCGCCGTCGGTGACCGTCCTCGGGTTCGACGAGGCGGTCGAGGTCCTGCGCGACAGCGAGACCTATTCGTCGACGGTGTACGCCGGAATCATGGGTGAGGTGATGGGGCGGACCATCCTCCAGATGGACGAACCCGAGCACCGTCTGCACCGAGCGCTCGTGTCGCCGACCTTCCGCTCCAAGGTGCTCGAACGGTGGGAGGGCGATCTCGTCCAGCGGGTGGTGAACGAGCTCGTGGACCTGTTCGCCGAGGAGGGGCGCGCGGACCTGGTGAAGCAGCTCACTTTCAACTTTCCGGTCCAAGTCATCGCGCGACATCCTCGGTCTGCCCCGCTCCGACTTCCCCGCGTTCCAGAAATGGGCCGTCGAGATCACGAGCGTCGCCGCCAACTGGGAACGCGGGATGGCCGCGTCGGCCGCGTTGCGCGACTACTTCGAGGAGATCCTCGCCGAGCGGCGGCGTCAGCCGGCCGAGGACCTCATCAGTGATCTCGCACAGGTCGAGGTTGAGGGCCGCAAGCTCGACGACGAGGAGATCTATTCGTTCCTCCGCTTGCTCCTTCCGGCCGGTGTCGAGACGACGTACCGGGCCTCGGGGAGCATGCTCTACGGGCTCCTGACCAATCCCGACCAGTACCGGGCGGTGCGCGAGGACCGTGCGCTCATCCCGGTCGCGTTCGAGGAGACGATCCGTTGGGAGCCGCCGGTGACGGTCATCCTCCGGCAGGCGACGCGGGACACCGAGCTCGCCGGGGTGCCGGTCCAGAAGGGAGCCGACGTCGGGCTGCTGCTCGGCGCGGCCAACCGGGACGAACGCAAGTACGAACACCCCGATCAGTTCGACATCTTCCGCGAGTCCCGCCAGAGCCTCGGCTTCGGCTTCGGGGTCCACGTGTGCCTCGGCATGCACCTCGCCCGAATGGAGACGCGGGTCGCGATCGACACCCTCTTCGACCGGCTCCCCGAGATGGAGCTCGCGCCCGAGCCCGGCCAGGACGTCCACATCAAGGGGATGGCCTTCCGCTCGCCGATCGCACTCCCGGTGGCGTTCACGCCGGCCTGACCTTCACGGAGGTAGGCCCCCCGCCTCGCCTCCACAGGGGCGACGCGGTCAGGAGCCGCTGTTGTCGATGCCGGGGATGAGCGAGCCGCACACCGGCTCGGCGCCGGGGACGAGGTGGAACGTCGCGCCGCTCAGCTTGGTGAACCACAGGCAGTTGTCCACTCCAGAGGGGACCGGTGTGCGGACTCCCACGTCGAGGGTGTGGCTCGCCAGCAGACCGGTCGCGTCGTAATCGCCGATTCCGTTGAGAGCCTTGATGAGGGTGGCCTCAGTCGGGTCGGCGCCCGCCTTCTCGAGCCCGTGGACGAGGAGGTCCACCGAGAGGTACCCCATGTACTCGGCGAACGTCGGGTCGCTGGTGACGCCCACCGAGCGCAGATCCTTCTGGAGTTGCTCGGTGGCCGCGGTGTGCATCTCGACCGGCTCGAACTGCATCGGGAAGTAGACGCCGTCGGCGGCGGCCTCGGCCCCCGACCCGGCCTGTTGGAGGTCGCCGCCGTAGCCGGTGAACAGCACGCCGGCTTTGAGGTCGACCCCCTCTTGGCGAAGCCCCTGGACGGTGAGGAGGGCGGCATTCGGCTCGAGAAGTCCGACGAACCCGTTGACGCCGGCGCTCTTCATGGCGAGGACGAGGGGTTGGACGTCGGTGGTGCCGAGCGGGACCGTGTCGTTCAGGTAGCCGACCTTCACCCCGGCCGCCTTGGCCGAGTCGGCGAAGCTCTTCGCTCCTTCGGTGGAGAGCACGTAGCCGTATCCGACGACGGCAAGGTTGGTGACGCCCACCATCTTGAAGAAGGTGCCCAGGGTGGTCGCAGCCTTGGCCGGATCCGAGGGACCGCCGGGAGAGAACATGTTGGTGCTCGTCAGCCACTCCGGCCCGTCTTCGGACCACCCGAGGACCGGCACGCCGTGCGCGGTGAGCCACGGTGCGGCGGCGAAGGTCACCGCGGATTCGGCGACGACCGCCTCGGCGCCGTCCTCTTCGACGAGCTTCTGGGCGGCAGTGAGAGCCTGACCGGGGCTCGTGCCGGTGTCGGCCACGACCATCTTGACCGTGTAACCGTCCCGGGCCGCGAGCGCGATGCCGGCCTTGACGCCGAGCGAGCTGGTCCCGTTCACCGACCCCGCGGGACCGGTCATGTCGGCGAGCACGCCGACGGTGTACGTACGCCCGCCGGTGCCCGACGAAGCGCCGCTCGAGGAGTTGCCGCACGCCACAAGCGTCAACGACAGGACCAGTGTGGCGAGTGCCGCCCCGCCCTTCTTCTGCATCGTCCCCCCTTTGAGCCGCACGTGCACGACGGCTCGGCTCGTCATGTTCCCACCGCGGACCGACTCGGCGACTGTCCATTGGAAGGGCTCGACGCCGATTGACCCGGGAGTGGGACAAAGATTAGTTTCCGAACGGACCCTCGACACAGCGGGGAAGGAAGTGGGTGAGCCAGGCAACCGACGGGCGGATCGAGCGGGGAGGGCGTCCACCGCGCGGTGATCGTCGATCGGGGTTCGCGTCGGGCCGAGTGGGCCCACCCGGTGCACCGGCGCGCCGAGACCGTTCTCTAGGGTCTGATCGATGGCATCCGACGGTGCCCGAAGGGCGGAGATCCTCGAGACGGCGGGGACGTTGTTCGCGTCGTCGGGGCTGCAGACGACGCTGAAGGAGATCGCCGATGCCTGCGGGATCCTTCCGGGCAGCCTGTACCACCACTTCGACTCCAAGGAAGCCATCGTCATCGAGCTGGTCCGGCACTATCGCGAGGACCTCGACCGTGTCGCCGGCGAGGCGTCGGGCCGAACCGCCGGGACGAACGTCGGTCGAGGAGCGCATCGTGGCGTTCGGGAGGGCCATCGCCGAGTGCGCCGTCCGCCACCGCGCGGCGCTGCTGCTGACCTTGTACGAGCCGCCTGCGGTGCTCGGGGAGGAGCTGGTGAAGCTCGCCCGCCAGACCCCGACCGCCATCGAGTCCACGATGCTCGAACTCCTCCGCGAAGGCGACGCGTCCGGCTCGATCCGGTCGGGCATCGATCTCGAGTCGCTCGGCAACCGGCTCTGCCAGAGCATGCTTCACGTGGGAGTCGGCGTCTCCCACCTCACGCCGGGCGCCGAACACGTCCCGGAGCTGCGACTGCGGATCCTCCTCCACGGGGTCGGAGTGCGCACGCCGCCGAACGCGAGGTTGGACGGTTCCCGGGCGCTCGAGGCGGCTCATCGTGTGATCGAGGGCTGGGACGACGGCGAAGAGAGCGACCCCCGGGCCGCCCACCTCATGACCGCGGCGCGCGCCGAGTTCGGCCGACGCGGGCTACGAGTCCACGACGATGAGGGACATCGCTGCCGCGGCGGGGCTCAGTACCGGAACAGTCTACCGATCCTTCCGTTCCAAGGAGGAGCTGCTCGCGTCCATAATGAGCTCGTACTCGCGGAACTTGAAGGAAGCGTGGGATTCGGTGCTGCGCTCCGATTCGTCGTCGCTCGAACGGCTGGACGGACTGATGTGGGTGAACATCCAGGTCCTCGATCACTTTGGCGACGAGTTCAAGATCCAACTGGCCTGGTTGCGACAGTCGCCGCCCAGCACGCCGAACCTCGACTTCTCGTTCCGCGCCCAACTGCGTCAGATCCGGGCACTTCTCGCCGAGGGGACCCGGCGCGACGAGATCCGTCTCCAGGATGCCTCGGCGGACGTCGGGGCCCGGTGCGTCTTCGAAGGAATCATGATGTCGCCGAGCATCATCGACGCGGCCGGTGCAAGAGCCGCCCACCGCCTCGCGCGAGACACCGTGCTGCGGGGTGCGCTCGTGCCGGGGTCGCCTCGTCGTGCCTAGGTCGCGACCGCCGGGCCGGTTCGGCCTCCTCGCCTCCGCCATCGCCGGAAGGTCGGTCGAGGTCGCGGCGACCGAAGCCTCCGGTCCCGCATGGACCGACGGCCTCACCGTGTTCGTCGACGTGGAGACCGATCCGGCCGATCAGCTCGCCGCGGTGGTGGTTCAATCCGCGTTGCTGGGGGCGGGGAGCCTTGGTCGGGAGATCCTGTCCGCGATCGGTCGGCGCTCCGCCGTGGCCCGCCGGTACCTCGCGATCGAAGGTCACCGCGCGCTCGCTCGCCAGGAGCACCTCCTTCCCCCCGCGGTCAGCCAGCTCATCGATCGAGGGATCGCGGGTCGGAGCGAATCGCCGGCCCAATCGTTGGCCATCGCGACCAGTCGCGAGGAACTGCGCGAGCCGCCGCAGGTCTTCGGGACCGTCCATCCGAAACGCCTCGCGGCCGCGACGGAACTCGAGCGGCGGGACGCGCTCGCCCACGAGCACGTCCCGCGCCGCGGAGACGGGGTGGCCGGCGACCTGGACGTCCTCGAAGACGAAGCGGTTCCGGCCGTCGACCTCTTCTCGAGCCCGGTCGGAGGCGGCGGTGGGATTGGCAGATGGCTGACGAAGCTCTTCGGCGAAGGACGCTCTGCGGAGGCGGGTCCGCCCGGTGCGGATTCGGTGACCCACCGGACCCGCCGCGCCGAACGGACCGCCCGCACCGCGGCGTTCTCCACCTCGCCCGCACCGGTCGGGGAGGACCTGTCGATCGCGGCATCGCGAGGGCATCGTCTATCCGGAGTGGGACGTGAAGAAGAGACGGTACCGGCCAGCCTGGTGCACGGTGACCGAAGCCGAGCCGACACCGGCAGAGCTGGCGTCCTTCGTGCCGCCAACGGCCGCTGCCTTCCGCCGGCCGTTGGCTCGTCTCGGGATGGAGCTCGAACACCATCGCCGTCAGCGGCAGGGGGACGACATCGACATCGACGCCGCGGTCGAAGCCCGTGTGCAGCTGATGGCCGGCTCTGCGCCGGACGAGTACGTCTACATCGACGCGTTGAGGCGACGGCGCGACCTGTCGGTGCTCCTGTTGCTCGACGTCTCCGGATCCGCGGGCGAGGCCGAGCGCAACCGGTGAACCGGTGCACGTGCACCAACGAGCCGCTGCCGCGGCGCTCGGCATCGTCCTGCACGAGCATGGGCGATCGCGTCGCGCTCTACGGATTCCGGTCGCAAGGCCGATCCGCCGTGCAGGTCACACCCGTGAAACGCTTCGGCGAGGAGTTCGACGCGCGGGTGATGCTGTGCCTCGGCGGGCTCGTCCCCGCCGCCTACACCCGTCTCGGTGCGGCGATCCGGCACGGGACCGCGGTGCTCGAGAGAGAAGCCGGCACCTCGAGACGGCTGCTCGTGGTGCTCTCGGACGGTTTCGCCTACGACCACGGTTACGAGCGTGCCTACGGCGAGGCCGACTCCCGTCGGGCGTTGGGCGAGGCCCGACGCCTCGGGATCGGGACGCTCTGTCTCAGCGTGGGCGCGGCGACCGACACGGCTGCACTCCGCCGGGTGTTCGGGGTGGCCGCGCACGCTGCCGTGCCGCGTGTCGGGGACCTCCCTCGTCGATCGGGCCGCTCTTCGGGTCCGCACTCCGCTCGGCCGAGCTCCAGCGGAGGATGGACCAACGAAAGGGTCGGACGAGGGAACGGCTCGAGCTCGAGAGGAAGGACGGATGACCGAAGGAGCGCGTCCGTACTACGTCCCGGTCGGCAACGAGGAGCAGGTGTTCCGAGCCGCCTCCCGCCAGGGCCTGTCGATTCTGCTGAAGGGGCCGACCGGCTGCGGCAAGACCCGGTTGGTGGAGGCGATGGCCTTCGATCTCGACCGGCCCGCTCATCACCGTCGCCTGCCACGACGACCTGACGACCGCCGACCTGGTCGGACGCTTCCTCCTCCAAGGCGGCGACACCGAGTGGGTGGACGGTCCGCTCACCCGTGCAGTCCGCGAGGGTGCGATCTGCTACCTCGACGAGATCGTCGAGGCCCGTCAGGACACGACGGTCGTGCTCCACCTCTTGGCCGACCACCGCCGACAGATGCCGATCGATCGTCTCGGGCGTCACGCTCGACGCGGCCGAGGGCTTCTGCCTCGTGGTCTCCTACAACCCCGGCTACCAGAGCGTGCTGAAGGACCTGAAGGACTCGACCCGCCAGCGCATGGTCGCCATCGAGCTCGACTTTCCGCCGGCGGAAGTGGAGGAGAAGGTGGTCGGCCACGAGGCGGGGGTCGACCACCAGATCGCGGCCCAGCTGGTGCAGCTCGGCCAGGCCATCCGGCGTCTCGAGTCCGCCGGTCTGCGGGAGGTCGCGTCGACCCGGGTCCTCGTCGCGGCCGGGCAGCTGGTGACCGAGGGGCTGAGCCTCCGCGACGCGGCGCGCGCGGCGGTTGCCGGTCCGCTCACCGACGACCCTCGGTCACCGCGGGCCTCTTCGAGATGATCGACGCGTACCTGGCCGACTCGCCGGCCGATTCGAGTTGATTGACGGCCGCCGGACACTCTCGGTAGGTTGGCGGAACAAATGTCAGGTCAATGAGCACGCCGGTGCCGATGCGGCACCCACTCGGGTTGAGGGGGAGCGAGTGTCCTACGAGAGCACCGCCGAGCCGATCAAGCTCGGGTACCTGTTCGACTTCAAGCTCCCCGACGGCTACCCGCACGAGGCGCGGCAGGACCTGGTGCTCCCCTTCGAGCTGGTGTTCGAGCAGGGACTCGAGCAGGGGATGCATCGATCGGCCCGTCGAGATCGTCTTCCGGGAGGTCGAGGGCCTCCCCAAAGGAACGATCAAGGCGGTCATCGACGCCTACGGCGAGCTCGTCGACGAAGGCTGCCTCGCGGTGTTCGGCCCGGCCATCACCGACAACTGCGTTCCGACTCGCGAGGCCATCGAGGAACGATTCCAGGTGCCGGCCATCAGCGTCACCGGCACCGACGACTGGCTGGGCGAGTGGACGTTCGCGCTGTCGATGGGTTCGATGACCGACGAGCCGATCTTCTGGGCCGATCTGTTGACCAAGGCCGGCCATATGGAGGTCGGGGTCCTCATCGAGCAGTCGCTGGTCGGTGAGACCTACGTCAGGAACTTCCGGAAGGCGTGCAGCGCGGCCGGCATCCGCATCGTGGCCGAGGAATGGATCGCGCAGACCGCCCAGGACATCACCGAGCCCGTCCGCAGGATCCACGATGCGAAGCCACAGGCGTTGGTCCACTGCGGCTTCGGCTTCGGGATCGCCCGGGTCAATCCGGCACTCGCACAGCGTCGGTTGGGACCCACCTCGGTTCCTCGGGACCGCATTTCAGAACGCGTGGATCCACCAGATCATGTGGGATGCCATCCTCGGTTGGACCGGGCTCGACCAGTACGACGAATCGAACCCGATCGGTCAGCAGTTCCTCGACGAGTACGAGGTCGCGTACGGCCGGCGCCCCGAGTACTGCGTGTCCGGTCGTCAACCGCGACCTCGCGACGGTGCTGCTCCACGCCTTCGCCGACGCCCACCCCTTGACGCCCCGTGGCGTGAAGGAGGCGCTCGAGCGGGTGAAGATGCTCCCGGCGGCCTCGGGCGCTCCCGGCACGCGACTCTCGTTCGGCAAGTGGACTCGACGCGGTTGGATGGGGCGCCGGCTATCTCGTGGCCCGCCAACTCGAGCCGGAGTTCGGCAAGGCCCGTCTCGTCGCCCGCTTCGGGGAGATCTGAGCAAGGTGGCCACACGGCTCGAGCAAGGCGAAGCCGGCCCGCGCCCGCGTCACGCCGACGACACCCGCGGCAGAAGTCCGAGCGGTCGAGCGTCGCCCTGCTCATGGCCCTCTGTGCCGTGGCGGTGGCGGCTGCTCTTCGTCGCCCACAACGCCCGCCACGGCGCAGTGGCGGCTCGGATCGCCAACCCGGCTCACCCGGCGCGCCGAGCCCGGTGGCGCCGCTGTTCGGCTGGACCCACTGGCTGGGTCTGCTGCAGATCTTCACGGTCGTCGCGATGGTGCAGTTGATCGTGATCTTCGCCGTCGCCTGGTGGCGCTACCCGAAGCACCCGATCCTGCTCATGGCGATCGTCTGCACGACGCATCGTGTGGCAGGACCCGATCATGAACTGGGCGCCCTACGCGGTGTACAACCCGCAGCTGTGGCACTGGCCGGAGAACTGGCCGCTGGTGTCGATGTCGCCCACGGTCGAGCCCTTCGTCGTCATCGGCTACGTGATGTTCTACCTGGTGCCGGGTCTTCGATCGGCATCTGGATCCTGCGCCGGATCCAGCGCCGCCGGCCGGTCGACTCGTTCGTCTGGCGGCATCCGCTCATCAGCCTCGCTCTGCTGATCTACGTCGTCGGCTTCGTCTACGACGCCGTCCAGGAGATCGATCCTGGTGCGAACGCAGATGTACATCTACTCGCAGGTGATCCCGTTCGGTTCGGTGTTCACCGGCAAGCCCTACCAGTTCCCGCTCCTCTGGGAATCGACGCTCGTCACCGCCGGTGATGATCCCGGCCGGGGTGCTCCTCTACCGCGACGACACCGGCCGCACGGTGGCCGAGAAGCTGGCCCATCGGGTGCGCGCCTTCCGCGGCCGCCCGGCCCTCGGCACCTTCGTGGTGATGTTCGGCGATCCTCAACGCCTGCTACCTCTTCGCTCTACGGCGGCGGCTTCGCGGTCGATCAGGGCCAGCGGCGCGGCCACGTCGGTCGCCTGTCCGTATCCCTATCCCGAGGCCAAGGTCTACGACCCGCAGGGCTTCTACGACAAGGCGGGCCAGCCCGGTCCGTACTCCGCCGGCATCTGGGACGGATGGGAGACCGGTCAGTCCGGGAGGCCGAGGGTCAACCCTCCGAGCAACGGTGGACGCTGCACGCGGTGACCTCTCAGGGGTTCAGCTGGCCGGTCGGCCGGATCACCAGCTCGTTGATGCAGAGGCCTTCCGGACGGCTGATCATGAAGGCGATGACCTCGGCCAGCTCGCTCGCCGATGCAGGGCCGCTTCCGGGTGCGAACCAGGGGATGTAGTCCGGGGGCGCGTCGCCGTCGAAGACCAGGCCCTCGAGCGTGAGACCCTCGGTCTCGAACATCCCGGGCATCACGCAGCCGACGTTCACCCCGGCGGGCGCCAGCTCCAGGCGGAGCGCGTCGAAGGCGGCCCGTTGGCCACGCTTGGAGGCCGCGTAGATCCCGGCGCCCGGCATCGGAGTGATGGCTCCCGTCGAGCTCACCAGCACGACGTCGCGCCGCCCGGTTGCAGGAAAGTGACCGACCGAGTGTCGAACCGTGGCTAGCGGTGCCACGAGGTTCAAGTCGAACAGTTCACGCCAGCGCTCGGGTGAGCCGGTCGCGATGGTCCCCACCATCGACTTGCCGGCCACCGCGATCACGCCGTCGAGGCCGTCGAGGGACCGTGCCGACGCTTCGACGGCGGCTTCGAGCGCCGCCAGGTCGGTGACGTCACAGGGCACCGCGACGGCCCGATCGCCCAGTTCCGCGTCGATTCGTCGAGTCGATCCTTGCGCCGCGCCAGCATCGCCACCGAGCCACCGCAACCGATGATCACCCGGGACGTCGCGGCCCCGATCCCACTCGATGCGCCGGTGACGAGCACCCGCCGTCCCCCGAGATCAACGCCGCCCATCGGACCTCCTTCCGGCCCGTCTGCGTTGACGGGTCACCCCTGTGTGGTTACCTTAACCTGAACGAATATTTGGTCACCGAGTCGCGGGAGCAATGCATGGAGTCGACGGACCTCTCAGCCGGCGCGACCGCCGAGAGCAGGACCAACCAGGACGAGAGCGACGAATTCGGACTCTTCGACGACGTCGTCGCCGGCGACATGCGCGACCCGTACCCCGAGCTGGCCCGTGCCCGTCGCGAGCATCCGGTCCAGCGGGTCGACGATTCGCTCATGCCGCACGACGAGGCACAGCCGGTGTTCTTCGTCTACCGCTTCGACGAGGTGGCCCAGGTGCTGCGGGACTCCGAGACCTTCTCGTCCGCCCACATCATCGACCTGATCATGGGGCCGGTGATGGGCGAGCACATCATCCTCGGAATGGACGACCCGCAACACCGCCGGTATCGCGTGCTGGTCTCGACGGCCTTCCGCCAGAAGGTCTTGGCCCGCTGGGAGACCGAATTGGTCGAACCGGTCGCCAACCGGTTGGTCGACCGTTTCGCCGACCGGGGTCGGGCGGATCTGGTGCGCGAGTTCACCTTTCCCTACCCGACCCGGATCATCGCCGGGCTGCTCGGATTGCCCCAGGACGACTACCGGCAGTTCCAGCGATGGTCCATCTCGATCCTCGGCTTTCTGAGCAAACCCGAACAGGCCATCGCGGCGTCGAAGGAGGTGGAGGAGTACACCGCGGCGATCCTCGCAGAGCGTCGGCGCGCACCACGGGAGGACCTGATCAGTGACTTGGCCCGCGCCGAGCTCGACGGCGAGCACCTGACCGACGCGGAGATCTTCTCGTTCGTCCGGCTCCTCTTACCTGCGGGGGTCGAGACGACGTTCCGGTCGACCGGCAACCTCTTGTTCACCCTGCTCTCCCACCCCGAGCAGCTGGACGCGGTGCGAGACGACCGGAACCTCGTCCCGCAGGCCATCGAGGAGGCGCTGCGCTTCGAGACTCCGTTGCTCAACATCACCCGACTGGCCAGAAGGGACACCACGGTCGGCGGGGTGCCCATCCCGGCGGGGTCGACGGTCATGGTCATGCTCGCCGCGGCCAACCGCGACGAGACCCGCTACCCGGATCCGGACCGGTTCGACATCTTCCGAGCCGACCCGAAGCCGCACATCTCCTTCGGTCACGGGCCGCACGTCTGCCTCGGCCTGCACCTTGCCCGCATCGAGATGCGGGTGGCCGTGAACCTGCTGCTCGACCGTCTCCCCGACCTGCGTCTCGACCCCGAGGCCGACGATCCGCATATCCGGGGACAGATCTTCCGGTCGCCCACCGCCATTCCGGTGCTGTTCGGGTAAGGCCCTGGCGCGTGTGATCGATTTCGACGACCAGGTGGTCATCGTGACCGGGGCGGGCCGGGGCCTCGGCCGCCTCTACGCGATCGACCTGGCACGGCGCGGCGCGGCGGTCGTTGTCAACGACCTCGGTAGCACGATGCAGGGTGCCGGCGCGGACCCGGACATCGCCGACCAGGTGGTCGCGGAGATCGTCGAAGCGGGCGGAACAGCGGTCGCCTCGCACGAATCGGTGGCCACACCCGAGGGCGGCCAGGCGATCGTCGACACCGCACTCGATCGGTTCGGCCGTCTGGACGCGGTCGTCAGCAACGCAGGCATCTTCCAGACCGTCCCCTTCGACCGACTGGCGGCCGAGGAGTGGCGCCGGATGGTGAATGTGCACCTCGACGGCGCGTTCTACGTGGGCCAGCCGGCATTCCGGGCGATGAAGGCGGCCGGATACGGGCGATTCGTCTTCATCGCGTCCGTCCGCGGGACTCTTCGGTCAGCTCGAGACCGCGCGACTACGCGGCGGCAAAGGCCGGTCTCGTCGGGTTGACCAACGTCCTCGCGCTCGAGGGAGCCGAGCACGGGATCGCGGCCAACGCGGTCCTCCCGTTCGGCTCCTCCCGGATGGTCACCGAGACCGTGCCCGACCTCGAGCAGCTGCCGGAGGCGGCGGGGTTCCTCGCGGCCATCGACCCCGAGCTCGTCGTGCCGATGGTCGTCTTCCTCGCCAGCCGTGCCTGTTCGCTCACCCACCACCATTTCTCGGCCGGGGCAGGCCGCTATGCACGAGTGTTCGTCGGCCTCGGCGGGGGTTGGTACGCGCCCACCGCCACCAAGCCGACCGCCGAGGATCTCGCGGCGCACCTCGACGCATTGGGCTCGACCGTACCCTTCACAGTCCCGACGTCCATCTACGACGAGGTCGGCGAGATCTGGTCGCGCCTCGACCTCGGTTGACGGATCAGGTGGACGAAACCGAACGGAGGCGCTCCTGGACGTGGAACCAGACGGTCGCGTCCTTCGCGTGGGTGGGTGGTCCGAGAGCGGCCTCCATCGCACGGACCACCGCCGCGGGGTCGGCGCCGTAGGGCAGGACGACCACGGTGTCGACGCCGTAGCGGTGGAGGAACTGGCGGAGGTCCGAAGTCAGGTCGGCCTTCTCGAGGACCTTCGACTGTCCCGAACTGGCCCCACCCGAGAACGCGGTGTTGAGGAGCACCTCGACCGATGGGGGATCGAGTCGTGAGGGCCGTGGCGAGTCGTAGAGCCCGTTGGTCGGCCGCCATCCGTAGCCACCGACGAGCTTGAAGCGCATGCCGACCATCGCCTGGTCGAGCAGCACGTCGTTGAGGGTGCTCTGGGACGCAGCCGAAACGCCCCGACCGGGCACGAAGGGCGTGTTCGGAAGGGGGTAGGCGAGCACCACGCTGCCCGACGGGATCGCGGCCGCTGCGGCAGAGGTGAAGAACGTCGACTCATGGGTCGCGGAGGCCTGCTCGGGGCGTGCGGGTAGGAGCGGGAGAGTCACCACGACCGCGAGGGCCAGGGGAACCACGGCGGCCAGCATGACGCGCGAGCGCCGAGTGAGCCGTCGGGTCGATGCGGCAGTCAACACCTTCGCGTGGAGTGCTTCGAGTCCGATCGCCAGGATCGCGGCGCCGAACAACGCGGTGAAGAGGGAGAACCGGGTCGACTGGAATCCCTCGGTGACCGGAAAGACCGTCAGGATCTGGAGGGGCAGCGGCACGTGGGTGTTGTGACCGTCCACGTAGAGCACCGTCCCGAGCGACAGCAGCAGCGAGATCACCATCATCACTGCGGAGAGGACGACGACACCGCGCCGGCGGAGCAGCACCACGGTCACCACGACCGCGACGAACAGCGGCACGCCGAGGTACATGCTCGGAGTGAGGACCTGTGACCAGAGGACGTGGAACGCCGACGTCGAGAAACGCAGTTGGTGGCTCGGCACGAGTGGTCCGAGCAGGTCGCCGTGGAACGCCTCGAGGTTGCCCGGTGAGCCGACCGCCCCATTCGAGTGCTGGGTGCCGAAGAAAGTGAACAGGAGGGGGAAACCCAGGGCGACCACCCCGACACCGAGGGTCCAAAGCGCGGCGCGTTTGAGGTATCCGGCCCCGACCGCGACCGCCTTCCGGTTCCGGAGCACATAGAGGAGGCAGGCGAGCGCGCCGAGGAGCACCGTGCTCGCCAGAACTTCGGGGAAGATGAGGTACTGCACGGCGAAGAGGAGGCCGAGCAGAGCGCCGGCCCGCGCCGGTCGCCAGGTTTGGCGCACGAGGATCTCGTGGACCACCAGGAAGATCAGCGGGGGGATCGGGACGAAGGTGAGGAAGAGGTACCCGCTCGCGTAGAACGTCATGTAGCCGGAGAAGCCGTACACCGCACCGCCGACGAAGGCAGCCGGCCACCAGCGCGTCCACCGGCGGAGCACCAGGCACATCGAGAAGGCCGAGGCGATCAGTGCCAGCCGGACCAGCACGTTCCAGGTCACGATCGGCCCGAACAGCGTCGTCAACGGTGAGAAGAGGACGCCGAGCACGAGGAAGGATCCGTTGACGCCGAAGTTGTAGCCGACGGGGTAGTTCTGCCAGTTGGTGAAGAAGAGGCTGTGGCCGTGGGCGAGCGCGTACTGCGCCCATGCCAGCCACCAGACCTGGGCGATCTGGTCGGCGCTCCGTCCCCCTGTCATGAGACCCGGTCCGAGCGAGGTCACGTGCCCGAAGACGGCGAGGGCCATGACCGCGTAGAGCGCCAGGCAGATCGCACCCGGCCACCAACGGTGCGACACGTCCGTCCGGCGCGCGCCGCGGTCGGACGCGGCGGGGTCGGTCTCGAGGACGCGCTCGGGCCCCGCGACGTCGAGGTTCTGCACGGAGACTGGCTGAGATGCCGTGGTCACGGTCCCCCCCACACCGTGTGGCCCGAGATGCCACACTGCCCGGTCCGGTGTCACGTCTGTCGGCGCCGAGGCGGTATCCCGGCCGCCGTGCGATCGTGAACGAGCAGTGTAGCGGCCCCGACCTCGGAGCTGGTGTGGCGGCCCCGACCTCGGGAGTTTCCGGCGGCACGACGCCCCGGGAGCGAAGGGGGTTCGCGCCTATGGTGACCCGGTGCCGATCTGGCTGACCGACGCCGAGTACCGGAAACTGGTCGCGGCCTGCGATCGGATCGTCCCTGCCGATGCGTCGGGTCCGGGGGCGGTCGCCGGCGGCGCCCCCGAGTACGTCGACGGCCTGCTCGGCGCGTTCACCTTCGATCCGCCGCGGATCTGGGCCGGCGGACCGACCTCGGGCCGTCGGGGCGGAGCCGAAGGGTTCTCGCGTTTCCACCTTCTCGGTGCGCTCGACGAGCTCGCCTGGAGGATGCGCGTCGAGGGCTCGAAGGACCTTCCCGAGCGCGAGTTCAACGGTCCGGTGACCGGACTCCAGGAGCGCTACCGCGAGGGGCTCGCCGCGCTCGGCGACGACTACTGCGAGCTCGGGCCCCTCGAGCAGGAGGAGCGCCTCCGATCCCTGCCGGACTTCGTGACGATGCTCTTCCACCACGTGTGCGAGGGGATGTACGGAGCCCCCGAGTACGGCGGCAACCCGAACGGGATCGTCTGGCGGTCGATCGGTTACGAGGGTGACACCCAGCCCCGCGGCTGGACCGACGCCGAGGTCGCCGAGCCGTGATCCTCGACGCGGTGATCGTCGGTTCGGGACCGGGCGGTGCCACCGTCGCCGACGTGCTGACCCGCGCCGGATGGTCGGTGGTGATCGTCGAGAAGGGACGCAACCACCTGCTCGACCCCGACGATCCGAGCAAGCCGGCCCGCGACTACTCGAACGACGAGCTCAAGTTCCTCGATCGCCACTTCCTCGGTCCCGATCCCCTGGTCGAGCCGCGCACCTTCCGCACCGACGAGTCGGAGGGGGACCGGATCCACGTCGGCGAGGTGAACACCATTCCCTCCACCGTCGGAGGCGGAGGGACCCATGCCGACGGCAAGGTGCCCCGCTTCATGCCCGACGACTTCGGCCTGCTGTCGCTGCTCGGTCCCCAACCCGGTGCCGAAGTCGCCGACTGGCCGTTCGGCTACGACGAGCTCGAGCCGTACTACGCGGAGGTCGAGCGCCTCATCGGGGTGGCCGGCGAGGCGGGCGCCAACCCGTTCGCCGGCCCGCGCTCGGGTCCCTATCCGATGCCGCCGGGCGCCCCGATGTACGGGGCGACGTTGTCGACCGAGGCGGCGAAGCGCCTGGGCTACCACCCGTACCCGGCTCCGACCGCGGCCAACAGCGTCCCCTACGACGGGCGGCCGGCGTGCAACAACTGCGGGTTCTGCGCGTTCTTCGGTTGCCCCATCCACGCCAAGGGGGACCCGATCGCGATGCTGCTCCGCGCGATGGCGAGTGGTCGGGCGGAGCTGCTCACCGAGACCTTCGCCTCTCGCATCGTCGTCGAGGGGTCCCGCGCCACCGGGGTCGAGCTCGTCGCGCCCGACGGCACCCGCCGGGTGCTCGGGGCGCGCCACGTGGTGGTGGCCTGCGGTGCGGTCGAGACGCCGAGGCTGCTCCTGCTGTCGGGCTTCGACCACGACCTGATCGGTCGCCACCTCATGGTGCACTTCCAGACCATCGCGGCGGGCACGATGCCGTTCCGCACCTACGCCGAACGCGGCCGGTCGGTCACCCACGTGCACGACGACATGATCGTGGGCGACGACGAGACGAAGGCCGCGGCCGCCGAGGCCGGGCTCCCCTGGTTGCGAGGGGGGATGGTCGAACACGCAGGTCCCGCGCATCCGGTCATGGAGGCCAAGCACTACCCCTGGGGCAAGCGTCACTCGCACCTGATGGAGGACTCGCCGATCCGCAAACGGCTGTGGGCCTTCACCATGCAGGGAGAGGATCTTCCCTACCGGCACAACCGAGTCGATCTCGATCCCGCCGTCCGCGACGCCCGCGGCTTTCCGGTCGCGCGTGTCACCTACAGGCCCGGGCGGCACGAGCTAGCCGCATCGGAACACTTCGGCCCGAGGCTCCGGGCGATCCTCGAGGAGATGGGTGCGGTGTGGACGATGGCCACGACCTCACCGGGCCGGGGCAACGCGGGGTTCACACCGGATTCGGTGCCGGAGAGCCGCCACGTGATGGGGACCGCTCGCATGGGCACCGATCCCGCGACGTCGGTGGTCGACCCGGACGGGCGGCTCCACGCTCTCGACAACGTGGTGATCGCGGACTCCTCGGTCTTCGTGACCGCGTCCGGCTACGGGCCGACCCTCACCTTGGCCGCACTGGCCGCCCGAGCCGCGCACCTCATGATCTGATCCCGGCGTTCCGATCCCGGCGTTCCGATCGCGGGGTCAGCCCGCGCCGCGGGTGAGCAGGAGCGCCCCTGCGATCGGACCGCCGCCGTTGGCGACCGCGGCGACCTCGGGGAGGGATCCGCCGCGGCGGTACACCTGGCGGGCTCCGCCCTCGCCGCGCAGCTGGACGCACGCCTCGTGGATGAGGCCGAAGCCGTGCAGTCGACCGCCCGACAGCTGGCCGCCCGCGGTGTTGAGCGGGAGAGTGCCGTCGCGGGCGATGGCGGTGCCGCCGGCGACGAAGGGACCGCTCTCGCCGCGTCCGCAGAAGCCGAGTGCCTCGAGCCAGACCATGGTGAGGATCGAGAACCCGTCGTAGAGCTGGGCGACGTCCACGTCCGAGGGCTTGAGGTCGGCCCGCTCCCACATCGAGGCACCGGCGTCGCGCGCGGCCATCGAGGTCGGATCGTCGAACTGGTCCCAGCTCGGTCGGCCCCGCAGCGCGGTGCCGACCGCGTGCACGTGGCAGGCCGGGTTCGGTGTGTCGGCGGCGAAGTCGCGGTGGGACACGACGAACGCGGTCGATCCGTCGCACGGCGCGTCGCAGTCGTAGAGGCAGAGGGGCGTCGAGATCATCCGGGCCGCGAGGTACTCCTCGAGGCCGAGCGGCGCGCGGTAGACGGCCAAGGGGTTGTGGGCCGCGTTGGCCCGCGCGTTGAGGGCGATCTGGGCGAGCTGCTCGCGTGTGAGGCCGAACTCGGCCATCCGTCGCGCAGCGACGAGTGCGATCCAGTTGGCGGCGGAGACCGCCCCGAAGGGGAGGGACCACTGGAGGAAGCCCGAGAAGCGGGGGACCCCGCCGCCGCCCCCTCCGCCGCCGCCGATGCCCTGTCGCCCGCCGGAGCCCTGGGCGGTCGACTCGCTGACCGTCCGGTAGACGAGGACGTGGCGGGCGAGCCCGGCACCCACCGCCAGGCAGGCCGCGATCACCGCCCGCATCTGCGCGGGACCCTCGCCACCGCCGTCGTGCCAGTTGAGGCGCAGCCGCATCGCGTCCTGCACCTCCGGGGTGGTCGGCCCGGCGAAGCCGGCGGTGCCGGCCCCCATGCCCGGGTAGGTCGCGAGTCCGTCGATGTCCTCGCGGCCGAGGCCGGCGTCGTGGACCGCGGCGAGACAGGCCTCGACGGTGAGGTCGAGGTCGCTCCGCCCGAGCCGCCGGCCGATCGCGGACTGCCCGATGCCCGAGATGATCGCGGAGCGCTCGAGGGGGATGTCGGGCGGCGTCACCGCTCACCCCCGCGCAGCGGGCGGAACACCGGGCGGAACAGCGGGAGGAAGACGTCCTCGTTCTCCTCGAAGACGACTTCGACCGGCATCCCGACTTCGACGTCCTCGGTCGCGACGTCCACCAGGTTGGTGATCAGCCGGACGCTCTCGTCCTCGTCGATCGCGACCCACCCGATGAGGTAGGGCTCGCTGCCGGGGATCCACTGCTGCACGTTGCAGGTGCAGGCGACCACCGTGGCCCGGCCGCTCACCGCCTCGGGGGAGATCTCGGAGGAGAGGCACGCCGGACACCGCGGCGCCGGCGGGTGGACGAACGCGTTGCACTCCTGGCAGCGGAGGAACCGCAGCAGCCCGTCCGCGCCGCTCGTCCAGAAGAAGCGGTTGTCGCGGTCGAGGCGGGGGAGGAGCCGGATCGAGGGTCCGCGGGCCGGGAGGTCCGCTTCGCCCACGGTGGTCACCGGCGTCCCAGCACGTCGGGATTCACCACGTGGAGCGGCTTCGCACCGGCGAGCAGGCGGCAGAGATCCTCCGCGATGGTCGCGGTGTGGTTGGTTTCGGTGTCGTAGGTCGCACCGCCGATGTGGGGGGTCAGCACGACCGAGCCGAAGCCGGTGAGCGGATGGTCGGTCGCGAGGAACTCACCTTCGAAGTGGTCGAGGCCGGCCGCCGACACCTTGCCGGAACGGAGCGCCGCAACCAGGGCGTCCGTGTCGTGGAGGGCGGCGCGCGCGCTGTTCAGGTAGACGACCCCGTCGCGCATCGCCCCGAACTGTGCCTCGCCGATCATCCCCTTGGTCTCCTCGGTGACCGGGGCGTGCATCGAGACGACGTCGGACCGCTCGAGGAGCTCGTCGAGGGAGACCGTCGGCTCGTCCGCATAGGGGTCGTAGGCGATGACCTCCATGCCGAGCCCGCGCAGCCGCCATCTCGCGGCACGGGCGACCGCACCCAGCCCGACCAGTCCCGCTGTGCGGCCCGCCACCTCGAAGGCGCGGAACCGTTGGTAGGGGATGGTTCCGTCCTTGTAGATGTCGCCGTGGCGGACGTCCGCGTCGGCGGCGAGGATGCCGCGTGTCGCGGCGAAGAGGAGCCCGACGGTCAGCTCGGCGACCGCGTCGGCGTTGCGGCCCGGCGCGCGGAGGACGGGGACTCCCGCCTCGGTGGCCGCCTCGATGTCGACGTTGTTGGGGTCCCCGCGGCAGCTGCATACCGCGAGCAGGTCCAATTCGAAGAGGGGTCCCGCGCAGCGGTCGCTCTCGACGATCGCGATCGACGCGCCTTCGGTGTCCATCCGCTCGGCAAGCTGCTCGGCGTTGTAGATGCGCAGGCTCGGCTGATCGAGCCACGAATCGAGCGTGAGTTCGGCGAGCTCGTCGAGGAGGGTGAGCCCCGGACCGCGCACCGCGGCGGTCACCAGCGCCTTCGGTCGGTCGGGCATACGGTCGGCGTCTCCTCGCTCGGGCTCGCGGTGGTCCCCGAGGGTGGCACCGGCGGTTCTCGTCCATAATGGCGCCTCATGACTCGGTTGTCAGGTCCGTGAGCCCGCCGAAGGGCAAGGACTGCACCATCGGTGTCGACGTCGGCACCACCGCGGTCAAGGCGGTCGCGGTCGACGGTCGCGGCGCGGTGGTGGCGCGGGCGCGCGTCCCGCACGGAGTGGGGACACCGTCGGCCGACTTGCTCGAGCACCAGGCGGACCGCGCGTGGCGGAAAGGTCCGAAGAAGGCGTACGCCACGGTCGCCGCGGCGCTCGACGGCCCCGCGGCGGGTGTCGAGGTGACCTCGATGGTCCCTTCCATCACCGCGGTCGACCGTCGCGGCGCGCCGTTGCTCCCCGGCCTCCTCTACGGCGACGCCCGGGCTCGCGACGACGCGACAGCCCGCGGGCCGGCCGAGGTCGGAGGCGAGCGGGACGAGGGCAAGCGGATGCTCGAGTGGGCGATCGCCGAGCGGCCCGACGCCGAGGGCTACTGGCCCTGCCAGGCGGTGGCCACCTACGCCCTGGCCGGAGTGCCGGCGGTGGACACAGCGACGGCCGCTTCGTTCGGCGGCCTCTTCCACCAGAACCGGTGGGACCCCTCGGCCCTCGAGGCGCTCGGGGTGGGCGAGGAGAAGCTGTCGGTGGTCGTCCAGATGTGCGCGCCGGCGGGAACGGTTCCCGGCGCGCCGACCCTCGCCGGAGGGGGGTCGGTCGACGCCTTCTGCGAGCAGATCGTGGCCGGCGCGAACCGGCCCGGTGACGTGCTCGCGATCTTCGGTGCCACCTTGGTGGTCTGGGTGGTCTGCGACGAGTGGATCGAGCGGCCCGGGCTGATCTCCTTTCCGAGCACCGAGCCCGGCCAGGTGCTCGTCGGGGGTGCGAGCAACGCCGGCGCGCTCTTCGCCGACTGGGCGCGGTCGCTGCTCGGCGGCGTCCGTCGGCGGGGCCCGGTGACCGAGGACGCCGACGAGCGCACCGGTGATCCGGACCAGGTGCCGGTGTGGTTGCCGTACCTCCGGGGCGAGCGGACGCCGTTCCACGACCCCATGTTGCGAGCGAGCGTGCACGACCTCGACATCACCCAGGGCCCCGAGGCGCTGCTCCGCGCTGCGCACGAAGCGAGCGGATTCGTGATCCGGCGCATCGTCGAGCGCTCCGGCGTGCGCGCCGAGCGCATCGTGGCGACCGGCGGGGGCTCCCGCTCGGTCCCGTGGATGCAGGCGGTCGCCGACGCGTCCGGCCTGCCGGTGGAGACGGTCGCGGTGTCCGAGGGCGCGGCCCTCGGTGCGGCCTTCCTGGCGAGGATGGTCGCCGGCCTCGAGACCGATTTCGGGGTGGCGGGAACCTGGGCTCGCACCGGTGGGACGATCGACCCCGATCCGACCTGGGCCGCGGCCGCCGCGGCACGCTTCGCCCGGTTCGAGGCGATCGGCCCCGGAACCTGAGTCGAGATTCGGCGGGCCGCGCCCTACGAGTCGCCCATCGCGCGCATTGCGGCGAGGAAGCCGTCGAAGTCCTTCATCTTCATCTCCACCACCGCGCGCATGTCGGGGAGGTAGTGCTCGAACCGGTCGCTCCCGATGCAGGCGACGATGCCCGCCGCGACCTCCTCGGGCGGGACCAGAGGGCCGGTGTAGTCGGGCGCGTCGTTGTCGGGTTGGTCCCAGATCTCGGTGTCGATCGCGCCGGGGAGGACGAGCCGGACCGACACGCCCGAGCCGAGCAGGTCGGCCGCGAGCGATTCGCTCCAGCCGGCGAGTGCGAACTTCGACGCGCTGTAGGCGGCCTCGTTGACGATGCCGAGGCGCCCGCCGAGGCTCGAGACGTTCACGATGGTGCCGGTCCCGCGCTCGAGCATGCGGGGCAGGAGCGCCAGTGTGATCGCGACGGGTGAGAAGTAGTTCACCGTCATCACCCGCTCGACCTCGGCCAGGGTGAGCCGGTTCGCGGCACGTCGCATCGGGATGCCGGCGTTGTTGACGACGGCATCGAGGGGACCGAGCTCGTCCCATATCTCGAGTGCCAGGTCGGCGGCGCGAGACGGGTCGGAGAGGTCGGCCGGCCATGCCCGCGAACGAGGCGCGCTCGGTCGGCAGTCCGCGAGCACCTCGTCGAGCCGGTCGGCGCGCCGCGCGACCAGGGCGACCGTCGAGCCCTCGGCGGCCAACAGGCGCGCGGTCGCCGCTCCGATCCCCGAGGATGCTCCCGTGATCAAAGCGGCATCCGGGACACGCCGCGGGACGGATTCGGTCACGATCGAGACTCCTCGGTCTCGCCGAACAGAGGGAGGCGCTCCCACCCTTCGGGTGCGGTCGCGAGCCGCCAGTGCTGCTCGGGCACGTTGGCATCGAGCCGCTCGTCCAGAAGGTGGTCGCGCTGGAGTGGTCCGAGCTGGCTCTTGTAGAGGTCGATGGCGGCGCGCTTGGCCGCCATGTCGACCTCGACCGGCACGATCGACGGTGTCGGCCAGACACCGCTGCGGAACAACTTGGAGACCCGCCAGGCCATCATCCCGGGGAGGTGCTTGTAGCCATGGTCCTCGTAGCAGAACCAGCTCACGTCCTCGCTCATCTCGGTTCGGGCCAAGAGGCCCGCGTCGTGGGTGACCATGTGGTCGGGATGAGCGATGCCCAACGGGAGGAAGACCGCAGTCGGGCGCGCGGCCTCGATCGCGGCCTTCAGGTCGGATGCGATGGCCGCGGCGCCGGGCCGGGCGCCGTCGGCGAGGTACTGCCCGTCGACGAAGTCGAGCCACACCGGGATGGCACCCATCGACTCCATCGCGGCACTGTCTTCCTCGCGGCGTGCGCCGACCACGTCGTCACCGCGCTCGAACCCGCCGAGCGCGTCCCACTCGGTCACCTCGGCCGGGTAGGCGGCCGGGCGGCCGGCGTGGACGGTGATGACCGTCGTACCCGGGTAGCTCATGATCAGGTGCGCGGCGCCGAGGGCTGCGTCGTCGAGGTGGGGCGAGACCACCACGACCGAGTCGAGCACCGAGTCGTCGAGTTTCCCCCAGAGCGCCTTCGCGTCCATGGTCGGGCAGCGTAACGGCTCGCGGATGTCTCAGCCGAGGGAGCGACGGATGAAGCCGACCATCCCGATCGCAGTGAGCACCACGAGGAATCCGATGCTGGCGGCGAAGCAGATCCCGACCGGAATGTGCGGTACCGACGGCACCATCAGGCCGCGCAGACCTTCGCTCACGTAGGTCATCGGGTTGAAGGCCGACACCACTTGGAACCAGCGGATCGAGCCCAACGAGGGCCACGGGTACTGCGAACATCCGGTGAAGGTGAGAGGGATGAGCACGAGGGCGAACGTCACGTTGATCCGGTTCGGCGGCACGAACGTACCGAGGATGAGTCCCATCGCCGACCCGAGGAGCGCCCCGAGGATCGTCATCACGATCACGCCGAACCATGCGGAGGCCTGCCACGGGATCGATCCGAGGATCCACACGCCGATCGGGAACATGACCGCCGCGGCCACGCAACCCCGCATGGCGGCGAACACCACCTTCTCGACCGCCACCGCGCCGATGGGCAACGGCGCGAGCAGGCGGTCCTCGATCTCGTTGCTGTAGGAGAACTCGATGACCAAGGGGAGTGCGGTCGACTGGATGCCGGTCAGCACCGCCGCGAGCGCGACGAGACCCGGGAAGAGCACTTGCGCGTAGCCGGGCCGCGCGTAGCCGAGCTCGGTCAGCACCTTGCCGAAGACGAACAGGAGGAAGAGCGGCTGGAGGATGACCTGGGCGAGGAAGATCGGGAACTCACGGCCGGTCACGAACAGGTCGCGTCGCAGGATGGCCAGCGCGGTCTGCCAGGGTCCCCAGTGCCGTCGGGGCCCGGTCCGCGCCTCCCGGTCGGCTTCGGCGACGACGGTCACCGGAGGGCCCTCCCGGTCAGATGGATGAACACGTCCTCGAGGTTCGGTTCGCCGAGACGGACGTCGGTGAGCCGCGCGCCGACCGCCTCGATGGCGTGGGCGACCGGAGCGACGTAGGGCGCGGCCTCGCCGTGGACGTAGACCCGGAACCGCCACCCCGTTCCGGTCGGGTCCTCGAGTTGCTCGACCTGTCCGACCCCTTCGAGCGAGGCGACCAGCTTTCCGACCGACGCGGGCTCCCCGTCGGGACCGTGGTCGACGGTGCAGTCGAGGGTGCGGTCGCTCGGCATCGACCGCACGAGGGCCGCCGGGGTATCGAGAGCGAGGAGCGTGCCGTGGTCGATGATGGCGACTCGGTCGCTCAAGGTGGCGGCTTCGTCCATGTCGTGGGTGGTGATCACGACGGTGGTGCCGCCGTCGCGGAGCTCGCCGACCTTCTCCCAGAGGAAGAGGCGCGCAGCGGGGTCGAGACCGGTCGACGGCTCGTCGAGGAAGAGGACCGCCGGCGCGTGCATGAGGGCCCGGGCGATCATCATCCGCTGGATCTGGCCGCCCGAGAAGTCGTCCGGCTTGCCCCCGGGCCGGTCGGCGAGGCCGAACTGCTCGAGCAGTTCGTCGGCCAGCCGGTTGCGCTCCGGCCTCGGCACACCGTGGTAGCTCGCGTGGAAGAGGAGGTTCTGGCGGACCGAGAGCGAGCGGTCGAGGTTGTTCTGCTGGGGGACCACCCCGAGGACGCGCCGAGCACCGACCGGGTCGGTGACCACGTCCACACCTGCCACCCTCGCGCTTCCGCGGGTGGGGCGGATCCGGGTGGTGAGGATGCCGATGGTCGTCGTCTTGCCGGCGCCGTTCGGCCCGAGGAACCCGAACACCTCGCCGCGGCGGACTTCGAAGCTCACCCCGGCGAGGGAGTCCTTCGGCGCCTTCGGGTAGCGCTTGACCAGATCGGCGACCTCGACGGCGAGCGGATCGGGGCTGTCTGTGTGCGGCTCTCTGTGCAATTGGCTCGGTGGGCGTCCGGGGGTCGGGCTGCCGTGTGGCGGTCGGTACTTCCGTGAGCCAGGTGCCGGCGTGTGCCCCGACGACGACGATACGCTCCAGGCGGTACAGAGCGCATCCTGCCCGACGGGCAGGGTGCCCGACGGGGGTGTGCGGAAGGAGAGTGGTGACCGCCATTCGACGGCGCCGCGGCGTGCGAGGCGGATGAGCGGGCGATCCCGCTGGAACCCCTTCGCGGCAATGGTCCGCTCGTGGGGGCATTTCGTGCGCCGGCCGAGGCGCACCCAGGTCCGCACCGTGGTGCTGATCGTCGCCGTCGTCGCAGGGGTCGCGGTCTGGCTGGTCAGCTCGCCCTCGAGCAGCAGCTCGCCCTCGAGCAGCACGCCGGGCTCGGCACCCAGCGCGAACGGGTCGCCGACGACCACCCACGCCGCCGCCGGCCCGGCGCCGGTGAGCGACGCGAGCACGTCGACGCGCGGGATCACCGGGGACTCGATCAACGTCGTCTTCCCGGTCGTCTCGCTTAACTCGCTCGCCGGCCAGGAGGGTTTCGCAGCGGATCCCGAGTACGGCGAGCAGACCAAGGCGATCCAGTTCTACGTCAAGCAGGTCAACGACAGCGGCGGGATCAACGGGCGCCACATCAACCCGATCATCGTCAACTTCGACCCGACCAGCGAGACCGCCATGCGCGCGCTGTGCAAGACCTGGACCGAGGGGTCGCCCGCCGCGTTCGCGGTGCTCGACGGCCTCGGCGCGTGGACGGGCGACAACCAGCTGTGCGTCACCGAGGAGGGGCAGACCCCCTTCATCGGCGCGTGGACCACGGTGACCAACTGGACGAACCAGGGCTCGCCGTACCTCTGGTGGACTGGGCCGGACCAGGCGACCATCCTGCAGGCGGTGGTCGACTGGGGGCTCAGCGCACACCTGCTCGGCGGCTCGAAAGTGGTCGGGGTGATCGCCGGCGACCGAGCCTCGGACCAGCTGGCATTGAACGACTATCTCCTCCCGGATCTCCGCCGGGCCGGCGTCTCGCCGGTCGTCGAGACCATCGCCTCGGACCCGACCGAGTCCGCGACGACCAACTCGCAGGCTCCGCTGGTGATCCAGCAGCTGCGCAGCGCAGGGGTGACCTCGGTGATCCCGCTGATCCCCTTCAACGTCTTCTACCCGGTGCTGCAGGCGGAGACCTCGCAGCAGTACTTCCCGCGTCTGTTGTTGAGCGACTACGAGCAGAGCATCGAATCCGCGCTCGGCCTCATCCCGATCCCCTACGAGAAGGCGCTCGACGGACAGGAAGGGCTGACCACCCAGACACTCGGGGGTTCGACCACCCCTTCGAACTACACCGGCCCGAAGGGCTACGACCCGGGGGTGCAGGCCTGCTGGACCCCCTGGCACAAGGCGTACCCGCAGGTCCCGTCCGGTGCGACCACCGACTACATCGAAGAGCAGGGGCCGGTGGTCAGCTGGTGCGAGATCATCACCCTGTTCGCGCATGCGGCCCGCAACGCGGGGCCGGACCTCGACCGTCGCACCTTGGTCACCGCGCTCTCGAAGATCACCGACTTCCCCGGCACCTCGACGCCCATCTTGAGCTATGGACCGGACAAGCGCTACGGGCCGACGCTCTACAAGATCGTTCGCCTCCACAACAACGTTCCCCCGAGCTCGCAGTGCCAGCTGACCTCGCAGGGGAAGGCGCAGGGGACCTGTTGGGTCAACGTCACGCCGTTCCAGCCGCTGCCGAGCGGCAGCGGCTGAGGACCGCGGCGAGCAGGCGCGCCGGTCAACCGGCGAGGCCGTGTCGATGCGCGTAGGCGATCGCCTGGGAGCGGTCCCGCGAGCCCGTCTTCGTGAAGATGTGATTGACATGGGTCTTGACCGTGGCCTCGCTCACGTAGAGCTCGGACGCGATCTCTGCGTTCGAGCGACCCGAGGCGATGAGCGTGAGGACTTCGGCTTCCCGGTCGGTGAGCCCGTCGGGTAGTGGACCGCCCCGGGAGGAATCCTTCGCGGCCTCCACCAGCTGCGCCTGGACCGCCGGGTCGAGGACGGCCTGACCGTTCGCGGCCGCCTCGAGGGCTCGCCGGATGTGCTCGCGTCCGGCGTCCTTGGTGAGGTAGCCGAGCGCGCCGGCACGCAGCGCTCCGAGCACCGATTCGTCGTCGGCGTAGGTGGTCAACACGACCACCTGGGTGTCCGGGTGTTCGGTTCGGATGCGGCGGGTCGCCTCGACGCCGTCGAGGCGCGGCATCCGGACATCCATCAGCACCACGTCGGGTGACGAATCGGCGACCACCGAGACCGCTTCCTCGCCGTCGGCCGCAGCCCCGACCACCTCGACGCCCGGCATGGTTCCGAGCAGGGTGACCAGGCCCTCCCGGACCGCGGTCTGGTCGTCGGCGACGACCACCTTCATCCGGGTGCGACCTTCATGCGGGCACCGCTACGTGCACGGTCCATCCGGCGTGGGTGGGCACGGCGCTGACCTCGCCGCCGAGCAACTCGATCCGCTCGCGCATCCCCTGCAGCCCGAACCCGCCACCGGTCTCCCCGAGCCGGCTCGCCGTGTCACCCGTCCCGAGCCCGTTGACCACTTCGAGCACCGTCTCCTCTTTGCCGAACTCGAGGTCGATCGCGACAGGGGCGCCCGGGGCGTGCTTGCGTGCGTTGGTGAGTGCCTCCTGGGCCACGCGGTAGAGGGCGACACCCGAATCGGGCTCGAGGCGGTGGGGGCTGCCCACGACAGTGATGGACGCGCCTTCGCGCTCGGCCAGCGCGGTGAGCTGTTCGGCCAGCTGCACGGGCTCGTCGCGCAGTGCGTGCACCGCGCGCCGCGTCTCGTCGAGGCCCTCGACGGCGAGCTGTCGCGCCTTTTGCACCAGCTCGCGTGCCTTTCTGACATCGCCGGTGCTCTCGAGCACCGCGTCGGCGGCATCGAGCTGCACCGACAGCGCGCCGAGGGAATGGGCGAGGACGTCGTGGAGCTCCCGGCCCACACGGTTGCGCTCGGCCAGTGCCGCGGCCTTGTCCCGTTCGCTGTCCGCGCGTACTCGCGCGGCGAGCAGCTGCTCCGCCTCCTCGGCCCGGATCACGTACTGGCGACGGCTGGTCCCCGCGAGTAGGCAGGCAGCGATCGCGAGGCAGGCTTCGGTGAGCACCGAGCCCGGCGACGGGCTCTCCACGACGAGCAGGGACACGGTGACGGCCACCAATCCGGACCCGGCCGTGACCAGGGCGACGGGCAGCTCGAAGGCGACGGCGGCGCCGAGCGTGGCGACCGTCGGGAAGATGATCGCCGAGGGTGCGTAGGGCGCGAGCAGACCTCCGGCGACCGCCACGAGTCCGAGAAAGGACACGGTGAGCCTCGCCGGCCAGTCGAACCACCGGCTGGCCGTCCACCCGAGCCATCCGATCGAAGCCAGCGAAACGAACACCGGTACCGCCCAGTCGCCTCCAGCCGTGTGGGTTCGAGCCTGGTTGGAAACGCCCCAGAGAAGGAGTCCGAGGCCACCGAGCCGCACCACCGTGTCGACGCGTGCCGACCGCGCCGCGAGGGCCGGTCCGGAGCGGCTGGTCTGCATCCCGGAGATGATCCCACCCGGGCGGTCGGCCCGGGTGGGGATGGCGGTCGGATCGGGTGGTGGGTCCGGTTGCGTGCTCGGGTCGGTGTCGTCCGTCATGCCGACGTCGGGTTCCCGAGGAGGCCACCTCGGGGGATCGGTGCGCCGGTGCGCAGCGCCTTCACGCCGATCAGGGCGGTGCGGACCGCGACCTCGGCGAGCGCCATGAGCACGAACGCCGTCGTCCACGCCTGAGCGGACGTGATGTGGTGGACGATGCTGAATCGCCCCACGCTGGCCGCGCCCCGTGGCTGGCCCAGATCTCGAAGGCCATCCGGGCGCCGATGCCGAGGATCCAGAGGAAGGCGGCCAGCGGGCCCGCCTTGGCGAACGCGCCGTCGTCGACGGGACGGACGCTGGTGGCGAGACCGGCGAGGACGCCGAGCGCGCAGCCGATCGCGGCGAGGCCCGCCTCGAGGACGAGGTCGTTCCCGGCGGTCGGGACCGAGTGCAAGTACTGGGTGGCCGCGTAGGCCACCGCACCGAGCGGGACCAGCAGGCGAACGACGGTGATCTTGTGCCCCTTGATCTGGATGTAGACCAGACCGACCAGGGCGAGGTTCAAGAGGTAATCGGTGAGTGTCATGGAGACAGTGTCCGGTTTTCGGCCCGGATCCACATCGGTCCGCGGGTGGATCGCAGGTTGATTCGGCCTCCACCCCTCGGTGGAGGGCCGCGGGTGCCTTCATGGGGCCCGGCGAGCCCGCGCTTCGAGGTTCAGCAGCCCTCGATCGTCCAGCCGATCCCGCCGTCGAGATGGCGGAGGTAATCGGGCGTCTCCCAGGCCAGCGGGAAGTGTCCGAGCGAGGTGGAGAACACCCGCCCCGATCCCTCGGTGAAGCACCACGAGAGCGGGTAGTCGCCCGACACCGGGCCGCCGCCGGCGTCGAGGTCCTCGGGGTAGGCGCGCAACAAGACCTCGGCGTCGGGGCGGAGGTCGCGGAAGGTGTAGATCTCGTCGTGCCAACGCAGCGCCTCCGGCAGGTGGGCGACGGCCGGGTGCGAGGGCACCACCACCTCGAGCCGTACCGACTGGGTCCAGGGGTGGCCGTCGAAACGGGCACCGACCAGCCGGCCGTACTCGTCCCACCCGTGGCACGAGTCGGTGGCCGAGTGGATCGCGAGGATCGAGGTGCGCCCCGAGCGCACCGCATCGAGGATGGTCGCGCGCTGGGTCTCGGACCATGGCGTCTCGCCGATGGTGAAGAGGGCGAGAATCCTCGCGTCCGCCATGACCGACGGATCGAGGGTGCGTACGTCGCTCGTCCGTTCGAATCGCATCCCGCGTACCTCTGCCAGCTCGGCGAGCGCGGTGGCGGACTGGTCGAGCACGCCGTGGACTCCCGCCGGACCGTCGAGATAGGGAGCGACCTGGGTGACGTACAAGAGGGTGGGCGTCGCCATCGCCGCATGGTACCGGCGGGCCCGGACCGGATGCCCTGCTCGCGGCCCGCGGTCGGGTGGGGGGCACTGGATAGAGTGCTCCCCATGCCGGATGCGGGTCGATCTCACCACCGGGGGAGCCGAACGCGGTGCAGGTGACCATCGTCGGTGGCGGCAGCTACCAGTGGACGCCCGAGCTCCTCGCCGACCTGCTCGGGACCGAGTCGCTCCACGGGGCCCGATTCGTGCTGGAGGACGTCGACCCCGCGCCTTTGTCGAAGATGGAGGCGCTCGCTCGCAAGCTCGACGAGGCGATCGGTGCGGGCGCCTCGGTCACCACCACGACCGACCAGCGCCGGGCCCTCGAGGGTGCGGACTTCGTGATCGTCACCATCTCGACCGGTGGCTTCGACTCGATGACCGTCGACGTCGACGTCCCCGCGCGCTACGGCATCCGTCAGTCGGTCGCGGACAGCGTCGGACCCGGTGGCATCAACCGCTCTTTGCGCAACGTGCCGGTCCTCGTCGGGATCGCGCAGGACATGGCCGAGGTCTGCCCCGAGGCCTGGATGCTCAACATCACCAACCCGATGACCTGTCTCACCCGGGCGGTCTGTCGCGAATCGCCGGTCAAGGCGGTCGGCCTCTGCCACGAGGTGGGGAACTGGTGCCTCGACCTCGCCATCGCGCTCGGGAAGCCGGCCGAGGCGATCCGGCCAGTGGTGGCGGGGGTCAACCATCTGCCGGTCGTGACCGAGCTCGACGTCGACGGCGAGGACGGGTTCTCGATCCTCGCGGGGATGGTGGAGGAGGCAGGTGGGTTGGGCGCGCTCGCGCCCGGACCGGACCGGCCGGTGGCCGAGGAGTTCTCGCGCCTCGACTTCCTCCAGCGCCACCTGCTCGCCCTCACCCTGCTCGAGCTGTGGGGCGGCCTGCCGGCTGCCGGCGACCGCCATGTCGCCGAGTTCGTCCCGTGGGTGCTCACCGAGGAGTCGGGTTGGGGATCGGCCTTCAACATCGATCTCACCACCATCGCCCGGCGGAAGGAGCACCAGGTCGGCTACGTGGAAGATGTCGACGCCTGGCTCGCCGGGACGAAGCCGCTCCAGACCTGGCAGTCGGGGGAACTGCCCGGTCCGGTCATCGACTCGCTGGTCAGCGGGACCGCCCGGGAGCTCCCGGTCAACGTCCCGAACGACGGGCAGGTGCCCGACGTGGACGACGACGTGGTGGTCGAGTCGATCTGCGTGGTGGACGACAAGGGCGTACGCGGGCGTGACACCGCCCGGTTGCCAGGGCCCTTCGCGGAGTTGCTCCGCCGCCACGCCGCGGTGCAGGAGATGACGGTCGCCGCGGCGCTCGCCGGCGACCGGAGCCTCGCCACCGCCGCGTTCCTGCTCGATCCCCTGGCCGGCCGGGGCGACCTCGGGCGGACCGAGGCGATGGTCGAGGAGTTGCTCGCCGGGACGGCCCGGTGGCTCCCGCAGTTCAGCCGGTGACCGGACCGGCGGATCGTCGACGATGAGGAGGAGGAGGATGGAGATCGGCTTCGTCGGCCTCGGTGCCATGGGGCTGCCGATGACCCGTCACCTGGTCGATGCCGGTCACCGGGTGACGGTCGCGTCCCGCAGTCGGGGACCCGTCGAGACCGCGGTGTCCTTCGGTGCGCGCGAGGGTGGCTCACCGGAAGCAGTCGCCGAGGCCGCGGAGGTGGTCGTCCTGTGCGTGCCGAGCTCTCCGCAGGTGGACGAGGTGGTCGGGGCGATGCTCCCCGCGCTCGGCTCCGGCAAGATCGTGGTGGATTGCTCGACCATCGATCCCGACGTCGAGCGTGCACAGCACGAACGGGTGGGAGCGACCGGTGCCGGCTTCCTCGACGCGCCGCTCTCCGGCGGCACCGCCGGCGCCCAGGCGGGCACCCTCACCGTGATGGTCGGGGGTGACGAGACGACGCTCGAGGCGGCACGACCGGCCCTCGAGGCGTTCGCCGCGCGCATCGTCCACGTGGGCGGCCCCGGCATGGGCCAGGTGGTCAAGCTCTGTAACAACCTCGTCTACGCCGCGCAGATGCTGGCGACCGCCGAGGCAACCGCGCTCGCGGTCAAGTCCGGCGTCGACCTCGCCAAGTTCCACGAGGTGCTGGTGCACTCGACCGGTGACTGCGTCGCGGTGCGGACCCGCCTCCCGGTGGCGGGCGTGGTGCCCGAGAGCCCCGCGTCGAACGGCTGGCGGCCCGGTTTCATGACCGAGCTCATGGCGAAGGACCTCGACCTCGCTCTCCGCTACGGAGCGGGCGCGGGGGTACCGCTTGTCACGACGGCTGCAGCCCGGCAGGCGCTGACCGCGGCGATGGTCGCCGGGTTCGGCCGCGAGGACTTCTCGTCGGTGGCGAAGATCGTCTTCGGCCTGTCCGGGGTCGCGTGAGCGCTGTCCGGACCGACCGGCTCGCGACGCCCGCCCTCGTCCTCGCCGCCGACCACCGCGGCCGCGGCGTGGTCACCGTCGAACGGTACGGGGACTACCTCGCCGCGCTCGTCTCGGCGCTGCCGCACTGCGACGGGATCCTCGCGACCACCGAGCCGCTGCGGAGCCTCCGCGCGTCCGGCGCCGTTGGAGAAAGGCAGCGGACCTACCTCTCCATCAACCGGACCGGCCTCGCCGGTTCGGTCTTCGAGCTCGACGACCGTCTGGTCGCGACGGTTGCCGCCGCCGCCTCCGAGGGGTGGAGCGGCGTGAAGATCATGACCCGCATCGCAATGGACGATCTGCGAGGAGCCGAGGCCATCGAGCTGCTCGGGAGGGTGCTCGAGGAGGCACGGGCGACGGGCCTCGAGGCGATGGTCGAGGCGGTCGTCTGGCGGGGCGGCCGGATGTCGAAGCTCATCGCGGACATCGTGCTGGCCGCGGTGGTCGCCCACGACCTCGGGGCGCCGCTGCTCAAGGTGCCGGTTCCCGAGGCTCCCGCCGGAGAGGAGCGGAGCGGGGCGGTCGCTCGGGTGGTGGCGAGCGTGGGCGTGCCGGTCCTCTTCCTCGGTGGGCCGCACCGGCCCCAGCACGCCGAGGAGGTGCTCGAGGAGGCGCGGGACGTGATGGACGGGGGAGGTGCGGGCCTCGCGATCGGGAGGGCGGTCCTGAGCGAAGAGGACCCCGCGGCGATGGCCGCGTCGCTCGCCGCCATCGTGCACCGGTCGTGATCCTCACGCTCGACCTCGGGTCGAGCGTCACCAAGGCAGCGGCGTGGGGAGAAGAGGGCGTCGTCGCGCTCGCGTCGGTACCCCTCGAGACCGCGCATCCCGAGCCGGGGCGTGCGGAGCAGGATCCCGCGACGTGGTGGTCGTCGGTCGCCGAGGCGTGTGAGCAGCTCGGTGGTGCGATCGACGGCGGGCTCGCCGCCGTCGAGGTGATCGGCCTGACAGGTGCGCGTCAGACCTTCTCACTGTTCGACCGCGGCGGTCGCGCACTCGTGCCCGGCATCCTCTGGTCGGACCGGCGGGCCGCGGAAGAAGCCGCCCGCCTCGCACGGTCGCTCGGTGTCGACCCGCGGGACACGAGCGGACCGGGAGGACCGCTCGACGGCGCGTCGGTGGCCGCCAAGGTCGCCTGGCTGTCCGCTCGTCGACCCACGGAGGTGGCAGCCGCCGCCTGGATGCTCACTCCGCGCGACCTGGTGGTGTGGCGGCTCACCGGCGAGGTGGTGACCGACACCACGATGGCGTCGCGGGCGGGGCTCCACGACGCGGCCGGGCAGGTCGACGCAGGGCTCGCCGGCGAGCTCGCCGGCCGGTTGGCACCGAGCGTGTCGCCGGACACTTCTGTCGGCCGGGTGGGTGCCGTCGCCGCCACCCGGCTCGGTGTCCCGTCGGGGACGCCGGTGGTGGTCGGCGCGGGCGACCGCGCGTGCGAGGTTCTCGGCACCGGTGCCACCGAGTCCCGGCCGTTGGTCAGTTGGGGGACCACTGCCAACGTGTCGGTGCCGGTCGAGGGCACCGCGCGACCCGATCCGCCGACCGGCGTGGTGGTCTCCCGCGCGGCGAACGGCGGCTGGTTGCTCGAGGCGGGGCTGTCCGCCGCGGGCTCTTTCCTCGAGTGGTTGAGCCGGCTCACCGGCACGCCGAGCTCCGAGCTCGCCGGACTGGCCGCCACCAGCCCGGCCGGTGCGCGCGGGGTGGTGGCGACGCCATGGCTCGAGGGCGCGCGAGCGCCGTGGTGGCGACCTTCGGCCGCGGCGTGCCTCGCCGGGATCTCCTCCGTGCACGGCCGTGAGGACCTCGCCCGCGCGGTCTTCGAGGCGGTGGGGTGGGAGGTGCGACGGTGTCTGGCCGCCCTCGCCGCCCGAGAGCCGCCCGGCCCGTCGCCCACCGGGATCTCGTTGGGGGGTTCGGGGAGCACCGTCCCGGTCTGGGCCGATGCGGTCACCGGCATCGCCGGCCTCCCGGCACTCCGGAGAACGTCCGGGCAGGCCGCGTCGGCCGGCGCGGCGCTCCTCGCGGCCCGGGGGGTGGGGCTCGACTGGGACCTCGACGTACTCGACCCGGAGGATGCGCGCACCGAGCCGGACCCTGCCGCGGTGCGACGCTACGCCGAGCTGGCCGACCGGGCGGACCAGTTGGCCGAGGCGGTCGTCGGTCTCGGCCAACCGTCGGCGGAAGACGCCGCGCGCCACCCGCGCCCGGCCACGGGTGCAGGGTTAGGGTGAGGGCCCGATGCCCGAGCAGGTGCTGTTCGACTTCGCTGTTCCCGACGAGCTCCTGAAGGAAGTCGTCGCGACGAGCAGGACGCCCGAGGCGATCGCCGATCTCGACGTGATGCCGGGCACCGGCGAGGGCAAACCGCCTCCGCTCCTCGGGATCCTTCAGCGCTACGGGACGGCACCTCTCGTGCTGCTCACGATCGCCGCTCTCGTACCGGGGAGCTTCGGCAACGGGATCATCCTGATCGGCACCAACCTCGAGCACTCGTTCCACATCCACGACGCCGCGCTCGGCGCGGTGGCCTTCGTCGCGCAGGTGGCCCAGCTCCTCTGGGCGGTGCCCCTCGCGCTCTGGGCGGACCGCGGCAGCCGGAAGGTGGTGGCCGCGGTCGCGCTGTTGGTGTTTTCGATCTTCGCCCCGCTGATGGCGCTCGCGCCGAACGTCTGGGCGTTCACCTTCCTCTACCTGATCGCTGCGATCGGGTTCGGAGTCAACAACACGGTGCACAACTCCTACCTGGCCGACGCCTACCCGACCGAGGGGCGAGGCCGGGTGTTCAGCTGGCACAACCTCTCGGACCCGCTCTCCCAGACCGTCGGGATCCTCATCTTCGGCTGGGTGGTCACCCTCTCCCACAACTGGCGCTACGGCTGCCTGATCGCACTCGCCGGCATCCCGATCGCGCTGGCGTTGTTCACGCTGCACGAGCCGGACAAGGGCGCCAACGAGTCGTCCCACATCCTCAAGACGTCGGGGATGGACATCCACGCGCAGCAAAGTGACGCGCCACGGGTGCTGCTCGGGTCGGCGATCACCCGGCTGCTCCGGATCCGCTCGATCTACTTCGAGCTCGTCGCCGTCGCGATCCTCGGCTTCGCCGGCACCGGGGGCCCGCTCTTCGGGAACCTCTACTTCGTCCGCCGATGGGGGCTCGACACCGCACAGCGCAGCGAGATCTACTCGATCATCGGTCTCGCCGCCTTCGTCGGGCTGCCGGTCGCCTACGTGCTCGGCGACCGCTACTTCCGGCGTGCGCCGGAGCGGCCACTCGTCATCGCGGGCATCTGCATCACCGCCTACGGCGCGTTGTTCGTCACCTCGCTCTACATGCCGTACCTGTGGATGGTGGTCACGCTGCAGTTCCTGGCCAACGCCGCGGTCTCGCCGCTCGCCATCTGCATCTTCCTCACGCTCGCCGCCACCGCACCTCCCGAAATGCGCACCATCTGCTTCGCGATGTTCGGCGTGTACGCGTTGGTGTTCGGTGGCTTCACCGGTGGCGTCCTCCTCGGGGCGGTGAGCGACGCGGTCGGCTTCCTCCACGGTCCGACCGTCGCGCTCACCCTGATCGGTCCGGTGTGCGCGCTCGGGGGTCTCCTGTTGGTCATCGGGTCGCGCCACGTGAAGCGGGACATCACCCTGGTGATCGAGGACGTGCTCGAGCGCTATGCCGAAGGCCGCCGGCGGGAGGCAGGCGGGGCGGTGCCGGCACTGCAGGTGCACAACCTCGACTTCTTCTACGGCACCAACCAGGTGCTCTTCGACATCAACCTCGAGGTCGCCGAGGGCGAGATCGTCGCCCTCCTCGGCACCAACGGCGCCGGCAAGTCCACCTTGCTGCGAGCGGTGTCCGGACTCGACCATCCGCATCGGGGTGTCACCCGCATCTTCGGGGTCAACTGCACCTACCTCGAGCCCGAGCAGATCATCGAGCAGGGAGTCGCACTCCTGGTCGGCGGCAAGATGACCTTCCCCGGGCTCACCGTCCGCGACAACCTGTTGGTCGGTGCGCACACCCTGCGCGGTCGAGGCGGACAGGCCCGACCGGCGATCGACCAGGCGCTCGAGCGGTTCCCCGAGCTCGCACCGCGGCTCAACCAGGCCGCCGGCACCCTCTCGGGCGGTGAGCAGCAGATGCTCGCGCTCTCCCGGGTCATGCTCACCCGGCCACGCCTCCTGCTCATCGACGAGCTGGCGCTCGGCCTCGCACCGATGGCCGTCGACCGACTGATGGCGATCGTCCGCGAAGTCAACGAGGAGGGAACGACCGTCGTGCTGGTCGAGCAGAGCGTCAACCGGGCCATGAGCCTGGCGCGCGCGGGCCGTCTTCCTCGAACGGGGCGAGATCCGCTTCGACGGTCTGGCCACCGACCTGATCGAGCGGACCGACCTCCTCCGCCCGGTGTTCCTCGGAGCGGCCGCGGCCGGGCTCGGCTGAGAGGGCCCGTTGTCGGTCCCGAGCTTCGTCCTCGTCCAGGGTGCGATCACCGGGTTGGGCTACGGCCTGCTCGCGATGGGCCTCGTGCTCATCTACCGGACCAACCGGGTCCTCAACTTCGCGCAGGGTCAGCTGGGCGTGGTGGCGGCGGTCTTCCTCGTCAAGTGCTTCTACGACTTCGGGTTCAACTACTGGTTCTCACTGGTCCTCGCGGTCGGGCTCGCGGCGGGGATCGGGGCGCTCAGCGAGCTGGTACTGCGACGCCTCTTCAACCGGCCGCGGGTGCTGGTGATGGTCGCGACGATCGGGCTCAGCCAGGTCCTCTTCGTCCTCACCGCGCTACCGTTCCTCCGGCCGAAGAACTTGTTCAAGCCGTTTCCCGTGCCGGTGCACCTCACCTTCCACATCGGCACGTACCTGTTCACGCCGGGACAGGTGCTCACCCTCATCGTGGCGCCGATCGTCGCCGTCGCACTCGCTGCATTCGTCAAGTGGTCCCGCTGGGGCCTCAACATGCGGGCGATGGCCGAGAACTCGGAATCGGCGCGCCTGTCGGGGGTGTGGGTGCGCCGCACGTCGACGATCTCCTGGACGCTCGCCGGCGTCCTGTCCGCCTTCGCCGCGATCCTGGCATCGCCGGGTCAGGCATCCGCCCTCACCGACGTCCTCAGCCCCGAATTGCTCCTGCTCGCACTCACCGCCGCGATGGCGGGGGCGATGGTCAGCCTGTCGGTGGCGTTCCTCGCCGCGATCGTGGTGGGCGTGGTGCAGGAGATCCTCGTCTGGAACCTCGCGACCACCGCGCAGGTCGAACTGGTGCTGTTCCTCATGGTGTCGGCGGTCCTCCTGGTGCGGATCGCGGCGCTGCCGGCCGGCGGGCGCGGCGAGGAGCGCTCCAGCTGGCTCGAGAGCACCAGGAGCCGCCTCCGCGACGAGGACCCGCTGCGCCGTCGGGTCGGCGGGACCGGAGTGGCACTGGTCGTGGTCGCGGCCGCACTGGCGCCCCTCGTGGTCAGCACGGGCCGATCGTTCCTGATGTCCCAGATCTGCATCTACGCGGTCATCGCGCTCTCGCTCACCGTGTTGACCGGCTGGGCCGGCCAGGTCTCGCTCGGTCAGTTCGGGCTGGTCGCGGTCGGCGCGCTGATGGCGTCCCACCTCGGTTCGAGCGTCCCGTTGATCCTGCTCCTCCCGTTCGCGGGCGCGGTGACCGCGGTGATCGCGGTGGTGATCGGCCTCCCCGCGCTCCGGGTGCGGGGGCTCTACCTCGCGGTGAGCACGCTCGCCTTCAGCCTCTGGTTGATGGGACCGGTCCTCTCCACCACCTGCTGGAACGTGCCGCTCGTGGACAAGCGGCTCTGCACCGGGCTTCCCAATCCGCAGTCGACGTTGATCGCGCGGCCGAGCATCTTCGGGATCGATCTCGGATCGGAGCGCGCGTTTGCCTGGTTCTCCCTCGTCGTCCTGGTCCTCTCCGCGCTCATGGTCCGGCTGTGGCGCGACCGCGGGGTCGCACGCCGGCTGATCGCGGTTCGGGACAACGAGTCGGGGGCCGGGGCGACCGGCATCCCGCTCGCCCGCACCAAACTGCTGGCCTTTGCGCTGTCGGGGTTCATCGCGGGCTACGCGGGCGTGTGCCTCGCCTTCGCGCTCGAGCGCTTCTCGACGACGACCTTCGACCCGACCTACTCGCTGCTCGTCGTGTCGATGGTGGTGATCGGCGGTCTCGACTCGATCCCGGGAGCGGTGCTCGGTGCGCTCTACCTCGTCGGGATCCCGGCGATCTTCGGCACGACGCCCACGATCCAGTTCTTGACCAGCGGGCTCGGGCTCCTCGCGTTCATCCTGTACCTCCCCGGTGGCCTCGCCGAGGTCATGCACCAGCTGGGTGACCTGGCGACCGAGTTGATCGCGCGCCTCGGTGGGAGGAGCGGCGAGCCGCCGGTCCGCGGTGGGGTGGTTCCCGCGCCGCGGATCGCCGCGGGGGAGCCTGCCCGATGAGCGCGGACGGCGACGCGCACGGGTCGGGCCCTGCCCGCCTCGACGTCGAGGGCGTGGTCGTCGACTACGGAGGGGTGCGCGCCGTCGACGGGGTCGACATGGTGGCCGAGCCGGGCGAGATCGTGGGTCTGATCGGTCCCAACGGCTCGGGCAAGACGACCCTCCTCGACGTGATCTCGGGTCTGGTGCGGCCCGACGCGGGATCGGTGCGACTCGATCGAGAGAGCCTCGTCGAGTACCTGCCCGAGGAGCGGAGCTCGCTCGGCATCGTGCGTTCGTTCCAGGATTGCCGGCTCTTCCCGCAGCTCACCGTCGAGGAGGTCCTCCTACTCACCGTGGATGCGGAGCGGCCGGTGGGGGTGGTCACGTCGACGCTGCAGATGCCCTGGGCTCGCCGGGCCGAGCGCACCAAGCGCGCGGGGGTCGACCAGACGATGCACTCTTTCGGCATCGAGCGCTTCCGCCGCCATCGCGTCGCCGAGCTCTCGACGGGCACCCGGCGAGTGGTCGATCTGGCGTCGATCGTGCTCGCGAAGCCGCGCCTCCTGCTCCTCGACGAGCCCACCGCGGGGATCGCGCAGCGCGAGGCCGAGGCCTTCGTGCCGCTCCTCCGACGGCTGCACGAGCTGGCCGACACGACCATCGTCCTCGTCGAGCACGACGTCCCGTTGGTCTTCGCCCTCTGCGACACGGTGGTGATGATGGAGACGGGGAGGATCGTCTCCGCCGGCACGCCCGATCACGTCCGGCGGGATCCGCGGGCCCTCGCCGCGTACCTCGGTGCGAGCGAGGAGGCGCTGGCGGTTTCGGGTTCCCTCCCGACCCGCGTGGGCGCCCCGGGGCCGCCCGAAGGCGGCGGCGAACGCCCGGGCGGCGCCGCAGAGGGGTAGTCGACCGAGGCCGGAAGGTCAGGCGGGGGGCTTGGCGGGCCCGTAGGGGACGTCGCCCTGGAGGGTGACCCGGTGGCCGATTCGGGTCGCCTCGCCGTAGTCGTCGATCGCGTAGTGGAGGGTGGCCCGGTTGTCCCAGAAGGCGACCGAGCCCGGCTGCCAACGGAAGCGGCAGGTCAGCTCGGGCTGCTGACAGTGCCGATAGAGCATGTCGAGGATCGCCGCCGACTCGTGCTTGGAGAGACCGAGGATCGTCTGGGTGAACTGCGGGTTGACGAAGAGCCCGTTGCGGCCGTTTTCGGGGTGGGTGCGGACCACCGGGTGCAGAGCCGGGAGGAGCTTGTCGTGCCATTCGCCGTGCCACTCGTAACCGCCCCGTGCGTCGACGTCCGCCGCGAACCAGGGGTCGTAGTGGATCGCGAGCAGGCTGTCGCACATCACCCGTACCGGCTCCGACAGCCGGTCGTAGGCGTCCTGCAGGCTCGCCCACATGGTGTCGCCCCCGACGTCGGGCACCGTGAGCATGGAGAGGATCGACCCGAACGCCGGTGCCTGGAGGAAGGTCACGTCGGTGTGCCACCAGTTGGCGCGGTCCTCGCGGCTGTCGATCGCCAACACCTCTGCGTGCTCGTCGATGGCCGGGATGACCGGGTGGCCCTCGGTGACCTCGCCGAACTGACGGGCGAAATCCGCCTGTTGTGCGGGCGTCAGCTCCTGGTCGCGGAAGAACACGACGTGGTGGGTGTTGAGCGCCTGGCGCACCGCCGCCACCGCGGCCTCCCCCAGCGGGCGCGAGAGCTCGAGCCCGTGGATCTCCGCACCGATCAGTGGCGACAGGGGACGGATGTCGAGCCCGGTGGCGACCGCCATGACCCCAGTGTGCCGCACGGCCGATGACTGCTCAACCGTCGACCCGGTGCACACCGTGTGGCAGCGTGGGCGGCGTGCCGCGGGTCGGGTGCGCCGGCGGCACAAGGGGACAGGCGATGGCCGACGGCACGGGAGCGGAGGAAGAGGTGACGGGGGAGGTGCGTCCACGGAACTTCTCGCCGTGGTTCCAGGTGGTGACCCGCCTGATGGCGACCGAGGAGTCCGACCCGTTTCCCGACGACGACCCCTCGGCCTGGGAGCCCTGGCGCGCGCGTTTCCGCGACCGTCTCGAGGGACTGCTCGGGCCGTGGCCCGAGCGTGTGCCGCCCGACGTCGAGGTCACCGACGAGGTGGCGTGCGAGGGGTACCGGCGGTCGCGCCTCGTCCTCGACACCGAGGACACCATGTCGGTGCCCGCGTACCTGCTGGTGCCCGAGGGTCGAGAGGCCCCGGGCAGCGCGGTGCTGGCCGTCCACGGACACGGCCCGGGAAAGTCACGGGTGTGCGGGCTCGACCCCGAGGCGCGCGCGGGGGAGGACTACGCGGCGGAGCTGGCTCGTCGCGGCCATCTGGTGCTCGCACCGGACTTGCGTTGTTTCGGTGAGCGCGCCGACTGGAACCCGCCCGATCACTACGGCTGCGACACCAACCTGGTCCATCAGTTCATGGCCGGCCGGACCCCGCTGACCCAGAACCTCTGGGACATGGCGCGTTGCCTCGACGTGCTGGCCGAGCATCCGTCGGTGGACGCCTCGCGGCTCGGCGTCGCGGGCTTCTCCTACGGGGCGACCATCGCCCTCTTCCTCGCGGCGCTCGACCCGCGGGTGGCCGCCGCGGTGGTGAGCGGGTACTTCTCCTCGTGGGGGGAGTCCCACAAGGTGCCGTGGAACATGTGCGGCTCCCAGGTGCTCTTCGGGATGCTCGGGAGGATGGAGCACGCCGACCTCGGCGCGCTGGTCGCCCCGCGACCGCTGCTCGTCGCGAGCGGACGCGACGACCTTCTCTTCCCGGTCGCCACCGCCGAGGCATCGGTCCGGCGCCTCGGCGCGGTCTACGAGGCGGCGTCCGCGGGCGACCGGCTGGTCCACGACGTGTTCGACGGTGAGCACGAGTGGCACGGTGCGCTCGCCTACCCGTTCCTCGACCGCTGGCTCCACCGGGGCGGTTGAGCTTCCATCGGGGCCTCGGGACCTTGTCCTCTACTCGTGCCGACCCCGCGGCGCGACGGTGTGGCAGTGGCGAACGGAGAATTGTCGGGCGTCGGATTCCGTGACGGAATCGAGCTCGGCGATCTGGTCGAGCAGCTCGAACGCCTTCACGACGAGATGCGCAATCGGCACGTCACCTCTGCCGATCTGCTCGACCGCGTGCACCCGTCGCACCGTCAGGGTGCCGCCAACCTGATGGACTACCTCACCCTTCGCCGCCACGACGTGCGTGCGCTGCAGACTCGCCTCGCCGAACTGGGACTGTCGTCCCTCGGACGTCGCCGAGGAGCACGTGATCACCACCGTCGAGCGTGTGCTCGCCGCGCTGTACCTAATGAGCGGGCAGACCGATCAACGACGGACCGAGTCTGCCGTCGGGTTCAGCGCCGGCCGGCTGGCCTTGCAGCAGAACGCAGCGGATCTCCTCGGTCCGACCCGACCGAACCGTCCCACCCGGATCATGGTGACGATGCCGACGGAGGCCGCCGACGACTACGGGCTGGTGCGTGCCCTCCTCGAGCGCGGGATGGACTGCGTGCGGATCAACTGTGCCCACGACGACGAGGACCGGTGGGAGCGGATGGTCGAGAAGGTGCACACCGCCACGGGTGAACTGGGCCGGCGGTGCCGGATCCTGATGGACCTGCCCGGGCCGAAGCTGCGGACGGGCACGCTTCAGCCCGGACCCCGTGTGGTGCGCCTGCGCCCGCGCCGCGACGACCTCGGTCGACCCACCGAACCGGTTCTGGCGCGCCTCATGGCGGAAGACGGCCCGGCGGACGGGCGGAGGGTGGGCTCGGAGCCCTCGATCCCAGTGCCGAGGAAGTGGCTCGCGGGTTTGCAGCGAGGCGATCGGATCCGGCTTCGCGACACCCGCGGATCGCGCCGGACGTTCGATGTGGTGGACGCCGACGGGCCCGGCGTGGTCGTGGCGGTGGACGACACCACCTATCTCGCGACCGGGACGAAGCTGCGCGGGCGCCCCGGTCGGGCCGAAGTGGGCGCCCTGCCCGCGGTCGAGCACGGCCTGCTCCTCCGGGTCGGGGACCACCTGCGTTTGACGTCCGACCTCCTCCAGGATTCCGAACCGGCCTCGACGGAGAGCGGTGCCGACGACGGTCGTGGCGACGGAGTCCCGCGGATCGGTTGCACGTTGCCCGAGGCCCTCGCCGCACTGGAGCTCGGCCACCGGGTGCTCTTCGATGACGGGAAGATCGCCGGGGTCGTGGTGGCGGTCGGTGACCGGTGCGCAGACATCCGGATCACCGCGACGGGGGCGAAAGGGTCGAAACTGCGGGCGGAGAAGGGCATCAACATGCCGGATTCCGAGCTCCGTCTGCCGGCGTTCGGACCCGAGGACGGGTCGATCCTGCCGTTCGTCGTCCGCCACGCGGATCTCGTCGGTCTCTCCTTCGCGCAGAGTCCCGAGGACGTCGACGCCCTCCAGACGCGGCTCCGCGCCTTGGACGGGGAACGGCTCGGGATCGTGCTGAAGATCGAGACCCAGCGGGGGTTCGCTGCTCTGCCGGAGACCTTGCTCGCCGCGATGCGGTCGCCGCGTCTCGGCGTGATGGTGGCGAGGGGCGACCTCGCGGTCGAATGCGGGTTCGAGCGCCTCGCGGAGGTCCAAGAGGAGATGCTCTGCCTGTGCGCTTCGGCGCACCTCCCGGTGATCTGGGCTACGCAGGTGCTCGATCAGATGGCGAAGACCGGACAGCCCTCTCGCGCCGAGATCTCCGACGCGGCAATGGCCGGGCGGTCCGAATGCGTCGTGCTGAACAAAGGACCGCACATCGTCGAGGCGGTCGCGGCACTAGACGACATCCTCCGCCGGATGGCCAGTCACCAACGAAAGAAGGACGCTCTCCTCCGCCGTCTCCAGACCTGGGCACCCGAGACCGTATGACGGAACCCACGGCGGGGCAGCTGTGCGGCTGCCCGAAGGGTCGGCTCAGCCGGGTCTCGTCGTCCCCTCCGCCAACAGCGCGGCCGAGTCCGGGTCGAGGAAGACGGTCGTGTGCGGTGTGCGCTGGAGGATCGAGGCGGGGCAGTCGGTCGAGACCGGCCCGGCGAGCGCGGCCCGCACCGGTCCGGCCTTCCGTGATTCGGGCACGATCGCGAGCACCCGGCCCGCCCGGAGCAATGCCGGAACGGTGACGGTCACCGCACGCTCGGGGACCGCGGACTCCGAGGCGAAATGGCCCTCGCCGACCTGCTGGAGACGGCAGGCCCGGTCGAGCAGCACCACCTTGACGTCGAGGGGGTCCTCGAAGTCGGCGACCGGGGGGTCGTTGAACGCCAGATGGCCGTTCTCGCCGATTCCGAGGCAGCACAGGTCGAGGGGATGCCGCGCGAGCAGCTCGGCGTAGCGGTCGCACTCGCGATCGGGGTCGGCCAGACCGTCGAGGAAGTGGGCGGCCCGCGGGCGGGTCGGGGCCACGATGCGCTCGTGGATCCACCGCCGGAAGCTCGCGGGATGGTCTTCGCCGATCCCCACGTACTCGTCCATGTGGAAGACGACGACGTCGCCCCACGGCACGTCCGGCGTGTCCCCGACGAGCGCGTCGACGAAGTCGATCTGGGAGTTGCCGGTCGCGAACATGGCATGGGCGACACCCGACCTCGCCACCGCGGTCCGAATGGCCGCCGCGGCGGCGTCGGCCGCGGTGCGGGCCATCGCGGCGGTGTCGGGCGCGACCACCAGGTCGGCGCGTCCTTCTCCGGCGCCGGAGTGTGCCATCGGCGCACTGTAGGCGAGGACGACCGCGGGCCACGCGGTGCGGCGGGCACCGGATCGCCGGGCTCGGGAGGCCCGCGCTAGGTTGCGGGCCGGGTGCCGGCAGCCGTGCGCCGGTCCGACGACAGGGGAGGAGCCCCAGGTGGCAGACGACGTCCTCGACACGATCATCGGCAAGCCGACCGGAACCACCGTGGTCACGGTCGAACGGGGCAAGCTCGCCGAGTTCGCGACGGCGGTGAAGGACGAGAGCCCGATCTACCGCGACCCGAGAGCGGCCGCCGACGCGGGCCTCGCGGGGATCCCCGCACCGCCCACCTATCCCTTCGTCATGGAGAACTTCGGCGCCTACCCCGAGCTCCAGCCCGGCGACGCGCCACAGGGGAGCCCGATGGCGGAGGTGCTCGGTCCGCTGATGGCGACCGGCGGGATCATCCTCCACGGCGAGCAGGAGTTCACCTACGCCCGTCCGGTCGTCGCCGGCGACGTGCTGGTCGGCGAAGGGAAGGTGGTCGACGCCTACCGCAAGGAGTCGAAAGGCCGGACGATGACCTTCGTCGTCGTCGAGACCGCCTGGCGCGAGCGGGAGAGCGGCGACCCCGTCTGCACGTCGCGCATGAACATCATCCATCGTTCCTGATGCCCCCAGCAGGTGACGCCGCCCGGGACGAGCAGGTCCTACGGCGGGTGGACGACGGGGTGTGCCGGATCACCCTCAACCGGCCCGAGGCGGGCAACGCGATCACCGCCGCGATGCGGAACCGGATGGTCGAGTGGCTGGAGGAGGCGTCGGCCGACCTCGCGGTCCGAGCGATCGTGCTCACCGGGTCCGGCGAGAAGGGCTTCTGCACCGGTGCCGACCTCCGCTCCCAGGAACCGGGACCGCCACGTCCGAACGGCGCGCCCGACCGGCCGGTTGGGGAGGCCGCCCGGATGATCCGCAACGGTTGGCAGCGTCTCATTACCGCGATCCTCGACTGCGAGAAGCCGGTCATCGCCGCGGTCAACGCGACTGCAGCCGGGGGCGGGATGCACCTCGCCCTTGCCTGTGACCTCGTGCTCGCGGCCGAGGAGGCCACCTTCATCGAGGTCTTCGTCCGGCGCGGCATCGCACCGGACGCGGGAGGTGGGTACCTGCTCCCGCGACTGATCGGGCCCCAGCGCGGCGAAGGAGCTCTTCTTCTTCGGGGACGAACTGCCCGCGCACGAGGCGGAGCGGCTCGGACTGGTCAACCGGGTGGTGCCGCGATCGGAGCTGGACGCACTCGTCGCCGAGTGGGCGGCGCGCCTGGCGCAGGGTCCGACTCAGGCGATCGCGGCGGCCAAGTACTTGGCCAACCGGTCGCTTGAGACGGATCGGGCCACCGCACTCTGGGACGAGGCGGTCGCCCAGGAGCTCATCGTCGGTACCGACGACTGCCGCGAGGGCCTGCCGCGTTCGCCGAGCGCCGAGCGCCGACGTTTCGGGGTTGGTAGCAGGCGCATCGCCGGCACGCCCCGGGCTGGCGCTCGGTCCGAGATGCTAGAAACTCAGCCGTGAAATCGACCTGGTTGACGACAGCGGAGTGGCTCGCCGTCCTGCGGATCGGCCTCGGCCTCTGGTGGATCGAGAGCTTCCGCCACAAGGACAAGGCGGCGTGGCTGACCCGCGGCGCCGGAATCGCCTGGGGCGCCTCGGTGGCCGAGAAGCACAAGTTCGGGTTCGTGAAGACGAGCTTCGACCGGTTCGTCAAGCCCCACCCGAAGACGATGGCCTACGTCGTCGTCTTCGGCGAGCTCGCGGTCGGCCTCGGCCTCGTGCTCGGCTTCCTCACACCGATCGCCGCCTTCGCCAGCATCCTGTTGAACATCATGTACTTCGTCCTGATGATCACCGACTGGGCCGAACAGGGCCAGAACCTGATGATGATCCTGGCGGCCGTCGTGGTCCTCGGCACCCACGCCTGGGACATCTGGTCGATCGACCACCTGCTCCACCTCTTCGGGGCCTGAGGATGCCGATCGGGATCCGCGACGAGCACGAGGAGCTCCGCCTCTCGCTGCGGCGCTGGTGCGAGTCGCGGTGCCCGCCTTCGGTGACCCGTGAGGCGCTCGATGCACCGGCCGACGCACTTCCGCCGTTCTGGGACGAGCTCGCCGCGCAGGGCACCCTCGGGATCCACGTCCCCGAGGAGTTCGGCGGGCAAGGGGCGGGACTGGTGGAGCTCGCAGTGGCCGCAGAGGAGCTCGGGCGGGCAGCCGCGCCGGGTCCCTGGGCGACCACCGCGGTGGTCGCCGCGCTGCTCGGCGACCACCACGCCGCCGCGAAGGAGTTCCTTCCGGCTCTCGTCGACGGCACCGCACCGGCATCGCTCGTCTACCCGGTCGCCGCTCCCGACGGGAGCAGCCTCGCACCGCCCGGACTGGTCGGCACCCGCCGTGCGGACGGATCGCTGGTGGTCGAGGGCACCCTGCAGCCGTTGGTGAACGGCACCGTCGTCAGGCTCGTGTTGGCGCCCGTCCAGCTGGAGGGGTCGACGCTCTGGGCGCTGCTCGATGCGGGCGATGCGACGGCGATCGAGGGGTTGGCGAGCTTCGACCCACCGCGGCCCTCGGCCTCGTGGACGCTCGAGGGTGCCGCGCTCCCGCCGCATCGGATCCTGACCGCGGCGACGACCGAGCGGATCCGCGACCTCGCGCTGCTCGTCGCGTCCGCAGAGGCGGTGGGCGGCGCAGGCTGGTGCCTCGAGGCCGCCGCGGAGCACGCGCGCAGCCGCCACCAGTTCGGCAGGCCCATCGGCCAGTTCCAGGGCGTGAAGCACCGTCTGGCGGACATGCTGGTGCAGATCGAGCAGTCGGTGGCAGCGACCTGGGACGCGGCCACCTCGATGGACGAACGGTCCGGGAGCGAGGACGACAGCGAGGCCACGGCACAAGCCCACCTGTCGGTGCAGCTCGCCGCCTGCTCGTCGCTCGACGGCTACGTCGGAGCTGCCAACGGCACCATCCAGGTCCTCGGCGGGATGGGCTACACCTGGGAGCACGACGCGCACGTCCACCTTCGCCGGGCCACGACGCTCCGTCAGCTGGTGGGCGGCACGGCGCGGCTGCGGGCCGAGGCGGCCCGCCTCGCCCTCTCGGGGACGCGGCGGGCGCTCAGCGTCGAGCTCCCTCCCGAGGCCGACGAGCTGCAGGTCCGGCTGAGCCCGGTGGTGCGCACGATCGCCGCGATGGACGACCCTGCAGAGCAGCGACGGGCGCTCGCCGAAGAAGGGCTCCTCGCTCCCCACTGGCCGTCGCCGTGGGGACGGGACGCCGGACCCGTCGAACAGCTTGTGATCGACCGGGTCTGCCACGACGCGGACCTTCGCCGCCCCAACCTCGCGGTCGCCGCCTGGGCACTGCCGACGATCATCGCCCACGGCACGCCCGAGCAACGGGACCGCTGGGTGATGCAGACCCTGCGCGGCGAGGTGCTCTGGTGCCAGCTGTTCAGCGAACCGGGAGCGGGATCGGACCTCGCGTCGTTGTCGACCCGCGCGACCCGGGTGCCGGGGGGATGGTCGCTCGACGGACAGAAGGTGTGGACGTCGGTGGCGGCACGCGCCGACATGGGCATCTGCCTCGCTCGCACCGATCCGGACGCGCCCAAACACCGTGGCATCACCTACTTCCTGGTCGACATGAGGTCGGCGGGGATCACTGTCCGACCGCTGCGCGAGATCACCGGTGCGGCGCTCTTCAACGAGGTCTTCTTCGACGGCTGTCTCGTACCGGACGAGTGCGTGGTCGGGGAGGTGCACGGTGGCTGGCTCCTCGCCCGCACGACGCTCGCCAACGAGCGGGTCTCGCTCTCGTCGGACAGCGCGTTCGGCGGGGCGCTCGAGGAGGTGCTCGCGCTCGTGGCCTCCCGCCCCGACCTCGGCGACCCGGTCACCCTCGACCGACTCGGCGCCCTGATGGTCGAGGCCCAGTCGCTCGCGCAGCTCGGTCTCCGGGCCACGGTCCGTTCGGTCAGCCGCCTCGAGCCGGGTCCCGAGTCGAGCGTCCGCAAGCTGGCCGGTGCCGAGTTCGACCAGCGGGTGCACGAGTTCGGTCTCGATCTCCTCGGCCCGGACGGCGCGCGTGCCGACGGCGCGGCGGCGGGCTGGGCGCACGGTGTCCTCCAGAGCAAGTGCCTGACCATTGCGGGAGGGACGAGCGAGGTGCAGCGCAACGTGATCGGGGAGCGGCTGCTCGGACTGCCACGGGATCCCGAGCCGGGCCGGTGACTTCGCAGGAGCCCTCTCGGGGTGTGCGAGAATCGACGGTGTCCAAGCACGATGACGGAGGGTTGATCGATGGGTGACGCCGCGGTGTACTTCGAGGACGTATCCGTCGGGGACGAGGGACCGGTCCGGTCGCACAAGCTGACGCGCACCGACCTGGTGCGGTACGCAGGGGCGTCGGCCGATTTCAACCCGATGCACCACGACGAGGTCCTGGCGGTCGCCGCCGGGCAGCCCAGCGTGTTCGGGCACGGGATGTTCTCGATGGGACTCCTCGGTTCGGCCCTCACCGACTACGTGGGTATCGGCAACGTACGCCGGTTCCAGGTCCGCTTCGCGAAGCAGACCTGGCCGGACGAGGATCTGCTCACCAAGGTCGTGGTGACCGGCAAACGGGTCGAGGGCGACGACCATCTGGTCGACCTCGACGTGCGGCTCGCCAACGCGGCGGGAGAGGAAAAGGTGGTCGGCGAGGCGACCGCGGCAGTCCCGAGTCGAACCTGATCCGACAGGGCCCGCGCCGCCCCGCCCGGGGGGGCGCCGGAAGCTGCTCAGAAGAAGCTGCTCAGAAGAAGCTGAACTTGGGGATCCCCGGGGAGATGCCCTTGAACAGTTCGCCCTTGGCACCGGCGAGCTCCGAGGGGCTCCACATCGAATCGCGGTGGATCTCCCCGATCGGGTGGAAGCCGCCCATCACCCAGACGTTCCCGCCGAAGACGACGAAGTTCTGGCCGGTCACGTCCGAGGCCTCGTCGGAGGCGAGGAAGGTCACCAGCTGCGCGACGTTGCGCGGGTCCCACTCGTCGAAGCCCTCCTTGGCCTTCGCCATCTCCCCGAAGAGGTTCTCGGTCATGCGGGTCCGGGCGCGAGGCGAGATCGAGTTCACCGTCACCCCGTACCGCTCGAGCTCGCGGGCGAGAACCCAGGTCATCGACGCGATGCCCGCCTTCGCCGCCGAGTAGTTGGCCTGGCCCGCGTTCCCGTAGAGACCCGCCTCCGAGGCGGTGTTGACGATGTGCGCGCTGACCGACTCGCCGGCCTTCGAACGGCCCCGCCAGTAGACCGCGGCGTGGTGGGAGGGCGCGAAGTGGCCCTTCAGGTGGACACGGATGACGTCGTCCCAATCGGACTCGTCCATGTTGAAGCTCATCTTGTCCCGCAGGATGCCGGCGTTGTTCACCAGGATGTCCAGTGACCCGAACGTGTCGACCGCCTGGTCGACGAGGTCCTTCGCGCCTTGCCAGGTGCTCACGTCCGACGCGTTCACCGCACCGTCGCTCCCCGACTTCTTGATCAGTTCGACGACCTCCTCGGCGAGGTGCTTGTCGCCTCCTTCGCCCGAGACGGAGGCACCCACGTCGTTGACGATCACCTTGGCGCCCTCCGACGCGAGCAGGAGCGCCTCCTCGCGCCCGATCCCCCGGCCAGCGCCGGTGACGATCGCCACCTTGCCGTCGAGCAGTCCCATGTCGTCCTCCTGTATCCCGTGTCGAGGGCCGTCCACGGCCTGGGCCGCGGCGGAACCGGGGAAGCATGGCCGATGCGCGGCCCTCCCGCAAGATCGGACAGCGTAAGGCCGATGGTAGGTTCGGCCCCATCGGCCGAGTGCGAACGGGGACGGCGTGAGCGGATGGGACCAGGTTGAGTCCGGCACCACGCGGGACACGCTCCGACGGCGTGAGGCTGGAGAAGGTCTCGCCCCAGCTCCGGCGTATCGATCGCAAGGTGCGCCGCGAGGTCAACCGCCTCGCCGGCCTGTCCTACTCCCAGTTGGCACCGCGGGAAGCGGTGCGCATGGCCTACAACGTGCTGCTCCGGCGCGAGCCGGACGAGCCAGCGTGGACCGAGCAGGCCAAGGCGATGGCGTCGGGTGCCCTCTCCCATGACGACGTGATCGACCGGATACGCTGCTCGAGCGAGTTCCGGACCCAGGTGCCCATCGGCGAGGCGAGCCTTCACAGCTCGCTGCACGCAAGCCGGGCGGAGTTCATCATCGGGCTCCCGCCCGCGAAGCGGATCGTCGACCTCGGCGGGGGTCACACCGTCGACCCACGCGGCGCGTTGGTCGTCCTCGGCTATCCCTACGACTTCGACGAGCTCGTCGTGGTCGACCTCCCCCCCGACGACCGGCATCCCCTGTACCGCTCCCAGCGCTTCGGACCGGAGGAGACCGCCCGCGGCCGGGTCCGGTACGAGTACCGCTCGATGGCGGATCTCTCCTTCGCGGCGGACGGGACGGTGGACCTGGTGTACAGCGGCCAGTCGATCGAGCACGTCACCGAGGCCGACGGTGACCTCGTCCTGGGGGAGACCGCGAGAATCCTCAGCCCGGGGGGCCACCTGGCGATCGACACGCCGAACGGCCGGCTCTGCCGTCTCCAGCAGGCCGAGCTGATCGACCCCGACCACAAGGTCGAGTACACGCTTCCTCAGCTGCGCGAGAAGGTGCTGCGAGCGGGGTTCGAGATCCTGACCGAACGCGGGCTCAACTGGGGGGGTCCCCGCTCCGACCTGTTCGATCCCGCGGCCCTCGCCGGCAACCATGGCATCTACCACGACGCGGACAACTGCTATCTGCTCGCCGTCCTGGCGAGGAAGCCGCGCTGAGCCTCGGGAAGACAACCGTCAGGTGCCGGGTCGCCCGGTGACCGACGCAACGAGACCACCGATCGCCCCGACGCGGCCGGATGCAGCTGCCTGGTTCCGTGCGAAGGACCCGGGACTGGTCGCGACCAAGCGGTCGGTGAGGGCCACGGTCGCCGTGTCCGGTGTCTTCGCGATCGCTCACGTCGCCTTCGTCGATCCGCAGGTCAGCCTCTTCGCGTCGTTCGGGTCCTTCGCGCTGCTTCTGCTGGTCGACTTCGCCGGCCCGCCGCGGACCCGGCTCGTTTCCTACCTCGCGCTCTTTCGCGACCGGCACGGTGTTCGTGACGGTCGGCACCACGGCGTCGACCCACAAGGTGGCCGCGGTGGCCGCGATGGCAGTGGTCGGTTTCGTCGTCCTGTTTGCCGGGATCGTCGCACCGCAGGCCGCGACCGCGTCGACCGCCGCGCTGTTGACCTTCGTCCTTCCGGTGGCGGTTGCGGCTCCGGTCTCCTCGATCGGGCCGCGCCTCGGCGGCTTCGCGCTCGCCGGGGCGGTGTCCGAGAATTCCCGCGTGCCTGCTCGTCTGGCCGGTCCACTGGCACGACGGTCTGCGTCGCCACCTGTCCTCCACCCTCTTGGCGGTGGCGGCTCGCCCGCGGCCCACGGCACGGACGCCCGCGACCCGCGGCCGCGACAGGCCGTGGACACCGAGCTCGGCGCACTGGAGCACGTGTTCGCTGCCACGCCCTACCCGCCGACCGGTGCGTCGGCCGGTGCCCGTCGCGCTGGCCAAGCTGGTCGGCCGGACCGAGTGGGTCGCCGACAACGCCGTGCTCGACGAGCGCAACGCCGGGGAGCGCCCACGCCCCGGTCCGCCGGATCCTCACCGGCGTCGCGGACACGCTGGAGTTGAGCGCCCGCCTGGTGGGTGAAGGACGGGTCCGGAGCGAGACGCGAAGGTTCCCCTCGACGAGCAGGTGCGGGTGTCGACCGACCGGCTGCGACCGCGCTCGTCCACCACGACCTCGACGCCGAGGTCTCGCGGATGGTCGCCTCGGGTGAGGGACCCGACCTCGAACGGCCGGCGCCCTCGCCGGAGGCGGCGCCGATCCGGGCGTCGAGGATCCTGCTCGATCCGGCATTCACGCGCGCGCCCTCGGTATCGCGACGGCGATGGTGGCCGACGCCACGCTCGAGGCCGCTGGGGCGGAGCCGGCCGGCAGGCGCTCGAGCCCCCCGAGGGCACCGGCGGGTCGCGTGCCCTCCTATTGGCCACGGCTCGCGAGCCACCTCTCGCTCCAGTCGGTCTGGTTCCGCAACTCGGTCCGGGGGGCAGCGGGCCTCGCTCGCGGGTCGCGGTCGCCGAGGTGGCGAACGTCGAACATGCATTTGGGTGGTGCTCGGGACCCTCGCAGTGCTGCGCTCGAACGCCCTCGGCACCGGGTCCACCGCGCTGCGGGCGATCGGTGGGACCACGGTCGGTTTCGTGATCGGCTCCACGCTCTTCGTCGGAATCGGGTCACACTCGCCGGCGCTCTGGGCGCTCCTCCCGATCGCCGTCCTGGTCTCCGGAATGGCACCGTCGATGATCTCTTTCGCCGCCGGCCAGGCCGGGTTCACCGTGATGGTGGTCATCCTCTTCGACCTCATCGACTGCCTCCGGCTGGCGGGTGGGCCTCACCAGGATCGAGGACGTGTCCATCGGCTGTGCGGTGAGCATCGTGGTCGGCCTGCTCTTCTCGCCACGCGGTGCGACCGCCGCGCTCGGCCACGCGCTGGCCGACGCCTTCACGGCGAATTGGGCTACCTCTCCGATGCGGTCGACCGGCTGGTGACCTCTGACCACGAGGTGGACACCGCACCGGCCCACCGGGCGGCCCACCGGTGCTACCTCCACGCCGACGACACGTTTTCCGCAATTCCTCGGCGAACACGGTGCCAAGGTGGTTCCCGTCGACACGGTGGCGCGCCTCGTGACCGGAGCCAACCGCATCCGCCTGGCCGCCTACACCTTGGCCGGCCTGCCGGCGGTGGCCCTCGAGCCGGGCCGTCCCGAGCTCGAGTCGGTGGCCGTCGCCGCGGCAATGCTCCGCGACGCGTATGCCGTCAACCACCGGTGGTACGAGGAATTCGCGGAGCTGTTGGCGGGCCGCCGACACGCTCGAAGCCACGCAGTACGGGCGGACCCTCCATCATGTGCTGCAACAGGCACTCGACGACTCCCGGGCTCACCGACACGGCGACCGGCTGCGCATCGTGCTCCGGATGCTCTGGGCCGATCAGCTGCTCGAGTCCCAACGCGGCGTGCAGGCCGATCTCGCCGGCGCCGCCCAGCTCTTCATCCCGGCGCCGGGACCCGGCGCGCTCGCCTGGTCTGAGGGGCGTGCGGGCGGGGAGCACGCCGAGGCG
>CAWAQF010000005.1:0-995131 GCA_963784155.1 uncultured Acidimicrobiaceae bacterium
GGCGTGGCCCTGCACGAGCTGACCCCCGTCGCCTCACTGGAGGATGCCTTCATGGAGCTGACCGACCAAGCCGTCGAGTTCCGAGGTGGATCGTGACCGCGGTCCTCGAGACCGCCGGCCCCGTTCGCGATCGAACTGCCGCCGGGCCGGGTCGGTCTGCGCAGGGCCATGGCGGCCGAGTGGACCAAGTTCTGGTCGGTCCGCTCGACGATGTGGACGCTCCTCGCGACCGGGGTGGCCGTGGTGGGCCTGAGCGCGCTCACCACCGGGACGGTGACGGCCTCGGACATCATCGAGGATCCGACCCGCCGGAGCCTGATCGGCATCTTCCTCGGCCAGCTCATCTTCGGGGTGCTGGGCGTGCTGGTGATGAGCGCCGAGTACGGCACCGGCACGATCCGCGCCACGTTGTCCGCGGTGCCCCGCCGCCCCTTCGTGCTCGCCGCCAAGATCCTCGTGTTCGGAGCGGTCGCGGTGGTGGTGAGCGAGATCCTGACCTTCAGTGCCTTCGCCATCGGCCAGGCCATCCTGTCGGCCAAGCACGCGGTCGGGTCGTCGGCGGTGATCGCGCAGCACGCCCAGCAATTCGGGTTGAAGGTTCCCCCCGACATCAAGGCGGCGCTCTCGGGCGGTTCCGCGTCGTTGGGGCAGCCCGGGCGTCCTGCGGGCGGTGGTCGGTGCCGGTCTCTATCTGGCCGTGCTCGGGCTCATGGCGCTCGGGCTCGCCACCATCGTCCGGCACACCGCCGGCGCGATCTCGGCGTTCGTGGGGATCGTTCTGGTCCTCCCCCTCATCGTCCAGGCGTTGCCCACCTCCATCGGCAACGCGGTCGCCCGCTACCTCCCGGCCAACATCGGCCTGACCATGTTCTCCACCCACGGTGTGCCCGACCGGATCGGGCCCGCCTTCGGCCCGTGGGCCGGCTTCGGATTGCTGGTGCTCTACACCGTGGTGATCCTCGGGGCCGGCTGCTGGGTCCTCGTACGCCGCGACGCGTAGGCGCCGGCCGTCCCGTGGAAGCCGACCGGAGGGTCGCGATCGTCACCGGCGCTTCGCAGGGCATGGGCGCAGCCCTGACCGAAGCGATGCGTCGCGACGGGTACGCCGTGGTGGCGACCGCGCGCTCGATCGACACCGCTGACGCCGACGACTTTCTGGCGGTCCGGGGGGACGTCACCGAGGCCGAGACGGCGAGCCGGGTGATGGAACGGGCCGTCGACCGCTTCGGGCGGGTGGACTGCCTGGTCAATATGGCGGGCGTGCACATCGACAAGCCGTTCACCGAGTACACGGCCGACGACTACCACTCGATGACCGCGGTGAACCTCCTCGGCTTCTTCCACATGACCCAGTGCGCGCTCCGCCAGATGCTCGCCCAGGGCGGCGGCCACGTCGTCAACATCACGACCAGCGTCGTCGACCACCCGCTCCGGCAGCGACCCGCCTCCCTCACCTCGCTCACCAAAGGCGGACTGGCCGCGGTCACCCGCGCCCTCGCCGTCGAGTACGCCGCACGGGGCATCCGGGTCAACGCGGTCGCACCGGGGATCATCAGAGACCCCCGGTACGACGCGGCATCGTACGAGGGTCTGGCGGCGCTCCACCCGCTCGGCCGACTCGGCGAGGCGAGCGACGTCGTCGACGCGATCCTGTACCTCGATCACGCCGGATTCGTGACCGGTGAGATCGTTCACGTCGACGGCGGCCAGGCCGCAGGGGGCTGAGCAGACTCGAAGGGGCTGCCGGTCGCCGAGGGTACGCTCGCCCACGATGAGCGCCCCCGAACGCCCCGCACCTCCCGTGCCGCCGTTCGACCTCGCCGGCAAGGTGGCGCTCGTGACCGGTGGGAGCCGGGGCATCGGGCGCGCCGTGGCCGAGGGTCTCGCCCGGGCGGGCGCCGACGTCGCGATCGCGAGCCGGAAGCTGGAAGGCTGCGAGACCGCGGCACGGGAGATCGGGGCAGCGACCGGCCGGCGCGCGGTGGCGATCCGATGCCACGTCGGGCGCTGGCAGGAGTGCGACGACCTGGTCGAGGCCGTCTACGGCGAGTTCGGCCGTTGCGACGTGCTCGTCAACAACGCCGGCATGTCGCCGGCCTACGGCGACCTCACCGCGGTGACCGAGGAGCTCTACGACAAGGTCCACACGGTCAACGCCAAGGGGCCCTTCCGGCTGAGCGCGCTGGTCGGCGAGCGGATGGCCGCGGGAGAGGGCGGGTCGATCGTCAACGTCTCGACGGTGAGCTCGTGGCGGCCGACCCCCGGGGATCTGCCCTATGCCATGGCCAAGGCCGCGCTCAACGCGCTCACCCTCGGTCTCGCCGGAGCATGGGCTCCCAAGGTGCGGGCCAACCTGGTGCTCCCGAGCGCCACCGATACCGACCTCACCGCGGCATGGCCCCCCGAGACCAAGTCCCGCATCGCGGAGGCCAACCCGATGAAGCGGCTCGCCCGGCCCGAGGACTTCGTCGGCGTGTGCGTCTTCCTGGCGAGCGAGGCGGCCGGCTACGTCAACGGCGCGCAGGTGCCCGTCGACGGCGGGCTGTACCGGACCCTCTGAGGGATCCGACGGCGCGTCGCTTGGGGCCCGGACGTTTCAGGCGGTCAGGTAGCGGTCGATCATCCGGTGCATGTGCAGGATGTTGCCCTCCTGGCGGCGGTTCAGCCGGAAGCTCCGCCCCGCCCCGCGACTTCATGCCGATCTGGACGTGCTCCATGTTGGCGTAGTCCTGGTTGGTGATCATCGCCCCAGTCGCGCTCCGTCCAGTCGGGGTAGAACCGTCGCTCGACCCGCTTCGGCGGCTTCGTCTCGTCGGGCCATTCGAGGAACCAGGTGTCCTTGATGCAGCTGTCGGGGTCGAGCCCGTTCGGCCGCACCCGGAAGACGATGGCGGTGCCCGGATAGATCGGCCCGACCATGTTGGGGAAGAAGTACACGTCGTCGGCACTGGTGAGCTGGTCGTCGGTGAACGCGCTCGACGGCGACGCCCCGGGCCTCGAGCAGCTCGCGCCGGCCCTTCTGGTAGCGGCTCAACATGGTCGCACCGTCGGAGGGCAGGGCGCGGATCTCGTCGACCAGGGCACGCTCGTCGTCGTAGAAGAGGCCCCCGAGGCCTTCGCACGAAGATTCTCGAGGATCTCGCCTTCGTCGTACTCGCCCTCCTCCAGCCCGAGGCGGGGGCTCGGACGCAGCGCGTCCGGCGCGCGTCGGGAAGCCGGCCGTAGTGCGCGTGGATGCCCAGCGGCTCGTAGTCGAGGTTCACGTCGTCGGTCCAGGGCAGCAGCTGCGGATGGGTGCCTTGGACGTGGTAGCCCTCGTTGAAGGCGTCGACGACGACCTTCCAGTTGGCGGGGAGGACGGTCGAGAGATAGGTCCGCAGCCGCAGACGGTCGAGGTGGTACGGGGCCAAGAGCGCCGGCAGCGGGTCGAGGTACTCGAGCAGGGGCGGCGCGCCGGGGTCCAGACAGACCCACACGAAGCCTCCCCACCGGTCGACTCGCACCTCGCCGAGGCACACGCCCTCCGGGATGGGTGCGAACTCCTCGGCGTCGACCACCTCGACGAGACTGGCCGTCGAGGTCGTAGCGCCAGGCGTGGTAGCGACACCGGATGCAGTCGTCGTCGAAGTGCCCGCTGCCCTCGCCGAGACGGGTCCCCCGGTGCAGGCACGTGTTGTGGTAGGCCCGGATCGCGTCCGGGTGCCGACCGGACGACGAGGATCGACTGGTCGCCGATCAGGTATTCGCAGAAGTCGCCGACCTCGGCGATCTCCTCCTCGCGGCACGCGACCTGCCACACCCGTGACCAGAGCCGGTCGAGCTCGAGGGCGGCGAACTCCGGGCTGGTGTAGCGGGCCCGGGGAACCACTTCGTCGTCGCCGATGAGGAAGCCGTCGAGGTCCCGCCCGCTCACGGGTGCTCCGATGAGCTGATCTGGCACGTCGACGGATGGCGCATCGTTCGATCCGATCGTTGCAGCGGGGTTGCCCGGCACGCGACTCGATTCGCGCCTGCCATGTTACGGCTCGACGCCCGCCGGCGACGATGGCGGCACGCGGGAGACGTGGCGACACCTGACCCCGGCGTGCCCGGAGAAGCGCTCCTAGACTCGGCCGTGCTCGCATGGAGCCGAAACGAAAAGAGGGCGACATGGCCCAGCCGGTGATCGTCGAGGCAGTGCGGACTCCAATCGGCAAGCGCAACGGGGCGCTGTCGGGACTGCACCCCGCCGAGCTGCTCGGAGCCGCACAGGTCGAGCTGATCAAGCGGACCGGCATCGATCCGGCCGAGGTCGAGCAGATCTTCGGCGGATGCGTCACCCAGGCCGGCGAGCAGTCGTTCAACATCGCCCGCACGGCCTGGCTCAGCCAGGGCCTGCCCTACGAGGTGGCCGCCACCACCCTCGACTGTCAGTGCGGTTCGTCCCAGCAGGCGAACCACATCGTGCCACGAGCCTCATCTCCAGCGGCGCCGTGGACGTCGCCATCGGGTGCGGCGTCGAGGCGATGAGCCGGGTCGGCCTCGGTGCGAACGTCGCCGGACGGTCCGGGTCGTCCGTTCCCGCCCGGTTCCCGTCGGTCGACCTGCCCGACCAGTTCGCCTCGGCCGAGCGGATCGCCGAGAAGTACTCGGTCAGTCGCGGGCGGACGCCGACGCCCTCGGGCTCGCTTCGCAACGCAACGCGGCCGAGGCATGGGCCGAGGGTCGTTTCGACCGCGAGGTCTTCGCCGTCGAGGCACCCGTCGTCGGTCCGGAGGGTCCGACCGGCGAGGTGCAGGTCGTGGACCGCGATCAGGGACTGCGCGAGACGACCGCGGAGGGCCTGGCCGCGCTCAAGCCGTGTTCCGCGAAGGCGGCATCCACACCGCGGGTACCTCGTCGCAGATCTCCGACGGTGCCGCTGCGGTCCTGTGGATGTCCGCGGAGAAGGCGAAGGCCGACGGGCTTCCGTCCCCGAGCCCGGCTGGTCGCCCAGGTCCTGGTGGGGTCGGACCCCTACTACCAGCTCGACGGGCCCATCGCCGCGACCACCAAGGTCCTGACGAAGGCCGGCATGACGATTCCCGACATCGACATCTTCGAGGTGAACGAGGCGTTCGCTTCGGTCGTCTGCTCGTGGCAGAAGGTGCACGACGTCGACTGGGACAAGGTGAACGTCAACGGCGGCGCCATCGCGCTCGGCCACCCCGTCGGCGCCACCGGGAGCCGGCTGATCACCACCGCCCTCCACGAGCTCGAGCGCCGCGACGCCAACCTGGCGCTCGTGTCGATGTGCTGCGGCGGCGGACTCGCCACCGGCACCATCCTGGAGCGAATGTGAGGATCCCGCCGCTCGCGCCGGGATCGGTGAGCTCCGCGCAACCCGATCGAAGGGTGGCACCGGCAACCGAGACTCCGGCGGCCTCCGCTCCGCCGCCCCTCACCCTCGCCCCACCGCTCGCAGAGGTACCCCTTCCCGCTCGGAACGTCGGCGTCCCTGCTGCGGCGCAACGGGCTCGAGACGAGCCCTACGCCGGACGGCCCGCGCTTCGCTTCGGCGACCGGATCTGGACCCACGCCGAGCTGCTCGCCGAGGCGGAGGGTTTCGCGGCCCTGTTCCGGACCCGGCTCGACTCCGGGCGTCCGCCCCATGTCGCGGTACTCCTCGACAACACGCCCGACTACGTCTTCGCGCTGTGCGGCGCCGGGCTCGCCGGAGCGACGGTGGTCGGGCTCAACCACACCCGGCGGGACGAGCACCTCGCCCGCGACATCTCCCACACCGACGTCCAGCTCGTGATCACCGAGCCCCGCCACCAGGCACTGCTGGCCGACGCGCGTCGGCGGCGTCGACCTGCCGGGCGGCGTCCTCGTCTCGGATCGCTTCGCCGACGGCGACGATCCCCCGGCCCGCGGTGAGTCGCTGGAAGCGGCCCTCGAGTCTTCCCGGGCGGTCCGCGCTCGTCGGCGGCCGCTCGGCGCTGCGACCGGACCGGAGTGCGAGCCGGACGTCCTGTGGGCGCTGCTCTTCACGTCCGGGCACCTCCGCCGCGCCCGAAGGCGGTGCGCTGCACGCAGCGCCGATTGCTCACGACCGGCCAGCGGATGGCGCATGATGCTCGAGCTCGGCCCCGGACGACGTCGGCTACGCGGCGATGCCCCTCTTCCACGCCAACTCGCTGATGTCGGGCCTGGCCCCTGCCCTGGTGGCCGGTGCGTCGCTCTCGCTGGCCCGCCGGTTCAGTGCGTCCCGGTTCCTCCCCGACGTCCGGCGCTACGGCGTCACCTGGTTCAACTACACGGGAAAGTTGCTCACCTACCTGCTGGCCACGCCCGAGCGCCCCGACGATGCCGACAACACCTTGCGGATCGCCTTCGGGAACGAAGGTTCGCCGCAGATCGTCGAGACCGCGGCAACGCGGTTCGGCATCCGGATCGTCGACGTCTTCGGGTCGACCGAGGGTGCCATCGCGCTGGATCGCACCGGCGACCGTCCTCCCTGCTCGGTCGGCCGTTTGCGCCAGGGGATCATGGTCGTCGACGAGGAGGGCCACGAGGCCCCGAGAGCACGCTTCGACGCCGAGGGCCGGCTCGTCAACGCCGGACACGTGCGTGGGCGAGATCGTCAACACCCTCGGGGTCGGACCGTTCGAGGGCTACTACCGCAACGACGAGGCCATGCAGCAGACCACTCGCAACGGCTGGTACTGGAGCGGCGACCTCGGCTACGTCGACGACGACGGCTGGGTCTACTTCGCCGGCCGCACGTCCGACTGGCTCCGCGTCGACGGGGAGAACTTCCCGGCGCGCACCGATCGAGGCCGTCATCGGCCGGCACCCGGACGTCCTGTTGGCGTCGGTCTACGGCGTACCGGACCCCGACTCGGGCGACCAGGTCATGGCGGCTCTGGTGTTGCGGGAGGGGACGGACTTCGACCCGGCGTCGTTCGCGACGTGGCTGGACAGCCAACCCGATCTCGGTCCGAAGTGGCGGCCCCGGTTCGTCCGCCTCTGCGACGTGCTGCCCACCACGCCGACCAACAAGATCCTGACCCGCGTCCTCGTCCACCAGAAGTTCCGCTCGGACCGGGTCGACGGGGATCCTATCTACGTCCGCGAACGAGGTGCCGATTCCTTTCGCCGGTTCCGAGCAATCGACGAAGCGGCACTACGCGCGGCGTTCGAGTCCAGCGGGCGAGGGGCTGCATGGGACCTCTGACCGCCGTCGGCCGATGAGCCCCGCACCGCGATGAAGCTTTCCGTGTTCGGAGTCGCCCCGGTCATCCGGAGCCACTGAGAACGATCTCAGCGGCGCCTGGCCGTCTTCTTTGCGGGAGCACGACGGGTGGTCGAAGCTTTCTTGGCCGGGGCCCGCCGGGTGGTCGAAGCCTTCTTGGCCGGGGCCCGCCGGGTGGTCGAAGCCTTCTTGGCCGGGGCCCGCCGAGCCGGCGCGGGGGCAGCCTTGCCCGCCGCCTTCACTGCGGCCTCGTCGGTGGGGTAGGCACCCTTCTTGAGCTTGGGTGCTCCGGACGGGGCCATGACGGCGTCCTTGAAGGCCTTCACCGGCGTGATCCTGGCCTTCTTCGATGCCTTGATCCGGATCTGCTCCCCCGTCGCCGGGTTGCGCCCCCAACGGGCTGGTCTGTCGACTTTGACGAACTTGGCGAAGCCGGTGATGGCGACCGGCTCCCCCTTGGACACGACGGACGTGACGACGTCGGTGAAGCCCTCGAGGACCTCGGTGACGGTCTTGAAGTCGGTGTCCGTCTGGACGGCGACGGCCTTCGCAAGTTCTCGCTTGTTCATGGGGCGCCACTCTATTCATTCAGACGGGAGTCTGCGGTGTATGCGGGCTCTGTGGCCGGCAGAGCTCCCACGGCAGCCAGAGCGACATGACTCGGCACACCCCCCGGACGACCCCCGTTTCGGCTGCCGAACCTGCTCATCCGAGCAGGTGGCTCGACAGGCGGATCTCGCGTCAATGATTGGAGGATGGAGCAGAGGCCGTTGCGCCGGGCGGCTGGGGGTGAAGCAGGGGCTGATGCGCAGGTCGGCTCGACGACCCGTCCCTTCGCTCGCGGCTCGATCTCGATTCGCCTGTACCCGCACAACGAGCTCGAGCCCGGAGCAATCGTGAAGGAACTGTGCGATCAGGCGCGCATTGCCCTTCGCAGGGGCTTCGACGGGGTGATGACCAGTGAGCACCACGGGGGGTTTGCGGGTTACATGGCGCAACCCCTGCAGATGGCGACGTTCGTGCTGGAGGAATGCAGGAGTGGCTGGGCAGCGGCGTCACCGTTGTTGCTGCCGCTTCGTGCCACCGCACTCGTCGCCGAGGAGATCGCCTGGCTCCACGCGCGGCACCCTGGTCGAGTCGGCCTCGGTGTCGCAGCAGGTGCACTCCCGCTCGACTTCGGCATTGCACGAGTGGATCGAGCGGATGCCGTCCGGGCATTCAAAGTAGAGCTGCCTCGCCTCGTCAGCATGCTTCGAGGCGAGGACTTGGGCGAGCTTGCCGGCGATCCCGCCCTCGAGAGGTGTCGCACAAACCCGGTACCGGTCCTCAGCGCAGCCGTTTCCGTAGCGGCAGCGCGACGGGCAGCGACGTGCGGGGCAGGAATCTTGATGGAAGGGATGTCGAGCAGTGATCGACTGACCACGTTGACGGAGGCGTTCGACCGGGCCGGCGGAAGCGGCTCGAAGGTCCTGATCCGACGGATCTGGCTGGGCGACGTGCCGACAGATCTCGTCCGCCGTCAACGAGCGGTCTACGACAGCTACTCGGGACCAACGAGCACATTCGGCGATGACCAAACGATCGCATCGACCGACCCGGCCGAGATCGTGGCGCGTCTTTGCGAACTGATCGAAACGACGAAGGTCGATGCACTCAACTTGCGTGTCCATCTTCCCGGGATCTCCCCGGAGGCCATCCGCGATCAAATCGAGACCCTCGGGACGGAGGTGGTCGGGCCACTGAGGCGAGATTGGCCTGCCTCCTGACCGAGCGCGAGCTGAATCAGCGGATCGGTGTCCAGCCACCACTGCGGAGGTGATTGCCACCGTCGACGTCGACGGTGACTCCCGTGATCTGACGAGCGTCGTCTGAAAGGAGAAATGCGACGGCAGCGGCGATGTCGTCAGCCTCTGTCATTCGACCGATCGGTAACGCTGCACCCGCAGCTCGACCGCCGTCGGCCTCCCAAGCGGACCGTGTTGCGGTGGTCCGAACGAGCCCTGGACTGACCGCGTTGACCCGAACGCCCCTCGGGGCCAGGTCGGCAGCGATCGTCCTGGTCATCGCGTTCAACGCGGCCTTGGAAGCCGCGTAGGCGACCATCGCCGAGGTCGTCTTGTGTGGCGAGCCGCTCGAGATGCTGACGACCGAACCTCCTCGCTCCGCGAGACCTCGACCGAGGGCCGCGCGAATCAGTGCAAGCCCCGGCCAAGTGTTGATCTTCATGGTGTCGAGCAGTTCGTTCTCACTGATGGCGTCGAAGGAGCGCTGGTATGGAGCGCCCCCAAGGGTGCTGACGACGAGGTCGATACCGCCGAATGACTCGACTGCCTGGTTCACGAGTGCCTCCACGGCGGACTCGGAGTCCATAGAGCCGAGCACGCCGATGACCTCGAGTCCTTCTGCTCGCATCGAAGCCTCGGCTGATGAGAGCCGCGCCGAATCACGACCGTTTATGACGACTGCTGCACCTTCCCTGGCGAGACGGAACGCGCAGGAGCGCCCGATGCTCGGGTCGGCAGTCGACCCGGTAACGACCCCCACCTTGCCGGCAAACCGCTGGCTAGAGCCATCCACTGGCTCATTGTTGCTCCTCGGCGTCCGTGGGACCGGATCGTCATCGAGACGGTCCGAGGCTCGAGGTGCGCGTTACGGGGCCGGATGCGGAGGAGCTGGACCTTCTGGTCCGTAGGCATCGACGGCCTCAATTCCGATATATACCGAGTCCTTCTCCATCTTTGCCCGATATGCCGCTTTAGCTGGGGGGATGCCTATGGTGGACATGACCGGTTCGGACCAGCTAATTACCGACCGTTTCCAGCTGTTCCGCACGTTTGGTTCTCAAATGGTTCTCATGAACTCGGCCCTGTCCGGCCGGCCGGCCGCTCCAAGAGGTCAAGCCAACCCCGCCTTGTCGAGCATCACGATCAGGGTCGGGCGTCGCCGATTTCGCTCACGCAGTATGTGCAGTTGGTCGGTGAACTCGGTCTCCCTGTGGGCGATGGCCGCCACGCGAGCTGCTCGCTTCAGAGATCCGCGTCGCCCGCATGTATGCCGCTCGTCCCGTGGTCTCCAGCTCGCGATCGGCCAGCCGGAGGTAGACCTCCATCGCTTCCCCTGGATGCGATGGCTCTCGGGCCTCGGCCAAGCGCATCCACCGCCGCTGGCCCGCGTCCCATTCGGGGTTCTCCGTCGCCACCCGCCAGGCAGCGTCGGGCTCCTTGTCGGCCAAGGAGGACGTCCACCAGTCCGCCGAGGTCGCTCTCGGCCAGTGTCGACCTCGCGGCCGGGCATTCCGATTGCCAGACGCCGACCTCCTGGGCCGCCTGGCGAAGGAGTTCGTAGGAGCTCGCTGATGGCATGCGGCTGTGCTGCTCGCGTCGCAGCTGGAGCAGGCCCTCGTGGTCTCGCCGACGCCCGTAGACCTCGGCGGCGAGGTCGTAGAGCTGGGCCACCTGCCATCCGCTCGTTTCGGCGATGCCACGTCCGGCCCAGGTGAGGACATCGTCGTCTCGACCCAACTCCTTCATCGCCTCTGCGACCCGGATGAAGTGATACGGATTGCTGAGATCCCCGCCGAGAAGGTCGACGATCACGTCGATGTCGCCGTCGAGGACCGCCAGTCGTTCTGTTGCGTATTTGGCGGCAAAGGAATCGTCTCCCGCCGCGCGGCGTCGGTGAACGTCGCGGCGATAGGCCGTCAACCCCTGCTCCCCGAGTGCAGGGGCGTAGCGGACGGGATCGATCTCGAAGAAGTCCTGATCGTCGAAGCAGAACCGGACCATCCAGCGGGCCAACTTCACCGGATCGGCGACGCCGTTATCGCATGCCAGCGCGTGCAGCTCAAGCAGTTCACTGGCGAGGTCGCCGATCATGCCGTCGGAATCATCGGCTCGGAGGATCACCTTGACTACGTGACCGACGGCTCGTTGGATCAGCAGAACGAGTTCCTGGGTGGGAGAAGACGCAACGGCCTCTCCGACGGCGTCGATGATGGGAGCCGCCTCGATCGCCCACGCCCGGCTTTCGTAGTACCCGAGAAAACGGCGGGTGCGCAGTCCCCGGTCGATCTCGGCGCGGAGATCGTCAGCTGGCATGGCGTTGCGCCCGGTTCTTCACCTCCACCTCGATCTCGGCACCCAGCAGGTAGAGAAGAGCGACCAGCTGCTTGAGCGACTTGCCATAGTTCGTCGGATCGAGGAGGCGATAGAGCTGGGTCGGTGAGGTGCCGAGGAGGCGGGCAACCTCTCGAGCCGAGAGCCCCGAGCTCTCGAAACGCTTCTCGGCCTCGAGGGTGAGCCGGTACAGAGTGAGTTCGGCCATGTAGGAGGGGTCCTCGTTGTACTCGAGGACACTGTCCAGATGGACACTGCCCTCGGCACCGGAGGCGAGACGGTACGTGAAGCCTTCGCGTCCCAACTCGGGGTCGACGTACACCTCCTCGATCCGGTCATTACTCGAAGGGGCTGGCGCGGCCTCCGAGTACGGAAAGGCAAACGTCTCCCGCCGGGTGTGTACCTCGAAAGCCCGCCTGCGGTTGTTGGCGACGACGCTTTGGATCTTCATAGTTTCCCCTCTTCGACGAGCTCCTCGATGAGCCGGCGGATCCGAGCGGTGATCTGACCCCTCATCGCCAGGTGGTGGTCGAGGTCCCACTTCACGACCAGCTTCCCGTCCCGGTAGACGTGGACATGGCGGGGACTGTGGTCACCGATCCAGGACAGGAACACGTACCCGCCCCGTCGGATCTTGGGCACCCTCTTATGTTACCTAATACGGTAACACTTCGCAACTAGTACGGACAGTAGTTCGTCGATGTCGTCGGCCAGGTCCTCGTCACTAGGGGACGGGGCATGCGCTTGGTTCCGCTGAGCAGTTACTCGAGCACTATGTTGTTTGAAGCGATCTGCGGTGAGGATGTTCGCCCTTTGACGATCGGCCTCCGCGGTGGCTGGGGAACTGGGCGGCCAGAGGCGGAGACTGCTGCGCCGGGTTCACTTCGGCCCAATGGATTCGTTGTTAAGGCAGTACAGGCGGCATGGTCGGCCATAGTTTCCAGCAGCGCCGACCGAGGATTCGAGCACCTCCAAGCGGGATTGAGGGCGGCCGTCGCAATCGGAAATGACACCGACACTGTGGCCGCCATTGCTGGCACCCTCCTGGGGGCTTGTTATGGCGCATCATCAGTTCCGTTCTCGTGGCGACGCCGGCTCGCTGGTTGGCCCTCTGGCTTGCGTCATGCCGACCTAGTCGGAATGGCAGTACAAGCTGTGCAAGGTGGGCGCGTCGATCGACTCGGTTGGCCCGCAGCCGACGACTTGATGGCCGCCTACTCGGAGGGGTGGTCACCCTCTGGACGCGTCGTCTCGCTGAACCCGGATCCCGGTGTGCTGTGGGGCGATGTTGCGGGTCTGGCTTCGGTGGACGCTGACGCATTCATCTCATTGTGTCGCATTGGTCACAAGCAACGACGCGGCGACGAACACCATGAAGTGTGGCTCATCGACTCGACCGATCCGACGGACAATATCGACCTGCCATTCGTGCTGGCTGACACGGCCGACGCCGTAGCCGCACTTCGCTGTGAAGGTCGCGTCGTGTTTGTTCACTGTGTGCGGGCTGAAAGACGAACCCCGGCTGTAGCTGCAACTTGGTTGCACCGCCACCACGGAATGGACCTCTCGGAAGCCAAACGACATGTAGCCTCTAGGATGCCTGGGGCAGACTTTGCCCTCGTGAGCTAACCCATTCCCTCCCAGCCGAGCTGATCGACTGGAGATTGTGTGGAACTAGTGCCGTGTCAACCAACCTTTGCAACGTTCTGGACGGCACGTCGCGACATAACCGGCGGTCTGGGATACCCAGAAATGTCAGATAATCCATCGCTGGAGCGGGCTGAGATCGGTGTCAAGGACGGACCGCGAAGAGCTGCCAAACGCCTGTGATCCCCTTCAGTTCGTACTCGCCCCGGTCGTCGAATTCGACGCCTGACCCGGCCACTAGATCGACGACGGTGCGGGAGACGAGCACCTCAGTTCGGAGCAGCAAGCGCAGAGACACGTTGGGCGATGTGAACCGCAATGCCGCTCACGTCGTTGCCGCGCACCTCGATCTCCCCCGTATGAAGTCCGCCGCGGACCTCGATCCCGAGTCGGCGAGCGCCAGCACAGATCGCCTGGGCACAGCGCATCCCCCGAGCGGGACCGTCGAAGGTCGCGAGCACGCCGTCTCCAGTGGTCTTGATCTCACGGCCACGGAATCGCCGCAACTCCTCGCGGATCATTGTGTCGTGGCGATCGAGCAAGTCGTGCCAGCTTCGATCGCCGCTCTGAACTGCTTGTTCAGTCGACCCGACAATGTCGGTGAAGAGGACCGCGGCCAGAACTCGGTCGGTCTCCGCGTGGGCTCTCGCGTCCGGTAAGGAACTCCTCGATCTCGTCGAGGAGGGCGTCATTGTCACAAGCCCAGGGGAAGTGGTCACGGTCTGGCAGTTCGACAAGACGGGACTGAGACAGGTGGTCGGCGAGATAGCGCGAGAACTCGACGGACAAGACGCTGTCGATGCAATGGATCAAAAGGATGGGGTCGGTGATGAGCGGCAAGGCGGATCGAGCATCTGCCCCGTCACATGTGGTACAGGCCCTCGCCGAGGCAGGGCTGGCGCTGCGTTGACCGGCTCGCTTCCACCATGCGCGGTACGTCCGGCTCGTCGGCGAGGCTGGGCGTCAGCAGGTCGACGTCGTCAATCGACCCTTCGGCCTCGCCACTCACGTCGATCACGGAGTCGGCGAAGGGCATCGAGGACGTGTTGGGGGGTTCCACACGGGTAGTCCTCCGCCCAAGGCCATCGGGCATAGCTGTTGATGAGGACCATGATGCGACCCGTTCGGGATGAGTGGCTGCCGCCACCAATGCCGTCACGCCACTGCCTGCCACCGCGAAAAGGGCGGCACGTTCAGAGCCGACCGCGTCGAGTACTGAGACCAGGTCGTCGACTCCCTGCTCGACGCCCCCAGGCCTCCCTGGCCCGGTCGGGTCAGAGAGCCCAAGGCCGCGCGGATCGAAACGGATATAGCGGCTGAAGGACGCAAGCCGTCGCTCGAAGCGGCAAAAGTGCGGTTCTTCATCGCGCATATCGATCGAAACCATGTTGCCGTAGCCGACACAGACCAGATCGAACGGTCCTTCGCCCAGCGTCTGGAACGCCACGTGCACTCCGTCGCTCGTCCGGGCGTAGCTCGTCTCGGGGCTGTTCGTCACCGTGAGCAGTCCCGCAATCGCGCGACGACTTGCCTACCCCGAAGGTTCCCACCGGCAATCGCGGCTTTGAGCGAAGCGTTCCAGCTGCGCAACTGCCGCTTACCGAACGGGAACCCCATGCGTCTGGGCCTAGCCCAATGTGCCGATGGGTAGGGCGGTGCCCACCTACCCGGCGACGCTCCTATCAGTTGTCAACCCCTCTTTTGTGCGAGCAGCGGGCAGAACAGTGATGAGTCACTCGGGAGAGGACATGCTCTTATCAAGCCACGCGTGCCTGCAGAACGTGGTCCGGACCGTGGGTCGGCGAGTCGCCGGAAAGTCAACCCCGAAGGGCGACAGTTAGGGGGTGAGCCAGACCCACGGTCCTGGGTTCAGCCGCGAGGCAGGTGGCGATAGAGCTCGTGAGCGACGTAGCGCTTCAGGAGTCGGATGACGTCTCTCTTGGAGCAGCCTTCCTTCACCTTGCGCTCGAAATAGGCGGTAGTCGCGGGGTCGTGCGCGATGCGGACCATGACGATCCGCCAGAGCGCGCTGTTGGCCTGGCGATCACCTCCCCGGTCGAGGCGGTGCCGGGTGGTCTTGCCCGAGGATGCCGGGATGGGCGCCACTCCGCACAGGTGGGCGAAGGCGGCTTCCGAGTGCAGCCGCTCGGGGTTGTCGCCGGCGCTGACCAAGAGGGCCGCCGTGGTGTCGGGTCCGACCCCGAAGCGTGCCAACAGCTCGGGTGCTGTGGCTTGCAGCAGTTTCTCGATTCTCTGATCGAGCTCGGCGATCTCGTCCTCGAGGCCTTGCACCCGACGGGCCAACGAACAAAGCGACGCCTTGTGGGCCGCCATCACCGGATCGCCTGAGCGCGAGGGCCGGAGTCTCGCCGCCTCGTCGGTCAGCGCCGCCACGGTCAAGCCGGCGAGGCGGCCGCGGAGCGGGTCGGGGGCGGTCACCACCAGGTGGCGCATCTGGGTCAGTGCTTTCACCCGGGACCCTCGGGCGGAGCGCTTGGCGACGACGAGCACCCGGATGGCCTCGATGGCACCGTCCTTCGACTTCGCAATGCCCTTGGCCCGACCAGAGAGGGCCGCTCGAGCCGCCTCGACCGCGTCGAGAGGATCGGACTTTCCCGATCGACGACGCTCTGCCCGGTTGGGACGGTCGACCTCGATCACTTCCACCTGGGCTCGGCGCAGGAAGCGGGCCAGCCCGGCACCGTAGGAGCCGGTGCCCTCCACTCCGACTTTGCTCACCGACCCGAAGCTCTCGAGCCAGGCGAGCAGCTCCTGGTAGCCGGTCGGTGTCGTGTCGAACGACTCCGATCCGAGCAGTCCACCGAGCGGGTCGAGCGCGGCCGCCACATGGACGTCGAGGTGGGTGTCGACACCACCGGTCACACCCCGCGCAGCTTCTACGATGGTCATGGCCATCCCTTCCTTCCTTAGGTGTCAGGGGTGGCACGGCCGTTCCGGATCGGAGCGACGGGCGGTCCAGGTTGTTCTAGCAACCCGGGCCAATCACCCCAACTCGGAGACGGGACGTGCCGCTGTCGCTCAGAACCTATTGAGCGCCACTAGTCCGTCGGTGGATCCCGCAGAGCATTGTCACTGTTCGGGGGCACCCAAACGACTGCGTCGGAACTGCCCTCGGAAAAAGAGCATCGCCGTATTCCCGCGAGAGTTATGAACGTCGCAGACTCGGCGGTGTCCGTCGGGGCACTGGAGGTGCCAGGTCCTCCGGCAGGGCAGCGATCGCGTCGCGGATGCGAGCCAGGGTGCCGAGGAGGGCGTTGAGCTCCCTGTCGGGGAATCCGGCGAGCACGCGGTCGTAGCCTGAACGACCTGAGGCAGCAGGCGATCGAGCACGGCTTGGGCTTCGGGGTCACGTCGACTAAAACTCGGCGCCGGTCCTAGGGATCGGTGAGCCGCTCGATGTATCCGTTCCGCTCCAGAGTGTCGAGCACACTGGTCATGGTGCCGCTGGTGATGTGCATGCTTGCACCGATTGCGCCTGCGGCCATCGGAGCACCATTGCCCTCGATGACGGCAAGAGCGTTGACCGCGGCGTGGGACAAGCCGTGACCGACGCGCCACTGACGCGACCAGCGCCTCGGCCAGGCCACCGACGTCTTCGAGTTCCCCGGAAGACCCACGCGGACAGCCAGGAGGCGCCTGGGAACTCCTTCTCGAATGCCACTACCACCGGTGAGTCAGCCGGGGCAGAGCCCTTGCGAGCGCTACCCCGGCTGCTTGTCGAAGTCGGGCTCAGTTCAAGCCTCCACGGCGATCTCGATCCGGGGAGCACCCTTTACTCCAGCCCGACCCATGCCCTCGCGCAGATCGTTGCTTCCAGCAAAGGCCTGGGCCTGCTCGAGCGTTGGAAACTGGTGGAGAACGTGCACGTCCTGCTTGTCGGCCGGGTCAACCAAAACTTCGGCTCCGGTGCAGCCGTGCTCCTTACGCACTCCGTCCAAGCTGTCGTACACCGAGCGCCATGCGGCGTAATCCTCAACCCGGTGCCTAACCATCAGCGTTGCCTGTGACATGTGCCCACCTCTCTCGATCGCCGTTATCTTGGGGCCAACTATCTTGTGTTCAAGATAGTCTCTATGAGGCAGATGTCAAGAGGGGAATCTTGGATTCGACAGGCCCAGGTCTGATGGTGCCGAACCTGGGTAGGTGCATGCCCCGTCACCGAAGTGCCGGTCAGCCACGGTCGATAAACCAACCACTCCGGCGTTCTGGGGCATGGCACGGCAGCAACATCCTCATCCGGCACAGATCGCACTCACAAAGAGCTCACACTTCGCCCAACCCCTGCCAGCACTTGACGAAAACAGTGCCTGGCAGATGCTCTTTGCCGCTGCCACGCCTATCCTCCCCGGTCGGCGGACAAACGATTCCGCCTGGCGGAAGGAGCACCAGTACGATGCAGACGACCATCAGGAAAAGGACCCGCGCGCATCTCCGTCGTTGGCCTCATCCTCCTCCTAGGACTTGCGTACCCGGTCGTGACATTCGCAGCGTCGGGGTCCGGCACACCCCCGAGCACCCTCCATACCTGCACCAAGGTAAGGAAGGGGCTCTACGGCAAGACCAAAGTGTCGGCATCCGCTGTCTGTCCGACCGGTCAGTACGCGCAAACGTGGATCAGCGGCAACGTGTACACCTGGAATGTCGCCCTGTCCACCGGATATTTGACGAGCGGGATCACGACGTTCCCAGCGGGCTACACCGTGAGCTTTGTCAACGGGTCGGTCCCCGAATCGAACCAATGCGCCAACGAAGGCCAGGATATGAGTGCGCAAATGACTGTAGGCGGACAAGTTCTTGCGCAGTGGACCACTACGGCGGCTGGCCTGCCCACCTCGACCGGACCCCCCGTGACCTTGTCGAGCCCATCAGACCTTGCGATGGCGATTTCTTGTTCTCCCCATTCCTACGGTGCTCCCTACGCGAGCTTTAACGTGACGTTCTCCGTCACGCCATCAATTCCTCCAGTTCCCTACAGCTAAACCGGAATCGATCGCGCACCTGGGGAGGGACCGCCTCTCATCGGTTCCCTTTTCTGGGTGTCGCGCCAGCCAATCTGGTGGATTCCAACCTGTGAACATCGCGCAAAGATCGTCCTCGGCCGGTCGGAGCTGCCCTATCCCGCAAGTGCCGTTCGGGGATACCGCAAAGGTTGGTTGAAGCGGGGCACTAGGCCGGCTCGCGACGTGTACATCTGACAGACAGTCAGATCGGCCCGCCGAGCCCGTTCTCGAGTCGGTGACATGTGCTCGGCGGGTTCCTCCACCGCACCACCAGGGCCCTCGACCCTCACTTCTACGAAGGGAGACAGAGGGAAGGGGGGCCAGCCAGCCATGGCCCAGGCACAAAGCGCGGACAAAGTGGCTGAAATTCACGGCACGACTGGGGCGCCGTGTGCGTCAGTTGATGTGCAGCATCAAGGTCTTGGTGACGGTCACCGAGTGCTTGGTCTTGATCCTGCCTGAGATGGCCACCCACTTCTCGGTGACCTGAACGGGCACCGACAAGTTCAGACCGTGGGCCAGCTTGAGGCTGGGTGTTCCTCGAGGACTCCACCCACGAGCTTTATGCCCTTCGGCAGAGTCCCGCCCTTCTTCCACTTCAACGTGGCCCCGGGACTACTCCCGATCGCCTGCAGCCGCAGCGGACCGTAGGCCACACCCGGCATCGCGTTGGACAGCGACGAACTCCATATCTGGAACAGCTGGGTCACCGTCAGGGTGAACGACTGGGTCGCGTCCGGCGTCACACCGTTGCCGGCGTCGATGGTGAAATGGAAGGTCCCCGACTGGGTCGTCGTACCAGACAGCAGGCCGGCACTGCTCAGTGTGATGCCGCTCGGCAAGGTCCCGCTCTCGGTGAAGGTTGGCGACGGGCTGCCGGTCGCGCTCACCGTGAAGGTCCCCGGCTGACCCTGCGTGAAGGTCGACTGGTTCGCCGAGGCGATGATCGGTGCAGTACCGCTCGGGGTGACCGTCAGCGTGAAGTCCTGCGTCGCATCCGACGAGACGCCGTTGGTCGCGGTGACGGTGATCGGGAAGGACCCCGACTGGGTCGGCGTTCCCGACAGCACACCCGCGCTGTTGATGCTCACACCGTTCGGGAGCCCTCCTGTTTGACTGAAGGTCGGAGCTGGATAGCCACCGGCCGTCACGGTGAACGATCCAGCCATGCCTTCCGCGAAGGTGGTGTTGTTTGCCGAAGTGATCGTCGGAGCCTCATCGACTGTCAGCGTGAAGGTCTGGGTCGCATCGGGTGACACACCGTTGCCCGCGTCGACGGTGAAGGTGACGATTCCACCGGACCCAGGAGGCGGCGTACCGGCAAGGACCCCAGTGTTCGGGTCGATGGAAAGCCAACTCGGTGCCCCCGAAAGGGCGAAGGTCGCTGCCGGAGTGCCGGTGGCGGTAACGGCGAAGGTCCCCGACTGACCCTGCGTGAAGGTGGTACTCGCCGCCGAGGTGATCGTGGGCGAGGTAAGAGGACGCACGACGGCATAGCCGGAAAGCGAGAGCGATTCGGGGCCAAGGGCCACCGGAACGACCCCGGCCGGCAGGGAGACCACGACCGGGGTCGTCTGGGCCGCAGTCGTCGTGCTGTTTCCGAGCTGGCCGTCTGCGCCGCTGCCCCAGGCATAGAGCGTGCCGTTCGACCCGATGGCGTACGCGGTAGCCGTCCCAGTGGCGATTGATGAAGCAGTGACACCACTCGGGAGGGAGACCGCGACTGGTGTGGTCTGGGTCGAGGTCGTCGTGCCATTCCCGAGCTCGCCTTCTCCGCCGGCCCCCCAGGCGTACACGGCGCCATTCGAACCGAGGGCATAGCTGGTCTGGTACCCGGCGGCGATCACGGTGGCGGTGACCGGCAGGGGGACCGGGGTGGCCGCGCCGCCACCCAACGTGTACACGGTGCCGTTCGAACCGAGGGCATACCCCGCGGCGATCGCAGTGGCGGTGACCGGCAGGGAGACTGGGACCGGGGTGGCCGCGCCGCCACCCCACGTGTACACGGTGCCGTTCGAACCGAGGGCATACCCCGCGGCGATCGCAGTGGCGGTGACCGGCAGGGAGACGGCAACCGGGGTCACCGGGTCTCGCGGCGTTGTGCCATTCCCGAGCTCGCCGCCTTGGCCATTGCCCCAGGCGTAGACAGTGCCGTTCGAGCCCAGGGCATAGCCGGTCTCGTCTCCGGCGGCGATCGCGGTGGCGGTGACCGGCAGGGAAACGGGGATCGGGGCTTGCAGGGTGCCATCCTCACCGTTCGTGCCGTCGTCGTCCTGCCCGTCTGTGTTGGAGCCCCAGGCGTAGACGGTGCCGTTCGAGCCGAGGGCGTACCCGTTCTCAGATCCGCCGGCGATCGCGGTCGCGTTGACCCCGGTCGGCAGGAGGACCGCGACGGGAGTCGTCTGGGAGGTGGGTGTCGTGTCATTGCCGAGCTCACCGTCTGACCCATGGCCCCAAGCGAGCAGATCCGACGGCGAGACGACCGTCAGGGTGAAGGACCAGGTCCCGCTGTCCCCGACCGTGTCACGGACCGTGCCGTTGATCGCGACAGTTCCCGGCGTCGTAACTGAGGTTGGGACTGTGATCGCCCCAGAGGAGGAGACGGTGACCTCAGAAGAGCCGGTGCTCGTCGTCCAGGTAAGCGGGCCGCCACCGGTGAGTGGCACACCGCTGGGCGAAAGCTGGCTGGAATAGCCCACCCCTGGGTCGATGGTGGTCCCGGTCGGATTGCCCTGGACTAGGCCAGCAACTGGACGCGCGATCGCGTAGCCGGTACTCGAAGGCGATCCCGCGCCGAGCGCCGTCGCCACCACCCCCGCCGGGAGCGAGACAGTGACCGGTGTCGTCTGTGCGAAGGTCGTCGTGCCGTTGCCGAGCTGGCCGTATGTGCTGTTACCCCAGGAGTAAAGGGTGCCGTTGGAGCCGATCGCGTACCCGGTGAGCCTCGCTGCAGCGATCGCCGTCGCGGTGACCCCTGATGGGAGCGAGACGGCGACGGGAGTGGTCTGGGGATCGTTCGTCGTGTCGTTGCCGAGCCCACCGGTCTCGCCGTTGCCCCAGGCGTAGACGGTGCCGTTTGAACCAAGGGCGTAGCCGGTCAACTCCCCGGCCGCGATGGCGGTGGCGGTGACCCCGGACGGTAGGGAGACGGCGACCGGTGTCGTCTGGGTCGACGTCGTCGTGTTGTTGCCGAGCTCGCCGCTGGCGCCGTAACCCCAGGCGTAGACGGTGCCGTTCGAACCGAGGGCGTAGCCGGTGTACAGACCGCCGGCGATCGCGCTGGCGGTGACCCCGGACGGCAGGGAGACGGCGACTGGCGTCGTCTGGGGGTCGGTGGTCGTGCCATTCCCGAGCTCACCGTCTGCGCCGTTACCCCAGGCATAGAGGGTGCCGTTTGAACCCATGGCGTACCCGGTGTAGCCCGCGGCACCGATCACGGTCGCGGTCACCCCGACCGGGAGTGAGACGGCGACTGGTGTGGTCTGGGCGTACGTCGTCGTGCTGTTGCCGAGCTCGCCATCTGGGCCGTAGCCCCAGGCGTAGACGGTGCCGTTCGAGCCAAGTGTGTAAGTCGTCAACTCCCCGGCGGCGATTGCCGCGGGCGTGACTCCGCTCGGGAGCGAGACGGCGACCGGTGTGGAGGTCGAGTTCTCCGTCCCGTTGCCGAGCTCACCGTCTGCGCCGTTGCCCCACGCATAGAGGGTGCCGTTCGAGCCGATGGCGTATCCGATTTCCGAGGCGGCGGCAGTCGCGGTGGCGGAGACCCCGGGCGGCAGGGATACCGCGACCGGGGTCGTCCGGGGACTGGTCGTTGTGCCGTTCCCGAGCTCGCCGTCGGGGCCGTAGCCCCAGGCGAGTTCAACCGGAGGAGCTGGGGTCGGAACTCCTGCGCAGGAGAGATTCTGGGGCAGGTAGAGGAGCAGGTTGACGGTGTCGGGCGGCAGACCTTGGATCGTCCCTTGAGTGGCGTCGTTCACCAGGCAGGACCGAACCCCCGCTGGCGTCAGGCCAGGGTTCGCGGCCAAGGCCATCGCGGCCACCCCGGCCACCTCGGGACTCGACATCGAGGTGCCTTGGTCCTCCGTAGGAGTGCCGGCATTCGAGTCAGCGGTGATATCGACCCCTGGGGCCGAGATGGCCACGCATGGGCCGTCGTTGGAGAAAGACGCCCACGTATCACTCTGTACGCCACCGGTGGTTGCGATGGCTGTCGCTCCCACTGCTATAGCGCCAGGTGAACCGGAAGGACTAGCTCCACAAGCGGCATTCGAGGCATTTCCCGCAGCAACGACGACAGTGATCCCCTCGCTGACGAGTGAGGCGATCGCTTGGTTCATCATCGGGTAGACACTTGGAGCATTGATGCTCATGTTGACGACCGCTGGACCCGTGGCGTTTTGGGCGATCCACTGAAGGCCCGCCAGGATCCAGGACAGTTGACCGCTTCCATAGCAGTCAAGGACTCGAACCGGAACAACCGAGACGCCCTTTGCCACCCCGTACTCGGTTCCGCCGATCTCGTCCGCGACGAAGGTGCCGTGACCCACACAGTCGGTCGTGCTTGTGACACCGTCCTCGCCCGGATCGGTGACGGGGACCTCATCGACTCCGGCCAGCAGCCGGGAACCGAAATCGCTGATCGGCGAGACACCGGTATCCACGACATAAGCAGTGACGTTCTGACCGCTTGACGGATACGTATAGGAGGTGTCCAGCGGGAGCGACCGCTGGTCGATGCGATCGAGACCCCACGAGGGTGCGGGGTTCTCGGTGTCCGCAACGTGAAAGGTGACGTCGGGCACTACCGACCGGACCAAAGGATCATGTTCGAGCCTTCCAAGCTCGACGTCATTGACCGTGGCTGAGAAGCCGTTGAAGATGCGGCTGAAGCGTGCGCCGACTCGCGATCCACGCGCTTTCGTGGCATCGACAACCGCTGCCTGATCAGTGCCAGGTGTCAGCTCGACAATCACCCGATGCGTGGTCGCGTGCCCCACCGGCGAGGCAGTTGCTTTGGCGCTCGCTATCAAGGTCATGGACCCCGCTACCGCGACCGCGACAGCGCATACCTTCACGATTGATCGAAGGGCACGTCTGATTCCGCCGTTCATTCCGCCGTCCCCGATCTGACGCTCCGCCATCTTGAGTGATCGGCCATCGGCTCGTCACCGTTGGGAATCGTAACTAACCGTCACGCAGGCGATGAAGTTCACGTCGCCTTGCCAGGCGAGCAATCGACCGTGAGTTGCTCGGATGTTCTGAGCCGCCTGTCAGCCGAGCCTGCTTCGACCCGGATCTCGTGGGCACCTAAATTACTGTCACTAACTATGACACTAATGTCGGCTTGCAGATGGTGACGCGCCAAAATTACGAAACGAACTCGAGCCATCCAGAGCAAAAAGTGCCTTTTAACTGGGCTTTCTTGCGCGCTCGGAGGGATTCGAACCCCCAACCTTCTGATCCGTAGTCAGATGCTCTAGTCCGTTGAGCTACGAGCGCCGTTCTCTACCCCGGGGACGGACCGGCTTATCAGCAGCGATCGGCTGTCCAATCTCCCGTTCGGATGGCTGTCCACTGTACCCGGCTCCAGAAACGACCTGTTGAAGGCGACGGAGTGACGCGTCCCTCCCCGAGACCGAGAAGCCGGCTTGGCCGCCGGTGCCTCAGCCGTCGCATCCGGTGGATCGAAGGCAGGGTGGTCGCCCGATCCGGCCAGGTCAAGGGAAGTGGGCGGCGTACTCGGCAGAGCCGACGATCTGGGCGATCACGTCCTCGTCGGTCGCGCCAGAGCCGAGCTCGCCGGAGAAGAAGCTGAGGTCGCTCGGGGTGGCCGCCCGTCCGAGGAACCGCTGGACAAAGGCACCGACCAGATCGTCCCGGTACTCAGTAGTGCTGAGCAGCTGATTCGCCACGTCGGTTGCCGTCAACCCGAGGCCCATCTGCGTCACCCAGTAGCTCAGCTCGCTCGGTGACGGTGAGCGGCCGAGCAGGCTGTGATACGCGGCGTCGACGAACGCGGTGTCGGTTCCTCCCGCGTTGTTGAAGTACTCGGCGGAGCCGGCGATCTGGGCGATCACATCCTCGTCGGTCGCGCCGGAGCCGAGCTCGCCGGAGAAGAAGCTGATGTCGCTCGGGGAAGCCGCCCGGCCGAGGAAACGCTGGATCAACCCGCCGACGAGATCGTCCCGGTACTCCATGGTTACGAGCAGCTCGTTCGCCACGTCGGTCGCGGTCGAGCCGAGCTCGAGTTGATTCACGTAGAACGTCATCTCGGTCGAGGAGGGCGAACGGGCGAGGAGTTGCACGAAGACGTGCTGGAGGAACGCCGAGACGCCCGGCCCTGCTGCGGGCGCGGAGGTCGTCATCGCGAACTCGATCGAGCCCGCGCGTGCGGCGTACTCGGCAGAGCCGACGATCTGGGCGATCACGTCCTCGTCGGTCGCGCCAGAGCCGAGCTCGCCGGAGAAGAAGCTGAGGTCGCTCGGGGTGGCCGCCCGTCCGAGGAACCGCTGGACAAAGGCACCGACCAGATCGTCCCGGTACTCAGTAGTGCTGAGCAGCTGATTCGCCACGTCGGTTGCCGTCAACCCGAGGCCCATCTGCGTCACCCAGTAGCTCAGCTCGCTCGGTGACGGTGAGCGGCCGAGCAGGCTGTGATACGCGGCGTCGACGAACGCGGTGTCGGTTCCTCCCGCGTTGTTGAAGTACTCGGCGGAGCCGGCGATCTGGGCGATCACATCCTCGTCGGTCGCGCCGGAGCCGAGCTCGCCGGAGAAGAAGCTGATGTCGCTCGGGGAAGCCGCCCGGCCGAGGAAACGCTGGATCAACCCGCCGACGAGATCGTCCCGGTACTCCATGGTTACGAGCAGCTCGTTCGCCACGTCGGTCGCGGTCGAGCCGAGCTCGAGTTGATTCACGTAGAACGTCATCTCGGTCGAGGAGGGCGAACGGGCGAGGAGATCCTGGAAGAGGGCATCGACGAGGGACGCTCCACCGTCGAAGGAGGCCGAGAACACCGAGTCGGCACCGAGCGTGCTGTCGGCGACGGTCAGAGTCGCGGTCCCTGTCTTCGAGAGCTGCGCGATCCCGAGGACCGTCCACTCTGCGGTGTCGAGTGTCCGGCCGAAGAAAGTCACGGGACCGCCCGCCTTGACCCCTGACACGACGTTCGGCGAAAGCGTGGCACCGAGGGTGGTGGTCGTCGACCCCGGGCTGACCGAGACCGCCAGCACCGTCGGCACCTGTTCGACGCTCAGGGAGACGGGTGCCGCTGCACTGGGCGCGAAGTCCTTCGAGCCCAGGTAAGACACGCTCAGCGTGTAGCCACCCGTGCCGCCCTGCGCGGTCAGCCACTTGGCGGGCACCGTTGCAGCACCGCCGACGAGCGGCAGCACAAGCGGCTTCGGATCGACGGTGCCGGCGACCATCACCTTGCCGGTCGGGACCTCTTTGCCGGCCGCCATCACCCCGGCGGCCGGGAGCTCGTTGCCGGCCGTGACGACCTGGACGACCACCGAGGCCGAGCCGAAGACAAACGTCGGATTGCCGGTGGCACCGACAGCGCCGGGGATCGTCACGTCGACCGAGGTGGGGTCCGCCAGCACGGTGTAGACGACGCGTCCGTGGCTCAGCAGCTGCACTCCTGTCGGATCGCCATAGGTCGCGGTCACTGGATGGTGGCCGGTCTCGAAGGTGCAGACCGGGCCGGAGCCAGCCGTGCCGTTCCCGGCCGGGTCGGCCACGACTGGGACGAGCAGGGAGAGGCCTGATCCGCTGAAGGTCACGTCTCCCGTGGGCGGGACACCGCCACCGACGAGCACCGTCGCCGAAAACGTGACGCAGGACCCGAAGAGACCCGAAGACGCCGACGACACGAGGGTGGTCATGGTCGAGGGGTGTGCCGAGGGGGTGATCTTCGCGGACTTGCCAGAAGACCCGTTGCCCACGGCGTTACTCGCGGAGACGGTAAAGGTGACCGGGATCCCGTCGACGAGACCACCGACGACCACGTGGTCGACGGCGCCCGGCGTCGGGTCGGTCGCCGACCCGGGCTGCCCGGCCGGGACTGTGATCGCCTTGCCTGGCACCTTCCGGAACCAGGGGGTCACCGTGAATCCGGAGATCGGCGACCCACCGTCCTCGGGAACGGTCAAGATGACCGTGGCGGAGGAGTTGCCGGCAAGGGGACGGCCGACGCCCGGGACGCCGGGAACCGCGGCCGCTCCCGGCACCGCCGCAGCCGGTCGCGAGAGCATGGGCGACGCCACCAAGGAGACGGTGGTGAGGGGGGCGAGGACGAGCGCCGCGAACTTCGACCCGCGGCTCCCGTGTGCTCGGTGGCGCATTCCGCCTCTTCGGTCAGGCTTCAGAATGCGCTATCAGCCGAGGAAGACGCTCCCGTCCCCCATCGCGACCGTCTTGAGCCCGCCCGGCATGTCGCACTTGTCCTTGTGGGTGAGGAACGAGCTGTTGCCGAGGGTGAACTGCGTCGTCGCTCCCCCGTCGAGGCCGGCGAAGGGACCGAACTGGACGGCGGGGAGCTGGTTCCCCGCGACTCCGGGCGGTGGCGGCCCGAAGGTCGGGTTGCCGCTCGTGTCGAGCGACGAGCTCAGGACGACATTGCTGAGGATCGTTTCCTTGTCGGTCAGCTTGGCCGAGCCCGGCGCCGTCTTGTACTTCATGGTCAGCGTCGGCGCAGTGAGCACTTCGGTGCCGTCGGTGATCGCCGAGCAGCTGACGTTCGAGAGGCTGATCGGTCCCTTCACGAGGACCGCGATGATCGACACGTTGCCCCCGCCACCCGTCGCCGGGTTCGAGGCGGTGCAGTCCTCGCCCTTGATGGTCAGCTTGCCAGCACCCCCGCCGCTACCGACGGTATGGAGCCCACCGTCGAACTTGAACTTCGCGGTGACCACGTCGCACTTGAGCGTGAGATGGGTCGCGTCGACAGTCGGTCGCGCCGCGTCTGCAGCTCCGGCAACCACGCCTGCCGGTGCCCACGTCACACCCGCTGCCACTGCGATTCCCGCCAACGAACCGGCCGCCACTGCACGCCTCTTCGAATTGCCGCCCATCGGCTACCCCTCTCGGATCTGCCCTCGGCCTTCTACCCCGGCCATGTACCTCTCGCCATCATGAGACACCGATCGTCACTTGGTCAACGGTTACGACGCGGATCTGTCAATCGGACGATGCCCGCGCGCGCCAAGCGAGTGATCAGGTCGAAGACCTCATGTCGTTCGAGACCTTCTCCGTCCATTCCGTCCATCACCTCGCCGAGCGATGCTCCGGCTTCGAGCGCGAGAAGGAACTGCAGTTCGTCGGGACTCACCGCGACGTCGATCCCTGCTCCGCTCGGGAAGCCGCCGCCGATACGACCGAGGACGTACTCGTCACCGGTGAACGTCAGCTCCTGGTCGAAGCGGTGGCCGGCGACCGGCCTCACCAACAGACCGGTCAGCGTCTCCGGGTCGGCGCTCCCGCTCGTCACGTGGCCGTCGAGAACATCGGCCAGCTGGTCGCCTCCCGGGCCGTCGAGGAAGCGATCGGCGACGAGGGCCCACGAGTGGGGCGCGTCGCTCGTCGCATCCCCCGGACGCCGGAGACAGATCACACCTTCGTACATGTGCTCGAGACCGAGACGCTCGTACTCGGCCAACCATTTGCGCACGGTGCGACGGAGCGCAGCCGGGTCGGGCGCCACCGCCTGGTTCCACCGGGTCGCGTACTGGAGGGGCGTCGAGTCGCCGTAGCGGACGACCAGCCCGTCGGCTGCGAGCGGCGCGAGCCAGCGCAGTGGCGTCGTCGACCACTCCTCGCCGGACCGTTGCGCCCACTCGACGAGCATCACCGCCCGGCCCCCGGGAGCGAGGACGCCCGGCACATCCGCGAGCAGCGCGCCGCACAGCTCGTCGGCCTCGCGACCGCCGTCACGGTAGACCAACCGGTTCTCCGGCGAGATCACGAAGGGCGGGTTGGTCACGACGAGGTCGAACGACTCGCCCTCGACCGGCTCGAACCACGACCCTTGGCGCGCCTCGACCCGGTCGGTGCCGAGGAGCGCGGCCGACGCCTCGGTCATGGCGACCGCCCGCTCGTTGACGTCGACCGCGACGACCTTCTCGGCATGGCTCGCCGCACAGAGCGCCTGGATGCCCGAGCCGGTCCCGAGGTCGAGCACCCTCCCGGTCGGCGCGCGCGGCGTGCACCATGCGAGCGACCGCGCCACGTTGGTCACACCCATCACGTAACCGGCCGCGTCGCGCCACTCCGGCCAGTCGTGGAGGACCGCGACCCCGCCCCACCGCTCGATCCCGAAGCGCGAGACGACCTCGGTGCCGGAGCGCTCGAGGAGCCCGCACGCCTCGAGGTCGGCGACCTTCGCCGGCCGGATCCGCTCGGCCAGCGCACGGGCGTCGACCGCGTCGTGGCCGACGAAGAGGTGGACGAGGAGGTCGAACTCCATCGGTCCGGCCTGCGGCGCGCGCCGGGTCGTGACCTGCCGGGGAACCGGGGGTGTGCCGCCGACGGCTTCGGGCCAGGCGGGGACCGCAGCGACGGCACGCCCGAGGGCCTGCCATGCGCGGAGGCGGCCTCCGGGGCGATCGAGAAGGGGAGGGTCGTGGGTCACCGCGCTCACGGGTGGCTCCTCCCTCGTCCCTCGTCCCGACCGGGGTCTCGGCCGGCCGCAGCTGACAATGCGTCAGTTAGGCTACGTCGCCGCGTGACGAGCGGGCGTCCCGGATGCCGAAACGCTCCGTCGGCACGTGTTCCCTGTTCCCTTCTTACCGATACGAGGAGGCACCGCCACCATGGCTCCCGACGCCCCGTTGCACGGGATCCGGGTCCTCGAGTGCTCGGCCCTCGGACCGGCCGCGATCACCATGCCCCTCGTCGACCTCGGCGCCGAGGTCATCAAGGTCGAACCACCCTCGGGCGACTACATCCGCGAGATGACCTGGCCGATCGTCGAGGGCGTCTCGCTGATGCACCTCCACGTCAACCGCGGCAAGCGCAGCATCGTGATGGACCTCCGCCAGGCCGAGGACGTCGCCACCTTCAAGGAGCTCGCCGAGAAGTCCGACGTCGTGGTCGAGGCGATGCGCCCGGGCGGCCTCGCCCGCCGCGGGGTCGGCTACGAAGACCTGAGAGATCTCAACCCGCGCCTCGTCTTCTGCACGATCTCCGGGTACGGCATGACCGGCCCCTACCGCGACCTCCCCTCCCACGGGATCGCCTTCGACACCTGGGCCGGCATCGTCTCCCCGCAGGTCAACGAGGAGGGCTTCGCCTACCTCCCCGAGCACGCCTCGATGGGTATCCACGCCGGGCCCTTGTTCGGCGCTCTCGGCATCCTCGCCGCGGTGCTCCGTGCCCAGCGGACCGGCGAGGGCTCCTTCCTCGAGATCGCCCAGTCCGACGCGGCCGCCGCCATGGACTGGTACCGGAGCGAGACCTGGCGCGCGTACGAACGCCCCGAGTCCGAGGTCACCGGCAACAAGGCCGACGACTACGAGCGCCGCGCACCGGGCACCGCGGGCATGGTCGAGGGCGTCCGCTACCAGGTCTACGCGACGAAGGACGACCGCTTCGTCCTCTTCATGGCCTCCGAGCAAGCCTTCTGGAAGAACTTCTGCGCGGCGGTCGACCGCATGGACATGTTCGAGCGCTGGCCCGGCTCGAAGTACGCCGACCACGCCCGCAACAACACCGAGATGCGCCGCGAGCTCCGTGACATCTTCGCCACCAAGACCGCCGAGGAGTGGATCGCCTTCGGCATCGACGAGGACGTCCCGATCGCCCCGGTCAACTCGCCGAAGACCATCGCGGAGGATCCCCAGTTCCGCGAGCGGTTCGAGTGGATCGGTCAGGAGCGTCTCGGTGCGGACGAGCTCCCCACCCCGCTCAAGTTCGTCGGCGAGTCGTTGCCGCTCCCCGAGCACGCACCGACGGTCGGTGAGCACACCGCCGAGGTGTTGCGCGACGTGCTCGGGTGGGACCCGGCTCGTATCGCCGAGTCGAGGGCCCGCGGCGGGCTCGGCGGCACCGCCGGGGGCTAGCTGGTATCAGATTTGGTATCATGGGGCGGATGGACGCTTCGGTCCTGCTCCGAGAAGCCCGCCGTCGGAGCGGCCTCTCCCGGAGGGAGCTCGCGCGTCGGGGACGGACGTCGCCCTCGACCCTGTCCGCCTACGAGTCGGGAACGTCGGTCCCCTCGGTCGCGACGCTGGCCCGCTTGCTCCGGGCCGCCGGGTTCGAGCCCGAAGCCAATCTGAGGCCGGTCCCCGCGACCGACGAGAAGGAGCTCGCAAGGAAGATCGAGACGCTGTTCTCGTTCGTCGACCACCTGCCCCGTGGCCGTCGGGGACCACTCAGGTATCCCGCCTTCGGGGCCGCGAAGACGGCCCGCCGATGAAGCCGATCCTCGATGCGATCGTCGAGCTCCACGACGGGCTCGATTCGGCAGGGATCCGTCACACGTTCGGTGGGGCGTTCGCGCTCCTCTGGTGCACGGGTGAGCCGAGGACGACCATCGACATCGACCTGAACGTCTTCGCTCCCCCGACCGAGACGGAGCGGGTCCTCGACGCCCTGCCCGCGGAGATCGTCGCGACCGACGAGGACCGATCGAGACTCGCGACGGTCGGCCAGTGCCGCTTGCTGTTCGACGAAATCCCCGTCGACGTCTTTCTCGACACGAGCCCCTTTCACGACGACCTGCAGCTGCACACGGTCGAACACCTGCTGGCCGACCGGCGTCTCCCCTTCCTCGGATGCAACGACCTCGCCGTCTTCAAGGCCTTCTTCGGTCGCCGGAAGGACTGGGCGGACATCGAGGAGATGCTCCGGGCGGGGCGGCTCGATGTCGCCTACATCAGCGGGATCCTCGGCGAGTACTTCGGACCCGATGACGAGCGCATCCGTGAGCTCCACACGATCCGCGACGAGACGGTCGGGTCATCCCGGTCTGAGTAGGCTCCGCACGTGACCCCGGCGACCACCGATGCCAAGGCCCGCGTCCCCGCGATCGAGGGCTGGTTCACCATGGACGAGCAGGCCCCGGCGCTGCTCGGCAGCCGTTGCACCAGCTGCGGCCTCGTCTCCTTTCCCAAGGAGACCTACTTCTGCCGCAACCCGCTCTGCCGGGGCACCGAGTTCGCCGACACCGAGCTCAGCCGCACCGGCACCGTCTGGTCGTATACCGACGCCTGTTACCAACCCCCCGATCCCTACCGCGCCGCCGATCCGTACGTGCCGTTCGCGATCGCCGCGGTCGAGCTCGCCACCGAGAAGATGGTGGTGATGGGCCAGGTCGTCCCCGGTGTCGGTGTCGGCGACCTCGCGGTCGGGACCGAGGTCGAGCTCGTGCTGGACACGCTCTACGAGGACGACGAGCACGAGTACCTGGTCTGGAAGTGGCGGCCGCTCGGCGGCGCTGCGGCCGGCGGGCTCGGTGGGTCCGGTGGGTCAGGTGCGAAGAAGGAGCCGGCCGGTGCCTGACGACAAGCGGGTCGCCGTCCTCGGTGCGGGGATGCACCCCTGGGGCAAGTGGGGTCGCAACTTCGTCGAGTACGGGCTCGCCGCAGCCGGCGACGCGCTCGGCGACGCGGGCATCGCCTGGACCGACGTCGAGTACGTGGCCGGGGCGGACACCATCCGCAACGGCTATCCGGGTTTCATCTCCGGTGCGACCTTCGCCCAGGCGCTCGGGTGGACCGGGGCGCGGGTGTCGTCTGCGTACGCGGCGTGTGCGTCGGGGGCACAGGCCATCGCCAACGCCCGCGCCCAGATCCTCGCCGGGCTCTGCGACGTGGCGCTGGTGGTCGGTGCGGACACCACCCCGAAGGGTTTCTTCGCTCCGGTCGGCGGCGAGCGGAAGGACGACCCGGACTGGCTCCGCTTCCATCTCCTCGGAGCCACCAACCCGACCTACTTCGCCCTCTACGCACGCCGGCGGATGGAGCTCTTCGGGGCGACCGAGGAGGACTTCGCCGCGGTCAAGGTCAAGAACGCGCGCCACGGGCTCGCCAACCCCAACGCCCGCTACCGCAAGGAGGTCTCCGCCGAGGAGGTCCTCGCCTCACCGATGGTGGCCGACCCGCTCCGTCTCCTCGAGATCTCCGCGACCTCCGACGGGGGCGCGGCTCTGGTGCTCTCGAGCCTCGAGTTCGCCCGCCGCCACGCGGGCGGCGACGACCTGGTGACCGTCGACGCGGTCTCGACGGTGACGCCGCGGTTCCCGCAGACGATCATCGAGATGCCCAACTTCTCGACCGACTCGGCCGCGCAGGCAGCGACCATCGGACCGAGTTTCAAGCAGTCGGTCGCCCTCGCCGCGTACGAGGAGGCCGGCATCGGCCCCGAGGACGTCGACCTCGCCGAGGTGTACGACCTCTCCTCCGCACTCGAGCTCGACTGGTACGAGGACATCGCGCTCTGCAAGGAGGGCGAGGCCGAGCGATTGCTGCGCGACGGCGACACCGCGGTCGGCGGCCGTGTGCCGGTCAACCCGTCCGGCGGGTTGTCCTGCTTCGGCGAGGCCATCCCGGCCCAGGCCATCGCCCAGGTCTGCGAGCTGGTGTGGCAGCTGCGTGGCGAGGCGACCGGACGCCAGGTCGAGGGTGCGCGGGTCGGCGTCACGGCCAACCAGGGCCTCTTCGGTCACGGGTCCTCGGTGATCGTCTCGCGCTGAACGGAGCCGGGCCCCACGCGGCTACTCGTTGACCAGGACGATCTTCCCGAGCTTCTTGCCGGCGGTGAACCGCTCGTAGGCCTTCTCCGCATCGGCCATCGCGAAGGTCTCGGCGACCGGCACCCGGACCGCACCCGAAGCGAGCAGCGGCACCACGTGGGCCTCGACCGCCCGGGCGACCGCCGCCTTCTCGCCCTCGGTGCGCCCCCGCAGGGTCGAGCCGGTGAGGAAGGCGCGCGCCGCCATGATCTCGAGCAGGTTGACCTCGACCTTGGCACCCGCCCCGACCCCGATCACCACGATCCGTCCTTCCTTCGCGAGCAACGGCAGCACCGCGGCCACTCCCGGCGCGCCGACCAGCTCGAGCGAGACGTCGAAGGGCCCGTGCCCGGCGACCCCGTCGGGCTCGACCACCACGTCGGCCCCGAGCGCGCGCACCGCTTCGTGGTGGTCGACGTTGCGCACCGAGGCGACGACGGACGCCCCGGCCGCGTGCGCGAGCTGGACCGCCGAGGTCCCGACCCCGCCGGCCGCGCCCGAGATCACCACCCGCTCCCCGACCGACAGGTGCGCTCGGGCGAACAGCGCGTCGTACGCGGTCGAGAAGACCTCGGGGAATCCTCCCGCCTCCACGAAGGGGACGCTCTCGGGAATCGGCACGAGCGCGCTCTCCGGCACGGCCACCTGCTCCGCCTGGCCCCCGCCGCCGCAGAGGCCCATCACCCGGTCCCCGACCCCGAAGCGGGTCGCCCCGCGGCCGAAGTCGGCGACCTCACCGGCGAATTCCATGCCCGGGATGTCCTGCGGCCAGCCCGCCGGCGCGGGGTAGTGGCCCCGGACCTGCATGGGGTCGGCCCCGTTGATCCCCGCCGCCCGGACCGACACCACCACCTCGCCGCGTCCGGGCATGGGGTCCGCGTGCTCACGCCACGCGAGGCCCTCCTCGACGATGGTCACCGCGTGCATCGGCCCAGGCTAGCGACGGTGCCGACCGCCGTTCTGCTTGGTGACAGGAGGGACCCGGCCCCCGTAGTGTGTGCGAGGAGGCTTCTGGATGACGACCGAATCGGCGACCGGGAGCGGGGCAACACCACCGTTCGACACCGCGGGCACCCGCGGGTTGTCGACCGCGCCCGAGCACTTCCCCCAACCGACGGCGGGCATGGTGCTCCACCGGGTCCTCGCCATGTCGGCCCGCACCTTCCTCTTGAACGACATGGGCGACGAGCTCGTCGACGACCAGAGCCGCACCGGCACCCTCGAGGCGCTCACCACCAAGATGGGCACCCGCCCGCTCTGGGCCCAGTCCGCCCTCGAGTCGCTGGAGGGCACCGAGCGCCGCCTGACCGAGACCGACCGCATCCACCAGAGCCGGGTGGCCATGCGCCGCACGCGCTCCAACCTGCGCACGTTCCGCCTGGTCTTCGACCCCTCCTGGAGCACCGCCCTTCGCGCGGAGCTCGCCTGGTACGGCGATCGCCTCGGCGAGTCGCGGGACCTCCACATCCTCCGCGGGATCATCGACGCGAAGGCTCCCGCGGTCATGGACGCCGACCAGGTCGATCAGCTCGGAGCCGTCGTGACCGAACGGTTGGCGAAGACCATGGCCGACATCGCCAACGAGCGCGGCAAGGCGCGTCGTTTCCAGCTCACCGAGCAGATGATGGGTATCTGGGACCGCCCGCACTTCAAGGCCAAGGCGACGAAGCCGGCCGAGGAGGTGCTCCCGCCGCTTCGACCCGCGCCTGGCACGACCTGCGCGGCGCGGCGGGCAAGGCGCGCAAGAAGCCCACCGATGCCAACCTCCACAAGCTCCGGATCCGCCTGAAGGACCTCCGTTACGGCTGCGAGACGGTCGCGCTGATCGAAGGGAGCCCGGCCCGCAAGACCGCACGCGCCGCGGAGAAGCTCCAGACCCAGCTCGGCGACCTCCACGACGCGGTCTTCTCCATCGCCTGGTTCGAAGCGCTCGCCATCGACCGCCCCGACCTCGCCGACCCGATCGACGAGCTGATCAGCCTCCAGGAGGATGCGGCGAGCGACGCGCGGAAGGGCTGGAAGAAAGAGCTGAAGGAAGTCGAACGCCGCTGGCGGCGCTGGCGCAGCTGAGGCCGGGCCGGCCGGACCCGGTCCCCGTCAGTCGACGGGGCCGGTCACCACCGCGTGGTCGGTGTCCCAGAGCTTGATCCCGCCGAGGATCCCCGCGGTGTTGTCGATGACGGTCACGTCCGCGGGGAGATGGTGCTTCGCCAGGCGGCGCGAGTTGCCACCTCCCATGTAGAGGTGGTCGAAGAACATCATCTCGCGCATGTTGACGATCGCCTTCAGCACCCGTTTGTTCCAGCGCTCCTCGCCGACCTCCTTGCGGGCCGCCTCCCCGAGCTGCTCGTCGTAGGTCTGACCCTTTCGGAAGGGCTGGTGCGCGATCTCGAGGTGGGGCATGAGCTGTCCGTTGAAGAAGAGACCGGTCCCGAACCCGGTGCCGAGGGTGACGACCAGCTCGAGCCCATCGCCCTTGATCACCGCCGCGCCCTGGATGTCGGCGTCGTTGGCCACCCGGGTCGGCACCTGGAACACCTTGGTCGAGCGCGAGCGCGAGGTCGAAGTGGTTCCAGAGCTTCACGAGGTCGGGATCGACCGTCGTACCCGGGCCGCTCTTCGTGATGAAGTGCGGGGCCGACAGCACCCGGCCCTGGCGCACCATCCCCGGGAAGCCGACCGACGCGCGCTCGGCGTCCGGCAGCGGCGCGACCAGCTTGGTGAGCTCGGCGACCAGTCGGTCGGGTGGCAGCGGGTAGGGCGTGGCGACCTTGACCCGATCCGCGACCATCATCCCTTTCGCGGCGAGCACCGACGCCTTGAGACCGGTCCCGCCGATGTCGACCGCCAGAGTGAACGGATGCTCGGGCGTCCCCCCTTCTCCTTCTGCGCGCTCGGGACCTCCCTCGGACCCCGTTCGCCCGGGGTTGCCGCCACGCCGTTCTGTTCGGCGGCTCCCGTGATGCCGGCGGGGTCGGACACGCTCATGCGCTGCACGCTAATGCCGGCGCCGGCGGCGGCCGTGCCACGCGGGCACCACCTCGGGCGGTGCCGTACCCACGCGGGCACCACCTCGGGCGGTGCCGTGCCACGTGGGCACCACCTCGGGCGGTGCCGCGCCGGATCGATCCGGCTAGCTTGGCCTGCGATGAGCGACGCACCCTGGCTCGGCGACGCCTGTTCGCTGGTCGACGCGTTCCGGGCCGGGACCCTCAGCCCGACCGAAGCGCTGGAGGCGTCGCTCACCGCGATCGATTCCTCTGGGCTCAACGCCTTCTCCCATGTGGACGCCGAGGCCGCCCGCGCCGCTGCCGCTGCGGCCGACGTCTCCCTCCCATTCGGCGGCGTGCCGATGGGGATCAAGGAGCTCGAGACCGTCGCCGGCTGGCCCTACACGGAGGCCTCGCTCGTCTTCAAGGACGAGGTGGCGGAACGTGACTCGACCCAGGTGACCCGCTTGCGCGCGGCGGGCGCGGTGCTCACAGGACAGACCACCGCGTCGGAGTTCGGCGGCATCAACTGCACCTCCACCAAGCTGCACGGGACCACCCACAACCCCTGGGGTCACGGACACACGCCCGGCGGTTCCTCCGGCGGCACCGCAGCCGCGGTGGCCGGTGGCATCCTGCCGATCGCCAGCGGGAGCGACGGGGGCGGGTCGATCCGGATCCCCGCGGGCTTTTCGGGGCTGTTCGGGCTCAAGTCGACCTACGGGAGGATCGCGAGAGGTCCGGACACCCTGCAGCCGCCGCTGACCGTCGTCGTCGGGTGCCTCACCCGCTCGGTGCGCGACAGCGCCCGCTGGTACGACGTCTGCAACGGCTTCGAAGCGCGCGACACCCTCAGCCTGCCCCGCGTCGAGGGATGGGAGGCCGCGCTCGGCACCTTCGACCTGGCCGGCAAGCGCGCGGCGATCTCGGTCGACCTCGGTTCGGCGATCGTCGAGCCCCGCGTCGCGGCACGGGTGGTCGAAACCGCCGAGGCGCTCATCGGGGCGGCCGGGCTCCGCCGGATCGACGTGGTGGTCGAGCTCCCGGAGGGCAGTGTCGAATGGGCGATGTCCAACGCGGTCGGCCTCGCGGGGAGATTGGGCGACCGCTATCCGGAGTGCGTCGAGGACCTCACCCCCGAGATCATGTTCTCGCTGAACGTTGCGACCCACCACTTCAACCTCCAGACCGCGGGGCGCACCGAGATGTTCCGCATCGCGGCAAACGAGAAGATGGCCGACCTCTTCGAGGAGGTGGACTTCGTCTTCTGCTCGACCAACCCCGACGTCGCCTTCGCGGCCACCGGGCCGATGCCGACCAAGGTCGGCGACCGCGACCTGATCGCCGAGTTCGGCTTCGAGAAGGCCCTCGGCAACAACGGCGCGCTCACCATCCCGGCCAACATCACCGGCAACCCCGCGGTGTCGATTCCGGCGGGTCAGGTCGACGGACTGCCGGTCGGCCTGCAGGTCATCGGCCGGCACCACGAGGACCAGCTCCTCCTCGACCTCGCCCGCATCGCCGAGCGCGAGCGACCCTGGCCGCTGGTGGTGCCCGCCGCACCCGTCTGAGCCTCACCGAAGGAGCCACCGTGCGCATCGACCTCTGGGTACCGACCGCCAACCCGTTCGCCACCGCCGAAGTGCTCTCGACCGTCGGCGCGGAGGCCGACCAGCGCGGGGTCGGGACCCTCTGGGTCGGCGAGCACGTGGTGCTCTTCGGCGAGTACGGCTCCTCGTATCCCTACGCGGAGGACGGGAGGATCCCCGTACCCCCGAACTCGGGACTGCTCGAGCCGCTGTCGACGCTGTCCTTCCTCGCCGCGGCGACCGAGCGGGTGCGTCTCGGGACCGCGATGGTGCTCCTGCCCCAGCGCAACCCGGTGTACACCGCGAAGGAGGTCGCGACCCTCGACTGGCTCTCGAACGGCCGGGTCGACTTCGGGGTCGGGGTCGGCTGGCTCGCCGAGGAGTTCGCGGCCCTCAACGTCCCCTGGCCGCACCGCGGGCGCCGCTGCGACGAGTACCTCGACGTCCTCTCGACCCTCTGGTGCGACGAGACCTCGTCGTATTCGGGTGAGTTCTACGAGCTGCCCGCCTGCTCGATGTTCCCGAAGCCGGTGCAGCAGCCCCAGCCTCCCGTCCACATCGGCGGCGAGAGCGACGCCGCGCTCACCCGCGTCGCCGCGAAGGCACAGGGCTGGCACACCTTCAACCGGGCGCCCGACGAGCTCGCCGAGCCGCTCAAGAAGCTCGAGGCGTTCCTCGCCGAGCGGGGCCGCACGCGTTCGGACGTCACCGTGACCGTGTGCCCCTACTTCCGGCCGCTCGACGCCGACATCCTCGAGGGCTACGCGGAGGCGGGCGCGGACGCGGTGGCGGCCATGCTCCTGCCGTTGAGCGCGGACGACGTCAAGAGCGCGCTCGACGCGCTCGATCCGGTGTTCGAACGGGCCCGGCGACTCTGAGCCGGACCGCGGCGCGCGCGGCGAGCTCGGGATCCTCGAGGTAGGTCCGGAGCCGGATCCGGACCGGCGGCAGCTCGCGGTAGACGAGAACCCCTTCGCCGGTCGCCGTCCTCCGCAGTGCGTCGGGCGGGGCCAGCCGGCGGAGCGTCGTCGAGCGGGTGGTGCTCGTGCCACTCGAGCCGCCGGCCGTCGTCGAGCCGACCGCCACCTCGCCCTCGCCGATGAGATGGCTCGCGTAGTCGAGCGTCGACGGATCCGAGATGCCCGAGAGGAACAGCTTCGCCCGGTGGTTGTTGACGACCGTCGTCGCCCGCTGCCCGTAGCGCGCGGTCAATTGTGCGAGATCGTGCCAGACGGTGACCAGCTGGATGCCGTGACCCGCTGCGGTCGACGCCAGCGCGTCGAGGTCTGCCAGCGGCGCGATGTTGGCCGCCTCGTCGAGCACCACGAGGAGCGGCGGATCGAGCGGCGTGCCGCTGCCGGCCACCCGGTCGTACACCGCCTCGAGCACCTCGCGCACCACCGAGGCGAACAGCGGCGTGAGCCGGCGCTGGTCGTGGGCGGGTGCGCAGAGGTACAGCGTGTGCGCGCCGCCGATCAGGTTTGCCGGGTTGATCGACGCGACCGAGCCGTCGTCGTGCAGACCTCCGAAGGGCTCGAGCACGGTCTCGAGGGTGGTGGTGATCGAGCTGCGGGTGCGTTCCTCCTTGGCGAAGCTCGAGCGAGCGGCGTCGATCGCCTCGAACACTCCGGTCGTCGCGAGCAGATCGACGACTTCGGCCTCTTCGCCGGTTGCCACCCAACGGAGCACGTCGTCCATCCCGCGTCCGCCGAACGCTGCCGCGAAGAGGAGCGGCGCGAGCATCCGGGCCGCCGTCGCGTACCAGAAGTCGGCGTCGCCCATGGTGCCGGCGGACGACTTGGCGACCTCGGTGAGCGCGGCCGCCGCCCGGCGGGCCCCCGGCCAGGTCCGCGACGCCGACAGCGGTGACCACGACGCCGTACCGAGCCCGGTCGAACCGGTCGGGTCGTAGACGCCCACGGTGCCCAGCCGGCGGCGGTGGCCGATGGTGTGCTCGACGAGGTCGGTCTTGACGCTGGTCGCGAGGACGGGTCCGTCCCAGCGCAGGATCGCCGGCACGGCCAGACCGCTCGTCTTGAGCGACTGGGTGGGGCCGAAGACGATGAGCGACTGGGCGCGCTCGCCCGCGAGCAGCCGCCTTCCGGCGACGCCGAGCACCAGGCGGCCGCGAGGGATGCCGTCGGCCCGGCGGTCGCCCCCGGAAACGGTGAGCATCCGGAGGTCAGCGCGACCGTGCCCACCGTGCCGTCCCCGAGAGGGGTAGCACCCGGCGCCCGGGAGGGGGCGGGGGCGGACGCCGGGTGCCGAAGGGGAGGCCGCCCCGGGTGCGGCCCGAACCGTGCAGATCGGGACCGAGGAGGCCCGTCGCGGCGAAGGCAGCGAGTCCGACCACGGCGGCGACGTGTGGAAGGAGCACCCCTCACTCGCCCCCCGCCGTGGCCACGACACCCGTCGCCACGTCGTCGGTTGCGGGACCGCAAGACCCTGCCCCGATCGGATCCGCGTGCTCCATACCCAGCCGGTCGGCGTCCACACCCTCGGCCGCGGCAGTTCCGGCGAGCGGGTCGAACGCTCCTGGGCGGCGCGGATCTCCCATCGCCTGGTCGGTGTCGGTCATCCAGCGCTCGCCGGTCGACAGGTGGTGGTCGACCAGGAACGAGCGCCGCCCGACCTTCCAGAGCGCCATCCCGCGGCGGAGCTGGGTGACGAGTTCGGCTTCCGTCTCGGTGAGACCGAGCTGCTCGCCGGCGAGCGCGACCTCACCGGGCGATTGGGCGTAGAGCACGCGGGTCTCCGAGTCACCGAGCAACCCCTCGGCGAGGCTCACCTGCTCGGATCCCTCGGTGCCCACCGCACGGAGGTCCGACAGCCGGTGGAGCACCGCCACGTTGGCGACGCCGAGCGCGCGCGAGAGCTTCCAGGAGGTCTGCAGCCACCTGGCGACCCCGAGGTTGGTGAGGATCGCCCACGCCTCGTCCACCACCAGGATGATCCGGTTCCGGTGCTGCGCGCGCACCGCGCTCTGCAGCCAGGCGGAGGCGCACGCCATGAGCACCCCGAGCGCGGGGAGTGGTACACCGCGGCGAGGTCGAGCACGACCAGTGGGCCGTCGAGGCGGAGGCCGGCCGTCGTCTGCCCGTCGAACATGCCGCAGAGGTCGCCGTGCACGAGACGGCGCAGCTCGAGCGCCACGTCGCGGCCCTCCTCCATGAGCGCGGGACGGCTCGTCCGCAGCGCGAGCGCCGCGTCGGCGCCGGGGTCGAGCAACGCGTCGACCACCTGCGGAAGGGTGGGCGCCGGTTGCTGCGCGAGCCGCGCGCGTGCGGCCGCCTCGGTGAGGGCCGCGTCGATCGCCGCACGCTCCCGCGGGAGCAGCTCGCGTCCGAGACACGCCACCGCGAGGGAGGTGGTGAGACCGATGCGGCCGCGTGCCGCGTCCTCGAGGGCGTCTCCCGAGGTGGCTCGGGCGTCCGCGCCGACGTCGGATCGGCCGACGGCTCCTTCGGTGTCGAGCGGGTTGAGCCGGATGTCCCCGCCGGGGCGCAGTGCGACCGGCCTCACGCCCCAGGCCCGGGCCGAGCGCGCCGTACTCCCCTTTCGGGTCGACCACCCAGGCACGGCGGCCGAAGACCGCCTGCCGCCAGAGATAGGACTTCACGAACGAGCTCTTGCCCCGCCCGATCTGGCCGAAGACGACCATGTTCGGATTGGTGACGACCCCCTTCCGGTAGAGGACGAAGGGGTCGTAGACGAAGGAACCCCCGAGCACGTCGCGCCCGACGAGCACACCCTCGTGACCGAGGCCCGCTTCGCTCACCAACGGATAGGCCGCACAGAGGTGCCGGGTGGTCGCCACGTGCGCGGGTACCGCCGGCATCGGACCCTTCGCGGAGAAGCGGTTCACGAGAGCCCGCGCCCGACCGGCAGCCGGCAGGCGAAGGCGAGGTCCTGTTCGCCGTAGAGGAGACGGAGCTCGAGCCGCGCCTGACCCGCTGCTTGCTCGAGCGCGCCGCACGCGTCGGCGAGGTCGACGCGGCTCTCCGCGGTGACTGTCACGTACCCGGTGAAGCGCATCTGGGCGTGCCCGTCGGCCAGCTCGCCGTCGCGCGCCTCGACGCTCTCGCGCTCGCGGTGGTGACGGGCGGTGGTGAGGAAGCCGCCCCGCCGACGTAGCTCGTGGTCCGCGAGATCCGCGGTGCGGGCCTGGGCCACCTGTCGCGCGGCACGGTTGGGCGGGACCGGCTCCATGATCAACGAGATCGACCGGCGCAACGGGGTGAAGAGCAGAGGGCCGAGGAAGTCGGGGTCGACGTCGACCCGCGGCCACTCGGCGATCCAGTAGGTGGCGTGCCAGGTCGCGTCGGTGTGCACGGCCTCCCAGGTCGGTTCGACCGCCATCGGCCAGGGCCAACACGGCCGGTGCGCGGCTCCGGCGCGGTCGGTCGTCCGACGGTGCGCGTCGGCGAGGACCCGCGACAGCGCGGCCGGGCCGAGCACGCCGTCGACGTCGTGGTCCGCGCCCTCCAGAGCCCGGTGGAACGACACGAGCTCGCGGGCGAGCACCGCGCCCGCACCGGCGGTGCCGCCACCCGCGGCGCGGATGGCTCGCGCCGAGCGGGCGGTGTGGAGGCTGAGCCCGATCAATACCTCGTGACGCCGGGTGATCGGCGATGCCTCGGCGACGAGTTCGCGGTAAGAACGCCCGGCCGGTGACGCCGCGTCGAGCACCGCGTGGGCTTCGACGTACTCGCGTACCGCCACGCCGTCGTCCGGAACGCACGACTCGACCCACTGGACCCGATGGATCTCGGAGCCCTCTCGGGCGAGTGTCGAGAGCACCCGCGCCCAGGCGCCGACTCGCGAGTCCTGGTCCACGGCGCTGAGCAACGCGAAGCTGTGGCCTCGCACCGCGAGCACCGCGGTCACCGTCCGCGACGGCCGGTCGAGGACGAGCCCGATCTCACCACCACCCGTGCCCGGAGGTGCCGGAACCGCCGCGATCTCCATCCCGTCGAACACTCCTCCCCGGCTCGTCGCCCGGAGCCGGGCGGGTAGCCGCGGCCACTCCCGCGCCGTCCGGGTCGCCCCTCGCTCCTCCTCGTCGGCCGCGACGAGGAGGCCGAGCCGTGGAGCTCGCGACGACTGGCGGCGCCCGCCGCCGGACCCCGCCCAGAGCCAGCGGACGGCAAGGGGCAGCCACTGCTCGCCGGTGCGGCCCTGGATCGGCCAGAAGGCGAGACCCACCCCGGCGGCAGCGCTCAGGACCGCGAAGGCGACGCCGCCCGCCGACGGCCGGGACCGGAGTACGAGCACCCCGATCACCAGGCCGAGGGCGACCGCGGCGATCTGTCCTCCCCGCCAGCCGGCGATCACCCCGCGGCGCTCGAGAGGAGGGAAGCGGTAACGGACGCGCTCGCGGCGCTCAGCCATCGTCGTGCGGGAGCGGTCTCGAGACGAGCTTCACGCCGAGCCGATCGCGACCGAGCGAATCGGCCCAGCGCGCGCCGGTCTGCTTCGGCAGCGGGACGAGACCGTCCTCGTCGCTCCGGTCACGTCGCTGCGAGGTCGGATCGTCGACCGCGGAACCCGGACGGCCTCGCCGCCGTTCGAGTTCGTCGAGCTCGAGGGCGCGGGGGATGCGACCGGCGGCGGCCGTCGCGCCCGGATGAGGCTGCCACCGCGGGATGCCGGCTCCCGGCGGGGACACGGTGCCGACACCGGTCGCGTCGGCCGACGACGGGCCTGCGAGCGGTGTGGCCACGCCGCCTGGGTTCGCTGTGCCGGCGCCACCTGGGTTCGCTGTGCCGGCGCCACCCGGGTTCGCTGTGCCGGCGCCCCCCGGGAGTCCCAGTCCGGCCGATGCCGCCGAGGCCATCGATCTCACCGTCGCGGCGCGCATGGCGATCTGCGCGAGGCCGCGCGCCGGCATCGCCGCCTGTTGCCCGGCTCGGCGTCCGAGCCCTTCGAGATGTCCGACCGCGCCGGCCTCGACGAAGGGGAGCAACCGGAAGAGGGCCCACGGCGCGAACGCCGCGAGGAGCAACAGCGCGGCGCCGCCGAGCACCGCGGCGAACCCTCCTCCCGCGGCGCTGCCTCCTCCCGGAGCGGACCCGCCCGCCAGCGCGCCCGCTGCCAGACTGAGCACCGACACGATGACGAACTTGCCGAGCACCAGCGCGGCGAGGGTGTCGACCAGCCTCCTGCACCAATGGGAGATCGCCGGCCAGGCGAGGCTCGCCAGCGCGAGCGGGAGGAAGAGCACCGCGACGTAGACCGCGGCCGAACGCACCAGCAGTTCGATCCAGACCAGCACCGCTCCGATCACCACCACGATGCCGCCGAGGAAGAGGACGAATGCGGGTGTGCCGCCGCCCGATCCGCTGTCGAGGTCCGCCGCGACCGACGCCATGAAGTTGCCGGTGTCGAGCCCTGCGCCGTGGGCGACGGCCGCGCTCATGTCGTCGGTCACCGACAATCCGATCTGCACCAGCTTCACCGCGATCGCGGTCAGCAGGAGGGCCAGCGGGACGTGGAGGAGGACCGAGCGCACCAGCATCGAGGCGCTCTGCCGGTAGATCGACTGCACGATCCCGAGGAGAAGGAGCGGGAGCACCACCACCCCGGACAACGCGGCCATCGTCTCGTAGTGCGCGGTGAACCACGAGGCCCCGAGGTCGATCGAGGTCGTCGCGCCCAGCACCCCACCGATCTGGTCGAGGAGCCAGACCGCGCCACCCGAGACCCAGCTCCCCATCGCGTCGAGCACGGTGTTCGCGCCGAACCCGACGACGTTCGAGGCCGCCTGCCCCACCGCGCCCGACGCGGCCTGACAGATCGGACCGAGGCCGGCGGTCGCGAGCGCGCCCGCAGGAGCGGGACACGACGCAGCCGGCACGAGAGGGAGGCCGGTGACGACCCCCACCTCAGTGCACGCCCCGGCCGGTGTTGAAGAAGAAGTTGACGATCGCGGGTCCTGCGCCGATCAACAGCGCGGCGAGCCCCGAGATGAGCACCGCACGCCGTCCGACGAAGGACTGGTGGTAGTTCTGACCGTGCGAGCCGAGAGCCCACGCGGCCGCACCGACGAGCAGGCCGACCAGCGCGAGCGCGAGGGCCCACGCACCGAGGCCGTTCATCAGGTGCTGGAGGGTCTGGCCGCCGGGCAGCGCGGTCGGATCGGGATTGAGGGACACATCGACCAGTCGGATCGGGCCGGTACGGGCGGTGGCCATCGGATCGACGGGGGCGAGGAGCAGGTCCGTGGGCATGTGGGCCACGGTAGGTCGCCTCCACACCGATTTCAATATGTTTCATGTAATTTCATGTTTCCCCGTGTCATCCGGGGGGTCGTCACGGCACCTGCACCGGCCTGTCATGCTTAGGCAGTGCAGCCGTACGTGATCGGTTACATCGTGCTCGCTGCCGTGGGTGTCGCAGCCGTCTTCGTCGCCGCCCGCTACGGGCGCCGGGCCGGTCAGCGCACCCTCCAGCAGCGTCTCACCGCGCTCTCCAACCGCCTCGGCGTGGTCCCGCCCGACGAGGCGGGGATCGAGCCGGTCCTCAGCCACCTCGAGCAGGTGACCGGCGAGGCGGCCGAGGCGGTGACCGAGGCGAGCGCGGACTCCATCCGTCTGCGGCGGGCCCTCGACACCCTCCCTCAGGGGGTCATCGTCTGCGACGAGAACGGCGACGTGGCCTTCCGCAACGCGCGGGCGGTCGGGCTCATGTCCAACCGCCACGGCGACGCCCTCGCCGCCCAGGCGGTCACCGAGCTCCTCGAGAACGCCTGGCAGGAGGGCTCCGCGCAGCGCACCCTCGACCTCTACGGGCCGCCCCGCCAGACGCTGACCGTCCGCACCCGGCTGATCGACGACGGGCGTCGACCGCTCGGGGTGATCGCGATCATCGAGGACGTCTCCGAGCGGCGTCGCCTCGAGGAGATCCGCCGCGACTTCGTCGCCAACGTGAGCCACGAGCTCAAGACGCCGATCGGTGCTCTGGGGCTGCTCGCCGAGACCCTCACCGTCGAGCCCGACGGCGCGGTCGCCCAACGCCTCGCCACCCGCATCCAGACCGAGGCATTCCGGGTGAGCCGGATCATCGACGACCTCCTCGACCTCTCCCGCATCGAGTCCGAGGAAGCACCGCCCCGGGAGCCGATCGAGGTCAACCTGGTCATGGCCGAGGCCGTCGAGCGGGTCCGGAGCGCCGCCGAGCAGCGCCGGGTTACCATCGAGCTCGATGAGCCCGTTCCCCCGGTGCACGTGCTCGGAGATCGCCGGCAGCTCGTCTCCGCCATGCACAGCCTGCTGGAGAACGCCGTGACCTTCTCCTACGAGGACAGCACCGTAAGGGTCGCGGGCGCGCAGGACAACGGCGAGATCAAGCTCTCGGTCGTCGACACCGGAGTGGGGATCCCCGCCCGCGACCTCGAGCGGATCTTCGAACGCTTCTACCGGGTGGACCACGGTCGGAGCCGCGAGTCGGGAGGGACCGGCCTCGGCCTCTCGATCGTCCGCCACGTCGCGAGCAATCACCAGGGACGGGTCGAGGTCGACTCGCGCGAGGGAGAGGGGTCGATCTTCACCCTCGTGCTGCCCAGTCCACCCGAGTACGCCGCGTGAGCCTCCCTTCCCCTGAACCCAGATGAGCCCGACGGCGACCGAGTCCGACAGCACCGCACACACCAAGGTCCTCCTGGCGGAGGACGACGAGTCCTTCGTCGACGCCCTGGTCGTGGGGTTGGCCCGCGAGGGCTTCGACGTGGCGGTCGCCCGTGACGGGACCGAGGCACTGCGCCTGTTCTCCTCGGTCGAACCCGACCTGGTCCTCCTCGACCTGATGCTGCCCCGGCTGTCGGGCATCGACGTGTGCCGGTCGATCCGGGCGCGCTCCGCGGTGCCGATCATCATGGTCACCGCCAAGGGCACCGAAATCGACACCGTCGTCGGTCTCGAGGTCGGCGCGGACGACTACGTCGCCAAGCCCTACCGTCTCCGCGAGCTGGTCGCCCGGATGCGCGCGGTGCTCCGGCGCACTCCCCAGAACGATCTCGCGTCCTCCGCGCTCCAAAAGGGGACGGAGAGCTCGGCCGGCGACAAGGCCGACACCGACCGCCCGGCGAGCAATGTGCTCGAGGCCGGCGGCATCCAGATCGATCCCGATCGCCATCTGGTCTTCATCCGCGGCGACGAGGTCCACCTACGCCGCAAGGAATTCGAGCTGCTCACGCTGTTGATGGAGAACGCCGGGCGCCTGCTCACCCGCGACGTGCTCATCGACCGGGTGTGGGGCTCGGACTACTTCGGCGACACGAAGACCCTCGACGTGCACATCAAGCGCCTGCGCAGCCACGTCGAGGAGGACCCCTCCTCACCCAAGTTGATCACCACCATCCGCGGGGTCGGCTACCGCTTCGACGCACCCCGGGACTGAGTCCTTCGAGGGACAGCGCGCCCCGGGGCCGGGGACGCCGACCGGACTGGGCCGGCTGGGCCGGCCGGCCACGCTGTCACTCACCTGAGCTTTCGCAAATCGCCTGCACTTTCGGTGAAGACTCCGGTCATTCGTTTCTCAAAACATTGAACACTGTCCAATCTTTTGAAAAATCGAATCGACCTATGCTCGAGGCGCACGTGCGCTGACCCAAGCGCCGCCGGTCCGAGGGGTTGCTCCCATCCAGGCCGGCCGCTCCCGTCCAGACCGGCGGCCGCCTCAGGGCGCGATGTCGCAGAACGCCTGCTGTCCGACGGTCGACGAGTCCGCCAAGAGCACGATCCAGATCACCAGGAGCACCACCGACAGGGCCGACGCAAGACCGTAGACGCCGGTCAGGAGGACGAACCTTCTTCGGTGCGCCGCCACCGCACCCACCGCGGCGGCGCCGACCCCGAGCAGCAGCGGGACGACCGCTTCGATCGTGGTGACGACCCGTACGTCGAGCGGCACGACCTGGCCGCAGGCGACTCGGGGTCCGATCGCCCCCAATGCGACCAGCGCGGTCGCCACGTACACCACCAAGCTCAGGCCGGCCACGGTGGTGATACCGAAGACCAAGCCGAGCACCTCGTCGCGCCGACCGCGTCGGCCGGCCGGTTGCGGGGGGACAGGAGGAGCCGTGGGGACCGGCGGGACCGATGCAAAGTAGGGACGGGCTTCGGGCGGATACCACCTTCCGTCCGCGGCGTACCACCATCCAGGGCCCGGCTGTACGTCGCTCATGCCGTCTCCACCCCCTTCGGGCTCCGTCCACCTCATCGGCGTCGGTGCCCGAGGATCTTGAGCGGCTGTGTCAGACCTTGGCGGGAATGACCGTCTCGCCCCCGAGGTACGGCGCGAGCACTTCGGGGAGGACGATCGAGCCGTCGGCACGGCGCCCCCGCTCGATCACCGCCGACCAGATCCGCGGCCAGGCGAGCGCCGATCCGTTGAGGGTGTGGAGGAACGCCGGCCCCTTGCCCCCTTCGGGGCGGTAGCGGATGTTGGCGCGGCGGGCCTGGTAGTCGGTGCACCAGCTGACCGAGGAGACCTCGAGCCACTGGTCGACCCCGGGCGAGTAGGCCTCGAGGTCGAAGGTGCGGCACGCCGAGATGCCGAGATCCCCGGTACAGAGGTCGAGCACCCGGTACTGGAGACTCAGATCCTGGAGGAGGGACTCGGCCCGGCGGACCATCGCGTCCAGCTCGGCCGGCGCCTCCTCGGGTCTCGTGTACGCGAACAGCTCGACCTTGTCGAACTCGTGCACCCGCAACAGCCCACGCGTGTCCCGGCCGGCCGATCCCGCTTCGCGCCGGTAGCAGGCGGTGCCGGCGGTGAGCCGCATGGGGAGATCGGACTCCTCGAGCACCTCGCCGCGCCACATCGAGGTGAGCGGGACCTCCGCGGTCGGGATCGCCCAGAGGTCGTCGCGCTCGAGGTGGTAGGCGTCGTCCTCGAACTTCGGGAGATGACCGGTCGAGATCATCGTCTCGGTGAGGACGACGGTCGGGGGCCGGATCTCCTCGTAGAGCTCGGCGTGCCGGTCGAGCGCAAAGGCGGTGAGCGCACGCAACAGGCGGGCTCCTGCGCCGCGGAAGAGCGGGAACATCGAACCGGAGAGCCGCGCCCCGCGCTCCATGTCGAGGATGCCGAGCTCGGCACCGACCTCCCAGTGAGGGACCCGTTGCGCGTCGGTGTAGACGACCGGCTCGTCGGGCCACTGGCGGACAAGAGCGTTTCCTTCGGGCGGCTCCCCGTCGGGCGCCTCGGGGGAGGGAAGGTTGGGGACGAGGAGCAAGGCGGCGCGCACTTCCTCTTGGAGCCGTTCGGCCTCGGTGTGGAGTGCGCGCTCCTCGTCACCCGCCTCGCGGCTCTGCGCGGTGAGCTCCTCGGCGCGAGCCGTGTCACCCGCTGCGGCGAGCCTCACCGACCTCCCGCGAGAGGGCCTTCACCCGTGCCCGCGTCTCCTCGCGCCGACCGATCGCAGCCCGTGCTTCGGCGTCGAGGCCGGCGAGGCGGTCGACCTCGGCTGGTTCGACGCCACGCCGCGCCAGCGTGGACTTGACGAAACCGATGTCCTCCCTCACCAGCCGGATGTCGATCATGGCAGGCACAACGGTAGCGTGACCGTCGTGCCGGACCCGGATGACCGGCGGGACGTACCCGCGCTCGTCTGCCGAGACCTCGTAGTCCGCTACGGCGATCTCGTCGCAGTCGACCGTCTCTCCTTCGAGGCACACGCGGGTGAGGTGGTCGCGCTCCTCGGCCCGAACGGCGCCGGCAAGACGAGCACGGTCGAGGCACTCGAGGGCTACCGGCCGGTTGCGGGCGGCTCCGCCTCGGTCCTCGGGCTCGACCCGAAGCGCGAGCACGCGGCCCTCGTTCCACGGATCGGGGTGATGCTCCAGCGCGGCGGCGTCTACCCGATGCTCTCGGCGGCCCAGGTCCTCCACCTCTTCGCGCGGTACTACCGCGAGCCGGCCGACCCGGACGAGCTGCTCGACCTGGTCGGCCTCGACGCGGTCCGCAACACCCGCTGGCGCCGTCTCTCCGGAGGCGAGCAGCAACGGCTCTCGCTCGCGCTCGCCCTGGTCGGGCGTCCCGAGGTGCTCTTCCTCGACGAACCGACCGCCGGAGTCGACCCCGAAGGCCGGATCCGGATCCGTGAGATCGTGGCCGACAAGCGTGCCCGCGGGATCTGCGTCGTCCTGACCACCCACGAGCTGACCGAAGCGGAGCGGCTCGCCGACCGGGTGGTCATCATCGACCACGGTCGGCTGCTCGCCGAGGGCAGTCCTGCGACGATCGCCTCGAGCGCGGCAGGCTCCGCGATCCGGTTCTCGAGCGACCGCGGCATCGACACCGTCTCGCTCGGGTGCGCGCTCGGCGCCGGCGCCGAGATCGTCGAGGAGCAGCCCGGTTCGTACCGCATCCAGCCGCCGACCGGTGCGGCGACCCCGACGGTGGTGGCCTCCCTCGCCGCCTGGCTCGCCGAGCGGTCCTTGCCGGTCGACGAGCTCCGGACCGGTGGGTCCCTCGAGGAGGCCTACCTCACCATCACCGGCAACGCCCGCGCCGAAGCGGCGGCCCTCGATGACACCGACCGTCGACCGAGGGGAGTCGACCTGATGCGCCCGCTCACCGCACAACTCCGCGCCGAAGTGACCATGCTGTTCACCAACGGCGAGACCGTCCTCTTGACCCTTGGGATCCCGGTGGTGTTCCTGCTCTTCTTCTCGGGAGTGCACGTACTGCCGACCGGTTTCAGCCATCCGGTCGACTTCCTCGTCCCCGGCGTGCTCGCCCTCGCGATCATGGCTACCGCGATGACCGCCCTCGGCATCGGAACCGGGTTCGAGCGCGGCTACGGAGTGCTCAAGCGGCTCGGCTCGACACCGCTCGGGCGACCCCGACTTCTCGGCGCCAAGATCGCCGCGATCGTCGCGGTCGAGCTCGTCCAGGGAGCAGTGCTCGTCGCGGTCGGCTTCGCCCTCGGCTGGAGCCCCGGCGGACCGGGCGACGCCGGCGCGCCGGTCGGCGCGGCCGTCGCGGCGATGGTGCTCGGAACCATCGCGTTCGGCGGCATCGGTCTGCTGCTGGCAGGCACCCTGCGGCCGCTCGCCAACCTCGCGGTGGTCAACAGCCTCTTCGTCGTGCTGCTCCTCCTCGGCGGGATGCTGGTGCCGCTCGGCAAGCTGCCCGGCTGGCTCGAGGGGATCGCGAAGGTGCTGCCGGCCTCCGCCCTCGCCGATGCGCTCCACGCGACGCTCGGGCGAGGAGCCCACGTGTCGGCGACCGACTGGATCGTGCTGGCCGCGTGGGCGATCGGCGCGCCGCTCGTCGCCGGGCTGACCTTCCGCTGGGAGTGAGCGCCGGCGCACCGAACGGGCCGCAACCGATCGGCGCGTCGCCCGCTAGGCCGGCCGACCCCCCAGCCGGTGCAACCAGCCGGCCAGCTCGGACGCGGTCACCGGCCCGATCACGTGTCCGACGACCTTCCCCGACGAATCGACGAAGAAGGTCTGGGGCTCGCCGTTCAGGCCGTAGAGGGTCTCGGCCACCTGGGTGTCGGAGTCGACGCCGATCGGGTAGGTGATCCCGGCTTGGTGCACGAAGGCGATCGCGTTCGGCTTCGGGTCCGCCACGTCCACCCCGACGAACTGGACCCGGCCCCCGCCGGCCTTCTCGGCCCTCGCGGTCTTCGCGAGAAGCGGCGTCTCCTGCTGGCAGGGGATGCACCACGAGGCGAAGAAATTGAGCACGACGGGCCGTCCCCGGTTGCTGCCGAGGGCGGCGAGCTCGACCGGCCGGCCGCCGAACAGCGAGGGGATGGTGAAGGTCGGCGCGGTCGAACCCACGCCGACCACCTGTCCGGAGGACGACGACGTCCCCGACCCGGTCCCGAGACCGACGAACAGCACCACCGCGAGCACCGCGGCGATCACCACGCCGATGACCAGCGCACGCACTCGGCGGGGCCGGTGCACCGCGGGAGCCTCCTCGACTTCGTGGACTTCGTCGCGGAACTCGTCCCCGGGCGATGCCGGTTCGGTCAATGCCGGACGAGGACGTCGACCGCCATGCAGACGAACAGCACCGTGAGGTAGGTGATCGAATAGCTGAAGAGGCGCATCGCGGCCTTCGGCGTCTCCCGCACCGCAAGCCGCGCCGCGAGGATGAGGAACCCGGCGCCGAGGACGACCGCGGCGGCGATGTACAACGCGGCCGAGCGAGGCGACGGGCGCGAGCAGGAGCGAGACCACCACCAGTGCCACGCTGTAGACGAGGATCTCGTGCGGAGGTGCGCCGGAAGGTGGCGACCGCCGGGAGCATCGGCACGTGCGCCGCGCGGTAGTCGTCGCGGTACTTGACCGCCAGGGACCAGAAGTGCGGTGGCGTCCAGAGGAAGATGAGGGCGAACAGTACGAGCGGCGTCCACGCAAGGCTGTCGGTGACCGCCGCCCAGCCGACCAGCACCGGCACTGCGCCGGCGGCACCACCGATCACGATGTTCTGGCTGCTCGTCCGCTTGAGCCAGAGCGTGTAGACGAAGACGTAGAAGAGGGTCGCGGTGACGGCCAGCACCGCGGAGAGCAGGTTGACCCAGGCCCAGAGCTCGACGAAGGCCACCGCCTCGAGGGTGACCGCGAAGACGAGGGCGTTGCGGGGCGAGACCGCACCGGTCACCAGCGGACGGTTGCGGGTCCGGTGCATCACCTTGTCGATGTCGCGGTCGACCACCATGTTGATCGCGTTGGCGCCTCCGGCCGCCAGCGCGCCGCCGGCGAGTGTGGCGACCATCAGCCCGACCGAGGGCCAACCCTTGGCGGCGACGATCATGGTCGGGAGCGTGGTGACGAGCAGCAGCTCGATGATCCGGGGCTTGGTCAGCGCCACGTAGGCACCCACGCGGGCTCCGAGGGAGAGGCGGCGAGGCAGCGTCGCCGCGGAAATTGCCACGGGCCGACACTACTTCCGCCACCTTGTGAGGGCACATTCGCCCCGGTCGCGGGCGGAACCGCAACTCGCAGGGCGACTCGTCACACCGGTACGATGGAAATTCGGTGTCTCCGCTGCAGCTCGGCCCCCGCCGGTTCCTCCTTCTCAGTCGGATCACGCTCGGGGTGCTGCTCGCCAACATCGTCACGGGTGCCGCGGTCCGGCTCTCCGACTCGGGTCTCGGCTGCCCCGACTGGCCGACCTGCTCCCACCAGCGGCTGACGCCGCCGCTCAGCCTCCACCCGGTCGTCGAGTTCGGCAACCGGGTGGTGGTCTTCCTCCTGGTGGTGGCTTGTCTGGCCACCGCGGTCGCCTCGTTCATCCGGCGACCCGCCCGGTCCGATCTGCGGTGGCTGTCGGGTGGGCTGTTGTTGGGGGTGGTGGGAGAGGCGGTTCTCGGTGCAGTCGTCGTCTACACCAAGCTCAACGCATACGTGGTCGTGACCCACTTCATGGTGGGGATCGCGCTGCTGACCGTCGGTGTGGTGCTCACCTTGCGGGCCAACCACGCGACCGGGCGCGGCACCCTCCAGGTGAGCCGTGGCGCGCTCCGCATCACCCGGCTGCTGCTCGTGATGCTCATCGGGGTGCTCGTCGCCGGCGCCACGACCACCGGGGCCGGTCCGCACGCCGGCGGGAAGGGCGCCAAGCGGATCCCGATCGGCCTCGAGGACATGACCCGGATCCACGCGGAGGTGGTCATCGCGAGCGTGCTGGTGCTGCTCGCGCTGCTTTGGGTGCTCTGGCGCACCGACGCCCCCCGCACCAACCAGGACGGCGCCCGGATCCTCCTCGCGGTCGTCGCGGTGCAGGGGTTGGTTGGCTACGTGCAGTTCTTCACCCACCTGCCCGCGCTGCTGGTCGGTGTCCACGTGTTCGGCGCCACGATGGTCTGGTCGACCGCGCTCTGGTTCCATCACGGGCTCTCCTCGCACCTGCCCGAGTTGGCGCCGCCAGCCGGGACACTCGAGTCGCCGGGGAGCGGGCGCGGTGGCGAGCAACCGGCGCTCGCCCCGAACGCCGACGGCGGGTTGCCGCGGCTCGAGGGGAGCCACGAGACGGTGCCGGAGCCGGTGGGGCAGCCGGAGCGAGAGCCGGCATGAGCGTCGGAGCCCCGAGGGCGGTCGTCGTGGGCGGCCCGAAGGCGGTGGTCGTGGGCCGGCATGCGGAGGTCGTGCCCGCGGAGGTCGAGTCGCCGGCGATCGACGAGTCCCAGCACACCGATCGTCCGTGGTTGGTCATCGTGTGGAACGACCCGATCAACCTCATGTCGTTCGTGACCTTCGTCTTCCAGAAGCTCTTCGGGTACTCGAAGGAGAAGGCCACCAAGCTCATGCTCGACGTGCACAACAAAGGGAGGGCGGTCGTCTCCTCGGGGACCCGCGAGCGCGCCGAGCTCGACGTCTACCGCCTCCACGAGCACGGGCTGTGGGCCACCATGGAACAGTCCACTTGAGCCCGCCGATCAAGCGGCGCCGCGACGGGCGCTACGTGATCCGACTCGACGAGGACGTGCGGACGGTGCTCGCCGAACTGGCCCGGCAGATGGTCCCCGCTGTCGAGAACCACGACCCGATGACCAAGCGGCTCTTCCCTCCCGCCTACCCCGGCGAGGGCCTGAGCGACGTCGAGGCCGACTACCGCGAACTGGTCGACACGGCGCTGACCAACCACCACCGCGAGGCCCTCACCGTGCTGGTCGAGACCGCGGAGGCCGACACGCTGAGCGAGTCCGAGCTCGACGCGTGGCTCTCCGCGGTCGGCACGATGCGCCTCGTGTTGGGCACGCGCCTCGACGTGACCGAGGACATGCCCGCACCCGCGCCCGACGACCCGTCCGCAGCCGAGTACGGCTTCTTCGAATTCCTCGGTCAGCTCCAGTACCTCATCGTCGAGGTGCTGAGCGACCACCTTCCCGACGAGGGCTTTCCCGGAGGGCCGCTCTGATCGCTCTGCTAATCTCCCTAGGCCCCGAACGGGTCCGAGCCCCCATCGTCTAGCGGCCCAGGACGCCGCCCTTTCAAGGCGGTAACACGGGTTCGAATCCCGTTGGGGGTGCGCGGTGCCTCGACGCTTCGAGGATTCGGAGTGCCGTCGCCGCTCGGGGACCTGTGGTGCAGTTTGGAGTGCACGCCGGCCTGTCAAGCCGGAGGTCGCGGGTTCAAATCCCGTCAGGTCCGCCGTCTCGGTCCGCCGAGTCGTGGTCGGGTAGCTCAGTTGGTAGAGCGCGCGCCTGAAAAGCGTGAGGTCACCGGATCGACGCCGGTCCCGACCACCACATCGCTGCGCCCCGGTGCGTGGCGCCTGCTTCCGTGCCCGGCGAATCGGCTCGGTTGATTCGCGCTCGAATCCGCCACCTACTTCCCGAACGGCCCTGGGTCCCGTCCTGCTCGAGCAGGCGTCGGGCCCGGCTGAAAGGGGAGCGCGATGCGACGGTGGACGGCGTGGGTGGGCGTGATGGTGGCACTGACGGCTTCGGGGTGCGGGGCCGCCGGGGTCTCCAGTCGGATCGGCTCGAGCCGGATCGATGCCGGCAGCACGCCGACCTCGGCGCGGCTCCTCTCCTACGGCAGCTGCGCCGACTTCCTCACGCAGGTGAAGGCGGAGGCACTCGCCGAGGTCGGTCCCTACGGGCTTCCGACCCCGGGGAGCTCGGTCGTTTCGGCCACCGAAGGGATCGTCGGCGGCGCTCCCGGCGGCGCTCTCGGCGGCGCTCTCGGCGCCGAACCCGCGGGCTCCGTGCCGGCCATGGCGGCCGCGGGAGCCGCAGGCGCCGCGGGAGCCGCAGACGCCGCAGGCGCCGCGAACTCCGATGCAGCGGGAACGACCCAGACGACCGTGGCCGACGCACCGGCGTCGGGCTTCTCCACCACGAACGACCAGGAGCACGGTGTCGACGAACCCGACATCGTGAAGACCGACGGCCGGTTGCTCGTCACTCTCCGCCGCGACCCGATGGGCCTCCAGGTGGCCTCCGTCGGGCCAAGTACGCGCCTTCGTGGTTTCCTCTCGCTGGCCGGTACAGGTGGCTCGACCGACGTCGGAAGCCCGACAGGGATGTTCCTGGTGGGGAGCGACGCGGTCGTCCTCGCTCCGGGTAGCTCACCGGTGCCGGTGCCGGGAGCTCCGAGGACATCTTCACCGGGCGCGTCGGCGGTCCGGACCACCGACGTCACGATCGTGAGCCTGGCGGATCCCGACCATCCGGTCGTGTCGCACACCTTCGTGTTGCAGGGAAGTGAGGTCGACGCGCGACTGATCGCCGGATACATCGAGGTCGTCGTGGACTCCGCGCCGACCCTTCCCTTCGTCAGCCCCGCGGACGGATCGCCGGCCGCATCAGGGCAGGCGACGGCCGAGAACCGCGCGCTCATCGACGGATCGACCACATCCGACTGGCTCCCCTCGGTGACGAGCGAGCCGAACGGAACCACCTCCACCGCGAGTTGCAGCTCGGCGGTTCATCCGGTCGCCGCCTCGGGACTCGACACGGTGTCGGTCGTGCCGATCGCCCCCGACTCGAACCAGCCGCTGCCCGCGGTGACCGTGATGGGTGACGCGACGACCGTCTACGCGAGTACCTCGTCCCTCTACGTGGCCACGACCCCATGGCCCGAGCTCGAGCCGATCTCCGCGCCGCTCGCTCCGGGCGCTCCAGGCGCTCCGGGCGCTCTGGGCGCTCCAGCGACCACCGTGCCCGGCCCGAACGATCCGGCTTCCGCGGAGACCACCGATGTGCACGGATTCGACCTGTCGGACCCGTCCGCCCCGCGCTACGTCGGCTCCGGCGAGGTGCCCGGAACGCTGATCGGCCAGTACGCGCTCTCCGAGTACCAGGGTGACCTGCGGGTGGCGACCACCGTCGGGACGGCATCACCCCCTCCCTCGGAGGGCAGCGCACCGGCGACGCTCTCCGATAACCGGATCACGGTCCTCCAGCCGCGAGGCGGCACGCTCGTGACGGTGGGCAGCGTCGGCGGACTCGGCAGCGGCGAGAAGATCTACGCGGTCCGGTTCATCGGGAAGCTCGCCTTCGTGGTGACCTTCCGGCAGACCGATCCGCTCTACGTCGTCGACCTCAGCGCTCCGAGCGACCCGCGCACCGCCGGCCAACTCGATCTGACCGGCTACTCGTCCTTCCTCCAGCCGGTCGGGAACGGGCTGCTGCTCGGAGTCGGCGAGGCGGTCGACCAGAGCCTCCGCACCGGCGGTCTGCAGGTCTCGCTCTTCGACGTCTCGAATCCGGATCATCCGACCCTCGTGTCGAAGCTCGTCTACGACCAAGCGGACTCGACAGCCGAGACGGATCCCCATGCGCTCCTCTACTGGGCGCCGTCCGGATTGGCGATCATGCCGCTCGAACAGCCCGGCGGCCTCGAGACGGCGCCGACCCCGTCGGGCAGCACGACCTCCTTCGACGGAGCGGTGGCGCTCCGTGTCGCGGCCAACGGCCTCGCCGAAGCCGGCCGGATGTCCCAACCGACGCCGGACACAGCGCCCTCGGCAGGGAGCGGGAGCACCTCGCCGATTCCGTACAACGGCGGCCCGAGCCTGATGCCCGCCATCGCTCCCTACTTCCCCGGCTCGTCGATCGAGCGTGCCATCGTAATCGGGAGCATGATCTACACGGTTTCGGAGGGTGGGATCATGGCGAGCGACCTCTCGACTTTGGCCCAGGTGGCCTGGCTCCCCTACTCGTGATGCCGCGGCGACGCGAGGCGGGAGGAGCGAATGCGGGAGACGTCGCGCTCTCCGACGACGTCACGCTCCTCGAGGGGGTCGTTCGACGGGACCCTGCCGCGGTGCGCCGACTCCTCGACGAGGTGGCGCCGATCGTGCACGGCTATCTCTATGCACGGGTCGGCGGCGACGAAGGGGCCGCGGAGGACCTTCTGCAAGAGACGCTCCTCGAGGCTGTCCGCTCCGCCTCTTCCTTCCGGGGAGATGCAGCGCTCTCCACCTGGCTCTGCACCATCGCCCGACGGCGTCTGGCCCGCCACTACGAACGCGAGCGCCGCGCCGAGGCGACCCGGGCGGGACTCCGGCTCGCGGTCGCGCCCGATCCCGAGCTCGAGGGTGCCGCCATGGAGCGCCGCGACGAGGTGGTCAGGGCCCTCGGGCGGATGCCGGTGAACCAGCGCCAGGTGCTCGTGCTCAAGTACCTCGACGGGCTGTCGGTCGAGGAGATCGCGTCCGAGATGGGCCGGTCTCGGGTCCAAGTGCAGTCGCTCCTCCAGCGGGCCCGCGACCGCTTGCGCCAGGAGATCGGAGAAGACGGTGACTGAGTGGCCCGGGGAGCTCCTCAGTGACGCGGACGCTCCACGACCGCTGTCACCGCTGGCGCGTGATCGCCTCGAGGAGATACTGCTGGCCGGCCCGAGCGCGGAGCTCTCGGCCGAGCCGGTGGCGCCGGTCCCGCAGTCAACCGAGCCCCCGAGGGCCGATCCTCGGCCGATCGATGGGCACCTGTCGAACCGGCTCGAGGTCGCGCTCGGCGATCCGGTCGCCGACGCGCTCCATGGCGTCGACCGGCCGAGGCCGCTCAAGCCCGCGACCAACCGTGCATTGGAACGGGCGTTCGCGCACCGCCACGGGCGGCGCCGCGTCGCCGTCCTCACTGCCGCGGCCGCGGCGATCGTGGTGATCGCTGGTGTGACCGTTGCGGTCACCGAAGCGGGGAAGACCTCCTCGAAGACGTCGACCGCGGCCTCTGCTCCCACGACCGCCCCCGCGACCACGACGACAGTGGCGCCGGCGCTCGGAGCAGACCGTGCCGCGGCACCGCCCGGCCCCTCCGGTCCGGAAGCGGCGACGCTGCCCGCGGTGACGGTGACCGCGATCTCTCCCGCCTCCGGACCGGCCGCAGGCGGTACTTCGGTCACCCTCACCGGCACGGGGCTCGGCCTCGCGGCATCGGTCCGATTCGGGACGGTGCCGGCCCACTTCCGAACCGTCTCTTCGTCGCGGCTCGTTGCCGTGGCCCCCGCGCATGCCGCTGGCGCGGTCGCCGTGACCGTGACGACCACCGGTGGCACGAGCCTCGCGTCGGGCGGCGGCCGTTTCGTCTATCACTGAGACAGAGAGCCGGAGCCGGAGGACCATCCGAAGGCCCGCACGAGGAGCCGCGCACCGCGGAATAGTCGACGGCGGTGGTCCCGCTGCCAACCGGGACGAGAGGGCGAATGGAGGTCGAGGTGCCGGCTGACGGGAAACGCTCGACATGGGAGTACTACGACCGACGGGTCGCCCAGGGTGTCCCGGGGCTGCACCGCGCGGTGGAGTATTGGTCCGGGCTCGGAGTACAGGTCGCCGCCGCGGACATCGAGGACGAGGGCGCTCGCGTCCGGGCCTTGCTTGCATCCCTTTCCGGCACCACCTTCGTCGAGGCGGCCGCCGGTCCCGGCACTTTCACCGGACTCCTCCCCGGTCGGGGCGTGGCTTCGGATCAGAGCGCGGCCGCGCTCGAACGCCTGCGCGACGATCATCCGGGGTTCCCCGCTCTCCGAGCGGACGTGACCGCGCTCCCTTTCCGCGATCACAGCTTCGGCCGTTACTTCGCCGCCCACATCTACGGCCTGCTCCAGCCCGACGAAGCACGACGATTGCTCGACGAGGCAACCCGGGTCGCCGGCGAGCTGGTCATCCTCGACGCCGGACGCCCGGCGGGAGTGGCTGCCGAAGAATGGCAGAACCGCACGCTGCCAGACGGCGGCCCCTATCGGATCTTCCGGCGCCACTTCGAGCCGGAGGCGCTCGCCTCGGAGCTCGGCGGCACCGTCCTGTTCGGCGGGTTGTTCTACGTGTTGGTGCAGGTGACGGTCGACTGATCCAATCCGACGGGCCTGGTCAGCGGCTGTGCCCGTGGAGCAAGCCCATCAGCTTGGCGACGATCTTCGTCGATCCTGCCGGACGGCCGAAGCTGGTCAGATTGACCGGAAGTGCGAAACGCTGGGCGGTCACCGCCTTCGCCCGGGTGAATTCGCGCAGCCCGTCGGGTCCGTGGATCCGTCCGAACCCCGAGTCGCCGACACCGCCGAAGGGCAGTCCGGGCACGAACGCGTACGTCATGATCGAGTTGACCGATGTCATCCCGGAGCGCATGCGTCGGGCGAGTTCGATGCCCCGTTCACGGGAGCCGGTGAAGATCGCGCCGCCGAGGCCGTAGGCGGAATCGTTCGCCAGCTCGAGACCCTCTTCGGCGTCTTTGACCTTGGTTACCGTCAGGGTCGGTCCGAACGTCTCCTCGCGCACCGCAGGCGAATCTTCGGGTACGTCGACCAGCACGGTCGGTCCCACCCCTCGCACGTCGACGGATTCCACCCCTCCGACTAGTGCCCGACCGCCTCGTCGGAGCGCGTCGGCGACGTGACGACGGATGACCTCGACCTGGCTCGGCATGGTGGGCGGTCCCCAAGAGGCGTCGGCATCCGAACCGGGTGCCAGATGCCGGGCCTTGGCCGTCAGGGCCTCGATGAACCTGTCGTAGACCGCCTCGGTCGCGTACACGCGTTCGGTGCCGATACAGGTCTGCCCACCGTTGCTCATCCCGCTCCAGAGCGCCGCATCCGCGGCGGCCTCCACGTCGGCGTCGTCGTCGACGAGGAGTGCGTCCTTGCCTCCGCATTCCATCAGCACCGGCACCAGGCCCTCCGCACAGGCGGCCATGACCTTGCGGCCGGTGGTCGCCGATCCGGTGAACGCGATCTTGTCGACCCCCGACCGGCAGAGTGCCGCACCGGTGTCACCGAGACCGGTCACCAGCCCGAACACGTCCTTCCCGTCGGGCACCGCCCTCGCCCAGGCGCCGACCAGCCAACCACCGATCGCCGGCGTGTACTCGCTCGGCTTGAAGACAACTGCGTTCCCCGCCGCCAGCGCATAGGCGATCGATCCCATCGGGGTGAAGACCGGGTAGTTCCACGGGCCGATCACCCCGATGACACCGAGGGGCTGGTACTCGACGCTCGCCGAGTTGTTCGCCGCCAACAGTCCCGTCGGCACGCGACGCGGCCCGAGCACCTTGCCGGCATGGGACGCGACCCAAGAAAGATGGTCGAGGACGAGGGTGATCTCGAGGACCGCGTCGCCGCGCGGTTTCCCGTTCTCGCGGTGCATGAGGTCGGCGAGCTCGTCGATCCGCCGGGCGATCTCCGCTTTGTACCGCTTGAGCTGATGGGCCCGACCTTCGAATCCGAGCATCCGCCACCACTGCGCAGCCTCACGGGCGCGGCGGACCGCGGCGGCAACCGTCGCCTGGTCGTCGACGGGGAGGCTGGCGACCACCTCGCCGGTGGCCGGGTCGAGCGAATCGAAGTGCGCACGGGGCTCGTCGGAAACGGAGCGGAGTTGCTGGACGCTGGTCATCGATCACTCCTCACTCGTCCGCTCGAACACCCGCTGGTGTGGGCGATGGGCCGGCGGACGAACAGCTGCCCACTCATGGGGTCACCACCGAATGAGTACACCCTTCCGATACCCGTCGTCCTCCGCTCCGGGAAAGTGGCGATGGCCTGGGCATATGCTGAGCGATCCGCGTGGCGATCCCACGGGCGGATAGCGATCGGGGTCACTGCAAATGGCGAAAGAGCGCTCGACGGCCGGCAAGTCCGTCGGCAAGTCCGTTGGCGACACGTCCTCCGCCACCACGGACGCCGGCACGGACGCGGCCACGGACAAGGAGGAGCGGTCTGCCTCCGGCGAGATCCCCGAAGGCCCGGTCGCGTTGGTCCTCACCGGTGACGGCGCCCGGAGCGCTTACGAAGCGGGCGCGCTCTCGGTACTGCTGCCGTTGCTCGAGGATCAGGACGCACCGCGGATCATCCTCGGCACGAGCGCGGGCGGGTTGAACGCCGCGCTGGTCGCCTCGGTGATCGACCAAGGGCTCGACGTCGCAGCGACGACGCTTCTCGACGCATGGCGGACGATCACGCCCGAGAAGGTGTTCACCCGTCCGCGCGCCGGAATGGCCCGCTTCCTCGCCTGGCACCTGCGGCACGCTCCCGCGACGGCACCCGGCTTGCTCGACACCACACCGCTCAGGGCCACGATCGAGGAGATGCTTCGACCTCACGAATTCGGCCACAACGTGGACCGTGGCCACCTCGACGCCCTCGGAATGGTCGCGAGCTCCTGTTCGACAGCGGAGGCGGTCTGCTTCGTGCAAGGGAGGATGCCGCCGCTCTCCGGCGAGCGAATCCGCTACCTCCCGGTGACCCTGTCCATCTCGCACCTGCTCGCCTCCTCCGCCTTCCCTCTGGCATTTCCTGCACAGTGGGTGGAGGGACCGGGGCCCGGCGGAGGCGACTGGTACGTCGACGGCGGGATCCATCTCAACGCTCCGCTCAAGCCGGCGATCGACCTCGGGGCCGGCCGTCTGCTCGTGCTCGGTGCCACCGATGAGCGCCCTTTCGTCGAGCCCCGCTCCGATCTCCCCCCCAACATCGGCGACGGTGGAGGGCAGATCCTCCACGCGGTGCTCACGGATCGGCTCCAAGCCGATCTCGCGCACCTACGTCGCACGAACCAGTTCGTGCGGGAGCTCGACGGCAGGGGCCGGGCGCCGGCGGCGGGGTCCGGCCACCGGCTGATCGCGACGTGTGTGATGACTCCCCACGACGACCGCCTGAGCAAGATCGCCACGGAGATCTGGCCCTCGGGATGGAAGAGCATCATCGAGTCGTGCGGCGACTACCGGATCCTCGGCGGCGTCACCGTCCAGAAGCAGCAGCCGGGCCAGTACCTGAGCTACCTCTGCTTCCACCCGGAGTTCATCGAGCAGGCCATCGAAATGGGGCGAGCCGATGCGCACGCCATGATCGGGGATGCGACCTCCATTCCTTGGGACTGCCTCTAGGGCCGTTCCCGCCCCGGCTCCGAGGCGCCGCCGAGGTCACAAATACCAGTTCAGGGGCACTTTTTCTTGGTTGCCCTGCGATTTCGGCTCCGGCTCGGGAGAAGCGCCCCGGGGTTACTGTCTCTCCGGAACATTTGACAAGTGTCCAATGTTCTCGGAATTGGACCACCGGCCCGAACCTCACCCGGAACTCGGCTCCGAGCGCCGGGGATCCGAACGGACCCTCAACCTCCCTCGTAGGCGAATCCCAGGTCGGGCGCGGTCACCAGCGCACGGAAGGAGAACCCCTCCTTCTCCGCCATCGCGGCGACCGTTCCCCCGCGGTCGACCACCGCCACGAGAAGAACCGGGTCGGCGCCGGCCTCGACCACTGCATGCGCAGCCTCGAGCAGCGAACTGCCACGGGTCACGGTGTCCTCGGTGACCACGACCCGGTCGCCCGGATCGAGGGCACCCGCGATGCGGCCACCGGCACCGTGGTCCTTGACCTCCTTGCGCACGCTGAACGCCTTGAGCATCCGACCCCGCGCCGCCGCCACCCCGGCGGTGACGAATGCCACCGGATCGGCACCCATGGTCAGGCCGCCGATCGCCGTCGCTTGCTCGGGCGTGACCGACAGGATCCCGTCGGCCACCAGCACCATCGCCTCGGGCCGGCACACGGTCTGCTTCGAGTCGATGAACCAGCTGCTCTTCTTCCCCGACTTGAGCACGAAGTCGCCCCGTCGGACCGAGTGTTCGAGGAGATGGTCGCGGAGCGCCTCGAACTCGGTGGGCGGCAGCTCGTCGCGTTCTTCCTTCGCGACGCTCACGACTCCGCTCCCGCAACTCCCGCCCAGCGGAACGAGCCGGCGAACTCGGCCCCTCGGTCACCCTCTTCGACCCGGCCGACGAGCATCGCCTCGACGCCCGTGCCGGCAAGTACGGCGAGCGAGTCGTCAACCTGATCGGCCGCAACCACCACGACCATGCCGAGGCCGAGGTTGAAGACCCGGGTCATCTCGTCCTCGTCCACCGGTCCGAGCCGGCGGATCTCCGAGAAGATCCGCGGCACCTCCCAGGTCCCGCGGTCCACGACCCCCCGCAGCCCTTCGGGGAGGGCGCGCGGGAGGTTCCCGACGATGCCCCCGCCGGTCACGTGCGCGACCGCGTGGACCTGCGAGGACGCCATCAGAGCCCGGACCGCGGGCGCGTACAGCACCGACGGCCGGAGCAGCTCGTCGGCCAGGGAAACCGCCGCACCCGGCCAGGCCGGTCCGTCGAGGGAGAGACCCGCACGCTCGAGAAGCACCTGGCGCGCCAGCGTGTAGCCGTTGCACCGGAGCCCTGGCGAGACGAGACCGATCAGCCCGTCTCCCGGACGTACCCGCTCGGGACCGAGAATCCCGTCGCGCTCGACCACGCCTACCGCGAAACCGACCAGCTCGAACTCGTCCGATCCCATCAGCCCGGCATGCTCGGCCATTTCGCCGCCGAGCAGCGCGGCTCCGACCTGCCGGCAACCCTCGGCGACACCCGAGACCAGCTCGGCCATGCGCGAGGGGTCGATCGAGCCGGTCGAGACGTAGTCGAGCAGGAAGAGCGGCTCCGCGCCTTGGCAGACCAGGTCGTCGACGCACATTGCGACCAGGTCGATGCCGATGGTGTCGAAGCGCCCGGTGGCTCGGGCAACCGCCGCCTTGGTGCCCACCCCGTCGGTCGAGGCCACGAGCACCGGCGCTCGATACCGGTCGACCGGCACGCCGAAGAGACCGCCGAAGGCGCCGAGCTCGCCGATGACCCCGGGTCGCTCGGTCGAAGCGACGAGCGACCGGATGAGGTCGACGGCCCGATCGCCGGCGTCGATGTCCACCCCGGCCGACGCGTAGGTTGCGGGCTCGGCGTCGGATCCGGACGAGATCGGCTCTGATGCGCTCGGCTCGGTGGGATCGGGAGTGGCAGGTGTCGTGTCGGGGACGACCCCCGTCACGCCCGGGCCCCGCTCGCCGCGCCGCTGAGCGCGCGTCGCTCACCGAGCTCGACGCTGCGCCGGAACCGGCACCGGATAGCTGCCGGTGAGACAGGCGTCACAGAATCCGGCGCCCGGGGCGTCGATCGCCTCCACCAGGTGGTCGAGGGTCAGGTACTCGAGCGAGTCGACGCCGAGGAACTCGACGATCTCGGGGAGCGACTTGATCGAGGCGAGCAGCTCGTCCTCGTCGGGAGTGTCGATGCCGTAGAAGCAGGGCCACTTGAACGGCGGGGACGAGATCCGCAGGTGCAACTCGGTCGCCCCCGCTTCGCGCAACATCTTGACCATGGCCCTCGTGGTCGTGCCCCGCACGATCGAATCGTCGACCACGACCAGACGCCGGCCGGCGATGTTCTCGCGAAGAGGATTGAGCTTGCGGCGGACGCCCGTCGCCCTCTCTGCCTGGGTCGGAGCGATGAAGGTGCGCCCGATGTAACGGTTCTTGACCAGGCCCTGCCCGTAGGGGATGCCCGACGCGAACGCATAGCCCTCGGCAGCGGGTACACCCGAGTCGGGCACGCCCATCACCAGGTCCGCGGCGACCGGCGCCTGCGTCGCGAGCAATTGCACCCATTCTCCGCCGCGCTCCGTGCACTTCATTGCCGTAGAGCTTGGTGTCGGGGCGGGCGAAGTAGACGAACTCGAAGATGCAGAGCTTCGAGTCGATGCGCTCCTCGGCGAAGGGCCACTCGGAACGCACTTCCTTCCCGTCGATCACGACCATCTCGCCCGGTTCGAGCTCGCGGATGAAGGTCGCACCGAGCACATCGAGACCCGGCGACTCCGAAGCGAGCACCCACCCCGCCTCGAGCTCGTCGGTCGCCTCCAACCGGCCGAGGCAGAGGGGACGGAATCCGTTCGGGTCGCGGACCCCGATCAGGCGGTCCGCGTCGAGGAGCACGAAGGAGAACGCGCCCTCGAGCGTCGGGAGGATGGAGGTGAGTGCGTCCTCGAGGTCGCCTTCGCCGGCAAGCGCCTCGTCGGTGCCGTCGGGAGGGAAGGTGTGGGCGAGCAGCTCGGCGACCAGATCGCTGTCGGAAGAGACCAGGCCGGGAAGCATCCCCGCCGCCTCGCCGAGCGCGGCCGTGTTGGTGAGGTTGCCGTTGTGGGCGAGCCCGAATCCGGCACGCCCGACGCCGCGGAAAACGGGCTGGGCATGGTGCCAGTCGCTCGAGCCCGCCGTCGAGTACCGGGTGTGGCCGATCGCGAGATGGCCGCGCAGCCCCGAGAGCTTGCGTTCGTCGAACACGGTGGTGACGAGGCCCATGTCCTTCATGACGGTGATCAGGTCGCCGTCGCTGACCGCCATGCCCGCCGACTCCTGGCCCCGGTGCTGGAGGGCGTAGAGCCCGTCGAAGGCGAGGTGTGCGACATTGCGCCCCGGGGCATAGACCCCGAAGACGCCGCACGCTTCCTTCGCCTCCATCATCGGTTCGTCACCGTACTCACCGGGGCTCGTCGGTTCGTCCCACGGGCGGGCTTTCGGATCCCGGTCCGCTCTGGCCATTCTACCTTGGCTTTCTCGGCGCCTGCCTGGCGCAAACAGGGTCCAGAGAGGGCCGTGACCCGAGCCGGGGGGCGGATCGGGAAGAAGAAGTCCAGGGTGGGCGGGGTCGAGGCGCAACCCCACTAGCGTCGGCGGCGGTGATCGACCTCCACACCCACTCGACGGTCTCGGACGGTACCGACCCGCCCGAGACCGTGGTCGAGCTTGCGGCCGAGGCCGGGTGCCGAGCGGTCGCACTCACCGACCACGACACCTTCGCAGGGATCGAGGCGGCGCGTCGGCGCGCCGAGCAGCTCCGGATCGAGCTGGTCGACGGTTGTGAGGTCTCGTGCGTCGCTCCGCGGGGCGGCGTCATGCACGTGCTCGCCTACTTCGTCGACACCGAGGACAGTCCCCTTGCCGAAGAGCTGGGACGCCTCCGTGCCGACCGGCGGCGACGCAACCTGGCACTCGGCGAGCGCCTTGCGTCGCTCGGTATTCCGGTCACCTATGAGATGGCGGTCGAGCGGGCGGGCTCCGAGGCCGGAGTCGGGAGGCCCCACTTCGCCGCGGCGATGGTCGCGGTCGGAGCTGCCGACTCGATCGACGACGCGTTCGACCGCGTGCTCGGGAACGACCGGCCGGGTTACGTCCCGAAGGCGAGGCTGTCGGGCAAGGAGATCGCCTCCTTCGTCACCGACTCGGGCGGGGTCGCGGTCCTGGCCCATCCTTACAGCCTCGGCTTCGCCGGCTCTCAGCTCGCGGGGGTGGTCGGCGAGCTCGCCGAATCCGGGTTCGGAGGGATCGAGGCGACCTACGGCCGCTACTCGAAACGCCAACGACACGAACTCACCAATCTCGCCCGCAGATTCGACCTGGTCGCGACCGGCGGCTCCGACTACCACGGCGAGAGCAAGCCGGATCTGCGAGTCGGCACCGGCACGGGTGACTTGAAGGTCGCCGACCGCATCCTCGACCAGCTCGAAGGGCGTCGCCCGGACCGGCGCAGCGACCGGTCGCCGGTGGTCGTCAAATAGGAACCGAAAGGAACGCGCCATGGCCTCCACACCGCATCTTGATCACGAGCAGCGCCGCACCTTCGAGCGGCTTTCCGGCCATCCGTTGCCGCGGAACCTCAAGTGGCCCGAGGCGATCTCTCTTCTCAAGGCGATGGGCGAGGTGACCCAGGAGAGTGACGACCGCATCCGTGTGAAGTACGACGGTCACACCGAGGTGTTCCGTACCTCGAAACACGGCGACGTGGACGCCGACACCGTCGTCAAGCTCCGCCACTTCCTGGTCGGGACGATGCCCAAGCCCGAGGAGACGGCGTAGCCCGAGGTGTCCGTGGGATCCAGCCGGCGGACTCGGCGGAACTGTAGGTCGGCTCGCCTTCGCCCTTGCTCAGAGATCTACAAGGGTCCAGAGGTAAGGTCAAACAACCGTGAGTGATCGTCGCCGCTTCTCCGTCGAGGCATCACGTAGGAAACGGAGCCAAGAGGAACCCGGAAAGGACCCGGAAGAGAAGGACGGGGCGAGACGGCCGTTGATCCTCTCCCATGCGGGCCAGAGACACTTCGGCGGATGATCGAGCACGAGGACGACCTCCGCAACCAGAGGCTCGGGTATCTCCTGACACTGAACGGCCTCCTCTTTACGGCGCTTGCGTTCGCCTGGAAGACGCCCTCTGCGCGCCCGCTCGTCCTCGTACTCGCAGGGATGGGGATACTGGCCGCGTTGAGCAGCGTCGCCTCGATGAGACGTAGTGATGCAGCAATTCGGGCTCTGCGAGTTCGAGCACCGGCCCTGTACGAGAGCTCATGGGTCGATGATTCCCAGAGAAGGACCCTTGCTGACCTTCAGGGCATTCCTGTTGCCTTCTCGTCAAACGAGATCCACGATTTGATGAAGCACCACAGTGGCGACTGGAAGTGGGAGAAGCTTCTGCAGCCGTGGCGCGCCCTCCCACTGATCTTCTTGATCGCGTGGATCGCGATCGTCGGTCTCTCTTTTCTCTACCTCTAGTCGGTCCGGCGCCTCACTCGACGACCGCGGGGGCGACCTCGTCGAGCAGGTCGGGCAGCCGGGAGCGCCACGAGTCGGTGGCGTCGGAAACCGACACGTCGACCAGTCCCTCGACGAGGATGCGATCGCCTCCGGCCGACCCGAGTACCACGAAGTCGATGCCGGCGTCGACCGCCCTCGCTGTGAGCCGGCTCACCGAGGAGGTGCAGACGACCACCCGCGACGGAGCCTCCGAGAAGAGCGCGCGGTGGTCCGCGATGTCTCCGACCTCGAGCCCGACCCCCGATGCAACCGCGAGCTCGGCGAGGGCGACGCCGAGCCCTCCGGCCGCCACGTCGTGGATGCCCTCGATCAGCTGCTCTCCGCCGCCCATCCCGGTGCCGACCAGGTCCACCACCAGCTCGACGAGCCGAGCGTGCCGCACGAGGTCGAGCGGGGGAAGCGTTCCGTTGCGATGGTCGCGCAGCCGAACCGCCCAGCGCGAGCCGCCAAGGGATGGAGCAGTGCCGGGGCCGACGGTGGAGGCTCCCACGCCGGCGTCGAGGAGGACCAGGGAGGACCCCTCCACGAGGGTGACACCCGGCGGCGGCGCGACCAGCCGTTCGATGAGCCCGAGCCCGCCGATCACCGGGGTCGGGTCGATGTCCGCGCCCGCGCTCTCGTTGTAGAAGCTCACGTTGCCGCCGATCACCGGCAGCCCGAGCGCGAGGCACGCCTCGCGCATGCCGTCGATCGCCTCGGAGAGCTGCCACATGACCTCGGGGTGTTCCGGGTTGCCGAAGTTGAGGCAGTTGACGATCGCAACCGGCGCGGCACCGGCACAGGCGAGGTTGAGGGACGCCTCGGCGACGGTCGAGGCGGTGCCGAGGCGTGGGTCGATCGAGCACCACGTAGGGTTCGAGTCGGTGGTGAGCGCGAGCCCGCGCTCAGACGGTGGGAGCCCGGGACCGGCTAGGCGGAGCACCGCGGCATCGCCGCCGGGGCCACCGACCGTGTTGAGGAAGAGCTGATGGTCGTACTGGCGGTACACCCACGACGGGTCGGCGATCAGCGCGAGCAGGTCCTCGCCGCAGTCGTCCGGCGGTCGGAGCGCGCCCGGGTCGTCGGCCGCCGCGCGTCTCGAAGTCGGCGGGTCGGGCCATGGGGCGGTGGTAGACGCGGCGCGTCCTCGCTCAGCGCGGCGGCCGGTACGTCGCCGAGCACCTCACCGCCGAACCCGTCGAGAACGCGGAGCCGACCCGGTCCTTCGGACGGCGGCTCGGTGACCCGGCCGACCACCGTCGCCGCGCACCTCCCAGCGCCGGCAGACCTCCTCGAGCCGGGCGAGCGCGTCGGGCGTCACGATGGCGAGCATCCGCTCCTGGCTCTCGGAGGTCATCACCTCGTAGGGCGCCATGTGCGGTTCGCGCCGCGGCACCGCGGACACGTCGACGTCCATGCCGACACCGCCGCGCGCCGCGGTCTCCGACGTCGCGCAGACCAGGCCCGCGCCACCGAGATCCTGGATGCCGACGACCAGCTTCGCGTCGAGCAGTTCGAGGCACGCCTCGATGAGGCGCTTCTCCTCGTAGGGATCGCCGACCTGCACGCTCGGGCGCTTGGCGGACTCGGCGTCCGCGTCGGGCTCGCCCCCGAAGCCGGCCGAGCGCGAGCACGCTGACCCCTCCGATCCCGTCGCGACCGGTCGTCGAGCCGAGCAGCACCGCGAGATTGCCCGTGCCCGACGCGCGCCCGAGCACCAGCCGGTCGACCGGGAGGACCCCGAGGCACAACACGTTGACCAGGGGATTCTGCGCGTAGGTCGGGTCGAAGGTGAGCTCGCCGCCGACCGTCGGCACCCCGACCGAGTTCCCGTAGCCGGAGATCCCCGCCACTACTCCTTCGATCAGCCACCGCTGGCGCGCCTCGACCGGATCGCCGAAGAAGAGCGGGTCCATGACCGCGATCGGCCGCGCACCCATGGTGAAGATGTCGCGGAGGATGCCACCCACGCCGGTGGCGGCTCCCTGGTAGGGCTCGATCGCAGAAGGGTGGTTGTGGCTCTCGATGCGGATGGCGACCGCGATCCCGTCACCGGCGTCGATCACCCCCGCGTTCTCGCCGGGGCCGACCAGCACCCGCGGTCCCTCGGTCGGCAGGCGGCCGAGGTGGACCCGCGACGACTTGTAGGAGCAGTGCTCGCTCCACATGACCGCGAAGAGGGCGAGCTCGAGATGGTTGGGAGGGCGATCGAGGATGTCCTCGACCTGGTCACTCTCGGCGTCGGTGAGGCCGAGCGCGCGGTGGAGGTGCTCTTCTCCGGCGGGGCCCTCGGCTTGATGCGCGCTCACGGAGCGAGCGTACCCGCCGGCGATCGAGCTCCGGCTGAGGACGCTCGGACGCTCGGACAGCGGGTCGAGTGGCCGGGGCGTGAATCTCGTGTGCATCGTCCTCCGTAATCGGACGGTGACGATGACGTCGTAACAGACGAGGAGTGCCGAGACGCCGAGCAGCACGAGTGCGGGGGTGCCGAGAGACACGAGAGCGACCACGGGGTTCGAGGGGGAGCGCACCTCGCACTGGTCACCATCGTCCCATTGGGTTGACGGAGATACAGGTATCCGGACCCGTCGGCGGTCGCAAGGTAGTACGCGGTGCCGCACTTGAAGCCGGGTGGGAGCGTGCAGACCGAAGCTCACGTCGTCGGCCTTTCCCCGAAAGGGCGGCGGGCCTCAGGCCGCCGCCGGCAGGAAGTTCGACAGCGTCTGGAAGAACAGGTAGATCAGCGCGGCCCAGATCGGAACCAGTATCAGCCATTTCGACTCCCGTCCGAGGATCCGCGCCCACCGTCGGTTGGTGAGCCCGAGGAGGACCAGCAACGCGATCTCGAGGAAGACCACGGGAAACAACCCGGTGTTCCATCCGGCCTCACCGCTGATGGTGACCTTGTGGAGCTGGCCCGCATCGAACTCGGCACGGTGCTTGAGAGGCTGAGCGGCTCCCGGTCCGCTCTTGAAGCCGGCGACCACGATCAGACGCTGGGCGGCCGAATAGGGCGGGTTGCAGGTGGTGAGGGTCAGCCGATTGTCCCCGAAGTAGTTGAGCACCGACACGTTCGACGGATCGACCGGGAAGGGCGGAAAGGCAACGATGTAGGTCAGCCGCTGGGCCGCGAGGTCGGTCAGATAGATCGGATCGCCCGGCTTCAAGTTGCCGAGCTGGTTGAACGGTGCCCCGTGGGTCGTGCGGTGACCGGCGATGGCCACGTTGCCGCCCTGGCCCGGAGCCGCGGTCCCGCTGTAGTGACCGGGGCCCTTGGCCAGGTCGTCGGTGCCGGTCCCTTCGACGACGAATTGGCTGATCCCGAGGGCCGGAATCTGGAGGAGGGCGACCACGCCCCCTTCCGGCGGCACCGGTAGGTTGGCGGTCGCGGGCAGGAGCGAGAAGCTCGGATGGGCGTGATGGACCTTTGCCGAGAATTGTTTGGCGAGGTCGTCCTGGCTGTGGTGCTGCTCGATCGCGGTTCCCCAGAGCTGCCACGCGGCGAACAGGATGACCAGTGCGCCGATGCACATGACCCAGGTCGAGATCGACACATAGATCTTGTGGCGGCGCTGCCAGCGCGCCTCCTCGTCGGGGTCGGGCTCCTCGGCGCCGACCGGATCGGCCTTGCCGGTGAACCCGGCGGCGTCGGCCGGGCTGGGACTCGCGGGCGCCAGCGCGTCGGGCCCATCAGGGAAGGAGTCAGCGCCCGGCGGTTCCTCGACCCCGGACGACAGGACCGTGCTGGCCACGGACGTCGGGTCGTCGTCGGGTCTGATCGGGACGTCAGTGGTGGCCATGAGTTTCGGCGTTCAGCGCGGAGAGGGTCGAGCGCGGCACAGCGAGCAGCGGCTCAACCGCCGCCGTAGCCAGTGACCTTGACCACCCACTGGCACTGCGGTGGCGCCTGCACGACGACCTGCTGGCTACCGGTGCTGCTCTGGTTGGTGACCGACTGCCCCTGCGGATCGGAGCTCGAGACCGCGGGCGTGCCGGAAGGAGTCGCTCCGCTCTGCACTACGTACACCGCGAAGAGAGGTCTCGCCGCTGGAACCGGATTGCACTGGAATGCCCAACCGATGTACCAGGTGGATCCCGCGACCGTGAACGCGGGACTCGTCCAGTTACCCGTCGCCTGGTGGGCGGGCACGAGGTACGACTCCTGCCCGAGCGGTTGAGTAGTCGAGGTCGACGCGCCGGCGGCGCTCGGGTTTCCCGCCGCCGCGCTGCCGGGGGCAGTAGTGGTGGTGGACCCGCTCGCGGCGCTCGCGCCGGCGGCCGTGGTCGTGGTCGTGGTGGAGCTCGAGGATGCACCTCCCGATCTACCGCCGGGGGCGGTCGTCGTCGTCGCTCCTGCACTGCCCTCCGCCGGCAGCTTGTAGGTGCCGCCCGAGCCCGACGCCGAGCCGCCGGGGGTCGCCGACGAGCTGGTCCTGCCGTTGAACCACATGCCTATGAACGCGGCGAGCAGGACGGCCAGGAGAAGCTGCCACGTCTTCCAGGAGCGGCGCCCGCGGAGGTTGAGCGCGCCCGGTTGGGGTCGGGTGTCGTCAGGGGTCGACGAGTCCGACGACCCGTCCACCCCGGGCCCGGCGATGGGCGGCTCCGGTCCGGTCGGCGGCTGCGGAGGACGCGGCGGACCGGATTGCCCGAAGGGCGGCTCCGGTGGTCCCGACGGGACGGGCAGCGGCCCGAACGAGGGACCCGGCGGGTTCGGCGGGCCGGGTCGGCCGAAGGGGGGCTGGTCCATGTTCACCCGAACCGCCCGTGCACATAGTCCGAGGTTCTCGGGTCGACCGGGTTCTCGAAGATCTGCTCGGTGGGCCCGGACTCCACGATGTGGCCCGGCAAGCCCTCGCCGTCGACCAGGAACAGCGCGGCAATTGTGGGAGACCCGCTGGGCCTGTTGCATGTTGTGGGTCACGATCACGATCGTGACCTCGTCGCTCAACTCCTTGATGGTCTCCTCGATCACCCCGGTCGAGATCGGGTCGAGCGCGGAGCAGGGTTCGTCCATGAGCAACACCCTCGGTCGCACCGCCAGAGCCCGTGCGATGCACAGCCGCTGCTGTTGGCCACCGGAGAGCTCCGCACCGCCTTCGTTGAGGCGGTTCCTGGCCTCCTTCCACAGACCGGCTCGCTCGAGACACTCACGGACCAGGGCATCGGGGTTTGCCACCTTGTTGCCGGAAAGGCGCAGACCCGAGAGCACGTTCTGGGCGATGGTCATCGAAGGGAACGGGTTCGGACGCTGGAAGACCATACCGATGCGCAGCCGAGTGTCGATGACCTTGACGGCCGGACCGTAGATGTCGATGTCGTCGAGCTCGACCGAACCGGAGAGCGCGGCACTCGGGATCAGCTCGTGCATACGGTTGAGAATGCGAAGGAACGTGGACTTGCCACACCCCGATGGTCCGATGAGGGCCGTCACCTTGCCCGGTTCCATCGTCAAGGAGATCCGCTCCAGCACCTTGTTCGAGCCGAACCAGGCGCTGACGTCGGTGGCCCGCAGCATCGACTGACCGTTGGGCGAGGCCATCTCCGGGGTCGCCTGGACGGGTCGGTTCTCGCTTCGCGTCTCGTGCTCTAGGGCGGTCATTGAACCGGAGACCGGCCTCGGGCCCGCCGGTGGAGGCGACGTCGCAGGATCGAACCGGCTACGAGCATCGCCACACCTGTGCCGACCAGCGGTGCGAGCGCAGGAGCTCCGGTGAAGGCCAAGGTCGGCGAGCTCGGGTTCGTGCCACCTGCAGCCGGCGCCTCCCGAGTTGTCGCCCGTGCCGGCACCGCCCGTGTCGGCACTGCCCGCGCCGCCCGTCGCAGCAGTGGTGCTCGATCCCGTCGTGGTGCTCGTGGTGGAGGAGCTGTTTGCTCCCTGCGCCGCTTCGGCGTCGAGCTGAGCCGCGATCGACAGGTCGGCAGTCACCATCGCAGAGGTGGCCGGAGCCGCGCCGAAGCTCTCGATGTCGCTTTGCCCCGTGGGACCGACGACGAACCGGATGAAGTCGGCCATCGCCGTCGCTTTGGCCGCCGAGAGTCCGTTGGTCGGGACGACCAAGTAGCTCTCCTCCATCATGTCGTTGTTGTAGGCGGTCGCATCGGTCGTCGAAGCGTTGAAGGTGACCAGGTTGTTCGTGCCAGGGGCAGACGTCTTTGCCAGGGTCGCGTCGTTCTCGGCCGCCGCCGCCGCGGCCTCCGACGGGGCGACGAACTGGCCGGCGGCGTTCTCGAACGCCGCCGTCGGGATGTTCCAGGCAGCGCCGAGTGGCGCGCCCGTCCAGACCGACGAGACAGGGAAGGAGAGTCCGACGATCGAAGGATCCGGTGAGGTGGGGATGGTCCACCGCGGGACGTTGGTGGTGGCATTGACCGTCAGGAGCTTGTCGAGGAAGGGTTGATCACCACCCGCGACGAAGAAGGTTCCGGTGTATGGCAGCCGCTCATTCGGAGTGACGTCGGTGGTCGACGCGCTCTTTCCGATGAAGGCACTGTTGACTCCGGCCTGGAAGTACCCCTTGGCGGTCGGATCGCTGTCGAGGAAGGCCATCAGCGCGTAGTTGGACATGGTGTCGTCGTCGTTGCCCGCCCGGCCGGTCCCCTGAGCCGCGATCGGCTGCCCGTTCGAACAGGTGAAGCGCGGGTCGGCCCACGAATTGACCGGGCTCGCGCTGATCGATCCCCCAGACCGCCGCGAGGTCCTGGACGGTCATCTCGATGTGAGGGCAGAAGTCCTGGATGGGGATGGTCGGCTGTCCGGTGTACGAGGTGTTGGTGACGATGGTCCCCAGTGCCACCGGTGTCGCGGCGAAGGGGACATAGGCGAAGCCGCGTCCGTCGGCCTTGGCTGTGCTCGCCTCGGCGGCCGTCAGCGGTCGCTCAGTCACCGCGAAGTCTGCCGCAAAGCTGTTGGGGGCCGACCCGACGAAGTCGCTGTTCGCGTTGAAGTCATTGGTGAAGTAGCCGCCGAAGAGGCCCTCGAGGTGTCCCTTGTCGTCCACGAGGAGCCGGTTCACCACGGGGGAGAGGAAGCTGCCGCCTTCACCAGAGAGCGTGTTCGCCGGCGTCGCCGCACCGACCGCAGACGACGAAACCGTCCCGGCTGCAACAGTCGAGCACCCCACCAGCGCTGCCAGCGAGAGGAGGCCGACGACTCCGCGAAGGTGCCGCCGGTTCATCTCCGTCCGTCCGATCCACGACCGGGAAGCTCCAGTCGGTGCCTTCTCAGCAGCCGCCGCCGGGTGAACCAGCCGGCGGCAAGCAGGACGAGCCCGATCACCACCACGGGGCGAGGGTCGCCACCGGTGAACGCGAGCGGTGTCGAACCCGAGAGAGAGACAGATGGATCCAGACCGTTGGCACCCGAGCCGCCGCCTGCGCCGCCGGCGCCTGCCTCCGGCACCACCGGCGCCTCCTGCTGCACTGCCGGCGCCCCCACCTGCACCGCCGACACCGTTCACTCCGCTGCCCGGCGGGAGTGGCGCGGTTGCATTGGTGACACCACAGGTGGGTACCGTCTGTCCTGCCGCGACCTCCTGAGGCGTGAGATCACCGCACGCGTAGCCTGACTGCTCAGCCGACGTCACCGCCACGGCACAGGGAACGTCCTGAATGACGGCATTGATCCCGTAGCGCTCGAGGGACAAACCGAGGCTCGCGTAGAAGAAGCTCGGCGACTTCTGCTGTCCAAGGGTGAGGGCGTAGTTGACGAATTTGGACATCGTCGTGCCCTTTGCACAGCTCCAGCCCTTGGTCGGAGTGAGGAGATAGCTGTAGGTCGACGGGTTGTAGACGTGCGGTCCGGCTCCGCCGAAATTGAGCTGGTGCGTGCCGTTCGGCAGCTGCGTGGCGTAGGCCAGCGCGGATGCCACGTCGACCGGCGTGGGCAGTGTGAAGTCGCCGCTCGCGTTCTGCACCGCGGTCACACCCTGGGCCGGATTGCCCTTGCCGAAGCCGACGTCGGCGGCGTACTGCTGCTGGACCGGACCGATCCCGCCGGCGTTGTCGACGACATCCGAGGCGACGGCTGCGGTGGAGGCGGCGCTGAGACCGTTTGGTAGTGCCGGCCACTCGGACTCCGGACTCGTCGCGCTGATCGGGACGTTGTTGCCCGCTTGGTGGCTGATGTAATTGGCGAAGGCCGCCCACAACGCAGGCTGCTCGGCGATGCACCACTCCTCGAGGACGTAGTTGGTGCCGGCGGGGTCACTCTCGGTGACCGGCCGGATAGCCAGGTTTGGGAGCGAGACGCCCGGGTTGGCGGACGTGATGTGCGGGTCGTTCCAGTTGGTGATGGCGCCGGTCAGGATCGCGCAGACGTCGTAGCTGTTGAGCTGCAGGTTCTTGGACAGCCCGGGGATGTTGTACATGAACGCGATCCCGCCGGCGGTCACCGGCACATAGATGTAGGGGAACGTCGGGGGCGTCGCGTCCTGAGCACCCAGGCCGTAGGCGATGTCGCTGACCGCGAAGTCGGTGGTCCCGTTGGTGAACTCGTACCGGCCGTCGCCCGAGGACGTGCTGGAGTAGTTGATGTTGATGCTGTAGGGGGCGGACTGGACGACCGAGGCGAAGGTCTCGATCGCCGGCGCGGCGAACGAGGATCCGGCACCGTTGAGGCCCGCGCCGCTGTGGCCGACCAGCGCGTGGTTCGGCTTTGTCGTCGTAGTGGTGGATTCACCTGCGGGTGCTTTGATCGTCGGTGCCGGGACCGCCCCGCCCGTCGCCGTGGTGGACGTCGTCGACGAGTTGTCGGGCACACCCACGGATGCGGTGGCCTGCGGCGTCGCGGTCGAGGCGGACGACGTGTCTGCTGACGCCGGTCCGGCCATGACGACGAAGAGAGCGACTGTCAGAACGACAATCACCGGCGCCCCGGCCAGGCGGTGGCGGTGGCTCCGGCGGTGCCGCGTGACGTGCCGTCCGTGTGCGACGTGTGCATAGGTCTGCATGCGACTCCTTGCCTTGTTGGTCGATCGGCAGTCGGCGATCTGTGATCGGTGCACTTGCACCTCGAATGACGTGGAGCTGTCGTTGCGGCTCATCAGTGAGACCTCCTGAGGTGAGGCAGACGTCGCCGACCCGGTTTCGAGGACCCGACGAGGCGGGCCATGACGAACAGGATGAGGACGATCACGACCAGGACGAAGGACGCGCCCCAGGCCATTCGGTTGATGTTGATGCCGGGCTGGAAGATCAGTTGGAACACACGAAACGGCAAGTCGTCCTGTTGTCCGCTGAACGGGTTCCAGTTGAAGTTCTTGTTGCCGCCGGCATTGAACAGGATCGGAGCCGTTTCCCCGGCGATGCGGGCGACGCCGAGGATCACCGCGGTCATCAAACCGGCGCGGGCAGTTGGGAGGACGATCCGCAGCAGGACTCGCCACTGCGGGGCACCGAGCGCGAGCGCCGCCTCCCGGAGTGAGCCCGGGACGATCTGGACCACTTCCAGCGCGGCGCGAGTGACGATCGGGAGCATCATGACCGCGAGTGCCATGCCCGCCGCCCAACCCGACTTGCCACTCGTGCCTCTCGGCGCCACCCAGAAGAGATAGATGAAGAGACCCGCGATGATGGCCGGCGCACCGGTCATCGCGTCGACGACGGCCGCCACGACCCGGGAGAAGATGTTGTTCGTGTCGGCGAGGTAGGTCGCCGTCAGGATCCCGAGCGGCACGGTGAGCACAGCGGCAATGCCGACTTGCTCGAGCGTGCCTACGATCGCGGCGCCGACGCCGACGTCGGTCACCTGGGCGGTTGCCGACACCTTGGACATGTCGCTCACCCAGAAGTGAGGGAAGTCAGCCATGGCCACCGAGAAGCCTTTGAGGACGACGTACCCGATGACCGCCACCAGGGGGACCATCGCGATGACGCCGCCCATCCACACGGCAACCGTGGCCAACCGGTCCTTCATCACCAACATCCCGTGCGCCCGCCAGGTGACGACGGCGTAGAACGCGAAGAACATTGCCACCCAACAGACGGCAAACCCGAACGAGAAGGCTTCGCCGGCGATGGTGAAGGTGAGCCACACGACGGCCAGGGACGCGAAAACGGAGCCGATCAGCTCCACCAACTGCGGAACCGCGACCTGACGGTGCCGGCGCGGACGGTCGCCTCCCTCAAAGCCGGTGGGTCGCACCCCCCCGGTGGGCGGCGAGACCTCCGAGGGGGTCGCGGCGATCACGTCGATGGAACCGCTCATTGTCTACCTCTCGTTGAGCGGCCGACGATCCAACGGGACAGGATGTTCACCAGCAGGGTGCTGAAGAAGAGGATCATCCCGAGGAGTACCAGGGCGCTTTGCCCGAGATGGGTCTCGGTCGGGAACTGCAAGGTGATCTCCCGGGCGATCGAACCGAGCCCCTGCGGACCGAGGATCGCCGGCGTCAAGTGGTTGGCAGGCGAGAGGATGAGGACCACGATCATCGTTTCGCCAAGGCCCCGACCGAGCCCCAGCAAACCTGCGCTCAGGATCCCGTTGCGCGAGAACGGCAGGACGACGTCGGTGATCATGCCCCAGCGTGTTCCGCCCAGTCCGACGGCGGCCTCGCAAACGTCACGCGGAGCCTGGGACATCACATCCCGACTGACCGAGGTGATGATGGGGATGATGGTCACTGCACACACCAGTCCGCAGGCGAAGATCGAATCGACGTAGCTTCCGGGCGTCGGGGTCCGGAAGAACGGGACGAAACTGACGTGGTCGACCAACCACTTGGCCGTCGGCGCCTGAAGGCCAGAGATGAGCTCCAGCCCCCAGAAGCCGTAGACGATGCTGGGCACCGTGGCGAGAAGGTCGACCGTGCCGGTGAGGATCGGCCGGAGCCTCGGCGGCAGGTACTCGTTGATCATGAGGGCAGTGGCGATCGACACCGGGAACGCGATCACCAGTGCCACGATCGCGATGGCGACGGAACCCACGAGCAGCGGCCACATGTCGAAGCGTCCGAGGTCGGGTGCCCATGTCTCGCCGGTGAGCAGGCGGGTGCCCCCAACACGTGCGGCATGTGCACCATCAGCCGCAAGGAAGACGACAACCGCGATCATGATGACCAACACGATGGCGGCGGCCACCGCGAGCACCATTCGGAAGACCCGGTCGGCGCCCGTATCGGTCTTGCCGAGGACGAGCGGGACGTCCGGATCCGTTGCGGGGGCGGAAGGACCGGGAGGAAGGGCGGTCATCGTCATCCGGAAGTCCTTCGCCGACGGGTGCCGACAAGTCCTATCGCGCCGATCAGCACGCCGAGCGCCGCCAGCACCGCCAGCACCACCAGCGGATGCCAACCGGACGACGGGAGTGCGCCGGTGGGTGGCTTCGACTCGGAGCCCGCTGACGGCGAACCGGCGGCGACCCCGGTGGACGATGTCAGCGGGTCGGAAGGCACCGCTCGATCCGCTGAAGTGCCGTTGGCCGGTAGTGCCGCAGCAGTCGGCGCCGTACTCGGTGTGGCGGCGCCCGCCGGTGCGGGGCTCTGTGAGGGGACCCCAGGGATCGGGCCGTGGTGCGCTGCAAGTGGCGTCGAACCGGTGCCGGGCTGGACGGTGAAGGGCGCAGAGAAGCTCTTCGGCTGACTGAAGTTGTTCTGGTTCTCGCCGACATACAGAACGCACTCAGACGTGGCGTTGCAGACAGGAATGCCGTCCGCCGTCTCGTCGAGCACGGTATTGGGCAGCGAATACAGGGTGTACCCGGTCACATGGAAACTGCCGTCTGAGCCCGCCAGGATCGAGCCGAGTTGGGCGGTGTTGCCGTCGCAGGTGGTGTCGTCCACCGGAACGACGCCGTGCGGTGCCGCACACTCGATCACCTCGATGCGCGAATTAGGGGCAAATGTCGAGTTCGGCCCCACCGAGATGTCCACGGTCGCGCCATTCGCATAGGGGCCCCCGCCGGATTCGGGCGCGACGGAGACGGGCGGCCCGGCATTCGCTGCCGCAGCCGACATTGTCGATGCGCCGATCGCGAGGAGGGACGTCAAGGGCACCGCGAGCACGGCCACCGTCAGGTGGACCCGGGCCTTCCGGCCCCGCCGGGTCTTCGGGCGCGACCCCGTCACGATTCGTAGTGCCGAGCTCCTCACGGCGTCTTCTTGGGGACGTGGGAAGCCACGATGGTGAACGGAGCGGAGAAGACCTTCGGCGCGGTGAAATGGTTCTGGTCCTGACCGACGTAGAGGACGCACGCGTTGGTTTGGTTGCAGACGGGCTCACCGTCTGCGGCCTCACCGAGCTGCGTGTTCGGCAGCGAGAAGAGCGGGTAGCTGGAGGCACTGAAGCTGCCGTCCTTGTTGACCAGGACCGAATAGCCCTGAACGGTGTTGCCGTCGCAGGTGGTGTCATTCCTCGGCAGCGCGTCGGTGGCGCCTCCCTTGTCGGCGCACTCCAGGATCACGATCCTCGAGTAAGGAGCGAAGTACCGGTTCGGTCCGACCGACAGCTGGACCACCTGGCCGTCGTGATAGGTGGTCGAGCCGGGCGCGGGCGACATCATGACGACGGGTCGCCCGCTCGCGTCGGTGGTCGGAGCGCTGCCGCCCGACGTGAGCACCAACACCAGCACGACCACGACGACTGCCATCCCGACCAGACCGAATGTCACCCAGAGCCACCGGGGCCGCCGCCTGCTCGCAGGTGGGTCCTCCTCGGGTGCATGGGGCATTCGGTCGGTCACCGGCGTGGGACTCATCGAGCTCTCCTTCGCATCGTCAGCAGCGCGCGACCGAGGGTCCCGAGAAGGAGGAGCAGCGCACCCACTCCGAAGATCCACGGCAAGGCGGCGGGAGCCCCGGTGAACGCAAGCGAAGGACCGGCCGCGCTGGTGTCAGTGGCACCAGTGGTGCCCGCCGACCCTGCGTCTCCCGAGATCCCGCTCGTTTCCGCCGTGCTGCCTGCCCCAGTTGAAGCAGCAGGCGCCGCTCCCCCAGCCGCAGTCGTCGTCGAGGTCGTCGTCGAGGTCGTCGTGGTCGCCGCGGCGACGGTGTAGGTCACGGTGACGGTCCAGCCGGAGATCGAGTCAGTCGAGTCGGCGGCCGTATAGGTCACCGTCTCCGGCACCTTGTCGGAGACGGAGAAGATTGCGTTGCCGTTGCTGTTGCTCACCGCGGTGCCCGCCGCAGGTGCGGCCAGAGGTCGTGCAACCGGGGACGACTTTGGACTCGGCGTGGCAGGCGCTGACGCGATCGAGCCGGTGACCTTCGCTCCGACGACCACCGAGCTCCCACCCGAAGGGGTCAGCGACACCGTCTTGCCGGCCACCGGATAGCCGCTGCCGTCCCGCAATTCCACTGTCACCGTCCCCGTCGTCGTCCCGTTCGCCGGAACACTCGTCGCGTTGACCACTGCCGTGCAGTCGGCCTTCACCGGTAGGACAGGGGGCGGGGTGCCGAACGTCACCGACGCCAGCTGGGTCAGTCGCAGCGAAGTACTCGAATCAGTGGCCGTATAGGTCACTACCTCGGTTTTCGCGTCTGTCACCGAGAACTTGGCGACTCCTTGAGCGTTGGTCACCCCCGGACTCACTCCCGAGGTCACCGGGTCGGGCGTGATCACCGAAGTCCCGCCGGAAGGGGCCAGATTCATCGAGTCACCGGCCACGACGTTCCCGAAATAGTCGGTCAAGGTGACGGTCACCGTGGACGGCGTCGTCCCGTCGGCCGCGACTTGGACGGGACTCGCGGCCACCGTCGAGGTGTTCGCATTTGCAGCTCCGGCCAGGAACACCGCTGTGGCAGTCTGTGCAAAGGCGACGCCGCCGACCACCGCTGCGGTCAACGTGACCGTCTCAGCCACGGTATCGCGGACGTAGAACTGCACCGTTCCCGAGCTATTGCTGAGACTGTTACCGCCGACGGGCACGACGGACACCGTTCCCGTCGGCGAGGCGGTCGCGGTGAGCTTGACGCCGGCAACCACGGCATTCGCCGTATTGCGTACGGTCACCGTCAGAGTCGCGGGACTCGAGCCATCTGCAGGCTCAGGCGAGTTGGCCAGGTTGACAGAGCTCGTCGTCGCCGAGATCGTCGGTGGGGGCGGCGCCTCGAACACGACAGATGGTTGGCTCGCAAGCACGAGATTGGAATCTGTCACGTCGGTTGCGGTGAGCTTCACGGTCTCGGCGGTCTGGTCGATGACGGTGAACACTGCCTGGCCCGACGCGTTCGTCGTCGCGCTGTTGCCTCCGATGGTCGACGCATTGTTCGACGGCGACTGAACCGAAAGGCTGACCGACTTGTTCGGAACAGGAGTTCTTGCGTCCGAGGCAAGCAGTGTGACGGTGACGGTCGTCCCATTGGACGGCCCGGTGAAAGCGGGCGACGGGTGGACCACCACCGTCGACGCCGTCGCCGACACGGACGCGAGCGTACCGAAGAAGACCGACGCGGTGGAAGTCAGAACGGTGGCCCCGATGTTCGCCTTGTAGGTCACGGTCTGGCTGGTGGAATCGGTCACTTGGAATGCCGCCGCGCCGGTCGCGTCGGTGACCACGGAGGAAGGTGAGATGACCGAGCTACCGCTCTCCGCCGACAGCGTCACCGTAAGACCTTGCAGGGGAGCCGGCTGACCGGGAGCGACCGCGTTGTCCTTGACGGTCACGGTGATCGTCGACGGGGTCGTCCCGTCGGATGGCACGGTCGTCGGACTGGCCACAACTGTGGACGCAGCCGTGTTGATCGTCGGCGTCGTGAAGGTGACGGACGCGGTTTGGGTGAGGGTGACGTTGTCCGTCGTGTCGATCGCCGTCAAGGAGACGCTCTCAGCGCTCGAGTCAGTGACGAAGAAGGTTGCCTTTCCGTTCGCGTCAGTGACATCGGCGCCGGTCTGGGACGGCACGATCTTTGCGTGACCGGCCGCTGCGGCGAGGCTCACCGTCTTGCCCGGTACCACGACCGAGGCCTGATCCTTCAGGGTAACGGTGACCTCGGCCGGATCGACCCCGTCCCCCGCCACCGTCTGCGCGGCGGGACTGACGGTGGAATTGGCAGCCGACACGGCGCTCACAGGTTCCGGTGAGCCATCACCCGGGTTCACGGTCCCCGAGTCCGTCGGATCCGTGTGGATCTGGAAGGGCGGCGAGAAGAAGTGCGGCTGCGACATGCCTATATCACTGCCGCCCCCCTCTCCGATGTACAGCACGCACTCGTTCGCCGCTCCGAGGCCGCATTTCGGTTCGCCGCTCGAGCTCTCCTGGAGGAGTGGGTCCGGAAGCGCGTAGATCGTATAGGGAATGTCAGAACCGTTGGTCGACGAGTTGGTCACGTCCACGGACCCGTCGGAAGCGACGAGGACGGTTCCCCCCTGGTATCCGGTGTTGCCGTCGCAGCTTCCCGTCGTGGTCGGCAGTACACCATTCGGAGCAGCACACTCGAGGATGAAGATCTTTGCCCCCGAGTCGAGCACGCTGTTCGGTGGGATGACGATGTCGATCTGTTGACCGCTGTCGAACGGTGTGCCGGCAGTGAAGGGTGGCTGGGGTACCGTCGAATTCGGCACGGTGTTGCCGGACGCACCGACGCCGGTGCCGGCACCCGCAGGTCGGGAGAAGGCAAACGCCGCGACGGTACCGGCCAACACGAGGAGTACGCCGACCACCTGCAACCATCGAAGCGCTCTGGTCCGTAACGCGTTCATGGGCTCAGTCGCCGCCTCGGGCGTCCCCATCGGCGGGGCCGGGCTTGACCATCGAAACTGCAGATGGACCCGGACGACGGCGCCTTGGAGGCTCTTCTCGCCGAATCATCGAACGGTGTCGGTTCGTCACCGGGGGATCAGCCCAGCCTTCGACTGAAGGCTGGAACGGCCTGGGGACCCGTTCCCCGCCCGAACGGGGCGAACAACGCGGACGTGCACCCAGGGATGGTCGGATGCATGACACCGATCGCACCGCCAACGCTCTGCGAGTCGCTCCAGATGCTGGAGCCACCCACATGGACGATGTTCCCGTTCCACAGCAGCACCCAGAATCCACCGCTAGCGTCCGGCTCTACCCCCAGGATGAACGGGTTGAACGGCAGGCAGCAAGAGAACGCGAACGGAACCCGCGGTGATCCCATCCCGAATGAGAACGGGAAGCCGTTTCCGAAGGGGAACAGGGGCCCATGGCAACCGACGATCACATTCAGGTTGAGGTAGAAGTACAAGTCGCCTGGAGGGTTGAGGGCGGACGTGCCTTGCGAGGTGGTGACGGTGACCTCGACGGCCCCAAAGCCGCGGGGAGCAGTGACAGTCACCTGGGTCGATGAATTCACCGTGAACGACGAGGCCGGCTTCGAGCCGAACTCGACCTCTGTCGTGCCGGACAAATTGGTTCCCGTGACGACAACCGTGTTGCCGCCGGTGATCGAACCGCCATGACGGTTCAGCCCACTGACTGTGGGAGGACCGGTCGTCACCAGGTAGGTGAAGTGGTCAGCCGACGAGGTCGCCGACGTGCCGCCGGCGGTGGTGACCGTCACGTCGACCGTGCCGGTGCCGGCCGGTGAGGTGGCGGTGATCGAGGTCGCCGAGTTGACGGTGAAGGTCGTCGCCGCGCTGGTCCCGAAGTCGACTGCGGTGGCCCCGGTGAAGTTGGTGCCGCCGATCGTCACGCTGGTGCCGCCCGCCGCGGGACCGGTGTTCGGGGAGACCGAGGTCACGGTCGGTGCAGGCGGTGGGGTGGTGTAGGTGAAGTGGTCAGCCGACGAGGCCGCCGACGTGCCGCCGGGGGTGGTGACCGTCACGTCGACCGTCCCGGTGCCGGCCGGTGAGGTGGCGGTGATCGAGGTCGCCGAGTTCACCGTCACCCCGGTCGCCGCGCTGGTCCCGAAGTCGACTGCGGTGGCCCCGGTGAAGTTGGTGCCGCCGATCGTCACGCTGGTGCCGCCCGCCGCGGGACCGGTGTTCGGGGAGACCGAGGTCACGGTCGGTGCAGGCGGTGGGGTGGTGTAGGTGAAGTGGTCAGCCGACGAGGCCGCCGACGTGCCGCCGGGGGTGGTGACCGTCACGTCGACCGTCCCGGTCCCGGCCGGTGAGGTGGCGGTGATCGAGGTCGCCGAGTTCACCGTCACCCCGGTCGCCGCGCTGGTCCCGAAGTCGACTGCGGTGGCCCCGGTGAAGTTGGTGCCGCCGATCGTCACGCTGGTGCCGCCCGCCGCGGGACCGGTGTTCGGGGAGACCGAGGTCACGGTCGGTGCAGGCGGTGGGGTGGTGTAGGTGAAGTGGTCAGCCGACGAGGCCGCCGACGTGCCGCCGGGCGTGGCGACCGTCACGTCGACCGTCCCGGTCCCGGGCGGGGAACTGGCGGTGATCGAGGACGCGGAGTTGACCGTCACACCAAGCGCCAAGTTCGCACCGAAATGGACGGCAGTCGCGCCGGTCAGGTTGGTGCCGCCGATCGTGACGCTGGTGCCGCCCGCCGCGGGACCGGTGTTCGGGGAGACCGAGGTCACGGTCGGTGCAGGCGGTGGCGCGGTGTAGGTGAAGTGGTCAGCCGACGAGGTCGCCGACGTGCCGCCGGGGGTGGTGACCGTCACGTCGACCGTGCCGGTGCCGGCCGGTGAGGTGGCGGTGATCGAGGTCGCCGAGTTGACGGTGAAGGTCGTCGCCGCGCTGGTCCCGAAGTCGACTGCGGTGGCCCCGGTGAAGTTGGTGCCGCCGATCGTCACGCTGGTGCCTCCCGCCGCGGGACCGGTGTTCGGGCTGACCGAGGTCACGGTCGGTGCAGGCGGTGGCGCGGTGTAGGTGAAGTGGTCAGCCGACGAGGTCGCCGACGTGCCGCCGGGGGTGGTGACCGTCACGTCGACCGTGCCGGTGCCGGCCGGTGAGGTGGCGGTGATCGAGGTCGCCGAGTTGACGGTGAAGGTCGTCGCCGCGCTGGTCCCGAAGTCGACTGCGGTGGCCCCGGTGAAGTTGGTGCCGCCGATCGTCACGCTGGTGCCGCCCGCCGCGGGACCGGTGTTCGGGGAGACCGAGGTCACGGTCGGTGCAGGCGGTGGGGTGGTGTAGGTGAAGTGGTCAGCCGACGAGGTCGCCGACGTGCCGCCGGGGGTGGTGACCGTCACGTCGACCGTGCCGGTGCCGGCCGGTGAGGTGGCGGTGATCGAGGTCGCCGAGTTCACCGTCACCCCGGTCGCCGCGCTGGTCCCGAAGTCGACTGCGGTGGCCCCGGTGAAGTTGGTGCCGCCGATCGTCACGCTGGTGCCGCCCGCCGCGGGACCGGTGTTCGGGGAGACCGAGGTCACGGTCGGTGCAGGCGGTGGGGTGGTGTAGGTGAAGTGGTCAGCCGACGAGGCCGCCGACGTGCCGCCGGGCGTGGCGACCGTCACGTCGACCGTCCCGGTCCCGGGCGGGGAACTGGCGGTGATCGAGGACGCGGAGTTCACCGTCACCCCGGTCGCCGCGCTGGTCCCGAAGTCGACTGCGGTGGCCCCGGTGAAGTTGGTGCCGCCGATCGTCACGCTGGTGCCGCCCGCCGCGGGACCGGTGTTCGGGGAGACCGAGGTCACGGTCGGTGCAGGCGGTGGCGCGGTGTAGGTGAAGTGGTCAGCCGACGAGGTCGCCGACGTGCCGCCGGGCGTGGCGACCGTCACGTCGACCGTCCCGGTCCCGGGCGGGGAACTGGCGGTGATCGAGGACGCGGAGTTGACCGTCACACCAAGCGCCAAGTTCGCACCGAAATGGACGGCAGTCGCGCCGGTCAGGTTGGTGCCGCCGATCGTGACGCTGGTGCCGCCCGCCGCGGGACCGGTGTTCGGGGAGACCGAGGTCACCGTCGGCGCCGCGACATACGTGAAGTGGTCTGCGGCCGACGTGGCCGAGGTACCTCCCGGGGTGGTCACCGTCACGTCGACGGTGCCAGTGCCGGCCGGCGACGTCGCAGTCGCCGAGGTTGCGGAGTTGACGGTGAAGGTCGTCGCCGCGGTGGCGCCGAAGTCGACCGCCGTCGCGCCGGTCAGGTTGGTGCCGGTGATGGTCACGCTGGTGCCCCCTGCCGCCGGTCCGTTCGAAGGGGACACTGCGGTCACAGTCGGAGGCGCCAGGTACGTGAAGTGGTCGGCGGAGGACGTCGCCGAGGTTCCGCCCGGGGTCGTCACCGTGACGTCGACCGTGCCGGTGCCGGCAGGCGAGGTTGCGCTGATCGAGGTGGCCGAGTTGACCGTGACACCGGTCGCCGCGTTCGCGCCGAAATCGACCGCGGTCGCCCCGGTCAGGTTGGTGCCGGTGATGGTGACACTGGTGCCACCCGCCGCGGGACCGGTGTTCGGGGAGACCGACGTGACGGCCGGTGCGGGCGGTGGCGTTGTGTAGGCGAAGTGGTCAGCCGACGAGGTCGCGGAGGTTCCCCCGGGCGTAGTGACCGTGACGTCGATCGTCCCGGATCCGGCGGGGGAGGTCGCGGTGATCGAGGAGGCCGAGTTGACTGTGAAGGCCGTGGCCGCGGTCGCACCGAAGTGAACGGCGGTCGCGCCCGTGAAGCTCGTCCCTGTGATCGTCACCGACGTACCACCCGCTGCGGGACCACTGGTCGGGGAAACCGCGGTCACTGTCGGGGTCGACGTGGCCGAATTCACAGTGAGCGTGAAGGCCTGCGTGGTGGGTGTACCCACTCCGTTCGAGGCCTGGAGGGTGATCGGGAAAGTGCCGGCCTGAGTTGCCTTGCCCGACAGAACGCCCGTGCTCGAGGTTCCCGAGAAGGTGGTGGTGAGCTTCACACCGGTCGGGAGGGCGCCGGTCTCGGTGAAGGTGGGCGGCGGATAGCCCGACGCGCTGATGTCGAAGGTCCCGGTCGTCCCCTCGGTGAAGGTCGTGCTGTTGGCGGTGCTGATCGCTCCTGGCGCGGAGTCGGCCGGGAAGGTGCCGTCACCGGGGTTCAGGGTTCCCGAGTCGGTCGGATCCGGGTGAACCTGGAAGGCCTGCGAGAAGAAGTGGGGCGCAGTCATCCCCACGTCACCGCCGCCGCCTTGCCCGACGTAGAGGACGCACTCGTTGGCCGAACCGAGGCCGCAGGTCGCTCCGTTGGGAGAATTCTCCTGGAGGCTCACCTTGTCCGGCAGCGCGTACGTCGTGTAGGGGATGTCCGACCCGCCGGTATTGGAGTTCACCACGTTGACCGAACCGTCGGTGTCGACGGTGATCGTCCCACCCTGGTACCCGGTGTTGCCGTCACAGCTCCCAGTCGTCGTCGGATCGACGCCGGCCGGTGCGGCACACTCGAGGATGAAGATCGAGGCTCCCGGCGTCAGCACGCTGTTGGCAGGGATGACCACGTTGATCGGCTGACCAGAGTCGAAAGTACCCGGCGTGAAAGGAGTCTGGGCTTGGGCGGCGTTGGTGATGGTGTTGCCGGACGCCCCCGGACCAGTCGGGTTGGCGCCGGCTGGGCCCGAAATAGCGAGGGTCACGAAGGTCGCCACCACCAGGAAGAGAGCGGCGACCACCGAAACCGAGCGGATCGCAGGCCGGGCATGGCGACGTTCGTCCCGATCGCGTGAACCCATACCCAGTGGATGGCCGATCGCTGCGTTGCTTTGGATGTCCATCCCGTTCCCCTTCGTCATTCGACGCCCTCATGACGCCCGTCAAACTGCTCTCTCACATCTCCCCTGACACCCGGTGACCCGGGGCCGGCGATCTCTCGCCGAACCCCGGGTCCGAGGGGTGTTTCTATTGGCCTCCGGACTCAGTCCGTTGGCCGTCTCTACTGCTCGGTTACGGCGTACCCGAGGCGGTGAACGACCGGAGGAACTCCCGTGAACTCGAGGGTGGTGGTCCCCGGCGGGAGCGGGTTGCTCAGGGTGATGTTCGCCCCACCTCCCGCGGAGGTCAGTGTCGTCCCGCTCGGAACTCCGGTGCCGACGACTGAACCACCGTTGATCAAGTCGGTCGGGAAGTTCCCACTGCTCTGCTCTGTGATCGTCGTTCCATCACCGGCCACGGTCACCGGGATCTGGCCGACGCAGGTGTCGGTCGGCGACGGAACGTTGTCCGCCGGTGTGCCGATCGCGACCGGCGTGCTCGTGTCCGACAACCGCGGGAATCCGAACTGGGTCGAGATCGTATTGCTCAACTCCGCATCGGTGTTCAGACCGGTGCTCAGGTCTGTCCCCTTGGTGACGAGGGAGTTGGAGTCACAGATCCAGTTCATGAGCCCGGCCACGGAGTTGCGGACCGTCGCCGAGTTGGTGATGTTGAACAGGGTCCGAGCTGTCGGGAAGGTGTTGTTGAGGTCCGTCGTGGAACCAGGGAAGACGCTGTTCTCCGCGATGATGTTGGCCGCGAAGTTGGTTGCCCCGATCGTCGTCGCTCCCACGTAGGCATTGGTGTTGTAGACGCCGTTGCTCATGAAGTACAGCGTGGTCGCCTCTTCGATGGCCTGGTCGGCCGTCGAGGTCGGGAAGTCACCCGTCGAGAAGAGCTCTATCTGATGGGCGTTGTTCTCCGAGCGCGATGTGCTGCGGATTGCCCAGCGGGCGCCGTGGCGGAGTTCGGGTCGTTCGCCGCATTCACGTTCTGGAGGACGTTGCTGTTCGTGCACTGAGAGGACGGATCCGGCGTTTGCCCGTTCACGAACCCGGAGAACGTCGCCGACGTTCCCGAGCCGGTGTTCACGCCCTGGAGCCGAATCGGGACTCCGACTGGCACGCCCGAGCCGACGGCCAGCTTTGCGGCACCGGTCGCAAAGATCAGCGTGAAGGTCCCACTGGTGGAGGCCGGATTGTTGAGGGTGAGCGTCGCACCGCCGCCCGCCGACGTCGTGCTCGTTCCCGACGGGAACGGCGTCGTGTTGAGGGTCGCGAACGGATCGGTCACCGCGTTGCCAGAGGCGATGGTCGCCGGGAAGGCGGTACCGCTCGAGGAAGCGATGCTGATCGAGTTGCGACGTCGCGGTGGTGGTGACTTTGACCTCGATGTTCGGCCCCAGGTTGGTCAACTGACCCCAGTCGCCGATCGAGGTCGCGTTCCCGTGGGGAAGACACCACATGCGGAACGCCACGCTGGTGTCGATGGCGCCGACGTTGGAGATCGACGTCAGGCGAGTGCCGTGGTTGGCGGAGCCGGCCGGATTGTCAGCCGGGAGCCAGCCGTTCGCAACCGGACCCACGACTCCACCGTTGATGCTGGTGAAGTTGGACGCCGGATAGGCAGCCGCGGCGACGCCAGGCTGCGTCGAGGTGCCGAAGGTCGACGGGTTGATCGTCGGGAAGTCGACAATGGGCACGCCGTCCTTGGCATATCCAAACTCCTGCTCGTTGCAACCGGAGATGTTGGAGCTGGGCTTCGAGGAGCGTGCGAAGTCGACCTGCAGGCCGACTGGCTTGTTCTCGCTTCCGCACAACTGCTTTTGGCCGTCGCCCGACCCCACGTTGTTGACGCCTTCTTCGACTTCGACTCGGTTCCAGTTGTCGACGTTGTCGGTGGTCGAGATGTCAGCGGAGTTCGCCTGGCAGTTCTGGAAGATGTTGCCCAGCCGTCGAGGTTGCCCCCGTGTTGAACTGTGCCTCACCGGCCGCATCGACCAACTGGCAGCCGTACAGTCCGGCGGCGGTGTAGTAGTCGCCGATCTTCTGCATCATGAAGAAGGTGGTGTCCGACCCGGAGTCACGGATCGACTGCGGACGCCTGAGTCGTGTTGAACGAAGGCGGGCCAGCGGAGTTGGTACCGGCGCTCGCGACGCCAGCCCCAACCGTGCCCGCGGCGGCAAGAGCCGCAGCTCCGACGATCGCCACGGTGGCCAACCGGCCACGCAACGATCGCCTCTTTCCAACGTTAGAGGGGATTCATCTGTCAGATTGCTCCTTGTCGGATCGGCAGCCCATCCGGGAACTGCGCCGGACGTGTTCTTGCATCGGATCCAAGGTGGTGGACGACGGCCGGACTTCCCGCCGTCAGTTGTGTTCTGGCACGGCCCGAAACCCAAGTCAATCGAAATTGCCGGGTGACACAGAGAGATAACTTGCGGGTTACCCGGACGTGACGCGGGCGGCACGTTGCCGACATTCGAACGCCGATCTTTCGAACTCGCTGCCGGACGAATTTCCCTACACCGCACCTGCTGAGCTGGCTTCCGACCGCTCGACCGGAGTGGAATTCGCAGGGAGCGATCGCCCACGAAAGTGCGCCGACGCGGGCCGACCCGGGCCGGCGCGCTTGCGCGATTCCGAGCCGCCCCACTCGAGCAATTCGCCGTCACAGATCGGCCCGACCACGTTAGGGGTTGACCTGGAGCGACAATGTCGTGTTGACGGTGACCACGTGCTTGGTCTTCGACTTGCCTACCACGGTGATGTACTTCTCGGTCGCCGAGATCTGCACGCGGGTAGGTGCCGGGCACCAGCTTCTTGCTCGGGGTCCCCTGGATCAGACCAGCCTTCACCTTGAGCCCCTTGGGCATCGGCGCAAGCTTCTTGAACTTGATGGTGGCACCCGGCGCGGCACCACTCGTCTGCAGGGCAACCGGGCCGTAGACGACATTGATGGTGGCAGGCGGCAGCGACGATGTGGTGATCCGGAAGCCCGCCGGCAGGCTGACCGTCAGCGTGAAGCGCTGGGTCGCGTTCGGGAGCACGCCGTTCGACGCTGTGATGGTGATCGGGAATGTGCCAGTCGCTGTCGGCGTCCCGGAGAGGACACCTCCGCTGGTGAAGGTCGACGCCGGCTGGCAGCGCACCGGTCTCATTGAAGGTCGGGGCCGGGAAGCCCGTAGCAGTCGCCGTGAAGGTCCCTGCCGATCCCTGGGTGAACGTCGTGCTGTTCGCGGAGGTGAACGACCGGCGGGCCCGTTGACCGTCAATGTAAAGGCCTGGGTGGTCGGAGTCCCAACACCGTTCGAGGCCCGGAGGGTAATCGGGAAGCTCCCCGTCACCGTGCGGCCGACCGGAGAGGACACCGCTGCTGGTGAGCCCCGAGAACGTGGTGGTCAGCTTCACACCGGTCGGGAGTGCTCCGGTCTCGGTGTAGGTCGGCGGTCCGTAGCCGGTCGCGGCGATGTCGAAGGTGTTGGTCGTGTTCTCAGTGAAGGTGGCGTGGTTGGCCGTGGTGATCGGGCCCGGCGCCGAGTCGGCCGGGAAGGTGCCGTCACCGGGGTTGAGGGTGCCCGAGTCGGTCGGGTCCGGGTGGACCTGGAAGGCCTGCGAGAAGAAGTGGGGCGCCGTCATGCCGGTGTCGCCACCGCCCACCTTGCCCGATGTAGAGAACGCACTCGTTGGCCGAACCGAGTCCGCAGGTGGCACCGTTGGCGGTGTTCTCCTGCAGGCTGACTTTGTCCGGCAGCGCGTAGATCGTGTAGGGGATGTCCGACCGCCGGTGTTGGAGTTCACCACGTTGACCGAGCCGTCGGCGTCGACGGTGATCGTCCCGCCCTGGTACCCGGTCGTGCCGTCACAGCTCGCTGTCGTTGTCGGATCGACCCCACCCGGCGCGGCACACTCGAGAATGAAGATCGAAGCCCCAGGCGTCAGCACGCTGTTGGCGGGAACCACCACATTGACCGGCTGACCCGAGTCGAAGGTTCCAGGGCTGAAGGGACTCTGGGCTTGGGCGGCGTTGGTGATGGTGTTACCCGACGCACCGGGACCGGTCGGGTTGGCACCTGCCACCCCTGAAATCGCAAGGGAGGAAAGGCCGCAAGCAGTAGCGGCAACAGAAACGGCGAGTGCCTTCGAGGCACGTCGAACGAACATGGCGGAACTCCTTCGAGGGGTTTCGAATGGATTCGAGGACTGGGGGGCAGGGTCGGTACGGCATGTCGGTGCCGTCACGGTCGTCGGCGGTCACGTGCTTTGTCTCAGGCTCTCTCGTCCCCAAGTCAAACGAATCATGCGCCTGACACAGAGAGATAACTTTCGGATTACCTGGCGGTGACGTACGGGCTAACCTGCCGTCCAAATTGCATGTGTCGAGATCTGGTCGACCTGATCGATCGCTCGTCTCCCCACGCCAGGTCGCTCCCTCTCGCGGGAAAGACGACGGGCCTGGGAGCGTGCCCCGTGGCACCCTCCCAGGCCCGCTGCGCGTCCTGCTGCACGTCCCTTGTGCTACCGACGCCCCCCGTTGTAGATCACGGCAACCGCACTCAGTTGATGTGCAGGGTCAAGGTCTTCGAGACGGTGGTCTTCGTCTTGATCTTGTGCTTGCCGGAGAAGGTGATCACCGTCTCGGTGACTTGGACCTGCACCGGAAGATTCGAGCCGGACACCAGCTTGTTGCTCGGCGTTCCCTGAAGGACGCCGGTTTTGACTAGCTTCAGGCCCTTTGGAAGGGCTGCAGCCTTCTTCCACTTGAACGTCGCACCAGGACCAGACCCGATCGTCTGCAGCTGCACCGGACCGTAGGCGACACCAAGCGTCGCGTTGGGCAGCGACGCGGTCGAGATCTGGAACAGCTGGGTCACGGTGAGCGTGAACGACTGCATCGCGTCGGGCGACACGCCGTTTGTGGCGGTGATGGTGATCGGGAAGGTCCCCGATTGAGCAGTGGTGCCCGAGAGCGTGCCCCCGCTCGTCAGGGTGACGCCGGCCGGCAGCGGGCCAGTCTCGGTGAACGTCGCAGCCGGACTCCCCGTCGCGAGCACGGTGAACGACCCCGGTTGACCCTGGGTGAACGTCGCGTGGTTGGTCGACGTGATCGTCGGTGCCGTGCCATTGGAGTTCACCGTGAGAGTGAAGTCCTGGGTTGCATCCGGCGAGACGCCGTTTGCGGCGTCGATCGCGATCGGGAAGGAACCCGGCTGGGTCGGAGTACCGGACAGCACGCCGGCGCTGCTGAGAGTCACGCCGGTCGGCAACGGCCCGGTCTCACTGAAGGTGGGAGCCGGAGTTCCGGTCGCCGTCACCGTGAAGGTGCCAGGAGTGTTCTCGGTGAACGTGGTGCTGTTCGCCGAGGTGATGACCGGTTGTGCATCGACCGTCAGGGTGAACGCCTGGATCGCGTTGGGCGACGCACCGTTCGAGGCGGTGATGGTGATCGGGAAGACGCCGCCCTGGGTCGGGGTGCCCGAGAGCGCGCCGGTGAACTGGTTGAGCGTGACGCCGCCCGGCAGCGCTCCCGACTCGGTGAAGGTCGGCGGTCCATAACCCGTGCCGGTCACCGTGAACGACCCGTGCGTTCCCGTGTGGAAGGTGGCGGCGTTGCCGGAGATGATCGTCGGCGGGGCGTCCGGCCCGAACGTGCCGTCCCCAGGGCTGAGCGAGCCGGAGTCGGTCGAGTCGGTGTGCACCTGGAAGGCCTGTGAGAAGACGTGGGGTGCGCTCATGCCGGTGTCGCCGCCGCCGCCCTGGCCGATGTAGAGCACACACTCGTTGATCGAGCCGAGCCCGCACTCGGGGTACCCCGCTGCTGCTCTCGAAGAGCGAGACGGTGTCGGGCAGGGCGTAGACGGTGTAGGGGATGTCCGAGCCACCGGTCGTGGAGTTGGCCACGTCGACCGAGCCGTCGGATGCGACCGTGATCGTCCCGCCTTGGTAGTTGGTGTTGCCGTCACAGCTGGCGGTGGTCACCGGCAACACGCCCTTGGGCGATGCGCACTCGAGGATCTTCACGCTCGCCCCGGGGGTGAGGATGGCATTCGGCGGCACCACCACGTCGATCGGCTGGCCCGAGTCGAAGGTGCCGGGACTGAACGGGCTCTGGGCCGCCGCCGCACCGGGAATCACGTCACCCGAGGTGCCCGGCTCGACGTTCAGGGTGAAGGACTGGGTCGCGTTGGGTGACACACCGTTGGAAGCTGTGATGGTGACCGGGAACGTCCCGAAGTCCGAAGCTGTTCCGGACAGCGCGCCGGTCGTGCTGTTGAGGGTCACACCGGTCGGCAGCGTCCCGGTCTCCGAGAAGGTGGGCGACGGGTAGCCCGTCGCGGTCACGTTGAAGGAGCCGGCAATGCCCTGCACGAAGCTGGCGCTGTTGCCCGAGGTGATCGCCGGCGCCGCGTCCGCCGGGAACGTGCCGTCGCCGGGGCTGAGCGTGCCCGAGTCGGTCGGGTCCGTGTGGGTCTGGAACGGCTGGGAGAAGAAGTGCGGCAGTGTCATCCCGGTGTCGCCGCCACCACCCTGTCCGATGTAGAGGACGCACTCGTGCGCGGAACCGAGACCGCAGGTCGCGCCATTGGGGGTGTTCTCTTGGAGGCTGATCTTGTCGGGCAGGGCGTAGACGGTGTAGGGGATATCCGAGCCTCCGGTCGTGGAGTTGACAACGTCGACCGAGCCGTCGGAAGCGACAGTGATCGTCCCGCCCTGGTAGCCCGTGTTGCCGTCACAGCTGGCGGTGGTGGTCGGGTCCGCCCCACTAGGTGCGGCGCACTCGAGAACGAAGATGCTCGCACCTGGAGTCAGCACGCTGTTGGGCGGGATGACCACGTCGACTCCTTGCCCCGAGTCGAGGGTGCCCGGCGAGAACGGTGCGATCGCCTGGATTGCATTGGTGATCTCGTTGCCAGAAGCGCCTGGCCCGCTCGGGTTCGCGCCAGCGGAACCGCCGCCGACGAGCACCGCCGAGGTAGAGACACAGAGAACCGAGGCGGCAATAACGGCGATGATGACCCTGGCGGCTCGTCGTACAAACATTTGGGCGACTCCTTGTGGACATCCGTCGAAGTGAGATGAGCACGGAATTGCGTACGGCTGGAGATCCGCCGACTCGTGCCTGTGGACAGCGCCAACCCGGCTGTCAGTAGTGTTCTTTCATGGAGCCCCAAGACAAGTCAATCGAAATCGAACCCTGACACAGAGAGATAACTTGTGGGTTACCTGAATGTGACGCGGGGGGCACGTTCGAGACATCTAGCCCTCGACCGCGCGCCCAGCTATCGAACGCCGTGCCCGAAGTCCTCTTGCTTCTTGCAACCGCCTTCGCGCTGATCACCGCATGGTTTCACCGTCGCCGCGGCAAACGGATTTGTGCGGCCTCGACACACCCTTTGCGTTCCTCGCTGATCGCGGCTTCTTGCACTGCCAGCGCGCGCGTTTGTGCACGGGGTCCCAAATGCGCTTGGACCGCTTTTGCTGCAGTGTGGCCGTCAGATGCGTCCGAATCGCGGAGGCGATCGGGTACCCCTCTGTGCGCGAATCGAAAACCCTCCTTCTGCAGAATTGAGTCGCCCCGACTCCCCGATCCCCTCTCAGCATCCTCCAAGCAACGCGCGGAAATCCACTGTCGATCACCTGATTCGCAGCAAGTTGGGCCGGCCGATTTGACCCAAATGGGTGCCTTTGAAATGCTGTCCGCATGGCACCACCCGCAACCACGAAATCCCGGAAGAAGACCCCGATGTCCAGCAGTCACAAGGCGGCGTTGGCCAAGGGTCGTGAGGAGGGGCGGATCGTCCGCCAATACCTCGAGGCACTCGAGTCGACGAAGCCGAGGCGTGGGCGGAAGCGGACACCGGATTCGATCCGGAAGCGCCTTGCGACCATCGACGCAACCTTGCCGGACGCCGATCCGTTGTCCAAGCTTCACCTGGTCGAGGAGAAGCAGCGACTCCAGTCCGAGCTCGTCCCACACCGGCAAGACCGTCGACATGGCCTCACTGGAGAAGGCCTTCGTGAAGGTCGCCCGACCCTACGGCGAGCGGAAGGGCATCTCGTACTCCGCCTGGCGCACCGTCGGGGTCAGTGCGTCGGTCCTCCAGCAGGCGAAGATCCCCCGCACGCGCAGCTGAAGTAGCTGAACCGGGTCGCCGACACGGCCGCCCGCGATCAGGGGATCGTCGCCGACGCGGCGGTGGTCGGGGCGCCGGCCGATGACCGGACGGCCGCGGCGAGCAGGGCACGGAGCAGGGGAACGCCGTCGGTGGAGCCGAGCAGCGGGTCCGACGCGCGTTCGGGGTGCGGCATGAGCCCGACCACGTTGCGGCCCTCGCTGCAGACGCCGGCGATGTCGTCGACCGAGCCGTTCGGGTTGTCCGTATAGCGGAGCACCACCCGGTCCTCCGACCGGAGCGCGGCCAGGGTGTCGCGGTCGCAGGTGTAATTGCCCTCGAAGTGGTTGATCGGGATTCGGAGCTCGGTCCCGACGACGAGGCCCTCGGTGAGTACCGAGTCGGCGGAGTCGACCCGTACGGTCACGTCGGTGCAGAGGAAACGGAGACCGCGGTTCTTCTGGAGCGCCCCCGGCAGCAGCCCTGCCTCGGTGAGCACCTGGAAGCCGTTGCAGATGCCGACGATCGGACCGCCCTCGGCCGCGAACCGGGCGACCGCCTCCATCACCGGGGAGAACCGGGCGATCGCCCCCGGCCGCAGGTAGTCGCCGTGGGCGAACCCGCCGGGCAGCACCGAGCGCGTCGTACCCCTCGGCTGCGGAGTCGCCGTGCCAGACCAGGTCGGTGACCGCGCCCAGCCGCTCGAGCGCGAGGACCACGTCGTGCTCGCAGTTGCTCCCCGGGAAGGCGACCACCCCGACCTTCGGGGCCATCAGACGCCGGCTCTCGCCGCGAGCAGGGTGACCGAGGACTCCTCGATCACCGGGTTGGCGAGGAGGCGGTCGGCGACGACCGTGGCATAGGCGAGTGCCTCGGCCTCGTTGTCGGCGGCCACCTCGAAACGGAACGCCTTGCCGGCACGCACCCCGTCACTCCCTCGAGCCCGAGCGCGGGGAGTGCGCGCTCGATCGTCGCGCCCTGCGGGTCGGCGATCCCCTCGCGGAGCCGGACCTCGACCAGCACCGCGTAGCGGTTCGAGCCCGTCTCGGTCATCGGCCCCCGGGCCCTCCGCCGAACCACGCTGAGAGCTGCTTCCCGCAGATCCGCTCGTAGGCCTCGACGTAACGCGACGAGGTGGCCGCGACGACCTCGTCGGGGAGCGGCGGCGGCGGGGGCTTCTTGTCCCAGGGTTGGGTCTCGAGCCAGTCCCGCAGCGGCTGCTTGTCGAACGAGGGTGGGTTGGTGCCGGGTGCGCAGTCGTCGGCCGGCCAGAACCGCGAAGAGTCCGGGGTGAGCACCTCGTCGCAGAGGGAGAGTGCACCGTCGATGGTGCCGAGCTCGAACTTGGTGTCGCAGATGACGATCCCCTGGTCCTCGGCCGCAGCCGAGGCGCGCCGGTACGCGGCGAGACAGAGCTCGGCCGCGGCCTCCGCCGCCTCCTTCCCGACCAGGTCGGCCGCCTCGTCCATCCCGATGTTGAGGTCGTGGCCTTCGGTGGCCTTGGTCGAGGGCGTGAAGATCGGCTCGGGCAGCCGGTCGGCGTGGCGCAGGCCCTTCGGCATCGGCATCCCGTGGACGGTCCCCTCGCGCTCGTACTCCTTGTACGCCGACCCGGCGAGGTAGCCGCGGACGATGCACTCGATGTCGAGCATCTCGGCGCGGCGGACCAGCATCGAACGACCGGCGAGCCGGTCGAGACCGCCCGGGAGGAGCGCCGCGCCGGGCGGGAAGTCGGCGACGTCCGCGCTGACCAAGTGGTTGGGAGCCAGGTCCGACAGCTCCTCCAGCCAGTGGGCGGTCATCGCGGTGAGCACCCGGCCCTTCTCCGGGATCGGCTCGGCCATGATCACGTCGAACGCCGAGATGCGGTCCGAGGCCACCATCAACAGGCGGCCTTCTCCCGCGTCGTAGAGCTCACGCACCTTTCCCGACTGGATGAGGGTGGGCGGGTCGCTGATCGACGAGGTCATGGGTCGAGCTCCTCCAATGCATCGGTGAACCGGTGGACATGGCGCAGCGTACGGGAGAGGTCGAACGCCTCGTCGAGCACCGAGGCCGGCACGGTGACCTCGGGGTCGGCCTCGAGCACCTCCCGGAACGGGCGTCCCTCCACCCATGCGGTCCTCGCGTCGCGCTGGACGATCCGGTAGGCGGCGTCGCGATCCAGGCCACCCCGGACAAGCGCGAGCAGGACCGACTGGCTGAAGACGAGCCCGTGGCTGCCCTCGAGCAGCGTGGCGAGCGCCCGCTCGGGATGGATGACCAGAGCCCTCGACGAGACCGGTCGCCTTCTGCAACATGTAGAGGGTCAGCATCGAGGCGTCGGGGAGCACCACCCGTTCGACCGAGCTGTGGGAGATGTCGCGCTCGTGCCAGAGCGCGACGTCCTCGAGCCCTGCCGACAGGTAGCCGCGCAGCACGCGTGCCAACCCGGACAGCCGCTCGGAGAGGACCGGGTTGCGCTTGTGGGGCATCGCCGAGCTGCCCTTCTGACCCGGGGCGAACGGCTCCTCCGCCTCACCGAGCTCGCTGCGCGCGAGATGGCGCACCTCGGTGGCGATCGCCTCGATGGTGGTCCCGACCGACGCGCACGCATAGAGGTACTCGGCGTGGCGGTCGCGGGCGACGACCTGGGTGGCCGGCACCGGAGTGAGGCCGAGCGCACCGCAGACGTGGGCCTCGACCCTCGGGTCGATGTTCGAATAGGTCCCGACCGCGCCGGACAGCTTCCCGACCGCCACCCGTTCGCGGGCGTGGCGGAGCCTTTCGACGATCGCGGCCCGCCTGGAGGGCCCAGAGCGAGAACTTGGCCCCGAAGGTGGTCGGCTCCGCGTGCATCCCGTGGGTGCGGCCGGTCACCGGCGTGTCGATGCATTCGAGCGCGCGTCCCTTCGAGCGCGCCGACCAGTCGGGCCGCTGCGGTGATCAGAAGGTCGGCCGCCTCGGCGAGGGTCGCGCAGAGCGCGGTGTCGACGACGTCCGAGGAGGTCAGCCCGTAGTGGATCCAAGAGCCTTCGGGCGCCCCGATCGCGCCCTGCACCACGTCGACGAACGCGGCGACGTCGTGATCGGTGACCCGCTCGCGGTCGGCGACCGCCTCGACGAATCCGTCGTCGACCTTCGGTGCCCGCGCCCGGCACGCAGCGGCGACCTCCGCGGGGACCTCGCCGATCTCGCCCCACCCCTCGGTCGCCAGCAGCTCGACCTCGAGCCAGGCGGCGAAGCGGGCGCGGTCGGTGAACAGCTCGGCCATCTCGGCTGGCGCGTACCGCGGGATCACCGTCCGGCCCTCTCCGCGACCCGCCCGACGCGCTCACCGCTCGCTTCGGCCGCGATGTCGCTCCGGACCTGCATGCCCGGCCAGCGGATCGCCGCGACCCCGCGGTATGCGCGCTCCCGTGCGGCGGCGATGGATGCGCCGACCCCGGTCACCCCGAGCACGCGCCCTCCGGCGGTGACCACCTCGCCACCGGAGCGCGCGGTCCCCGCGTGGAACACCGTGACTCCTTCGATCGCCGCGGCCTCCGTCAGGCCGTGGATCACGTCCCCGTTCCGGGGCGCGTCGGGATACCCTGCGGACGCCAGCACCACGCAGACGGCGGCGTCGGAGGTGGAGCGCGGCGTCGAGGTGAGCTCGCCCGCCGCGACCTCGGCGAGGAGTGCCGCTACGTCACCCTCGAGCCGCGGGAGCACCACCTGTGCCTCCGGGTCGCCGAAGCGCACGTTGAACTCGAGCACCTTCGGGCCGTCCGGGGTCAGCATCAGGCCGGCGTAGAGGACCCCCCGGTACTCCACGCCCCGCGTCCGCAACGCGGCGACCAGTGGCGCGACTGCTTCGTCGACCAGGAGATCCACCATCTCCTCGTCCACGAAGGACACCGGCGAGTAGCAGCCCATCCCGCCCGTGTTGGGGCCGGTGTCGGCGTCTCCCAGCCGCTTGAAGTCCTGGGCGGGGGCGAGTGGCGCGAGTCGTTCGCCGTCGCAGAGCACGAGCAGCGAGCACTCGCGCCCCGCAAGCCCTTCCTCGACCACCACCGTGCGCCCGGCCTCCCCGAAGGCCCGGCCGGCGAGCTTGGCCTCGACGTCGGCCATCGCCTCGTCGATCGATCCCGTCACGAGGACGCCCTTCCCTGCGGCGAGCCCGTCGGTCTTGACGACGTAGGGTCCGGGCAGCGAGCCGATGAAGGTACGCGCTTCGCCCACCTCGCGGCACACCGCGAAGCGCGCGGTCGGAACGCCCGCCTCGGCGAGCACCTCTTTCATGAAGGCCTTCGAGCCCTCGAGGCGCGCGCCGTCCGCGCCGGGTCCGAAGACCAGGCGACCCGCGGCCCGCAGGCGGTCGGCGAGCCCGTCGACCAGCGGTGCCTCGGGCCCGACGACGAAGAGGTCGGCGTCGATCCGCTCGGGCGCGAGGGCGGTGCTCGAGATCCGGTGTCCTTCGGGCGTCTCGCCCTCGATGGCCGGGTTGCCCGGGGTGACCACCACCTCGGCCGTGCGCCCGAGGGCCAGCGCGAGCGCGTGCTCACGCCCTCCCGAGCCGATCACACAGACGGTCCGTGGCACGGACGGAGTTGCTCCGCGCGTGCCCCGTCTGCGTCGCGACGTCCGCTCATGCGGCGAAGCGGACGAACTGCTCGCGGCCGGGTCCCACCCCCACCAGCCGCACCGGTGTGCCGATCTGCTCGGCGAGAAATCCGACGTAGTCCCGCGCGGCCTGCGGCAGGTCCGCGGTCTCGGTCGCACCGGAGATGTCGGTCTTCCACCCCGGCAACTCCTCGTAGACGGGCGTGACCTGGTGGAGCACCGACTGGTGGTACGGCGGAAGGCTGTAGCGCTCGCCGTCGGCCTCGTAGGCCACGCAGACCTTGACCGTATCGAAGGTGGAGAGCACGTCGAGCTTGGTGAGCGCGACCTCCGACAGGGAATTGAGGCGCACGGCCTGGCGCATCATCACCGCGTCGAACCAGCCCGGGCGGCGACGGCGCTTGGTGTTCACCCCGTACTCGTGACCGAGGTCGACCAGGGTGTCGCCGGTCACGTCGGTGAGCTCGGTCGGGAACGGTCCGCTCCCCACACGGGTCACGTACGCCTTCGCGATGCCGATCACCCGCTCGATGTGGCGAGGGCCGATGCCCGCACCGGTGCACGCGCCGCCGGCCACCGGGTTCGACGAGGTCACGAACGGATAGGTGCCGTGGTCGAGGTCGAGGAAGGTCGCCTGGGCCCCTTCGAGGAGGACGTTCGCGCCGCGATCGAGCGCCTCGTGCACCAGGCCCACCGTGTCGGCGACCATCGGCGCGACACGGGGTGCGAGCTCGTCGATGTAGAGGGAGCAGATGCCGTCCGCGCTCAGCGGGAGCCGGTTGTAGACCTTGGCGAGGATCGCGTTCTTCTCCTTCAGCACCACGTCGAGCTTCTGGCGGAAGATCTTGGGGTCGAGCAGGTCCTGGACCCGCAGTCCCACTCGCGACGACTTGTCGGCGTACGCAGGCCCGATGCCCCGCTTGGTGGTGCCGAGACTGTTCTTCCCGAGGTAGCGCTCGGTCAACCGGTCGAGCTCGTGGTGGTACGGCATGATCAGGTGAGCGTTGCCGCTCACCGCCAGCCGCGAGGTGTCGATGCCCTTCGCGGCGAGCGTGTCGACCTCCTCGAGGAGGACCAGCGGGTCGACCACCACGCCGTTGCCGATGACCGGGGTGATGTGGTCGTAGAGCACCCCGCTCGGAACGAGCTGGAGGGCGAAGGTCTCGCCGTCGACCACGATGGTGTGGCCTGCGTTGTGACCGCCCTGGTAGCGGACGACCACCTCCATCTCCCGTGCGAGGAGATCGGTGAGCTTGCCCTTCCCCTCGTCGCCCCACTGGGTCCCGACGACCACGGTTGCCGGCACGCGCCACTCCTCCGTCAGAGAATGCGGATTACGCACCAGTGTACCCTCCGCCCGCCGGCCATCCGCTGGGACCAGGAGGGACCGCGCACCTCTCCCCGCCCGGGACTCCCGCTCGGGCTCGTCGGCCTCTCAGCTCACTCCGTACCGGGCGATCAGCCACGGGCCGTCGGGCTGCTTCACCACGTGGACGTCCCAGGCGTTGCTCGGCCGGCCCTCCCCGGTGAACCGAGACTCCACGAAGCTGCAGCGGACGACCGCTGTGGTCTCTGACTCCGAGAGGGTCCGGCAGCTGACACCCGAAAAGCTGGGCCACGACGTCGTCCGCGTCGATGTCCAGTCGTTCCGGTAGGGCTGCGCGAGCAAGTCCTCGGCGGCCCGGTTCTTCGCATCGACCTCGTGGAACCACGTGGCGACGGTCTCCTGCGCCGACTGCGACGATGCGCTTCCCCGGGCGGGCGCAGACGTCGTCGGGCCGGCAGGCTTGCCGGAACCGGAATTGGTGGCGGAGCCGGAGCTGCAGGCTGCCGCACCGACGGCGACGGCCACGGCCGCCAGCGTTGCTGCGAACCGGCTCGAGACGGGGAGCCTACGGGATCGAGGCTCCGCCTTCATCGCCGTGACCATAGAGGGGCCGATGCCGGCCGGCCACTCGGCGGCGCGCCTCAGGTGAAGGCGATCGCACCCTCGTGCTCGTCGACGGTGACCGTCGAGCCCTCCGGGTAGCGGCCCTCGAGGAGGGCGAGCGCGAGGGGGTCCTCGACGTCGCGCTGGATGACCCGCCGCAGCGGTCGCGCCCCGAAGTCGGGGTCGTAGCCCGCCTTTGCCAGCCAGGCCTCGGCGGACGGGGTGACCTCGAGCGACAACCGGCGCCCGGCGAGTCGCGAGCGCAGACCGTTCAGCTGGATGACGACGATCTTCTCCAAGTCGGCCTCGGTCAACCGGTGGAAGCGCACGATCTCGTCGATCCGGTTGACGAACTCGGGCTTGAAGAAGTCGATCGGCTCGCCGGGGATGTTGGACGTCATGATCAGCACCGTGTTGGTGAAGTCGACCGTCCGGCCCTGCCCGTCGGTCAGACGCCCGTCCTCGAGCACCTGCAACAGGATGTTGAAGATGTCGGGGTGCGCCTTTTCGATCTCGTCGAGGAGCACCACCGCGTACGGCCGTCGGCGGATCGCCTCGGTCAGCTGCCCGCCCTCCTCGTAGCCGACGTAGCCGGGCGGCGCGCCGACCAGGCGTGCCACCGTGTGGCGCTCCTGGTACTCGCTCATGTCGATCCGGATCATCGCCCTCTGGTCGTCGAAGAGGAATTCCGCCAGCGCCCGGGCGAGCTCGGTCTTCCCGACCCCGGTCGGTCCCATGAAGAGGAACGAGCCGATGGGCCGGTTCGGGTCCGAGAGCCCTGCCCGGCTGCGGCGGATCGCGTTCGCGACCGCCGACACCGCCTCCTCCTGGCCCACGACGCGCGCGTGCAGTGCGTCCTCCATCCGGATGAGCTTCTCGACCTCGCCCTCGAGCAGGCGGCTGACCGGTACCCCCGTCGACCGGCTCACCACCTCGGCGACGTCCTCGGCGTCGACCTCCTCCTTCAAGAAGCGCTGCTCCTTCTGGAGGTCGTCGAGCTTCTGGGTCGCCGCTTCGATCTGACCCTCGAGGTCGGGCACCTTGCCGTAGGTGATCTCCGAGGCCTCGGCCAGATTGCCCTCGCGGGTGAGTCGCTCCGAGTCGATGCGCAGCTGCTCGAGCTCGCCCTTGAGCGACTGGATTGTCGAGATGGCCTCCTTCTCCGACTGCCAGTGCGCAGTCATCGCGGCGGCCTCCTCCTTGAGGTTGGCCATTTCCTCGTCCAAGCGCTCCAGCCGTTCGGCCGACGCCGCGTCGGTCTCCTTCTCGAGAGCCATCCGCTCGATCTCGAGCTGGCGGATGCGACGGGTGACCACGTCGAGCTCGGTCGGCATCGAGTCGATCTCGATGCGGAGGCGGCTCGCAGCCTCGTCCATCAGGTCGATCGCCTTGTCCGGCAGGAACCGCCCGGTCACGTACCGGTCGGAGAGCACCGCGGCCGCGACCAGCGCGGCGTCCTGGATACGCACCCCGTGATGGACCTCGTAGCGCTCCTTCAACCCGCGCAGGATCGCGATGGTGTCTTCGACCGAAGGCGGCGCGACGAAGACCTGTTGGAAGCGGCGCTCGAGCGCGGCGTCCTTCTCGATGTACTGGCGGTACTCGTCGAGGGTGGTCGCGCCGATCATCCGGAGCTCGCCGCGCGCCAACATCGGCTTGACCATGTTGCCCGCGTCCATCGCCCCCTCGGCCCCGCCGCCCGCACCGACCAGGGTGTGCAGCTCGTCGACGAAGGTGACGATCTCGCCCTCGGCGTCGGTGATCTCCTTCAGGACGGCCTTCAGCCGCTCCTCGAATTCACCGCGGTACTTTGCGCCCGCGACCATGGCGCCGAGGTCGAGACCGATGACCCGCTTGTCCTTCAGTCCTTCGGGCACGTCGCCCTCGACGATGCGCTGGGCGAGCCCCTCCACGATCGCGGTCTTGCCGACGCCGGGCTCGCCGATGAGCACCGGGTTGTTCTTGGTCCGGCGCGAGAGCACCTGGATGACCCGGCGGACCTCCTCGTCCCTGCCGATGACCGGGTCCATCTTCCCCTGGCGCGCGAGCGCGGTCAGGTCGCGTCCGTACTTCTCGAGGGCCTGGAAGGTCTCCTCGGGGTTCTGCGAGGTGACCCGATGGCTGCCCCGTACGTCGCGCAACGCGGCGAGGAGCTGGTCCTTGCCGACTCCGACCTGGTCGGCCATCGCGAGGAGGAGGTGCTCGACCGAGAGGTAGTCGTCGCCCATCTCGGTGCGGACCGAGTCCGCGTCGGCGAGCACGTCGCGGAGCGCGCGATTGATCCCCGGCTCGGACCCGCCGATCGCCTGAGGAAGGTGGGCGAGCTCCTCGCCCACCCGCTGGCGCACCACCGCGGGCTCGACGCCGACCCGGGTGAGGATCGGCCCGGCGATCCCGTCGGTCTGGTCGAGCATCGCGGCGAGCACGTGTGCGGGCGTGACCTCGGCGTTGTTCGACGCGCGGGCGCGTTCGACCGCGCCCGACAGGGCCTCTTGCGTCTTCAACGTCCACCGATCGGGATTGAGGCTCATGGTCGACCTCCGAAGTCTTGGGTGGGCCGGCGCGCCGGTCGGGTCGGCACCGGAAACTGTCTGAGCGGGACCAGCTCGCGCCGGTACTTCCGATGCGCGAGCGCCACCGCCTCCGCCGCTTCCGCCTTGGTGGTGACGAGCTCCTTTCGCAACCGGACCACCTCGGCCTCGAGCTCCATCACCCGGCGCACCCCCTCGAGGTTCAGCCCGGCGTTGGTGAGGCTCTGGATGTGGCGGAGGCGCTCGAGGTCCTCGTCGCTGAAGCGCCGGCTCCCGCCACGGGTACGGCTCGGATCGAGCAGCCCCTTGCGCTCGTAGACGCGGAGGGTCTGCGGATGCACACCGGTCAGCTCGGCCGCGACCGAGATCACGTAGACCGCCCGCGACTCGGCGCGCGCCTCGCTGCGGGATCCGGCTCGGGACGGGCGTTCGTTCCTCATCTCAGACCTCCAGCACGTCGCGGGCCGGTGGCTCGACGACCTTTGCGAGCTCCTCCACCACCGCGCGCTGCTCGTCGGTCAACGACTCCGGAACGGCGACCTCGACCGTGACCAGCAGGTCCCCGGTCTCGCCCTTCTTGCGTCCGGGCACGCCGCGACCGCGCACCCGGAAGGTCCGGCCCGACGGGGTACCCGGCGGCACCCGCAGGGTGACCGGGTCGGTCAGCGTCGGGACGGTGAGCGTGGTCCCGAGCGCGGCCTCCGCGTACGAGACCGGCACCGTCAGGGTCAGGTTGCGACCGCGTCGGCCGAAGACCTTGTGCCGGCCGACGTGGACAACCACGTAGAGATCGCCGTTCGGCCCGCCGCCCCGCCCGGCCGCGCCGCGGCCCTTCACCCGGATGCGCTGCCCCGCCTCGACCCCCGGCGGGATCCGCACCTTCACCGAGCGGTTGCGGTGCTCGACACCCGTCCCCGAACAGGTCGGGCAGGGCGAGGTGATGATCGTCCCGCGGCCGCCGCACTGGGGGCAGATCTGGCTGAGGGAGAAAAGGCCCTGGTCGTCCTGGAGCGTGCCCGACCCGCCGCACCGCGGGCAGGTGGTCGGATGGCTGCCCGGCGCCGAGCCCGACCCGTGGCAGGTGTGGCATCGGGCGTCGGTGGTCATGTTGACCGAAGCCGTCACTCCGTTGACCGCGTCCTCGAACGAGAGGTGCAATTCGGTATCCACGTCCGCGCCGCGCTGCGCGCCGGTCGGACCCGAGCGCCGACCCCGCCCGAAGAGGCCGCCGAACAGGTCGCCGAGGTCGCCCACGTCCTCCACCCGGAAGGTGGTCCCCCCGCCGCCGAATCCGCCCGGGAAACCGCCGCCCATACCGGCCATCGGTCCCATCGCCCGCACTTCGTCGTACTCCTTGCGACGATCCGCATCGCCGAGCACGTCGTAGGCCGCGGTGATGTCCTTGAAGGTCTCCTCCTCGCCCGGGTTCGCGTCGGGGTGGTGCTGCTTGGCCAGCTTCCGGTAGGCGCGCGTGACCTCCTTCGCCGTCGCCGTACTCGGGACGCCGAGGGTCTTGTAGTAGTCCTTTTCGAACCATTCGCGTTGCGGCGCCACCGTGTCTCGTCACTCGTCCTCTCGTCGTCGTCCCCTCGTGCCGATCGCCGTCACCGGCGCGAGCGGGTCGACTCGCCGTCCTAGCCGCGCACGACCACCATGGCGGGCCGCACCACCGAGCCCTTCCATCGGTAGCCGGGACGCATCACCTGCGCCACGACCGGTCCGCTCGCGGACTCCTGCTCGCTCGTTCCACTCTCTGGGCCGTCGTCGTCGGGCAGGTGCCCCACGGCCTCGTGAGCGGTCGGGTCGAACACCTCGCCGATCGGATCGATTCGCTCGAGGCCCTCCTTGCTCAGCACGCCGTGCAGCAGGCTCGAGGCCGCGAGCAGTGCCTTGCCGTCGGTGGACTCGGCGTCGCCGAGATGCTCGGCGGCGAGGTCGAGCGTGTCGAGCACCGGCAGCAGTTTGTCCACCAGCGACAGCGCGGCCCGCGCGACGTGGTCGGCCTCTTGCTTGGCGACCCGCTTCCGGTAGTTCTCGAACTCGGCCTGCAGCCGGCGCAGCGCGTCGAGGTACTCGTCGCGCTCGTCGAGCGCGGTGGTCAACGGGTCGCCGGCAGCGAACGGGCCGGCACTCTCGGCTGTCGCGCTCGCATCGTCCTCGACGATCTCCGCATCGACCACCGAGGCGTCGTCCTCTTGTGCGCCGCCCCGACCGAGGGTGTCCTCCCCCGTGTGGGACGGGTCGCTCGTGGGTGCACCCGGCGCGACCCGGCCGACCGGCGCGCCAGTCGTCACTCCCCGCCATCAGCGGCTCAGTCCTTTTCGTCGACGATCTCGGCGTCGACGACCTCGTCGTCGGAAGGCTCTTCCGCGTCCACGGCTCCGCCGGGAGCCGCGCTCTCCTCCCTCGATGCCTCCTCGTAGAGGCGCTGGCTGAAGGACTGACTGGCTGCGAGCAGCGAATCCGTGGCGTTCTTGATCGCGTCGACGTCGGAGCCGGACAGGGCGTCCTTCAGGCCGCCGAGCGCTGACTCCACCTTCTCCTTCTCCTCGCCTTGGAACTTCTCGCCCTGGTCCTTCAGGAGCTTCTCCGTCTGGTAGACGAGCGAGTCGGCATTGTTGCGAACCTCGGCCTCCTCCTTGCGCCGGCGGTCGTCCTCGGCGTGTGCCTCGGCGTCCTTGACCATGCGCTGGATGTCGTCCTTCCCGAGTGCCGACTGACCGGTGATGGTCATCGACTGCTCCTTGCCGGTGGCCCGGTCCTTGGCCGAGACGTGGACGATGCCGTTCGCGTCGATGTCGAAGGTGACCTCGATCTGGGGCACCCCGCGAGGAGCCGGCGGCAGGTCCACGAGCTGGAACTTGCCGAGCGTCTTGTTGTACATCGCCATCTCGCGCTCGCCCTGGAGGACGTGCACCTCGACCGACGGCTGGTTGTCGTCGGCGGTGGTGAAGACCTCACTCCGCTTGGTCGGGATGGTGGTGTTCCGTTCGATCAGACGGTGCATGACGCCGCCCTTGGTCTCGATCCCGAGTGACAGAGGCGTCACGTCGAGCAGGAGGACGTCTTTGACCTCGCCCTTCAGCACGCCGGCCTGGACGGCCGCGCCGACCGCGACGACCTCGTCGGGATTGACGCCCTTGTGCGCCTCCTTGCCGGTGAGGGACTGGACCAGCTCCTGCACCGCGGGGATGCGGGTCGAACCGCCGACCAGCACGACGTGGTCGATGTCGGACTTCGAGAGTCCCGAGTCGGCGATGGCCTGGTCGAAGGGTCCCTTGCACGCCTCGACCAGGTCCGCGGTCAGCTCGTTGAACTGCGCGCGGGTCAACTTCACGTCCATGTGCTTCGGGCCCTCGGAGGTGGCGGTGATGAAGGGCAGGTTGATCTGGGTCTCCTGTACCGAGGACAGCTCGATCTTCGCCTTCTCCGCGGCCTCCTTCAGGCGCTGCATGGCCATCTTGTCGGTCGACAGATCGACACCTTCGGTGTCCTTGAAGGTCTTGACCAGCCAGTCGATGATTCGCTGGTCCCAGTCGTCGCCACCGAGCTGCGAGTTGCCGGAGGTCGCCTTGACCTCGAACACGCCGTCGCCGATGTCGAGAAGCGAGACGTCGAAGGTCCCACCGCCGAGGTCGAAGACGAGCACCGTCTGATCCGCGCCCTCCTTGTCGAGGCCGTACGCGAGCGCAGCTGCCGTCGGCTCGTTGATGATCCGGAGCACCTCGAGGCCCGCGATCTGGCCGGCCTCTTTCGTCGCGGTGCGCTGCGCGTCGTCGAAGTACGCGGGGACGGTGACGACCGCCTGGGTCACGGTGTCACCGAGATAGGACTCGGCGTCTCGCTTGAGCTTGCCGAGGATGCGCGCGGAGATCTCCTGCGCCGTGTAGTTCTTCCCGTCGATGTCGACGGTCCACGACGAGCCCATGTGCCGTTTGACCGACCTGATGGTGCGCTCGGGGTTGGTGATGGCCTGACGCTTGGCCACTTCTCCGACGAGCACTTCGCCGGATTTCGCGAACCCGACCACCGACGGCGTCGTCCGCCCTCCCTCTGCATTGGGGATGACGGTTGGTTCCCCGGCCTCCAGTACGGCGACCACCGAGTTGGTGGTGCCGAGGTCGATTCCTACGGCTTTGGCCATCGTGTGCCTCCTACTTCCCGCCCCCGCTGGGCGCCTTCGTTATGCGTGTCCGCTCGATCTGAGTCCGCAGACAACTATAGCAAACTTGAGTGTCTACTGCTCAACTTTTCTGCTGATCGCCGAGTGAAGAACGACCGGGCGGACTGGGTGCCCACTGACGCTTTAGGGCGAGAAGAGCCTGCTCAGCACCGTCTTCGGGGCGTGGGGATGCCCACCCGGGTATGGTCTGAGGCCCTGTCAATACCCAAACAAACGTTTGACCGGGGTGGGACGTTGACTTACGCTCGACCTGGTAACAGGGCCCGTCGAGCTAGGCGCTCCGCCTAACGCACTAGCTCCGGGCCTTGTTCGCGCACCGAACCCGGTCGCGTGACCGCAAAAGTCCTGTTCAGCAGGGGTGTCACTGCTCCGGGCACTGCTCGGACGGACCGGACTATTTCGAAGCCATTCGAGGACGCCGGCCTCTCGGCATACGCGTTCCCGAGAACATTGCACGCTGTCCAACTTTTCCGGGGAGAGAAAAGCGGGCCTGCTGGGCCGCTGCCGACCGGCCACCTCGGGGTCTACCGAGGCGGTCTGCGGAGGTTGAAGACGGCGCCGGCGGGGTCGGCTGCCTGGGCGAGCCGCCCATAGGGCGTGTCCTGAGCCGGCCGCACCACCGAACCGCCGAGGCTCTGGACCTTGGCGAGCGTCGCGTCGACGTCCTCGACCTCCCAATAGATGCTCCAGTGGGAGGGAACGCCCTCGGGCAGGAAACCCGACGCGTCCATGATCCCGGCCAGCTCTCCCGCGGCCGCGGGATTGCGCATCGTCGCGTAGCGGAACTCGTCCGAGTCACCCACCACGTCGGTCTCCCACCGGTACACCGTCCGATAGAACGAGAGCGCTCCCTCGTAGTCGCGCGTCATCAGCTCGAACCAACTGGGCGCACCAGGCTCGTCGAGGACGGTGAAACCCTGGAAGGACTTGGGCTCCCAGATGCCGTGACGGGCGCCGGTCGGGTCGGCGAGCACCGCCTGGATGCCGAGGTCCGCGACCGGCATGGTGCCAGAGCGGATCTCCGCGCCGTTTGCCTTGGCCGACTCGACGGTCTTCTCGATGTCGTCGGTGTTGAAGTAGACCTTCCAGGCGTTGTCGGCGCGCATGTCGCCCATGTCACCCATACCGCCGGCGATCTGCACGCCGTCGAGATTGAAGATGAAATAGCCGCCGAATTGCGGATCGGGTTCGTCGGCCTCCCAGCCGAAGAGCTCGCCGTAGAAGCGGCGACTCCCCTCGACGTCCGAGGTCCACAGATCGGCCCAGCAGGGCGATCCGAGAGGGGCGGTGGTTCGAATGGGCACGGTGACTCCTTTCGGTCCGATTGGCTCGGTCACCTCCGTTGGACGTCCCTCGGTCACCGAATTCATCGGATCGGTCGACGCTATTCCCTTTTCTTCTCCCCTTCTTCCCCTGCTGGGCGGGGAACGATGAGTTCGGCGAACCCGATCCGTCCCTCCTCCGATGCCAGCCGCGCAGCGCTGGTGCCGGGTGACCGTTCGCGGGCCCGACGGCACCGTCCGCGTCCACCATGTTCTCGAAGGACCCGGGCCACCCGACCTCGGATCGGTCGACGAGGTGGCCCGTCTGGCGCTGTGGGCCGGCCGCGACGGCGGCTCGGTGTTCCTCTCCGAAGTGTCGCCCGAGCTCGACGAATTGCTCGAGCTGAGCGGCCTACGCGTCGAGATGGAGTGGCAGGCCGAAGGCCGAGAAGAGACGTTCGTGGTCGAGCAGGTCGAGGAAGAAGCTCATCCCGGCGATGCGCCCCCTGAGACCTCCAGCACCTGGATCGCCCAGGGCTGGTAGCCGCCCGCCGGGTCGGGACGGTACTGCCCGAAGGCCGGAGAGCCGTTCGCCGACGTCGGAAGGAGGCGGGAGCCGCGGCACGCGCTCGGGCCCGGTTGGACCATCCAGCGGCCGATGTCGGTCGCACCCTGGAGCCACATGGCGAAGGGAGGCATCGACTGGATGGCGTCGGCTCGGAGCAAACCCACCAGGCTCTCGATGTCGTAGCGCTCGAACGCGTCGACGTAACGCTCCAACAGCGCTGCGTCGGCCTCGTCCAACGGATCGGCGTGCGCCTCCGGCGTGACCTTGGCGAGCGTGGCACGTGCGCGCTGGAGCGCGCTGTTGACGGCTGCAACGCTCGATTCGAGCAGCTCGGCGGCTTCGGCCACCGGCCAGCGGAGCACCTCGCAGAGGAGCAGCGCGGCGCGCTGGCGGGCCGGAAGATGCTGGAGGGCGGTGACGAACGCGAGCCGGATGCTCTCGCGGAACGCGGCGATCTCGCCTGGGTCGGCTCCGACCGGCGCGACGCTCGCGTCCGGGAGCGGCGTGACCCACGTCGCCTCGGGGAGCACCGCTCCGAGGTGCGATTCGTCGGGCGGCGACGAAGGTCCCATTTCCATCGGACGGGCCCGGCGCTGTACATGACGCTGCATGTCGATGCAGACGTTGGTCGCGATGCGGTACAGCCAGGTCCGTGTGCTCGACCGGCCTTCGAAACGATCGGCGTTCCGCCAGGCACGCACCATCGTCTCTTGGACCGCGTCCTCGGCCTCGAACCCGGAACCGAGCATGCGGTAGCAGTAGCCGGTGAGCTCCCGGCGATACGGCTCGAGGTCGGACTCCAGTGGGGCACGGAGTGCCACGGAATCGGATCCTACCGGAGGCTGGTCCAAGAGCACGTCGGTCATCGATCAGGTGGACGGCTCGGGCGGCCCCGATTCATCGGTCGGGTGACCGTTCGGCTCATCCCAGGCGCTCCTCGAGGCGGACCACTACCTTCTTCCCGGCGTCCTTTCCGATCGCCCTGCGCAGATCCGCTTTCACCGGCAACTTGTGCGTGCCGTCGCCGAGCGCCATGAACGAGCTCGCCAACGGGTGCCCGTCGATGGTCCCTCTCACCTTGACCAGGCCCTTCGTACCGAAGTACTCGGCAGAGCCCGGCATGACCACATACGTCCACCCGCCCTTTGCCGCGCTCTTCTGCAAGACCGCGGTGAACGTCCTGTCGAGCTTCGTCTGGTTCGTCCTTGCTCCCATGGCCGGCCTCCTCTCCCTCTCCGTCTGCGCCTGTCGCCAGCGTCCTACCGCCCCCGCTGCGCTCCGCACCGCCCGGCCTTCGACGGCATACCCGAATCGACGGGGCACGCGCCGTGAACTCATCGAACGGCCCCGGGGGGTTTCACGTGGACGGGATACGCTGCGCCGATGCTCCGCCTGGTGTTCCTGCGCCACGGCCAGTCGGTCTGGAATGCCGAGAATCTCTTCACCGGCTGGTACGACGTCGACCTCTCGCCGCTCGGCGAGTCCGAGGCGCGCGACTCGGGTCGCCTCCTCGCGGAGGCCGACCTCGATCTGCGGGTTCTGCACACCTCGGTGCTCACGAGAGCGATCCGCACCGCGGATCTCGCGCTCGACGAGGTGGGACGCAGCTGGCTCCCGGTCCGGCGGCACTGGCGTCTGAACGAGCGCCACTACGGTGCCCTCCAGGGCCTGGACAAGAAGGAGACCTCCGCGCGCCACGGCGAGGCACAGGTCAAGGAGTGGCGGCGCGGGTACACCACCCCCCCACCGCCTCTCCAACGCGGCGACGTCCACGACCCCGCCGGCGATCCGCGCTACCGCGACGTGCCGCTCGAAGCGCTTCCGCTGACCGAGTGCCTGGCGGACGTCGTGACGCGGGTGGTGCCCTACTGGGAGGACGCGATCGTCCCCGACCTCCGCTCCGAGGGTGCGCGTGGCGGCGCGGTGCTGGTCGTCGCCCACGGGAACAGCCTCCGCGCGCTGCGAAAGCACCTCGAGGGCATCAGCGACGACGACATCGTCGACCTCGAGATCCCGACGGGGATCCCCTTCGTCTACGAGCTGGCCGACGATCTCACCGTCGTGTCGAGCCGCTTCCTCGGGGATCCGGAGGCGGCGACGGCCGCCGCGGAAGCGGTGCGCCAGCAGGCTGGCTGAGGGCGTCGCGAGCTCGGCAACCGCGAAACGCCTCAAGCTGGAGGAATAGCGGTCCGATACCCGACGGAGGGGCTCCGAGCCCTCATCCTGGAGGGGTTCTCGTGGCGACGGATCGGCAAGGAGGACAAGCGCTTCTCACCCTGGGGGGTGGGGTGCTCCTCGCGGTGTCGGTCTTCCTGCCGTGGTACGGGCTCACCCTCACCGCCGGCGGTGCAGCGACCGCCCAGCAGAACCTCAACAGTGCCGCGCAGCAGTTCGGAAACTCGGCATTTCAGAATGCGGCCAATGGCATCGGCAACAGCTTCGGCTCACTCGTCGGGCACCAACTGGGCACCGTCAGTGCCCACCAGGCCCTGAAGTACATCAGCATCGCGCTGCTCGTCCTCGCTGGAATCGCGATCCTCGTGACGATGGCGCGGCTGGTGGGATCCACGTCCTCTGCGCAGCCTCGCGGCCTTCTCGCGTTGGTCGGCTTCGCGGCCGCGGTGTGCATCGTGTTCCGGATGGTCGCCCGCCCCTCGCCGGACGCGGACATCCTCGCGATCACGCTCAGTTGGGGTGCGTGGCTCTCGCTCGGCAGCTCCCTTGCGATCATCGTGGGCGACCTGTGGCCGAGTGGCGCCGACCTGGTGCAACAGGCGCCTCCGTCTTACCCGGCGGCACCGCCACCGTCCTACCCCGCGTCCCTTCCGCCTTACCCCGCGTCCCCTCCGCCTTACCCGGGCGGACTGAGCACCCCTCCCCGACCTCCCGGCTGGTCATAGGACCTCCATCGCCCCAGAGATCTCGGCGTTCGGACGCGACGAAGGGCCGGCCCCACGAGGAGCCGACCCTTCGCGCCGGAGCCGTTGTCGGGCTCCATCGGTTCGCGGGAAGAGGCGGTCAGAGCGCGTCGGCGCCCCGCTCGCCGGTGCGGACCCGGATCACCTCTTCGACGGCGAGCACCCATACCTTGCCGTCGCCGATCTTCCCGGTCCCCGCGGTGTCGATGATCATCGAGGTGACCTCGTCCACCTGGGAGTCCTCGACGAGGACCTCCAGGCGGATCTTGGGCACGAACTCGACCTCGTACTCGGCTCCCCGGTAGACCTCGGTATGACCCCGTTGCCGACCGAAGCCCTGGGCCTCGGTGAGGGTCATCCCGTTGACGCCATGCGCCTTGAGGCCCTCCTTCACCTCGTCGAGTTTGAACGGCTTGAGCACCGCCACGATCAATTTCATTGTGTTGTTCTCTCCTTCGTCCTTAGCTCTCGCGGATGGGCCGTTCGGCGTCAACCGTCAACTACTGCCACTCTCGCCACTCGACCGTATGTAGTCGTCAGGCTCCCTCGAGCTCGAGTGGTCGGCCATGGACATGACGCCGACCCGCTCGGCCAGTGTCGCCTCCGGGAAGGCTTCCTCGCCGTGGATGGCGAGATCGCCGACCTCGAGGACCTCGTCCTTGTAGCGGGCCCCCCGTAGCACGAAGCCGATGATCTTCATCAGGATGAAGGTGATCAGCGCCGACCAGATGATCACGAAGATCGCGGCTCGGAACTGCTCCCACAGCTGGTGTGCCGACCCTGTGTAGAAGAGGCCGTTCACCGAGAACGGTGTACAGCCGGCCTTCGTCGGCGGGTAGGTCTGACCGGCGATGAATCTGCCGCACGGATACTCGACCATCCCCGGGTCGGCGAAGAACCCGAGCAACAGGCCGCCGAGGAGACCCGCCATTCCGTGCGTGTACACCACACCCAGCGCGTCGTCCACCTTGGAGAACGGTGCGACCTTCGAGAGGAAGTTCCACGCCACCCACACGAACGCGGCGCAGATGAGGCCGATGAGCATCGCGCCGTAGCCGTTGACCCATCCCGCGCACGGCGTGATGCCGACCAGTCCGCAGATCATGCCGTTGACGCCGCCGAGGAAGGTCGGCTTTCGTTCCTTGCTGAGCCAGGCGTCCATGGCGATCCAGGTCATGACGCCGGCCGCCGTGGCCAGGTTGGTGTTGACCACCGCCGCCGCGGCGTCTGCGCCCGCGTAGTAGGGGTCACCGCCGTTGAAGCCGTTCCACCCCAGCCACAGGATGCCGGCACCGACCGCGGCCATCACCAGGTTGTTCGGTAACGCGTGTTGTCTGTCTCGTAGGAGTCTCGGGCCGAGCACCCAAGCCGCCACGAAGCCCGACACTCCCGCCGACATGTGGATGACGAAGCCTCCCGAGAAGTCGAGCGCACCCTCTTGGGCGAAGTAGCCCCCACCCCAGAGCAGGTAGGCGTCGATCGCGTAGACGAACGTCGACCACAACGGCACGAGGAGGCACCAGGCGAGGAACTTGATGCGTCCCAACACACTTCCCAGGAAGAGGAGCGGGGTGATCGCGGCGAAGACGAATTGGAAGAACGCCAGCGACGCCGTCGGGAAGTGGAAGGGGATGACGGTGTTCGCCGCCGAGACCGCTTGGCCTTGTTCACCCTGTGGACTGGTGATCGGGCCCGGTTGTCCGACGAAGTTGTCCCAGAAGTGCGTCCACCACCCCACTCCGCTCGTTTGGAGAGGCGTCCCGTTCTTGATGCCGCCTCCGATGGAGTTGGGACCGAAGCCCATCTTGTAGGACCAGAGCCACCAGGCGAGCATCACCAGCGAGAAGCCGGCGAACATCATGGCCACCACGTTCACCGCCCACTTCTTCTGGACGATCGACGCGTACAACACGGCCAGGGCCGGAAGGCTCATCAAGCCGACGAACGTGGCGGCGGTGATCTGCCACGTGTTGTCGGCCGGGTTGAGCCAACTCGGATAGGGAACTTGGGTCAATGCAGCTAGCACGAGTCGGGTGCTCCTCTCCTCAGATGCCTCGTGCGTCGACCTCCGCCTCGCCCGGCTCGTTCGAGCACGGGTGTGGGTAGGCAGACACAGGCAGATTCGCTCTGCCGCCGCAAACAATGCAGCGTGGGGATTTCGGCACCGTCACGCCTGTGTTACCAACGCGTGAACTGCCGCCGGAGCCACATGGGTAGGGCGAGAACAGGGAGGGGGCAGGGGGAGAACGTGGCCGCTCGGCCGCGAGGGGTGAGGGCAGTCGAAGCCCGATCGGCTCGGTCGACACGACGGGCAGCCCCACCTCGGGGGCCCATCGCCGGCAGTCAGCTGGCCTTGCGCACGTCCCGGCGGCTTTTCGGCTTGCCCGGAGGCGGGGTCGGCGGCGTGTACCGCTTCGACGCCCGGGCGGCACCGCCCGTACGTCGCACCCGGGGCCGCCTCCCGGGCCAGCTTCAGCTTCTGGTTGAGCCGGTAGGCCCGCACGAGGTACCAGGCACCCACCAGCACGAAGGGCACCCCGAAGCCCCAGAAGCGGAGGTTGAAGACCGACAGTCCGTAGAGGGCCATCACGATGCCGAGGTAGAGCCGTTTCCGCCACCAGGCCATGGCCAGCATCGCCGCTGCGAGCGCCAAGAGGACGGCCCCCAGCACCGAGTAAGCGGTGGAGTGCGTGCCCTTCGAAGTGCTGGCAGCGAGACTGCTCGTGATCAGCAACCCGATCATCCCGGCGAGCGGTGCGGCGATGAGCCCGATCAGGCGCTCCTTGTCGTCCGCCCGCTTGACCGCCTCCTCCAGCTCCTCGACGGTCGTGGGCTCGGGTTTGGGGGCCGCGCCGCTGTCGGCCTTGAGCATCGCTCCGGTCAGACGCTGACCGACAGAGGGCCGGTCGTCGTCCGGCTTGCGGATCAGGTCGGCGAACCGCTGCCAGAGGCTCCGAGGCCCTCCGGCGTCCTCGTCGAGAGATCCGCTCTCAGATGCAGGCATGCGAAAGGGTAACCCGCGCACCACAGCGCGGTCGAAGCGGGAAATGAACGATCACGTCGCGCTCCCGCCAGCCGAGCACGCCCGGCGCCACCGCACGAATAACAGTACCGACAAGATCACGAACACCGAAGCGAGGATCGAAGGTGCGACGTAGACCCGAGCCGACGTGTGCTCGCCGGCGAGTGCCGCCGGCGTCGAGAAGAGTGCCGGGTCGTCGGACGCGACGATGCCCTTGACGGTCGAGCCGGTCGCGAACGGCTGGTCGTTCCCGGGGATGTCCTCGGTGTAGCGCTGTCCGCCGTAGACGTAGCTCGCCCTGCAGTCGTAGCCCGCGGGGTTGCTCCCGCTGCCGCCGAGCAGGCCGACGCACCCGGTCACCTTCGCGTCGACGGGGACACCATGGGCCTGCAAGCTCGTGATCTGGGCGTTCTTCTGGGCGCCGGCGGCGCAGAGCACGATGGCGACCACTGCCATCGCCAGCAGGCCGACCGCCGCGGCCACGCGAGCGGCCACCCGGGTGTCGATGTTGACCCCGGCGCCGCGGAGGGTGCCGACTGGCTCCTTGCCCCGGCCGATCCTCTCCGGATCAGCGCCCGGGGGGGTGCCTCCGGGAGAGGGCGCGACGGAGGGAGAGGGCGCCTCTCGGGGATCTCGGGGAGCCGTCGGCTCCGGGGCGATCATCGGTGATTCCGTCCCTTCCGCGTGCCGCCCGGCATCCGTGTCGCTCCGAGCCCGGGGCGGTCACGCGACAGATCGGCGGATGGTACCAGCAGGCCCCACACACGCCACTGCGCAGGCCCTCCACGCAGGTGGAACAGCCCCGGCCCCTCGACGGAGGTGCGCGGTAGGCTCCCCCCCATGCCGCGACTCAAGTCCCGACCGAGGGCCCCATCCAAGGCCGCCGACCTCAAGTCCATCTGGCTCTTCTCGAGCTGCACCGCGGCCGAGCTCCGCAAGATCCGAAGCTCCTGCGACGAAGTCGACGTGCCCGCCGGCAAGGTCCTCGTCGAGGAAGGGCGGATCGGGCTCGAGTTCTTCCTGATCGTGTCCGGCAGCGCCAAGGTCACACGCCACGGCAGGAAGATCGCGGTCCTCGGCCCGGGCAGCCACTTCGGCGAGCTCGCACTCCTCGACCGCCGGCCCCGCTCCGCGTCGGTGATCTCCGAGACCGACATGGACGTGCTCGTCCTCTCACAGCGGCAGTTCAACACCCTTCTCGAAGCGGTACCGACCATCTCCCGCAAGATGCTCGCGGCGATGGCCGAGCGCCTCCGCGAGGCGGACGCCCGCGCCTACGACTGAACCGGTTCGGCGGCGCTCGGGTCGCCGCCTTCGGTCGCGGCCGTCCCCGCCGACACGGTCGCCGGGTCGCCGAACGACTCCTCGAGCAGCTGGGAGACGTCGAGCACCCGCACGTCGTCCTCTTTTGCGTTGGCCCGCACTGCGTCGTCCAGCATGATCATGCAATAAGGGCACGCCGTCGACACCACGTCGGCGCCGGTCGACAGGGCCTCGTCGGTCCGCTCCATGTTGACCCGCTTTCCGATGTTCTCCTCGAGCCACATGCGCGCGCCGCCGGCACCGCAGCAGAAGCCCTTCTCGCGGCACCGGCGCATCTCGACCTGGTTGGCACCGGGGATTGCATCGATGACCGACCTCGGCTCGTCGAAGACCCTGTTGTGCCGACCGAGGTAGCAGGGATCGTGGTAGGTCACCGTCCCCTGGTAACCGCTGCCCGGCGTGATCTTCCCGGCCGAGACCAGATGGCCGAGCAACTGGCTGTGGTGGATGACCTCGAAGTTGCTGCCGAGGTCGGGGTACTCGTTCGAAAGCGTGTTGAAACAGTGCGGACAGCTGGCGATGACCTTCTTCGCGGCCGCGCCCTCGAGGGTCTCGATGTTGGTACGGGCCTGCTCCTGGTAGAGGTACTCGTTGCCCAGCCGGCGTGCGGGATCACCGGTGCAGCTCTCCTTCGGTCCGAGGATGCCGAAGCTCACTCCTGCCCGGTGCAGCATGCGGGCAGTCGCCTGCGTGGCCTTTCGGGCCCGCTCGTCGAGCGCGCCCGCGCAGCCCACCCAGTAGAGGTATTCGACGTCATCGGGGATGGTTCCGCTGATGACCGGGACGTCGAAGTCGAGGGCGTCGGTCCAGTCGGTGCGCTTGGAAGAGCCGAGACCCCAGGGGTCGCCCTGGTTCTCGATGTTCCTGAGCATGGTGCTGGCCTCGGTCGGGAAGCGCGATTCGATCAGGACCTCGTAGCGGCGCATGTCGACGATCGTGTCGACGTGCTCGATGTCGACCGGACACTGCTCGACACATGCACCACAGGTGGTGCATGACCACAGCACGTCGGGATCGATCACGGTCGGCACCAGAGTGTCGACCTCGACCCCGGCCGCCTTGTTGTTGGCCATGACCCGGTCCGCGGACGCGAACAGGTTGTCGCGGAGGTCCATGATCACCAGCTTCGGCGAGAGCGGCTTGCCGGTGTTCCACGCCGGGCACTGCGACTGGCACCGCCCGCACTCGGTACAGGTGGCGAGGTCGAGCAGCTGCTTCCACGAGAAGTCCTCGATCCGCCCGGCACCGACCACCACCTCGTCCTCTTCGCCCACGTCCTCCATCGAAAGGTCCGGAGTCGAGGCCAGGGCGCCGAGGGCTCTCGGTCGGCGCGAGGTCGCGACGTTGATCGGCGCCATGAAGATGTGCAGATGCTTCGAGTACGAGACGAAGACCAGGAACCCGGTGATGATCGCGATGTTGAGCAGAAGGGCGACCGTCTCGATGACACTGTTGACGCCGGTGCCGAGCGGATGGAGCAGGGTGGCGAGTCCGTGTGAGGCGAACGCCCACCACCCGTAGGGGAAGTTGCCGGTGTTGACTTGGGCGGCCCGGTAGAAGAGCAAGGTGATCATCACCCCGAAGATGAAAAGCAGCACCATCCACGCGGCGCCGGTGTGGGAACCGAAGAAGCGCGAGCGACGCTCTTCCCGCTTCGGCGACTGGACGATCCGGATGGCGGCGAACACCAGCAGCGCGACGATCACCGCGCAGGCGAAGAAGTCCTCGACGAACCCGATGAACGCGGTCTGTCCGATCAGCGGGATGTGGAAGTTCCGCTGGAAGAGGGCACCGTAGGCCTCGAGGATGGTGAGCATCAGGATCGTGAAGCCCCAGAAGGTGAAGAAGTGCGCGAGGCCCGGCACGGTCCACTGGAGCAGCTTCCGCTGGCCCCCGACCTCGACCAGCTCGGCCTTGATTCGCTTCGGCACGTCCTTCGTCCGGTTGGGGACGGCCGGCTCGCCTGCGGAGAGGAGACGGAAGAGCCAGTAGAAACGGCGTCCCGCGATGGCGAACATCACCGCGGTGATGCCGAGGCCGATGGCGAGTCTGACGGGCACTGCGTTCCTCCTCGGTGGCTACGGGCGGCGGCTCTGCCGCGCTCCCCCGGTACTGACGGCCCGCGTCACGAGCGGAAGTTGTCCGCGTAACGGCTCGGGGTCGGTCCCCACTGCCCCTGATATTTCGAGTGCAGCCCTGCCGAGCCGTAGGGCTGGTCGGCGGGTGTCGTCATCTCGAGGAAGCTGATCTGGCCGATCTTCATGCCAGGGTAGACCGTGATCGGGAGGTTGGCGACGTTCGACAACTCGAGGGTGAGGTGGCCGTTCCATCCCGCGTCGACGAAGCCGGCCGTCGAGTGGATGAGGAGGCCGAGCCGGCCGAGCGAGGACTTTCCCTCGAGCCGGGCGACCAGGTCGACCGGCAGGGTGACCTTCTCCTTGGTGGACCCGAGGACGAATTCCCCGGGGTGCAGGATGAGCGCCTCGTTGCCGATGTCGACCAGCTCGGTGAGGTCCTCTTGGTCCTCGCGCACGTCGATCACCCGGCTGGTGTGGTTGCGGAAGAGGCGGAAGTACTGGTCGACGTGGAGGTCGACCGAGGAGGGTTGGATGCAATCGTCCCCGAGGGGATCGATCCCGATCTTGCCCGAGGCGATCGCTTCGCGGATCGAACGATCTGAGAGAACCATGACGGGCCAGACGATAGTGTGGCCCCCGATCGTGGGCGTAGTTCAGAGGCAGAACACAAGCTTCCCAAGCTTGGAACGTGGGTTCGATTCCCGTCGCCCGCTCGAGGATGCCGGACGGGATCGGCTTCTATCCCCCCTTGGGCTCGTGCCTCTCCCCGAGAAAGCAGGCGTCCAGGAACCGATCGAGCCGTGCTCTGTCGAGCCGAAGTCGCGGATGTCCGTGCTCGTCTATGGAGATGTCGAGAGAGGGGCAGAAGCTGTCCATTCCCTTGCAGAAGAAGTGTGGTGATCCCTGGACGCCCCGCCTCTTACCCTCGTGCCATTCGTCGAGAACCAGACCGTGGTCATCCACGCTTCGTCGGGGCATGCCCACTCGCTCGGCGATCTCGTCCAAGACGTCCGCCCGCGAGGGGTCCTTCCCCTCTTCGAAGAGCGCGTGTCGAAGAGCGAAGCTGGTCGCCTCGCCGATCGCAGGGTCCTGCCGGTATGCCTGCGCGGCAAGTGAGAGAGCCGGCAGCGTGGTGGTGGGAAAGGCATTGGGACGAAAGCCGGCGAACAATCCCGGATCGATCTGCTCCCTCAGGTCGGCGATGTGGCGGACCACCGCTTCGGGATCTTGTGGTTTCCCGTTGACGAGCTCGAGCGGCCACGCCCGGACCCACATCGATTCGCCGGCCAAGCCCAGCTCGTCCCGCCGCCGCCTTGCCATCCGGAGACCGACGTGTGCAAACGGGCAGCCCACGTCGGCGAACACTTCGAGAGTTGGCACGCGGATTTCCTCGGTGATGCGGGGTGGACGGCTGGTGGTTCGGCCAACAGAATCCTAGGGCGCGCCGACCCCCACGCCCCCGCTCCCCGAACGCGTGGATGCAGCTCTCGCCTTCTCGACGAAGGCCCGCGCCGCCGGGGTGAGCGGCCCGCTCCGGTGGATCAGTGCGATGGAACGGAAGACGGGCGGTCGCGGCTCGACCACGACGCAGCCGAGGCCGCGCCCGACCTCGGCCAACGGGCGTGGCAGGAGGCCCCCGCCTGAACCGGCGACGATCAGGGGAAGCAGCGCTTCGCGTTGTGCCGCTTCCACGACGACACGCGGGGACCGGCCCAACGGCGCCAGCGTCTGGTCGAGCAACCCCCGGGTGGAACTCCCCGGGGGAGGTGCCACCAGCGCGAGTTCGGCGAGCTCTTCGAGCGGCAGCGGACCTCCCGAGTGGCGGCCGGGTGGCAAGACGACCAGGAAGTCCTGCTCCCCGATCGGCACGGTCGTGAGGCCCTCGACGTGCACCTCTTCGACCAGACCGATTTCGGAGCGCCCCGATCGGACCAGTTCCACCAGCTCGGCGGTGTCGGTCGGATCGGCCAGCACGATCACGACCCCCGGATGTGCGGCGCGGAAGTCCCCGACCATCGAAGCGAGCGGCGCCACGGCCAGAGTCGGCAGACAGGCGATGTCGAGGCGCCCGGCTTCGACACCTGCCACTTCTTCGACCGCGGCGCGTGCGATCTCGACGTCGCGTCTGGTCTGGCGGGCGGGATCGCGCAGTGCCTCGCCGGCAGCCGTGAGCCGGATGGAACGCCCGAGCCGGTGGAACAAAGGCGTGCCCAGCGTCGCCTCGAGCTCGCGGATCGCCTGGGAGACGGCGGGCTGGGTCATCCCGAGGCGGTCGGCTGCCGCGGTGAACCCACCCTCTTCGGTGACCGCCAGGAAGATGTCCAGCCGGCGAAGGTCGATAGGTGATTGCTTATAGATAGTCGATAATTTACTACTTTGACTGTTTGTCCGTCATGGCGGAGCCTGATCTGGTGCGGCATCCCGCGGGCATCTCGTTCGACCGAAGGGCGAGGCGGGCACCCCCAGACCCGGCGGGGACGGGCCGCGACTGGCTGGTCGAGCCGAGGCGTCCCCAGTGGGTGAAGGACCGACCCAACGCGCACTACTACGTCCTCGCAGCGGTCTGCGTCGGCGCGTTCATGGGTCAGCTCGACGCGAGCATCGTGACGGTCGCGTTCCCCACGCTCCGACGCACTTTCGACGCCAGCCTCGGAGCGGTGACCTGGGTCGGCCTGAGCTACCTGATCGTGCTCGTTGCGGGCGTGACCGCAGTCGGCCGTCTCGCCGACATGGTCGGCCGCAAGCTCCTCTACACCTACGGCTTTCTCGTGTTCATCCTCGGTTCGGGACTCTGTGCACTCGCTCCGACGCTCCTGTCGCTCGACCTGTTCAGGATGGTCCAAGGCGTCGGAGCGGCCATGCTGCAGGCGAACAGCGTGGCGATCATCTACCTCGCTCTGCCGCGGGACCGGCTCGGTCGGGGCATCGGGATCCAGGGAGCCGCGCAAGCGCTCGGCCTCGCGCTCGGCCCGGTTGTCGGCGGATTCCTTCTCGTCGCGGGCGGGTGGCGCCTCATCTTCTTCGTCAACATCCCTGCCGGAATCGTGGGCGTCGCCGCGGCCTGGATCTTCGTCCCCCGCAGCCGCGAGCTGCAGGACCGGGTTCCCTACGACTGGAAAGGTCTCGCGTTGTTCGTTCCGACCGTCGCCGCGTCGCTCGTCGTGATCTCGTTCGGGAACTCCTGGGGATGGCAGTCACCGCTCGTCGTGTTCCTCGTCGTGTTCGCCGTGGCGTCGGGTGTCGTCTTCGTCCTCCAGGAGGGGAGGACCGACCATCCGATGCTGGATCCAGCGCTCTTCCGCCGCTCGTCCTTCTCCATCGGACTGTCGACCGGACTGCTCTCGTACCTGTTGCTGTTCGGCACGTTGTTCGCCGTGCCGTTCTTCCTCGAGATTGCCCGGGGCATGAGCGCCGCGGAGGCCGGCCTCACCCTCACTCTGTTCCCCTTCGCGCTGGGGTGCACCGCACCCGTTGCCGGCCGCATCGGGGAGCGGGTCGGCTCGCGCCCACTCACCGGTACGGGCATGGTGCTCTGCGCCGTCGGGCTGGCCTACCTCGGTGTCGCCCAACCCTCCCGTGTCGGGCTCGTCCTCGGCTTGGCGGTGGTCGGAGTCGGCCTCGGGCTCTTCACGCCACCCAACAACGCTGCGGTCATGGCGTCCGCGCCGAGAGAGCAAGCCGGCCTCGCGAGTGGCATCCTCAACATGACCCGAGGGCTCGGGACTGCGCTCGGTCTGGCGCTCACCAGCCTGGTGCTCGGCGCGGGTTCGCATCATCTGCTGTCGGCCGGTGCCGTCTCGGACGGGTTCGAGGCGGCGTGTCTGTTTCTCTCGGGGGTCGCTCTGCTCGCGGCGGTCCTCGCAGTCTCCCGTCGGGACGGCGACCTCCCCGGCCGCCGACCGCCGCGCAGACCGCCAGGTGACCTGCCGGCTCGCCACTCGCCCGGCGGCCGCCATCCGTGGACAGATAGTGTGCCCCGGACCGAGCGAAGGGACTCAACGATGGCACAGCCTGTCCGACCGGACACCTCCGAGATGGCCGCAGTCCACAAGGTCTTCCGATCGTCATTGGCCTCGGCTCCCGAGTTCATCGCGAGCGCGAAGGGTGACGAGGCGCGGCGAGCGTTGATCGCGAACTACTACGCGAACGTGATGTCCTTCCTCGAGGTCCATCACGACGGGGAAGAGGAGCTCCTCTTCCCGCTCCTCGTCGAACGGGCACCGGAGCACCGTGGTCGCCTCGACGAGGCACTGGCGCAGCACAAGCAGGCATTGGCGGCGCTGAAGAGCTCTCGGGACGTTCTCACCGCGTGGGAGGACAAAGGCGACTCGGAGGCAGAAAGCCTCGAGCGCTCCCTCCGCGCCCTCGACGAGGTCCTCTCCGCGCACCTCGACATGGAGGAAGCCGAGATCGTTCCGCTCGCCGCGGACCATGTGACCGTCGAGGAGTGGGGCATGCTGCCGGCGCACGCGTTCGCGGACTTCAAGGGTGACAAGATCTGGCTGATCCTCGGGTTGATCCGCGAGAACTTCACCGACGAACAGCGCGCCATCATGCTGGCCCACATGCCGCCGCCGGCGGTCCAGATGTGGGAGACCATGGGCGAGACGTCGTTCAATCGGATGATGGCTGAGGTGCGCGAGACCGGGTAGCTGCGTCGGGCTGTCATCGCGCCGCCGCCTGGCGCCGCCGGTTCGGGCCGCGCCCCCGCGCGGTTTCACCCGGCCGGGACACGCCGACCGTTCTCCGACAACTCCTCGACGGTGACCACCTTCGTCGACCGGTTCGGGTAGGGATCCGGATAGTCGACGACCCGGATCCGGCCGGTCGGGCGGTAGCGGCCACTCTCGATCACCAGGCGGGGCACATAGGGATCGAGGCCCATGCTCCGGAAGATCCGGGTGGTGGGTTCCCAGATCGAGACCCGTTCGTGCCAGCGAAGCAGGTCCAGCTTGCGCAGCAGGGACATCAGCGAGACCAGGGTCCCTCCCAGCACGCCGGCGACGAAGGCTCCGAAGACCGATCCCCCCGGCAGGACCGCGATCAACCCCAGCAGCACGACGAGCAAGAGCAGCAGCGAGACCCACTCGAGGCTGGACAACGACTGGCCGGTCGAGGACTCGGTGAGCGACCGGTACTCGGTCATCTCGATGGCCACCCGGGAGACCTCCCGGTAGAGGAGCTCCTGCTGGCGGGTCTTCGGGTCGAGCGAGAAGACGCCCTGGGTGAGCGCGACGAACGACGGCATGGTGATGTGGTTGTCCACCAGTCGGTAGTCGATCTGGTCGGTGAGGTAATGATCGATGAGACCCCGGATCCGCCGGCGGTCCTCGGCGGGGAAGACCGCCGCCATCTGGTGGAGTGAGAGCAGGCACGAGTTGCTCTTGGCGATCAGGTCCTGGATGAGCATCAACCGCTCGCGGGTTCGCACGATGGTGAACGCGAGCAGCACGCCGTAGAGGAAGGTCGCGACGCTGGCGAGGCCGACGTCGACGGAGAGGTCGCCACGCCTTGATCCGATCAGCCAGGACGCCGCCGCGACGATCACGCCGATCAGGACCGCCGGCTCGATCGAGTGCTCGCCGTCGATGACCGCACGGGCCCACGCGACCACCCGCGCCCGGACGCCTCCCATACCGCTGCACCCTAAGGCGAAATCGAACGGTGCGTTTGCGCGGACCGGTCCTAGGTGGACACTACGTGAACCACCCCGCGACATCGATGATCACGTCGTTCGAACCGCTCGCGTTGAACACCGCGAGGCCACCGGAGCCGCCCAGATCGGCGACCACCTGATTGGCCACCGTCTGCCCAGCGGTGAAGTTGAGGTCGGAGGCGAGCGGTTTCGAGGTGCCGGCCGGGTAGACGGTGAGATAACCCGTGGCACTCGGGCCGGTGGCAGTCACGTTCGCGACCACCGCGGCAGCTCCTGGAGGCACCCCGCCGAAGCCGGTCATCTGGACGGGGAGGGTCTCGGAATTGCCCCCCGCTCCGAGGGTCTTGCCGGTGCACTGGTCGGTGATCCCGCTCTGCGAGGCCGGCCGAGAGTCGCAGATCCGCGTCGGGGTCAGGGCCTCGAAGTACCCGGTCGAGCTGGGCGAAAAGTAACCGGTCACGTCCACGATCACGTCACTCGAGCCCGACGAGTTGAAGATGTCGATCGCACCCGTTGAGGAAAGCGGGACGATCACCCGGTTGGGAACGGTCGCTCCCGCGACGAAGTTCACGTTGGAAGCGAGGGGCTTGCTCGTTCCCGCCGGATACACCGTCAGGTAGCCGCCCTGGGACGGCCCCACCACGGTCAGGTTGGCGACCACCGCGGTCGCGCCGCTCGCCACTCCGCCCTGACCGGTCACCTGGACGGGGAGGGTCTCGGAATTACCGCCCGCGCCGGGGCTCTTTCCGGTGCATTGGTTCGTCGTGCTGCTCGAACGGGTGTCGCAGATGCGGCTCGGTTGCAGGGGGACGAGGCCGGCTCCCGTTCCGGCCGCGTAATAACCGGTGACATCGACGAGCACGTCGGTCGAGCCGGTCGAGTTGAAGATGTCGATGGCCCCGCCCGGGGAGAGCGGCACGGTCACCAAGTTGGGGACCGTCTGGCCGGCCGAGAAGTTCACGTTCGAGACCAGCGGCCTGGGCGTACCGGCGGGATAGACGGTTAGATAGCCGGCCCCGGTCGCATTGGTCACCGTGACGTTGGCGACTGCCGCGGTCGCCCCGCTCGGCACACCGGCAAGGCCGGTCACCTGCACCGAGAGGGTGCCTGCTCCGCCAAAGGTGTTCCCGGTGCACTGGTCGGTGATCCCGCTCTGCGAGGTCGGCCGGGTATCGCAGATCCGGTTGGGAGAGACCGGGAAGAACGGGGCCGGCGCGACCGGCGACGGCACGGAGTACGAGAGCAACATGCCCCCGGTCGTGCCCTGACCGTCCCCACCGCCGACACACGCGGTCGACGACGGGCACGAGACGGTGTCGAAGGGTCCGACCTCGACCGGCAGCTGCTGCCGGCTCCAGCTCGTCCCGTCGGAGGTGGCGATAATCGCCGGCGCAAGCGACGTCGTGGCGCCGGTCGCTTCACACGCGATCGAAGTGGGACACGACACCGACAAGAGCTCGCCGATCCCCGAGGGCACGGTCGCGCGGGACCACGTGGAGGTCGCGCTGTTCGCGTCGCCGGTCGAGAGGATGGCCGGCGTGTAGGTGGTGCCGTCGAAGCTGAACCCGACGGTGACGCAGTTCAGCGCAGTAGAGCACGAGATGCCGCGGAGGGGCCCCGCGCTCGGGACCGATGAGGTGTGGGTCCATAACACGCCACTGTCGCTCGTGGTGATGATCGCCGCGACGTCGCTCGTCCCGTTGAAGACGGAGCCCACCGCCACACACTCGGAGGTCGTCGGGCAGGCCACGCCAAACAGGCCCTCGATGCCGCTCGGCACGGTCTCGTTGTTCCACGTCGTCCCGCCGTCGTTGGTGGCGACGATCGTGGCGGCGCCGGCGATGTCGGTGCCGACCGCGGTGCAGTCGCTCGTCGACGGACACGAGACCGAGACCAGGTCGCTCACGGTTCCCGGCACCGACTGCAGCGACCAGGTCGCTCCGTCGGTCGTCCCGAGCATCGCACCACCGCCACCGGACGTGGAGCCCGCGGCCTCGCAGGTGGTCGAGTTCGCGCACCCGACCCCCGACACGCTGCCCACCCCGGCGGGAAGGCTCTGCTTGCTCCATGCGAGGCCCCCGTTCGTGCTCGAGTAGATCGCGCCACCGGTCGTGTCGGTCCCGACCGCGAAGCAGCTCGAGCTCGACGGACACGCGCTCCCGGCAAAGGGGTCGACCGCATAGGGCAAGGTCTGGTTGGACCAACTGGTCGTGGGAGCGGTCGACCCCACCACGGCCCCGAGTCCCGTGGTGAGGCTGCCGCCGGCCTCGCACGCCGTCGCCGATTCACACGAGACGGCAGCGAGCGCGTTGACCTGCCCGGGCAGAGCCTGGCTGTTCCAGGTGGCGCCCGCACCCGCGTCGGTGGTGGTGATGATCGCGTCACCGACCGCGGCACAGAACGAGGAGGTCGGGCACCAGACGCCGGAGAGCTGGTCGACTCCGACCGGGACGGTCTGAGCGGTCCACGGCCCGCCACCCACGCTCGCGACGATGACCCCGACCGATGAGGTCGGGTCCTCTCCGACCGCTTCGCACAAAGCGGTCGTCGGACACGAGACGGCGGCGAGCTCCCCGACGCTGCCCGGGACCGACTTCGCACTCCAGCTCACCCCGCCGTTCGACGTCGTGACGCTGGTGGCGTTCTGTGCTGGTCCGCCCACCGCGGTGCAGACGAGGGTCGAGGGGCACGACACGGACGCGAGCGATCCGGTCCCGCCCGGCAGGCTGCGTGCCGACCAGGTCGTCCCGGCGTTGGTCGTCGAGAGGACCACGCCCGCCCCACCCGACGACTCACCGACCGCGATGCACACCGACGTCGACGGACACGCGACCCCGCCGAGGGCCACCGAGGCGCCCGGCACGGACTGGCCGGTCCAGGTGGCGCCGCCGTTGGTCGTGCCGAGGACCGTGCCCCGTGACGAGCTCGACTGCCCGACGGCTTCACACATCGACGTCGTCGGACAGGCGATGCCGGCGAGAGGCCCGGTGCTGGTCGGCACGGTCTGCCTCGACCAGGTGGTCCCTCCGTTGGCCGTGACGTCGATCGACCCGGTCGACGTGCCGAGAACGCCGACCGCGAAGCAGGTGGACGCCGAGGGGCATGCGGCGCCGTTCACCGACGAGACGGGCGCCGGATAGGAGGCCGCGACGCTCCAGCTCGGTGACGGTGACGCGGCTGACGCGGGCGCCGCGTCCTCCACCAGGAGTGCACACCCCGCGAGGACGAGGGCGATCACGAGACCGATCCGCCTGCTGCTGCCCCAGCCGCGGCAGTTGCCTCGACCTCCCTTGTCGCCCGTTGCGGCTGCAGCCGCGGACGACCGTGTTCGCGCGCGTTCGCGAACTCCCGACATCGGATCGCCTCCCCGACACAGCCGGCGAACCCGCTGCCCCCGGCCCTCACGGACTATCACGGCGGCAAGCGGTCGTCCAGCAGTTCTCACGCTCTGTCCCCTGCGGACCACCCCTCGTCCTTCATGCGCCCCGGCGGGGAGGACGTCCGATCCGATCGCGGCGCGTCGCCCGGAGTGAATCAGGCGGCGTCGGCCGCCAGTTCGCTCGTGCAGTACTTGCACCTCGTCGCGCCCGCCGGCAGGTCGTCCGAGAGGCAGTTCGGACAGGACCTGGTCGGTCCGGGGTCTCCGAACACCGAGCGGCCCCGATGGCTCATGAAGGAGCGGTAGGGCACCACGATGACGAAGTAGATCACCGCCATGAAGATCACGAAGTAGACGATGGCCGAGATGAACGAGCCGAGGTCGATGCGCTGCCCGTTGAGCGTCCAGCCGAGGCCGGAGTTGGCCGCACCCTTCCCGCCGGCCGCATTGACCAGCGGTGTGACGATGCTGTCGGTGAAGGACTTGATGAGCGTGCTGAACGCCAGGGCGACGACGAGCCCGACCGCGATGACGACGAGCTCTCCCTGCATGAGGAAGTTCTTGAAGCCTTTGAGCATTTCGACTCCGATCTGCGAGGCGCTGGCGGGCCGTCCCGCCATCGCGGGTCTACCAGCCCTTGGCCCCGACTGCTCTCGGCGCGGGCGGCACCGCCCGACCGGCGATAGCGTGCTCATGTGGACGGCGAGCGTTTCGGGCCGGTGAACTTCGACCAGTTCCATCGCGCACGGCTTCCGGCGCTGCTCGAGACGTGCGGCCCGGTCTTCACCGCTGCCGACGCCGCGGTTCTCCGTCCCCTCGCCTTCCGCTTGGAGGACGGGCGTGCCTACACCTACCTTCCGTCGGGTCGCACCTTCTCGGTCGAGGAAGGCAGCGAGCGGGCAGAGACAATCGCGACCCTTCCCGAGCAGGAGTGGCACGACTTCGTCTGGGAGCTGCGGTCCGCCTTCGCGTGCTTCTACGCGGACCGCCTCTCGCTGACCGGCAACTTCGGCCAGCTGGTCCGATGGGAGCCGCCGCTGCGGGTGGCCCTCGACGGTCAGGTCGTCTACGACATCGACGACCCGCCACCCGTGCTCGACCGCTCGGGGCAGCCGGTCGACCTCGGCACGAACTTCACGCTCGACGACGAGGAGACCGACATCGCGGACTTCCTCGACCGGGCCGGCTTCGTCCATCTCCGCTCCGTGCTCGACGCGGACGAGGTCGACGCCCTCCTCGCCGAGGTCGATGCCGCGGTCGCCGCGCGCGGCCCGACGACCGGCGTTCGTGGTGGACCGTCGTCGACGGCGACGAGGTCTGCTGCCGGGTCAACTACCTGAACGACCGCTCGGAGCTCGTCGCGGGTCTCGGAGACGACGAGCGGTTCCGGCGGATCGCCGCACTCGGTCGCGCCGACCTGCGCGACGCACGCGACCGGCTCGACGGCAACGGCGTGGTGATCAAGGTGCCGGGCGCCGCCGAGGGCCTCGCCGACCTGCCCTGGCACCGCGACTGCGGGATGGGCGGCCACCCGGTCAAGTGCCCGATGCTCAACGTCGGGATCCAGCTCGACGCGGCGACGCCGGAGACCGGGCAACTCGAGATGATCGCCGGCTCCCACCGCGGGACCTCGCGGCTGCCCCGCACGAAGGAGGCCGCCGACCTCCCGGTCGCCCGTCTCACCACCGAGCCCGGCGACGTCACCGTGCATTTCGGGCACACACTGCACGCGGCACCGCCACCGTCCCGAAGCAACGGGACCGGTCGACGGGCCCTCTATCTTTCCTTCGTGCCCCCTCGTACCTTCGAGATGGTGGGCCCGGGCCAGGGCTACAACGACGTCCTCTTCACCCGCGACGCGGGTCGTGTGCGGCACGTCGACCAGCTGACCTGAGCCGGGTGGCACACGTCCAGGTCCAGTTCACGATCGACGATCCCGAACGCGCCGATGCGATCGTCGAGGCGCTGCTCGCCGACCACCTGATCGCCTGCGGGCAGCGAACGGGACCGATCCGCAGCCGGTACCGGTGGAAGGACCGGATGGAGCAGGCCGACGAGTGGCTGGTCCTCCTGAAGACCCGGGCGGACCTCGCGCCCGCGGTCGTCGCGGCGGTGACCCACCGGCATCCCTACGAAACTCCCGAGGTGGTGACCCTCGAGCTCGTGGGCGGCGCCGCCGACTATCTCGCGTGGATCGACGAAGTCACCGAACCGGCCTCCGGCCGGCACGGTCACGCCACTCGCTGAAGCCGGCTCAGGCCGCCTTCTCGAGGATGTGCACGCCGCAGGCGGACCCGAGCCCGATCACGTGGGTGAGCCCGACCCGGGCTCCCTCGATCTGGCGGTCGCCGGCTTCGCCGCGGAGATGGGTCGTGACCTCCCACACGTTGGCGACTCCGGTCGCGGCGATCGGATGGCCCTTCGACTCGAGCCCGCCGGAGACGTTGACCGGGGTCGATCCGTCGCGCCAGGTGGCGCCCGACTCGAAGAAGTCGGCGGCGCCTCCTTGCTCGCAGAGCATGAGGTTGTCGTAGTGGACGAGCTCCGCCGTCGCGAAACAGTCGTGCAGCTCGACGAGATCGAGATCGGACGGCCCGATGCCGGCCTGTTCGTAGGCCTGTGCGGCGGCATTGCGGGTGAGCGTGTTCACGTCGGGGAGGATCTGACAGGCCTCCTCCCAGGGGTCGGTGGTGAGCACCGAGGCCGCGATCTTCACGGCACGACGCTGCTGCTCACGCGAAAGCGTCTTCAGCTTCGCGTCGCTGACCACCACCGCGGCAGCCGCGCCGTCGCAGTTGGCGGAGCACATCGGCCGGGTGTTCGGGTAGGCGATCATCACATCGCCCATGATCTCCTCGAGAGTCATCTTCTTCTGGTACGCGGCCAGCGGGTTGAGCGTCGAGTGTGCGTGGTTCTTCTCGGCGATCTTGGCGAAGAGCTCGAAGCTGGTCCCCCCGTAGCGGTGACCGTATTCCATGCCGATCTGGGCGAAGACCCCCGGCATGGTCTCGGTGCCGACGCGGCCGTCGACCGCGGCGATCGCACCGTAGCGACCGGAGGGCTCCCAGTTGTCCGAGTCGCCCTTGCGGCTGCCGCCTGACAGGAGCCCCGCGCCGGAGAGCTTCTCGACCCCGAAGGCCAGCCCGACGTCGGTTTCGCCGGCTTTGACCGCCATGCAGGCCACCCGGAGGGCGGTCGCGCCGGTCGCGCAGGCGTTCGCCACGTTGTAGACGGGGATGCCGGTCTGGCCGAGCTGCTTCTGCAGCTGTTGGCCGATGCCGGCGTTGGCGGCCATCAGGTTGCCCGCACCGATCACCCCGATGTCCTTCATGGTCACCCCGCCGTCGGCCAGCGCACCGAGCACCGCCTCGGAGGCCAGGTCGACCATGTCCTTGTCCGGGTGCTTCCCGAACTTGGTCATGTGGATCCCGAGGATCCACAGGTCGTCAGCTGCCATCGCTCAACCTCCCAGCGGTTCGAAGCCGAAGCCGATCGCCTCGGTCCCATTCTGATCCGTCCCGATCGGCTGTGTGGCCAGCCGCACCTGCATGCCGAGCGTGACGTGCTCGGGATCGGGCTCGACGTTGATCAGGTTCGCCCGCACGCTCGTACCCTTGCAGTCGACCAGCGCGGCGACGTAGGGAACCGGAATTCCCGGCGCCGCGAACGCCACGATGGTGAACGCCTTCACCTCGCCGGTCGTCGGGACGTCGACCTTCTTGAACTCGGTCTTCCCGCAGCTGGCGCACGCGTTCCGTCGGTCGAAGAAGCGGGCGCCGCAGCTCGTGCACTCGTTCGCCTCCAGATGAGGCTCGGGGTCGAGCACCAGGTAGTCGACGAGCGGTATCTGCTCGGCCATCGTCACCGTTCTCCGATCGGACTTCGAGAATGTTGCGGCGCCACCGTAGCGGGAGTGCCTCTCAGCTGCTACTCGCGGCCTCCGGAGGGTCACCTATCCTCGGCGCATGGAGCTTGCCGGAAAGGTCGCCGTCGTCACCGGTGCCGCCTCGGGGATTGGGCGGGCCTGCGCGCGCGCCTTCGCGGAGAGCGGCGCATCGGTCCTGGTCGCGGACGTGGACAGCGACGGTGGAGCCGACACCGTCGCTTCGATCACCACGGCGGGCGGCACCTCCGAGTTCGTCCGGACCGACGTACGGCACACCGATCAGATCGCCTCGATGCTGGACGTGGCCACCGAGCGCTTCGGCGGCCTCGACGTCGTCTGCAACAACGCAGGCATCGTGTGTGGCGAGCCGCTCTGGCCGGCCACGCCGATCGAGCGCCTCGCCGACCAGGTGACGATCAACCTCGGCGCGGTGGTGCTCGGGACCCGGCTCGCCCTCGACCGTTTCGGACCCGAAGGAGGGGTCGTCGTCAACACCGCTTCGATCGGCGCGCTCCTCCCCCTCGAGGACGAGCCCGGGTACTCGGCGACGAAGGCCGGGGTGGCGATGTTCACCCGCGCCTGTGCAGGCCTGGCCCGGACCCACCACGTCCGGGTCAACGCGATCCTCCCGGGTCTGGTCGAGACGCCGCTGCTCGGCAAGTCCGGCGACGGCTCCAACGAAGCGGGGTGGGCGCGTCAGGCTCGCGAGTTCATGCCGATGCTCACGCCCGAGTACGTCGCCGGTGAGGTCCTCGACATCGTGAACGACGACACCGTGGTCGGACAGTGCCGCGTCGTCGGTGAGCTGCCCGACTTCGTGACCGAGATGGCGGAGACCCCGTTCACGTCCTGAACCCCGAGTGGCTCCGGAACTGCTTTCTCCGGTCCAAGCGGCCCCGGCGACAATTCACGCTGCCGGGTCGGGCGCGCCCCGCCCGCGGCGGATCCGGTTCCTGCGGGTTCGGAACTCGCGGAGGCCGAGGAGCGGGTAGACGAGCACCGACAGCATTCCGGCCGCTACCAGACTGGCCGCGTTGATCGCCGGCATCTTTCCCTCGTCCACCCCGATGGTGGTGATGACCACGATCAGTGGCAGCCCCGTCGCGGAGAAGAATGCGAGGGCGCGCTGCTCGCGCGGCGTCAGCGCCCTCCGGTAGAGCAGCATCGCCGGAAGGCCACGGACCACCAGGAACATCACCAAGAAGAACGGGATCCGCAAGAGAGCGCTCGAGTTGTGTTCGAGTGCTTCGAAGTCGAGGCTGATACCGCTCACGATGAAGAGGATCGGGATCAGGAAACCGAACCCGATGGCTTCGAGCTTGCCCAGCATCGGCGCGCGGTCCTCTTCCGCGATCACCAGCCGGACCACGATTCCCGCCGCGAACGCACCGAGCAGCACGTCGAGCCCGAGCTGGATGGTGAGGTGGACGAGCAGGACCACCAGCAGGACCGACACCCCGACCGGGAGCTGCGCACTGTCGTGCATGTCGCTGCGCAGCAGCTCCACCCATCGGGGCGGGTGCACCCGCGCGGCGAGGAGGGCCGCGCTCGTTGCGGCGGCGACGAACACCACCAACAACGCGAAGGCCACGATCGAGTTCTTCGTCGTGAGGAAGAGCGCGACGGCCACGATCGGACCGAACTCCCCAACTGCACCCACCGAGAGGAAGAGCCGACCGAACGGCTTACCGATGACCCCCGCGTCACGCAGGATGGGAAGCAAGGTGGTGAGGGCGGTGGTCGTCAGACACAACGCCGTGACCACTCGATTGAGCACGAACCCCGTCGCGACGAGGAACCCCCGAACAGGACGGCCAGGGCGAGCGAGAGGCACCACCCGACGATCGCCCAGCCGGATCTGTCCTTCCCGGAGCCGGGCAAGGTCGAGCTCGGTGCCGGCGAGGAACATGAGGAAGGTGAGGCCGAAGTCGGAGAGCGCGTTGACCACGTCGTTCGGGTGGGCGAGACCGAGCACCGCCGGGCCGAGGACGATCCCGAACGCGAGCTGCACGACCACCTCCGGCACCGGCACCCAGCGGCGGAGCAGCTCCGCGACGATCGGCGCGAGCACCGCGGCGAATGCGATGAGGACCAGAGTGGGGACCGCTTGTTCCGCGCCCGTGGCGACACCCTGTCTACTCCCCGGGCACGACGCCCCCGCGCGCCCCGCTCACCTCGAACGCGGTGCGCCTCCTTCGAGGAGCGACGGGTCGAGACGCAGCTCCTTTCGGGCCATCGCCTCGAAGTACCCGTGGAACCCTTCGCCGTCCGAGGCGGCGAAGAACGAGCGCGCCGGCTCGGGCAGCTCGCGGCCGGTGCCGACGGCCTCGACTTGCCAGGCCCTCCGGCTCCGGTACTCGAGCGCCACCGCCCGCTGGTGTGCGGCACGCACGCTGCCCGCGGTCACGAAGACCCCGTGGTTGGCGAGCAGGGCCATCTCCGCGGTCCCCATCGCGGCGATCGCCCGGGCCGCCGCGTCCTCGGAATTGACCGGACCCTCGTACTCGTCGACGACAACGATCGTGCCGCCCCCGAGTGCCGAGCTCTGGTCGTAACAGGTCGGGATCCGGCCGAGGTCGGCCCAGACCGTGCCGAAGCGCGGGTGGCTGTGCACCGCGACCACCACGTCGCGGCGCCGACGGTGGAGCTCGAGGTGGAGGGGGATCCCGAGCGGGACCGGCCAGTTCCCTTCGATCAGCTGGCCGTCGAGGTCGATCACCAGCACGTCCTCTGGCCGGATCTCCTCCCAGAGGAGGAGCCAGGGATTGCAGAGCAGGGTGCCGTCGGGCTGCCGGTAGGTGATGTGCCCGGCCAGGTGGTCGTCGTACCCCTCCCGCCAGAGGGTGCGGGCGAGCAGCACGAGTTCCTCCCGCGGAGTGAGATCGGGCAGGAGATGGTCGGCCGAGGTCGCGAGGCCGAGGTCGGTCACGGCAGTCGTTCGGGCGGGAGCGGCCACCGGTAGAGACGGGCCGCGTTCTCGTGGGTCAGCTTGCGCAGGTCCTCGACGGGCAGGTGCCCCCAGCACCGCTCGATGACCGCCTGGGTGTCCGGCCAGGTCGAGTCGCCGTGCGGGTAGTCGACCTCGACCATGATGCGGTCGACGCCGATCCGGTAGCGCGTGTCGATCGTCGAGGGGTCGTCGATCGTGCAGAACCAGAAATTGCGGGCGAGGACGTCCGCGGGCAGGAGGCCCGACGCGTCGTAGTCGAGGCCGTACCCCGAGCGCTCGACGATGTTGTCGAGCCGGTCGAGCAGCATTGCCACCCACCCGATGCCGCCCTCGCTCATCGCGATCTTCACTTCCGGGTAGCGGACCGGGAGGCCTGACCAGATCCATTCCGCGCACGCGGTCAGGGACATCTGCCCGAAGAGCGTCGCCCCGAGCGCGACCATCGGGCCGAGGGTGGAGATGTCGGGAGGCATCTCGGGCATCCCCGAGGACCCGACGTGGAGCGAGATGACCGTGTCGGTCTCCGCGCAGGCGGCGATCACCGGGTCCCAGTACCCCGTGAAGAGACTCGGGAGCCCCATCCGGTGCGGCCGCTCCGGAAGAGTCACCGACCGGAAGCCGCGCGCCGCGTTCCGGCGGATCTCCTCGGCGCCTTTCTCCGGGTCGGCGAGGAAGGTGATGCCGTTCGGGATGATCCGATCGGGGTACGGCTGCCACCAGGCCTCGTAGTGCCAGTCGTTCCACGCGCGGGTCACCGCCAGCCCGAGCTCCGGATCGCTCGCCCCCGAAAAGACCCTCCCCGAAAAGCCGGTGATCATCGATGGGAAGTTGAGCGAGGCCCACACCCCGTTGATATCCATGTCGGCGATCCGGGCGTCGATGTCGAAGCATCCGCGCCGCATGTCCTCGAAGCGGGTCGGTTCGACCTTCACGCACTCGGGTCGACGGCCCGCGACCGCGTTCTGCCCGACCTGGGTGTAGCGGTTGCCGTCGAACTCCCAGAGCTGGTGGCCCTTCGAATTCTCGACGATCTTCGGCGCGAGCTCGGCGAAGCGCTTCGGGAGACGGCCCTCGAACATGTCCGGGGGTTCGACGAGATGGTCGTCGACCGAAATGACCGTGTAACGCACCGGGCGTGGCTCGGGATCCGGCAGCAGGGTGTCCTGCCTGGTGACGATGCTCACGCTGCCCTCCCCACCTCGTGGATTATGCCAGCCGCACCGCGTGCCGAGGGGAGGGCGCCGGAGCCAGGGCGCCGGTTGCAAGGCGCTCCGGCGGCGGGCACGGTGCGCCACACGGGGCTGCTAGCCCTCTTTGGCCTTCTGCATCCGTTCGACGAGGTTCGACGGCATCACGGCATAGTGGTCGTGCTCGGCGCGGAACCGCCCGCGGCCGGCGGTGAGGGAGCGGAGGTCGATCGCGTACCGCTGGATCTCCGCGGTCGGCACCAGAGCACTGATCATCTGCGCGCCCCCGGCGACGGTGTCGGTGCCCTGCACCCTCCCCCGGCGCGAGTTGAGGTCGCCGAGAACCTGCCCCTGCATGGTGGCGGGCACGACCACCTCCAGCAGCGAGATGGGCTCGAGCACCACCGGTCCGGCCTTGGCCATCGCGTCCTTGAACGCGAGGGATCCGGCCATCTTGAAGCTCATCTCGGAGGAGTCGACCGGGTGGTACTTGCCGTCGTAGCAGGTCACCTGCACGTCGACCACCGGGAACCCGTGCACACCGCCCTGGCCCATCGCCTCGATCACGCCCTTTTCCACCGCGGGGATGTACTGCCGTGGAATCGCACCGCCCACCACTTCGTCGACGAAGTTGAAACCCCCGCCCCTGCCGAGTGGCTGGATGCGAATCGACGCGACACCGAACTGGCCGTGGCCACCGGACTGCTTCTTGTACTTGCCCTCGGCGTCCGAGTTGGAGGTGATGGTCTCGCGGTAGGGGACGAGCACCTCCTCGGTCGCCACCTCGACGCCGAACTTGCGCGAGAGGCGTTCCGCGGCGACCGAGAGATGCGTCTCGCCGGTGCCGCGCAGGATCGTCTGGTGGGTCTCGTCCACCCGGTCGACGATCAGAGCCGGATCCTCTTCGTGGAGCCGCCGCAGACCGATCATCAACTTGTCCTCGTCGCCCTTCGACTTCGGGCCGGATCGCGACCGAGAGCGCCGGCGGCTCGGGCGTCGGCGCGGGGACCACGAGCTTGGAGCCCTTCGGCGCGAGCGTGTCACCGGTCGCCACGTCGGCGAGCTTCGGCACCGCGACGATGTCGCCGGCCACGGCCTCGGTCGCCGGCAGGGTCTCCTTGCCCGCGGAGGAGCTCCAACACGTGGAGGCGCTCGTCGTGCTGGGTGCGCTGGTTGGTGAGCACCGTGTCCGGTTTGATCGTCCCGGAGACCACCCGCAGGAGGGAGATCTTCCCGACGTAGGGATCCGAGATCGTCTTGAAGACCCGGGCGAGGGGACGCGCCGGCCGGGTCGCAGGCCACCTCCTCGAGCGAGTCGCCGTCCTGCACGGTGACCGGTGGCATCACGTCGGGTGTCGGCGCGATCTCGGCCAGCAGCGAGGCGAGGCGGTCGATGCCGACGCCGGTCAGTGCCGATCCGCACACCACCGGGAACACCACTCCGTCCACGACCCCGGTGGTGAGGGTCGCCTCGAGCTCCTCGGTCGTCGGCACCTCGCCCTCGAGGTACCGCTCCATCAGGTCGTCGTCGCCGACCACGATTCCCTCTACGAGCTGGTCGCGTACTTCGTGCTCGGTCGCGGCGAGATCGTCGGGGATCGGTCCGGTGTGCGACGCGCCGTCCTCGTAGATGATCGCGGTGTCGGTCAGCAGGTCGGCGATCCCGCGGAAATCCCCTTCGCCGCCGACCGGCAGCTCGAGCGGCGCGATGCCCGCACCGAACCGCTCGCGCGAACTCGGAGAGCGTGCGATCGAAACTGGCGCGCTCTCGGTCCAGCTTGTTGACGAGGACCATCCGTGGCAGCCCGAGCTCCGCGGCGAGATCCCACGCGGCCTCGGTCTGGGCCTCGATGCCCTCGACCGCGCTCACCACCACGACCACCAGATCGGCGACCGAGCACGCGGCGCGCACCTCACCGAAGAAATCGGCGTATCCGGGGGTGTCGATGATGTTGAGTCGCACGCCGCCCGACGACGACCGGCGCCATCGCCAGCGAGAGGGACATGTGGTACTTGATCTCCTCGGGCTCGAAGTCGCTCACCGTCGAGCCGTCATCGACTCTCCCTTGGCGGGAGATGGCACCCGTTGCGAACAGGAGCGCCTCGACGGCCGTCGTCTTTCCCGATCCGTTGTGCCCGACCAGGGCGACGTTGCGGATACCCGATGCCGCGCTCCCCGGGTGGCCTGCCGCTTTCGGCGAGGCGCTGGAGTCGACGGCGGTCATGTGCGCCGCCTCAGACCCGGCCCCGGCGGCCACCACCGCCCGGTGTGCGCTCGACGAAGTTGCTCTCGCCCCTGGTGGTCTGCATACGTGCTCCCCACTCCACCTGTCAGGCCATCAGATCACAATTTCGGCGCGCCAGCGAGTGGGAATTCCCGAGACGGGCACCTCGGACGGGCGTCTCGAGCGCGCGAGTGCCGATCACGCCTGGTCAGGGAATCCTCGCGGGCTGCCGTGCCGATGCCACGGCTTCGGCCGGCACCCCGGCGGCCTGCACGGCAGCGCGGGACGCGAGCTGGCGCGGGCGTCGGTAGAAGAGCCAGAACAACGCGGCGGCGAACAGCACCGCTCCGAGAGTCCACCCGAGCGCCGTCGTGCTCATGCCGGCGTACTTGAGCCCCGATGCGAAGATCACGAACGTGATCACCGGCCGCACGTAGCGGTCGGGGCGCGCGACGAGACGAGCGATCCCACGAAGACCGCCGGGACGCTGCCGATCACGAGCGACGCGGTCACCGCGAATTCGACGTGCCCGAAGGCGAGGGCGCCGAGCGCAGCGGCCACCGTGAGCGGCACCGCCTGGGTGAGGTCGGTCCCGACCAGCTGGTTCGCGCCGATCAGCGGGTAGGCGAAGAGCAACAGCACGATCATCAGCGAGCCGGAGCCCACCGAGGTCAAGCCGACGATAAGGCCGCCGACCATGCCGATCACGACCGTCGGTACCGGCCGCACCGTGACGTCGTGCACGAGCGCCTCCCGCGCGCGGCCCTGCCGGCGGTCGAGGACGAGACGGAGCACCATCGCCGCGGCACCGAGCAGCAGCGCTGCTCCGAGTGCCCGCTCGATCTCCACCTGGGCCGACGAGGAACGAGCCATCAGATGGAGGAGGTAGGCGCCGAGGAAGGCCATCGGGACCGAGCCGAGCACCATCCATCCGACCAGGCGTAGGTTGACCGTCCCCTTCCGCAGGTGGACCAGCGCACCGATCGGGCGCATCAGCACTGCGGCGACCAGGTCGCTCGAGATCGCCGCGGCCGGCTTGACGCCGAACAGCAGGATGAGCATGGGAGTCATGAGCGCTCCCCCTCCGGCGCCGGTCATCCCGACCAGGAACCCGACGACCGCGCTCCCGAGCACGATGTACGGATCGATGCCCACGGTGTCCCCCCTCCCGTCGGCGACCGGCTGCGGTCCTCGGCACGACGGGCCGGGACCGAACAGCGGGCCGCTCGGAAAACACTAAGTCTACCGGAGTACCAGGGTTTGTCCAGGGGGGTCTGTCCAGGGCCAGGGTCGACCCGGGCCGGGGTCACCCGGGTCCACGATTTTCCCAGGTGGTGGCCGGCCAGCACGGGCCACGGCGTCGGAACCCCGCGCCGAGTCAGCCGCGCGGAGAACAGGCGCTCCGGATCCGGATGTGCTTCGCTGCTCGGGTGCCACACGGGGGATTCCGGACGAGGTCGGCGACCCGCGCCGGGGTCGTCGCGCTGATCCTCACGATCGCGACGACCGCCACGGCGTGTGGATCCTCGCCCGCCGCCGGCTCCGGCGCGGCCGGCACGACGCCGGTCGCCTCGGGCCCGCCGCTCCCGTCGGCGGGATGTGCGGCCCAGCCCGGGCCTGCGGTCACCGAGGCGAGCCGCACCGTCGTCGTCGGCGGGCTCCAGAGGAGCTACCTGCTCACCACGCCGGCGCCCGGCACGCCCGGTCCGGCGGTGGAGGGGCGGAGGACGCCCGCCGGCCCCGCGTTCGCTTCAGCCGTCGCGCGGCCGCTCGTCCTCGACTTCCACGGTCTCGGCGAAGGGGCGAGCATCCACGCGAAGACGACGCAGTTCGGCTCGCTCGGGCAGAAGGAGGGCTTCGTGGTGGCCTTCCCCGATGGGATGGGCACTCCCGCCCGGTGGGACACCTCCGCGACCTCCTCCCCCAATCCCGACCTCGCCTTCGTGACCGCGCTGCTCGCCCAGCTCGAGTCGACCATGTGCATCGACACTTCGCGGGTCTACGCGAGCGGCCTCTCCGACGGCGCGTTCATGGTGTCCCTCCTTGCGTGCACCATGTCGACGACGTTCGCGGCAATCGGCGCGGTCTCCGGCCTGGTGGTGCCGACCCCGTGCAAGCCGGCCCGCCCGATGCCGATCATCACCTTCCACGGGACCGCCGACCCGATCCTCTACTTCAACGGGGGAATCGGCACCGCGACCCTCAATCACCTCTTCGGGAACGGCCCGGCACCGCCCTCCACGACCCTGCCGCCCGCGAAGTTGAACGGCACCGGCGTCCCGGCGACGGTGGCCACCTGGGCCGAGAAGGATCGCTGCGGACACGACTTCACCGACACCCGCATCGGGAGCCAGGTCGTGCTCCGGATCTACTCGTGTCCCTCCGACACCGCGATCGACTTCTACATCGTGCTCGGCGGCGGCCACGCGTGGCCCGGCAGTGCCTTCAGCAAGTCGACCAGCTCGGTCACCGGTTTCACCACGTTCCAGGTCGACGCGACAGCGCGCCTGTGGAGCTTCTTCCGTCGATTCCAGCTGTAACGGTCGCCTGGGTGCCGAGCGGCCCTCGAAAACGGCTGGCCGGGCAGCGGCGTACGCGACCTTGTGGGATATTCGTATGGACGAGCGCACCGAAGGGGGTCCCGTGTCAGAGCACTACGTGATCATCTCCGCCGACGGCCATTGCGGCCTCCCGCTCGCGGAGTACCGTCCATACCTCGAGTCGAAGTTCCACCCGGCATTCGACGAGTGGCTGGCCTACATGGAAGGCGAGCGGGCGAAGAAGCTCGACTCGAACTTCGAGTACATCATGGGCTGGGAGACCTCCAACGAGGAAGGGCTCCGCGGGGCCTACGACCCGGCGGTGCGCGACCGCGAGCTCGACCAGGACGGCGTGTCGGCCGACGTGCTCTTCGCGGATGCCGACGCAGTGACCGGGATGGGTTCGCCACCCTTCGGGGCCGGGCTCGCCGCCGGCGAGATCGACGACCCGGACCTCGCGTTCGCCGGCGCCCGGGCGCACAACCGCTTCCTCGCCGAGCTCTGCTCGACCAGCCCGCACCGGAGGGCCGGGATCGCGCTCGTCCCGGTCTGCCACGACCCGCAGCGCGCGGTGGCCGAGGTCGAGTGGGCCGCCGCGCAGCCCGGCATCCGCGGCGTGATGATCCCCACCATGTGGCGCGACCGTGCTCCCTACAGCAGCGACGTGTACGAGCCCTTCTGGGCCGCCTGCGCGGAGGCCGGCCTGCCGGTGCACACCCACTCGGGTGAGGCACCCCACGAGGACTACAGCGATCATCTCGGCATCTACCTCGCCGAGGTGGTGTGGTGGGCGGCGCGCCCCTCGTGGCACCTGTTGTTCTCGGGTGCGTTCGAGCGGCATCCGAACCTCAAGTTCGTGGTGACCGAGGCGGCCGCGTACTGGGTCGCCGACTACAAGTGGAAGTGGGACCAGTACATGGGCGGCGGTCACACCACGAAGAAGATGGCCGCCCTCCTCGAGGGCAAGATCTCGAAGCTGCCCTCCGAGTACTTCGGGACCAACCTCTTCGTGGGTGCCTCCACCATGTCGAAGGAGGAGATCCGCCGCCGTCACGTCCTCGGGCTCGATGCGGTGATGTGGGGAACCGACTACCCCCATCCGGAGGGCTCGTGGCCGAACACCGCGGTCAAGCTCAAGGCCGACTTCGCGGACGTGCCGGTTGCAGAAGCTCGCCAGCTCCTCGGCGAGACCGCGGCCGGGGTCTACGGATTCGACCTCGCCGAGCTCGCCCGGGTGGCCGAACGGGTCGGACCGACTCCGAACGACCTCGGGCAGGACCCGGAGCTCGCGGCCGACCCCGCCGCACCGGCCGCCGCCAAGTGGTGGCTTGCCGAGTACGACATCGAACCCACCCGCTGAGCGGCGCCGCGCACCGGGTCGGCGCGCGGCGGTCACCAGGCCCTGAGCACCTGAGTGGTGTCGAAGGCGTTGGAGGTCGACTCGGTCGGGTACTCGGTGTCGTCGATCGGCTCCGCCACTTCGGCGACCGTCGGACCGAACTGCGCGGCGAGCGGTGCGAGGAGCTCGAGGTCGAAGCCGTAGAGCTCTGCCGCGTTGGTCCCGACGCAGCGCTGGACGACCTCGGGGTCCTCCCCGGCGAAGGCCACCCGCAGGGCCTCGCGGCTGAACGGCCAGGTTCCCTCCGAGTGCGGGTAGTCGTCGCCCCACATGATCCGGTCGGGACCGAAGTCGGGGCGGAGCTCGGACTCCGAGGAGCGGAGGAATGAGGCGCCGACCCAGACGTTGCGCGCGAAGTACTCCGACGGCTTCATCGACATGCCGCCTGCCGCGGCACCGAAGAAGAGCGCCTCGGCCGCACCTCCCCCGGCCATCCGTCCGTAGAACCAGTCGAGGGTCTCGAGGCCGCGGGGAAGCCACGCCACCCCCTGTTCGGTGAGTGCGACCTTGAGGTTCGGGAACCGCTCGAAGACGCCGCCGAAGATGAGGTGCCAGAGCGGTCGGTGCCCGAACCAGGGGAGCTCGACCAGCATGATCGCACGGGCGAGCTCGAGTTCCCCGTAGTCGGGCAGCCCGGTGCCCGAATGGATGTTGACGACCACCCCGAGCTCCTCGCAGAGCCGCCAGAGGGGGTCGTAGTGGGGATCGAAGAGCTCGGGGAGTCCGGAGTTGGGCGGTACCGAGGGCAGGAGGACGCCCGCGAGCAGTTCGACGTGCTCGGCCGCCCACGAGATCTCGGCGAGGGCGTCCTCGAGCCGGTTGGCGAAGACCTGCACCACCCCCGCTCGTCTGCCCGGTGCGGCGGCGCAGAAATCGGCCAGCCAGCGATTGTGGGCCTGCACGCCCGCGAAACGACGCTCGTACTCGGCCGGGCCCGGGGGCAGCGCCACCAGATTGCCCTCCTCGAAGAACGGAGGGACGGTGTTCGGGAAGAGGACCTCTGCGACGATCCCGTCGGCCTCGTGCTCGGCGAGACGGCGCTCCGAGTCCCAGTTGCGGTAGCGGATCGGCGCGAGGAGGTCGGCGAAGGGCACCTCGTAGCTCGCAGCCCACGCGTCGAACTCGTCGTGGAACTTCGAGGCGAGATACGGGCGGTAGTCGGTCACGTCCGCGCCGCAGTGCGAGTCGGCGCTGACCACGGTGTAGCGGCGCCCGGTGCCGGTCGTTTCCACGTCGACGCTCATGTCGGCTCCTTCAGTGCAGCAGCGTCGGGGGCAGCTCGGCCCGCGCGATCGCGTCGGCCCGCGCGTGGAGCAGCGGCCCGAAGCGCTCCGTGCCGGGACCGAGGAGATAGTGCCCCTTCGCGAGATCGTCGAGGACCTGCTCGCCGAGCCAGTCGAGGTCGACCACCTCGGCGGGCAGGCCCGCTGCCTCGAGCTGGGCCTTGAATTCGACGAAGGTCGTACCGGGGGCGGCCGGACGCGGACGTACCCGCTCGAGCTCGTGGGGACGGTTGCGCGCAGCGGTCCATAGCCCGGTGTCGAGCAGCCCGCCGCCCGGGTAGAAGACGTGGGCGGTGACCGGGGCCTCCACCTTCTGCAGCTGATGGGCGACCGCTTCGACGAAGCAGCTGACGGCCGCCTTCGACGCGGCGTACACGCTGGCGTAGGGCACCGGTGCCACGCCGCCGTCGCCCGAGGAGGTCGCGATCACCCGGCCGGGTCTGCCGGCCTCGAGCATCCGCGGCAGGAAGGTGAGCACCGTCGCCGCGACGCCGAGGACGTTGACCGAGAAGCACCACCGCCAGTCGTTGACCTCCTGCTCCCAGGGGAGACCGCCGCCGCCCGAGGTCACCCCGGCATTGGCGAAGAGCAGGTCGCACCTCCCCTCGGTCGCCCAGACGTCGTCCGCGAGCGCGACGACCGACTGCTCGTCGGCGACGTCGGTGCGCACACCCCGCACCGGGCCGAGCGACGCCATTTCGGCGACCGCCCGTTCGAGCGCGGGCTCCTCGACGTCCGCGACGACCACCCGCGCACCCCTGCCGAGGAGCGCGTGCACGAGCCCCCGGCCGATGCCGCCCGCGCCGCCGGTCACGACGGCGACGGCCCCTTCGTACTCCACGGTCACTCCTCGCCCGTCGGGGAAAGGTCGTCGTAGCGCTGGTGAAGGAACGGGACGACCCACTCCGCCGGCACGGTCGAGTGGATCCGCCCCCGTTGGATCGCGTTGCGTTCGCCGACGGTCACGTCGAGCAGCGACGCGGACCGGGAGGTCGGCGACCGGGTCGAAACGCGAGTCGCGCAGCACGAGCTCGCCCTCGCACGCCTTCACCCAGCGCACCGTCTCTTCGCGGGTGCAATAGACGAGGCTCGGGTCGCAGTCGAGTCCCTTGCCGTCGGGCGCGGGGAGCGCCTTGAAGTAGAAGTCGGTGCGCAGCTGCTTCGGTGGGGGGTCGAGATCGCGGGTCACCCGCCCCCGGAACTCGGCGAAGGTGACCCCCATGCGGGTCATCGCCCCTCGCACCGCGTCCCCGTCGAGCTCGACCACCACGTCACCGATCTTCTTCGGCTCCCCGAAGGTCTCACGCCCGCCGATGACCGACTGCTCGGTGCTCATCGGCATCACCAGGCAGTAGTAGCCGAGCTCCTCGTCGTGCACGCACTGAACCGAGAAGCTCCCCGCTCCGAAGGCCCCCATCCCGGGGATGTCGACGCTGGCGAAGGTGACCTTGACGAGCGGCGTCGAGGAAGGCTCGAGCGGCGGCGGGAGCACCGAGGCGACGACGTCGGGGTCGGTCTCGTAGGTCGCGACGAGCATCGTCGACCAGGCACCGACCGAGGTCTTCTCGACTTCGCGGCTGCGGATCTGATCCGGCGTCTTCGCCGCGTACCGTACGGCCATCCTGCTCCCCCTTCGTCGGCGGCGCGCCATCCATGGTCTGCTGTCGCATCGTCGCAGCGCCCGCGGACCCCGTCAACCCACGCCCGGACTCCGCAGTCACTCTCTCACTCGGTGACGACCTGCTCGGTCACAGCCCCTCGACTTCGACCTCACGTCCCTCCGCCGCGGAGCGGCGGATCGCATCCACGACGGCCATGTCGAGCACCCCGTCGACGAACGTCGCAGCCTGCGGTTCGGGCGGCGGGGTCCGTCCTTCGATCCGGTCGCGCAGGACGCCCGGCGAGTCGCGTGTACGGGCCGAGGTCCATCCCGTGGGAGATCATCCGCTCGTACGCGGTGGACACCAGTCCTTCGGGCAACGGTGGCGCGAGGCCGGTCGGGAGGTCGTCGGGAACCGGGAGGGTGGTGGTCCCTTCCCGGGTCGCCACCTTGACCGTCGGGCTCACCCCCTCGATCCAGGCGGTGCCCTCTGTCCCGATCACCCGGGTGATCACGATGGGCGGACCGAGGTCGCCCGAGGTCGACTGCAGGATCCCGACCGCGCCGGACCGCATCCGGAAGTGGACTGCGAAGCGCGTCCTCGGCGGTCATGTCCGGGCGGGCGACGTGGGGCAGCGACGCACTGACCGACGTCGAACTCGCCGAGGGTGACCCGCATCTGGTCGATGAGCTGGGAACCGTGCGCGCCGAGCCAGCCGCCGCCCTGGTCGAGCGTCCGCCCACCAAGCCGGCACCTCCGCCGACGGATCCGCGAGCAGGGGCACGTTGAGCATGACCGTCGCCATCCGGGGCTCGCCGATCGCGCCGGACGCGACCGCCCGGGCGAGGCCGGCCTGACCGGCGTCCCATCGGAACTCGCATCCGAGGAGGTGCACGATCCCCGCCTCCTCGGCGGCGGCCAGCACCGTACGTCCCTCGGCCGCGTCGCGGGCGAAGGGCTTCTCGCAGAGGACGTGTTTGCCCGCGGCGATGGCCGCCGAGGGCGAGCGGCGGCGTGGGTGTGGGGCGGCGTGGCGATGGTCACCGCGTCGACGCCGTCGAGGGCGAGCGCCTCGTCGACCGAGGTGAGCGCCAGAGGGACGTCGAACAGCGCGGCCCGCGTCGCCGTCTTGGCCGGGTCGCGACCGACCAGCGCGGCGACCTCGATGCCGGCGGCGCGCAGCGCGCGGACGTGGGTCACGCACCCGAACCCGGTTCCGATCACCACCGCCCGGATCACCCTGCCTCCCTCAGCACTTGCCGGGTCGTGTCGGCCGCCCGCTGGGCCGCTTCGAGCGGCCGGCACGCGCGTGGAGCTCGTCGGAGAACACCTCGACCCCGATCGGCGCCGTCGTGCCGGTGGCGCGCAGCGCACCGACGATGCCGGCGAGGTCGAACTCGCCCTCGCCGGGGAGCAGGCGGTCGTGCAACGTCGCCTCGACCAGGTTCGCCTCGCCGTCCAGCGGGCCGTCGTCGAGCTGCACACCGAGGACGCAGCTCCCCCGGCACGTCGGCGAGGTCCTCCGGCGTGCAGCCGGCTCGCACCAGGTGCCACGCGTCGACGTTGAGGCCCCCGTTGCGTGGAGCCGCCAGACGGACGATCTCGGCCAGGCGGTGGCGAGGTCGGGGATCCTCGACCAGGGCAGCCACTCGAGGTGGACGAGGAGCCCGTGGTCCGCCGCCCGGTCGCACAGGCCGGCGAACGCCTCGGCCGCGTCGTCGATCGCCCAGCTCCCCGCCGAACACGTCGACAGCGTTGAGCGAGCGGGCTCCGACGGCATCGGCCACCGCGAAGAGGTCCGCCTCGCCGAAGCCGAACACGTCCTCGGTGTCGAGCGCGGGCGGGATGGACACCTCCGCCGCACCCGGCAGCCACCACCACGCCGGGTCGAGCTCGGCCACCGACGAGGCCGTGGTCGGCGAGCATGGACCGGAGGTCCGCGTCGGTGAGCCCCTCGGCCCGGGCGGCCGCATAGTCGCGGCCCCACAGCGAGATGCCGGCGAACCCGGCCCCGGCGGCCGCCGCGACCCGGTCGGCGAACGGGAACGCCGCGCCGGCAGGGTGCCCGAGCAGAGGACCAGGTCGTCGGCGGCCATCAGTAGCCCGCCTCGAGGTCGACGAGGCCCGCGGAGCGTCTCGCCGTTGCGGTAACGCGAGAGGTTGTCGGCGAAGATCTCGAAGGTCCGCAGGACCGTGCGCGGCGAGGACCACGAGATGTGCGGCGAGAGGTGCACCCGGGGGTGGGAGTAGAGGGGGTGGCCCGCCGGGCAGGGGTTCGGGCTCGACCGACGTCGAGGGAGGCCATGGCGACGCGGCCGTCGTCGAGGGCGCGGACGCAGCGCGTCCTGGTCGACGAGGGAGCCCCTCGACGACGTTGACCAGGTGGACCCCGGGCTTCACGCTGGCCAAGGCGGCGTCGTCGATCAGGCGGGCGGTCGCGGCGTCGCCGGGGCGGCGATGACCACGTGGTCCGAGCGGGCGAGGAGGTCGTCCGAGACTCGCGACGAGCGGTCACACCCGTCGATCGGAGCAGGCCGAGCACGTCCGACGGAGGCCGACGCACCTCCATGTCGAAGGCCAGGGCCCGCGTCGGCCACCTCCGAGCCGATGGAGCCGAGGCCGACGATGCCGAGGGTGCGGCCCTCGAGGCCCCCGAGCGCGGCCACGTTCCACTGGCTCGGGGGGTTCGGTGACCCACGTCTCGGGGAGCTGCTTCTCGAACGCCAGCATGCATGCCAGCACGAACTCGGCGATGGCCGGGGCCGCTCGCCCCCTGCGAGCAGGTGACCAGCCGGTCGCCGAGCACGTCGAAGCGGGAAGCCGTCGACGCCGGCACCGAGCACGTGGACCCACCGGATCGCCGCAGTGAGCGCAGCCTCGATGGCGGCCGCGCTCGTCGTCGCAGGGTGACCAGCACCTCGGCCCCGCCGGCCGCCGGCGTCGTCGCCCGCGGCGACGAATCGGACTCCCGGCAGCGATCCGCGCAGACCGTCGACCAGGATCGCGTCACCGACGTTGCCGCCGTGGACCGCGATCACGGCCCGTCGCGGTCGATCCGCTCACGGCGCCAGCACGTCCTTCAGCACGCCCGGCGTGTGCACGGCGGCGAGGTTGTCGTCCAGGTAGCCGGGAGCCTCCGTCGGTCTCGACGAACCAACCGGTCGGGCACATGGTGAGGATCTCGACGAAGGAGAAGCCCGCCCCCGCGCACCTGGGTCTCGAGCGCCCGGAGCAGCAGCTTCTTGGTCCGGGCCACGTTGCCGGCCGATGTTGACCGCGCCCCGGGCCACGAAGGCCGCCCCGTCGATCTGGGCCAGCAGCGAGGCGAGCAGGATCGGGCCGACCGTGCAGCTGCCGGGTCGCGTCCCTCGAGGCTGGTCTTGGTCCGCTGGCCGAGCACGGTGGTGGCGGTCATGTGGCCGCCGGTCTCGCCGAACACCCCGTTGTTGAGCATGACGCAGGTGACGTTCTCGCCCCGGGCCGCGGTGTGGAGCACCTCCTGGAGGCCCTCGCTCGACCATGTCGCCGTCGCCCTGGATGGTGACCACGACGGTGTCGGGCCGGGCCCGCTTCACCCCGGTGGCCACCGACGGCGCCCGGCCGTGCAGCGCCTGGAGCACCTCGACGTCGAGGTTGTTGGAGAAGGCGGTGTAGCAGCCGATGCCGAAGACGGCGATCGGTGCGACGGGTGAGGCCGAGCTCGTCGATCGCCTCCAGGGCGCTGCGCATGGCGACCGGCTCGCCGCACCCCGGGCAGAGGTGGTGGGCGCCCACGTCGATCAGCGCCGGGGTGAAGTCGTCGACCAGCCGGGCCGGCGCCTCCGGCGGCCGGTCGGTCGGGCACGAAGCCGGTCACCGGGCCGCCACCTGCTCGATCCGCGCGGCCGAGCACGCCGACGTCGAGGTCGGGGGCGATGCCGAACCCCGAGCTGTCGAGGCTCAGGCCGCCGATGAAGTGGACCGGGGCGCGCCCGAGCACGGCCAGGCGGACGTCGTCGACCATCTGGCCCTGGTTGTTCTCGTAGACGGCGACCGCCCGTGCGCCCCGGGCGCCGCGCCGGCCACCGCCTCGGCCGGGAACGGGAAGAGGGTGATCGGCCGCACGAACCCGACCGCGCAGCCCTCGGCCCGCAGCTGCGCGGACCGCGGCGCGCACGTAGCGTCGCCGGGGTGCCGAAGGCCACCACCACCACCTCGGCGTCGTCGGTGACCGCCACCTCGGCCAGCGGCTCGACGCGCGGCGACCATGCTCGGCGGTGGCCGCGGCACAGGCCGCGTAGTGGACGGCGAGGTCGTAGCCGACGTCGTCGCGCTGCTTGACGGTGCCGAGGAACGAGACCAGCTTGGCCTGGCCCGATCCCGCCGGTCGACCCGTCGAGGGCCCAGTCGGGGACGGCGCCGGGTCGACGCGGCTCGCCGGGATGGTCGACCGACCGGGCGGTGTGGGCCAGGTAGTAGTCGCCCATCACGAGCACCGGGTTGCGCCACCGCTCGGCGAGGTCGAAGGCCAGCCGGACCAGCTCGACCGCCTCGGCCGACGTCGGCCGGGGCCAGGACGAGGTGGCGGTAGTCGCCGTGGCCGCCGCCGCGGGTCGCCTGGAAGTAGTCGCCCTGGGCCCGGGCCATGTTGAGGACGACCAGCGGGAGCCGGGCCAGGGTGATCTCGGCCAGCGACTCCTGCATGAGCGAGAGGCCCTGGCCGGTCGAGCCGGTCGCCGCCGGGGTGCCGGTGGCCGCCGCCCCCCAGGCCATGCCCGACGGCCTCGAGCTCGCTCTCGGCGTTCATGCACACCCCGCCGACCGGCGGGAGCATGCCGGGCCATGTGCTCGAGGACCTCGGTGAACGGGGTCATCGGGTAGCCGGCGAAGAACCGGCACCCGGCCGCGACCATCGCCTCGGCGATGGCCTCGCTCCCCTGCGAGCAGCCGGCGCCCGGGCGCGCCGGTCGTGGCCATCGAGGTCGCTGACGCCGGTCCGACGCCGATCGGGCGTGCTCGTACTTGTAGACCTGGAAGACGAAGTCGGGGCAGATCTGCGAGCAGGCCCGGCACCCGGTGCACCCGGGACGGAGCCGCGGGTAGCGGTAGCCGCGGGCGTTCACCTCGTGCGTGGTCATCACCAGCACCCGCGGCGGGCAGGCGTCGATGCAGAGGTCGCACCCCTTGCAGGCGTCGACGTCGATCACCACGGTCCCCCGGGCGGTCACGGTGGCGGCCCTCGGTCATCGCGGCCACCGCCGCCGGCGTCGTGCCACGCCGGGCCTCGACGCCGGCGCGCACCGCAGCCGACGCCGGCCCGCAGCGCCCGCTCGTTGCAGCTCGACGTGCTGGGCCCGGTAGGAGGGGAGCGAGCGCGCGCGCCGCGTCGACGAGCGAGGCGAGCCCGACCAGCCCGGTGACCGCCGCGTAGGCCCCGACCATGACCATCGAGGCGGCCATCGACGTTGCCGACCGTCCACGAGCCAGGTCGGCGGCCGGCACCTCGATCACGACGCTGCCACGCGTCGTCGAGCCCGGCCTCGAGCGCCGGCAGCTCGGTGGTGAGGTCGGGTCGACGAAGACGAGACCGCCCGGTCGCAGCCGGGCCAGCGCCGGCGCGGCGTGCTCGTGGTGCATGAGACGGCCGACCAGGCCGGCTCGACCGTCGGCGGCGCCTCGATCGGCTCGTCGGCCACGACCACGGTGGCTTCGGTGGCGCCGCCGCGCATCATCCCGCCGTAGCTGCCGAAGAGCTGGACCTCGCGGCCCTCGGCCACCGCGGCCTGGGCGAGCACGGCGGCGGCGAGCTGCACCCCCTGGCCCCCGATGCCGGTGAGGAGCAGCTCGCGCTCCACAGATCAGTGATCCTAGCCAGTCAAGAACGGTGTTCTGCAACCGTCATCCGGTGCCAGCCGCTCGACCAGCAGCCGGCGCTGGACCTGGCCGGTCGAGGCGGTCCGGGGCATGGCCTCGACCACCCGGATGCGCCCGCGGGTGCTTGAAGGCGGCCAGGCGGCCCGCGCAGTGCTCCCGCAGGTCCTCGAGGGTGGGGGCGGCCTGCCAGGATCGGCCACCACCACGGCGCAGACCACCTCACCCCAGGTGGGGTCGGGCAGGCCGACCACCGCCACGTCGGCCACCGCCGGGGTGCCCGGCCAGCACCGCCTCGACCTCGGCGGGCGCCACCGTCTCGCCCCCGGTGCGGATCACGTCGCCGGTGCCCGTCCGACGATGCGGAGGTAACCCGTCGTCGTCCACGTCGGCCAGGTCACCGGTGCGGTACCAACCGTCGACCAGGCACGGCGCGGTCGCGGCCGGGTCGTCGAGGTAGCCGTCGAAGAGCATCGGGCCGCGCGACCCAGAGCTCGCCCGTCCTCGGCCCGGCGGACCCGGACGCCGGGGCCGGCACGCCGCAGCTGCCCGGCTTGCCGGCGATGTCGGCGTGGTCGAGGCAGGCCACGCTGCCGGCCTCGGTCGAGCCGTAGAAGACCCGGACGTGGGCGTCGGGCAGCAGCTGCGCGCGATGGCCTCGAGCAGCTCGGGCGGCGTCGCCGACGTGCCGGTGTCGGCGAAGCGGAGCGTGGACAAGCGCCTGGTCCCGGCGGACCGACGACGTGGTCGAGGATGCGCCGCCACACCGCCGGGACGCAGTTGAGCCGGGTGGCCCGGTGGCGCTCGACCGCCTCGCCGATCTCCTCGGCGCCCGCCGACGTCGACGAAGCACGACCGCGTCGCGGGCCTGCCACTGCTGGAGGGCGATGGTCCACGCCCCCATGTGGAACAGCGGGTACGGGCAGACCATCGCGCCCCGGGGCTCGAGCAGGGCGCCGGGATGGGTGCGCAGGAAGTTGACCCGGTGCGAGAGGACCGCTCCCTTGGGTCGGCCGGTGCTCCCGCTGGTGAAGAAGACGACGTGGGGGTCGCCCTCGGCCAGGCCCGTCGACGCTCGAGCGGGCGTCGTGGCGCCGTCCGGCCGAGCGGCGTCGAGCAGCGCGCCGAGGTCGACGATCGGCGGCGTCGCCGCGGGGAGCCGGCCGTCCGGTGTCGGTGACCACCAGGTCGGGCCGGCAGGCGTCCGACGATCGCGCCGGCCTCGTCGTCGCCGAGCAGCCCGTTGACCGGCACGAAGACGGCCCCGAGCTTGGCCAGGGCGGCGAAGAGCGGCACCGCGTCGAGGTCGGTCGCTGCACCACAGCGGCGACCCGCGATGCCGCGGCCGCACGCCGCAGCGACCGAGAGCGCGGGCCAGTCCGGTTCGGCCGCGGACTCGAGCGCGGCGAAGGTGAGCGAGCGGTCGCCGAGCGCCGCCGCCATCCGGTCGGGTACCGCCCGTGCGGCATTGCCGAAGATGTCGCCGATCGAGGAGGTCGTTCCGGTCCTGTGGCTCCCTTGACTCGGCTCCGTGCCTGCTCTTGCCGATCGAGAACGCTGATCTTAGAGTGGGAGCAACGCTGTGCGACGAGTGCGAGCGTACGGGCGCCACGAGGAGCCGATGTCACCCATGACCGAGACGCCTGGCCCGCCGGGCGGTCGAGCGCTCGGTGGCCGACCGGCAGGCCGAGTACGCCGCGCGAGATGCGGCGGATCGTCGAGGCCACCTACGAGCTCATCGAGCGGACCGGGACCCTCGAGCCGTCGCTGCGCGACATCCTCGCCGACACCGGCCTCTCCACCCAGGGCTTCTACCGCTACTTCCAGGTCGAAGGACGAGCTGCATGCTGGTGCTGCTCGACGACGGTCGGCGACGGCTGGTCGACTACCTGGCCCACCGGATGGAGGCCGAGTCGACGCCGCCAGGACCAGGTCCGGGCCTGGATCGACGGGGTGCTCGCCCAGGCGTCCGACGCCCCGGCGGCCGCGCGGACCCGGCCCTTCGTGGCCAACGAGGACCGGCTGGCCCGAGCTGTTCCCCGACGAGCAGCAGGCAGTCGGTCGACCTGCTGGTGGACCTCCTGGTGGAGCCCTCGCCGGTGCGACCGGCGATGCCGCCGGCCCGCCGCCGACGGTCCGCGCGACGCCGAGGCCGTCTACCGGCTCACCTTCGCCACCCTGCAGTGCCCACCTCGGTCCGGCGGCACCCGGCCGCCGCCCGAGAGCGTCGAGCAGCTCGGTCGCGCTTCTGCCTGCGCGGCGCCGGCGCACGACGCGGGAGGCACGGTGACCGAGCGCGCTCGGGCTCGGCGACGTCGGGACGCAAGGTCGCTCTTCGAGGACGACCGGGTGCGGGTGTGGCAGGTGCGTCTCGCTCCGGGCGAGGAGGGCGACGTCCACCGTCACGAGCTCGACCACCTTCTCGTCCAGGTGGCCGGCGACCGCATCGCGGTGGTCCCCGAGCCCGACTCCGAGGGTCCCTACCGCGAGTACCTCGAGGCCGACGTGGTGCCCGGCGCGGTGGTTCCGGTGCGCCGCGGCGGCGTCGAGGCGGCCCGCAACGTCGGGAACCAGGACTACCTCGAGGTGATCGTCGAGCTGAAGGACCGGCCGGGTCCCGACACCCGAGGGTCGGACTAGCTCGAACGCCGTCGGCGCAGCTTCGGATCGGCCAGTGCCGGCGGTGTCCAGCCGGTATCTGCCGCGTTCACATTGACGCCGGGAGGCACGATCTCGTCGATCCGGTCGAGCACCGCGTCCTCGAGGCGGATCGACGGTGCGCCGAGCTGGGTCTCGAGCTGCTCCATCGTGCGCGGCCCGATGATCGCCGCGGTCACGGCCGGATGCTCGAGTACGAACGCGAGTGCGAGCTCGACGATGGTGATTCCGGTCTCGTCGGCCAGCGCTCCGAGAGCGGTGACCCGTGCGAGCTTGTCCTTGTTCCCCGGAAGCGACAGGTCGTAACGATCGGGGATCATCGCGGAGCGGCGACTGGTGTTCTCCTTCCCCTCGCCGAAGCGACCCGACAGCCACCCACCGGCGAGCGGGCTCCACGAGAGCACGCCCATCCGGTACGTCTGCGCGACCGGCAGCACGTCGCGCTCGATCCCTCGCACCAGCAACGAGTAGGGCGGCTGCTCGGTCATGAAGCGCTCGCGCCCGCGTCGCTCGGCGGCCCACTGGGCCTCGACGATCTGCTCGGCGGGGAAGGTGGAGCTGCCGAACGCGCGGATCTTGCCGGCACGGACCAGGTCGGTCAGCGCCCCGAGGGTCTGGTCGACGTCGACCGACGGATCAGGCCGGTGGATCTGGTACAGGTCGAGATAGTCGGTTCCGAGGCGCCGCAGGCTGTTCTCGCACTCGGCGACGATCCACCGACGCGAGTTCCCCTGCTCGTTCGGGTCCGACCCCATCGTCCCGTGCACCTTGGTCGCGAGGACGACCTTCGAACGGTCGACCGACGCGAGTGCCTTCCCGACGATCTCCTCCGACTCCCCTGCGGAATAGACGTCGGCGGTATCGATGAAGTTGATGCCGGCATCGAGCGCCCGGTGGATGATGCGCACCGACTCGTCGTGGTCGCGGTTCCCCCACGCGCCGAGCATCATCGCGCCGAAGCAGAGCGGGCTGACCTTGATGCCGGTGCCACCGAGGGTCCGCATCTCCACGGTGCTCACCTTAGGGGCGGGCCTCGAAGGGCCCGCCCGTGGGCTCTTCGAGCTGTTCCATGAACTCGAGTCGGATGCCCCCGGGTGCGTCGACGAAGGCGATGCGGCGTCTGCCGAAGCTGCCTTCGACGACCGCCGGCCCCCACACCACCCGGTGACCCTCGAGCTCGGTGTCGAGGTCGTCGGTGAAGAGAGCCGGGTGGAGGAAGCCCTCGGCCGGGAGGTCGACGGCGTCCTCGTAGATCGCGCGTGTGAACAGGGTGATCATCACCGGACCGAGGAAGACGTCGGCTCGTTCTCCACCGCCCCACTCCATCCGATCGCGCACGGTTGCGCCGGCCGCCTCGTAGAAATCACAGGCCTGGTCGAGGTCGGCCACCTTCACCGCCAGGTTCGCAAGTCCGGTCACCGCCACGACGCCTCCCTGGTCTCCGGATCCGCCGGTCGGCGCCGAGTGTACCGACGGGAGGTGCGGGGCCCGATGCCGGAGGGTGGCGTGATCGCCGATACTGGTCCTGGCTTGCCGCACCCGTGGCCCGCTCGTGGGCCGTCCGCCGATGGAGGAGACGCCATGGACACCGTCGAGGAACTCGCGCGTGAGATCGACGCCCTCCGCCGCAGGGTCGACGCCGCCGAGGGCGTGCTGCAGATCCAGGAGCTGAAGGCGCGCTACGGCGAGCTCGTCGACGCGCGCTGCGCAGGCGGTGCCCTGGTGCCGCCGGCTGAGCTCGCTCGCATCGGGCGCGAGGCGGCCGCCCTGTTCACCGAAGACGGCGTCTGGGACGGTGGTCCGGGCGCTCGGCCGAGCCGTCGGGCGCGACGAGATCGCGGCACCGCCTCGCCACACCCACCCTCGATTTCTCGCGGCACCTGTTCGTGAAACCGCGGATCTCGGTCGAGGACGACCGCGCAGCGGCCAGATGGGACCTGCTCTGCCCGTGCCGGCGGCTCGACGGCCGCTCGTACTGGATGTGCGGGTACGAGGACGACGTGTACGAGCGCACCACGTCCGGGTGGCTCCACCGATCGATGCGGCTCACCACCGTCTTCATGGCGGCGCCCGGTGCGGGGTGGGAGCGGATCCTGGCCTGAGCGGCGCCGTCGGGGATACCGAGCGGAGTAGGAGCTCAGCTAATGCTGAGCTCAAATCAGGCTGGAGCTGTCAGCCCCCCAGAGCCTTGCGGACGTCGGCGAGGCGGGCAGGGTCGATTCGCCACCACACCCATCGCCCACGCTTCTCGCCCACGATGAGGCCTGCTTCGGCCAGCAATCTGGTGTGGTGCGAGATGGTCGGCTGACTTCTCCTCACGGGTGCCTCGAGGTCACACGAACAGACTTCGCCCTGTGCCGCAACGATCGAGAACAGTTGGAGTCTCACTGGGTCCGCGAGCGCGGCAAGAACGTGAGCCAGGTTGGTTGCGTCGGGATGGGTGAGGGGAGTCTCGACGACCGAGGCACAGCACAGAGCGTGCTTGTTCACCTCGACAGCAGGGTTGGTCTTGACCACGACACCTCTTTACATTGACAACTGTCTATCCAGTATATAGCATCGACCATTGTCAATCTATCAAAGGACGTGACCATGTCCCGTGTCCAGCTCGCACTGAACGTCGCCGACATCGACGAGGCGATTGCCTTCTACTCGAAGCTCTTTGGAACCGAGCCCGCCAAGATGCGCCCCGGCTACGCCAACTTCGCCATTGCCGACCCCCCCCTGAAGCTGGTGCTCATCGAAGACGCCAACCAGACCCCGGGAACGCTCAATCATCTCGGCGTCGAAGTGCCCACGACCGACGAGGTCACGGCAGCCCAGGCCCGTCTCGCCAACGAAGGTCTGGCGACGGAGCTGGAAGAGGCGACGTCGTGTTGCTACGCGGTCCAAGACAAGGTCTGGGTGGACGGCCCCAGTGGCGAGCCATGGGAGATTTACACGGTCCTGTCGGACACTGAGATGCCGGCTGGCCAGCTTCGCTCCGCCGCACCCGGAGAGTCGGCATGCTGCAGCACCCGATCCGAGGTGGTGGAGGTCCCAGCAGGCTCGACCTCGTGCTGCTGATCGATCGACGCCGAATCGGCGGAGGTCACCGATGAGCAGCGTGGCCTCGGCGCAGCCACCAGTCGAGGCGGAGCACATTGCGCCGGTGATCACGCGCCTGTCGTTGCTCGACCGGTTCTTGCCCATCTGGATCCTCTTGGCGATGGCGCTCGGCCTCGTGCTCGGGAGGGCCATCCCCAGCCTGAACTCCCACCTCAACGCGGTTCACGTAACGACGGGGACCTCACTGCCTATCTTCATCGGACTCCTGGTGATGATGTACCCAGTCCTGGCCAAGGTGCGCTACGACGAGTTGGGGACAGTCACCCGTGACCGGCGGACTCTGGTGTCGTCGCTGGTCATCAACTGGGTCATCGGGCCCCTGGTCATGTTCACCTTGGCGTGGCTTATGCTGCCCGACCTCCCCGCCTACCGCACTGGGCTGATCATCGTCGGCCTCGCTCGCTGCATCGCCATGGTCCTCATCTGGAACGACCTGGCATGCGGAGACCGGGAGGCTGCGGCGGTGCTGGTGGCAGTGAACTCTCTGTTCCAGGTAGTGGCCTTCGCCCTGCTCGGGTACTTCTACCTCAAGGTGCTCCCGGGCTGGCTCGGTCTCCACACCGTGGGGCTCGAACTGTCGATCTGGCGGGTAGCGGAGACCGTGGCCATCTTCCTCGGGATCCCATTGGTCGCCGGCTATCTCACCCGGACCATCGGCGAGCGGAGACGGGGGCGGGAGTGGTACGAGACCAAGCTCATCCCTCGGATCGCCCCGTTCGCCCTTTATGGGCTGCTCTATACGATCGTGATCCTCTTCGCCCTCCAGGGCCTCACGATCACGTCGCATCCCGCGGATGTGGCCCGTATCGCGCTTCCGCTCTTCGCCTACTTCGCCATCATGTGGTTCGGGACCTTCGCCTACGGGCGGGCAATCGGCCTTCCCTATGAGCGGACCGCCACTCTGTCGTTTACGGCGGCGAGCAACAACTTCGAACTTGCCATCGCGGTTGCCATCGGTGTGTTCGGCGTCACTAGCGGTCAGGCCCTGGCCGGAGTCGTCGGCCCTCTGATCGAGGTGCCGGTGCTCGTCGGACTTGTCTACGTCTCCCTGTGGCTCAAACGCCACTACCCGTCGACGTCCAAACACCCCACCCCTCAAGGAGCCCGGTGAGCAACAAGCCAGTCGTGTTGTTCCTCTGCATCCACAACTCCGGACGCAGCCTCGCTGCTCGAGTCCTCCTCGACCACTACGCCGAAGGCCGCATCGAGGTTCGATCGGCCGGTTCCGACCCGGCCGACGAGCTCAATCCGTCCGTCGTTGCCATCCTCGAAGAGCGTGGCCTCGACCCCAGTCGAGAGTTCCCCAAGCCCCTGACCGACCAGCTGGCCAGAGCATCAGACGTCATCGTCACCATGGGCTGCGGAGACACCTGCCCCGCCTACCCGGGCAAGCGCTACCTCGACTGGGAGCTCGAAGACCCGGCAGGCAAACCGGTGGATGCCGTCCGACCCATCGTCGACGACATCGATAGGCGCGTCCGCACCCTGCTCGCAGAACTCACCTAATGGGAACAGACCGGCTTGGTGAAGCAAGCCGGTCTCCGAGCCACCCGGCGGGCAGCACCGACGACACCCGGGCCGTGAGCCCTATGGCTAGAGCGTGCCCCGATGGGCGATAAGGAGCGACACAGCTCGCCTGGCCGGAGAATTCGGAGCTGGCCACTTGACTTCTTACGATCGTGGGGTTTCGAGCCAGGTCAGAACGACCGGCAAATTGGCTCCAAGGACTGACCCAAGCCGATGCCGGTGGGGTGGGGCACGGCCAGCGGCCTTGCACTCCGGTGGCTGAACGAATCAGGGCCCTGGTGGGTCGGCGGGGATCACCGACCCGAACCGTCAGGAAATGTCGCCGCCCGTCCCCGGTGGGCGGTCGTTGCCGGGTACGCCGTCGTCGAGCACGTGCTCGGTCCACTCGGTCCCGGACCAGTAGCGCTGCTCGTGCTTGACGAAGGGATCGACGAACCACCCGGCGGGCGTCCCGGTCGTGGCGTTCGCAGCGGGCTTCGCAACCGAGTCGGCACCGGTCTGCGCATCGGGGCTCCCAGGAGGCGCGGCCGGAGGAGAGCCTGGACGGGAGGGGTGATCGACGAAGAACGAGGGCGGCGCCTGCGGCCGTCGCGGCGCGCTCCGGCGCCCCGACGAGAGCGCGCGGAGCGCGAGCAGCGCCAGGGGGATCAGGACGATGACCCACGAGCCGTGCCCGTGCCCGGAGTACATACCTCGAGTGTACGGCCGTCTGGTTCGGGCCATCCGTCGGACCCCAGGCACCGGCAGGGGTCCGGCGGGTGTATCCACGTCACCGGCCGGACGACTCCCTACCATTCGGATTGCGGGAGGCGCTCGACGTCGGCGTCGGAAGCTGAACTGGATGTCCACTGGGGGAGTACCAGGGGGATGGCGGGACCGTGCGGCGGATGCACGCGCCTGACCGTCGTCGGACCGGATTCCGGGCACCCGCGCTCGTCCTCCTCGCGGTGGCGTCGCTGCTCGAGGGGTACGCGACCCTCGGCACCATCGGTGCTCCCGCCTTCGTGATCGGCCCGACCGGAGCCACGTGCTTCGCCCTCGGTTGCCTGGCCTTCTCCCTGCACTTGACCCACCCCGATGTCGGCCAGAGGCGCACCGTCGCCGAGCGATTCCTGGTCCGAGCCTGCGTGCTGCTGGTCGCGATCACGCTCGCCCTGGCAGTGGGTGCCCCGGGATCGGGAACACCCACGGTCGGTGCCTTCGAGCTGCTGGTCGCGATCGCCTGCCTGGTCGCCACCGGAACGGGTGAGCGCCGGAGCGTCCGCCACCGTCGCGCGGCGTCCCACCCTTCGCGCCTTCCCTCCGAGATGGTCGCCTCCGCGGCCGCCAGAGTACGGAGCGCGGCCGTCCGACCGGAACACCTCCCCGGTCAATCTCGCTGACCACGTTCACATCGGGCGGTCCCGCCGACCGATGTGAACGCGCAGACGCAACCGGGGTGGACGAATCACCGACGACGACCCTATTGTCGGTGCAAGCAATCAGTTGACCGGTCTCCCGGCTACACGCGTGCCGCGAGTCGAGGAACAGCCCGGACCGGAGAGGACGCGCAGATGGTCGGCCATGAGCCCTTCGGCGGCGAGATCGGGCGCACCGTCGCGGAATCGACACCGTGGTGGCCCACGGATCCTCATCCGCCAACCGGCGCGCCGAACGTGGTCCTCGTGCTCCTCGACGACACCGGCTTCTCCCACTTCGGGTGTTTCGGATCGGACCTTTCGACCCCGTCGATCGACCGTCTCGCCGCGGGAGGCCTCCGCTTCACCAACTTCCACGTCACACCCCTCTGCTCACCGACCCGCGCGGCGCTGCTCACCGGCCGGAATCATCACACCGTCGGGATGCGCTCGCTCTCCAACTTCAACACCGGCTTCCCGCACATGCGTGGGTCGGTGACCCATCGCGCTGCCACGGTGGCCGAAGTACTCCGCGACGAGGGCTACGCGACGTTCGCGGTCGGCAAGTGGCATCTCTGTTCGATGGAGGACGCCTCCGCGGCGGGACCCTACGACCAGTGGCCCTGCCAGCGCGGCTTCGACCGCTACTACGGCTTCCTCGAAGGCGAGACGGATCAGTTCCATCCCCAACTCGTCTACGACAACCACGCGGTGGCGCCACCCTCGACCCCCGAAGAGGGGTACCACTTGAGCGAGGATCTGGTCGACCGGGCCATCGGCTTCATCCACGACGCCAAGTCGATCCGACCCGATCGTCCGTTCTTCACGTATCTCGCGTTCGGCGCCTGCCACGCGCCCCATCAGGCCCCGCCGGAGTACCTCGCCCGGTACCGGGGCCGGTTCGACGACGGATGGGACGCCGCACGCGACCGCTGGTTCGCACGGCAACAGAGCCTGGGACTGCTCCCCGAAGGCACCGAGCTCGCTCCCCGCAATCCCGGTGTCGAGCCATGGGACAGCCTTCCGGAGAATCAGCAGCTCCTCGCCTCCCGGCTCCAGGAAGCGTTCGCCGCATTCCTCGAACACACCGACCAACAGATCGGTCGCCTCGTCGCCGCGCTCGAGACCCTCGGGGAGATGGACAACACGTTGTTCGTCCTCCTGTCGGACAACGGCGCGAGCCAGGAGGGCGGACCCTTCGGCGTGCTGCACGAGATGAAGTACTTCAATCTGTTGGTCGAGATGCCCGACGAGGCAATCGCGCGTCTCGACGACATCGGGGGACCCCACAGCCATGCCAACTACCCGTGGGGTTGGGCGCAGGCGGGCAACACCCCGTTCAAGTGGTACAAGCAGAACACCCACGAGGGTGGGGTCCACGTCCCACTGATCATCCACTGGCCGGACCGCATCACCGATCGCAGTGGGCTGCGCGACCAGTTCCACTACGTGACCGACATCGTCCCGATGATCTACGAATTGGTCGGCGCGGAGGCACCCGCAACCTATCGCGGCGTCGAGCAGCTCCCGATTTCCGGTGTTTCGATGGCGTACACCTTCGACGCACCCGATGCGCCCAGCAACAAGGCTGCGCAGTACTTCGAGATGATGGGTCACCGCGCGATGTATGCCGACGGTTGGAAGGCGGTCACCCGTCACCAACCGGGCGTCCCCTTCGACGACGACGAGTGGGAGCTCTACCACCTCGACCAAGACCGCTCCGAGTGCACCGATCTCGCCTCGTCGATGCCCGAGAAGGTCGGGGAACTCGTCGGGCAATGGTGGGAGGAGGCGGAGCGATTCGGCGTGCTGCCCCTCGACGACCGGACCCTCGAGCTGTTCGCCACCCGCTACCGCGACCGCTCTCCGCACCCGGCCGACCGGCACTACGTGTACTACCCCCCGATGTCGCCACTGCCCGCACAGGTGGCACCCGCACTCGGCTCTCGGGGTTGGGACATGACCGCGACGATCGAACGCTCGGTCGGGCAGTCCGGTGTGCTGTATGCCTCGGGCACCGAGAACTCGGGGGTGAGTCTCTTCGTCCAGGACGAGCGGCTCATCCTCGACTACAACTGTTTCGGCGACCACCGGATCGCGGTCTCGGAGGTCGAGGTGCCACTCGGGCCCTCGAAGGTCGGGGCACGGTTCCGCCGAAACGGACGGGGCGGGGAAGTCACCCTCCTGGTCGAAGACGTTCCATCGGGGTCGCTCGTGCTGCCCTTCGCGATGACCATCATCTCGAGCGTCGGCGCGAGCGTCGGCTTCGACGACGGATCAGCGGTCAGCGAGCGCTACCGGGCGCCGTTCCGCTTCGAGGGCACCTTCCGGCGGCTCGACGTCGAGCTCCTCCCGCCCGAGGCTGCCCGTTCCGGTGGAACCGACGACCATGCCCGCTCGGAGGAACGCTCCGCGATGTCCCGGCAGTGAGCGTGCTTCACCCGGTGAACTTCGCCGCCGCACCCGCGTCGACATCCATCACCGACCCGCTGATATGGCGGGCCGCCTCCGACGCGAGGAAGACCACTGCCGCGGTGACCTCCTCGGGCTCGAGCCATGGGACCGGCTGGACGTGGAGCGCGGCCATTCCGGGTGCCACGTCGTCGGCCGTCGGACGCTCGAGATCGGGCCGCATCAGGCGGTAGAGAGTGTCGTTGTGGATCATCGGTGTCGAGACGTTTCCCGGCGCCACCACGTTGACGGTGATCCCGAAGTGGGCGAGCTCGTACGCAGCGGACTTGCACAACCCGATCACTCCCCACTTCGAGGTCACGTACGCCGAGACGCCCGGATAGCCGGATCGGCCCAACATCGAAGAGATGCCGATGATCCGGCCCCACTGCTGCCGGCGCATGTGGGGCGCGACCGCTCGTATCGAGTTGAAGACTCCGGTCAGGTTGGTGTCGATCGTCTCGCTCCACTGGCGGGCATCCATCGTGAGGAGCGAGGCCATCGAATTGACCCCCGCGTTCGCGACCAGGACGTCGACCGAGCCGAGCGTCTCGGCGACACCGTCGACGAACGAGATCATGGCGTCGAGGTCTCGCACGTCGGCAACCGAAGCCAGACACCGTCTCCCCTCCTCCTCGACCAGCTTGGCCGTCTCCTCGAGATCCTCCCGCCGCGAGAGCGGGTAACCGACGCTCGAGAGGTCCTCGCACAGGTCGCAGACCGCGACATCCGCCCCGAGCCGGGCGAATTCCACTGCGTGACTCCTTCCCTGTCCGCGTCCGCCTCCGGTGATCACCACCACGCGCCCGGCGAAGGGAAGTCCGTTCTCGTTGCCGCTCACCGTGCCCTCACTCATGCCACCTCCGACGTGCGTCGGATCTCACCGACGGTCCGGCGATCCTAGAAGAGCACCGCATCAGGCGTTCCGGCCCCACGCGCGCAGCACCTGCCGGTACCTTCGGTCCCAGCGGTCGTAGGCCTGGCGCAGGGTGCGTCCCGGCCACGTTGCGGGCAGCAGCTCCTCGGGCAGGAGGGGATCGGCCAGCAGGTGGCGGAGCACGGCGGCAGACAACTCGAATCCCGGCGCCAGGTCGGCGGGACCGCGGGGGGTGAGACCGACGAGCTCGCTCCCCAGGTCTTCTGCGCGCACTGCCCAGCTGTCGAGGTCCCAGAGACCGGCGACCAACTCCTCGGGCGGCAGGTCCGGCGCGCCGGCGTAGAGCGCGAGGTCGGGGTCGTGCGCGGGATCGGGACGCAGTTCGATGTTGTCGGGCCGGAGCCAGAACCCCTCCCGCTGCTCCGCCAGCCGCGCGAGCATCAGCCGCTTGCGGCGAGCCGTGCGCTCCTCCGCCGAGCGCCCGCTCGTCACCACGACGATCATCCGCCACTCGCCTTTCCACGGGACCGACACGCCCTGCCGACTCTCGTTCTGACGCGCCTGGCGCTCGAGGAGGCGACCGGCCAGCCGGTAGCGACCTGCGCCGTCGGTGGTGACTTCGCCCGCCGCGGCCATCCGGCTGAGCGCCACCCGCGCCCGGTTCTCGTTGATGCCGAAGAGTCCGGCGAGTTGCACCAGGTGCGAAACGGGCAGTTCGGGGGGCTCCTCGCCCAGCAGGGCGCTCGCCAGCACCGACCGTGCGGTGAAGGGGATCTTACTGTATTGCATCATCTGATGCAGAATTGTAATATACCGCGATGGCCACCACGATGGTGCCCGACGCGGCCCGCCGACCCGACGTCTTCCCGACCGAGCGGCTGCTCGACAACGGGATGTGCCGGTCGGAGCTCCGCCGCGACCTGCGCAAGATCGACGACGCGGCGCAACGCGCTCACCGTCGCCTCGGTGTGGGCCTGGGTCGCGCTCATCATCGGGGGCGCCGTCTGGCTCGACTCGCCACTCGCCTACCTCGCGGCCTTCGTCCTCATGGGCCCCATGTACGCGCGCTTCGCGATCCTGATGCACGAAGCCGCACACAAGCTTCTCTTCTCCAACAAGCGCGTCAACGACTTCGTGGGGACCTGGCTCATCGCCTACCCGACCTTCACGCCGATCTCGATCTACCGTCGTGGCCACTTCGCCCACCACCGCGAGGAGTTCGGTTCCGGCGATCCCGACATCCGCTTCTACGGCGGCTATCCCTGCGAACGCCGGGCGCTCCGGCGGAGACTGGTGCGGGATGCGGTGGGGATTTCGGGTTGGAAGAACTTCACTCCTTTGTTCAAGTCGCTCCGGTCGAAGACCTTCCGGCCGATCTCGCTCGCCATCCTCGGCACGCAGGTGGCGCTCTGGGTCGTCCTGTGGGCGACGACCGGCCGTTGGTGGGTCTACCCGTTGCTCTGGTGGCTCCCCTGGATGACCCAGTGGCGCGTGCTCAACCGGCTCCGGTCGATCGCCGAGCACGGGGGCCTCGAGTCCGGTGCCGACCGGCGGGTGACCACCCACAACGTGCGTCAGCGTTGGCTCGCTCGCTTCTGGTTCGTGCCGTACCACACCGGCCTCCATCTCGCGCACCACGTCGACATGGGAGTCCCCTGGCGCAACCTCCCGGCGTTCAACGCAGAGTTGGAGCACGCGGGCTACATCGCCGACGGGCTGACCTATCCGAACTACCGATCGCTCTGGAAGACCCTGGCGTCGGCATGAGTCACATCCGGCGGCCGCGCATCGCCCGATAACGCTCGACGAGCGCAGCGGTCGACGTGTCGTGGCCCGTGAGGTCGGGCGGCTCGGCGCCGGTCAGCGCAGGGGCGAGCTCCATCGCCATCGCCTTCCCCAACTCGACGCCCCACTGGTCGAAGGAATCGATGCCGAAGATGGCGCCCTCGGTGAACACGGTGTGCTCGTAGAGCGCGATCAGCTGACCGAGGACCGAAGGAGTCAACCTCGGGGCCAGGATCGTCGAGCTCGGGTGGTTGCCCGGCATCACCTTGTGGGGCACCGAGCGCGGCGGGGGTGCCCTCGGCCGCGACCTCCTCCGCCGTGCGTCCGAAGGCCAGCGCCGCCGACTGGGCGAAGCAGTTGGCCATCAAGAGATCCTGCTGATCGTCCTCGTCGTGGGTGGACTCGGCGAACCCGACGAAGTCGGCGGGAATGAGGAGCGTCCCCTGGTGGACGAGCTGGTAGAAGGCGTGCTGTCCGTTGGTGCCCGGCTCGCCCCAGAAGATCTCCCCGGTCGGTCCCCACACCGGTGAGCCGTCGCGGCGCACCGACTTTCCGTTCGACTCCATGGTCAGCTGCTGGAGGTACGCGGGAAAGCGGGCGAGGCGCTGGCTGTAGGGGAGCACGGCATGGGTCTCGGCACCGAAGAGCTCGTGATACCAGACGTTGAGCATGCCCTGGACGACCGGGAGGTTCTCCTCGAGCGGCGCGGCGGCGAAATGGCGGTCGATCTGGTGGAAGCCGTCGAGCATGTCGGCGAAGCCTTCCGGCCCGATCGCCACCATCAGCGAGAACCCGATCGCCGAGTCGACCGAGTAGCGGCCACCCACCCAGTCCCAGAAACCGAACATGTTCTCCGGGTCGATCCCGAACTCGGCGACCCCTTCGCGGTTGGTCGAGACCGCGACGAAGTGACGGGCGACCGCCTCGTCGCCGCTCCCGAGCCCCTCGAGCAGCCACTGCCGGGCGGCTCTCGCGTTGGTCAGCGTTTCGAGGGTGGTGAAGGTCTTCGAGCTCACCACGAAGAGGGTGCGGGCCGGGTCGAGGTCGTGGGTCTTCTGGTAGAGGTCCACCGGATCGACGTTGGAGACGAACCTGCACGCGACGTCGTCCGCATAGTCGAGGAGTGCCTCGTAGGCCATCGCCGGTCCGAGATCCGAGCCGCCGATCCCGATGTTGACGACGGTGGTGATGGCGAGACCGGTATGCCCTGTCCACGCACCGGAACGGATCCGCCCGGCTACCTCGGCCATCCGATCGAGCACCTCGTGCACGTCGGGGACGACGTCGTGACCGTCGATCTCGAAACGGGAGCCGCGGGGCGTGCGCAGAGCCACGTGCGCGACCGCCCGGTTCTCGGTGGTGTTGATGTGCTCGCCCGCGAACATCGCGTCGCGCAGTTCCTCGACGCCCGCACTGCGGGCGACGCCGGCGAGCAGCGAGACGGTCTCGTCGGTCACCCGGTGCTTGGAGATGTCGAGGAGCAGGTCGGCGGCCGAGAGGGTCATCCGGCTCCCGCGGTCGGGATCCTCGGCGAACAGCTCGCGCAGGTGGCGGTTGCGGAGACCTGCGTGGTGCTCGGCCAGCCGACGCCATTCGTCGGTGGTCGAGACGTCCACCAGGTCACCGGTCAGGTCCATGGTCCCTCGATCCCGGCGGCGCCACCGTGACCGCCGCGCCTCGCACTCTAGGGGGCCGACACACCGACACCCGTGTCGACTCCGTGGGCGCAGCAGAAGATCACCGAGTGATCACCTTTCCGTGACACGACGATCGCATCACGTTCACCTGGCCTCCTTAGGGTTCCGGTGATGGCTGCGAATCCGATCGTCCGGTGCCGGTGCCCGATCTTGGCCCCCCAACCGGACGGTGCGCCGATCGGCTCGCCCCGTCCGGGGGCCTGGCCTCCACCGCCTCTCACGGCGACTCTGCCGTATACGACGTGTGCGTTCCGGGGCCTCCGCCGCGGCACGGCCGCGTCACCCTGCGTGTACGACGAAATCGGACGGACCTGCGCGGACCCCGTCCGAGGGGGATCGGCGTGACCACGACACTCGTGTACCGCGAGGTCGCGGCCGGACGCTCTCCCGCCGGATGGCCATCCCACCATCCTGATCATCGACGACGACCCGGCATCGCGCGACTCGATCGCCGCCACTCTCTCGGTGGAGGGTTTCGACGTCGTGACCGCGACCGACGAGGAAGAGGGTGCCGCTCTGATCGTCTCCGCGCGGCCGTCGCTCGTCCTCCTCGACATGCAGCTCGCCGACTCACAGGGCCTCGCCGTCTTCCAGAGGATCTCCACGCTCTCCCCCGGTCTTCCGGTGATCATGGTGACCGCTCGCGACGACGAGCTCGACGCGGTCCTCTCGCTCGAGGCCGGAGCGGCCGACCACGTCACCAAGCCGGCCCGACCCCGCGAACTGACCGCGCGGATCCGAGCAGTGCTCCGCCGGGTGGGGCAGAGCCCACCTACCGATGCCGAGACCGGGCCGAGCGGGAACTACACATTCGGCCCGGTCTGCGTCGACGCCTCCCTGCGGGAGGTGACGGTGCGCGGGTGTCCCGTGGAGCTGTCCCGCAAGGAGTTCGATCTCCTGGCCCTGCTCGTTTCCGAGGCGGGGCACGTCGTCACCCGGCGCCAGTGCATGGACCGAATCTGGCGGGATCGCAAGCGCGGCGACAGCCGGACCCTCGACACCCATGTCAAGCGCCTCCGGAAGAAGGTCGAGCTCGAGCCCGCCGATCCCCAGCACATCGTGACGGTGCGCGGGATCGGCTACCGGTTCAAGCCGTAGGCGTCCGCCCGACGCCGATTCGCCCCAGTACTCCCCCTGGTCGCAGGCGGTGTGCGGGCGGACCCCTACGGCTTGAACGACACGACGGCGGAAGCCGTCGCCTTCGCTCGCACCGGTGCTCCTACACTGGGATCGGCGATGGAGCTCGCCACAACCGCCGCTCACGGCTGATGGCTCCTACCGGACAGGTCGGTCGAGCACGAGCAAAGGAGTGGCGGTGTCCCGAGCAGGCGGCGGTCGCCCGCCCGAAGCGTTCGCCCGCGTCGTCGCGGTCGCACTCGGCGGTGCCCTCGGGACCCTCGCCCGCTACGGGGCCGACCTCGCTTTCCCGGTGGGGACGACCGGGTTCCCCTGGTCGACGTTCCTCGTCAACGTCATCGGCTCGTTCCTCCTCGCCGCGATCCTGACCCTCGTCGTCGAACGCTGGCCGCCCACCCGCTTCGCGCGGCCCTTCGCCGCGATCGGCTTCTGTGGCGGGTTCACCACCTTCTCCACCTTCGCGGTCGAGATCGTCCAGCGCGGCCAGCACGGCCAGGTCGGCGGCGCGGCCCTCTACCTCGCGTCGTCCCTTCTCCTGGGGATGGTCGCGGCGGCCGCAGGGATCACCCTGGTCCGCGGCCAGCTGGTCGAGATCGGGGCGGTCCGGCGAGAGAGCATTCCCGACCCCGACGACCTCGGCGTCCTCTTCGCGATCGACGACGAGGAGGAGGACCTCGCATGATCGTGCTCGGCCTCGTGGCAACGGGCGCGCTCGGTGCCGTGCTCCGCTTCGCGGTCGACCACGCCGTCCAGCGGCGGGCGCACTCCGACTTCCCGCTCGGCACCCTCGCGGTCAACGTGAGCGGCGCGTTCGTCCTCGGGCTGCTCGTCGGGTCCGCCGACCAGCACGGGCTCTCGGCCGCCTGGGTCACCGTGTTCGGCACCGGGCTGATCGGGGCGTACACGACCTTCTCGACGTTCACCTTCGACACCGTCCGGTTGCTCGAGAACGGAGAGTGGGGGGCGACGGTGGTCAATCTCGCCGCCTCCCTCGGCGCCGGCCTCGGCGCCGCCGCGCTCGGCCTGGCGCTCGGAGCACTCACCTGAGCGTCGTCATTCACACAACGATCACTCCCCGGTCGCTACCGGTTCGGCTGGCGTTCATCCGGCTTTCCTAGGGTCCGGGCGGGAGGTGGCCCCGCCGATGACCGTCGTCGACGAAAGAACCAGGGTGCTGGTGATCGAGGACGAAGAGTCCTACCGCCAGGCACTTTCTTCGGGACTCGGCCGAGAGGGCTTCGAGGTCGCGGTGGCGGCCGATGGTGCCGAGGGCCTCCGCCTCTTCGCCGATCACCGACCCGACATCGTGCTGCTCGACATGCTGTTGCCGGGGATGCACGGCATCGAGGTCTGCCGACGTCTCCGCTCGCAGTCCCAGGTCCCCGTGGTGATGGTGAGCGCGGTCGACGCCGAGCTCGACGTCGTGCTCGGGCTCGAGCTCGGGGCGGCCGACTACGTCACCAAGCCGTTCCACCTCCGCGAGCTGGTCGCACGGATGCAGGCGATCCTTCGGCGGGTCTCGCCTCCGGACGAGGGGATCGCTGCGGTCGAGGCCCCTGGTCGGGCCGCGCCAGGGCGCGACCGCGGCGACCGGAGCCGCGTTCGGTCCGGTGACCGTCGACTTCGCGCGCCGCGAGGTGCGGGTCGGAGGTCGTCAGACCCACCTCTCTCGCCGCGAGTTCGACCTCCTCGCGGCCCTGCTCTCCCCCGCCCGACGGGTCCGGACTCGCAGCGAGCTGATCGACCTGCTGTGGCCCGACCGTGAGCTCTCCGACTCGCGGACTCTCGACACCCACATCCACCGGCTCCGAGCCAAGCTCGAACCGGACCCGTCCGAGCCGCGGTTCATCGTGACCGTCCGCGGGGTCGGTTTCCGCCTCGACCCGGACGACACCGAGCGGGCGGCCCGCGTAGGGTCAGACCCGGGCCGGGCCGCGCCCGGCAGAGCTCAGCCGAATCGGCCGTTCACGTAGTCGAGGGTGCGGGTGTCCGACGGCTCGCTGAACATCTTGGCCGTCGGACCGGTCTCGACGAGCTCGCCGGTGCGATCCTCGCTCATCAGAAGGAACGCGCAGCGGTCCGACACCCGCATGGCCTGCTGCATGTTGTGGGTCACGATGACGATCGTCACCCGGTGCTTGAGCTCTCCGACCAGCTCTTCGATGCGCTTGGTCGCGATCGGGTCGAGCGCGGAGGTCGGCTCGTCCATGAGCAACACCTCGGGCTCGACCGCGAGTGCCCGCGCGATGCAGAGGCGCTGTTGCTCGCCGCCGGAGAGCGTCGACGCATGAACCTTCAGCCGATCGCGGACACTGTCCCACAGCGCAGCAGCGACCAGAGCCGACTCGGCGGCCTCGTCGAGGAGTGCCTTCTTCCGCACGCCGTTGAAACGGAGGCCCGCGACCGCGTTCTCGTAGATGCTCATCGTCGGGAACGGGTTCGGCCGCTGGAAGACCATCCCGACCTTCGAGCGCAGAAGGGTCGGGTTGGTCGAACGGCGCGTAGACGTCGAGGTCCCCGAGGTGCACGCTCCCGCTCACCGACGCGGTCCGTTCCGTGTCGTGCATCCGGTTGAGCGCACGGAGCACCGTCGTCTTCCCGGAGCCCGAGGGACCGATCAGCGCGGTGATCTCGCCCTGGTAGATGTCGAGGCTGACACCGCGGACCGCATCGTGCCCGGCAAACGACACGGTGAGGTCGCGGAGCGACATGACCGGAGCGCTGGTGGGTTCGCCGACGACGAACACCTCGCCGGTGCTGACCCCGATCTCGTCGTTGGTCGCGGGGGGTACTCGGGTCGATCATCGTCCGCTCCCTTCGAAGGACCGCGGCGACCACCCTGCTCCCGATGCTCAATGCCAACACCACCGCCAGTAACAGTAGGGCAGCGCCCCAGGCGATCTGGATGAGGTCGGGGTACGGCTGGCTGCTGTCCGAGTAGATGACGGTTGGGATCGCGGCCATCGGCTTGGTGGGGTTCCACTCGAGGTACTGGCTGCCGAAGATGGTGAAGAGCAGCGGCGCGGTCTCACCGAGCCCCCGTGCGATCGCGAGCAACGTCCCGGTGATGATCCCCGGCAAGGCTGCCGGCACCACCACCCGTCTGGCGATGGTCGCGCGGCGGGCGCCCGAGCGCGAGGGCCGCCTCGCCGAGATGGCGAGGGACGCCCCGGATGGCCGTCTCACCGGCCCGGATGATGATCGGCAACATGATGAAGCCGATGGCGAAGGACCCGGCGACTCCGCTGTAGCTCCCGGTGGTCTTGACGATGGCGATGTAGCCGAAGATGCCGATGGTGATCGAGGGCATGCCGGTCATCACGTCCGCGACGAAACGGATCGCGCCGGCCGCCATTCCCTCGGACTCGGCGAGGAAGAGGCCGCAGAAGAGGCCGAAGGGCACGGTCACCGCGACGGCGATGGCGGTGATCTCCGGCGGTTCCGACGATCGCGTTGAAGATGCCGCCGCCGGGGACCCCCTCCGGGGTCGTCGAGTTGGTGAAGAAGTCGGCGTTCCACGCCGGCAGCCCGTCGTATGACGACGTAGACGATCACACCGACCAGCGGCACCACCGCGATCGCGAGGCACGCCCAGCAGATCCAGAGGGCCACCTTCGAGGCGACCGCCCGGCGACGGATGGATGCGGAGGCGATCGCCTGGATCGCGCGACGCCGCTCGAGGATCGGGTCGGTCGTGGGATCGAGGACGAGCGAGCTCATGCGACACCCACCGCTGCGGTGCCGCCGACTTCGCCCGCGGTCGCCCGCACCAGCGCTCTCGCCGCCGTGTTGACCCCGACGCCGATCACCAACAGGACGAGTGCCGCGCCGAACAACGACGCTCAGCTCGGTGCCGGACGCCTCGCCGAAGGTGTTCACGATGAGCGAGGGGATGGTGGCGGCCGACGACTTGAGCGAGTGCGCGATGTAAGGAGAGTTGCCGATCACCATCGCCACCGCCACCGTCTCGCCGAGGGCGCGCCCGGTGGCGAGGGTGAACCCGCCGAGGAGCCCGGTGCGGGCGCCGGGCACCACCACCTTGCGGAGGACCTGCCACCTGGTGGCGCCGAGGGCCATCGCACCCTCGACGTGGTCGGCCGGGACGACGGCCAGCACGTCGCGCGAGATGGCCACCATGGTCGGGAGGATCATCACGAACAGGATCACCCCCGCGAGCAGGAGGCCCACCCCCTCGTTCGGCCCGTCGAAGAGGCCGGTCCAGCCGAAGGCAGCCGTCAGGAACGGCTCCACGTGCGCTCGAAAGAAGGGTGCGAGGACGATCAGCCCCCACAGCCCGTAGATCACACTGGGGACCGCCGCGAGCAACTCGACCGCGGTCCCGAGGACCGGCCGGATGCGTTGCGGGACCAGGTAGGCGAGCGCCAGGGCGGTGCCGAGCCCGATCGGCAGGACCAGCACCACCGCGATCGCGGTCGTCTCGAGGGTCCCGAGGATGAAGGGGAGCAGTCCGTACTGGTTGTGGCTCGGGTTCCAGGTCTTCTGCACGATCCACGAGAAGCCGAGCGTCGAGAACGCCGGCCTCGCCTGGACGACGAAGGAGATGACGAACCATGCGACCAGCGCGACGAACAGCACGCCGGTGACGGCGAGCATCACCCGGTAGGGACGGTCGGGAAGTGCGAACCGGCCACCCCCTGCCCTCCGTTGCGACGGCTGCGCGGCAATGGTCACTTCCGCCGTCAGCTCCCGTTCAGTCGTCGGCGAAACGCACTCGTGCCGGTCACTTGGTGAGCAGGGCCTGCCCGCTCGGACCGGTGACCGTCAGGAGCTGGGTCCGATTGTTGTTCTGGACCGCCGGCGGCAGCACCACGTAGCCGAGACTGGTTGCATAGTTCTGCCCACCTCCGGTGTGAGTCGTCCAGTCGAGCACCTTGACCGTCTGGGCGCCGGTCGTCGCGCTGGTCTGCTTCTGGAGCAGGATCGCCCAGCTGTAGCCCGAGATCGGATAGCTGGTGGCACCGGACGCGTCGACGATCGAGAAGTCGGTCGAGGACACGTTGGTCTTCTGGGCCGCGTCGGCGGCCACGGTCGAGATCGAGGGAACCACGTAGTTGCCGGCCGCGTTCTTGACCGCCGCGTAGGTGAAGTTGTTCTGGAGGGCGTACGCAAGCTCCACATAGCCGATCGAGTACGGGGTCGACTTGATGCTCGCGGCGACGCCGGAGTTCTTCGGGGTCTGTACCGCGGTCGACGGCCAGTTGATGGTCTTGCTCTTCCCGAGCGTCCAGACCGACGAAGCCGCGGTCGAAAGGAAGTCGCTGAAGATGTAGGTGGTGCCCGAGCTGTCGGCCCGCACCTCGGGGACGATCGGGTTCGACGGCAGGCTCACTCCCGGGTTGAGCGAGGTGATCTGCGAGGCGTTCCAGTTCTTGATCGACCCGTCGAAGATCCCTGCGAGGGTCGGGGCGTCGAGACGGAGCCGCTTGGTGACCCCGGGCAGGTTGTAGGAGACGGTGACCCCGCCGAGGATGTCGGGGATCTGGATCACCGGGCCCGACGAGGCCGGGACCTTCGCCAGGTCGGAGGAGCTCATCGGGACGTCCGACGCCGCGAAGTCGACGGTACCGGCCTGGAACGCACTGATCCCGGCCCCGCTGCCGACACCCTGGTAGTTGACCTTGAGACCCGGGTTCTTCCCGGTGTAGGCGTAGAACGCGCTGTTGAAGAACGGCTGGACGAAGGTCGACCCCGAGGAGTTGAGCGTCCCGGCCGGTGCCTTCAGGTCGGCGGAGAGATACGACGAGTTGCCCGAACTGAGGGTTCCGCCCGCCGCGGTCGTCGTCGTCGAGGAGGTGGACGAGGAGCTGCATGCCGCGAGCAGTGCTCCGGCGGCCACCAGGCCGACCGCCAGCGCCTTCGCCGACCTGCGGCCGGCTCCGACCTGATGGATGGTGTTTCGAGCGTTCACTGGAGCTCTGACCTCCGTTTTTCCCGCCAGGGGCCAGCGGGTGGCCGACGGCGCGCACGTCTGCGCGCCCTGTGGAGGACCGTATCCACCACAGGTGAACGGACGGCAAACCAAGGATGAACGAACCGCGAACATCAGGTTTTTTCTCCGCACCGCCGCAGGTCCGGGCGGTGGCTGTGTGGGCCGCCCGGCGGGTCCTCCCTGGCCAGGACCGCAGGGGAATACATGTTCGATTTCCCTGTTGAGACCCTCTGAGGGCCCCGGACCGGGGTCCGGTGACGTCCGGAGGACCGATGGACCCACTGACCGACAACCTGCCGCTGCTGCCCCTGACCTCGGGCGTGATGCTCCCGGGCATGGTCTTCACCATGGCCCTCGAGTCCGACGAGGCCAAGGCCGCCGCCGGCGCCGCCGAGGCGTCGGGGGGCAAGCTCGTGATCGTGCCCTTCATCGAGGGGCGCTACGCGTCGATGGGCGTGATCGCCGAGGTGATGGAGCGGGGAGCGCTCCCCGGCGGCCTGCCGGCAATTGCGGTGCGCGGCACCGACCGCGCCCACCTCGGGACCGCGGTCCCCGGTACCGGGCAGGCGTTGTGGGTCGAGGTCGACCCCGTCGTCGAGGCAGCTCCGACGGAGGCCGCGGTCGAGCTCGCACGCGAGTACCGCGCCGTGCTCGAGAACATCCTCGTCTCGAGGGGAGCCGGGCGCCTGGCCGAGCGTCTCGCCGACATCAACGAGCCGGGCAGGGTCGCCGACATGGCCGGCTACTCGCCCGACCTGTCGTTGGAACAGAAGGTGCAGGTGCTCGAGACGGTCGACGTCGAGGCGCGCCTGGCTCTGGTCGTCGAGTGGGCGAGGGAGGTCCTCGCCGACCTCACCCTCCGCGAGCGGATCAAGACCGACGTCGAGGAGGGCATGGAGAAGACCCAGCGCGAGTTCCTCCTGCGCCGCCAGCTCGAGGCCATCCGCAAGGAGCTCGGCCAGCTCGGCGACGGGGACGACGACGACCCCGACGACTACCGGTCGAAGTTCGAACGGCGCGAGCTGCCCGAGGAGGTGCGCAAGGCGGTGGATCGCGAGATCGACAAGCTCGAGCGCACGAATGAGCAGAGTCCCGAACGCGGGTGGATCCGCACCTGGCTCGACACGGTGGCCGAGTTGCCCTGGGGCCAGGAGTCCGAGGACCGGCTCGACATCGACGAGGCCTCGCGCATCCTCGACGAGGACCACGACGGCCTGCGGGACGTGAAGGACCGCATCCTCGAGCACCTCGCGGTGCGCAAGCTCCAGGCGGAGCGTGGGCTCACACCGGTGAGCAGCGGGCGCGGTTCGGGCGGCATCCTCGCGCTGGTCGGTCCGCCCGGTGTCGGCAAGACCTCGCTCGGCGAGTCGGTCGCGCGCGCCCTCGGGCGTTCCTTCGTGCGGGTCGCGCTCGGCGGGATCCACGACGAGGCCGAAATCCGCGGTCACCGCCGGACCTACGTGGGCGCCCAGCCCGGCCGGCTGGTGCGCGCCCTCCGCGAGGCGGGCACCTTCAATCCGGTGATCGTCCTCGACGAGGTCGACAAGCTCGGCGCCGACTGGCGAGGTGATCCCTCGTCCGCGCTGCTCGAGGTGCTCGACCCCGCTCAGAACCACACGTTCCGCGACCACTACCTCGAGGTCGAGCTGGATCTCTCCAAGGTCCTCTTCCTCGCGACGGCCAACGTGGCCGAGACCATCCCCGGCCCGCTGCTGGACCGGATGGAGGTCATCCGGCTCGACGGCTACACCGAGGACGAGAAGGTGTCGATCGCGCGCCACCACCTCTTCGCAAGGCAACTGGAGCGCGCCGCGCTGACCGCGGACGACGTGGTCGTCACCGACGACGCGCTCCGGGTGGTCGTCGCCGACTACACCCGTGAGGCGGGGGTCCGCTCGCTCGAGCGCGAGCTCGGTCGCCTCCTCCGGAAGGTCGCGGCGAAGATCGCCGCGGGCGAGGACGGCACGCCGGTCCTCATCGACGGACCGGACGTGCGTGACTGGCTCGGTCGGGCGCGCTTCTTCTTCGAGGGTGCCGACCGCACCGCGGTTCCCGGTGTCGCGACCGGACTCGCGGTCACCGGAACCGGGGGCGACGTGCTCTACGTCGAGGCGTCGATGATGACCGGACCCGAGGGGCTCACCCTCACCGGCCAGCTCGGCGACGTGATGAAGGAGTCCGCGGAGATCGCCCTGTCCTACGTGCGCTCACACGCCGCGGAGCTCGGCATCGACCCGTCGCGTGTTCTCGGGTACGCGCTTCCACCTGCACGTGCCGGCGGGCGCCATCCCGAAGGACGGCCCCTCGGCGGGGGTCACCATGACCACCGCCCTGGTGAGCCTGCTCCGCGACCAGCCGGTCGCGCCCGTCGTCGGGATGACCGGTGAGGTCACCCTGCAGGGTCGGGTCCTCCCGATCGGCGGGGTCCGCCAGAAGGTGCTCGCCGCCCACCGTGCCGGGCTCACCACCGTGGTGCTGCCCGCACGGAACGGACCGGACTTGGAGGACGTTCCCGAGGCGGTCCGCGACGAGATGAGCTTCCATCTCGCCGCCGAGATCGGTGACGTGCTCGCTGCCGCCTTCGTCCCGTCGGAGCCCGATACCGCCGGCACTCCCGAGGTGCTCGCAGCCTGAAGCACTGGCAACGGAATGTCGACCGGCCCCGGGCGCTCGCGCCCGGGGCCGGTCGCGTCCCGCTCAGGCCGGGCCGACGAACTCGTCGATGATCCGGGCGAGCTCGACCGGTTGGTCGCCTTGGATGCTGTGCCCTGCTCCCTCCACCACCACCACCGGGTCGTGCGGCCGTCGGCGGCGGAACTCGGCGACGTCGGCGTCGTCGACGACGGGCGAGAGGCTCCCTCGCACCAGCATCACCGGCACCCCGAGGCGCTCGAGGTCGTCCCACTGGGACGCGAAGTCGACGGCTTCCACGTGCAGGCCGGTGGTGGCGGACGGCCGGCCGAGCTGATGGCGCCATGTCCACCTGCCGTCCTCACGCTGGACCGCGTTGTGGAGCACCCCGCGGCGGAGCGAGGACTCGCTCCGGGTCGGGTTGAACTCGATCGTGCGTTCGAGGATCTCGTCGAAGCTCTCGAACGATTCCGGTCCGGCGAGGAACGCGGCGATGTCCGACGCCTTGTCGTGGTTGACCCCTGGGGTGATGTCGACCAGGAGCAGCATCCGGACCAGTTCCGGATGACGGGTGGCGAGCGCGATCGCGGTCGCCCCGCCGAGCGACATCCCGATCACCGCCCGCGCCTCGGGTGCGAGCGCCTGTACCACTTGCGCGACGTCGTCGGCCATCGATGCGGCGTCGAGGGCCGCTGTGCCACCGGGCCAGTCCGAGTGCCCGTGGCCGGGCAGGTCGACTGCGAGCAGCGGGCGCTCGAGGGCGAGCGCGACCGTGTCCCAGGTGTGCGCGTTCTGCCCGCCTCCGTGCAACAGCACCAGCTCCGGCGGTCGCCCTCCCCACACCAGGGCGCTCACCGAGCGGCCGGACCCGACCTCGAACGCGGTGCGGGCGACGACCGGATCGCCCTTCCACTCGAGGCCGGCTTCGCTCGCGTTCTCGGCGAACATCGAGAACTCGTCGTAGGGAACGGCCGGCTCGGAGCTCATCGTGTCGTTCTCCGGGACTCGCCGGCGCAGGCCGTCGACCAGCTCGCCCAGCGTGTCCTCGTCCATCGGTCCCGGAGTGTAGAAGCCGATCCGGTCGACGAGCCCGCCGAACCGGGCCGAGACCTCCGCGGCCACCTCTGCGGGCGAGCCGACCGCCGCGACGGTGGTGAGGACGGTGTCGTCGATCAGACCGGGCATCTCCTGCCAACGGCCGGTCTTCGAGAGCGCTGTTGAGCTCCGGTTGGAGCTCCTCCCACCCCTCGATCTCGAGCACCGGCCGGTAGGAGGGCGTCGAGGCGTAGAACGCGACCAGCCAGCGTCCTGCGCTCGTGGCCGCGTCGAGCTCGGCCTCGTCGCGGCCGCAGCAGACGATCGACCTCGCCGGTCACGGAGAGCTCCCGGCGGGAGCGCCCGGCGCGTGCGAGACCTTCCTCGATCGCCGGCAGTGTGCGCTTGGCGAAGTGCGACGCGGTGTTGAACGGCATGACGAGGACCCCGTCGGCCACCTCTGCCGCGAGACGCACCATCTGGGGTCCGAGGCCGCCCAGTGCGATGGGCGGCATCCCGAAGGGGTGAGGACCGGGGTTGAACAGCGGAGGCATCAAGGTGTGGGAGGTGAACTCGCCGCGGAAGTCGAGGGGCTCGCCGTGCTCCCAGGAGGAGAAGATCGGCCCGCAGCGCGCCCACCAGTTCGCGCATCCTCGCGACCGGCCGTTCGAAGGCGGCCCCGTAGCGGCGCTCGACCTGGGCCCGGACCTGGGTGCCGAGGCCGAGGGTGAAGCGGCCTCGCGAGAGGAGCTGCAGGTCGTAGGCCTGGTGGGCGAGCTGGACCGGGTTGCGGGGGAAGGCGATGGCCACGTTGGTGGTGAGCTCGAGCTCGGTGGTGGCCGCCGCTGCCAGCACCAGCGGGGTGAAGACGTCGTGAGGACCTTCGAAGGTGAACGCCCCGTCGACCCCGATCTCCTCGAGCCGGCGGGCGCTCCCGGCGGCGTCCTCCAGCCCGCCGAGCGCGGTGTCGATCTTCACCGGGCCATCGTCCCACGCGACCCGCTCGCCACGTTCGGTGCCACACTTGACGCCGGTGGCTCCGCGTTATTGCACCCCGGACGAGGCCGTCGCACAGCTCGAGGCCTGCGACACCGTCGGCTTCGGGCTGGGACCGGCCAACCCCGACACCTTCCTGACCGCGCTCGGTCGGCGCGACGACTGGGAGGACCTGGTCCTCGGGGGTGCCCTGCTCCTCGGCTTCTACGAGGTCCTCACCCACCCGAAGGTCTCCTACCGCTGCGGCTTCTACGGTCCGGCGGAGCGCATGCTCCTCGCCCAGGGCGCCAACATCGAGCTGGTACCCGGCGGCTTCCGCCAGTTCGCCCCCATCCTCCGCCGCTACAACCCGCGGGTGATGGCCGTCCAGGCGGCACCGCCCGAGGACGGAGCGGTCAACCTCTCCCTCCACCTCGGCGCGACCCGCGACGAGCTCCTCCTCGCCGGTCGCGACCCCGAGCGGCTGCTCGTCGTCGAGGTGAACCCCAACCTCCCGCGGACCTGCTCGCTGCCGCCCGACTTCACCAACACCTTGCCCCTCGACGCGATCGACATCGTGGTGGAGACCGACGGCGTCCCCTACACGCTCGCCGAAATGCCCCCCGACGACGTCGACCGTGCCATCGCCGAGGAGGCCCGCTCCTTCGTGGTCGACGGGACCACCCTTCAGATCGGGATCGGCGCGGTCCCGAACATGGTGGCGAGCCTGCTCGCCGACGGGCCGGGCGGGCGCTACGGCGTCCACAGCGAGATGTTCACCGACGGCCTGATGAAGCTCCACCTCGCCGGAAAGGTCACCAACGACGCGAAGAGCATCTACAACGGCGTGTCGATCACCACCTTCGCACTCGGTTCGAGCGAGCTCTACCGTTGGCTCGATCGCAACGAACAGATCGCCTTCGTGCCGGTTCAGGTGGTCAACGACCCGACCGTGATCGCCGAGAACCACGCCTTCGTCTCGATCAACGGCGCGCTGAGCGTCGACCTCTACGGGCAGGTGGTGGCCGACCACATCGACGGCAAGCAGATCTCGGGGGTCGGCGGGCACGAGGACTTCGTGGCGGGAGCCGAGATGCGCCTCGACGACCACTCCCTCATCTGCATGCGCTCGACCGCCGTGTCCGACGGAGTCACCCGTTCGCGCATCGTGCCGTTCCTGCCGGAGGGATCGGTCGTCTCGACGCCGCGCCACCACACCGGGACCGTGGTCACCGAGTACGGCTCGGCCGAACTCTCCGGGAAGACCGTGCGCGAGCGGGCCGAGGCACTCGCCGAGATCGCGCATCCCGACTTCAGGAAGGGACTCCGCGAGGTGGCCTCCGCCCTCGGCCGTTCCTGACCGCATGGCGGACGAGATCGGGGGGGCCGCCTTCTCGCTCGCCACGTTCAACGTCCACATGGGCGTCGACGGGTGGGCACGCCCCTTCGACCTGATCGCCGAGTGCGCGGCGCTCGACGCGGACCTGCTGGTCCTCCAGGAGGCATGGACCCCCGACGACGGCGCGCCGGGCACCGCGGCCACCGTCGCGGCCGGGCTCGGCTATCGGGTCGCCGCCGAGGCGCCCCTCGCCCGGTGCCGTCTCTTCGAACCGGTTGCGACCACCAGCCGCCGGTGGTCCCCCTTCCTCGGCACGTTGCGCTCGATGCGCAAGGCGCACCGGCTCGACCGCGAGCGCGGCGGGGCGAGGAAGGGACGGTCCGACCGGACGTTCGCGCGTGGTCGCTGGGGCGTCGCTTTGCTCGCCCGCATCCCGGTCCACGACGTCGACGTGCTCGACCTCGGCACCTTGCGCAGGGACCCCGCGAGACGTGCGGCGGTGCGCGCGACGACTGTGGTCGGCGGCCGCACGGTGTCGATCTTCGGCACCCATATGTCCCACATCACCCACTTCTCACCGACCCAGTACCGGCGGCTCGCGCGCCTGCTTCCACCGGCGAACACACCGGCGGTGCTGGCCGGGGACATGAACATGTGGGGACCACCGGTCAACTCGTTCTTCCCGGCGTGGCGCCGAGCGGTCGTGGGGCGCACCTGGCCGAGCTGGCGCCCCCACAGCCAACTCGACCACGTCCTCATCACGCCAGGCCTTTCGGTCGTCGATGCGCGCATCGCCCCCGCGTCCGGGTCCGATCACCGTCCGGTCGTGGTGACCCTCGCGCTCGCGTGAGCCCGAGGCATGCGATCGGGTGCGACGTGACCCGACGGGAGCGGCGCCGGTCGGGGTAGGTTCGGTCGGTGCCCGACGTCCTCGACGGCTTCGAGAAGACGAGCTTCACCGCCGAGGACACGACCCGCTCCCTCTACCGCACCGGCTCGGGCCCCGCGGTGGTCGTCTGCAGCGAAATACCGGGCATCACCCCGAACGTGGCCAGGTTCGCCCGGGCAGTCGCGGACCGGGGCATGACCGCGGTCCTGCCCCACCTCTTCGGCCACGACGGCCGGCCGCCGTCGGTCTCCTACGAGATCGGCTCACTGGCCTCGGCGTGCATCTCCCGCGAGTTCACCGTCCTCGCGACCGGCAAGACCTCTCCGATCACCACCTGGCTGCGCGCCCTCGCCGCCGAGGAGCACCGGCGTTGCGGCGGGCCGGGTGTCGGGGCGGTCGGGATGTGCTTCACCGGCGGGTTCGCCCTGGCCATGATGGTCGACGACGTCGTCGTGGCACCGGTGCTGAGCCAGCCCTCGCTGCCCTTCCCGCTCAGCCGGCGCCACCGGTGGGATCTCGGCATCTCCGAGACCGACGTCGAGCGGGTACGCGAACGGGCGGCATCCGGCACCTGCGTCCTCGGTCTGCGATTCTCCGGCGACCGCATGAGCCCCGGCGCGCGCTTCGACCACCTCCGCCAGCTGCTCGGTGACGCGTTCGTCGCAGTGGAGCTCGACTCCTCCCCCGGCAATCCCTACGGCCACAAGTCGATGGCCCACTCGGTGCTCACCGAGGACCTCGACGACCGACCCGGAACGCCGACCCGGAGCGCGCTCGACCAGGTTCTCGACTTCTTCGCCGAGCGGCTCCTTCCGTGAGCGACGGCCCGGCCGCTGCGGCTGCCGCGTGGCGCGAGCGCGGCAGCGTCCGCACGCTCTGCGGCCGTCAGGTCTTCACCGTCGACGTCGCGGCCCGCGGCGCCGAGTCGGAGCCGCCGCTCCTCGTGCTCCACGGCTTCCCGACGTCGTCGTTCGACTTCCATCTCGTCGTCGACGAGCTCGCCGCCGACGCGGCGGGTGGTGCTCCTCGACATGCTCGGTTACGGATTCACCGACAAACCCGACATCGCCTACCGCCTCGACGCGCAAGCCGACCTCGCGATGGCCCTCACCGCAGAGCTCGGGATCGATCGCCTGTCGCTCCTCACCCACGACATGGGGGACACCGTCGGGGGCGAGCTCCTCGCCCGCCAGATCGAAGGGTCGTGGGAGGTGGAGATCGTCGAGCGCACCCTGACCAACGGCAGCATCTACATCGAGCTCGCGCACCTGAGCGCGGGCCAACAGCTGCTCCTCTCGCTTCCCGACCAGGCCGTCGAGCCGGACCAGGCGCCCGACCGGGCGGCCCTCGCGACCGCGCTGGGCGCCACCTTCAGCCCGAAGAGCGACGGTGGACCACGCCGAGCTCGAGGCGCACGCCCAGCTCGTGGCGCACGAGGGGGGCAACCGGCTCCTCCCGCGCACCATCCGCTACATCGAGGAGCGCCGACGCCATCAGGATCGCTATACCGGCGCGATCGAGCGCCACCCCTCCCCGCTCACCGTGGTGTGGGGGCGTGACGACCCGATCGCGGTCGTGGAGATGGTCGAGCGGCTGCGCGGCCGGCGGCCCGACGCCGAGGTCCGGATACTCGACGACGTGGGCCATTACCCGATGATCGAAGCACCCGACCGCTTCCTCGGCGCCCTTCCGAACCGGCCGGGCTGAACGCCCGGCACCGGGTCAGACCGTGCAGACGATCTCGCCGTGCACGACGGCGAACCAGCCGTCGGCCGACCCGGCCCATCGGCGGAACGCCGCGGCGAACGCCTCGAGGTCCTCGCCGGTCGCGAGGTCCGCGGCGCGCAGTTGGTCGGCCAGAGCCGACCGTGTGAACCGGTCGGCCCACAGCCCTCCCCACCACTCGCGCTCGGCCGGGGTGGCGAAGCACCAGACCGACGCGGAGGGAACCACCTCGGCGAAGCCGACCCGGTGGGCCCAGTGCAACAGGAGTCGGCCCGCGTCCCAGTTGGCCCCGTTGACCTGGGTGAGAGCTCCGTAGACGGCGATCGCCCGATCGAGGTCGGGATCACCCGGGTAGAAGGTGAAGGTCGGGTAGTCCGAGTCGCGTGCCGCGACGATCCCACCCGGCGTGCACACCCTTCGCATCTCGCGCAACGCGGCGATCGGATCGCCGAGGTGTTGGAGGACCTGATGCGCGTGGACGACGTCGAAGGCTCCGTCGCCGAAGCCGAGGTCGAACACGTCACCGACCTCGAAGGTGATCCCGGTCATCCCACGCTCGGCCGCGGTGGCCCGCGCCGCTTCGACCACCTCGGCCGCCGCGTCGACCGCGGTCACGGCCCCCGGCGCCACTCTCGCCGCGAGGTCGCAGGTCAGCGTGCCGGGGCCGCACCCGACGTCGAGAAGTCGAACTCCCGGTCGGAGCCGGTCGAGGAGGTAGGCGGCCGAATTCTCCGCGGTCCTCCAGCGATGGGAGCGGAGCACGCTCTCGTGGTGTCCGTGGGTGTAGCGCGCGTCGCTCACGACGGCACCTCGGAAACCGGCCGGCCGTCCTCCAGGTAGACGAAGCCGCCGGACCCGAGCGCGGCGGCCACCCGCCGCCCGACCGGTCCGCTCAACAAGGTCGCCGCCTCCTCCGGAGAGGCCCAGCGGTGATCCTCGAGCTCGCCCTCCTGGAGGACCAGCTCGGCTCGCCGGTCCTCGGCGACGAGGCCCCCGTCGAAGAGGAACCGGACCCCGCCCGGCCGGCGTGGCTTCGGCCGGAGGAAGTCGACGCAGACCAGCCGGCCGCTCGCGAGCACCAGTCCGGTCTCCTCGCGCACCTCTCGACGGCACGCCTCCCAGGGCGACTCCCCGTCGGCCTCCATCTGACCTCCCGGGATGGTCCAGCCGGCCTTGTAGGTCGGCTTCACGACGAGGATCCTGCCCGCCTCGTCGGTGAGCAGCGCCCCGGAAGAAGCCGGGACCCTCGGGAGCACGAACTCGGTCACCGGTCCATCATCTCCGACGGCACCCGCGGTCGTGGGGCGCAGTAGTGCGGTCGGTGGGTGCTCAGACCCGTGCCATGTTGTCGAAGCGCGCGTGGTGCCCGATGAAGGCCAGGTTGATGTGCCCGGTCGGACCGTTGCGGTGTTTCGCCACGATGACCTCGGCGGTCCCCTGCGTCTCGGTCGACTCGGGATTGTAGAACTCGTCGCGGTAGATGAACATCACCACGTCGGAGTCCTGCTCGATCGAACCGGACTCGCGGAGGTCGGCGAGCAGGGGTCTCTTGTCCTGGCGCAGCTCGAGATTGCGCGAGAGCTGGGAGAGGGCGAGCACCGGCACTTCGAGCTCGCGGGCCAGGATCTTCAGGCCGCGGCTGATCTCGGAGACCTCGACCTGCCGGTTCTCCGCGCCGTGGCGCCCGGTCATCAGCTGCAGGTAGTCGACGACCACCAGACCGAGGCCTTCGCGGCTCTTCAGACGCCGGGCGCGGGCGCGGATGTCCATCACGGTCAGCTGCGGGTTGTCGTCGATGAAGACCGGTGCGTCGCTCATCCGGCTGATCGCGTTGCCGATCTTCGGCCAGTCGGTGTCGCGGAGGCGGCCGGTCCGCATCCGCGTGGCGTCGACCCGTGCCTCCGCGGCGAGGAGACGCTGGGTGATCTCGAGGTGGCTCATCTCGAGCGAGAAGAGCAAGACCGGCTGGTGGAGGCGAACGCCGACGTGCGCCACGGCGCCGAGAGCGAAGCTGGTCTTTCCCATCGACGGACGGGCACCCACCACGATCAGGTTCGAGGGCTGGAGACCGGCCAGCAGCTCGTCGAGATCGGCGTAGCCGGTGGCGAGCCCGGTGACCGACTCGTCCCTCCCGAACAGCTGCTCGAGGTGGTCCAGACTCTCCCCGAGAAGGTCCCGCAGGGGGGCCATGGAGTCGACCACCCGCCGCTGGGCCACGTCGAAGACCATGCTCTCGGCGCGGTCGAGCACCTGCGACACGTCCTCGGGGACGCTGTAGCCGAGCTCGCTGATCTCACCGGCGACCGACACCAATCGCCGCAGGAGGGCCAGCTCCTCGACGATCCGGGCGTAGTACTCGGCGTTCCCGATCGAGGGGGTGTTCGCCTGCAGCGAGACGAACACCGACGGATCGCCGATCGCCTCGAGGAGCTCGCGACGACGCAGCTCCTCGGTGACGGTCACCCAGTCGGCGGGCTCGCCCCGGCTGAACAGCGAGGTGATCGCATCGAAGATGTACCCGTGGGAGGTCTTGTAGAAGTCCTCGGGGTGGCAGATCTCCATGGCCGCGGCGATGGCGTCCCGCGAGAGGAGCATCGCGCCGAGGACGGACTCCTCGGCTTCGAGGTTGTGCGGCGGGACCCTCCCGGCCGGCGTCGCCGCGCCAGCCGCGCGGCACCGAGCTGGCGGGCGCGGACTTCATCGATGGCTTGGGTCATGACCCCTCAACACTCTGCCACGCGGACTGTGGAGCAAAAGACCCGATTGTTGAGGAAATAGCCGTCGCAAGGTGTGGACGAACGGTGGACAAGCTCGGCGGTGTCGCGCTGTCGGTGGACCACCGCGCCATCATCCCCGCGAGCTGTGACGGTCACGCGGATCCCGGCCGGTCGAACCGGCCGCATTCCGCCGGCTCAGGACTCGGCGACCACCTCGACGGTGAGGTCGAACACCACCCCGCCGACCAGCTCCACCCGCACCATGTGCTGCCCGACCGTCTTGATGGGCTCGTCGAGGACGACGTCCTTCCGGTCGATCACCGCGCCCATCTGCTGCTCGACGCAGCGCACGATGTCGGCCGAGGAGACCGACCCGAACAGCCGCTCCCCGCTCGCGCGGGCCGGCACGTGGATCGCGGCACCGACGAGGAGCGCGGCCACCGTCTCCGACGACTCGCGGTCCTTCGCGTCTCGCAGGTCTCGCGAGCGACGCATGGCCTCGGCCTGGCCAGAGATCCCGGCGGTCGCCACCACCGCCTTGCCCGCCGGGAGCAGGTGGTTCCGGGCGAATCCGCCCGAGACGTCGATGATGTCACCGCGCTTGCCGACCCCGTCGACGTCACGGCGGAGGAGGACCTTCATCCTTCGGTACCGCCCTCGGCGACGGCCTCGCCACCGGCCGGCCCCTCGTCCCCGGTAGCCGCACCCTCGGTGGAAGCCCCGCCCCCACCCGAAGGACCCTCCTCGACCACCACGATCTCCTCACCGTTCCCGAGGTCGACGACCTCGGCCTCCACGACTTCGGTCTCGCCCGCCGGTGGGGCCGCGGCTTGCGTCGACTCCGCACGGGGACCGCCACCGGCCGGAGCCGGCCGCTCCTCGTCGCGGCCCCGCCGTCCGCCGAACCCGTCCCGGCCGCGACCCCGGCCGCCGGGCCGCTCGGTGGTGGTCCGCTGGGTGTACGGCAAGCAGCACCAGCTCGCGCGCGGTCTTGATCGCGATCGCGACGTCACGCTGGTGCTGGGTGCAGTTGCCCGACACCCGCCGGGCACGGATCTTGCCCCGATCGCTCATGTACTTGCGGAGCATCGAGACGTCCTTGTAGTCGACCCACTCGATCCGGTCCTTGCAGAGAGCGCACGGCTTCTTCTTGATCCGACGGCCGGCGTCCTTCGAGGACCGCCGTCCCGATCCTCCTCGGTCGTTGTTGCGCGCCATGGCTAGAAGGGCTCCTCGCTGTAGCCGTATCCCTGGGGTTCGGGAGGGGCACCTGCTCCCCCGGCCGCCGCCGCGCCCCCGCCGTCCCCGGGGCCGCGCCGCTCGTTCTTCGTGACCTGTGCGGTCGCCCACCGGATGCTCGGGCCGATCTCGTCGGCCACGACCTCGATCTTGGACCGCTTGTCGCCGTCGGGCGTCTCCCAGCTGCGCTGCTCGAGCCGGCCGGTCACGATCACCCTCGAGCCCCGCGCCAGGCTCTCGGCCGCGTTCTCCGCCATCTCCCGCCAGCACACGATGTCGAAGAAGGAGGTGGCCTCCTCCCATTCCTGGGTCTGGCGGTTCTGCCACCTGCGGTTCACCGCGAGACCGAAGCTGGTCGTCGCCTGCCCGGTATTGGTGAACCGGAGCTCCGGATCGCGCGTGATGTTGCCCACCAGGGTCACGTTGTTGCCGTTCGCCATCTCAGCCCTCCCCGCTCGTCGCCGCCGCAGCGCGTCGTCCCGCCACCTTGTCGGGCAGCCGGACGACCTTGTGGCGGATCACCTCGTCGGCCAGGACGAAGACACGCTCCATGTCCTTGATCGCCGGAGGGTTCGCCGTGAGCTCGATCACCACGTAGTAGCCCTCGCGCTTGTGCTGCACCTCGTAGGCGAAGGTCCGCCGTCCCCAGCGCTCGACCCGCCCGGGGTTGCCGCCCTTCGCGCGCACCGCCTCGAGCGCTCGGTCGAGCACTTCGTTGACCGCCGCCTCGTCGGCAGCGGTGTCGAAGATCACCATGGTCTCGTACGGCCGCACTCGCGGCTCACCTCCCTCTGGACCGGCCGCCTCTGCGGCCGGGCTCCACCGCGTGGAGCAGGTCGGAACTGGCCGGACGCCCCAGCGGGGGCCCGGACGACCGCAGCAGCCTAGCGGGTCCTCAGTGGTAGACCTCCGCGTCGGACGGGAAGGCGCCGGCACGCACGTCGTCCGCGAACGCGGCGACGGCTTCGACCGCGGCCTTCTCGAGCTCCGCGTAGCGCCGCACGAATTTCGGCACCGCCGGGGTCAGACCGAGCAGGTCGTGGAAGACGAGTACCTGGCCGTCACAGCCCGGCCCGGCGCCGATCCCGATGGTGGGGACCTCGAGCATCTCCGTCACCGCCTCGCCGACCCGTTCGGGGATCCCCTCGAGCACGATCGCGAAGCAACCGGCCGCCGTGAGCGCCTTGGCGTCGGTGGCCAGCAGGTTGGCAGCCATCTCGTCCTTTGCCTGCACCCGGTACCCGCCGAGGGCGTGCACCGACTGGGGGGTCAGACCGAGATGTCCCATCACCGGGATCTCGGCGGCCACCAGTGCCTCGATCATCGGCACCCTCGCGTGGCCTCCCTCGAGCTTGACCGCCTCGGCTCCCGCTCGGATCAACGTCGCGGCGTTGCGCACGGTGTCGACCGGATCGAGGTGGTAGGTCATCCACGGGAGATCCGCCACGATGAGCGGGAAAGGCCGGGCCCGCGCGACCGCGGCGGTGTGGTGCGCCATGTCCTCGATGGTGACCTGGAAGGTGTGCTCGTAGCCGAGCACGGTGTTGGCGACCGAGTCGCCGACGAGCAGCAGGTCCACCCCGGCGGCGTCCGCGATCCGCGCGTCGGCGTGTCGTACGCGGTGACCATCACCAGGGGAGTGCTGCCGTCCCGGCGCTTCGAGGCGCGCACCTTCGGCACGGTGACAGGGGCAAAGCGGGCGTCGGACATGGCTGTCCTCCTGATCGACCGTCCAGCGCCCTGGGGCTGCCGGCGGCATGGTCGGTGGCTCGAACCACCGTGGATCACAGCGTGACCCGCCCCAATCGTAGCGTTTCAGAGGGTGGCCCCGAAGTGGCGTCCGACCTGGGCCGGCGGGGAGGCTGCCGGCCTCAGGCGGTCGGGCGGCTGCGGGCTGCCGTGCGGGCGGGCCCGCGGCCGATCCCCGCGCCCGCCGGGTACATCCGTGCCAGGTGGTTCCACGAGCACTCGGCGCAGACCTCGACCACGTAGCAGACCACCGGGTCCTTCCGCCGCCAGTAGCGCGCGAGCTCTGCCTCGGTCGCGACGCACCTTCCACCCGAGGGGAGGCGCGGGCCGAAGACGAAGGTCACGTCGACGAGATCGGAGTCCTCGCAGATGGGGCACCGCTCCCCGGTCGAGTCGCCGAGGTTGCGCGCGGCCCGGAGGAGCTCGGGGTGGGCGTCGCAGACGTCGAGGCGAGAGAGGCGGCCCCGCCGGTACTCGCGGACGACCGCGTTGCGGGCGAGGGCGTACTCGACCTGCCCGCCGGTAGGGGACGTCTGCACGCCCGCGAGGGCTCCGGGACGGAAGCTCACTGCGCCAAGGGTACCCGTCCGGCGGCCGACGAAGCGGAGCCGCCGGTCACCGGAAAGGGCCTGGCCGCGGCGGACCGGCTGGTGCAGCACGGCGCCGGGATGTGTTGCACTGATATATCGATGTGATATATCGTCAGGTCGTATGCGGCCAGCGAACCCAGTCCAGCCTGCCCGTCGGAGCTGACGTGCTCGAACTCGCCATCCTCGGTCTCCTCCTCGAGCAGGAGATGCACGGGTACGAGATCCGCCGCCGGCTGCGCGACGAGCTCGGGCTCTTCGCCAACATCTCCTTCGGGTCGCTCTACCCGGCGCTCGCACGGCTCGAGGCGAGCCACGCGGTCACCGTCACCGAGTCGGGCGGCACCGGTCCGGCGAAACCCATCCCCTCCACCGGCTCGCTGAGCGGCGAGCGGGCCGGGTTGCGTGCGCGGCGCACCGGTTCCGGGCGGGTGACCAAACGGTCGCGGAAGGTGTACCGCATCACCGAGCACGGCCACGAGGTCTTCGAACGGCTGCTCGACGCAGAGGAGCCCCCAGGCGTCGACGACGCGCGCAGCTTCTCGCTGCGGCTCGCGTTCGCCCGGCACCTCGCGCCCCAGGCGCGCCTCGCGCTGCTCGAGCGCCGACGGGCCCAGTTGACACGCCGACTCGCCAACGACCAACGACGGGCCGCTGGCAGCGGCCTCGACGACTACACCCGTGTCGCTCGTCGAGCACAGCACCGAGGCGACCGAGCACGACATCGCGTGGCTCGACCGCCTCATCGACGCCGAGCGTCTCAAGCAGTCCACATCACGACCACACCGCCGCGAGCCCCGACGCGGGGACGCGGTGCCGACAACGAAGGGAACCCGTCCATGAGCACGATCCGCGTGGCCGTCGCCGGCGTAGGGAACTGCGCCAGCTCACTCGTCCAGGGTGTCGAGTACTACCGTGCCGCCGACCCGACCGACACGGTCCCCGGTCTCATGCACGTGGTGCTGGGGGGCTACCACGTGCGCGACCTCGAGTTCGTCGCCGCCTTCGACGTCGACGCCGCCAAGGTCGGAGCCGACCTCGGCAAGGCCATCTACGGCGGGCAGAACAACACCATCCGGTTCGCGAGCGTCGGCGAGCTCGGGGTGACGGTGCAGCGCGGGCCGACCCTCGACGGACTCGGCGCGTACTACCGCGAGATCGTCGAGGAATCCCCGTGCGAAGCCGACCGACGTGGCGGCCGCCCTCCGCCGGGCACGCGCGGACGTTCTGGTCAGCTACCTGCCGGTCGGGTCGGAAGAGGCACAGCGCTTCTACGCGGCCGCCTGCCTCGAAGCGGGCTGCGGCTTCGTCAATGCCATTCCGGTCTTCATCGCGTCGGATCCAGAGTGGGCACGCCGGTTCCACGAGGCCGGGTTGCCGATCGTCGGCGACGACATCAAGAGCCAGGTGGGCTCCACGATCGTCCACCGCATCCTCACCCGCCTCTTCGAGGACCGCGGCCTCGCCCTCGACCACACCTACCAGCTCAACGTCGGCGGCAACATGGATTTCAAGAACATGCTCGAGCGCAGTCGCCTCGAGTCGAAGAAGGTGTCGAAGACCCAGGCGGTCACCAGCCAGATCGAGCACGGCGCGCTCCCCGCCGACGACGTCCACATCGGACCCTCCGATCACGTGCCGTGGCTCCAGGACCGCAAGTGGGCCTACGTCCGCATGGAGGGGCGCAACTTCGGCGACGTCCCGCTCAACCTCGAGCTCAAACTCGAGGTGTGGGACTCCCCCAACTCGGCGGGCGTGATCATCGATGCGGTCCGCTGCGCGAAGCTCGCCCTCGACCGCGGGATCGGCGGCCCGCTGGTCGGCCCCTCCGCCTACTTCATGAAGTCGCCGCCCGTGCAGTACCACGACGACGAGGCCCGCGTCCTCGTCGAGTCCTTCGCACGCGGGGAGCCGGGGCCGACCTGGCCCGACGCCTGACCTCGGGGTCGGCGCCCGCTCACGCCTGGTCCTTCCACCAGTCGTCGAGTCGCCGCCGCGCCTCGTCCTCGCCCAGGGGACCCTCCTCGAGCCGGAGCTCGAGCAAGAACGCGAGCGCCTTCCCCACCTCGCGACCGGGGCCGATCCCGAGCTGCTCCATCACCTGGTCGCCGTCCAGGTCGGGCCGGATGGCGTCGAGCTCCTCTTGCTCGCGGAGGGTGGCGATCCGCGCCTCGAGCTCGTCCATCCGCCGCCCGAGCGCCTTCGCCTTGTTCGCGTTGCGAGTGGTGCAGTCGCAGCGGGTGAGCTCGTTCAGCCGGTCGAGAAGGGGTCCCGGCGTCGCGGACGTAACGGCGCACCGCGCGGTCGGTCCACCCCAACCGATAGGTGTGAAAGCGCAGATGGAGGTTGACCAGCTCGGTCACCACGTCGACGTCCTCGTTCGGATACCGCAGCGCGGTCATCCGGGCGCGGGTCATCCGGGCCCCGACCACCTCGTGGTGGTGGAAGGTGACGCCCTCCTCCCCGTAGGCCCTGGTCTTCGGCTTGCCCACGTCGTGGAAGAGCGCGGCGAGTCGCAGCAGGCGGTCGGGCTGTGTGTTGTCCACCACCGCGAGGGTGTGGGCGAGCACGTCCTTGTGCCGGTGGATCGGATCCTGTTCCAGGGCGAGACCCGGCAGCTCGGGAAGGAACTCGCCGGCGAGCCCGGTCCGGACGACGAACCACAGTGCCTTCGACGGCTCCGGCAGGACCATGATCTTGTCGAGCTCGTCGCGGATGCGTTCGGACGAGACGATCGAGAGCCGATCGTGGCCGGTCTGCACCGCCTCGATCACCTCGGGAACCGGATCGAGGTCGAGCTTCGCGGTGAAACGGGCCGCCCGCAGCATCCGGAGCGGGTCGTCGGAGAAGGACACCTCGGGCCCGAGCGGGGTGCGCAGCCGGTGCGCCGACAGATCGGCGAGCCCACCGAAGGGATCGACCAGTTCGAGCTCGGGGAGCCGCAGCGCCATCGCGTTGACGGTGAAGTCGCGCCGGGACAGGTCGTCTTCGACCACGTCGCCGAAGGCCACGTCGGGCTTGCGCGAGTCGGGCCGGTAGACCTCGGCGCGGTGGGTGGTGATCTCGTAGGTCTGCCCGCCCTTCCGGGCCCCGATGGTGCCGAAGCGCTTGCCCTGGGTCCAGACCGCGTCCGCCCAGTCCCGGAGGGTCGCCTCGATCTCGTCGGGCAGCGCGTCGGTGGTGAAGTCGAGGTCGTGATCGGAATCGGTCGTCCCCGACGCGCCGTTCGCGACGATCGCGTCGCGCACCGAGCCGCCGACGAGGTACAGGGTATGGCCCGCGGACCGGAAGCGCTCCGAAAGATCGGCGGTGGCCTGCACCAACGGTCGCAGTCGCTCGGGGAGCACGCCGCCGAGGGTAGTGCGGCTGGCGTAGGCTGCCGTCCGGAGTGGATCGGGAACGAGGCAGCCTCCGCCCCGGCGGCAGCAACCCCCGCGGTGAGGTGCCGCACGGGGACTCGCCCGCCCCGACCGCCGGGGTGGGACTCGCCCCTGCCCGCCGATGGCGCGCCCGTGCGCTGGTCGTCGCACTGGTGGTCTTCGCGTTGGCGCCTCCCGCGGTCGGCGCGGGCGCGACAGGTTCGGCGCGCCCGCGCGACTCGGGCACCGGGAGCGCCTCCCCGCTGACCTTGCTGTCGCAGTCACCCTGGGTCACACCGGGTGAGCCGTTCGACCTCCATCTCCGGGTTGCCGCGGGTATCGCCGGCGCGTCGACGCTCGGCATCTCGGTCGCCGTCTACCCCTGCCTCTCGAGCGTCTCGTCCTTCGACCAGTCGCTCGCGTCCTCGGGGCCGAGCGGCACACCGGTCTCCGAGACGACGTCGGCCCTGCCGATCGGTTCGCTCCACCCCCTGCTCGGTGGCGGGTTCGACCTCTCGATGCCGGTCACCGTGGGTCGGACCGCATCCGCCGCGGCGGGTCCGTTCACCATCGATCTCGCCGCGAACGTGGGACAGTGCCAGTCCTACCCGTCGGGCGTCTACCCGGTGCGTGTCGGGCTCTTCCGAGGTGGAAGCGAGCTCGGCGCGTTCACGACCCATCTCGTCTACACCGAGGCCGAACCGACGACGCAGCGGCTCCGGGTCGCGCTGGTCCTTCCGGTGCAGACGACCCAGGGACCGGCCCCCCAGCCCTCCGCCGCCGCACTGGCTGCTCGGCCCGACACCGCGCTCGCCGCGCCCTCGACCGCCGCGCTGTCCGGAGTGACCGGCGTGGTCGAGCGCGCTCGCGGCCGACCCGGGCGTACCGGTCACTCTTTCGGCGAGCGGGCAGACCGTCGGCGTGCTCGCGGCGGGTGCGCACCAGTCGACGCTCAACCAGCTCGCCGCGCTCGCCGCGTCCGGCACGCACCAATTCCTCGCGGCGCCCTTCACCCCGGTCGACGCGACCAACCTGGTGACGGCGGGTCTGGACGCGGAGTTCGCCGCGGAAGTGGCTCGTGGTTCCGAAGCCCTCGCGTCGGGCGTGCCGCACGGGCCGGGGGTCTCGCTGCCCTCCCCGGCTGGAGCGGGGGCCGGTCTCGGCGCCTGGGTGACGAACGACGATCTCGACACCCCGACCCTCGCGGTGCTGGCCGCCGACGGCTATACCCAGGTGGTGTTGCCGGCCGACAGCGTGGTCACGTCGCCCACCAACGGCTCGACCCCAGAGGCCTTCTCGCTCGGATCGGGAAAGGCGTCGGTCAGCGCGATCACTTCCGACGCCGACCTCGCCGCGCGGTTCACCGACGCCGCCGGCGACCCAGTGCTCGCCGCCACCCAGCTCGCCTCGGAGCTCGCCCAGCTCTACTACGAGAAGCCGAACGCCATCACCCCCCGCGGCGTGGCGGTGGTCGCGCCGAGCGGCTGGAACGACGATCCCACCTTCGTCGCCACCCTGCTCGCTGCACTCCAGAACAACCCGATGGTCGAACCGGTGACGCTCTCGACGCTCTTCGGCCTCTTCACCTCGACCGCGTCGTGCCGAGGCGCCTGCCGCACGGCCGGATCGGGAACGAACGGCGGGTTGCCGGTCACCGCCATCCGCACCGAGCGCCAGCGGATCGGCGGATTCGCGACCGCGGCGATCGGTGCCAAGTCGCTCGTCCAGGAGCTCGGCGACCTCGTGCTGGCGGGTGAGACCGAACTACTTCGGCCCGCGGAACAGGCGGCCGTCCTCGCGAACACCGCCGATGCCCTCGACGCGCAACTGGGACAGTTGGTGGTGGCTGGCGACCGTACGGTCACACTCACCTCGCAACAGGGAACGCTCGAAGTCACCATCGTCTCCAACGCCTCGTACCCGGTGACCGCGACGCTTTCCCTCACCAGCGACAAGCTGCTCTTCGCCAACGGGACGACCCAATGGTCCCAGCCGAACACCCTGCTGCTGCCCTCCCCCCACACCAACATCGTCCCGGTGAAGGTCACCACCCGGGCGTCGGGAACCTTCAAGGTGGCCATCGCACTGCACTCTCCCGATGGCTCGCTGCTGCTCTCCAGCGGATCGGTCGACGTCCGGTCGACCGCCACCTCCGTGGTCGGGATCGCACTCACGATCGGCGCGGTCGTCGTGCTCGCCGCCTGGTGGATCCGTACCTCCCGAAAACGCCGCCGTGCGCGGCGCCTCGAGGACGGGGAGCCCGCCGACGACACGGCCGACGACATGGAACCCTCGGCGGTCCCGTGACCGACGTCGACATCGACGGGATTCCCGCGCCGCCCGCCGGCGAGTCGCGTGGCCTGGCCGGGGCCACCGTCGGCATGGCGATCGGGACCCTCCTGTCCCGGATCACCGGCGTCGGTCGGGTGATCGCCCTCTCCGCGGCGGTCGGGGGCGGACCGTTCGCCGACGCCTACAACCTCGCCAACACCACACCGAACATCATGACCGACATCGTGGTCGGCGGCGTCCTCTCGGCGACCTTCGTGCCGGTCTTCGTGACTCGGCTCACCACCCGCAACCGCGAGGACGCCTGGGAGGCGATCTCGGCGGTCGTGACCGTCACCGTGACCGTCATCCTCGTCGCGACGGTGGCCTTCTTCTTCCTGACCCCGAGCATCGTCGACCTCTACACGGTGACCAACCGGCACGCAAACGTGCACGAGCAGCAACAGGTGGCGATCTTTCTCCTCCGCTGGTTCGTCCCGCAGCTGACCTGTTACGGACTGATCGCGCTGTTCACCGCCCTCTTGAACACCCGGGGCAAGTTCGCGATGCCGATGTTCGTCCCGATCGCCAACAACCTGGTGGTGATCGGCGTGCTCGCCTGGTTCCACGCGATCGTGCCCCATCCCACTCTGGCTTCGATCGACGCGAATCACCGGGGACTTGTGCTCCTCGGTTTCGGGACCACCCTCGGTGTCATCGTGCAAGCCGCGCTCGCTGCTCCCGTCGCTGTTCCGCGCCGACCTCCACCTCCGGTTTCTCTGGGCCCCTGCCCACGAGGCGATGCGGACGATCACCCGCCTCGCCGGCTGGACCTTCGGGATCGTCCTCTCCAATCAGGTCGCGCTCTTCGTGGTGCTCGCGCTCGCCGACGGTGCGAAGGTGCCCGGCGCGGTCTCCGCGTACACCTACGCGTACACGTTCTTCCTCCTCCCCTACGGGGTGGTGGCTGTCTCGATCATGAGCGCGGTGGCACCGTCGCTCGCGGCCCGCTGGGCCACAGACGACCTACCTGCGTTCCGGCACCGCATGGCTTTCGGCCTTCGCGCCATGCTGGCGATCATCATCCCCTCGGCGGTCGGGATGCTGATCCTCGCTCACCCGCTGATCGACCTGGTCCTCCTCCACGGCGCCCAGACCGCCGCGCCGGCCGATGCCACCGGATCCGCCCTCGCGATGTTCTCCCTCGGTCTGCCCGGGTTCTGCACCTTCCTCTACATGATCCGGATCTTCCAGTCCATGCAGGACACACGTACCGCCTTCCGCATCTATCTCGTCGAGAACGCGATCAACATCCTCTTCGGCGTCGCACTGGTCGGTCCGCTCGGCGTACGCGGGCTGGCACTGTCGGTGTCGATCGCCTACACGGTCGCCGCATTCCTCTCGATGTCGGTCATCCGCAATCGCGTCGGTGGGCTCGGGGGCGACGAGCTGACCGTGCCGCTGCGCAGGGTGCTCATCGCGTCCGGAGTGATGGCGGTGGTGACCGTGCTCGCGGTCAACGTGAGCGGGGCCTCGTCGGGGTTCGGGTTGTTGGCTCGGGTGGTGCTGGCGGTCGTACTGGGAGGCGCCGCGTACGTGGGGACCGCGGCGTTCCTCGGGGCGCGCGACGCGGCCCGCAGGCGGAGGCCGCGCGGCGGCACGCCGGCGGGCGGCGGTCTGCCACCGGGTTCGGGTCTCCCACCGGTCGGCGACCCGGCGACGGGTCCCGCGTCACGCGAGGTCGACGACAACGCGTCGTCCGGCCCGTTCCGTGGCAGACTCGACGGCCAGGCGGACGTCCCGCCGGTTCGCCTCCTCGGCCCGGTCTCCGAGAGACCGCGCGACGAGGAGGGCGAGGAGGAATTCCATGGCCAAGATCCGGGTGGTCACCGATAGCGCGTGTGACCTGCCGGCAGCGATCGCGGCGGAGAACGACGTCACCGTCGTGCCGCTTTCGATCCGCTTCGGCGACGAGGAGTTCGTCGACGGGACGACGCTTTCCACCGAGGAGTTCTGGGCGCGCTGCAAGTCGAGCCCGGTACTCCCCGAAACCTCCGCACCCTCTCCCGGCGCCTTTCAGGCGGCGTTCGAGTCCGCAGCCGACGACGGCTGCGACGGCGTGCTCTGTCTCGATCTCTCGGCCGGGGTCTCGGCGACCTTCCAAGCGGCGTCCACCGCGGCCAAGGCGGTCGGCGACCGGATCGACATCCGGGTCCACGACTCCCGGTCGTTGACCATGGGCCTCGGGCTCATGGTGCTCGAGCTCGCCGAACGGGCGGGGCAGGGAGCCTCGTTGGAGGACCTCTCGACGAGGGTCGAGGAGATGATCCCTCACACGACGGTCCTCGGCGCGGTCGACACCCTCGAGCACCTCGAGAAGGGTGGCCGCATCGGCGGAGCCCGCGCACTCCTCGGCTCGTTGCTCTCGATCAAACCGGTCGTGGTGCTCGTCGACGGCGTCGTCGAGGAGGAGTCGAAGCAGCGAACCCGCGGGCGGTCGCTGCGGTACCTGGCGGACAAGGTCGCAGAACGCACCGCCGCTGCGGCGACTCGCGGTCTGTCACGGCGCGGCGACCGACCTCGACCATTTCCTCGCGATGCTCGAAGGGGTCAAGACCGAGTACCCACTGGTGGTCACCGATCTCGGGCCGGTGGTCGGTACGCACACCGGGCCCGGCACGATCGGCATCTGCATGCTGACTGCATGCTGACTTCAGTCTGACCCTGCGGGCGTTCCGAGCCGCGCCCCTCACGGGTTCCGGCCTCGGTGGAAGGGTGCCCGACTAGTCTCGCACCATGGATTCCGCACCCGAGCGTCCCGCGACCCGCGTGCCGGGGCCCAGCCTCGTGGCCGACCTGCCGGGCAAGGCGACCGACCGCGTCGATCAGCTCGTCGAACTGCTCCGCGACAAGTCGGTCCGGCCGCTCACGCTCGCGACTCGAGCCATCGTCTTCGGGATCATCGTCTTCGCCGCGAGCGTCGTGGTCGTGACCTTGCTGTCGATCACCCTGGTGAGGCTCCTCACCGTCTACGCCTTCGACGGTCGGGTCTGGCTGTCGGACCTGGTGGTGGGCGCCCTCTTCGTCATCGTCGGCCTCCTGCTCTGGTGGCAGCGGACCGACCGCGCGACCAAGGCGGGTCGGGCGTCGTGACCGAGTCGCGCCAGGTGGTGATCGTCGGTTCGGGCCCTGCCGGGCTCACCGCGGCGGTCTACGCGGCTCGCGCCCAGCTCTCGCCGCTCGTGATCGAGGGCGAGCCCTCCTCGACGAGTGACCAGCCGGGGGGCCAGCTCATGCTCACCACCGAGGTCGAGAACTACCCCGGGTTCGTCGAGGGGATCATGGGCCCCGAGCTCATGCAGATATTCCGCGAACAGGCCGCGCGATTCGGCGCCGAGCTCGTCACCGCCAAGGCGTCCCGGGTCGACTTCGCGACTCGACCGTTCCGCATCTGGCTCGGGGATCCCGCGACCCCCGAGCCGACCTACACGGCGGAGTCGGTCATCGTCGCGACCGGGGCCCAGTCGCTGATGCTCGATCTTCCGAACGAAGAGCGTCTCCTCGGCTACGGCGTCTCCACCTGCGCGACCTGCGACGGTTTCTTCTTCCGCGGGAAGGACATCGCAGTGGTCGGTGGGGGTGACTCCGCAATGGAAGAGGCGCTCTTCCTCACCCGGTTCGCCGATTCGGTCACCATCATCCATCGGCGCGGCGATCTGCGCGCCTCGAAGGTGATGCAGCAGCGCGCGCTTCACCCATCCGAAGATCCGCTTCCGGTTCAACGCGGTGGTCATCGACGTCCTCGGCGACACCACCGTGACCGGTGTGCGCATCCGCGACACCGAGAGCGAAGAGGAGTCCACTCTCGATGTCGCCGGGCTCTTCGTGGCCATCGGGCATCGGCCGAACACCTCTCTCTTCGTCGGGCAACTCGAGATGGAAGAGAGCGGTTACCTCCGGACCTTCGACGGCACCCGGACGAGCGTCGACGGGGTGTTCGCGTGCGGGGACGTCCAGGACGAGCGGTACCGCCAGGCGGTGACCGCGGCGGGCTCGGGCTGCATGGCCGCGATCGACGCGGAGCGCTGGCTCGAGGAGAAGCAGTCCCCCACCGCCTGACAGGGCGTTCGTCACCGGGCCAGGCCGAGGGTACGTGAACGGGGAATGAAAACGTCGCTTCGGTGGTTGACCTAGCGTGTCCGGCCGCAGGTGCCGGTCGAACAGCGAGACCGGCCGGGAGGATGATCGGTCATGAGTGCAAAGATCGCAACGCTCAGCGACGCTAGCTTTGACGAGCATGTCAAGGCCTCGGATGTCCCCGTGCTGGTGGACTTCTGGGCCGAATGGTGTGGCCCATGCAAGATGATCGCCCCGGTTCTCGAGGAGATCGCCGCCGAGCAGGAGGGGAAGCTCGGGGTGGCAAAGCTCAACATCGACGACAATCTCGACGTCACTCGGCGTTTCGACGTCATGAGCATCCCCACGCTGATCCTGTTCAAGGACGGGGAGCCGGCCGCGCGGATCGTCGGAGCCAAGGGCAAGGGGCAGCTCCTCCAGGAGCTTGCCGCGCATCTGTAGAAACCCGTCCCGGGCCGGCGGTCCCGGTCCTGTACCGACCGGGGAGTGCGCGCCGGCCACGGGATCGGCGTGCACACTGACCAGGATGTCTGCCTCAAGCTCGGTGATCAGGGTCCGGCGGTCGCGGACCTCCAGCAGCGGCTCCTCGGGCTCGGATTCTCGAAGGGTCTCGACCCGGACGCCTACTTCGAGGAAGGGACCCGAGCCGCGGTCGAGGGTTTCCAGTACCGACGCGGGTTGCGAGTCGACGGGCTCTGCGGGAGCCAGACCTGGTCCGCACTGGTCGAGGCGGGCCGCCGCCTCGGCGATCGCTTCCTCTACCGCCGATCACCGATGCTCCGCGGCGACGACGTCGCCGAGCTGCAGCAACGACTGAGCGCTCTCGGCTTCGACACCGGCCGGGTGGACGGCATCTTCGGCGACCTGACCTCTGCCGCGCTCAGCGAATTCCAGCGCAACGTGGGCTTGCCGGTCGACGGCATCGCCGGGGCCTCGACGGTCTCGGAGCTGTTCCGCTTCGGGAGCCGCCACGGGGAGTCCGAACTCGTCGCGTCGGTCCGAGACCGTGAACGCCTCCGGGCCGCACCGCGCACACTCCTCGGGCGACGCGTCGCCGTCGGCGAGGAGGGTGGGCTCGGCGCAACGGTCGGCGCGATCCGACGCCTGGTCGCGAGTCACGGCGCGGAGGTGACCACCCACCACCATCCCGATGGTTCGATCCAGGCGGCGGAGGCGAACGCGAGCGTGGCCGAGGTCTACATCGGCTTCCGCCTCGCGACCGGCGAGCCGCACTGCTCGACTGCGTTCTACGAGGGCTACCGCTACTCGTCGCCAGGTGGGCGGCGCCTCGCGGAGCTGCTCGAGGGTGCGCTCTCCAGTTCGCTCGCGGTCCCTTCCGGTGGGATCCGCGGCATGTCGGTTCCGCTGTTGCGCGAGACCCGGATGCCCGCCGTGATCTGCGAGATCTCCCCGGCATCGGTCGTCGTGGAGCGGGGTTCGACCATCGCCCGAGCCGTCGTCGACTCCCTCGCCGACTGGGTGGACACCGCCTGGGATTGACCCGGTCGCCGGTCCGCCTTCGATCCTTCGACCTCTACCTGAGACCGGGCGGTTGCACGGTAATCCACAACCTCATGCACAGGGTGTGGACGATGCTCGATCGAGGGTTCAGAGAATCCCATCCACCGCACAAAAGTGGGCCCTCAGCTGGTCATTTCACAATGATGTCGCGATATGACCACGGAGAGTGAGCACTGCGTCACCCGGCACGCGTGGCGCTCTGTCCCACCATCAGCTTGTAGATCCGTTCGAGATCCTCGAGGGTGGCGAACTCGACGACCACCTTGCCCCGCCGTGAACTCAAGTCCACCTTGACGCGGGTGTTCAGATAGCCGGAGAGGAGCTCTTCGAGCTCGAGAATCCCGGGTGGTGGCAGCGAGCGACGCGAGGGGCGCGTCGCGTCGCCACCCTCCTGACTCGGAGTCGTCGCCTTCTCCCCCTTCGTCGGCCATCACACTCTGTGTCTGCTCGACGTGGTCGCGCACCAGGTCCTCGATCGCTCGCACGGTGAGTCCTTCTGCGACGATGGTCTTGGCGAGCACTTCCTGGTAGCCGCGATCGGGAGTACCGAGGAGCGCTCTCGCGTGGCCCGGTGAGATCTGCCCCTCGGCCAGGAGCCGTTGCACCCCGGTCGGCAGCTGGAGCAGGCGGAGAGTGTTGGTGACCGCGGTGCGGCTGCGACCGACCCGGGCGGCCACCTGATCGTGGGTGTAGGCGAACTCTTCGATGAGCTGCTGGTAGGCGGCGGCCTCCTCCAGCACGTTGAGATCCTGCCGGTGGAGGTTCTCGACGAGGGCGCGCTCGAGACTGTGGCTCTCCTCGGCGGACTGGACGAGCACCGGGATCGTGTGCAGACCGGCCCGACGCGCAGCTCTCCAGCGTCGCTCGCCGGCGATCAGTTCGAATTCGTCGGCGGCTTCCCCGCCGACTTGGCGGACGAGCACCGGTTGGAGGATCCCGAGTTCCTTGATCGAGGCCGCGAGGGACGACATCGCCTCTTCGTCGAAATTGGTCCTTGGCTGTCGCGGGTTGGGCTTGATGCTGCCGATGGGCACCTCGCGCAACGCCGTCGACCGGTCGCCGGTGACCTCGGTCGGGATGAGGGAGGACAGGCCCTTCCCGAGCCCGCTACGACGTGCCACCGCTGACCTCCTTGGCTAGCTCCCGGTATGCCACAGCCCCTCGGGAGCGAGGGGTCGAAGGCGGTGATCGGTTGCCCGAACGAGGGTGCCTCGGAAAGCCGCACTGTCCGCGGGATGACGATCCGGCAGACCTTCGTGCCGAAGTGGACCCTCACGTCCTGCGCGACCTCCTCCGCGAGTTTCGTCCTTGCGTCGTACATGGTGAGGACGATCGTCGAGATGTCGAGCTTCGGGTTGAGATTGGAGGCCACCAGGTGAACGTTGCGAGTGAGTTGGCTCAATCCCTCGAGTGCGTAGTACTCGCACTGGATCGGGACGAGGACCTCGCTGGCCGCGGCAAGGGCGTTCACGGTGATCAGTCCGAGAGAGGGCGGGCAGTCGATGAGGATGTAGTCGAAGTCGTCGATGACCGACTCGATCGCCCGCCGCAATTTGAGTTCCCGGCTGAAGGCCGGCACGAGCTCGATCTCCGCACCCGCCAGTGCGATGGTGGCAGGAGCAACGAAGAGGTTCTTCAACGCTGTCGGCTCGACGCAGTCCTCGAGGGAGGAGTCCCGCATGAGGACGTCGTACATCGACTGTTCGAAGTGGCGGGCGTCGATCCCGAGGCCCGTCGTGGCGTTTCCCTGGGGATCGAGGTCCACCACGAGAACCCGGAACCCCAACTCGGCGAGCGCGGCACCCAGGTTGACCGAGGTGGTCGTCTTGCCGACACCGCCTTTCTGGTTGGCGACCGCGATGACCCGGGGAAGCGGATTCCCCGAACCCGCCTGTGCCGCGGGTCCCTCCTCGGGTGCGATGGCGACCGGCTCGGCGAGCGGATCAGACGGTCCCTCTTGCCCGGGCAGCGCGGACGATGGGGCTGGGGATTCCTCCTTCGGTTCGGGCTCGACGGCCACAGGTGGAGGAGCGAGGGGGGCGGTCGGCTCCGCTCGTGCCGGGGGTGCCGGGGCCCGGACAGAAGCCTCGATCACCGCGGCGATAGGAATCTCCTCGGTTCGGGTACGGTCCCAGGCCCGCCCGCCACCCAAGTCACCACCGGCGTCGGCGACGCCGAGGGCGGTGCCGGGTTCGACGTGGTCCGCCTCGGTAGCCCGCATCATTCCCTCTTCCTGTGATCGAGGGTTGTCGCCTGGAGAGGGAGCCGGATAATCGCCCGAGTCGGGAATGACCAGTCGGACCGCCCCGCTGCCGCCGAGGTCGGTGTCGACGCTGGATCCTCGTTCTTGAGACTCTGGAGAGGGAGCCTTGTTCCGCCGCCTGCGGCCTCGCATCACCGGATACTCGAGTCTGCGGGATTCAAGGTCCTCATACTCTCCTCATGCCATCCCGAGGTCAAGCCTTTTTGTCGACGTTTCACGTGAAACGTCTTCCTCGAGGCATTCCCTGTGACCCTGGGCGAGCGAGCGCCGCATATTTTCCGTCTGCGGGACTCCCCGGGTCGTTCCTCCGCCGCCCCCCGATCTCACGGGGTCCTAGAAGGGGTCGAGCCCGATCTGGAATCGGACCTCCGCGTTCCGCGACCACCCCTCCTCGACGAGGCGTCTCAGCTCTTGCTCGTCGGCCCTTCCTGTCTGCCAGACCGCCTGGCGGCTCTTGCCGAGCGCTGCTCCGATCTCGTTCCATGTGCGACCTTGGGCGCGGGCCGCTTGCACAGCTCCTCGCTCGACGGCCTTGAAGTACCTCTGAAAGAACGCCGCCGCCTCGAGAACCTCTGTCGGGTCCGCATCAGGGCTCGTTCGAAGCGACTCCCACTGTTCCCAGGTAAGCGGCTCGCTCATCACCACCATTGTTCGGGGTCACTGATCACTTGTCAAGAATTCTTGACGAGCACCGCCTTCGAGTGGCGCCGGGAGATGGGGTTCACGAGCCGGGAACCCCCCCGGGGACTTGCCGGCGGCCCTCGACGTTTCACGTGAAACGTCGCCGGGACCCGGGTCGGTTTCCACGGTCTGATACTTTCTCCATGGGCCGAAAGGCTGGCAGGGGGCGAGCGTTACGGAAGGGGTACTCAGAAAAGTGGGCGCTTCGACGGGACTCCCACCCGTCGCGGGTACCGTGAGGGCGTCTCCCCGAGCTTCGGAAGAACCCGGTAGTTGAACCGCCCGTCGATCCGCAGGGACTCCCCGAGCCCCAGCCCGAGCTCGGCAAGGCCCACTTCGACCCACCGTTCCGACTCGTCTGCCTCGGGCGGCTCGGACACCACGAGGAGCCCCCCGGTCCGCAGAAAGGGCGCGCCGCACTCGGCCGTCACCGGGGGTAGACCGAACGAACGCGAGCTCACCATTTCGAATTGTCCACGAAAGCGCTCCGCGCGGGCGATCTCCTCTGCTCTGCCGCGCACTACCTCGACCGACGCAGGGTCGTTCGAACCACGTCCACTCCAGCGGGCGAGCTCGTGTCGTAAGAACTCCGTCCGGCGCTCGTTCGAGTCGAGCAACACGACGACCGAACCCGGCCAGCAGGCATGCAGCACGAGTCCGGGGAGACCACCGCCGGACCCGAGGTCCACCACCGAAACGGGGGGACGGCCGAGCGATCCCTCGAGGGCCTGGACGAATCCGAGCGCGTGGTCGACCTGTGCAGCGATCTCCGAGCCTCCGAGCATCCCCGCCGACTTCGCCCGCTCGAGGGTTTCGCCAAGAACTCCCGGTAGCACTTCCCGGAGCTCCGAAAGCGTCCGGCCGGCGCGCTGACCACTCACGAGCCAACGGCCTTGCCGTCGAGGGTTCGCATTGGCGCCGGGCCGGCGGACCGAGGTGGCGCCGTGCCGGGAGTGCCCAGGCGCGGTGGGTTCACCCCGCCGGCTGGATCACCACGTATCGATCGGGCTCCACGCCGTCGGACCGGGTCTCGACGCCCTCCACGTCGTTGACCGCGTCGTGGATGACCTTCCGGTCGGCCGGCGACATCGGCTCGAGCGCCCGCTCCTCACCGCTGCTCTTGACCTCCGCGACGATGCCTTCGGTGAAGCGACGGAGGGCCGCGGCCCGCTTGGCCCGGTAACCCCCGATGTCGACGAGGATCCGGTCGGTGCGTGTCTCGGACTGACGTTGGACGAAGGTCCGGGTCAGATCCTGCACCGCGGCGAGCGTTGCGCCTCGCGGACCGACCAGCAGACCCAGGTCATCACCGGACGCCGACACCTGCACGGTGTCCTCGTCGAGCTCTTCGTAGGTCACTTCTGCGGTAAGACCGAACTCGCTGACTAGGCCCGCCAGAAAATCCCTCGCGGCCTCGCCCTGCTGTTCCAGCGTCAGTGATTCCTCCATCGTGGTGGCCTCGCTCTCTCCGGTGGTGCTCACGACTTCCTGCCCGCTCCTTCGGCCTCCGGCGGCTTCGTTTCCCGACGACCGCCCACCCCTCGACCGCCGGCGCCGGGAGCTCCCCGATGCGGCAGTACCCGAAGCTCCCACTGCCGCCGCATTGCCGTTGGCAGCTGCGTCCGTCTCGCGGGTCCGCCCTCCCGACCCGTTCGACTGGCGACTTGCCCGGTCCGAGGATCGGCTCTTACCCCGTTCGCCTCCCTGAGCCCCCCGGCTGCCGCGCTCACCGGCACCGTTCCTCCGGGTCGACCCATCGCTACGCGAACGAGTTTGCCCGTCCCGACCACGATCAGAACGCTGCCGCCGGCCTCGCTTCGGCGGGGGAGCGACCGGCCGAACCCGTGCTTGGACACGCGCCTCGCCGCGCTGGCGGCCGAAGAGGCCCGCCTTCGGCTCGCTCAAGATGACGAATTCGGCGTCGTCCTCTGCCACTCCGAGGTGGTCGAGCACGATCTCTTTCGCCTCGGCGAGTGTCTTCCCGCTGGCTTCGACCCACTCCACTTCTTATCGTGCCTTCCTTGTCCGCTTCGATTTCGACCGGGAGTGCTCCTTCGGTTTTGGAGCCTCCTCGTTCGCCCCGTTTCCTGCACCGGGACGCTTTCGCCCGTTGCTCGAACCGCCCGAGCCCGATCGCTGTGCCCGACCACCGGCGGTCGGTTCGTTCGCCTTCGCACCGTTCGTGCCCGACCCCTGGCCCGGGCCTGCTGCCGCCCCGTTGGTCCCGCCGCGTTGTGGCGCAGACCGGTCCGTCCCCTTCGGTTTCGGCAGTTGCTTCTCCGTCCGGTCGGTGCTCGGTGTCTTCGGCCCAGCCCGCTCCCCGGTTTTTGCACCAGCGGGCGCGGGTGGACCGGCCACGATCCCTTTTCGGAAGAGAACCTCCTGCGTCCCGATGCGGATCGCGCTCGAAACGATGAAATAAACGTTAAGGATGGCCGCGACATTTAGATAAATGAGACCGAAGATAAGCGGCATGTATTTCTGCATCATCGCCGCTTGCGGATTTGCCTGTGCCGCTTGCGGATTTCGCGCGTTTAAACGGGACATCTGCAGGTATTGCAGGCCTACCGCGCCAACCACCAGGACGAGGTAGGGGATCGCCACCCAGATCGAGCTGTGGTGCGAGAGCAGCTTCTCCGCGAAATTCATGCCGAAGGAGATCAGTTGGCCGTGAGCAGCCACGATGTCGTGATACATCTTCGTATCCGGATTGATGTACCGCGGTGCGGCGCACACGGTGGTCGTGCACTTGCTCGGGCTCGACGGGTTGACCGCACCGCTCGCCGTCACCGTGTAAGGAATCGACGCGCCCTTGGAAACGGTATTCGTGATACCCCGAATGACACTGTAGAGGACGAAGAATGCCGGCATCTGCAAAAGCATGGGAAGGCAGCCCGAAGCTGGGTTGACATTGTGCTCTTTGTAGAGCTTCATCATTTCTTCGTTCATTTGGGCGCGATTTTCGGCGCCCTTGTACTTCTGCTGCAGCTTCTTCATCTCGGGAGCGAGGGCCTGCATCGCCGCCATGTTCTTGGTGCTCTTGACGGTGAGCGGGGTGAGCGCCGCCATGATCACGATGGTGAGAAGCGCGACATCGATCGGGTAGTTCGGGACGATGGCGTAGAAGAACGCCAGGATGCTCCCGACCAGGTCCAATAGGGGCTGGAAGATCGAGCCGATCGCGTGGACGAAGGAGTTCTCGGCGGCGATCAGGTGGACCGAGTTCATCGGGCCCTCCGGTCAGGAACCGGGTCGACCCCGTGCCCGCCCCAGGGCCCACAGCGTGCGAGACGACCTACGGCAAGGAGCGTGCCCCGGCCCGTTCCGTGGCGAGTGATCGCCTCGACCGCGAACTCCGAGCAGCTCGGGACGTACCGGCAGCCGGTCGGCCGACCCGAACGAAGTGCCTGGTACCACCGGATCACCCCCGTCAGGCCCCGAGCGGCCGGGCTCGGTGTCTCCGGGGGCAGGCCGGCCGGGGCTGCGGACGCTCGTCGGTCGTCGCGCTCATCGGGCCGCGCCCTGCTCCGAGCCGCGGCCGGCTCGTACGCTCGTCGCCTTTTCCACTGCCTGGCTCATCGCCACCTTCAGTTCGTCGTATCGGAGCCTCGGCCCTCCGGGGCCCGAAAGCACCATGTAGGCGCCAGCCGGGAGGTCCGGCGCCTGTTCGTTCACGATGGCCCGCAGCCGTCGCCGCAGGCGATTGCGCACTACCGCGGTGCCGACCCGCCGGCCGATCGCATACCCGACCTGTGGCCGGTCCCACGTGGGCTCGTCCAGGTAGCTGACCGTGAGCGGTCCACACCGGCCTCGACGGTCGGAGCGGCGGAGCTGGTCGAACGTCCGCCTGGAGCGGATCGACCGACACGCCCGGGACCCCGAGCCCCCGGTCAACCGGCCAGTCGCTGCCGCCCTTTCGCCCGGCGCGCCTTGATCACCGCGCGACCGGCTTTGGTCGACATCCGCTTGCGGAACCCGTGTGTCCTCGCGCGCTTGCGCACGTTCGGTTGGTACGTCCGCTTCATTCATCCACATCCTTCCTGGCCCTGCGCTGCGGACGTCCTCGTCCCGATCGGCAGGGAGCCGGGTCACCGGCAACAGGGCAATTCGGGCACATCCTACGCTCAGCTGGCCTTCCCCACTAGTCGATGCGGCCCCCGGCACGCTCCGCGCGAGCGGTGTACCGTTCCGACCAACGCAAGCCGCGCGACCGTCCGACGGGTCTTCGATCCGCCGGCCCCGCCGGTGCCAACGAGAACGACCACATCTGACCGGATATTCAGCCAGCCCACCCGGCGCACCGGGGAGGCGTCCACTTGCGAGCACTTGTCCACACCTGTGGATAACTTTGTGGACCGGTGACACCGTCCGAGGGCGGAGGCCCATGTGAACCGCACTGAGGACTTGTGGACATCGTGCGCCGAAGCACTTCGCGTACAGGTCTCCGATGCCACCTGGCAAGCCTTCCTCTCCGGGATCACGCCACTCACCATCGAGGAGGACGAGATCGTCCTCGCCGCGCCCAACAGCCTGATCCGTGACCGGGTCGAATCCCGGTTCCTTGCCATGATCCAGGACACCGTCGCCGGAACCGTCGGCCGCAAGATGGTCGTGCGTCTCGAGGTCGTCCCTCCCGTCCTCGAGGCCCCCGACGGGCCCTTCGTCGAACCCGAGGCCGAAACGGAGACCTCGACCGGATCGCGAAGTGGCCGGGCGGATTCGTGGAACGACCCGCCTCACACCGGAGGGACGCCATCGAGCTCGGTTCGCCAACCCGGAGCTTGGCCCGTACTCGACCCGCGTTACACCTTCGAGACGTTCGTGATCGCCTCGTCCAACCGGTTCGCTCACGCCGCCGCCCAGTCGGTCGCTGAGGCCCCGGCCCGGTCCTACAACCCTCTCTTCATCTACGGCGATGCCGGACTCGGCAAGACCCACTTACTCCAGGCCATCGGGAACTACGTCCTCGAGAACTTCAATGGCCGGCGGGTTCGGTACGTGACAACGGAGACCTACATGAACGAGTTCGTCGACGCCATCCGCACCAACGCGACCACGGCTTTCAAGCGCCGCTACCGGGAGTGCGACGTCCTCCTCCTCGACGACGTCCAGTTCATGGAGGGCAAGGAATCACTCCAGGAGGAGTTCTTCCACACCTTCAACTCGCTGTACGGGGCATCGAAGCAGATGGTCATCACCTCCGACCGGCCTCCGAAGTCGATCGCCACCCTCGAGGACCGGCTCCGAAGCCGATTCATGTCCGGTCTGATCACCGAGGTGCAGCCACCCGAGCTCGAGACCCGCCTCGCCATCCTTCAGACGAAGGCGGAGCACGAGCGCGTCGCGGTCCCCGACGACGTGCTGGACTTCATCGCGACACACGTGACGAAGAACATCCGTGAGCTCGAAGGTGCACTCATCCGGGTCACCGCGTTTGCCAGCCTGAACAGGCAACCGTTGACGCGCGACCTCGCTGAGCAGGTTCTTTCCGACATCGTGGCGGCGGACCAACCAAGGCGGATCACCCCTCAGGTGATCCTCGAGGCGACCTCGGACACCTTCGGGTTCTCTGTCGACGAGCTCCGTGGTCCGAACCGTCGGCGGCCCCTCGTCACCGCCCGGCAGGTGAGCATGTACGTCTTCCGCGAGCTGACCGACTTCAGCTACCCAGCCATCGGGCGTGAGTTCGGAGGACGCGACCACACCACCGTCATGCACGCGGTCGACAAGATCGCGATGCTCATGAAGGAACGTCGCCAGATCTACAACCAAGTGACCGATCTGATCGTCCGCATTCGGAGTGGGTCGTAGTGATCGCGCGCGCGGCGCTTCCCACCTGCGTCTCTCCAGAGGATGTGCACGAACTGTGGACAGAACTGCCCCTGTCTGGGGCAAATCTGTGAACACAGGTGAACTTGTCCATAACCGGTCACGGCTCGTACACCCGCCGGTCTCCTTCGCTGTGGGGCAAGGGGACGCGGGGTGGACAGGGAAATACCGTGGATACTGGGAGATCGCAGTCTTATCCACAATCCACAGCCCTTATTACCATCACTATAGAAATTCATAGAGAAGATAAAGAAGTGATGCGGACACAACGGAAGAGAGGACAGCGGCGTGAAGTTTCGGTGTGAGCGTGACTCGCTGGTGGAGGCGTTGAGCACGGCCGGCCGTGCGGTGAGTTCACGGACCTCGACCGCGGTTGCCCTCGGAGGTCTCCGCCTGGAGGTCAGCGGCAACCATCTCTCGGTCGTCGGCACCGACGTCGATCTGACTGTGCATGTCTCGACCGAGGCGATCGGGATCACCGACGGTGTCTGTGTCGCGCCGGCGAAGCTGTTGGCGGACATCGTTCGGTCGCTCGAGCCCGGCGCGGTGACTGTCGACGCGAACAGCGACAAGGTGGAAATCGGGGCGGCCCGTTCTCACTTCGGTCTCCGGACGTATCCAGCCGACGATTTCCCCTCACTCCCGGAACCACCTGCCCCGGCGACTTTCATCTCCGCTACTTCACTGGCCAGTTCCCTGCGCCAGGTCGTGCGCGCCGCGTCGAACGACGATGCACGCCCGCTTCTCACCGGTGTCCTGATCGCACCCGAAGGAAGCGGCGTGCGGTTGGTGGCGACCGACTCCTACCGGCTCGCCCTTCGGGACATCGAAGGGAGCGACGCCCTGGCCGAGGGAACTGCAATTCTGGTCCCGGCACGAGCGCTGATGGAGTTGCAACGCCTCTCTGCGCTGAGTGGGGCCGGAAAGGACGCTGCGAGCACATCGGAGACGGCCGGGGAGGAGAAGAGCCAACGCACCGAGTCGGCAGTAGGTCTTTCCATCGGTGAACACGAAGTGACATTCACCAGTGGGGAGGTGAAGGTGAGCACCCGCCTGCTCGAAGGGACCTACCCCGACTACCGCCAGCTGATCCCCGCCGAATATCCGAACCGCCTTCACGTTGGCAAGGACTCACTCCTCGACGCTCTGCGTCGAGTCAGGCTCCTCGTCCGAGACAACACGACCCCAGTCCGTCTTTCGATGCGTCAGGGTGGAGTCGACCTCACCGTCGTCTCCCAAGAAGTCGGTGATGCCAGCGAGACGGTCGACGCCGACTTCGCCGGCGACGAGCTCACCATCGCTTTCAATCCCACTTATCTCATCGACGGAGTCGAGGCGGTCGCGGGCGACGAGGTCCTGCTCGAGACCGTCGACGCGACCAAGCCGGCCACCGTGCGGTCGGGGGAACAAACCAACTTCCGCTACCTGTTGATGCCCGTCCGGGTCTCCTGAGGTCCCGTTCTCTTCCCGTTGCTTCGTGCAACTCCTCTCACTCGAGGCACGAGACTTCCGGAACATCGTCGAAACCCTCGTCGAGCCGGATCCCGTCGGAACGACCGTCATCACCGGGCTGAACGGCGCGGGCAAGACCAGTGTTCTCGAAGCAGTGTGTTACCTCTCCACCCTCCGGTCGCTCAGAGGATCTCCCAGGGAAGCGCTCGTCCGCCACGGAGCACATCGAGCGATCGTCCGCGCGGTGACCGATTTCTCCGGTCGTTCCGTGACGATCGAGGCGGAGATCACTGCCGCGGGCCGTGCACGGACGATGGTGAATCGGCAGACCGTCCGGCGCCGCGCGGATCTGCACGACGCGCTCCGCACGACCGTCTTCTCCCCCGACGACATCGCGGTCGTGCGAGGCGGCCCTGCCGACCGGCGCCAATTCCTCGACGACACGCTCGGGGTCTTCGACACTCAGGCGGCACATGTGGTCGACGAGGTCGAGAAGATCGTTCGTCAACGATCCGCGCTCTTGCGTACGGCCGGTCCGCGGCTGGGCGGCGAGGAGTCGACCACGCTCGACGTCTGGGACACTCGACTCGACCGGGCCGGGATGACACTGGTCGAGGCGCGCGAACGGCTGGTCGGCGATCTCTCCCCGCTGGTCGAGGAACACTGCTCGCGACTGGCCGGGACACAGGTGCTCGTCGGGCTCACCTATCGACGGTCATGGCATGGACCCCTCCTCGACGCGCTCCGGCGTTCGCGCGCCGCCGACGTCGCCCGCGGCGCTTCGCTCGTCGGTCCCCATCGGGACGAGCTCGAGCTCTCCCTCGAGGGCCTCCCCGCCCGTAGCCACGCCTCGCAAGGCGAGCAGCGATCGCTCGCTCTCGCGCTGCGGCTCGGCGCCCACCAGCTGGCGACAGAGCGCCTGGGTTCCGCACCGGTGCTTCTGCTCGACGACGTGTTCTCGGAGTTGGACCCGCTTCGGTCGCGGGCGCTGCTCGCCGGCCTCCCGCCTGGACAGGCCCTGCTCACGACCGCCCTGGCCACCCCACCGGAGGTGCCCGCCACACGGTTCTACCTCCTGGAGGCCGGGGGTCGCGTCGAGGCGGCCGACCGGAGAGGCCTCTCCGGGTGAGCCCGAGAAGTCGGTCCAGGACCGGGGGGCGAAGAGCGCGGCCCGAGGTCGCTCGACCATTCGCTCGATGCGGTGTCGCGACAGCTCGGATTGGAGGGATCGAAAGGACTCGGAGCGGTGTTCGCCCGCTGGGAAGAGATCGTCGGGCCTGCGATGGCCGAACACGTGCAACCTCTCCGACTCGACGCCGAGTCGCTCGTCGTGACGGTCGACCATCCGGCGTGGGCGACCCAAGTCCGGCACCTGAGCGAAGCCCTGTTGGACCGGATCGCGGAGCAAACCGGCGTCAGCAGACCGGCCCGGTTGGACGTCCGGATCCGCCGATGACCACCCATTTTCGAACCCGGGATCGGCCCGTCGGGACACAGCTTCCGGCTACAATGGAGCATCGGAATCAGGAGGTTGCCGAGGTCTCGAGAGTGTGTCGTGCGCACCCCGGATCGACTCGGTGCACTGCTTCCCGCTCAGTTCTACGCAGTCGAAAGGGCGCGCCTGTGGCGCTGAAAACGGAGAGGGAACCGATCACACGACGAGGGTCCTACGACGCCGACGACATCACCGTGCTCGAGGGCCTCGACCCGGTCAGGAAGCGACCCGGGATGTACATCGGCTCGACCGGGCCGACCGGTTTGCACCACCTGATCTGGGAGGTCGTGGACAACTCGGTCGACGAGGCGATGGCCGGCTACGCCTCTCGGATCGACGTGACGTTGCTCGCGGACGGTGGTGTGCGGGTCGTCGACAACGGGCGGGGGATCCCGACGGGCACCCACAAGAAATTCAAGGACCGGTCCGCGGCAGAGGTGGTCCTCACCACGCTCCACGCCGGAGGGAAGTTCGGAGAGGGCGGTGGCTACAAGGTCTCGGGTGGTCTGCACGGGGTGGGGGTCTCCGTGGTCAACGCGCTCTCCACCCGATTGGTGCTCGAGATCGACCGTGACGACGACCACCATGTGATGGAGTTCGAAAACGGTGGCAAGCCGCGGGCAAGCTCGAGGTGACCGGACCGGCACCGCGCGGCCGTACCGGCACCACCATCACCTTCTGGCCCGATCCCACCGTCTTCGAGGAGATCGAGTTCCGCGCACAGACGGTGGTCGAACGTCTGCAGGTGATGGCCTTCTTGAACAAGGGCCTCGAGATCCGCTTCGTCGACGAGCGCTCGGACGCGAAGCCCGCGCAGACCTTCAAGTACAAGGACGGGATCGTCGACTACGTCCGGCATCTGAACGCCTCGAAGGAGGCACTCTTCCGCAAAGTGTGCGCGTTCGACCGAGCGCGAGGAGTCGATGGAGGTCGAGATCGCCCTGCAGTGGAACACCGGTTTCTACGAGAGTATCCATTCCTTCGCGAACGGGATCTCGACGATCGACGGGGGCATGCACGAAGAGGGCTTCAAGAAAGCCCTGACCAACGTCGCGAACAAGTACGCCCGGTCGAAGGGCGCCCTGAAGGAGAAAGACGAGAACCTCCTCGGAGAGGACATCCGCGAGGGGCTGACAGCGATCGTCTCGGTGCGCCTGCAGGACCCGCAGTTCGAAGGGCAGACCAAGGCGAAGCTGGGCAACGTCCCGGTCCGCTCGCTGGTGGAGCGGGCGACCAACGAGAAGTTGGTCGACTGGTTCGAGGAGAACCCCCGCGAGGCGAACCAGATCATCCAGAAGGGCCTGCTGGCAGCCCGAGCGCGCGTGGCCGCACGGTCGGCCCGAGATCTGACCCGGCGCAAGTCGGCGCTCGACGGCGCCGGTCTGCCCGGAAAACTGGTCGACTGCTCGTCGCGCGACCCTCGCGAGAGCGAACTGTTCATCGTCGAGGGGAACTCCGCGGGGGGTTCGGCAAAGGACGCACGCAACCCGCGCACCCAAGCCATTCTCCCCATTCGCGGGAAGATCCTCAACGTCGAGCGCGCCCGGATCGACAAGATGCTGAAGAACACGGAGATCCAGGCGCTGATCTCTGCGATCGGCGCCGGGCTCGCGGACGACTTCGACGTCACGAAGATCCGCTACCACAAGGTGATCCTTCTCGCCGACGCCGACGTCGACGGCTCGCATATCCGCACGCTGCTGCTCACCTTCTTCTTCCGTCAGATGAAGCCGCTCGTCGAAGGCGGGTTCGTCTACGTGGCGCAACCGCCCTTGTACTCGACGCTGGTGGGGAAGGAGAAGGTCTACCTGAAGGACGACGCGGCGAAGGCGGCGTTCCTCGCGGAGCACCCCAACCACAAACAGGACTTCCAGCGACTCAAGGGCCTCGGCGAAATGGACTTCGCGGAGTTGCGGGACACCACGATGGACCCCGCACAGCGTTCGCTCCTGCAGGTCGCCGTCGAGCAGGCCGCAGTGGCGGACGAGGTGTGCTCGGTCCTGATGGGCGACGACGTCGATCTTCGCCGGCACTTCATCCAGACCAACGCGAAGGACGTCCGATTCCTCGATTTCTGAGACCGGCACGCGGGACGGGCTGCCGCGGCCCGAGGCGTGGGCGGCACTTTCCCGGCAGGGTTCGTGTACCGGCGCATGAGGGGACCGACGTGAGAGAGGCAGGAAGATCGCATGCCGAGGCGTAACCGCGGCGACGACAGCGGCACGGGGACCGAGACCGAACAGGACGTCACGGGCTTCATCGAGCCGATCGAGATCCAAGAGGAAATGGAGCGCTCGTTCCTCGAGTACTCGATGTCGGTCATCGTCTCGCGGGCCCTTCCCGACGTCCGTGACGGGCTCAAGCCGGTGCACCGGCGGATCCTCTACTCGATGTTCGACCAGCGACTCCTCCCCGACCGCCCGCACACCAAGTGCGCGAAGGTCGTGGGCGACGTCATGGGCTCGTACCATCCGCACGGCGACTCGGCCATCTACGAGGCGCTGGCGAGGATGGTGCAGGACTTCTCGATGCGCCACCCGCTGATCGACGGGCACGGCAACTTCGGCGGCACCGGGCCCGACGAAGGCCCGGCCGCGATGCGCTACACCGAGTGCCGCCTCGGCTCGCTCGCGCTGCAGCTGATGGAGGGTCTCGACCAAGAGACGGTGGACTTCGTGGGCAACTACGACGCGACGTCCGAGGAGCCGACCGTCCTGCCCTCGCGGTTCCCCAACCTGTTGGTCAACGGCTCGCAGGGGATCGCGGTCGGGATGGCCACCAACATCCCACCCCACAACCTCGGTGAGGTCATCGACGCCACCGTGCACCTGCTCGAGAACCCGGACGCGACGCCCGATGACCTGATGGCTTTCGTCCACGGACCGGACTTCCCGACCGGCGCGCTGATCCTCGGTCGGCAGGGCATCCAGGACGCACTGCGGACCGGCCGCGGATCGATCAAGATGCGGGCGGTCGCCGAGGTGGAGGAGGGGCGTGCGGGAGAGACCCGGATCGTGGTCTCGGAAATGCCCTACCAGACGTCGATCGCCTCGGTGTCGAAGAAGATCGAAGAGCTGGTCCGCTCCGGCGACCTCGACGGCATCGCGGAGGTGCAGGACGACTCGGCCGGGGGAAAGACGCGCCTCGTCATCAGGTTGAAGCGCGACGCGAACGCGAACGTCGTGCTCAACAACCTCTTCAAGCAGACACCGATGCAGACCTCCTTCAGCGTGAACGCGGTTGCGCTGGTCGACGGAGTCCCTCGAACGCTGAACCTGGCGGAGATGCTCGCCCACTACGTGGCCCACCAGATCGAGGTGGTCACGAGGCGGTCGCAGTACCTGTTGGAGAAGGCCCGGGCGAGGGCGCACGTGGTCGAGGGCCTGCTGAAGGCCATCGACATGCTGGACGCGGTGATCGCGACCATCCGGGCTTCCGAAGATCGTCCGGCGGCGCTCGCAGCACTGCGCGCCGACCCCTTCGGGTTCTCGGAGGAGCAGGGCAATCACATCCTCGACATGACGCTCGGCCGGCTCACCCGCCTCGGGCGCTCCAATCTCGAACAGGAGCTTTCCGATCTGCGTGCGGAGATCGAGGAGCTCGAGAGCATCCTCGGCGATCCGGTCAAACTGCGCGGCGTGATCGCCGCAGAGATCGGAGAGATCAGGGAGAAGTTCGCCAACGATCGCCGGACACGGATTACCCACGATCCCGGCGACATGAACGTCGAGGATCTCGTCGAAGACGAGGAGATCGTGGTCACGCTCAGCCGTGCCGGCTACGTGAAAGCCGTCTCCGCCGACGCGTTCCGGACCCAGGGACGTGGCGGTCGAGGCGTGCAAGGTGCGAAGCTGAAGGAAGAGGACCTCATCGACGGCGTCGTCCATACAACCGCGCACGCCCACCTGTTGTTGTTCTCCAATCGGGGCCGGGTCTTCCGTCTGCGGGCGCTCGAGGTTCCGATGAAGGAGCGGACCGCGCGGGGAACTGCGCTGGTGAATCTGCTGCCCCTTGCTCCGGGTGAGGGCGTTCAGGCGATGATCGGCACTCGTGACTTCCCGACGGACAGCTTCCTCGTCTTCACCACCAAACAGGGGCAGGTGAAGAAGACCGCGTTCAGCGAGTACGACAAGTCGCGCCGCGAGGGGTTCATCGCGATCAACTTGCGCGAGGGCGACGAGCTGGTCCGGGTGATCGAGACCCACGGCGACGACGACGTGTTCATCGTCACCCAGTCGGGGATGACGATTCGCTTTTCCGAGCAGGACGTGCGTCCGATGGGGCGGGACGCAGCCGGCGTGAGGGGCGTCCGCCTCAAGACGGGAGACGAGGTCGTCTCCTGCGATGTGGCTCGTGACGACACGGACATCCTGTTGATCACCGACGCGGGGTACGGGAAGCGCACCAAGTTGGACCGCTTCAACCGTCAGACCCGGGGCGGCCAGGGAGTGCGGGGGATCCGGCTCACCGCGAAGCGCGGCAGGGTCGTCGCGGCGTTCATGGCCGGCCTCGAGGACGAGATCCTCCTCATCTCGACGTCGGGCGTGGTGATCCGCACCGCCGTGCGAGAGATCGCCTCACAGGGTCGGGACGCGACCGGCGTGCGAGTGATGAACCTCGATGAGGGCGACGCGGTTGCCGCAGTCGCACCGGTCGCCGGCGAAGACAGCGAAGAGGGCTGATCGACGTCTCTCGGCCCCAGGGCCGGATCGGCAGTGGTGTAGCGTCGTGAGCCGGTCTACGGGGCTATAGCTCAGTCGGTTAGAGCGCAGCACTGATAATGCTGAGGTCGCTGGTTCGATTCCAGCTAGCCCCACTGTGAGATCGGCACCATTGCCTGCATGGGCGGCCTGCCCTTGGGAGGACGGACCTCGAAGTGATCCAGTGGACAGCGGCGAGGGATTGAGGCGCGAAGCGCGCGGCAGTGAGATGTGGTTCAAGGCGGTGGGTGCCGACACGGAGGGTCGGTTCTCGATGATGGAGAGGACCCTGCCTCCCGGAGGTCGGATGCCTCCGCCCCACCGGCACACGGGGAACGACGAGGCGTACTTCGTCCTCGACGGGGTTGTCGAGTTCCACGTCGAGGACCAGGTGTTCGAGGGAACAGACGGGACATTCGTGCTCGTCGCGGCCGGCGAAGCCCACACCTTCGGCAACACCACAACGGAACAGGCTCGCCTACTCATCATCCATGCGCCCGGACTCGATCGTTACTTCGAGGACCTCGAACAACTCTGGGGCGGACCCGTCAAGCCGGATCCGTCGGAAGAGCTGGAACTCATGCGACGCCACGGGATGGAACCCGCGTGAGTCGACCGTGAGCCGGGTCGACACGATGCTCCGCCGAGTATTGAGCCGTCCTCAAGTCCGGAGAGGAAACGGCTCTCCGAAATGTTGGTCGACGTGCTTGTCGTGCCTGAAGCGGTATTCCCAAGGGATGACCCGCCCGATCCGAGCTGCAACCGATCCCCAGTCCGGCCCAGGACTGAACTCCGCACAGACTGCCCGAAGCGCTTCCTCGAACTCGGCCCTGTCCCATCGACGCATGAACCAGATACCGGTGCCCACGGCGATCGACTCGGGCAGGACGCGGGGACCTGCGACGGTGAAGCGATCCCACCGCCCCGCGTCGACGCATTCGGTCATCCAGGATGGAGTACACACCAGGAGGTCGAAACTGTCGCGCCAGTCGTGCGATGCGTCGCCGATGAAGATCTGCGCGTCGAAGCCGAAGTGCTCGGGGTCCTCTGGCCGGTAGCCGTCGAGGGACCTGTCTTCGGCCTGGCCGTCGCCGAAGGCGAGCACGCTTTTCAGGACGGCCGTCACGGGAGTGGACATGGGGCCATCCTGCCCCACCTGCTCCGCGGAGGGGTGTTGGGTCGACCATCGGGACTCGGTCACGCGGTGTCACCGGCCGCAGGCCGGAGCTCCAACCCGGCTGCGAGATAGATGGCGTCGATGACACGCATGTTTGCCACGGCATCACTCGGCGGCGTCAAGGTCGGCGCGCCTTCCTGCACCGCCGCTCGAAACGCCTCGAGTTGGTAGTTGTAGGTCGGACCACCCTGGACCCGCTCGTGGTGTCGCCCGCCGGGTCCGCTGACCGTGAGGCGGTTGAACATTTGAGGTGTCGTCGGGTTGAAGACCCGCATCGACCCTTTCGAGCCGGTGACGACAACCCGCATCCGAAGCAGTGTCGACGACCACATCGAGGCCAGGATGCCTCCCGTTCTCCCGTCCCCGAACGAGAACTCGGCTTCCATCCGCCTGTCGACGCCCGGTGCCCGCAAGCGGGCCGAGGCCCGCACCACCGCCGGTTCGGCGCCTGCCAGGGTCCGCACCATGTGGACCGGATAGCACCCCGCGTCCATGAGTGCCCCTCCGGCCAACGGCAGCTGCCATCGGATGTCCTTGAACAGCGGCAGAGGGAAGCAGAGCGCCGCCTCGACCCGCCGGACCTCTCCGAGCTCACCGCTCGCGACCACCTCGAGCATGCGGGCCGCCATCGGGTGATAGCGCCAGTGGAAGGCCTCCATCACCACCAGACCGGAGGCATCGGCGGCGGCAGCCACGTGTTCTGCCTCTTCGGCATTGGCGGTGAACGGCTTTTCGCAGAGTACGTGCTTGCCGTGCGCCAGGGCCTTCGTCGTCCACAAGCCGTGCAGCCCGTTCGGGAGCGGGTTGTACACGGCGTCGATCTCGTCGTCGGCCAGGAGCGCGTCGTAGGTCGCGTGCGCCTTCGGGACGCGATGCTTGGTGGCAAAGGCCCGGGCTCGGGCCGGGTCTCTGGCGGCAACCGCGGCGCACACGACGCCGTCGTTGGATGCGCACGGTTTGATCAGGGCCGTAGGTGCGATCCGGGCCGCGCCCAGACAACCGATCCGGAGCGGTTCCATCGTCCAATGTTGCCCCACCTTCGGTGATCCTCGCCTGACGTCCACCCGGTCATCGTGGAAAAGGCGGAGATGAGCCATATGAACGAGGGTGAAATCCGGTGCCGGCGACTCGCAGAGCCCAGCGGCGGAATGCGACGCCGTGTGGCAACGTGGACCTCGCCCGGCGGGAAGACCGCGAGCAGCTCGAGGAGACGGGAATGGCAACCGATGGTCCGCCGCGAGAAGTGGTCGTCGTCACGGGGGCCGGTGGGATGGGACGCGCCGTGGCCCGCCGCCTAGGTGGAGGGCGTGCTCTGGTGCTCGCGGATGCAATAGACGAGCAGTTGCGCGAGGCGACGGGCGGGCTGCGTGCGGACGGATTCGACGTCCACCCGGCGTCGGTCGACGTCTCGTCCGAGAGCGACGTCGCCGAGCTCGCCGGCACGGCCTCCGGACTGGGAGCGTTTCGTGCGCTCGTCCACACTGCAGGCGTTTCCCCGGTCCAAGCCACGCCGCAGCAGATCATCGACGTCGACGTGATGGGCACCGCGCGAATCCTCGACGCGTTCGAACCACTGGTGGGGCCCGAGGCGGTGGCGGTCTGCATCGCGAGTATGGCGGGGACCATGACCACGCTGTCGCCGGAGGTCCTCCAGCTCCTCGCGGGGACACCCACGGAGGAGCTCCGTTCCCTGAATGTGCTCGATCCGGCGGCTATGAACTCGGGAGAGGCGTACGGCATCGCCAAGCGAGCCAACCAGGTGCGGGTCCAGGCGGCATCGATCGCGTGGGGACGCCGGGGGGGCCGGGTCGTCTCGGTCAGTCCGGGCGTCATCTCGACGCCGATGGGGCGTGCCGAACTGTCGGGTCCGTTCGGGGACGGGATGCGGGACATGATCGAGCGCTCGGGGACCCGTCGGGTCGGTACTCCGGACGACATCGCGGCAGTGGTGGAGTTCCTCGTCAGCCCTGCCGCCTCGTTCATCACCGGCACCGACCTGTTGGTCGACGGAGGAGTCATCGCAGCCCTCTCTTTCGGGGCCGGGATCACCTAGTCCCGGTTCAGTCTTCGGCGACCAGATCGGTCGACCCTTCGTCTGCGAGTTGGCGATCGGGGATGAACCACATCACCGCCACCAGGGCGTAGAGGGCGTAGGCGATGTACGGGCTGAGGAACGCCAGGCCCACGCCGGCCGCGTAGAAGAGGATCGACAGGTTGCCCTTCAGGTCGGACCCCGTCGCTCTCGCGACCGCGGAATCCCGGCCGTTCGCACGGATGATCATCCGGACCAGGATGAAGAACGCAGTGGCCGCACCCAGTCCGACCAGCCCGTAGGTCGCGGCGGGCCAGTGAGCCGAGTAATTGGTCCCGACCCACTCGGTCACGACCGGGATCAGTGACAGCCAGAACAGCAGGTAGAGGTTGGACCACATGACCCCGCCCGTGATGTGGTGCGTCGCTCGGAGAAGGTGGTGATGGTTGTTCCAGTAGATCCCGACGAAGGTGAAGCTGAGGATGTAGACGAGGAGTTCGGGCAGCCGATGACCGAGTGCGGTGAACGACGAGCCGTTCGGAGCTCGGAGGCTGAGCGCGGTGATGGTGATGATGACCGCCATCACCCCGTCGCTGAAGGCCTCCAGGCGACTCGTGCCCATGGTGACGGCACCGGACCCGTGCGCGGAGTGGGCGGGTTGCTCAGTCCGACCTTCCGGAACGGTGCTCATCCGCACCGACCCGTTCCGGAGCGCGGGTCGTGGTCAGCCCTTGGCACCGTCGTCGTTCGCGGCCGAGAAGTCGACCACCACCCGGTTCGCGACCGAATCGAGCACCGCGGTGTTGTGGTACGGGCGCGAGACGAGCATCGCGCCCTCGAGGGCGGCGATGATCTCGTGGGCCGCTTCGGCCGAGGCGCCGTTGAAGCGGAGATCGTGAGCGGCGCGGCCACTGTCGAGCAGGGTGGCCAACCAGGCCTGGTTCTGGTCGAAGAAGTCCACGACGGCGTCGCGCATCGGCACGGGGAGGGTGTCGTATTCGGCGGCGAGCATTCCGCAGAGGCACATCCGCTGGCTCTGAAGGACGGTTCGATAGAGGTCACAGTAGGCACGCAGCTTGACCTGCGCCGAGGCGCTTCGGCCGTCGATCTCGGAGAGCGCCTCGCCGAACCGTGTCGTGTACCGGTGGATCAGGCTTTCTCCGAGCTCGGCCTTGCCGGGGAAGTGGTAGTGAAGCGACGCTTTGCTGATGCCGAGCTCCGAGGCGATGTCGGCGTAGGAGAAGCCGTTGAACCCGCGGCTCTGGACCAGCCCCTCGGCGATGTCCAAGATCGCCGAGGCCGTCTCGGAAGGGGCACGGTCGGTCTTTCTCTGCATGGCCGCTGTCATCTTGACACCTACCTACTAGTTGGTCAGACTCCCTCTCAGTAGGTAGGTTTCCGAGGATCGGCGGACGGATGGCGCACTCCGCGGAACACGGCAGCGTCGAACGGCCCAGCGGGCCGTCGAGATGACTCCTCTCGAGCTGATCGACGCGTTCGGTGCGGCGTGGGCTGCCCACGATCTGGACACCGCGCTCGCCTGTCTGAGCGATGACTGCGTGTTCGATGCCACCGGGCCTGCTCCGGACGGCGCCCGGCACGTAGGAGTCGACGCCATCCGCGCGGCCTGGAAGACCATCTTCGATGACGCCTCGTCGAAGTTCGAGCCGGAAGAGACCTTTGCCGCGGGGAACCGCATCGTCCAGACGTGGCGTTACGACTGGGGGAGCGGGCACGTCCGCGGCGTCGACCTGTTCAAGGTCGACGGCGGAAAGATCACCGAGAAGCTGTCGTACGTGAAGGGGTGACGAGCAAGGCTGGCGGCTTCGTGTTGCACGAAGGTGTCGAACGAAGAGAGGAGAATTGCCATGACCCGAAAAGTCGCCGACTGCCGTGACTTCCCGAGCGAGAAGGGTTGCACGCTCGCCATCTCGGGCGAAGAGGACGAAGTGATCGCTGCCGCGGCCCAACATGCCGCCACAGTGCACGGTCACGCGGACGATGCCGAGCTGCGGAGCTGGCTGCGCGAGAACTTGAAGGACGAGGTGTCCGTCTGAACTCGGGAAGAGGACTCGGTCCCTACGGGTTCGGGTCTCAGCCGTAGTGACGGGCGGCCGCCCAGGCCGCCGCCCACGAGACCCTCTGTCCGGTGCAGATCCAGATCGGTTCGCCCCGCTCCTCGGTCCAGACGCCGTTCGGCGTGGACACCGAGCTGACGGGTCTCACCTTCGAGAAGATGGTGAGGAGATAGCTCCTCGGTAGGTTGACCGCGATGGTCGTGGCGCCGTCGTGCGCGCCGGCCGGACCCCACCACCAGTAGGAGTTGTGACCGCTGATGGCGTGCGGCAGGCCGTACGCCGCGCCGTATTGGTCGATCGCACCGGCGGCGCCGTAGTCGCCGGTGAAGACGACGAGACGCGGCGCGCTGGCCGGGGGGCACGGTCGCGGCGACGTCCGCGATCTGTCGGACGAACCGCGGCCAACCGACGGTCGCGCTCAGGTCCTTGTCGACGTTGCCGATCCAGGACCCTTTGGGCATCGCGCTCTCGGGAACAACCGGCAGTGTGAGGGGAAGCGCCATCACCAGTCCGACCAGCATCAGGGCGATCCAGCCGCGCAGTCCACGGGCCGGCTGTCGGCGGTCGAGCCGTGCCTCTGCCCACACGCCGCCCGACGCGAAGAGCACGAAGTACATGCCGGCCAGGTAATACGGCTTCGCCCCGCCCAGGGTGAACAGGAGCAGCAGGACGAGATAGGCGATCCCGATCGGCTTCGTCATGGGCGAGGTGAGCGCTCGACGCAGCCCCGCCAGCCAGAGCACGATCAGGACCGGCCCGACCACGAAGAACTGTGAGGGGATGAACTCGAGCGATGCTCCGAGGCTCGAATTCTCGGCGTGAAGGGCGTGGAGCATCGAGAGTGCGGCCCAGTCGTGCTGCGCGTTCCAGACGATGTTGGGGAGCCAGATCAGGAGGACGATCCCTGCACCACATGCCGCCCAGGGACTCAGCAGGGTTCGCCCGCGGCGGGCCAGCAGCAGTCCCAAGCCCAGGCCGAAGATGAGGAAGGCGACGTTGAGCTTGTTGAGGAGACCGACGCCCGCGAGCAGACCGATCAGCAGCCAAAGGCGCTGATCACCGGTCCGCAGGAAGCGTAGGAAGGCGAAGCAGATGGCTGCCCAGAAGAACATGTCGAACGGAGTCGGAGAGAGCAGGTGGAACGCGCCGAGCACCTGAGGCGAGGTCGCGGCGGCGAGCGCGGCGATCGCCTGCGCTTTCCGTCCACCGCGGAGCTCGCGGGCCATCGACGCCGTCATGAGCACGGTGACGCCGCCCGCCAGCGCGGGGAAGACCCGGATCGTGGTCGGGGAGGTGCCGAACAGGTGGGTGGCCAACCAGGCAGTGGCCGGGACGAACGGTGGCTGGTCGACGTAGCCCCAGGCCAGATGACGGGCGCACGCGAGGAAGTAGAGCTCGTCCCGGTGGAAGCCGTAACGGGCCGAGAGCCCCATCTCGAGCGCGGTGAAACCGGCGGCGATCACCGCGACCCCGGTGCGCCAGAGGGGAGGGAGCGGTCCGGTCGCCGGCGCGGCGGCCGGTGGCGAGGGAACCCGAGTCGCCGTGGTCACCAGTACGCCACCACGCCCCGATCAGAAGGTCGACGAGCAAGTCGGGCCTCGAGGTGGACCGCCATTTCGGTCATGGTAGAGGGGTCGCTTCCTCCAGGACGTCGCCCTCGGACGGGGACAGGAAAGGGAGGCTCGGTGGGTGTGTCTGCGGTCAGGGACGACGTCGACGACGGCCCCACACGACGGGTCCGCCTGTGGACCCGCGGCGGGCTCAGCATCGGGTCGGACGTCGGTGAGGGCCCCTATCGGTACCTCCTGACTCGGCGATGGAGCCGAGCGCAGCTGATGGCGTTCGTCATGCTCAACCCGAGCACCGCGGACGCCGAGGTCGACGATCCGACCATTCGACGCTGCGTAGGGTTCGCGCGTCGCGAGGGGGCCGGCGGGCTGGCCGTGCTCAATCTCTACGCACTGCGGGCGGCGAGACCCGAAGGTCTGCTCGAGCACTCCGATCCGGAGGGACCGCACAACGAGCGGTGGTGGCGCCACGTGTTGGGCGACGACCGCACCGGTCCCGTCGTGGCAGGGTGGGGAGCCTTCGCGCACCGGCGACTCCCGGACTCGGACGCGCTCGCCGGGCACCGGTCAGCCGGGTGGCTCTGCCTCGGGCACACCGCGGACGGGTCGCCCCGCCATCCCCTCTACTGCCGGGGCGATATGCCGTTGATCCCCTGGCACCCCCCGGTTTGACATTGTCAAGTCTTTCGGAGAGATACAGAGGGTCGGCCTATGTCTCGCCGGCCGGAGCAACTCCAGCCGGAGCGCCCCCCGGCTCCGAGCCATCACGACCCACGGCGCCGGACCTCTTGGACGAGATAGCCGTTGCCGTCGGGATCGGCGAAGTTGAGGAACGAGTTGTAGTCGGCGTGCTCGGGATCGGGCCCCTCCTGTTGGGTCCCGTCGACGAAGTGGAAGACCTCGCTCACCTCGACTCCGTTGGCCGCGAGCTCGCTCCGCGCCGCCTCGACGTCCTCGACGACGAGGTGGAGGCCCTGGAGGCTGCCGGCCGCGTCGGGGTTCTTCATCAGAGCGATCGCACAGGCCGAGCCGGTCGGGGAGACCTGGACGACCCGGAACTCTTCGCCGGCGCGGTGGTCGACGATCAGATCGAACCCCAGCTGATCGACGTAGAAGGACTTGGCCCGGTCGACATCCGATACGGGTACGACCACCAGTTCGAGCTTCCATTCCATCGCGTCCTCCTCGGGCGACTCGTTCGACGGCATTCCGTGCGTCGTTCCTTCCTACTCCTCCACCCGCTCCGATATCGCCGAGCCGAAGCGACATCGCCGTCGGCCGACGGAACCGTACGGGCCCCTCTCGGGACACCGGGTGACGATGGGCACCGAGCGCGGGGGTGCGAGCATGTGCTGCGTGCTCCTGCTGCGACCGATGGACGAGGAGGACCTCCGACTCGTCGACGGGTGGCTCGGCGAGCCGCACGTCGCCCGCTGGTACCTGCAGGGGACGACGCGGGACGAGGAGCTGCGCGAATGCCGCGGGTCGGTCACGGGCGAGCGTCCGACACACCTCTATGTCGTCGAAGAGGACGGGCTACCCATCGGCTGGTGCCAGTGGTATCGGTGCGACGACTACCCCGACCATGCGGTCGCGGTCGGGGCGTCGGTCGGGGACGTCGGCATCGACTACGCGATCGGTGAGCCGGCGAGGGTCGCCACGGGCCGGGGCACCGAGCTCGATCGCGGTCCTCGTCTCGCTGGTCCGGGGGATCGACCCCTCCGCGGGCGTCGTCGCCGACCCGGACGCGGCCAACGTCGCGTCGCGGCGGGTCCTCGAGAAGAACGGTTTCGAGTTGATCGACGAGCGGCCGGTGCCCTCCGAGGCGGTCACCGCCCCGATGGCCATCTACCGCCTCGCGGCCCCTCCCGGATAGCGCTCAGGCGTCGCTCGAGGCCAAGGGCACCGGCCGGGCGAGGCTCCAGCTGAAGGTCTTCGGGATGTCCTCGAGCGAAACCCCCGTCGAGAGGTCCTCGACCGTCGGTCCTACCCGGTCGGCCACCTCTCGGAGAAGGTCGCCGTCGAAGCCGTAGACCCCGATCGCGTTCAGGCCCACCATCCGGCGGACGTCGGCCTCGGGCATCCCGCCGAAGACCTGGCGGAGGATCAGCCGGTGCACCGGAGCGGCGCCCTCGAGATGGGGGTAGTCGGCCCCCCACATCAGGCGGTCGATTCCGATCTCCTCGCGTTGTTCGGCCTCCTCGCGCTTCATCAGTGATCCGCCGAGGAAGACGTGACGGTCGACGTACTCCGCCGGCCGCATGGCGAGGAAGGAGCGCACCGGCGCACCGCCGTGGGTGTCGAAGAACGACTCCATGTCCCGCACGAGAGAGGGGAGCCACTGGACCCCGTTCTCGGTGACCACGACCTTCAGGTTCGGATGGCGGTCGAAGACCCCGCCGAAGATGAGGAACCAGAGCGGTCGGCGGGTGAAGACGAAGACCTCGTAGAGCCCGAGGAAGCCGGCGTGCTTTGCGTCGTAGAGCTGCTTGGAGTCGGTCGCCGTCCCGGACGCACCGGTGTGCAGGTTGACCGGGAGCCCGTACTCTTCGCAGGCGCTCCACAACGGGTCGTAGTACTCGTCCGCGTAACCCGGGAGGCCCGACTTGATCGACATGGCGGGGAGCATGATCCCGCCGAAGAGGCCTTCGCCCCGGGCCCAGGCGATCTCTTCCACGGCACGGTCCATGTCGTGGAGGTCGATGGGGATGGTCCCGGCTCTCCGCCCCGGTGCGGCCGCGCAGAACTCGACCAGCCAGCGGTTGTAGGCATGCAGCGCAGGCCAGACCGGTTCGAGACCCTTCGACGTCTGGGATCCGAGGTACATCGCGGGTGAGAGCCCACCGGCGAGGATCGGACCCGGAAAGACCACCTCGGCGTGGATCCCCTGTTCCTCGAGGACCGCGAGCCGCCGCCCCCCGGCGTCGGAGGCGAAGACCCAGTCCGCTCCGTAATTGGCCAGCCATTCGCTGGCCGCGTCGGTGTCGACTCCCATCCCGGCGAGGCGCCGTGTCGCGACCGCGCGTACCGGGTCGGGATCGTCCGATTCGCCGGGGTCGATGCCACCGAACATCGGGATCGCGACGGAGGAGAGGTCGCCGAAGGCGGCGACCGCGTCACGGTGGGAGGGATCGACGTAGGAGAGGAACTGGTCGAGGTCGTCCGGCGCCGCGTGCGCGTCGGCCGACACCACCACGTAGGGCTTTCCCGACACCAGCCCGTCGCCGTTGCGACCCGCCGAACGAGAGCGCTCTGCCAACCGATCCATCTCCCCCGGCACCGACACGAACGGCCGGGCCCTGACGAACGCAGACTACTTCGACCGGTTCACCCGGTCACCAAGGCGTTCCGTAGCGGTCGCGGTGGGCACGCTCGCTCACCGGACGTCGGCGGGGCGGGCCCGGCGGACGTTCCGGCCAGCCGATCGGGACGACCGCCATGGGCCGCACGCTCTCGGGCAACTCGAGGATGGTGGCCAGCTCGCCGGGAGCGTGGGTGGCCAAGGTGGTCATTGCCGACCCGAGGCCGAGCGCGGCCGCGGCGAGGAGCAGGTTCTGCGTCGCGGGAAAGACCGAGGACGGGAGGGTGGACGGGTGCGCGAGGGAGGTGTCTCCGCACACGACGACGATCACCGGGGCCGACCCCATTCCGTGTTCCACGCCGCGGTCGACTTCGGCGAGCAGTGGTTCGGGCAGTCGACCGACCGAGTGTTGCCGGCCACCTCCGCGCCAGGCGCGCCGTGTCACCTCGGCGATCCGCGCCCGCCGGTCTTCGTCGCGCGCCACGACGAAGACCCAGGGCTGAAGGTTCTCCGCGCTCGGCGCATGCGTCGCGGCGAGCAGACAGCGCTCGATCAGCTCGTCGTCGACCGCCCGATCGGAGAACTGGCGCGTCGCACGCTGGTGGAGCACCACGTCGAAGAAGGTCCGTTCGCGGTCTCCGGCGGCGTCAGCCATTCGTGCCGTCCCTTCCGTCGTCGGGTGCTCGTCTCGCGGCCTGCTCGAGCGAACCTAGCGCCGGGCGCGGCCACGGCGTCGCGACCGCGGTTTCACTAGAGTCGCCGGCGGGGCACCGTCCGAGGAGCAGGGCATGGTCATCGATCTCTGGGTGAACGCGATCTCGGGAAGGGCGGCGGCCAAGTTCCTCGATCAACCCGGGTTCGGAGGGATCGAGGGTTTCTTCGGCAGCGACGTGCGCCAGGGGACCTCGCCGCTCGACCTGATCGGCGAGATGGACCGGCTCGGAGTGGACCGCGCGGTGCTGACCAGCACGCTCACCTCGGTCGACGACGAGGCGCTGGCCTTCGTCGCCCAGCACCGCGATCGGCTGTGGCTCGCCGGGTCGTCGGACAAGCCGGAGCGGCCGCGCCGCCAGAGCTCGGCGATCCGCTCGCGCGTGGCCGACGGGACGCTCGATCTGGTCCGCGTGGCTCCGCTCGTCCATCAGTACCCGCTCAACCACGCGCTCTACTACCCGCTGTACGCCACCTGCGAGGAGCTCGGTGTTCCGGTCTCGATCAACATCGGTATCCCGGGTCCGACGGGTGCGGTCGCGCTGCCAGGACCCGGTCCTGCTCGAGGACGTGCTGATCGACTTCCCCGATCTGGTGGTGATCGGAGCCCACATGGGGCACCCCTACGAGGAGCTGCTCATCGAGTACCTGATGAAATGGCCCAATCTCTATCTCTCGAATTCCGCCTACCTGGCCAAGTACATGCACCCCGCGCTGGTGGCGTTCATGGGGTCGCGGCGCGGAAAGGGACGCGTCCTGTTCGCATCCGACCACCCGTTCCTGCCGATGGAGCGCGCGCTGGCGGCGGCGCGGTCACTACCCCTCGCCGAGGACGCCCTCGTCGAGTTCCTGGGCGGTGCCGCGGCGCGACTGCTCGGGGAGAAAGCCGGCGACGACCCCGCTCTCGGTTCGAACGCCGCGACGTAGGACCACCACGACGCAAGAGAGGAGCAGCGATGCAGGATCACCGGTTCGACTTCGTGGTCGACGGGACCCCCGAAGAGGTCTGGGACGTGATGTGGCGGCCGATGCGACGCGGTGTGGTGGCCGACACGGTGACCATCGAGGTGTACCACCCGGGGGATGAGCAGGGGAACGGGCTGGTCCGTCACTGCACCTTCCCGGTGCCGAAGTATCTGCTCTCCGGCGGCAAGGGCCAGTCGTGGGAGTGGATCACCGAGGCCGAACGACCGGTCTCGTGGCGCTACGACGCGATCGGCAAGCCTCTCTGGTCGAAGGCATCGGGTTGGACCCGGCTGGAGGGGCTCGAGAACGGTAGGACACGCGTCCATTTCCGCGAGACCTATCACGCCTTCAACCCGGTCATGCGGGCCCTGTTCGAGCGGCGCGTGCACCACTTCATCTCCAAGGACAACGACCGGCTGATCGAGGCGTCGATCGTCCATTCGTTGAAGCGCCTTCGCGAGAAGAACCGCGAGAAGAAGGGGACCGTCACCTGAAGCGGCCGCGAGCGGCCGGACCCGCGGCTACGACGGCCCGAAGCGGCCCCACTCCCAGGACATCATCGACTCGAACGGCGCGGCCAGCACGATCCGCGCCGGCACGTCCTTCCAGGCGCGCTCGACGTAAGGAGCGAGCCGCTCGCCGACCACCGCGGGCTCGTCGTCGAGGTAGCAGACGGTCATCCGGAACGCGCCATTGGTGAAAGGTGGACGCCTGATGGAGGGCGTGGTCGCGAACGCCCACGCGCCGGCCACGCCGGGCACCGACACCAGGCTCGGGAGGATCTCGACGTGCTGGTGCTGCCGGTACGCGTCGTGCATCTCGGGGTCGGTGCCCATCGGCCGGCTCCTCGACCACGAGGTAGATGCCCCGGTTGGGCCGGAAGGGCACCACCTCCGCCGACACCAGCGCTCTCGGCGCCGCATGGACTTCAAGCAGTCGCAACGCACCCACGTACTGGGCGGGCAGCGCGCCTGCGAGAACCGGCCGAGCTCCGCGAGGTGACGCCCGAGGGTGAAGAAGTCGTCGAGGGTCTGGTCGACCGGGTCGCCCATCAGATAGCAGACCACGTGGTCGACCCGCTCCCACCCGCCGACACCGGCCGCCCGGACCGCCCGGCATGCGGGCGTGGAAGCCCAGCGTTGGCCGAACACGAGACCGGGGAGCTGGTACTGCTCGGGCATGTGGTCGAGCTGGTGCCACTCGAGGTACGGCCGGTCGTCCCCGCTCGGGGAGGGGTGGCTGATCGAGAAGAAGCCGACTTTCACCCGGTTCATCGCGGTCCTTCCTCTCGGGCGATGCCGGCCATCGCCTCGAGTTGCTCGAGGTAGTGGTCGAGGGAGCGGTGGAAGAAGGAGAGCTGCACACCGGTCGCTCCGAGGCCGCGCAGCCGCGCGAGGAGGCGGCGCGCCCCGTCCGGGTCGGAGAGCGGGTCGGCCGGGCGCCCGTTGCGCAGGACGATCTCGATCGGCCGTGCCCGCTCGGCCCACGCCGCGGTGGCGCGGGCGCTCTCGAGCATCTCCTGGAGCTCGGCTCCCCGGATGGCGAACGGGACCCATCCGTCGGCGAGCTCGACCGCTCGCCGCAGCGAACGGCGGGTCCGCCCACCGATCCACAGCGGTACCGACGACTGCACCGCGCAGGGATCGAGGACGACGTCCGAGTACCGGAAGTAGCGGCCTTCGTACTCGGGACGCGGTTCGGAGAGCGACGCCCGGAGCGCGGCGATCGCATCGTCGGCACGCGCTCCGCGGTCGTCGAAAGGTGCCGCGAGGAGTTCGAACTCCTCCTGCAGCGACCCCACACCGAGCCCGAGGATGACCCGTCCTCTCGAGATGCGGTCGAGAGTGCCGTACCGCTTGGCGATCTCCAGCGGGTGGTGGTAGCCGAGCACCAGGACGTTGGTGGCCAGCCGGATCGTCGAGGTCTCGGCGGCCAGGTAGCCGAAGGTCGCGAGCGGGTCGTAGTACCGGCTGCCACGGACGGGCGCCACGTCGACCGGGACGATCACGTGCTCGCTACAGGTCAGGTGGTCGTAACCGAGCGAGTCGGCTCGGCGGGCGATCGCCGCGACGTCGTCGATCGAGCCGTCGACTTCCCAGTCGGCGTGCCCGTCGGGCATCAGGGTGAGGACCGGGGTGGTGATCCCGAGCCGCCAGGCCGCTCCTCCGGTCGCCATGGGCCCCCCGGTCTCGGGGAGCGGACGCTCACTGTCACCCTCGGGTGGCACCGTCTCTCCTCCCGGGCGGTGGGCGGGACCGGGCGATGGTAGCCGCTACCGTGTCGCCGTGCGCAGGACGTCCCCAGTACTCGTCTTGGTCGCGGCGACGACCTTGGTCGGTCTCCTCGGGGCCGGCTGCGGGTCCTCCTCGTCCGCACCCTCGTCGACCACGGCGGCGACGGCAGCTTCGGTCACTCCGATCGAGTGGCTGAGTGCAAGTGCGAGGCAGTGGAACGCCGCGCTCAACGGCGACCAGAACTCGGTCGACTCCGCGGCGTCCACCACGAGCGGGGTCTCGAGCGCGACCTTCTTCTCGCGCCTTCAGGCCGTGTGCACGAAGATGCTCGATGACGCGGCGAAGGCGAAGACCGTTCCCCCCGCGCCGACCGCGTCTCTTCGGGACACCTGGAACGCGATGGTCGCCGCGACCCAGACCTACGCCGAGAAGTGCATGCAGGTGGTCCATTCGAGGTCGAGCTCGGACCTCACCGGGTGGCAGGGCAGCCTGAAGTCGATGAACTCGGCAAATGCCGCGTGGAACAAGGCCGTCAACGCGGTCCGCAACGCGACGAGCTCTTCGTCGGGCTGACCGCAGGGGGCGCAGGCGCCGGCCGCCCTCGCCGCGCTCGGAGAAGCTCAGAGCACGGAGGGGACCACGGCCTCGACCAGGCTCGGTCCCGGTGTGGCGAGTGCTCGGGCCAGCTCCTCGCAGAAGGCCTCCGCCGTCTCCGCCCGGGCCGCGTGGAGCCCGAGCCCCGTGGCCAGCTGGACGAAGTCGATCGAGGGGTGCCCGAGGTCGAGCATCTCCCGCGCCCGGGGCCCGGGCGTCGTCGGCGCCGACCCGGTCGAGCTCCATGTTGAGCACCGCATAGGAGTGGTTGTTGAGGAGGACGGTGGTCACGTCGAGGCCGGCCCGCGCCATCGTCCACCACGACTGCAGGGTGTAGAGCGCGCTTCCGTCGGCCTCGAGGGCGATCACCCGTCGGTCGGGCGCGGCGACGGCGGCGCCGACCGCGACGGGAAGGCCCTGGCCGATGGCACCGCCGGTCAGGCAGAGCCAGTCGTGCGGCGGCGAGCCCGCCGTCGCGCCCGGGGCGAAGAGGCCCGCCGTGTTGCCCTCGTCCGAGACGATCGCACCTTCGGGAAGAAGGGTGCCGAGCGCCTCGCAGACGGTCCTCGCGGTGAGCGTTCCGGTCGGCCGCGCGGCGAGCGAGGCGTCCTGGCGCGGCCCGCTGCCGGCCTGCACGTGGAGCAGCTCCGCGAGGGCCGCGACGGCAACCGCGACGTCGGTGCCCGCGTCGGCGACCCGGTGCACCGTGCAACCTTCGGGAACCAGGTCGCTCGGCTTGCCCGGGTAGGCGAAGAAGGAGACCGGTGACTTCGCGTCGAGCAGCACCAGGTGACGGATGCCCTCGAGCTGCATCGCGGTGAATTCGGCGAGGTAGGCGAGCCGCTCCACCGGCGGACGGCCCGTGCCGCGCTCGAGCCGGGCCGGGAATGTTTCGGCGAGGAGCTTCGCCCCGGTCGCGGCTGCCACGTCGGCTGCCGTCGCGAGCGCGGACCCCGAACAGCAGCGGCCGCCGACCAGGATCGCGGACGGCTCGCCCGAGCGGAGGGCCGCAGCGGTCGCGGTCAGCACCTCCTCGTCCGGCGGGGTCCCGTGGGGGAGCGGCTCGGGCCCGCGGCCCGACCCCGCCACGACGGTTCCTCCCTCCGACCACGACACGTCCGCGGGGAGGATCAGGGTCGCGACCGACCCTGGCGGTCCGATCGCCGCGGAGAGGACGGCGAGAGCGTCCTTGCTCAGATCGGCGGTCGACTCCGAGGTGAGGACCAGCGAGGAGACGTTGCGCGCGACCGTCTCGATGTCCGACTGGAGCTGCGCGTCGTATCGCCGGTGGGAGACCGCGTGATCGCCGACGATGTTGAGGACCGGACTGTGGGCACGCCGTGCGTTGTGCAGGTTGGCGAGGCCGTTGCCGAGGCCGGGCCCGAGATGCAACAGCGTCGCGGCCGGCTTGCCGGCCACCCGCGCGTAGCCGTCGGCCGCCCCGGTCGCCACGCCTTCGAACAGCGCGAGGACGCTGTGCATCGCCGGCACGTCGTCGAGCGCGGCGACGAAGTGCATCTCGGAGGTGCCCGGATTCATGAAGCAGGTGTCGACCCCGTGGTCGACCAGGGTGCGGATGAGGCCCTGTGCGCCGTTCATCGGGTCGCCCGAGCGCCGTCGTCCGACATCTCGGTCTCACCGGGGTCGTCGAAGATGGTCCCGGGATTGAGGATCCCCTCGGGATCGAAGGCGTCCTTGATCCGGCGCATCAGGTCCAGTTTGACCGGGTCCTCCAGCTCGAGGAAGTAGGTCCGTTTCCGGGTGCCGATCCCGTGCTCGCCGGAGACCGCCCCGCCCATCGAGCAACCGGTCGCGACGATCGCATGCAGCAGGCGGTGCCGGATGTCCGGATCGGCCTGCCAGACCGAGAGGTGGACGTTGCCGTCTGCGGCATGCCCGCAGCCCACGACCAGCGACGAGGTGGCCGCGGCCTGCTCGCCCACCGCGTCGAGGAAGGCGGGCAGGGATGCCCTTGGCACCACCACGTCGACGATGTCGTCGGCGCCGGCGGCCTTCGCCGCCCAGAAGGCGCGCTCGCGTGCCTCGATCATCCGGGTGCCGGCCTGGGTCGGCAGGACGTAGACGTCGAGCGCGCCGAGACGCTCGATCAGCTCGGCCAGTGCCTCGGCGTCCTCCTCGAGACGGTCGGAGCGGTGGTGCTCGACCACGACAACCAGATAGGCGAGCGCCGCGCTCGGCGACCTCCTCGGGGATCCCGAGCTCGACCGAGGCGTTGGCGGTCACCGAGGCCATGGTCACCTGGTCGAGGTACTCGACCATCAGAGGGCCCGAGCCCGCTCGCCACGATCGGCGGGACCGACGCGGTGATCTCGGCGAGGGTCCCGAACGGCGCCAGCAGGGTCACCTGGTGCTCCGGCCGTGGGTGCAACCGGAGGATGGCCCGGGTGACCAGTGCGAGCGTGCCCTCCGAACCGATCACCAGCTGGGTGAGGTCGTAGCCGCTGGTCGACTTCACGAACTTGCCGCCCGCCGCGATCACCTCGCCGGTCCCGAGCACCGCCTCGATGCCGAGCACGTGGTGGCGGGTGACCCCGTACTTGACCGCGCGCATGCCCCCGGCATTGGTCGCGACGTTGCCGCCGAGGCTCGCCGACTGCTCGCCGGGAAAGACCGGGTACACGAGGCCGTGCGGGGCCAGTGCGGCGTCGAGCTCCGCAAGGGTGACCCCGGGCTCGACCACCGCCACGTGGTTGTCGAGGTCGATCTCGACGATCCGGTTCATGCGTTCGAACGACACGACGATCCCGTCGTCGACGGGGATCGCACGCACCGGACAGCCCGGTGCCCGAGCCCGCGGGCGTGAGCGGGACGCGTCGTGCCGCTGCGGCGACGACGATGGCCGCGACCTCTTCGGTGCTGCCCGGCCGCACCACCGCACGCGGTCGGCCTGCGACGGCACCGAGCGCCTCGTCGTGGGTGTCCTCCTCCCGGACGGACGGACCGCGATCGACGTGCGCGGCGCCGACGATGGCCTCGAGCTCGTCCTCGATCGGTCGGAGGTCGGCGAGCGTCGAGGTCGCACCGGTCGACGTGCGTGCTCGCGCCATGGGCCACCTCCTGCTCGGCATACGCCCCGGGCGTACGCCGACACGCTAGCAACGGGCCCCTCTCCGCCGTCCGGTCGGCCGCACTCGCCGCATCGTGCGGCTGCGCCATAGTGGAACCGACCATGGGAGCCGGGGACCCTCCGGGGCCGGCGCCGCGACCTTGTGCCGCTCGGGAGGCGCCGCGGTGAGCAGTGAGGCGACGATCGACACTGTGAGCGGGGCCACGCTCGCGAATCGCCTCGCTCGGGCACGGCCGTCCGACACCGCGCTGGAGGCGCCCCGACGCTCCGCGCATGCTCCAGCTGGCGCTCGCCACGATCTGGCTCTTCGACGGACTGCTCCAGCTGCAGGCCTACTTCTTCACCCGATCCTTCGGGAGCCAGATGATCCACTCGGCGGCACAGGGGAACCCCTCGGTGATCGCGGGCCCGATCAACTGGGCGGGGGCGACCATCGGCAACCACGTCGCGGTCAACTCGGCGTTCGCGCTCATGCAGGTGGGGATCGGGCTCGCCATCGCGTGGCGCCCGACGGTCAAGATGGGTCTCGCCGCGTCGATCGCCTGGTCGATCGGCGTCTGGTGGGTCGGAGAGGGCCTCGGCGGCGTCTTTGCCGGCCTTGCGAACCCGGTGAGCGGCGCGCCCGGGGCGGTGATCCTCTACGCGCTCCTCGCGGTCCTGCTCTGGCCGGCCACGCGGGCGACCCGGATCGGCCGGCCGCCGTCGAGGTGCGTCGCCGACCGCGCCGTCGGGGCTCCGGTCGCGAAGGTGCTCTGGCTGGTCCTCTGGGGTTCCCTGTCCTACTTCGCGGTGGTGGGGGTCAACCGTTCTCCGGGGGGTCTCCGTTCGCTGTTCGACTCGCTGGCGCCGGGTGAGCCCGGATGGGTGGCCTGGCTCGATCGCCACGCGGCGACGCTCGTCGCGCATCGCGGCTTCGGTGTCGCCGTCGCGCTCGCCGTCGCGCTCGCCGTCGTCGCGCTCGGTGTCTACCTCCCTCGGATCGTCAACAACGCGGCCATGTGCCTCGCGATCGCCCTGAGCCTCGCCTTCTGGGTGGTGGGTCAAGACTTCGGGACCCTCTTCACCAACGGCGCGACCGACCTCAACTCGGGTCCGCTGCTCGTGCTGCTCGCCCTCGCGTACTGGCAGCCACCTCTCGCCGCGATCGCGCCGTCGCCGGCTGCGATCCTGGTCGCGGGGCAGGACTGACGTGTCGGGACCGGACTGGCTCGACAATTCCTTCGCCGGCCTGATGGTGGCGGTGGCGCTCTACAGCGCGGCCCGGTTGGTGGCCGCCCGGCGATGGGCGCGCCTTTCCCACCCGGATGTGGACGCAGCGCACGTCCTGATGGGTGTCGCGATGGCCGGGATGCTCACCGCTTCGCTCGATCCGGTCCGCGCCGGATGGTGGGAGGTCGTCTTCGGTGCGCTCGGACTCTGGTTCGTCTGGCACTGCGTGCAGTTCGTCCGCGCCCACGGGGTCGAGGGGCGTGACGAGGACCACGTCCACCACCTTTCGCACTACCTCACCCACCTGGTCATGGTCGGCGCGATGCTCTACATGTACACGGTCGCGACGCCCGGTGTCGGCGCGTCGAAGAACGCGGGGATGGCGATGAACGGAGCGACCGGGAGCACGGCGGACCTCGTCGCGCTCCCGCTGCTCTTCGTGGCGGTACTGCTGGCTTCCTCGGTCTGGGAGCTCGACGGCATCGGCCGCCTCTCGCAGATCGGGATCGGGGCCACCCGATCGACGTCGGTGGACACGACCGACCCGGTGCCCTCCGCGGCGCCAGAGGCCGGCGGCCCGGGTATCGCGGCCCGGGCCACGGCGGTGGCCGCGACCCTGCCCGGCTCGCAGGAACGGCCGTGGCTCGCACCGCGTCTCGAGGCCGCCTGCCACATCGCGATGTGCGTCACGATGGCCTACATGCTGGTGCTCATCCTCTGAGCCCGCGAGGGCACGGCGTCACACACGGACGAGAAGGCCGCGACCGCCCGCCGACTACGAGGGCGGTACGAAGGTGTAGGTGTAGGGCACCGCGGGAGGTGCGGAGAGGAACACCGTTTTGCCCTTGATCGCGATCCCCACGAGCGCGGCGGAGGATCCGAGCTCGACCGTCATCGTCCCCTTCGCGGGCTGGGACACCAGCTTCCCTCCCGGCTGGACGCCGCTGACGAGGGGGAGGGGCGCTGCCGAGCTGGTGATCTGCACCCAGCAAGGACCCGAGGTGGCGACGTTGACCGTGAAGTCGCGACGTGTTGACGGTGTAGGCCTCACCACCCGGGCCGGCGAGGCCCGCAGCAACGGCGGACGTCTGGTGGTGGTGGGCCGATGGAGTGGTCGTGTCCGCGGGCTGGGTCGCGGAAGCCGGTTGCGTCACCGGCCACGAAGGCGCCGCGGCGGCGTGCCCGTTCTGCGATCCCGGCTGCACCACCCGGAGGATGTGGGAGCTCACCAGCCATTGGGGGTGCCACTGGCGGATCCCGAGCCCGACCAGGGCGGCGAGGACCAAAAGGCATGCCGCCCAGGTGAGGACCTTGAGCGACCGGGGCGCCCGGAGCTGCCGCCGGGCCCGGGCCACCGCGCGCCGGCTCTGACGGAGCTCGCGCCGGGGCACCACCGGGAACGTGCCGGTCGGGGGACCGGTGGCGATCTCGTGCCCGTTGGTCGCCGAGCCCGCGGGAGCCGACGGGGTGCGGCCGCTCACCTTCGGGACCTTGCCGGTCTGGGTGAACGCCCGCAGGTGGTCCGGTCCCGCACTCACCGCGGCCACGACGCTGGCCACAGGAGCCCCGGCTTGCCTCGAGGCGTAGGGGGAGGCCGACCAGGCGTCGATCATCTTGAGGGCGAGCGCATCGCCGTCGAGGCCGAGGAAGGTCGCATAGCGCCGGAGGGTCGAAATCGCGAGCGCCTGGTCGGGCAGGCTCGCGAGGTCGCCGTTCTCCAGCGCTTCGAGCTGGGTGATCGGGCGGCTCAGCCGGTCGTGCACGGCCAGCAAGGAGAGCCCACGCTCCTCACGTGCGCCCCGGAGCCGCTTGCCGATCTCCACGATGGTGGCGATCGCCTGCTCCTGCTGATCGTCGCGTCGGCGAGTGGTTCCGCCGCGTGGCCGGATCACCTGGCCTCTCCTGTGTCGATGCTGGGCAAAGCGTACCTGCTCGGTCTTTCAATTCGGCACACAAGCGGCCGATCATGAGGAGACTCTCCGCGGCGCGCGACCCGGGGCCCCCCGAAAGGGAATATTGCGAGCACAAATATCGTTCAGGCTAGGCGAGAAGTCGCCGCGGGAGGCGACCGACAGACCAAGAGAAGCGAGCAGCCGGCCGGTGACGAGGCCGGGGCGCAATGAGGAGGTGGGCGATGCCCGCAGTCGGTGTCGACGACGTCAACGCACTCCCGAAGATCGCAACGCTGGACGCTGTGGCGACGGCGGCGAGGCCGGTCCTCTCGGTGACCACTGCCCCCTCGGGCTTCGAGGGCGAGGGCTTCCCGGTCCGCCGTGCCTTCGCCGGTGTGCCCCGACACCGGCTCGACCCCTTCATCCACATGGACCAGATGGGGGAGGTCGAATACGCGCCGGGTGAGCCGAAGGGCACGCCGTGGCATCCGCACCGCGGTTTCGAGACGGTGACGTACATGATCGACGGGACCTTCCAGCACCAGGACTCGATCGGCGGCGGCGGGCTCATCACCGACGGGGACACGCAGTGGATGACCGCGGGCGGGGGCATCCTCCACATCGAGGCGCCCCCCGAGGAACTGGTCGCTTCCGGCGGGCTCTTCCACGGCATCCAGCTCTGGGTCAACCTGCCGCGGGCGGACAAGATGATCGCTCCGCGGTACCAGGACATCGGCGCCGGCAACGTCGTGCTGCTCTCGTCTCCCGACGGCGGCGCCCTGATCCGGCTCATCGCAGGGGACCTCGACGGGCACCGAGGGCCGGGCGCGACCCATTCGCCGATGGCGATGGCCCACGTCACGCTCACACCGGGCGCCAAGGTCGCCGTGCCCTGGCCGAAGGAGTTCAACGCACTGGTCTACGTGCTCGGCGGGCACCGGCACCGTCGGTGAGGAAGGGCGGCCGATCTCGACCGGCCAGCTCGCAGTCTTCGGCGACGGCGGCTCGATCACCGTCGCGGCCGCCACCGCTCAGGAGTCGCGCACCCCCGACCTCGACGTGCTCGTCCTCGGGGGCCGGCCCATCGGCGAGCCGGTCTACGCGTACGGTCCGTTCGTGATGAACACGAAGGACGAGATCGCGCAGGCGTTCGAGGACTATCAGGCCGGCCGGCTCGGCACCGTCCCCGCCGAGCACATCGGTTCCTGATCCGGAACCCGCCCTCCCTCGGGCCGAGTGGTGGGCATCGACGTGGTGAGGCCGAGTTCGGAGGGGCGGAGCCGGAGCGTGTCGAACCAGTAGCGCACCGTCCAGGTGGGCCAATTGTTGGTGACCCGGCCGGCCGCGTTCTTGTACCAGTTGCGGCATGCCGCGACCCACGCGGTCTTCGTCATCCGTTTCTGGGTCCGCCGGTCGTCCCGTTCGTACACGCTCTGCTCGACGCCCACCAGGGGGACCGTCTGTCCACCGAGGGCGCGGGTCTGGACCGCGAGTGCTTGGAGAACGAGGTTGATCTGCCGTTCGACCATGAAGAGGATCGAGTTGTGGCCGAGGTTGGTGTTCGGGCCGTAGAGGAGGTAGCAGTTGGGGAAACCGGCGACCGAGATGCCGAGGTAGGCACGCGGCGTGCCGGACCACTCCTCGGCGAGGGTGCGACCGTCTCGGCCGCTGACCGGCAGGTGGCCGAGGAAGTCGGTCGACTCGAAACCGGTCCCGAACACGAGCGCGTCCACCCGGTGGTGCACGCCGTCCGAGGTGACCACCGCGCCGGGTTCCACGTGGTCGATGGCTTCGCTCACCAGGCAGACGTCGGGCCGGCCGATCGCCGGGTACCAGTCGCTCGAGAGCAGGATCCGCTTGCAGCCGATCGGGTAGTCGGGCACGACCGAGTCCTCGGGCAACCTTTCGGACACCACCTCTTCACGTATCGCCTTCGCCACGAGGCCCGTCAGTGCACGTGAGGCGCGGCTGTCCCGGCGGAAGAAGAGCCACCTCGCCTCGAGACCCCAGTAGATCGACCACCGGTAGAGCCGCTCGGCGGCGCGCACCCGCTCGAGCAGCCGGCGGGTACCCGGACCGTAGACACGATCCTTCTTCGGCACCACGTAGTTCGGGGTGCGCTCGAACACGACCAGGCTGTCGCATGCCTCCGCGAGTTCCGGCACGAACTGGATCGCACTCGCACCGCTGCCGATCACCGCGACCCGCTTGCCGGTGAGGTCGTAGTCGTGGTTCCAGCGGGCCGAGTGCCAGGTCGGACCCTCGAACGACGCGAGACCGTCGAGGTCGGGCAGGTGGGGCCGGTTGAGCTGACCGCAGGCGAAGACGACTGCGTCGGCACGCATCACCTCGGTCCCGCCGCCACGCGGGACGAGCTCGAGCTCCCAGTCACCGCGCTCCTCGTCGAAGCGCGCCGTCACGACGTTCGTGCCGAGACGGACGTGCGGGCCGAGCTCGAATTCCTCGACGCACCGTTCGGCGTAGGAGAGGATCTCGGGCTGTTCCGCGAACCGGCGGATCCAGTCGGTCTTCGGTGCGAACGAGAACGAGTAGAGGTGCGAGGGCACGTCGCAGCTGCAGCCCGGGTAGGTGTTGTCGTGCCAGGTGCCACCCACCCCGTCGGACTGCTCGACGATGGTGAACGTCCGCACGCCGGCCCGCACCAGCTGGATGCCCATCGCGAGGCCCGACAGGCCGGCGCCCACGATCACCACCGACGGGAGGGGGCGACCTTCGCCCGCCGCGGCCCGGACCGCTCCGGTCAGTGTCCTGCGTCCGATCTCGAGTCCCATGCGTTCTCCGGTGCGACGACCGCTCCTCCGGCGGCTCCCCACCCAGGCTCGCGGCGGATCGCGGTCGGTAATTGGCTCCGACCTGCTGGTAACGGCCCGCGACTTCCTAGACTGCGGAACGGCAGGTCGGACGGTCGGGAGGCGGCACCGTCCACGAGGACGCGAGGGCGCGGATGGCCGAAACGCTGGAGGCGGTAACCCCCGAGCCGCCGCCGGCGATCCCGGCCGCCCTCTCGCACCGGCGCGTCCTCGTGGTCATCGGGGCGCTGCTTCTCGGCATGTTCCTCGCAGCCCTCGACCAAACGGTGGTGGCGACCGCTCTCCCGACGATCGTCGGCGACCTTCACGGCGCGTCGCATCTGAGCTGGGTGGTGACCGCCTATCTGCTGGCCTCGACGGTCTCGACGCCGCTGTGGGGCAAGCTCGGCGACCAGTACGGCCGGAAGTTCTTCTTCCAGGCGGCCATCGTCCTCTTCCTGGTCGGCTCCGCCCTCTCGGGGCTCAGCCGCTCGATGATCATGCTGATCGTCTTCCGTGCGCTCCAGGGTCTCGGCGGCGGCGGCCTCATGGTCGGGGCGCAGACCATCGTCGGCGACGTGGTCTCCCCGCGCGAACGCGGACGGTACATGGGTCTCTTCATGGCGATGTTCGGGGTCACCACGGTGATCGGTCCGCTCATCGGCGGTTTCTTCGTTGACTACCTGAGCTGGCGGTGGATCTTCTACATCAACATCCCGATCGGCGCGGTCGCGCTCGCGGTGACCGCGGTCGCGCTTCCCGGATCGCTCAGCCGGGCCCATCGGGTGATCGACTACCTCGGGACGGCGCTGCTGGCGCTCGCCGCGACCTGTCTGGTGCTGTTCACCAGCCTCGGCGGGGTGACCTACCCCTGGGGCTCGCCTCCCATGGTCGCGCTGGTGGTCGCCGGAGTGGTCTTCACCGTCGCGTTCCTCTTCGCGGAGCGCCGCGCGGTCGAACCGGTGATCCCGCTCGGCCTCTTCACCAACGCGGTCTTCGACGCGGCCGGAGCGATCGGCTTCGTGGTCGGTTTCGCGATGTTCGGCGCCTTGACCTTCCTCCCCCTCTTCTTCCAGGAGGTGAAAGGAGTTTCGCCGATCGACTCGGGAGTGCGGCTCTTCCCGATGATGGGCGGTCTTCTGGTGGCGTCGATCGGCTCGGGACAGCTGGTCAGCCGCTTTGGCCGCTACAAGATCTTTCCGGTGGTCGGGACGGCGCTGATGACGGTCGGCCTCTACTTCATGTCCACCATCGGAGTGACCACCGGGGCATGGGTCATCGCCGGCTACATGGCGGTGTTCGGGTTCGGCCTCGGCCTCGTGATGCAGGTCCTCGTGGTGGCGGTCCAGAATGCGGTTCCCTACGAGGAGCTCGGGACCGCCACCTCGGGGACGACCTTCTTCCGGATGATCGGGGGGTCCTTCGGCACGGCGGTGTTCGGGGCGATCTACGCCAATCTCGTGGTGACCAACATCCTCCGCGCTCTGCACCTGACCAGCGCACCACACGGGTTCAGCCTCAACGCCGAGAACCCCACCGCGATCCAGCACCTCACTCCGGCGGTGCACGCCGCGGTCGTCAGCGGCATCGCCCACACCATCCAGACGGTCTTCCTGATCGGGGTCCCCATCGGACTGGTCGCGTTCGCTCTGAGCTGGACGTTGCCGGAGGTCGAGCTGCGGAAGTCGATCCGGACCTCGGAGCCGGCTGAGCATCTCGGTGTTCCCGAACCGCGCACCTCCCTCGGCGAGGTACAGCGGATCCTCGAGCGCGCGGCCAGCCAAGAGAACCGGCGCGAGCTCTACGAGACCCTCGCCGGCCGGGCCGGCCTCGACCTCGAACCGCGGGAGACCTGGACGCTCTACCGCCTGGCCGAGACCGGGGAATGCACGCTCGAAGGGTTGAGCTCGAAGCTCGGCGTGCCGTTGGAGCGCATCGAGCCCGGCATCGACTCCCTGGTGCGTGACCGGTTGGTCGAGGAGGTGAACCCCGAGGGCGACGGCTGCACACTCGTCCTCACGACCTCCGGCACCGACGCGATCGAGCGGCTGACCGAAGCGCGCCGGGCCTCGATGACCGACCTCCTCGAGGGATGGGATCCCGAGGCACACCCCGAGGTGGTCGAACTCATCCACCGTCTCGCGGCCGCCCTGCTCGCCGACGACGACAACCTGGTCGCCGAGGCACGCGCGGCGGCCGGTTGACCGGGCCCACTCGAGGTCCCCTCGAGCCTCCCTGCGCTAGGTGGTGGCCGTCGCGGAGGGAGACGGAGCGGGTGCAGCTGGCGGGGACCGGTCACGCCCCGGTGAGGCAGTGGCCAGTTCGCGGTAGTGGCGGCGCCAGATCAGCCGGTAGACACGGGTCCAGCGGGGGATCGAGCGGAGGCCGGGGATGAACGGGAGCAGGGCCAGCCCGAGGGTGAGGACCATCATGATCGCCCACACCTGGAGGTCGGCGTTGGAGGAGGTCTTCATCGGGGGGACCTGGTACCAGAGCGTGTAGAGCCACAGCCAGGCCTGCCCCGGGTAGTTGCCGGTCTCGTTCATCATCCCCCACTGGTCGCCGGAGAGATGCTGGTTCTGGGCCAGGTCGGCCAGGTAGGTGCCGTCCGCGACGAACAGCAGCGGCTTGGTGTAGTCGGTTCCGTAGAACTGGCGGGTGGAGAGCAGCGCACCGTCGAGCGCCCCGGACCGGGCCATCGAGGTCAGCCCCGCGATCATCGGACCGACCGGTCCGTAGTCCACCGGACGGCAGGTGCAGCGTGCCGTTGGCGAAGGCCGCATCGGAGCTCCCGATCGCCTTCTCGTAGGCGGCGGTCCACTTCTGCTGCTGGTCGGCCGAGGCCGAGGCGTACTCGTTGACGGCTGCGTCGAGGTCGGGTCGATCGGGGAGGGTCCGGAGCGGTTCGATCACGAAGTCGTTGGCCGTGTCGATCGGGTGGGTCACCCCGAGCCAGTTCGCCGGGGCGAACGGGCCGATCGACTGGGGGCTGCCGTTGTTGTTGTAGGGCGGACCGTAGGTCGCGGTGCCACTCGTGCCGTCGAGCTCGGTGATGGCGGTCTGGGCGAAGTCGACCGGGTTCGCGTTCGACCACGACTTGACGGTCACCGGCTTCTCGTCGGGCGACGAGAAGACGATCGCGAGGCCGACCACCACGAGCACCACGACCAGGAACGCGATCAGGAATTCCTTGACGATGTCGTAGGGCAGGTACCGGCCGTGCCACTCCTCGACGTCGCGGTCGGGCTTGAAGCGCCGGACCTTCCGATGGCGCCGTCCGTCGCTGCTCACGCGCGCTCATCCCTCCGCCTCGGGCGCCGTCGCGGACGCCGCGGGTGCCGTGGCCCCGTCGCCGGCCGACCGCTCGGTGCCGGAGCGGCCTCGAGGCCGGGGCGCTCACCCGGCGGTGCGAACGGGGGCACGACCCCTCGCAGCCGGACCAGCAGTACGTGGATGCCGACCAGGATGACCACCGCGAGAGGCAGGAGGACGATGTGCCACATGAGCATCTGGCCGAAGTTGGTGACGTTGAAGATCGCCCCGGCGCCGGTGGCGTTGATCCCGTCCTTCGCCTGCGTGCTGATCCACTGGGAGTCGAAGTTCTGCTGGGACAGGTAGCCGGTGAAGGCAGCCCCCACCGACACGACGAAGGAGACGACCCCGGTGATCCAGGTGGCGCGGCGCTTCCCCCGCCACGCTGCCATGAAGAACTTGCCCCACAGGTGGATCACCATGCAGAAGAAGAAGACCTCGACGCTCCAGAGGTGGATCGAGTTGGTGAAGAGTCCGACCGACGACTCGTGCCACCACGACGGGCCCATCACGGACAGCACCAAGCCGGAGAGGATCACGACGACGAGAGCCGAGATGGTGAGCACGCCGAACACGTAGATCCACGACGCGACGTAGGCGGGCTGGCGGTCGGGCATCAGGCGCTGCGGGGGCAGCGCGTCGACGGCCGCGTGGCGGAGCTTGGCGGTGAGCTGGTCGGCGTCCTCGGGGTGCTCCTCGGCGACGCTCGCCGGTGCTCCGGTCTCGACGGTCACGACTCGTCACCTCCCGGCCGCTTGAAGGGGATCAGGATCGCCGCGACGAACACGACCACCATCAGAGCGATGACGACGAGGTTCGCCACCGAGATCTGGATGAACCCCCAGTGGACGTAGTGACCGGTCCGATTCAGATCGACGAGGCTCGCGAGCAGCGGCCCGACGATTCCCGAGAGCAGTGCCATGGCATGTGACCTCCTGGAGAGGAGGCTAAAGGCGTCTGCCCAGCCCGAACAGGGTCGAAAGTCCCCGCGCCGGGGAGTCGAGCGGGCACCCGTGGGACGGACCCGTCCTCAGGACGAGACGGCGCCGCCCGGGCCCGCAGCCGCTCGCAGCCGGTCCTCCGTGGCGCGGTCGGCTCCGCTCGCGTCGAGCCCGAGGAGGGCCGCACCGAGCACCGGCGCTGCCTCGAGCCGGCGGAAGCGCGCCTCGGGTGCGACCCCTCGCACCCCGGCCTCGACCGCGTCGCGGAGCACGCGATGCTCGCTCTCGAACAACCCGCCGCCGAGCACCACCTCGATCGGCTCGCCGGTGGCGCCGAGCCGATCGACCGCCGCCGAGGCCATCGCCACGATCTCCTCGGCGAGGAAGGCCACCGCGGCCCCCGCGGGCTCGTCGCCCGCCGCCGCGGCGTCGACGCACAGCCGAGCCAGCTCGAACAGCCGGCCGTACTCGACCGTTCCGGTGTAGACCGCGGTGAGGACTGCTTCGGGGTCGGGCAGCCCGAAGTGTGCGGGCACCGAGGTCGCGAGCAGTGTCGGGACCTCCGCGTCCGTCGCGCGCACGCAGCGCGAGGCCGAGGGCCCGCACCCCGAGCCACGACCCGCCCGACGCGAAGTCACCCGAGAGCTCGGCGAGCGACGGGAACCGCACGACCGACCCGTCGCGGCCGAGCCCCACGCAGTTGAGCCCCGAACCGCAGACCACTCCCACACCCCACCCGGAGACCGCGCCGGCGCGGAGCACGGCCATGGTGTCGTTGTGCAGGAGGTCGATCGTGCTCCATCCGTACGCGGCGATCGCGGGCGCGAGGCGCTCGACGTCGACCGGGAGATCGATGCCCGCCAGGCAGTACACCCCGGTGGTGGCGGCCGGACGGGTCCCGGCACGTCGTCCCGACGACTCGAGGGCGGCATCGACCGTGGACCCGAGCGCGTCGAGCGCGCCGTCCACTCCGGAGAACTGGTGGTTCGATCCCTCGCCGCGGGCCCCTCCGAGCACGGAGCCGTCGGCACCGACCAGCCAGACGTCGGTCTTCGAGGCGCCTCCGTCCACGGCGAGCACCGCCGGAGGCTCGTTCGGCGCCCGCGTCACCGGACCTCAGGTCTGGTCGCCACCCGATGATGTTACGTTCGGCAGTGATGGGCTTCTTTCGTCGGACCCTGTTGTTGCGCCGGCTGCTCCGCTGCACGCCGGGCACCTGACGCCATGGGGACGAAGGTCGCGGTCGTCGGCGGGGGAAGTACGTACACCCCCGAGCTGGTCGACTCCCTCTGCGCCCACGAGGACCGGTTGGTCGTCGACGAGCTCGTCCTCCTCGACCCCGACGCAGAGCGGTTGGAGGCCGTCGGCGGGCTCGCCGGTCGGATCCTCCGCGAGCACGGTTGGGACGGCGAGCTGATCACGACCGGGGACCGGCGGCGTGCGATCGACGGAGCGGATTTCGTGATCGTGCAGCTGCGCGTCGGGGGCCAGGCCGCGCGCCACACCGACGAGACCGTCCCGATCGGCTACGGCTGCCTCGGCCAGGAGACCACCGGACCCGGTGGTCTGGCCAAGGCGTTGCGCACCGTCCCCCTGGTGCTCGAGATCGCCGAGGAGACCGCGCGTCACGCGGCGCCGGGTGCTTGGTTGGTGGACTTCACCAACCCGGTCGGCATCGTGACCCAGTCGCTCCTCGACGAGGGCCACCGCGCGGTCGGCCTCTGCAACGTGGCGATCTTCGTGCAACGACGCCTCGGTCACTATCTCCAAGTCGATCCCGACCGCGTCGAGCTCGAGCACGTCGGCCTCAACCACCTCACCTGGGCCCGATCCGCGGTGGTCGACGGGGTCGACCGGATGCCCGAGCTGCTCGACCGGTTCGCACCCGAGCTCGAGCTCGAGAGCGGCGTGCCCGCGGGGCTCCTCCGGCTGCTCGGTGCGTTGCCCTCCTACTACCTGCACTACTACTACGGCCTCGCCGAGAACCTGGCCGAGCAGTCCGCACCGGGGTGGCGCTCCAGGGCCGAAGTGGTCGCGGAGCTCGAGGCCGCCCTCCTCGTGGAGTACCGCGACCCGACCCTCGTCTCCAAGCCGGAGAAGCTCTCGTGGCGCGGCGGTGCCTTCTACTCGGAGGCCGCGGTCCGGCTGATCGCCTCCCTGCACGCGGGGACCGGCGACGTCCAGGTGGTGGACGTCCGGAACCAGGGGGCACTCCCCGGTCTTCCCGACGACGCGGTGGTCGAGGTGCCCTGCACCGTCGACGGCGACGGGGCCCATCCGCTGCCTCAGCGGGCGCTCCCGCCCGAGATGGCAGGGCTCGTCGCGCACTGCAAGGCCTACGAGCGCCTCGCGGTCGAGGCGGCTTGCTCGGGCAGCCGCGAGACGACGATCCGGGCACTCGTCGCCAACCCTCTCGTGGGGCAGTACCCGTTGGCCGAGCGGCTCACCGACGCGCTGCTCGAGGTCAACCGTCCGCACCTGCCTCGGTTCTTCCCGGAGGGATGATGGGGCGCGGCAACGGCGACGGTGCTTCGAACCCGTTCCACCTCCTCTCCCCGTTGCTCGAGCGTGAGCACCGCGACGACGAGTCCTCCCGCGACCGGTCGAGCATCGAGCGGTGGATGGGACTGATCCGTGCGTACACACGCTTCTTCACTCCCGAGGTGCGGGGCCTCGAGCACGTACCGGCCAAAGGTCCGGCGCTCGTCATCGGCAACCACAATGGGATCTTCTACATGCCCGACGCCTGGGTCACCGGTCTGGCGATCCTCGAGCGCAGGGGGCTCGACCACCCGGTCCACGTGCTGGCCCACGACTTCCTGTTCGCGGTGCCGGGCATCGGTGGGTTCCTCCGCAGCATCGGCGCGGTGCCGGCCACCGGAGGGCGCGCCGAGGCACTGCTCCGCGAAGGTGGGAGCATCCTCGACTACCCGGGAGGCGACTGGGAGGCCTGCCGTCCCTGGCGGGACCGGCACGTCGTCGACTTCGGCGGACGCACCGGGTTCGCGCGCTCTCGCCCTCCGGGCCGGGGTACCGATCGTGCCGGTGGTCGGCCACGGGGGCCACGAGGCGGTGGTCGTCCTGTCCCGCGGTGAACGACTGGCCCGCGCGATGGGACTCGGTGCGCTGCGCTTCGACGTCTTCCCGATCGTGCTCGGTCCGCTCGGACCGAGCACGATCCTCACACCACCGCCACCGCTGCCCTCGTCGGTGACCGTCGAGTTCCTCGAGCCGATGGAATGGACCGGCCTCGGACCGGGAGCGGCGGAAGACCCTTTGGTGGTCGGACGGTGCGCCTCCCAGGTGATCGGTTCGATGCAGGTCGCCCTCAGCCGCCTCGCGGAAGAGCGTCCCCATCCGGTCCGGAGAGGCCTGCGCAACCTCCTGACGGGAGCCTGGGTGCGCTGAAGGCACGCGCTCCACGCAGTGCACTACCGTCGCCGCAATGGACGACCCGGTGAAGGAATTGCGCGATCGGCTCGAGATCGACGATCTTCTGACCCGCTACGCGACGGCGGTCGACACCCGGGAGTGGGCATTGCTCGACACCGTCTTCTCGCCCGACGCGGTGCTCGACTACCGCTCGGCCGGCGGCATCCGCGGCCCCTACCAAGAGGTACGGACCTGGCTCTCCGAGGTGCTCGTGCTGTTCACCTGGACCCAGCATCTGGTGGTCAACCGCGCGGTCACCCTCGACTCGGGTGCGGGGACCGCAGTGGCCCGCTCGATCTTCCACAACCCGAACCAGATGATGATCAAGGACGAGCCGTGGTTCTTCGTCGTCGGCGGCTGGTACCACGACCGGCTCGTGCGCCTTCCGGAGGGGTGGCGGATCACCCAGCGGGTGGAAGAGACACTCTGGTGGGACCATCCGATGCCCGGGTTGCCGGCGGAGCCCTACCCGGTGCCCGACGACGCAGGGATCTGACTCAGCCCTCGAGGAGCCGGAAGGCGAGCCGCCGCCCCCGGCCCTGCTCGATCGCGAGCGCGATCCAGAGCCGGAAGAGCGCGTCGACCAGGTCCTCCTTGTCTTCGCCCACATAGACCGGACGGAGTCCCACGCCTTCGACGATCGCATCCACGGTGTCGCGATCGAGCACGGGGGCCGAGAAGAACATGTCCGCTCGCCCGCCTTCGAAGACCGGGTCGGCCATGTTCTCCCCGCCCACGGTGTTGAACGCCCTTGCGTAGCGGACGGTGTCCGGCAGGAGCGACCTGCTGTTCGAGGTCGCGTCGCCCATCCGGTTGGTGGCGTCGATGACCAGCTTTCCGGACAGCTGTTCGCCGAATTCGGCAGAGAGGTCGCCGACCGCCGAGGCCGGCACCGCGAGGATCACCGCGTCGGCCGCGCCCAGCGCGCCGGCGACCGTGGTCACGGTGGCGGAGGTGCCACCCGCGACGTCGTCGTCGTCCGGGTTGCGCGATCCGAAGACGACCCGCCGGCCCGAGCCGGCGAGCGCTCTCCCGAGCGTGCCGCCGATGAAGCCGGTGCCGACGATCGCCACGTCCGCAGGGGCCTTCGGTCCGGCTGCGGTCATGCCGGATTCTCGCTCTCCGGGCTCCCGTCCGGCTCGTCGAAGGTGACGACCACCTCGGACTCGTCGGTTCCGCGCGCCACCCGCACGGTCAGGCGCTGACCCTCGGCGAGCTGGGCGAGGACGCCGAACAGGTCGTCCGGATTGGTCAGGGTGGTGCCGTTGGCCTCGAGGAGTAGATCGCCCTCGCGCATGCCCGCCCGCCCGGCCGGGCTCCCCTCGTCCACCTCCCGTACCAGGAGACCGTCGCGCTCGGGAAGTCCGACCGAGGCTCGGAGCCGACGGGCCGCCGGTCGCGGATAGAGGGCGACGCCGAGGTACGGACGCCGCGGCGACTCCCCGCGCACCAGCGCGTCGACCCGCAGCCGCAATTCCTCGTCGGCGGAGACCGCGATGTAGAAGCCCTCGCCCAACCGGTGGGTGTTCACCCCGATCAGCCGTCCCCGCGCGTCGACCACCGGGCTCCCGGAGGAACCGCGTGCGAGGGGAGCGGTGTGTTCGATCCCCCCTGCGATACGGCGGCCCCGCGGTCCGCGGAAGGTGCGCTCGATCGACGAGACCGTCCCGACCGTGACCCGGGTTCCCGCTCCGGCCGTCGCGGTGACAGCGAGGACCGGCGATCCGAGACCGGCCACGCTGTCGCTCCACGCGAGCGACGGCGCGTCACCCGTTCCCACTCGCACGACCGCGAGATCCCCGTCGACGTCCACCGCGCCGACGTCGCCGACCTCGCGCCGCCCGTCGGCGAAGGTCACCGTCGTCTCGGCCCCCCGAATGTTGTGGGCGTTGGTGAGCACCGCGCCGTCGGCCACCACGAATCCGACGCCGCGGCCCGGGCCCCTTCCGATCCGGACGACGCTCGGTGCCACCCCGTCGGCCACGTCCATCACCATTTGCTGCAGTTCGTCTCCGTAACTCATTTCCGACCTCCAATCAACTTGCAATTTGCAAGTTACCAGTAACATGGCTGTCGGTGTTCGCGATGGGGAAAACTGGCCGTGTGCAGGCAGGATCGGAAGAGGGGCTCGACGCGGCCCTCACCCGGATCGGGGACCGCTGGTCGTTGCTGGTCGTCAGCGCACTCTTCGGCGGTCCCCTCCGGTTCAACCAGCTCCAGGAGATCCTCGGCGGGATCGCCACGAACGTGCTCACCCAGCGCCTGAGGAACCTCGAGCGGCTGGGCGTCGTCGTGGCCAGGCCCTATTCGCGCCGCCCGCCCCGCTACGCCTACGACCTCACCGCCTCGGGCCACGAGCTCGCGGGCGCGGTCCGCCTGCTGACCGAATGGGGCGCCGCCCGGTCCGGCGGCACCGGCGGGGCGCTGCTCCACGGCGAGTGCGGGTCCCCGCTCGAGGCCCGTTGGTTCTGCCCGACCTGCTGGCGCACGGTCGCCGACGACGAGCCGGACGACCCGGTCTTCATCTGACAAGGGGAGGGAGCGCGCGACGGCCCGGCAGCTCAGTCGAGACTGAGCCCGTAGAGCAGGTTGCCGTCGGGGTCGACGTCGTAGATCTCGACCCCGCTCTCGACATGAGGCGCGTCGGAACCAAGCGCGACCGCCACCTTGTTCAAGGCGTTGCGGGTGACGTCGAGGACCAGTTCGACCCGCTGCTCGTCCGTGAGCTCCGCTCGAAGCGTGGACACGGTCTCCGGCGGGATGGTTCCGGGAGTCCAGATCATCGCGTCGGTGAAACCGATCGCGGCGCGTTGGACCGGTCCGAGGGATTCGAGTCCGTCGCCGAGCACCGTCGCGAAGGTCGACTCGTCGGCGCCGGCCAGCAGGGCGGGCCGGCTCCGCAGCGATGCGCACAGCCGGCAACGGTGCTGGCGCGCACCTCGCAGGCGGACCAACTCGGTGAGGACGGGATCGAGCGAGTCGAGCGCCGGAACCACCCGGGTGAACTGGTCGAGCGCCTCCCAGATCCCCGGCTCGTCGATCTCCGCCGGCATGTCGCGCGGCGTTGCGGCACTCTCTTCGCCGACCAGGGTCTCGAGCGCCGCCCGGCTGCGCGGGAGGAAGTCCACGACGTAAACGAGCGCGGCGAAGTCCCCGGCGCCCTTGCCGAACTCGGCGAAGAACTCGCTTCGCAGCTCGGGAGTGATCGAGGACACGTCGACCGAGAATTGCTCGGCAAAGCGGAGGGCCACCGCGTCGCGTGACGAGAGGTTCCCCATCGCACGCCAGGCCACCGGATCCGCGTCGGCCCAACGTCCTCGCGTGGTCAGCGGACCCGGGTCGAGGGGTGCGAGACCGACCTGGGCGGCACAGACCCGGCTCACCAGTTCGGTGAGATCGCCGATCCCGGCGGTTTGCGCCGTGTGCCAGGTGGCGCGCTCGACCTCGCCGAGTGCGCGTGCCGCGGCGGGCGAACACGCGGTCAGCGCATCCACGGAGTCCTCAGGCGACGAAGAACGGGATCGTCACCAGCGTGAAGGTGTTCGACGCGACGCCCGAGACGGTGGCCGGCGGCGTGGTCCAGATCCCGAAGGTGTTGCTCGAGATCAAGTTGTCCGACACGCCGATGCTGAGCGGGGTCACCGAGGCCACGATCACACCGGTGGTGGCGGAATCGACCAGCGGGAAGAAGTCGGGATCGCCGTCCAGATTGTTGGTGCCGATGATGTTTCCCTGGACGAAGTTCCCGTTCAGGTCCTGCCCCGGTGCATGGCTGTGCACGGTCACGCCCGCGAGGCCGTTCCCCCAGATCCGGTTGGCCTGGACCAGGTTGTTGTAGACGCCCCCGCCCGGCAGCGGCGATGCCATGAGCACGCCGCCGCCCTGACCGAGGATCCCGTTACCCCAGACCGTGTTGGAGACGATCCGGTTGGCGAACACCCCCGCCGCGGACGGCGCGGTGTGGCCGCCGACGAAGGCGCCGGGGTTGTGTCCGGCCAGGGTGATCCCGCAGTCGTTCAGGTTCTGGAAGACGCTGTTGTCGGCGACGAGGTTGCCGTCGGTCGGTCCGAACTCGTCGGTCAGCAGCACGCCGCCACTGTTCCCGTTGATCCGGTTCCCGACGACCGAGGAATCGTCCGCCACCATCAGATGGACGCCCTCGCCGCAGTCGCCCGGAATGCCCGGCGCGCCGTTGCACGGCGGATAGGGGGAGTCCGAAACGACCTCTCCGTTGGGGTTCCCGCGATCGTTGCCGGTGACCACATTGTCCGCGATGGTCACGTTGGTGATCGGACGCCCGGGAATGCCTTGGACCAGGATCCCCTCCCCGGTGGCGTTCTCGATGGTGAAGCCCTCGACGACGCTGCCGGATGCGAGGGCGAGCACGCCGTTGTCGAAGGCCGTCGCGTCGATGACCGGATGACCGATGCCGACGAGCGTGAGGGTCTTCGTCGGCGGAAGGACGACGCCCTCGTGATAGGTCCCGCGGCAGACCTGCACGGTGTCGCCGCTGCGTGCGGCGCCGACCGCAGCGTCGATCGTCGAGTACCCGAATTGCGCGGGAGACAGCCGACGCTCAGCGTCCTCGGCGGGGGGAGCAGTGGATTGGCTCCGGCAGAACCCGGTGCGATGCCGACCAACCCTGTGATGACGGCCACCGATGCGAATGCCGTCATGACGATCCCGGTCAACCGATGATGCATCGTCCACCTCCCGCTCTGTCGCGTAGGCCTACCCCTCCGCGTGGTCTCGAATGTAGGACGCCTCGAGGGTGCCCGCAATCGCCGAGGTCGCTTCCGACTGCTTCGGCGAGATCGGCGGGCAGGAGTGCCGAAGCGGTTCACTGGGTAGCATCGGGAAGTCGGCAGCGACCGACCGCGCCGCGCGCGTTGCGCGGCTGCACGACGCACCAGATCGGTGGTGCCACGGAGTGGACCGATGACCTCTGTCGACTTCTCAACCGACCCCGGCGGGACGGACCAGCCGGCGAGGAGATGCGAATGAGTGAGCAGACCCACTACAAGGAGCCGGGGTGGTTCACCCGGAACGTCTTCAACAAGAGCGTGGCGGGGCTCACCCGGATGGGGGTGAGCGTCCTCGGCAGCCGGGTGCTCGAGGTTCGGGGTCGGAGCAGCGGCGAGATCCGTCACACCCCGGTCAACCTGCTCGAGTTCGACGGGCAGCGCTACCTGGTCTCTCCCCGCGGCAACGGTCAGTGGGTGCGCAACGTGCGCGCCGCCGGCGGTGAGCTCGATCTGCTGGTCGGTCGTCGCCGTCAGCAGTATCGGGCGACCGAGTTGGCCGACGACGACAAGGTGCCGATCCTCCGTGCCTATCTCAAGCGGTGGAAGGTCGAGGTGGGTGCCTTCTTCGGGGGGGTCGGCCCCGACTCGGACGACCAGGCCCTGCGCGCTGGAGGGGTCCAAACACCCGGTGTTCGTGCTCGAGCCCCGCTGATCGCCGCCCCCGACCGCGGGCGGCAAGCGGGAGCCGTCATGTTCCCGGGTTCGGCGTCGGCGCGACGGGCGTCGAGCCCGGAGCGCACGAACGCGGGTCCCACGGCTGGAGGTTCGACGTGGAAGCCGAAGGCGTGGCGATCGCACCGGTGGACGAGGTCGTCGGCGTGGCGGCCGGGGCGGCCGTGGTGGTCGGTGACGCAGCGGTCGGTGCCGTGGTGCCGGTCGGGGCCGCAGGCGGCGGGCTGACCGCGAACTGGGAGCCGGTGACGACCGTCACCTGCGCGCCGTCGACGACCTTGGTCGGGTCGTAGGCCATGATCACCGACCCCGAGATCGAGCGGGACACCGCCTCGGCAGCGGCTTCCGTGGCCGGGCTGCGCGAGCCGTAGTAGACGTAGGTCTCCGCGACGTCGCCGACCGGTGTGGTGTCCCCGACTCCGACCATGTGGAAGCCGAGCGCCGTGAGCGCGGAGGCGGTATCGGTGGCCTGGTTGTAGGCGCCGGTCCCGTTCAGCACCGACACGTTCACCGACGACGCGGCAGGCAGTGGCGCGCCGGTCATCGAGTCGGTGGTCGGACCGATTCCGAGCAGCTGCTCGACCGCGGCCTCGTCCTGGCCCTGTGCCGGGAACTCCACGTCGCCGTAGCTGCCGCCCTGGTAGAGGAGCCCGCCTCCTGCCCCGTTGGGGTCGGTCACCACCGCGACCGGGAGGGTGAGCTGCGGAACGGCATTGATGTTGATCGAGTGGAAGTCGAGCACCAGGTTGGCCATGTCCGACACCGCCCACGACTGGTCGAAGGTGAGGTCGCTCTTCACCGAGTTGATCAGGTTGATGTCGGTGATCGGGTCGCCGAGGCCCTGCTTGGCGACCGCGCTGGCCAGCACACGGAGGAACTCGTGGTCACGACGGATGCGCGCCAGATCGCTCTGAGCCTCCTGCGGCCAGGAGTAGGGGTCGTCGGGATTGGACAGCGATGTCTCGGAGCGCAGATGGCGTGCCCGGACCACCTCGAGCGCCTGGGTCCCGTTCAGGTGCACGCAGGCCGCGGCCTTCTGGTTGAGACCGGAGCTCACCGGTTGGTTGCCGTTGACGCCGCCACCGGTCGGTGCCCAGTCGAACACCGAGACCGGGAACGACATGTTGATCCCGCCGAGCGCGTCGACGATGTTGGCGAACTGATCGAAGTTGAGGGAGACCGCGTGCTGGATCGGGATCCCGAAGTCCTCCTCGATGGCGGCGACAAGCTGAGTGAGGCCCTGATACAGGCCCGCGTCGATCTTGTTCGCCCCGGTTGTGCGCGCGTTGGGGATGAACAGGTCACGGGGGATCGAGAGGAGCGCGAGCCGGTGGTGGCTCGGATCGGCGTGCAGGATCATGATGACGTCGCTGTTGACCCCGTTCACGCCTTGCGAGCACAGCCCGTAGGCAGGATTCTGCTTGGCGAGCGCGCACCGCGAGGTCGATCCGACCATCAGGATGTTCTCGGTGCCGGCCTCCTGTCCGATGGTGAGCGCCCCCGCGAGGCCGCGCACGTCGACCCGGTTCAGGTCGTGGGTCAGGTAGTAGACGTACCCCGCGCCGCCGCCGACGATCACCAGCAGGACGACCAGCGAGATGAGCACGATCCGCCGGATCCGCCTCTTCTTTCGGGCAGGTCCGCGAGCAGAGTGCCGGCCGCCCTTCCGTGGTGTGGCCGAACGCTTCATCTCCTCGCCGAGCGCGCTCGAGACCTGCCCGGTTCGCCACCTCCCGCGGCTCTGCGGTCTCGTCGATCTCGTCGCCCAGTGAGCGGAGGCGCTGCTCGCTCGTCAGTTCTGCGGCGTTGTCCTGGCTCACTCGGGTCGGGGCTCCGGGTCGTCCGGCACGACCAGGGCGGTCTGGCCGAGCGTGATCAAGGGGAGATCTGCCTCGTCGCCGGGGATGGCGACCGAGACGCCAAATGCTACTGGCACGGGTTCTCCGCGAAGCGTCACCTGGGGCGACGCCACGAGTGGGCCGAGGTGGCCGAGCACGCGACCGTTCGTCGCAGGTGGTCGTCACTCTGGCGGCACGACCGGCGGCCACGGTGCGCGGCGAGGATCGAGGACATAATCGGGTGCGTGACGACGATCTTCTACGAGGACGACGCGAACCCTGCCGACGCTCGACGGCGTGACGGTCGCGGTGGTCGGCTACGGGAACCAGGGGAGGTCCTGGGCGCTCAACCTGCGCGACAGCGGTTGCACGCCCCGGGTGTGCGTGCGGCGGGACGCGACCCGCGAGCAGGCGTCCGAGGACGGCTTCGAGGCCCATGATCTCGACGCGGCGAACGACGCGGACGTGGTCTGCGTGCTCGTCCCCGACGACGTCGTTCCTTTGCTCGGGCTCTCCCCCGGACCTCGCTCCTGCGTCGTCGTGGCCTCGGGGTACTGCCTCGCGTTCGGTCGTCTGGCGACACCGGGCGATGCGGGCATGGTCGCACCGCGGATGCTCGGGCCCGAGGTCCGGCGCTGCTACGAGGAGGGCGTCGGGTTCATCTCCGCCGTCGGAGTCCATCGTGACGTAACCGGCACCGCGCTCGAGCGCGTCCTCGCGGTCGCTCGGTCCATCGGCGGGCTGCGCCAGGGTGGGATGGAGTTGACCGCGTTCGCAAGAGGCGGTCCTCGACCTCGGCGTCGAACAGGTCCTCTCACCCGCGTTGACCGCGGTCAACAACGCGTTCGTCCAGACCATGCTCGAGCACGACATCCCGATCGAGGCGGTGCTCGTCGAGCTGGTGCTCTCCGGCGAGGTGGAGCGGACCTACCGACTGCTCCGCGAGGTCGGCTACGCGGTCCAGTCGGAGTACCACTCGCCGACCAGCCAGTACGGCCAGCTCACCCGGCGCGACCGGTTCGCGCACCTCGACCTGCTGCCGACCATGCAGGAGTTGGCCGATGACATCGAGTCGGGTCGCTTCGCCGACGAATGGGACGCCGAGCGTGACGCCGGCTACCCGACCCTGACCGCGCTCAAGGCACAGTACGTGGGCCCGGCGGTACGGGAGTTCGAGGCCGGCCTTCGCACACGGCTCGGACCCGGCGTGGGCAGCCGTCCCTGATCGGAGGAGACCAAATGGAGACGCCCCCTTTCGAAGGAGTGATCGGTGACGACTGGCGGACCTCGATGCCCTGGTGGCCCGAGGCGAGGACCCCACCGGCGGGCGCTCCGAACGTCGTCCTCGTCGTGCTCGACGACGTGGGCTTCGCCCAACTCGGCTGTTACGGATCGGACATGGCGACGCCGACCATCGACGGGCTCGCCGCGGCGGGTATCCGTCTCACCAACTTCCACACCACGGCGCTCTGCTCGCCGACGCGGTCGTGCCTCCTCACCGGGCGGAACCACCACCGCAACGGGCTCGGCCGGGTCGCCGACCTCGCGGTCGGCTACCCCGGGTACAACGGGGAGGTCCCGAAGGAGAACGGATTCCTCTCCGAGATCCTCCGGAACGCGGGGTACGCGACCTATGCGGTCGGCAAGTGGCACCTCACGCCGGAGGACGAGACCAACATGGCCGCCCCGCGACACAGCTGGCCGCTCGGACGCGGTTTCGACCGCTGGTACGGATTCCACGGTGGCGAGACCCACCAGTTCGACCCCATCCTCTACCAGGACAACCACTCGATCGTCCCGCCCGGATCCGGCGAGGAGGGCTACCACCTGAGCGCCGACCTGGTGGACCAGGCGATCACCTATCTCGCCGACCTCCGCTCGGTCGACCCCGAGCGTCGGTTCTTCCTCTATTTCTGCACCGGCGCCTGCCATTCGCCCCACCATGCGCCCCGCGAGTGGATCGAGCGGTACCGGGGCCACTTCGACCGGGGTTGGGACCACTGGCGCGAGGCGACCTTCGCCAGCCAGATGGAACGAGGGTTCTTCCCCGCGGGCACCGAGTACGCGCCCCGACCTCACTGGGTTCCCGCGTGGGACGACCTCCCCGCCGAGCAGCGACGGGTCGCCGCGCGGTTCATGGAATGCTTCGCGGCGTACCTCTCGTACACCGACGCGCAGCTCGCTCGGCTGTTGGCCTTCCTCGAGCAGACCGGCGACCGTGACGACACGGTCGTGGTGCTCGTCTCGGACAACGGGGCGAGCGCAGAGGGGGGAGTGCACGGCTCGATCAACGACAACCGGCTCCAGAACGTCGACGCAGCCGGGCCGAACGAGCTTGCTCGGCGGATCGACGAGATCGGGGGACCGAGCGCCCACAACAACTACCCGTGGGGCTGGACGATGGCCGGCAACACCCCGTTCCGCCGCTGGAAGCGGGAGGTCCACGAAGGCGGAGTGGCCGACCCGTGCATCGTGAGCTGGCCCTCGAAGTTCACCGGAGGTGGTGGGCTGCGCTCGCAACTGACCCACGCGGTCGACGTGCTCCCGACCATCCTCGATCTGGCCGGGATCGAGGCACCCACCACCATCGAGTACGTGCCCCAGAGCCGGATCGACGGGGTGAGCTTCGCCCATCTCCTCGAGAGCGGTGCCGAAGAGGCGCCACCGCACCGGAGGACGCAGTACTTCGAGATGTTCGGCAGCCGGGCCATCGTCCACGACGGGTGGAAGGCCGTGACCTACAAGCCGATCGGTCCGCTCTACGACGACGGCATCAGCTGGAACGCGCCCTTCGGCGAGGACCGCTGGGAGCTCTACGAAGTCGCGCGCGACCCGGCGGAGCTGCGCGATCTGGCCGAGAAGGAACCCGACCGCCTCGCCGAGATGATCGAGCTCTGGTGGGCGGAGGCGAGGGACAACCAGGTCCTGCCACTCGACAACCGGGTGCTGCACACGATCGTCCACCCGAAGCCCGACTGGCGGGCTCCGCGGCTCACTTGGACCTACTACCCCGCGACCGCACCGGTGCCCGAGAGCGTGGCCGCCAACGTGAAGAACCGCAGCCACACGATCGACGTCGACCTGACGGTGCCCGAAGGACGATCTCCGCACGGCGTGCTCCTCGCGGAGGGCTCCGCTCTCGGTGGATTCTCCTTCCACCTGGTGGAGGGACGGCCGCGCTACGTCCACAACCTCTACGGGAAGGAACGACACGTCGTGGCCGCCTCCTCACCGGTTCCCCCCGGCCGTCACCGGCTCACGTACCGCTTCGACCACGACGGCACCATCGGCGGGGAGGGGTCGATCGAGCTCGACGGCGAACCGGTCGGCGGGGGACCGATCCCGAGGTGGACGATCATGGCGTTCAGCGCGACCAACGCGGGGATGACCTGTGGTTACGAGCTCGGTCCCGCGGTGGGTGACGACTACCGGGCTCCGTTCCCGTGCAGCGCGACGATCCATTCCGCGGTCGTCACCCTGAGCGAACACGCGCCGGTCAACCCGATGATCGAGTTCGAACGGATCATGTCGGAGCAGTGACGGCACCCGCCACCGCGGGTCAGCCCGCCGGCGAAAGCTGTACCGAGGCATCGGGTTCGGCGACCCGGAAGCTGAAGGTCTCCTCGAGGAACAGCCGCACCACGTCCACGTCGTGGTCGAGATAGCCGATCGAGAGGTCCTGACCGCATTCGAAGAGGAAATCGCCGCCTCGGAGGCTGACCACGATGCCCCCCTCGATACCCGGCGCCCACACCAGGGGGCCCTGGAGGATCTGGCGGAGGTGGTCGAAGAGGAGGTGGCCGCCGTGCTCGGCGGTCTGGACGATCTCGGTGTAGATGCCCGGACTGAGCACGAGTCCGTAGGACCCCGGGATCCCCGACTGGCGCAGCCGGTCGACTGCTTCCGCGACCGTGTTCGGGTACCGCTCGGTGTCGGCGCCGATGGAGACCGGTGCGTGCGAAGTGGTCTCGGTGATCCCTCTGATGCCCGCCGCCTGGTGACCGTGGAACACCGTCGAGTTCTCGCCGACGGCGATCTGCCGGGCTGCCTCGTCGAGCTCGCTCAGCGTCGGGTCGACCGCGCCACGCTCGAGGTCGTCGAGCTCGACGCGTGAGACCTTGAATTCGGCGCGCAGCTCGAGCAGCGGGAGGACGCGTCGCTGCGCGGCGACCAGGCCCTCCGAGGGTGCGGCGATCGACGCGGTGCGACCCAGGTTGGTGGCGGAGTGTTCCCAACCGTGCGGGCCGGCGAAGTCGACGACCTGCCGGGCGGCGAGCCAGGTGGCGAGGCCGCGTCTTCGCCTCGTCGTCGACGGCCTGCCAGGCCGTGTCGCTCATCGGGGCAAGCTCTCGCCGGAGGTGGTTCATGACGCGGTTCCCTTCAAACTCCCGATGCCGAGGGAACCGGAGGCGACGAAGGTACGGGAGTCCGATCCCGCCGCCTCTTCCTCTTCCTCGGTGATCGGCGCCTCGGTGAAGAGGTACGTCCGCAGGTGCCGGTCGAGGATCGGATCCCGCCGGCGGAGCCATTCGAGGGTCATCGACGCATGCTCCTTCTCTTCGTCGCGGTTGTGTGCGAGTACTTCGGCCAGGCTGAGATCGTTGGTGGCGTGCACCCGCTGGTCGTACCAGTCGACGGCCTCGAGCTCCTCGCAGAGCGAGACCATCGCCCGGTGGCGGTCGACGGTCGCTGCGTCGAGATCGTCGGGGGCCTCGTGGAGCCCTTCACTCGCCATGTGGACCTCCTCGGTCGGACCATACCCAGTTGGGCGATCCGACCACCGGGAGAGCGTGGTGCACCGATGCCGACCACGTCAACCTCGTCGCCCGCTCGTTCTGCCGCCGAGATGCGATTCGTTGACGTCGCCGGACGACCGAAGTAGTAGTAGGGAGCGATACCTCCGGAAGCCGTCGGCGTTCCGGATCAGTGGAAAGGACCGCGCACCATGGCGATCGACACGCTCTTCGTCTTCTCGGGCACCTACGGCGATCTCGAGGGCGCGCTGGCCGACTACGAGGCCATCAAGATCCTTCATACCGAGGCGGGGCTCATCGATGCGTACGACGCCGCCGTCATCGAGCGCAAGGCGGACGGAAAGGTCAAGATCGTGAAGAAGCACGAGACACCGACCCGGGTCGGCGGCGTCCTCGGCGGCGGAGTGGGGCTCGCGACCGGCCTGGTGGTCGCCCTCTTTCCCGCTGCCGCCATCGGCGGCGGGCTGCTGCTCGCGACCGGTGCGGGCGGGGCGGTCCTCGGCTCGATCGCCGGCCACGCCGCGGCCGGAATGAGCCGCGGTGACCTGAAGGAGCTCGGCGAGGCGCTCGACGAGGGCCAGGCCGGATTGGTGGTGGTGGCGGTCGCCGACATGGAGTCGAAGATCAAAAAGGCGATGGCCCGGGCGGAGAAGTTGCAGGCCAAGCAGTTGAAGGCGGACCAGGCCGCCATCGAGGCCGACGCCGAGCAGTCAAAGAAGGCATAGCCGCCCCCACGACGCGGGGACGGCCCTCGGCGCACCCGGACATCGGGAACCCACCGTGGACGGCGATCAGTTCGACGACGTCCGTGCGGCCGAGGCCGCCTCGACCGGGACCCTTCCGTCGCCATCGGAGATCGCGGCGCTGGTCGGCCTGTCGGGGAAGAGCGGAGAGCGGCGGGATCGTGACCATCGCCGGATAGGGCGGTCTCGCGACGTTCTCCCCGTTGATCGACGTCGCGGGCAACAGCGTGCGCGGGCAACTCGCCAGCCGGTTCCCCTCGGAACGCATGGGGTTCGACATCTTCAGCTCGCAGGCCGAAACGGAGGCCCTCGAACCCGGCGGGCGACCGGACCGGAGAAGACGAGGGTCGTCAGCCTCGCCGGCGGGTCCTCCGGTGAGCACCGGTGACGTCGACGCGCCCTCGCCCGAACGCGTCGATCCGCCCCCACCGCCCGGGGATGTCGAGGAGCTCGATGAGGCCGATCGCCTCGGGCAGCGCGGGGTCGACGATCAGGTTCTCCCCGATCGGCTCGAGCCCGAGCATGGTGCGGAGCAACAAGAGCGGAGCACCGGTCGACCAGGCCTGAGGGCTGCACGCGGTCGGGTATTGGACGGGGTACCTGGTCATCTCGCGTGGATAGCCCCCGAACGCCTCGGGGAGCCTCCCGAGGAAGTATTCGGCCGCAGCCAGGATCCCCTCGGCGATCCGGGCGGCCTCTCTCTTGTAGCCGTACCGGCGCAACCCGAGCGCGATGAAGGAGTTGTCGAAGGGCCAGACGGTCCCCACGTGGTAGCCGATCGGGTTGAAGCGCGCCTCACCCTCGGCGAGAGTCCGGACTCCCCACCCGGAGAACAACCGCTTCCCCATGAGATGGGCGACCACGGACTTGGCCTTCGACTTGTCGACGATCCCGCTCCAGAGCAGGTGTCCGATGTTCGAGGTGAGGCTGTCGACCTGGCGCCCCTCTGGGTCGAGGGCCACCGCGAAGTACCCGACCTCCTCGACCCAGAAGTCGCGGTTGAAGCGTCGCTTGAGTTCCGCTGCCTCTTTCTCGAGGCGTTCGGCGAGGCCGACGTCGCGCCAGATCTCCCTGGCGAGACGCGACCCGCGGACCTTCGCGTCGTAGGCATAACCCTGTAGCTCGCAGGTGGCCCGCGGGAAGCCCGGCAGGGTGCCGTCGCGGAACGAGATCGAGTCCCACGAGTCCTTCCAGCATTGGTTCTCGAGGCCGGTCTTCTCGTTGCGGCGTCGGTAGGAGACGTACCCGTTGCCTTGGAGGTCGGCGTAGTCGTCGATCCAGGCGAGCGCGGCGCGTCCTTCGTATTCGAGATCGCGTACCAGTTTGGTGTCACCTGTCCATCGTTCGTACTCGTCCATCAGGATCACGAAGAGCGCAGTCGCGTCCGCGGATCCGTAGTAGGGGGAGTGGGGCCGCTCTTCGAAGGCGGTCAGCTCTCCGTAGCGCATCTCGTGTGGGATCCGCCCCGGGTCCTCGTCGCGGAAGTCGTCGAGCTTCGACCCCTGTCGGGCGGCGAGGGCCCTGAGCGTCGTGGCCGCAAGGTCAGGGGCGAAGGGCAACGCCTGAAGGCTGGTGAAGATCGAGTCGCGGCCGAACATCGTCATGAACCAAGGGAGGCCGGCAGCGGGCAGCGAATGGCGGGGTAGCACGGGCGACTCGAAGCGCAGTGCGGCCAGGTCGATCAGGCTGCGGCGGTAGGTGGCCCGCAACGCGTCCGAGTCGCACTCGAGGACCGGGGCGGTCCGGAGCCAGGTCTCGAGATCCTGGGCCATCGTCATGGCCCGCGTCGTCCGTGGTCGCGCGACGCGCCATCTCCTTCGGGTGCATCGGCAGCGCGGGGTGGCCCGCGACCACGCGGAGCAGAGTCGACCAGCTCTTCTCGGCGCCGATCGTCACGTCGAAGGTCAGGCCCTTCGGATCGATCGCCACCGGTTTGTCGGCGGCGATCCAGGTTTCGCGCTGGAAGGTGTCCCGCACGTAGCGGAAGACCAACGAGTCGTCCTCGACGAGATGCGAATAGCGGCCCCTCTTCTTCAATGCGTCCTTGACCTCGAAGAGATCGGCGAAGTCCGAGCCCGCGTCGATGCGCACCTCGACGGTCACCGGCTCGGACCGGTGATTCATGATCGTGAGGCTCTCGTGGAAGCCGTGGGACACCGAGCGCCGGCGGATCACCGACAGGTCGGCGTCGACATAGACGGTGCCGGTTCCCGGCACCAGGAAGAATCGCGCTTCGTAGTAATGGAGGTCGTCGGTCGAGAGAGCGTTGAGCCGCTGCCCGTCGATGGTCAGCACCCATCTCGAGAGGAAACGTGTGTCGAAGGCGAAGAGCCCGGTCGGATCGGAGCGCGACGCCTCGATGTCGCCCCGCTCGTCGCTGACGATGAAGATGTTGCCGTCGAGTATCTGGACGAGCTGGTCGTTCACCGAGCCGCCTCCTTCTGACGTTCGAGGTAGGTGGCGCGTGAGCGAGAGGGTCCCGGGAGCAGGCGATCGAGTGCCGCCACAAGCCCGAGGTCCCCTTCGATGCTGAGCGCGCCCCGCAACATGGCGGCGGTGGCGTTCGCCCTCCCGGTGGCCATCTTGTCGAACAGCTGTGTACTCGCGCGGACCACGGCGTCGGCTCTTGCGTTACGGTGGGTCACCTTCACCGCGCCCTTGTCGATGACGACGTACCAGGTGATGGTTTCCCGGTCGTCCTCGAGATCGACGCGGAGGGTTCCGGTCGTGCTGTGGAGGAGAGGGATCCGCCCTCTCGAGGCGAGCTCCTCGAAGAAGGCGGCGGATGCGGCTCCGAGCTTGGGCATGGTGGGTCCTCCGGATGTGGACGGCCGCTCACGAAGGCGCGATCGGCACGACGGTGTCACCCGGTCCGGCCGCGCCGACGATCGGGCGCGGATGGAGGTGGGTGACGTGGTGATGTGGACGGGCGACGAGGAACGACAGCGCTCCCATGGCGAGTGCGACCAGCGCGGTCAGCCCGAACAGGGTCGAGAGGCTCGCTCCGGCGTTCTGCAACGGTCCTGCGCCGAAGGCGGCGATGCCGTAGCCGAGCTGGTAGAAGGCGATGATCACCCCTGCGGCCATGGCCGAGACGGCGGCCAGCTGCTCTTGGCGAAGCTGATGGAGAGTGGCAGGAGTGCGGAGCAGCCGAGGCCGCAGAGCCCGAACCCGACGACGCCCCACCCGGCGGCTCCGCTCGGAAGCACCGCGATGAGGACGAACGCACCGGCCAAGACAAACGGCAGGAGGTGATAGGTGCGATTGGTCGGGAAGGATCGCTGCACGGCGGCGAAGAGGACCCGGCCGGCCGTGACCATCACCCAAAACGTGGTGAGCGCGATCGACGCAGTCGTCGCGGACGCACGCAGGTGCGAGGTCACGAGGGACTCGGACCAGTTGCCGTTCATGGTCTCGCAGATTCCGTAGAGCACCGCGAAGGCCGCGAACAACCAGAAGCGGCGCGGAAGCGGTGGGGGGGCGGTACCGCCGCCCGCCTCGGTCGCAGTGTCGGCCGCGGTGACACGCAACGGGAGCCGGGAGCTCGTCACGATCAGGGTGCCGAGCAGGGCAGCGGACATCACCGGCAAGCCCCACCAGAAGCCGAGTCCGTCGAAGATGGCGACGAAGACCGGAGCGAGGGCCGTGCCCAGTCCGAGCAGCGCATTGAGCACCAACACCGACCGGTCGACGGCGTCGGGATGGAAGGACGCGGTGAAGGTGTTGAGCGCGGGGACGGTGAGGCCGAACCCGAGTCCGAGCGAGGCGGTGGCAACCAGGAGGAGTCCGTAGGCGGCAGCCCGGTCGTCGGTGAAGAACTGGCTGGTGATGAGCAGGCCCATCGACGCCAGGTCGGCCCCAGGCCCGCGAGGTAGACGCGCTTCAGCGTGAAACGCCGTGCCAGTTTCGGGCCGAGGAGTGCCGCGGTGATGGCGGTCGCCACCTGGGGTAGGAACATCGTGCCGTACTCGGTGCTCGAGAGTCCGTAGTGGGCGGGGCTGGTGAAGATGGTGCTGGCGGCCGGAAAGGTGACCAGCACGATTCCCTGCACGAGACCGGCCGCATAGACGGTGGACGATTGGGTGCGGTCGGTCATGCAATGCTCCGGGGCGTCGACTCGGGCCGGTGACCAGTAAACACGGATCGACGGGCGCCGGGAAGGAGCACGACCGGCCGTCGCGCCGAGAGCGGGGAGCCGGCAAGGGCGCCTACAATCCGGTCGATCCTGCCGTCTCCTCCCCGGCTGGCCACCGGCGGAATCGAGGAGCGCGATGCCAGAGCTCGCCCACTACGACGTGGTCATCATCGGAAGCGGTGCCGGGTGGAGGGACACTGGCCTGGAAGCTGGCTCCCTCGGGGAAGCGCATCCTGCTGCTCGAGCGAGGATCCTATCTTCCCCGCGAGCGGGACAATTGGGAGACCTCGGCGGTCTTCGTCAAGGCGAAGTACCACACCACCGAGGAGTGGCTGGATCAGGACGACAACGAGTTCTCCCCCGAACAGAACTACTACGTGGGTGGCAACACCAAGTTCTACGGTGCGGCCCTCTTCCGCCTGCGGCCCGAGGACTTCGGTGTGATCAAGCACCACGGCGGCCTCTCGCCTGCCTGGCCGCTCTCCTACGACGATTTCGAACCCTGGTACACGGAGGCCGAGCGCCTGTACCACGTGCACGGCGCCTCCGGCGAGGACCGACCGACGGACCGAGGAGCGGCGAGTACCCCTACCCGGCGGTTCGCCATGAGCCCCGCATCCAGGAGCTCCACGACGACCTGACGCGACTCGGGCTCCATCCGTCCCATCTCCCGCTCGGCGTGCTCCTCGACCAGGACGAGAATGGCGAGGCGACCCATGCGAGCCCCTGTATCCGGTGCAACCGGGTCGACGGGTTTCCCTGCCTGGTCAACGGCAAGGCGGACGCACAAGTCGTCTGTGTCGATCCGGCGCTGGCCGGGCACCCCAACCTCGAGCTCGCCACCGACGCGAAGGTGGAGCGGCTGGAGACGGATCCGAGCGGTCGGAGCGTGATGGCGGTGGTCACGAAGATGGGGGATGGTTCGACAGCTCGGGTCTCCGGGGACGTCGTCGTGGTGTCCTGCGGAGCACTCAACACTGCGCTGCTCCTCCTCGGTTCCTCCAACGACGCGCACCCCCACGGGCTCGCCAACGGTTCCGACCAGGTCGGGCGGAATTACGTCCGCCACAACAACGCCGCGGTCATAGCGCTCTCGCGCTCCCCGAACCCGACCCGGTTGCAGAAGACCCTTGCGCTCAACGACTGGTATCTGAAGGGAGAGGACTGGGACTATCCCTGGGGGAGCATCCAGATGCTCGGCAAGTCCGACGGTGAACAGCTCCAGGCGATGGCACCGCACTTCCTCGCCTGGGGAGCGAAGCTCACGCCGGACGTCGTGTTGAGCGAGATCGCGCGTCACGGGGTCGACTTCTGGCTGTCGTCGGAAGACCTCCCCCGCCCCGAGAACCGGATCACCTTCGACAGAAACGGATCCGTCCGGCTCGCGCTGATGAAGGACAACAACGGCGAAGGTTTGAAGCGACTGCGAAAGCGGTTCGACGGGATGCTCGCCGATCTCGGATTCCACAAGAAATCACACGAACGGGGCGTCTACCTGCACGAGGGGATGCACATCGCGGCGACCGCGCACCAGGCGGGGACCGCGCGGTTCGGGGCCGATCCCGAGACCTCGGTGCTCGACGTGAATTGCAAGGCCCACGAGCTGGACAACCTCTACGTGGTGGACTCCAGCTTCTTCTGTTCGATCGGGGCGGTGAATCCGACGCTCACCATCATCGCCAATGCTCTCCGGGTCGGCGATCATCTCGTCGAGCGACTGTCGGCCTGAGCGCGTCGTCGGACAGTCCGACGCCGGATCCGCTCTTCGAAGTCGAAAGCAACGGCAAGAGGTTGTGAACACCTAGGCTGCCGCTGTGGGCGCGGCGCTGGCACTCCTCGCGGCATTCCTCTTCGCTCTCGGGATCGTCCTCCAGCAGAAGGGCACGTTGTCGACCGAGGCGTCGGAGGACGACCCCAGGTTCCTCCTCCAGATCCTCCATCGACCGGTATGGCTCGCCGGGGCGGTCTTCCAGGCGTCGGGCTGGGTCGTGCAGGCAACGGCGCTCGACCGTGCCTCGCTGCTCGTCGTCCAGTCCCTGACCGCGCTCAGCCTGGTGATCGCCCTTCCGTTCGGCATGTGGCTCACCCATCAGCACGTCGGGCGTCGGGAAGTCGTCGGTGCCGGCCTCACCCTGGCCGGCATCGTCGTCTTCCTCTCGGGAGGGCAACCCCAGGGAGGGACCACACATCCGAGCGCGGCGGTCTGGTGGGGAGCGTGTCTGATCACCTTGGCGATCGTGGTGGTGCTCGCGGGAGTCGGCAGTCGCTTCCGCGGTGCCGCCAAAGCACTCACCCTCGGCGTCGGCCGCCGGTCTGGGCTTCGGGCTGCAGGCAGCGGTCACCAAGACGTTCGTGACCGAGGTGGGGAATGGGGTCCTGGCACTGCTCAGCAGTTGGTCGGTGTACGTCCTGATCGTCTCCGCGCTGAGTGGGTTCGTCCTCCTCCAGTCGGCGCTCAAGACCGGGGTGCTCGCACCGGCGATGGCCTCGAGCAACTCGGTCACCCTCTTTTCGAGCGTCATCCTGGGCATCGTGGTGTACGGGGAGCGTCTGGCCAAGAGCGGCGGGGCGCACGGAAGCTCGGCGGGGATCGGACTCCTGATCGCGATCGGCGGCATCGCCCTGTTGGCCGGCTCGGAGGCGCCGCAGTCCTCGGCTGCGGCCGGGTTGGATCCTTCGCCCACATGACGGCGCGAGAGCGGCCGTGACTCCGGCGACCCTTGTGGCCGCCGACCTCGCGAGTAGCTGGTGGCAGTACCTGCTTCTGTTCGTGGCGGTCGCCGCCTCGTGGGCAGGAGTGCCGTTCATCGGCGCGACGGCCCTCGCCGCCGCCGGTGCCGCGGCGAGCCAGAACAACCTCGATCTCACCGCGGTTGTAGTGACCGCGACCGCGGCGGGTGAGGTGGGCGGGCTCATCGGCTATTCGATCGGGAACCGCTGGGGGCGCCAGCTCCTCGGACGGCCCGGCAAGCATCAGGCGGGGCGGCAGAAGGTGGTCGAACGGGGCGAGATCGCCTATGCGCGATGGGGCCGGCTCGCCGTGTTCTTCACACCCGCGATCGTCTCGGGCACCGCGAGGATGAAGTACGGCCAGTTCGTCCTCTGGAATCTGCTGGCGGCGTTCGGGTTCGCGATCTCGGTCGGGGCGAGCGCCTACGGAATCGGTCGCGTGGTGACCGGCCACGACACGCTGAAGGACGTGGCGATTCTGGTCCTCGGGCTTGCCGTCGGCGCATTGGTCGCGGTGCTGTTCGTCCAACGCCGGCACCGGGCCCGGGCGAGACACGCCGATTGATCACAGCCCGCGGGACGCCCCTCGAGACGAAGAGGGACGAACCGCTGGTTCCGCCACCTCGTGTCAGTCAACCGGCGGCGGCGGAGGCTGTCAAGCGCTTGCCGAGGTCTTCTACCGGGTTGCCGGCCCGTTGCGTCCCGTCATGTCGTCCCGTGACGGACGCGTCGGTACTCGACGCGGATCCTGCGCTGCTGGACCCGGTGAACGCGACCGCACCGGAGATCCCGGTGGCGGCCCTGGAGTTCCTCGACTGTTCATCTCTCCCGTCGTCCCCTCCGACGCGGATCCCAGAGACGCGCGGCGCGGAGATCGGGCGTCGCGCCGAAGCGTCGGAGCATGCGTCGCTACGGAAAGTGAGAGTGATACTGCATGCGGTGAGCAGACAGTGCGATTCGACCAACAGTCGTCGTGCACACCGCGTGCATTTGCCACGAGCGATCGTGCGAAAGAACCATTTCACTCTGGACATCGTCCACAGGTGCTTGTTACCTTCGACGGCAGGTCCGACATCACGCACCTTTTCGAAGTGAACGGCGGCGTGACCGGAACGAGGTGGGTGCACGGGACAGTCGGAGTCCTAGATGTACGGCATGTCGGAGATCTGTTACGTCACACTGACTGATGGTGCGAAGCCGATCCTGCTCGCGCGCGTGCGCTGGCCGGACGTGGCAGAGGCGATCAGCATCGGCTGCCCTCGATGGCAGACCGACCCAGGGTTGTTCGACCTTCCCTACGACGCGCACGGCGTGCAGGTCAGCAGGGATCGGGCCGAAGAGATCGCCGCGGCATGGGGAACGGAGCTCGAGGAGGGGTCGTCTCAGTTCGACGCGCGACCCTCCCTGATCCGTCGCATGCCCGCCAACTGGTCGAACCTGACGTCGGCCGAGCGGAGGGCCTGGTCGCTCGAGGAGAGGCGGGTGCGACGCCGTACCCGTCGTCAACACGCGCGGCGTTCGGCGCGGACGGCTGCCGCGCCGGTGGACGCACGACAGGTGGCCCGGGGTGAACCGCTCGAGGAGTCCCGCGAGGAAGGGTTTCTCCCAGCGATCGATTCGCTCGAGCATCTCGTTTCCCGTGGAATCCCCGAGGCCGCCGTCGCCGTAGGTCCTTCGCCTGCCGACGTGCCGAGTGCCGGCGAGCTCGACGGCGAAGGTCCGACGGGACCACCCACGAATGCCCCCAGCTCGTCGGAGGCGCCGTACGCGAACCTCAACGACCCGCGGCTGGCCGGTCTCAGATTGCCCGTGGGTGACACACGTGCGACGCCCCGTCGGGAGTCGAATCCGATCCCCGTGGCTCGTCCCAGGCCGGGTGTCCGATGAGGCGTGTCGGGCCGACAGGGCCGCAGGGATGTCGTGGCGGTGCCGTTCGGGAAGGTGAGGTCGGACGGTGGTAGCAGGACTCGATCTCTACGACCTCTTCGTCCTCTGCTTCGTGCAGCTCATTTTGGCCACGGTGTTCGTGCTGAGCCCGGCGCGCCAGATGCCCAATCGACTTCGGTGGACCGGATCGCGACTGACCGAGGTCGTCGTCGCCACGGTGGCGGCCACAGCTTTGGCCGTTGTCTCCTGCATCATCAGCTCGGCGGTTTGGGACCTGTCGGCAGGTGGACTCGAGCGGGCCGCGTTCGCGCTCATCGGGCTGAACCTCGTGGTGGTCGTCCTCAAGCCCGACTGCAACCTCGTGGGGCAGATCTTCTACGCCTCTTTCCTCGCGGCGAGCCTCGCCTTCCTCGGGTATGCGGCCTACATTGCCTCCGTCGCGACACGGTCGACTGCGGAGGCGGCGACCGCCTCCTTCTTCTTGGCGCTCGATCTGGCGGCATTGGTCATCTGGATCTCGAACGTGAGCTACATCAGCGACGTCATGTGTCGCACCCGTCACGCGCTGCCGCCACCCCTTGTCGATCCCGAATACCAGCCGATGGTCTCGCTCCACATTCCGGCGTACAACGAGCCGCCCGCAATGCTCATCCAGACCATTCAGGCAGCGGAACGAATCGACTACCCGGACTTCGAGATCGTCGTCATCGACAACAACACCACCGATCCCGCCGTCTACGGTCCCGTCGAGGAGTACTGCCGCGATCGCGACCGGGTGAAGTTCGTGCACGTCGCTCCGTGGCCGGGCTACAAGTCCGGCGCCTGCAACCTGGCGCTCCGCGAGTACACCGATCCCCGGGCAGAGATCGTCGGGATCATCGATGCCGACGACATCGTCCAACCGCACTACCTGCGTGAGACGGTCGCCTACTTTGCCGATCCGAAGCTCGGTTTCCTCCAGACGTTCGAAGGCAACCGTGACTTCGAAGGGAGTGACTACTACACGGCGTGCGTGGACTCGTACCAGGGCTTCTATCTGGCGGTGATGTCGACCCGGAACCAACGCAACTCCGTTCCCTTCGTCGGCACGATGGGTCTCTTCCGCCGGAGCGCGCTGGTCGGCATGGGCGGTTGGAACGAATGGTGTATCAGCGAGGACACCGAAGCCTCGCTCCGTGCGCTCAAGGCGGGATGGTCGGGCATGTACGTCCCGCGTTGCTTCGGTCGGGGGGTCGTGCCGCCGTCGTATGCAGGCCTCAACACGCAACGTCACCGGTGGTGCTTCGGCGCCATGCAGATCTTCCGTCTTCATTGGCGGAGTCTGATGCCATGGGACCGGTCGCCGGACAACCACCTCAACGCGGATCAGCGTCGCGACTACCTGATGGGGTGCCTCGGCTGGACTCGAGACCTGCTGATGGTCGTCTTCGCCCTGGTTCTGCTGGTGATCACCGGCCTGATCCTGTCCGGCTCGAGCTTCGTGTTCATGCCGCTCGCCGGTCAGTTGTCGATCCTGCCGATGTCACTGGTCCTGATCGCGACGATCGGCACCACCTGGAACCTGCTGCAGTGGACCAACATCTCGGGCCGTCGCGCACTGAACTCGCTGGTGATCAGCCTTTCGGGTTGTCTGGTGACCGCTCGCGCGTGTCTGGAGGGGATCACCCGACGCGAAGGCGTCTTCCTCCGGACGTCGAAGTCCGGGTCGCGCAGCCGCCGGCTCCGGGCGGCACTGCGATTGAGCGCGTGGGAGGCACTGCTCGCCGTCGCCCTCTACGCGTCGGCGGTCGTGCTCGTTCTCCGGACCAATCCGCCGTTCATCTTGATCTTCATCGTGGTGGTCCAGGCGACCGTGTTCGCCTGCGCTCCGACAGCGTCCTTGTGGAACCTGAGATCGCAGCGAGTCTCCGCGGTCGAGTACCGACGGCGGTTCGACGAGCAGAAGCTCGACGAGGTCCGGGCAGGTCGTCGACGGTACCGGCGTCCCGGGTTCACCGTCGCCGCGTGCATCGCCGTCGTCCTCGGCGCGACGGCTGCGGTGATCGCGACTCCCACCAGATTGTTCGGCGGGGACCTCCGCGACGGCCCCCGAGCCCCGTCGCCTGCAGCGGTCGCCCACCCGGTTCGGCCCGCACCCCCCACCGGCGCGGACGGCCACGAGGTCGCCGTCGTCGAGCCTCGGACCGGCGGCTGACGCGATCAGCAGGTGGCGGCCGAAACCGTCGTCCGGCTGCTGAGACAGTACCCCGAGACGGAGAGGGAGAAGTTCGAGGATCCGGACCCGGTCAGGGTGCCGCTCGCCGGGCCGAACTCCATGCCGAAGGGGATGGTGTCGAGCCAGTACGAGCTCTCGAAGTCGTGCCATCCGTAGTCGCGCTGGAGGAGACTGCCGGCCGCGGCGAGCACCGAACTGAGGTCGACCTGCACGGTGCCGTGGGTGACCGCGTCGGCCTTGTCCAGCACGAACCAGAGGGTCCCGCCCCAGGGCGCGGTCCGCCCGGCACCGTAGACGTTGTCGGCGTACACGGACCATGCACTGTGTCCGGTGTGCGCGACGCCGTCGATCTCGAAAGGTGAGCTCGCCCTTCCGATCTGGAGCGTTGTGGGCAGCAAGGCGCGGTCGTCATAGCCGGTCCAGACCATGATTTCGACGGTCCCCGTGGTGCGGCAGGGTGCCCGGGTCGAGGAGTCGTTGAGCCATAGGTCGTAGGCGATGTCATAGGTGACCCCGTCCGGCGCCGCCGAGTAGGTGGTCGTGCCGATCAGATCCGGAGGGATGGCGCCGACTCGCATCGGCAGGGCAAGCTTCGGTGAGGATGGTGACGAGGTGCTCGCGTTGCACTGATTGATCCCGTAGAGGACGCTCGGGTAGCCCCGCACCCATGTATTGGCACTCGGTGCGATGCAGTGGGCGTCCGTGCAGGGAGCTGCGTCCGGAAGGTCTCCGCGCACCGTCAGGTGACCCGAGGGGTCGATCGACATCCCGACGTTCCCCGGGTTCCCCTGCGTGTCGCCGAGGTTCCACTCGTCACCGCTCAGCTGGGCGGGTCCGACCCGAGGGTTCGACCCCGCGCAGCCCGGACCGGCCCGGGGGGTGAACGGGCAGGTCGCCGTCCACGCCCACGCCCCGACCGTCGTGGAGTCCGGGATCATCCGGACGGTCGGGTCCGACTCGTGACTGCCTGCGCACGCGGTCAGGACCGGACCGAGCGCAAGGAGTGTCGCCGCGGCAAGAGAGACGTCGCGCACCGTACGACGGGCGGAGTGCTTGCCACGTGGCCGGCGGAACGGCATCTTGCTCCTCGGGACTCGCTCGTCGATCGCGCCGCTCAGAACGCGTGGCGTCGACGCGCGTCGTTGGCGCGAAGGCTACTCCGCACGGCGAATTCGGAGATCACCGATGGGCCTCCCCACGAGCACGACTCGCACAGTCACGAACCGAACATGTACGCGGGGTGATGGAGACCTCACGATGAGCGACCATCCGGTCACCGACCTCCGCGCGGTCTTCACGCCGGGTACCTCTCGATGAGGACAAATCTGTTGTGAGTCGGTCGTCCTCCATGGGAGACTGCGGGTTATTCCCTGACCGCGAGGCAGCCGGGACGGTGCAGTTTCGGGTCCTCGCACGCAACGACGGACCGAAGGGATCGAGGGGGATGGCGAAGCGAAGCATCCGACGGGCGATCGCCGTCGGCTCGAGCGTGGCGCTGTTGATGTCCGCGGTCGTGATGGTGGTCACCGTCGCGACACCGCGTCCGGTTTCGGCATCCACGACTCCGACGGACGGGGCGACCCGGGGAGCCGACAACAACCGGACCGGGTGGTACCCCGATCAGACCGCTCTGACGCCGAGCGCGGTCACCGGCGGGAGCTTCGGTCAGATGTTCAAGACCCCCATCAACGGGGAGGTCTACGGACAGCCGCTGCTCGACGACAACCAGGTTCTCGTCAATACGATGAACGACTTTGCGTACGGACTGGACCCGGTCACCGGCGCGATCCTCTGGAGCCGCCAGTTCGGGTCGCCCGTGCCGGCGAGCACCCTCGGGTGTGACGACGAGGACGTGTACGGCATCGAATCGACCGGAGTGGTCGATCAGTCGACCGACACCGAGTATCTGGTGGACCTTCAGTTCCTTGCTGGGAATTCGGGTCCCCAGGCCTATTTCATGCACGCATTGAATCTCGATCAGGGGGGCGCGGAAGAGCCCGGGTTCCCGGTTCAGATCCAGGGGGCTGCGTCCAACGATCCGACTCAGACGTTCACACCGAACTTGCAGGATCAGCGGGCGGGCCTGCTCCTGATGGGCGGGGTGGTGTACGTCGGGTTCGCGAGCCACTGTGACATCGGCTGGTACCAGGGATGGATCGCCGGGGTCTCCGAGGCCGGCACCCTCACCACCATGTGGTCCGATTCCGCAAACGGAAACTCTGCAGGCGCAGGGATCTGGCAGTCCGGTGGAGGACTGGTCTCCGACGGGCCCGGCAGCATCCTCTTCACCACCGGCAACGGGATCTCCGCCGGGGACACCCCGAACGGGACCATTCTCGGCAGCACCCCACCGGCCAACCTCGGTGAGTCCGTCGTCCGCGTCGACGTCCAGTCCAACGGGAGCTTGAAGCCGGTCGACTTCTTCTCGCCCTACGACGCCGCCTCGTCCCTCGACTGCTGCGATCTCGACTTCGGCTCGGGGAGCCCGGTCGCGCTCCCGAACCAGTACTTCGGCACGTCGTCGATCCCGCACCTCGCGGTGGCGGTCGGCAAGGAGGGCTACGTCTATCTCCTCAACCGCGACAGTCTCGGGGGGCAGGGCCAAGGTGCGAGCGGAACCGACGCGGTGGTCGGCCGGTACGGACCCTACGGGGGGGTCTGGTCGAACCCGGCGGTCTGGCCGGGTGACGGCGGATGGGTCTACATCCCGACCGGATCCGGGGGCGGCAGCGGGGGCGGCTCGAACGGGTACCTCGACGCGTACCGGTACGGCGTCAATTCGTCAGGCAGCCCGGAACTGACCCAGGCGGGGCAGTCCTCGGACTCGTTCGGGTTCGGATCGAGTGCACCGGTGGTCACCTCGAACGGAACCACCTCGGGCACCGCACTCATCTGGGTGATCTGGTCGCCGGACGCCAGCGGCATCGGGGCGCAGTTGCGAGCGTACGACCCGGTGCCGGTTGGCGGCGTCATGCAGGAGGTGTACAGCGCGCCCGTGGGTACGGCCTCCAAGTTCAACCCACCCGGTATCGGCGGCAATCGGATCTACGTCGGCACACGCGACGGAAATGTCATCGGTTTCGGCGCGTCGGTGCCGGCTCCCGTGTCGGGGTCGTCGCCCACCTTCCCGACGACGGTGGACGGCAAGTCCTCGACCGAGAACCTGACCGTGACCGCAGCCACCGACACCACCATCACCAACCTGAGCGTGCCGGCGGGAGCGTTCACGCTCGGCACGCCGACTCCTCCTCTGCCTGCGAGCCTCACCACCGGCCAGACACTGACGGTCCCGGTCACCTTCTCCCCGACCAAGCCGGGCCTCGCCGGATCCAGCGTGACCGTCACCACCGAGGAGAACGGGATCGTGCAGTTGCCTCTTTCGGCCACCGGGGAATCGGGTGGCCCGAGCCTCGGGGTGACCACCAACGGGGTCAGCTTCGGCGGCACCGCGCCCGGTACGCAGCTCAGCCAGCAGATCGGCGTGCTCAACAACGGTTCGTCCACCATGACCATCTCTTCGATCGGCAATCCGGGCGGTCCGTTCGGTACGTCGGGTGCGCCGGCGTCGAACAGCACGGTCGGTGCCGGCGGTGAGATCTTCTTCGACGTCACCTTCGCGCCGACGACACCGGGGATGTACACCGGTTCGCTCACCATCGACAGTGACGGAGGTGACCAGGTCATCACCTTGAGCGGCAACTCGACGACGCCGCCGGCCATCGACAGTGCCGGCTCCGCGACCGCGGCAGCGGGAAGTCCGTTCGCCTTCAGCGTCGACACCTCGGGGTTCCCGACGCCGACGCTCAGTGAGTCCGGCGCTCTACCCGCCGGACTCACCTTCACCGACAACGGCGACGGGACAGGACGGCTCACCGGCAGCCCGGCCCTCGGTACCGCAGGGTCCTACCCACTCGTGCTCACCGCGTCCAACGGGACCTCCCCGAACGCGGTACAGCACTTCGCGCTCGACGTGGTGCCCATCGAGATCACCACCACGGCGGTTCCCTCGACGACCGCCCGTAGGTCCTACTCGACGACCTTGAAGGCATCGGGCGGACGGCCTCCGTACCAGTGGAAGTTGGTGAAGGGTTCAGGGGCGCTTCCGAGGGGAATCAAGCTGAACAAGTCGACCGGCATGCTGTCGGGCACGGCGAAGACCGCGGGCACCTTCGTATTCACCATTGAAGTCCTCGACACCAAGACCCTCACTCGGCCCCACACCCGCGATTCGGCGACGGCGACGTTCTCGATCGCCGTCGCTCCCGCACCTTGAGGTCCACCTCGCCGAGAGCTCGGACGGCAAGCTGCGGCTGAGACCACCTAGCATCGACGCCGTGCGAAGGAGCCAGAAGGGGACGCCGACCCGTTACGACGGACAGGTCGCCGTCGTCACCGGCGCCTCCTCCGGCATCGGACGCCAGGTGTCGCTCGATCTCGCCCGCCGCGGCGCCACGGTGGTGGGTGTGGCCCGGCGCGGCGATCTGTTGGCAGAGCTCGAGGTCCAGCTCACCGCGTTGAGCCCGGGGAGTTCCGCTCTGGTCTGTGACGTGGGCGACTCGGATTTCTTCCGACAGACCCTCCAGGACCTCGAGTCGGAGCGGGGGCGGATCGACGTCCTCGTGAACAACGCCGGCATCGAGCAACTGACCCCGTTCGAGGAAGGGATGTCCGAGGCCTATCGGCGGATCTTCGACGTCAATTTCTTCGGCGTGGTGACCGGCACGCTCACCGTTCTCCCTGGCATGGTCCAGCGGAGGTCGGGCATCGTGGTCAACGTCTCGTCGGACTCGGCACGTGCGCCCGAGCCGGGTCACGGTGCCTATGCCGCCTCCAAGGCGGCAGTGACCGCGTTCACCGAATCCGTGGCACACGAGGTCGCCCGGCACGGGGTCCATGTGCACGTGCTCTACCCCGCGTGGGTACCCACTGCGATGGGGATGTCCGGGGTCGAAGACGGGGGAGGACTTCCCCCGAAGATGGTGCGGCGGAGCGCGGAAGAGGTCGCCGCGCTGCTGCTCGAACGCATGGGCGGGAAGAGGACGGACATCAACGCGGCGGCTCTGCCGCTGCTCGCGCCCATCGGGCGCACGGTCGCCCCGGTCTCCTACCAGAAGGCGATCCGAAGCCGCGCCCACTGAGTGGGCGCGGCTTCGTCGTGCTCCGGGGCGGGATCGCTCAGGGGTTGGTGGCGTTGCAGCTGCCGGCCACCGAGTTGCCGCCGCCCGAATAGGGATGGTTGGCGTGCTGATGGCAACCCGTGGTCGCGGTTGGCGGTCACGGTGGCACCACCGGGTGCGTTGTTGTCGACCGTGATGTTGTCGGCGACCGTGTTGTTCGAAACCGACACCGCACCGGCCCCGTTCGAGACGACCAGATTGTCACCGATGGTGGTGTTGGAGAGCCTGACCGTTCCGGAGGTTCCCGCCACGTGCACGTCATGGTTGACGGCACCGCCGGTGATCGCGACCGAGCTCGCTCCTGTCGCGGTCACGTTGTCGACGACGGCTGCCCCCGTATCGTCGAGAGTGGCCCCACTCGCCAGTGTGGCGTTCTTCAGCACGATCACGCCTGGCCCCATCGTGCAGGCCGGCTCGAAGGCACGGTCACTTTTCCGTAGGTTCCGGACGGGAGGGAGCCGGTGCAGGTGGTGAGCCCCGGAGGGGTGACACTGCCGTTACAGGGGGAGACGTGAGGCCCGGTGTTGCCGAACCCGACGTAGGGGTTGTTCGCGGAGGCCCTGGTCCGTCGTCGTTCAAGCGATGCCGGGACGACGTGCGTTACGCCGCCCGCCGACTACGTCACGGTGTGAACGTGGTGTGACGGCCCGAAGCGGGATCGTGAGGTCGCTCCCAGGCGTCGGTCCCCCTGTCGCCAGGTGCCGTCGGTCGCCGAGCTCCGGCCCGCGTCGTTCCGAGCATCTCGAGGAGGAGGCCATGACGTACGCAGCGCTCGGGAAGCGAGTCTGCGATCAGGCGGGCATGGAGGTGCGGCAGCTTGGTCCAGTGCGCGGCTGGGCGAATGTGATGTGCGGAGTGGTACCCGATGTTGAAGGCGAGCACGCCGTGGAGCAACCCGAAATTCACGTTCGCCGAACTCGAGGGCGATTCGTAGGAGCAGCCGACGTGCTGTTTCCAGTTGGTCGCCGGCAGGAACACCGCGGTGGCGGCCCACGGCAGGAGGAGGAACAGCGCTGCGCGAGTCGGCGACACGATCACCAAACCGAGCACCAACACCGCGCCGGGAAGGCAGCAGATCAGCAGTGCGGTCCGGTGGCGTCGCCAGGTGGAGGGCATTCCCCGTCGCCAGCATCGACCGGTGGTGGTCAGGCAGTACTGCCAGAAGGGGACGGGTCGGTCGGGAAACGAGGCTCCCGCTCGGAAGAACGGGCCGGTCCAGTCCTCGGGCGTGTTCTGGAACCGGTGGTGGATCTCGACGTGCAGATAGCGGTACAGGGGGTGTGGCACCGCGCTGACGAAGGTGAGTGCGGCATCGACCGCTCGATTGAGTCCGCGGTGGCGGAAGAGCGGTACATGGGTGTGGTTGTGTTGGACGATGCCGACCCATCGCAGCGCGAAGGGCAAGAAGACGATCGACCAGAGGGGGAAGAAACCGGCGGCGCCGAAGACCATCCACCCGGCGGTCCCGAAGGCGATCGTCGCCGCGGGCGCGTCGGAGGGATATCGGAGAAGCCGTCTGCCGTCCGCCGCCACGGCCCAATCTTGGCACCGGGCGCTCGGCGGTGCCCAGGGCGCAACAGGAGGCGCACTCCTCTTGACTCCGTCTCGAAGTCCCACCAAGCTCTCCAGCTGAGGGCCTCTGACGAACCTCTGGCTGCGGCCCTGCGAGCCGGTCGGGCGGAGAGCCGGCGGCGGAACGGAAGAGCACGTTCCGAGGCGAGAGCGTCACGTACGAGGAGACTTCATGGCGAACGTTCCGATCGAGACCGTTCCGCTCGGCTACGGGATGGCGCTCTCCTGCTCCTTTCCCGATCTGGACAAGGTGGAGATGGCGCTCACCTTCCGGAACCACCGCCTGTTCTCGTGGCGGTTCTCCGACGACGACCCCGGCACTCCTCGCTGCTTCGACCTCGGGCGGGTTCGGGTCGGGATCGGAGTCGCGTCGAACATGTTCGACGGCGAAGTGACCTGGACCTGTACCGTCGAGATTCGGAGCTCCCGCCGCTCGGCCTGGCGCAAGGTGTTCTCCCGTGAGCGGCGGGTCCTGCTCCGTTTCGACCCGTCGATCGGGGAGATCGCCGGCCGCACGGAAGCGTGCCCGCCGGAGCTCGACGACCCGAAGAGATTCGGGAGGAGTCAGCCGTGCACCCCGACCGTCCTGCGATTCCATGTGGACGATGTGGAGCGCGACGTGTGCAAGGTGGGCAGCATCGTCAAGAAGGTGATGTTCCGCGACTACCCGCCGTTCGTGTTCAACACCGTCGCCTGCGTCGGTGCCTTCGACCCGCCCGGGGCCCCGGGTCCGTACACCGATCCCTCCTCGCCGTACTGGTTCAACGTCTTCCTCGGCTACTACCAGCTCGACTGTGCCAAGTCGGCGTGGTCACGCCCCTTCGGGTACGCGAAGGCCGACGGGTCCGCCTCGACGGTGGAGCCGGTCGATCTGGTCCGGCTGGGCAAGTCCGATTGGAACTGGTTCTCCAACTGGTGTTACGGGGTGCCCTGGGACGCCCTCGTCGCCACGTCGTCGGTGCCCTCCTCGGTCACGACGCTTGTCAAGAAGGCGCCGGTGAAGATCGGCAACGGGTTCTGGCACGAAGTGACCATCGAGGGAACCGAGGTTGCCAGCTGCTACGAGTCCAACGCTCCGACTGCGGAGAAGTTGGTCGACAACTCCGACGTGCAGGAGGGGTGGCGGCGGAGCTTCGGCGCTCCCAGTCCCCGGGCGGCCTATCCGAAGAGCTTCATCCCCGTTCTGGTCGACGCGGTCGTGCACATGTCCTACTGGGAGGACGATTCGGCGTACCACACGGTCATCTTCGGCGGCACGGCGAAGGTCGGGACGGATCCGGACTTCCTCGAGGCCCAGTTGGACGCCACCAAGGCGGTCATCGTTTCGGAGTATCCCGACCTCGGGTTTCCGTGAGCGGAGTCGGGAGTGTACGCAGTCAGGCGCGTCCGGCCGCGCCCTCGAGCTCGTCCATGACCGCCTTGGCCGCCGTCAGCACAGGAGTCGAAAAGCCCTCGGGGCAACGTCCGTACCGGTCGCGGAGCAGCCGGAGTCCCTCGTCGGTCCTCCCGCGACGGTGGAGGTACGCGGCGTAGCTCGTCGCGGCGCGGAGGCCGTGCACCGGGTAGCCGAGTCGGTCGGCGGTCTCGAGGGCGGTCCGCCACTCGATGTCCGCCTCCTCGGACGACGGCGCGCCCTCGGACGACGGCGCGCCCTCGGCGGAGCCGCCCGCGGTTTCCGCCCGCGCGGCCAGGAGCTCGGCTCGCATCCGGTGCAGGTCCGCGTTCCACCACGGCTGGTTGGTCTCCTCCGACTCCTTGAGTCCCATGTCGACGAACGCGCCCGCCGTCTCGAGGTCCCCGGTCGCACGGAAGGCGTTGGCGACGAGCGCCATGACGGTGGTGCTCCCGGCCCGATTGCCGGACTCGCTCGCTGCGGTCGCCAACTCGAGCAGCCGGGGCAGCGCCGACGCGTCACCCTCCGCGACCACCAGCTCGGCCGTCTCCCAAAGACCTCCGATGACGGCCCACCAGTCGAATCCCTGTTCCTCTGCGAGCTCGCGGGCGCGGTGTGCGTCCTCGAAGGTCGCCTCCGGCTCACCGCGCTCCCAGTGGGCCGTGGCACGGAACGCGAGCGCGTAGGCGACGTTGAACGGTTGGACGAGACGTTCGGCGAGGCCCACCGCTTCGTCCATGTGCCGGAGGCCTTGGTCGAGATAGCCCTGTGTCAGAAGACCCCATGCGGCGAAGCAGTGTGCCGCCACGCCGTGGTCGGTGCCGAACCGCTGCGCGATCGACGCGTGCCGGCCGGGATCGTAGATCTCGAGGGCACGCAGCGAGTGACCGAGGCTGTCGGAAGCCTCCCCCAGGTAGTGCCGCGCGAGGGACAGCTGGACCCTTCCGAGCAGCTCCAGGGTGTCGTCACCGTGTGCCGTCGCGATGTCGAGCACTCGCTCGGCCAGGGTGGCGCCGAGCGCGGTCTCTCCGCGGTTGATGTAGTAGATCGAGAGGCCGGCCAGCGCCAGACCGACGCGCTCGTCGTTGCCGAGTTGCTCACAGAGCTCGCGGGCCCGTTCGTAAGCGGTTTCGATTTCGGGATTCGCGTAGCTCTTGGCCGCCATGATGGCCGAACCCAACGAGAGCTGCATCTCGATCTCCAGCTCGTTGCGGTGGAGAGCGTCGGACTCGTGTCCGATCACCGAGATCCCGCGACGTAGGAAGAAGACCGCCTCCCGATGCCCGGAGCCCTCTGCTGCCCGGCTCGCGGCGAGCTGGTAGTGCTCGACTGCGTCGCGGCCCGCCCCGGCTGCCTCGAAGTGCCGGGCGATGACCTCCGGTGCGACCGTCGCTCCCGTCTCGAAACGGGCGCGCAACAGACGTGCGACCCGCTCGTGGAGGGTACGGCGGGTGCGACGGAGGAGCGACTCGTAGGCGACCTCTTGGATGAGGATGTGCCGGAAGTAGAAGCTTCTGTCCGGTCCGTCTTCTTCGACCACGATCGCACTGTCGACGAGACGCCCGGTCAACTCCGCCAGGAGGTCGGGCTCGATGCCGGACACCTCGCTCAGGAGGTCGAAACGGAAATCTCGGCCGATCACCGCGGCCACCTGCGCGACGCCCTTGGCCGGGCCCAGGTGGTCGAGGCGCGCCAGGAGCGATCCCTGCAGCGTCTGGGGGATCTCGACGTCGGCGAGCGGTGAGGACAACTCCCAGTGGTCACCCTCGGCGACGAGCCTTCCGGATTCGAGCAGGCTCCGCCCCATCTCCTCCGCGAAGAGCGGGATACCGGCCGCCGCGTGGACGATGCGTTCGACGAACGGTTCGGGCAGCGAGCGGTCGCCCCCGACTGCATCGACCAGTTGGCGGACGTCGTCGTCGGAGAACGGCTCGAGGTCGATCTCGGTGACGACGTCGCCGTTGGTCCAGGTCTCGGCGAACTCGGCGCGAGCCGTCATCAGCAGGAAGAGCCGGCTGTCCGCGACCCGGGCGAGAAGCCGGTCGAGGACGTCGAGCGTCGTCGGGTCGCTCCACTGCACGTCCTCGACGAGGAGCACGAGCGACTGTTGACGGCTGAGGGCGAGCACCCATTCCACCAGCACCTCGATGGTCAGCTCGAGCCGGCGCTCCGGGCTGAGCAACGGCAGGGGCGGACCCGGAACCCCGAGCAGCACGGCGACCAGCCCTTCGGCGTCGGGGAGGTCGACCCCCGCTGCCTCCAAACCGCTCCGTAGGCGTTCGAACCGGGTCGCGGGATCGTCTTCCCGCTTCACCCCGATTCCCTGCTCGATCACCTGGACGACCGGCCACAAGACGCTCATCTGGGTGTACGGCGAACACGAGCAGTCGATCCACCCGAGTTGTCCATCGACCGCCACGTGGCGCGTCTGATAGGCGAGGCGCGACTTGCCGACGCCGGGCTCGCCACGGATGAGGACCGCTGCCCCTCGGCCCTCGGTGAGCCCCGCGCAGCGCCGGATCAGCTCGTCGGTCTCCGCGGCCCGCCCGATGAAGGGAGCCAGCCGTCCCCCTGCCGCCTCCAGCCGGCTCCGGACGTCGGTGGGCTCGATGACCCGGCAGGCCTCGACCGGCTCGGCGATGCCCTTCAGGTCGAGGGCGCCGAGTGGTTCGAAGAAGAAGAGCCCCTCGACCAGCGCGATCGTCGCCGCGCTGGCGACCACGCTTCCCGGTGCCGCCGCGGTTTGGAGACGAGCGGCCAGATTCATGGTTTCGCCGAGAGCCATCGTGGCGCGCCGTCCTTGGCCACCCATCTGTCCGACGATGACCAGCCCGCTGTGCACCCCGACGCGGAGCGTGAGCCGTCCGGCCTCGTCGAGCTCCCCGACCGCGGCGACGATCTCCAGCGCCGCGCGGAGTGCCTGGGCGGCGTCGTCGTCGTGTGCTTCGGGCCATCCGAACCGGAAGGTGATGCCGTCGCCGCTGTAGCCCTCCACGTCGCCCGCGTAGCGGCGTGCGATCGAGACGGCGCGTTGGTGGTACGCCTGGAGCAGGTCACTGAACTCCTCGGCGTCGACGGTCGTCGAGAGCTCGGTCGAGCCGACGAGGTCACAGAAGACGACGGTGAGGTGACGCCGTTCGTGCCCGATGCCGGTGACCCGGGGGTCGCTGTCGCGCCCCGCGTCTTGGGCGGGGACCGCGATCCCGCATTGCGGACAGAAGCGCGCACGGTCGGGAAGAGGGGCCTCGCAGGCCTGACAGACGGTCACGTCAGTTCCGAGCTGCGAGGCACCGGTTCATCGCGCCGCGTACGAATCCCGCCTCCCACCGCCGCCCGTCCCCCAGGAGGTCGGCGGCGATGAGCTCGAGCGGCTCGAGCACCCGGATGTCGCCGTCGGCGATTTCGGTGAAGACGCGCCCGCACAGCGCACGCCGACCCGGTGCGCCGACTGGCTCGTACGTCCATGTGCTGATCAGCCGCGCGAGGGAGCGCTGCGCCGGGCCGAGACGAAGGCGGTGCGCCGAGGCGGCCGCCTTGTAGTAGCCGAGATGGCCCGCCTCTTGATGGCGGATCGGATCGGTGACCGTGCGGGCCAGGAAGTGCTCGCCGAGCGAGGTGAGCTTGTCCCCGAGCCGGGTGTAGGCCTCGAGGGTCAGCCGCTCGTGCATGGCGCCACGCGCGAGGTACACGAGCTTGAGCACGTCGTGAAGCCACTGGAATTGGGCGAGCACGCCCATGGCCCGAAAGGTGCGCTGTGCAGACGGCAGGGCACCCGGCCCCGCAGGGGGCAGGTCGAGCTGGGCTCTGATGGCGTCGAAGACCGCGCTGTGGGCCACCTCGTGGGAGGACCAGACTGCAAGGAAGCGAAGGTCGTAGTCGTCGAGATCGGGGAGCAGCGCCGCGATGTCGGCCGCGTTCTGGGCGACCTCTCCCTCGACCAGTGCGAAATAGTAGAAGACCTCGTCGAATTGCCGGCGAAGACGCTCCGGATCGACGATGGTGAGGTCGACGGCCGCGAGGGAAATGGCCGGATCCGCCTCGAGCCGACCGATTCGTTCCCCCAGGGCCTGGTCACTGCTGATCGCCACTGCTCACCGCCGGCCCGAGTGTAGCCCCGGTCTGCATTGTCCGAGGACGGGATTCGTCCCTCCGGCACCGGCGGAGTCGGTCGATTGCCGCGGTCGAGATCGGTTCGGCCTCGATGGAAGGGGAGCGGTTCTCGATGCCGCAACAGGTGTAGACGTTCTCCGAGTCCGCCGGATGGACGGTGCGTCTATCCGGATGCCCCCCGGCCGGTGCGACGCCGATCGGCGAGGGCGACCGCTTCGCCGGCAGTCCGCGGCACGTGACCGACCTCCGCCATCTCGATCACGAAATCGCTTGCTGCGGCGACGCCGCTCAGGAACAGGCTGTTCTGCTGCTCGGTGGTGAGATGGAAGTCGGTGGCGGTGAGACCTCCGTTGTCGACGAAGATCGTCCGGCCGGCCGTCGCGGCACCGATCTCGTAGGCGTCCCATTCGTTCATCATGGTGCGCAAACAGTGCACGCCCACCGCCACCGCGCTCTCGCACGCCGTGGTGACGGGGAAGCGAGTCTGCAGGGTCGACAGCTTGACGCCGATCGTCGGCCACCGCGGAGCGGCACCGTCGTCGCGGTCGAAGGCTGCGATCGGGAAATTGCGGAGCATGCCTCCGTCGACCCAGGTACAGGCTCCACCGTCGTAATTCTGAACGATGGTTCCGCCGTCCGGGCTGGGCACCGTCACCTCGGCCGGGCGGGCATCGAAGCGGACGGGCTCGAAGAAGAACGGGATCGACATCGAAGCACGTATGGCGGGCACCACCTCCATCTCGTCTCTGTCGTCGAAGCCGTAGATCGGGTAGTCCCACGGTAAGCGGACGAGGCACTCGCGGGTGATGTCGGAGGTGTGGACGAGGAGGCGGTAGTCGTGACCAGGTGGCAGGCTCTGGTCGGGATCGGCGCCGGCCGGCAGCCGGAGGTCGCCGAAATGTTCACAACCGAGCTCCGCCAGTTTGGGCTGGAGCCATTCCTCGAGGTAGTCACCCGGGTAGAGCCCCATCCGGTGGCTGAGGATCGCCGTGTCGGCGATCAGCGTTCCGGCCTTGCCGCCCCGGTGGTCGAGAAAGGCATGGAGGTGGCCGTCGGGCATGAACCGGCTGAATTCCATGTCGTCCATGTACTGCTTGAGCAATGTCATGGGCCGCTCGGCCTTGGTGATCGCAGCGATGAGGCTTGCGGCGATCGATCCCGCACTGGTTCCCGCCACACAGCGGAAGCGGTAACCCGCTTCGTCGAGGACGAGCACGGCTCCGGCCAGCGCGATCCCCTTTACCCCGCCCCCTTCCAGGGCGAGGTCGGCCACCAGTCCCTTCACGCCGCTGCGGGGATCGACCCAGCCGTCCTGCTCGAGTAGGGAGGCCTTGGCCGCGTCGAACTTCGCCTGGAGAGCATCGTTCCGCCGGTAGCCGCGCCCGCCGGGAGTCGGATCGACCGAGACGTCGCCGCCGGTGACCGCTCCGTCCACGGAAAGAGGACCTCCTGACCGACGAGTGCCGGGGTTGGTGCACCCGGTGTTGTCCGGCGGACGCGGACCCTACCCGTTCCCTCGAGCGAGAGGAGGGACCAGTAGGTGGCAGTGGGCCGTCACCGCTCGACCGGGTTGCCGGGTCGTCCTGCGAACGCCTCCGCCGCGGCGACGAACGCGACGACCAGCGGGTGTGGTGCGTCGGGAGCCGACGAGGTCTGGGGGACGTAGAGCGTGCCGACGAAGAAGGGATGGTCCGCAATCTCGACGACTCTGGCCTCGCCGTCGCCACCGTCCCGCCCGGTGACCTCGAGACCGGCGCGCACCAGCTCCTCCTCGTGGGCCGGATCGAGGCCGAAGTTGCAGTAGTACTCCTCGCGGATCCGGATCGCACCGTGGGCATCGGCCACTCTCGATCTCCGTTCGAGCCGGACCTCCATCGTCGTTCCCGCGATCGAACAGCTGAGCGGCGTCACGAACAGCCGCGACGCGTAGGGGTCGTACTCCGCGTGCTGCGCGTCCACGAACCCGAGCTCGTTCCGGGCGAACTCGAGCACGATGTGCTGGAAGCCACCGCAGGTGCCGAGCAAGGGGACGCCGGCCCGACGAGCCCACGCGATGGCGGCGAGCGCCCCGTCGATATCCCGGTAGGGGCTGCCCGGCGCGATCCACAGACCGTCGAATCCGCGGAGGCCGCCGTCGCCGTTGCGCAGCACCGGGGCATCGGTCGCGACCCATTCGACTTCGACGGTAACGCCGGCAGGTGCATGGGAAACCGCGTCCGCGATCGCCTCATGGGTCGGGTTTCCCGGCTCGAAGTCGCCGATCACGCAGATGCGTGTCACGAGTCCCGGTCCTCCGGTCGGTCAGAAGAGCTTGGTTCCGTCGACGTACCCGAGGTCCAGCAACGTCGCGCCGGGCACCCGCTCCCCGAGCGCCGCTCGGATCGGCTCGACGTCGGTCGGGTACGAGAAGCCGGGCAGCCAGTCGTCGTGATGGGAGAGGACGACCTGGCGCGGCGCCAGCCGCGCGACGTGATCGACCACGAAGTCCATCAACGAGCCCTGGATCGGTTGTCCGTCGACGTTGGCACGGCCCGCCGCGGCGACGATCGCGACATCGGGTTCGAGCATGTCGACGATTCTGGTCCAGTGCCCACTGGTGTCCTGGTAGAGCAGTGAACCATCGGGCGTCTCGAAGTGGAACAACAGAGCGCCACCGTCCCCCGGTGACTGTGGCCGGCCATCCCGCCGAGGAGGTGCTCGAGCGCCAGGGGGTCCAGCCCGGACGCGATCAGGCTGCCGAGTTCCGCCATCCGGGTGTGCTGGTCCTGCAGGCTGACGCCGAGGTCGCCGACGCACGCCTGGTCCGCGGCCGCCGCGGACCTGTGTGACCACACGCAGCTGTGGAGGCTCGGGTAGACGCTGACCCGTACGTCCTGCCCGAGGTAGATCGTCTCGCCTCCCGCGACGCAGAGCATCCGATCGGGAGGGACTCCCGCAGCCTCCATGACACGGACGGTCTCGTAGCTGCCGACCAGCGTGGCCGGGGTGTTGGCCATGATCCGTTCCGCGCCGAAGAGGTGATCGAAGTGCGAATGGCCGATCACGACCCAGTCGCACTCCTCGACGTCCGCCGCCGATCGACCCGCCCCGGCAGCCGTCGGAGCCCGGTCGATGTACGCGTCCAGGAAGACGGTCAGCCCGGCGGTCCGCAGCCGGAACGTCGCGCAGCCGTACCAGTCGAGCTCCGTCGTCACGTCGGTGCACCTCCACGGACCGAGGGCCATCTCATCACAGGTCGGGCGACCCGAGCGACCACGACCGGCTCGTCGACCCGCAGCCGAGTGTGCCCTCCGGTGGACTCTCGTCTCAGTCGGTCACCCGACGGATGAGATCCGCGAGCGCCAGCAGATGGCGATCGCCGACGAAGTGATCACGGACGCGGCGACGAGCTCGCCGACCCATACGGACCCGCAGCGAGCGGTCGTCGATCAGCAGAGCGACGGAGCGGCTGAACGCGTCGAGGTCGTAAGGATCCTCGAGCAAGACGCCGGTGCTCTCGGTGATCTGATCGACGATCCCGCCGACGGCCGAGGCGACGACCGCCTTCGCCTTCCACATGCCTTCGGCGACGGTGAGCCCGAATCCTTCGGCGAGGCTCTTCTGGGTGATCACCGATGCGAAGCGTTGCAGAGCGTTGACCATCAACGCGTTCTCGTCCGCGTCGCGCATGTCGAGGTTCACGATGTGGATCCGATCCCGCACCCCGGTCGGCAGGTGCTCCCATGCGGCGAGACACTCGTCGAGGTTCTCAGTCCCTTCGGGGTCGTCCGCCACACCGTCCACTTCGGGGCCGACGAGGGCGAGGTGAGCCTCGTTGTGCAGGCTCGGGGACGAGGCGAACGCCTCGAGCACACCTTGCATGTCCTTCAAACGGTCCCAACGCGAGATCTGGACGACCAACGTCGACGAGACCGAGAAGGCCGAGGGCGAGGTCCGGAGCCTTCCACCGGTACCGGGTGCCGCACGGGCCGGTCGGCCGCCCTCGATCCCCGAGAGCAGCCCGAGCGAGCTCAAACGCTGGAGCACTCCCTGCGTCGACATCCTCCGGTTCTTCGGTGAGAAAGGATCGATGGACGGCTGGATGACCGACACCTTCTCCCGCGGCAGCCACTCCGGTGCGTAGGTCAACCGCGAGAACACGAGTTCGCGACACTCGCCCACATACGCCCGGAGGAAGCGCCAGGCCTCGTCCGTCCAGCGGTTGGTCGTTTCGGACCCGACGTGACAGCGCCAGACGACGATGGCGCCGAGGTCGAGGAGGTGGGTCGCCAGTCCGGCGGCCTGAGGATCGTGGAGCAGGACGACGTCTCCCGGCGCGATCCGGTGTACGAGTGCCTTGCCGTTCTCCTCCAACACCCGTTCGTAGTGGGACCGCTCCATCGAGCCGAGCTCGCCCTCGTCTCCCGGCAACCCATGGAGGCGGTTGTGGATCCGTTTGGTGATCGTGAAGAAGTCGGGGTCACCCTCGATGACCATCCAGCGGGCGGCGACACCCACCCCGAGGGCGTACCCCACGATGATGCGGAGCATCTCCGCGACCCCGCCACCGACCTCCGTGGAATTGATGTTCCACAAGGTGCGCGATCGCATCGCGGAGTTCACGTCTGCTGCACCGGCTTGTAGTTCGGAGAAGCTGACGGCACTGATCAGCGATCGAAACACGCGCGAGGTCGCGCGGCTCGACGTGGACCTCACGTGGTTCGAGCATTGCCGATCGGCCCTCTGCGGCTGGTCTCGTTACCGGGGACCGGGACCGACGCCCTCACTGCCCGTGCCCGAAGGTCTCGAGGGCCTCGGCGACCGAGGTGTTCTCGTCGACCTTCGGGAAGTCCTCGCGGGTGTTCAAGTGAGGGAAGGGATCGGCCGGTACGGACAACCCAAGGGGACCGCACAGGGGGCTCCAGCCGTCGCCGGGCTTCCAGTCGACCAGTCGACCGGCGGGGACCGAGGCACGAACCTCGGAGTTGTGACGGTCGTACGCCGCCCGTGCAGCGGTCTCGTCGGTCCAGTCGGGCGTGAAGCGCGCCTTCGCCACAGCCCTCCACATCTCGAACCAGTCGGCCATCTCCGCCGGGAGGTTCGATCCGTCGATCGCAAAGATGGTCTGGCTCGCGCTTTCCCACCATGCGCGACTGTCCTTGCGGGTCGAGAGCACGACCGTCGCGTCGGGGTTGGCATCGAGGATCTCCTGCCAGAAGAGACAAGCGGGAAAATCGGACGTGGACCCGTACCCGTCGAGGGTGGACACCCAGTCCACCTTCCCGCCTTCGGCGGCCTCGCGCCAGAAGGACACGTGTTCAGGGTGCTCGAAGACCTCGAGCATGTGATAGCAGGGCTGCCCGAGCAACTCCTCGAGCGCGGTCTTGAGCGAAAGGGTGCCGGTTCGCCCGACGCCCGCACCGACAACCCGTATTGCCATGATCGTTCCGTCTCCTTTGGCTGATCCGCGGTCGCATCCTGCCCTTCGGCGGCTGCTCCGTCACCGTGGCCCGATTGCCGACGAGACCCCGGAGCGAGGCCGTACGTCCGCGTACCACGCGAGCAGGGAGGCTACCGCCGCACCAAAGAGTAGGACGTTCGTGACCCCGACGGCGGCGACCACCGGCCCGATGAACAGATTGCCCAGGCCGACCGTACCGCCGAAACCCATGATCCAGAGGGCCATGACCCGACCGCGGACCGCTTCGTCGACCTCGGCCTGCAACGTCGTGTTGAGGGCCGTGATGAACGCGAAATAGAAAGCCCCGACCATCGCGACGACAGGGTAGGCCGGTCCCGGGATGCGGAGCAGCGCGAAGGCGACCAGACAGGCCGCGTAGCCCAGCAGGCCCACGCGGACGATCAGTGCTTTGGAGACCCCGGACAAGACGGTGCCGATCGAGATCGCACCGAGCAGCGCTCCTGTGCCGAAGGTTGCGTAGAGGATGCCGTAGTCGGCCGAACGAGGGTCGATGCCGAGGTTGTGGGCGGCGATCGTGGGCATCTGGCCGATGAAGGCGAGAGCGAACAGGGAGAAGGTGAAGACGGTGACGAGGCAACGCCCGACCACCGGATCGGAGCGAGCGGCGGCAACGCCTGCCGTGAGCTCCTTCCAACGACTGGCCTGACGCGGTCCGGCTGCTGTGGCGGGCAGGGTGACGGCCATCAGTGCGCCGACCACGAACAGGTAGGTGAGGGCATTCCCTGCGAACACCCAGCTCGGCCCCACGAAGTGAAACGCGATGCCGCCGATCGCCGGCCCGATCACCCTCGAGGCGTTCATCTGTGCCGCGTTCAGCGAGATCGCGCCCGACAGGTCCTCACGGCCGACCAGGCCGGGGAGGATCGCCGAGTAGGCGGGACCGAACATCGCGTTCCCGACTCCGATCAGCAGGACGGTGCCGGTCACGACGAAGAGGGAGGGGTGCGGCGCACGGACGACGAGCGCAAGGACGAAGGAGAAGACCAGCTGCTCGAGCGAGAGAACGATGAGGAAGCGCTTGCGGTCGACCCGGTCCGCGACCAATCCGCCGATCATCGGAAACACGAGAGCCGGTCCGAGCTGGGCGAAGATGATGACCCCCACGAAGACGCTCGAGTGGGTGAGCGTGAAGGCGTAGGCGCCGAGGACGACGTTCTGCATCCAGGTGCCGATGTTGGAGGCGAAGGCGCCGAGGAAGACCGTCCGGAACGTCCGCTGCCGGAGTGCCGACCGCGCGGTGCCCCTGCGAAGAGGCCGGTCGCCGTCGACGACGGCATCCTCCAGCTCTTCGATGGAGAGCCCGTCGGTCGTAGGGCGTTCGCTCATGTGGACGGGACCGGTCAGGTTCGAGGACGAAGCGAGGGCGAGGGCGTCCGCGACTCCTCGAGCTGCACTGCACGACCGAGATCCCGCTCACCCGTATGCAGTGGACGCCTCTCCGCGCCGGCTGGAAAGGTGTCACCGATCGTAGCGGGCAGAGCGAGGAGTGGAGCATGGACAGCGACATGCTGATGGTGTCGCACACCCACTGGGACCGTGAGTGGTACCGGACGTTCGAAGCCTTCCGGGCCCGTCTCGTCGACACCGTCGACCGGGTGCTCGACCAGCTCGAGGAGGACGCGGACTGGCGCTTCCTCCTCGATGGTCAGTCCATCGTCATTGAGGACTACCTGGCGGTACGCCCTGCGCGACGCAATGAGCTGGTGGCCGCGGTCTCCTCGGGCCGGCTCGCGATCGGACCCTGGTACGTCCAACCCGATTCGCTCCTGCCCTCCGGCGAGAGTCATGTCCGGAACCTGCTCGAGGGTCGAGAGGTCGCCGAGTCCTTCGGTCGGGTCTCCGGGGTCGCGTATGCGCCGGACTCCTTCGGACACCCCGCTCAATTCCCTCAGCTGTTCGCGGGTTTCGGCCTGGGTCCCTTCGTCTACTGGCGCGGCAACGGTGACGAGATCGACCGTCTCGGCCCGGTGTACCGGTGGGAGGCACCCGACGGAACCGCGGTGCTCGCCTATGCGCTCCTGCGCGGGTACTTCTCCGCAGCGGGCGCTCCCTTCGGACCCGGATGCTGCGGCCGAAGCGCTCGCCGGGGTGGCCGATTCGCTCGGGCCGGTCGAACGGGCCCCTATCGTCCTCATGAACGGGGTCGACCATGCCTATCCGCAGCCCCACACCGCCGCGGTCGCCGCGGCGCTCGCCGCCCGCACCGGTCGCACGGTACGCCGCGGGGTGCTCGACGATCTCGTCGACGAGGTCGATCCCGTCGACCGTGCGTCGTATCGCGGCGAATTGCTCGGCGGCCGCCTCTCCAACCTGTTGCCCGGCGTGTGGTCGTCGCGCCTCGGTCTGAAACTCGCCAACAGGGCGGCGGAACGAGCGCTCTTCGGCTGGGCGGAACCGTGGGCGGCCCTCGGCGGGGCCCTCGGACTGCCCGACGAGTCGCCCTCCCTGCGGACGGCCCGACGCGCGCTCCTCGCCAACCAGGCGCACGACTCCATCGGTGGTTGCTCGCAGGACGAGGTCCATCGGCAGATGGCCGGACGGTTCGCCACCGCGGTCGAACTGGCCGAGCAGACCACCGACCGGGTCCTCGAGCGACTCGCCGGGCTCGGCGCGGACCGGCGCATGGCGTGGGACGTCGAGTTGGACGTGGCCGTCTTCAACCCTTCTCCGCAGATCCGGAGCGACGTGCTCCGGATCCCCCTCGACGGGTACCCCCTGTTCCACATCACCTACGACTCGGTCGATGTGCATCCGCTCTCCCTCGCCGCAGCGAGCGTCGCCGGCTACGAGGCGGACGGCCGGCCGGTCCGGGTCGTCCGCTCCGACGACCCGGGCCGCGTCCGCATGGTCGAAGACGTGCCCGCACTCGACCTCGAGCTGCTGGTCGAGGACGTGCCCGCGTTCGGTTGGCGGCGTGTGCATCTTGCGCCGACGAGTCGGGCCCACGTCGAGGAGGTCGACGATGGGGAGAGCATCTCCAGCGGCGACCTCGAGGTGACCGTGGCCGGTGACGGAACGCTCACGCTCGCCTCTGGCGGCCACCGCTTCGCCGGCCTCGGGGGAGTCGAGGACCTGGGGGACCGCGGCGATACATACGACTTCGACCCGGTCGACGACGACCCCGGGGCCGTGCTGCGCACGGTGTGCATCGAACGACGTCGCCACCCCTCGGGGATCCAGCGGCTCGTCGTCACCCGGACGTTCGACGTGCCCGTCTCGGTGGTGCCGGCGCGCGATCGACGAGACCTCGAAACGGTGCCGCTGACGCTCCGCCTCGAGGCGCGGGTGGCGCCTGGCGTCGACCGGGTGGACCTCCAGGTCGAGACGGACAATCCGGCTCGAGACCACCGGCTCCGGCTCCTCTTCCCGACGGGCGGACCGGTGAAATCGTTCCTCGCCGCCACCACCTTCGACGTCGCCACCCGCACCACCGAGCTGCCTCCGGCCACGGGGTGGTGGCACCCAGCCCCCGACACCTTCCCCCACCAGGGGTGGGTGTCGGCAAACGGTCTGACCGTCGGGGCGCCCGGGCTGCCCGAGGCGGCGGTCACCGCCGACGGCGCCATCGCGATCACCCTGCTCCGTGCGGTCGGGTGGCTCAGCCACCTCGAGCTGCGTCGACGGCCGATCCCGGCCGGCCCCACCCTGCTCGCACCCGAGGCCCAGTGCCCGGACGGCATCTCCGCCTGCCTGACCGTCCGCGTCACCGACGGCGCCGGCGGCCCCGCGCAGGGTCGGATCGCGGCGCACGCCGTGGCCGACGAACTGGGACTGCGAGCGGTGCCGGCGGGAGACGCGCCGCGGTGTGCCGAGGGCCGGTCACTGGTGCGGCTCGAGCCGGCGACCGTCGTGCTCTCCGCCTTCAAACCGGCCGAGGACGGCGACGGGATGATCCTGCGGGTGCTCAACCCCACGGACATCGAGGTCGACGCGGCGATCTCACTCGATCTGCCCTTTGGCGAGGTCCTCTCGGTGCGTCTCGACGAGACGGCGGACGGCAGGCCGTGCGAACGGGAAGGCTCGCGGCTCTCCTTCGCGATCGGTCCCCGTCAACTCCGTTCGCTCCGGCTACGGCCGGAACACTGAGCTGCCGGTGCTCTCGGACACCTTGCAGGACGAGGCGTCGAGCACGTTGGCCGGGAGGCCGAGCGCGGACGCGTTCGAATTGCAGGAGTGACCGCGGCGGGGGAACACCGGTGAGCCGGGACGTTTGACGGTGTCCAATGTTTGCGGGAGGGACGTACCCCGTCGGCAGACGACAGCCGGGTCGGCAGACAACACCCGTCGGCAGACAACACCCGTCGGCAGACAACAGCCGAGCCGGATCCGGCCGCCCCGTCGCGGCGACAGCTGAGCCGCCGGTCAACCCGTGGCGGTGTGGGTGGGCGTCGCCCCGTTCGGGAGGAGCACGTCGAAGCCGTCCGGGGTGTTGAGCATGCCGGGCGATGTTCCCGCGGTGTCGGTCACCCCGTACTGCCAGACCAGTGCCTGCGTCGCGGGGTCGACGGCCACCATCCGGTTGCGGTAGTCGTCGTTGGTCATGAACACGCCGCTCGGCAGCAGCTCGGTGAGCGACGGCTGGTTGAGCTCGCCGGATCCCGATGGGGGCGCGTACCGGTAGAGGATCTGGCCCTCCCGGTTGAACTCGAGGATCGCGCCGGGATGCGAGTAGTCCGAAATCAGGTAGAGGTCGGGGCCGATCTGCTGCGGGTCCGACGGATATCCGATCGGGAGGTGGACGGTCCAGACGAGCGAGCCCTTCGGTGTGTACTCGCTGACCCACTGACCGGTGATCTCGGACACCAGGATGTCGCCGTTGGCGAGCGGGGTGTCGCCGTTCGGCGAGCCGACCTCACTCGGAGGACTGTGCTGGCAGACCCCGTTGGTGCCGATCTGCGAACTGATCGAGTGGTCCGGGTTGATCAACTGGATCCGGCAGTTGTCGGAGTCGGCGATCGAGACCTGCCCGTTCTTCAGCAGATAGGCGTCGTCGGGTTCGTGGAGGTAGCCGGGTGCCGCGCGAGGACACGCCCGGGTGGCCGTACTGCCAGAGGAGCCGGCCCGAAGGGAACGCGATGATCACGATCGTCTCGTTCTGCTCCTGGTTGGAGATGATCTCGGTCCCCTGCTTGGCGAAGAAGGCGTCGTCGGGGAAGTAGAAGCCACCGGGGGGCGCGGCCGCGTAGTCGGAGGGATAGGTCCAGATGATCCGACCGGTGTCGTCGAGCAGCAGCAGCCGGTTGTTGCCGCGGTCGGCGATCAGGAGCTTGGACCCGAAGTAGGGCGAGCCGGCACCCGGGGCTCCCGCGGTTCCGAAGGCCGTGTCGGGGGTGAACATCTCGACCGAGCTCATCGGGGCACCGCCGTTCTCGCCCCCGATCAACCACGCGCGTTGACCGACCACCTGGACCGCGCCGTACGCGACCGGAACCGGAAGCGTGCCGGCGAGGAGCACTTTGTGGGAGGTCGGATCGAAGGCGAAGACCGCGTTCGACGCGGACGGCGCGGTCGAGGACGTGGAGGTCTCCTGTCCCGCTGCGGAGGCGGCGGTGCCGCCCGCCACGTACACCGCTCCCCCGATCACGCATGCCACCGCGCCGGCCGTTGCCTGCGAGAGGTGGCCGACCACCGTTGCGGACTTCGACGCGGGATCGACCATCTGGATGGTGTCGAGTGCCGCGCCCGCGTTGCGCCCACCGACTGCCTGGCCGCCGAAGAGGAAGATGTGATTGCCCAATGCCGCGACCGCGGGGTAGCGCAGCGGCGACGGGAAGGTTCGCCACCACCGAGTAGTGCGCGCCGTCCCGTCGTCGCGAGCACCTGCGAATCGGGACTGGTGCCGTCGTAACCCCCGACGATGTACGCGGTATCGCCGATCACGACCGCCGACGCGTCCGAACGCGGCTCGGGAAGCCGACCCGACGCCGCGCCCGAGGCCGAGCCGGTGCCGGCCACAGGCGGGGCGAAACTCTGGACAGCCGGAGTGGTGGTGGGGGACCCTCCGCCGAACACCACGTCCCGACCAGCGACCTCGGCGCCGGCCGCGTCGTGGACCGGCGACGCGAGGCTTCCGAGCGGCGTGATCGCCCCGCTCGCCACGTCGAGCGAGAAGATCCGGGAGAGCGACCCGCCCGCAGCGTCGAGGCCTCCGGCGACGATCAACGAGTTCCCGCTCGCCGGGAAGAGGACCTCGCGTGAGAGCGGCTGGTCGAGCGCCCAGGGCAACACCCCCGCCTCGACCGCGGGGATGGACCGCAGCTGCTTCTCGGGCGCTGCAGGCAGCGCCGCCTTCGTCGGCGAGTTCCGGCCTTGCAACGCGACGAGCAGCCCGACGAGCAGTACCGCCACGGCGACCACCGCCACCGTCGCGCGCCGCCGGCGCACCCGGGAGGACGCGCGGCGCTGCTGGGAACGGGTGGGCGCGGGATCGCGCGAGGGTGGGTCCGCTCGGGTCAGTCACGGTCGTAGTCTCCGCCCGGGGCCAGCGACGCCAGGTCGACGGTCTCGCCCTTCGGGGGTCTCGCGGGATCGACGCGGGCGCCGAATGCTGTCATGGTCATGATTGTCGTCCCGATTCCACTTCCGGGTGGGGAGGCTTGCAGCCGGACGATCCGACCCCTGTCGTCGATCCAGGTGCCGAGGGTCTGCTCGGGAACGGTGCCGCGGGCTCGGGTCCCGAGGATCTGCTCCTCGTCGTCGAGCGCCGAGGCGAACGCCCCTGCGGCCGGACCCGAGGCGGACGAGGCGGCGGCCGCCAGGTCGACGGTGACCAGGTAGCCCTCGGTGGTGGCACCCGCCGATCACCTTCGTCCCGAGCGGCGCGGCGGAGGCCGCACCCCAGGCCACCTGGGCGAGGAGGAAGTCGGGGTTCTTCCCCTCGATCTGGAGAACGAACTGGCGGAACGACGTGGGGTTCGGGATGCGCTCCGTCGGCTCCGCGGCGATCCACGTCCGGCCGTGGGGGAGCCCGACGAGGTCCTGGGGGGGCGGATGGTCGAACACGGTCGAGGGCTGGAACACCACCGTCTCCGTGCCGGCGGGTTGTCGGATCTGCGCACGCCCCGACCCCGAGGCGAAGCTGAACGATCCTTCTCCGAGGATGGCGGCTGACGACAGGCCGGCGAACTCGAGGGCCACGGTCGCGCTCATCCCGAGCGTGCGCGACGCGGCGGCCCGCACCGTCTGGAGGTCGGACGCCGAGGGCGGGCCGATGGTCGAGGTGGCGACCGGTGCCGGAGCCGTCGCGTCCCCGGTCTGCCCGGCTCCGCATCCGCCCGCGCCCAGCACGGGGAGGATCACGAGCGGCCACCACCGTCTGGCGGGACCGGTGGTCGATGGTGCGGTCATCTGGTCGAAGGGGGAGGTTTCGCCGAAGAAACGGGCAGGTGGCTGGCGACGCCGGGCAGGCGCCGGAACGTGAACGCACCGGGCACCCGACCCGTACACAGTAGGTGCACTTAAGATCCCCGGGTGCCCACCCCGCGGCGCAAGGGACCCGAGCGATGAGACCTCCTCGAAACCTGGCAGGTGGTGCGCCGCGTGGCCTGGTCCTCACCTGTGCGGTGGTCGCCCTGATCGTGCTGGTCCCGATCGTGGTCACGGTCGTGCAGGCCCTCCAGGGCGGGGTCTCGGCGGCGGCGACCTCGGTGAGGGCGAGCTCGTCGTTGACCCTTCTCGGCCACACGGCGCTCGTCGCGCTCGTCGCCACCCCCGTCTGTGGAGCGTTCGGAGTGGCCGGGGCGTGGTTCGTCGAGCGGACCCGGCTGCCGGGGAGGCGGCTGTGGGCCGTTCTCCTCGTGGCTCCCCTCGTGGTGCCGCTCTTCGTCACCTCGTACGCCTACGCAACCCTCGGCGCGTCGCTCACCGGGTTCTTCGGGTCGGTCGCGATCATCGCCTTCTCCTACTACCCGATCGTCTTCCTGTTGTGCGCGGCGAGCTTGCGGGTCATGGACCCCGCGCTCGAGGAGTCGGGCCGGTCGCTCGGTCTCGGCGCGTGGCGGACCTTCTGGCGCGTGGTCATGCCCCAGCTGCGTCCTGCCCTCTACGGAGGGTTGCTGCTCGTCCTCCTCGACGCCCTCGTGGAGTTCGACGCCTTCGTTGCGTTCAAGTACCAGACGTTCACTCTCGACATCTATGCGCAGTACCAGTTGAGCTTCAGTGCATCGGGTGCGGCGGCGCTCTCGCTCTTCTCGGTCGCGCTCTGTGTGCTGGTCCTCGTCGGAGAGAGCCGGCTGCGGGGCGGCGCCAACTACACGCGCATCAGTCACGGGGTGCGCCGGGGCGTCGACCGGTACGAGCTCGGCCGGGCGACCCCGGCGGTCCTTCTCGGATTCGGCGCGTTCGACGACGGTCAGCCTCGGCGTCCCGGTCGGGATGCTCGTCTACTGGTTCACCCAGAGCTCGTCGGCCGCGCTCTCCGGTGCCGCGGCCAACGTCCGGTACCTCTGGCCGGCGACGCTCACCTCGGTCCTCCTCGGAGTCGGCTCGGCAGTCGTGGCGATCGTCCTCGCCCTGCCGATCGCCGTGCTCGCGGTCCGCTATCGGGGGAGGCTCACCACGGTCCTCGAGCGGAGCGTCTACTTGTCCTTCGCCCTCCCGGACCTGGTGGCCGCCGTCGCGATCGCCTATGCGGCCAGCCATCTGGTGCACGCCCTGTACGGCAGCGTCGCGCTGCTCGTGCTCGCTGAGGCCATGCTCTTCGTGCCGTTCGCCGTCGTGGCGCTGCGCAGCACGCTCGGGCTGCTCGAACCGGCGTTGGAGGACACCGCGCGCTCGCTCGGGCTCGGGCCGCTTCGGACCTTGTGGCGGGTGACCGTCCCGCTCGCGCGCCCGGGCTTCGCTGCCGCGGGGGTGCTCGTGTTCGCCTTCGCGCTCGGGGACCTGTCCACCGCTCAGGTGCTCCTCCCGCCGTCGATGTACACCCTCGGCACCCAGTTCTGGGCGAACAGCAGGACCGTGGCGTACGCCGCGGCGGCCCCCTACGCCGCCATGCTGCTCCTTTTGGCTCTGGTGGCCACGTACGTGTTGATGAGCCGCTTCGGCAAGGTCCGGACGCTCGAGTCCCGTTGAGAATCGGAACGGGTCGGCATGGCTGAGCTGCGTTGCGAGCACGTGGCCGCGTCCTACGGGGTGCGCGCGGTCCTCGAGGACGTCGACCTCGTGGTTCCCGAGGGCACCCTCACCGCGGTGCTCGGTGCGTCGGGGAGCGGCAAGACCACGCTGCTCCGGGTGGTGATGGGGTTCGCCCGCGCCGAGCGGGGGAGAGTCCTGGTCGGCGGCGCGGTGGTGGCCGACGCCGGCCGGACCCACCTTCCGCCCGAGAAGCGGGGGGTGGGATACGTCGCCCAGGAAGGAGCGCTCTACCCGCACCTGAACGTGGGCCAGAACGTCGGTTTCGGCCTCGCACGGAGTGAGCGCAAGACGTCCGCGCGAATCGACGAGGTCTTGGAGCTGGTGGGTCTGAGCGCCGACTCGGCGAGACGCCGGCCGCACGAACTGTCGGGAGGGGAGCAGCGACGGGTCTCGCTGGCGAGGGCGCTCGCCCCGCGTCCCCGGTTGGTCCTCCTCGACGAGCCCTTCTCCGGGCTCGACGCCTCGTTGCGGACCGAGACCCGCGCAGCGGTGCTGAGGGCGCTCGGTGAGGAGAAGACCACGGCCGTGCTGGTCACCCACGACCAGGCCGAGGCACTCTCGATGGGACGCCAGGTCGCCGTGTTGCGCGACGGGCGCCTCGTCCAGTGTGCCTCCCCCTCGGTTCTCTACACGACGCCGGTCGACCTCGAGGTGGCCCGGTTCGTCGGGGAGGCCGTCGTGCTCCCCGGTCGAGCCGGCGCGGGCACGGTCGTGTGCGCGCTCGGGAGCCTGCCGGTGCTCGACCGCACCGTCGAGGGCGCGGTGTCGGTGATGATCCGTCCCGAGCAGATCCGGGTGCTGCCCCCCGGTGCCGCGCCGCCGGGGGCGCCGGCCTGCGACCGCGCGGCGACCGTTCTCGATCGCACCTACTTCGGACCCGAGACGGTTCTTCGCCTGGCCCTCGACGGCGTGGACCGACCGGTGGTCGCCCGGACCCACAGCCACGGCGCACCCGAGGCGGGCGACGTCGTCTCCCTCGAGGTGGCAGGGCCGGTCGTCGTCTTCGCTACGCGACCCAGGGCCTGAGCCGGGTCAGCACGCCCGGATTGACCACGTTGGTCGGTTCCCGTGCCGCATAGGCATTGATCTGGTCGAAGACGTCGGCGAACTGCAGCTCCCACTCGTCGAGGGTGACGTACCCGAGATGGGGCGTGCAGAGCGCGTTCGCCGACGCGACCAAGGGGTCGTTCGGATCCACAACCGGCTCGTGGTCGAAGACGTCGACGGCCGCGGTGCCGGGTCTCCCCGCTTCGAGCGCCTCCACCAGGGCGCCCTCCGCGATCAATTCGGCGCGGCTGGTGTTCACCAGCAGCGAGTCGGGCTTCATCCGCGACAGGTCCTCGGCGGTCACGATGCCTCTGGTGGCGTCGACGAGTCGCAGATGAAGGCTGAGGACGTCGGAGGATCCGAAGAAGCCCTCCCTGCTCGGGGCGACCCGATAGCCCGCAGCGGCCGCCTTCTCGCGCGATGGCTCGCTCGCCCACACCATGACGTCCATCCCGAAGGCCCGGCCGTAGTCGGCCACCACCCTTCCGATACGACCGAACCCGTAGATCCCGAGGGTCTTCGAGCGCAGGGTCCTGCCGATGGCGGTCTGCCAGCGGCCTTCTCGGAGCGCGGCCACCTGGTCCGGGATCTTTCGCATGGCGGCCAGCACCAGCGCCCAGGTGAGCTCCGCGGCGGCGAACGACGGAGACCCGGCGTGCAGGTCGGAGGAGACCACGATGCCGAGCTCGGTGCAGGCGTCGACGTCGATGTGCGGGTAGACACTCCGCTGGCTGATCAGACGAAGGTCGGGGAGGCGCTCGAGCAGGTGGCGGCCGAGTGCGGTCCGCTCTCGGATGAGGACGAGGGCTTCGGCGTCCAGAAGTCGTCCGGTCAGCCCCTCGACGTCGTCGACGTGATCGGTGAACACGGTCACCTCGTGCGAGGCCAGCTTCTCGAAGCAGTCGAGCGTTCGGAGGGTGTCGAAGTAGTCGTCGAGGATGGTCACCCGCATCGCTTCTCGTCTCCGAGCGGACGCGACCCGCGTCTAGAAGCGCGCCATCAGGGCCGAGGTAGGCGTTTGCCGCCCGGTGCATTCGCCTGCTTCGCACGCACGTCGTATGCCCACCTCGACTCAGACTGGTCGGATCGCTCCCGACTCCGGCACGCCTTCACGGTGTGCACCGGAGCGGGGCCCCCCGCCGATCAAGTCGTGGACCGCCTCGCGGAGCAAGGCGCCCAGTTCGGTCGTGCCGGCGTCGTCGAACGCGTCGCCGGTCATGAAGAGGCCGCCGAAGAGCGCACCGAACGAGCACGCCATCCTCACACGGTCCCGGAGACGGATCTCCGGGTTCGCCAGGATCGCCCGGAACCGATCCTGGAGGTCCTCGTGTTCCGCATCGTGCTCTTTCCGGTGGAGCTTCTCCATCGCGGCCTGGTTCCGCTCGTGGAGAAGGAAGATCTTGCGCTGGGAGATCATCTCGTCGAGGAGGTCGTCGAGCAGGGAACTCCAGAGGCGGAGGCTGAAGGGCTCCTCGCCGAGGCGACGGATGGCCTCCTTGCCGGCGGCGTGGAGGCGCATGTGGAGCGCCATGAGGATGTCCTCTTTGGACGCGAAGTGGTAGTAGAGGGCCGCTTTGGTGAAGCCCAGCCGCTCCGCGATCTCGCGCAGCGACGTCCCGTCGTAGCCCTTCTCGATGAAGAGGTCGAGCGCCGCATCGAGGATCCGGTCCCTCGTCGTGGCGGACTTCTTCCCTTCCACCGGGGCAGCGGTCGCCTCGGTGACCGGGCCCTCGCCCGCCGGTGCGGTGGAGCTCACCTGGGACATCCCTGCACGACTCGTTTCTACTTGACGACCGGTTAGTTCCAAACTTACCATGCGGCAGGTAAGGGCAGGTAAGAGAGTACTTGTCGAGAGGTGGTGTGCGATGCCCGAACCGATGATCGAAGCAAACGGCCTCGTCAAGCGCTATGGCGAGACCGAGGCGCTGGGAGGGGTCGATTTCTCGGTGCCGGCGGGCACGGTGCTGGGGCTGCTCGGACCGAACGGCGCCGGCAAGACCACCGCGGTGAGGATCCTCACCACCTTGGCCCGCCCGGACGCGGGCACCGCCCGAGTTGCCGGTTGCGACGTCCTGAGCCGGCCGGGCGACGTGAGGCGCCGTATCGGCGTGGCCGCGCAGGACGCCACCTTGGACGGGCTCCTGACCGGCCGCCAGAACCTCGTGATGGTGGGCGAGCTGAGCGACCTCGGACGGAGGGAGGCCCGAGCGAGAGCTGCCGAGCTGCTCGAACGCTTCGATCTCGTCCACGCGGCCGACCGGATCGTGAAGGGCTACTCGGGGGGCATGCGACGCCGCATCGACCTCGCCGCGAGCATGATGACCCGGCCCCCGGTGCTCTTCCTCGACGAGCCGACGACCGGGCTCGATCCGACCAGTCGCCAACGGGTGTGGGAGACCGTCCGGGAGCTGCTCGGCGACGGGGTCACCGTGCTGCTCACCACCCAGTACTTGGAGGAGGCCGACGCCCTCGCGGACACCATCGTGGTGATCGACCACGGCCGGGTCATTGCCGACGGCACACCTCAGGAGCTGAAGGAGGCCAGCCGCAGCGCCCGGGTCGAGATCACCCTGTCCGACCCCCACCCCGGCGCCGTCGCGGCGATCTCGCCGCTGGTGGGCGATCAGGTGATCGTCGGTGACGACGGCCGCAGGCTGAGTGCGGGGGTCGACACCGTGCCCGGACTCGCTACCGCTCTGGTCCGGGCACTGGACGCGAGCGGAATCCTGGTGGACAACGTCGAGGTCCGTCAGCCGTCGCTCGACGACGTGTTCTTCAGTCTCACCGGCGGCCACATCGAGGAGGAGAGCGAGTCCCCGGACACATCCCCCGCACGGACCCTGGAAGGAGCAAGGTCATGACCACCACCGCGCTGACGGTTCCCGATCTCGCCCAGATCCGGCGCAGGGATGTCAACCCGCTCGGTCGTGTGCGCGATCGTCTGGTCCATGACCCGTCGCAACATCGTGCACGTCTCCCGCGAGCCGATGCAGCTCTCCGACGTCACCATCCAACCGGTGTTGTTCACCGTGCTCTTCGTCTTCATCTTCGGCGGAGGCATTCCCATCCCGGACGGCGGCAGCTACAAGGACTTCGTCCTTGCCGGCCTGCTCGCGCTCAACCTGGTCACCTCGACGATGGGCACCGCGGTCGGCCTCTCCACCGATCTGCACGAGGGCATCATCGACCGCTTCCGGGCCCTTCCGATGTGGCGTCCGGCAGTGCTGGTGGGCCGGTCGGTCGCGGACTTCATGACGTCGTGCCTCTGCGCGTTCATCGTGGCGGTGACCGGCCTGGTCATCGGCTGGCGGGCCGACGCGAGCATCCCTTCGATCGTGGCGGGCTTCCTGTTGCTGTTGTTCTTCGCCTACTCGCTGACGTGGATCGCGGCCTGTGTCGGACTCAAGTCGAAGAGCCCGGAATCGGCCGCCTCCTTCGGGTTCATCGTCCTCTTCCCGCTCGCCTTCGTGTCGAATGCCATGGTGCCGACCCAGGGCATGCCGGGATGGCTCCAGGCGATCGCCGACTGGAACCCGGTGAGCGCGGTGACCGCGGGGGCCCGAGACCTGTGGGGCAACCCGAACCCCTCCTCCACCATCCAGGCGTGGCCGATGCAACACCCCGTCGAGGCGGCGCTGCTCTGGTCGCTCGCCATCCTCGCCGTCGCCGCACCCCTCGCCTCGCGGATATTCCGCCGGCAGATGGTGGAGTAGCGGGTACTCGAGCCTCGTCTCAGGGCGTCGGCTCTCTGCTCTCCTCGTCGCCGAGCAGACCCAGCTGATCGAGCACACTCAGCCGGTCCCAGTACTGCCGGAGCGAGCAGATCCGGTCACCACGGAACTCCGCCACGGTGACGCCGTAGAGGGTGAGACGGGATCCGGTCGGTTCGACGACCGCGCCGGCCGCGAGGCCGAACGGCCCGGTGTGGGTCATCGAGACGGTCCACTCGGCGCATGCGTAGTCCCTCCCGGCGTCGAGAGGAGTGACCTCGACCTGCACGTCCGAGAAGGCCTCGTCCCGACGTTCTGCCTCGGCGAGCAACGCTTCTCGCGAAGAGCTGCTCAGAGCAGGGGTCCAGGCCCGTACGTCATCGGTGTAGAGATCGGCCGTTGTCGCGTCGTAGTCGAAGCTCTTCTCGAGCGCGCGCGTGAGGACACGCGCGCGCTCGTCGTTGGTCGTCACGTGCCTGGGGACCCGGAGAGCACCTTCGCCTTCGCCAGCGCGAACTCGTCGTCGGTCAGTGCGCCCGAGTCGTGGAGCTCGGCCAGGGATCTCAGCTGCCCGATCACGTCCGGCGACGACGAGTCCGCGGCCGGTTGGAAAGCGGGCACACGGCGGGTGGAGTCGTAGGCGGTGCGCATCTGCTGGTTGCGGACATCCTGCTGCACGGGATCTTTCGGCAGGGAGTAGGGCATCCAGGTCTGTTGGGGTCGCAAGAGGAACAACATCCCCGCCTCCTTCCGGGCTTCTCCCGTCAGTCTTACCTCCGGCGGAAGGCGGCGTGGCAGGCACCGCCGCGCTTTGACAAGCTTCGGCGCATGGAGACGTCTACCGCCAGCATCGAGGAAGCCAGCGGTGACGAGCAACTGACCGAATTCTGCCACTTTGCCGATCGGGTGAACGCAGAGCGCTCCGCGTACTGGCCCGCCATCCCCGAGATGCAGCTACCGCTGCTCAAGAACGAAGGCCCCGACGCGGTCGGCCGCCGGACGCTGCCTCTGGTCGCTCGATCCGACGGAGGGATCGTCGCACGTGTCGCCGCGGTGGTCGACGAGCGCTACCTCGCCCACTGGGGAGAGCCGCTCGGCCATCTGGTGATGTTCGAGGCGCTCCCGGACAGCCTCGAGGCTGTCCGGGCGTTGATGAACGAGGCCTGCGGATGGCTGAGGACGCAGGGTCTCGAAGCGGTCCGAACCGGAATGGGGCCGTCTTTCGACATGCCGTTCTTGCTCGACGCCTACGACCTTCTGCCGCCGATCGCGACACGGCAGAATCCCTCCTATTACCACTCGCTGCTGAAGGAGGCCCGATTCGAGGCGGAGAAGGGTTGGGTCGACTACAAGATCGCGGTGACACCCGAGCGCGTCCGGCTCTGGGAGCACATGGTCCAGGCCGCCGCGTCGACCGGGTTCCGGGTGGCCACCCTTTCGGAGATCGACGACGAAAGGAAGGTCGCCCAGTTCGCGTCGGTGTGGGAAGAGTCCTTCAGCCGGCACTGGGGGGTCAGCCCCCAGTCCGTCGAGGAGTGGGAGGACCTGTTCGGTTTCGTCGGACCGCTCGGCGGCTACGACGTCTCCGTCCTCGCGTACATGGACGACGACCCGGTGGGTGCGGTGCTCGGGATCCCCGACCTCTCGGAGCTGGCCGTCCGACCGAGCGGGCGCGACCTCCGCCCCGACGAACGGCTCAACATGCTCGGCATCGGCGTGCGAGAGGTGGCTCGAGGACGCGGCGTGAACCTGGCCATCGCGGCTCGCTCCTACCTCGAACACGTGAGGAGGGGCAACACCTACGTGAGCTACACGATGGTGCTCGATGACAACTGGCCCTCGCGGCGAACCGCCGAGAAGCTGGGTGGTCGAGTGTGTGCCAACTACGTCGTCTATCGCAGGGCACTGACGAGGGCCGGGCCCTGACGCATCGAGGGTCGCCTACCATCCCTCGGATGGCCGGCGAAGCGATAGGGATCGCGCTGGTCGGTTGCGGCTCGAACGGGCAGATCCACGCGGACGGCCTGGCCAAGCTGGTGGCCGACGGGGAGATCCGAGCGGTCGCAGCCGTCGACCCGTCTTCCGCCGCGCTCGACGCGGCGAACCGCAACTGTGCCTTCGAGACGCTGGGAGCCGATCTCGCGCTCGCGGTCGACAACCGCGACGTCGACGCGGTCCTCGTCTCCGGCCCGACCGCCACCCATGCCGCAACCATCGAGGCGGCGGTCGCCGCGGGCAAGGCGATCATGAGCGAGAAGCCGCTTGCCCCCACCTTCGCCACCGTCGAGTCCCTCGTCGGTCTCGTGGTGCAGTCCGGCGTCGTGGCTCAGGTGGGCTTCCAGTCGCGCTTCAACCCGATGTGCACCCACCTGAAGCGCCTCGTGGACGAGAACACGCTCGGCGTCCCCCTCGGCTACATGCTCCGCGAGGACCAGTTCTGGCCGACCGGCTCGGTGGTGTCCGGCCACTCGTCCTGGCGCTCCGATCCCGCACTGGCCGGAGGCGGCGCCTTGCTCGAGCACACCATCCACGGTTGCGACCTGCTCGCCTGGCTCTTCGGTCCGGCTGCCACGGTGTCCGCGAGGACGCGCTCGATCTTCGGTTTCGGCGTGGAGGACATCGCCGTGGCCCAGGTCACGCACACGAACGAGGTCGTCGGCACGGTGACCACCGCGTTCAACGGGGTGGAGGGTCGCGAGGAACGCCGGCTCGAGGTCTTCTTCGAGAAGGCCACGGTCGAGATCACCGGCGACTTCATCATCGGGGCGTCGGAGGACTCCTTCGTCATCCATCACCCCCGCGCCGAGCCCGAACGCCCCGACCTCGATGCGCTGCGCCGAGAGCTCTTCGCCGGGTACGGCGTACGGCGCGACGATTTCATCTTCTACCAGTACGTGTCCGATCGAGCCTTCGTCCACGCCGTTCGAGACGGCAGACCCGGAAGCCCGGACTTCACCGACGCCTTCCAGCACGCACGCGATCGTCGAGGCGGCCTACCGCTCAGCTGCAGCCGGCGGTGCGCCGACGGCCGTCCCGGTGCGTGCACGGGCATCGCAATGATGGACCCGGACCCACGGCAGCTGAGGGGGAACGGCGGCTTGCCGCCGCGAGGTCTCAGCCGCTGAGGCCCTGCATACCGTCCAGACGAGCGGAGAGCCGCTCGACGGCACCGACGAAGTCGGGCGAGAGACGGTTCGCGGCGTCGGAGTCGCCCACTGCGTCGAGGGCACGGACGAACCGCGTCATCGAGTGCGTGAGTTCGTTGACCGCTGCGTCCAGCTCGTCGTGCTCGGTCGGCATCGATCCTCCCTTGTCCGGCTCCCAGGCGTCCGAGGTTCGATGGTCGCCGCCAAAGTGTCGGCTGTCAACACGCGGCGCCCCCGGGGCCCGGTCGGCGGCGAGGGCGGCACGTTCGGGGATGTCGGCCAGGCATCCTGGATCGATGGGTGGAGCATCGTCGATGACACCGCGGACGAATCGGGCCACGTGAGCGCGGACTTCGCTGCTCGCCTCCGCCCACGGCATGAGGATCTGGAACACGTGGAACATTCCGGGGGCCTCGTGGGCGTGGGTGGGCACCCCGGCCTGCGTCGCAGCCGCTCGGCGAATTGCCGGATCGGGTCGCGGAACATCTCGTCGCCTCCCCAGGAGAGGAGGGTCGGGGGGAAAGCCGGTCACGTCGGCGTCGACGGCCGACACCCAATTGCTGTCCGCGTCCGAGCCGTGCAGGTAGGACGAGGTGGGGATGTTCCACGGCAGGATGTCGCGCTGGTGCGTTCGCGGTGACGGAGGGCTCGTCGAGGGTCATGTCGACCTCGGGCGAGAAGAGGATGAGCCCGGCCGGGCGCACCAGGTGAGCGTTCGGGAGCAGCGGCCTGGACGAGTTCTGCAGCCAGGCCTCCGCCTGCCGAGTCGCCGGCGACGAACAGGCGTTCGGCGGGCGTCCCGTTCTCCACCAACTCGGCAAGGACCAGGGCGGCGTCCTCGAGCCCGGCGGGGAAAGGGAACTCGGGGGCCAGCCGGTAGTCGGCCACGAACACCGCGCACCGGGTCTCGCGGCAGAGATACGCGGTGAAGAAGGCGTACATGGTGGGCGAGGTGCCGATGTAGCCACCGCCGTGGAGATAGAGGATTATCCCTTCTGGCGCGCCGTTGCGGGGTTCGTAGAGGATCCCCGGGACGCCTGCGAGCGCGATCGATCGGTGGCTCACGTCGAACGAGCGCACCACCGGCGGCATGACCACCTTGCAGAGCTCGTCGAGCATGTACTCGATGGACCGGAACTCGGGCACCGGGAGGGAGCTCACGTAGCCCATGAAGGAGCGGACGACCTCACGGGTCAGCGCTTCGCCGAAATTGGACATCCGGTTCGAGCGACCCCGGAGTGGTCGACGAAAGGGCACTCGTGCGAGTGCGCCGAGCATCTGCTGTGCGAGGACCACCGCGTCGACCGCGACGACCGGAGCCGGCGCGGTCTTGACCTCTGGGCGGTTGGCCATCGACATACCGGTCGACCTTCTCTCGAATTGCTGGGCCCGTGCGTCAGTCTTGCAGGAGACCGATGGACCCAATCCTCGTCGCACGCCGGGTCCGAAATGCGGAAACCGCTCACGCCGGGACAAACTGGGCAGGTATGACCGAGCCGCTCAACACGCGCTATACGAAGACGGCGGAGGGGACGTATCTCGCGTACCAGGTGACCGGTGACGGGCCGATGGATCTGGTCATCCCCGTGACGGGGAGCGCGGCGGCCGAGCTCGTCTGGTACGAGCCCGCGTTCAGCCGGTTCATCTCGAGGCTCGCCTCGTTCTCGCGCCTGATCACCTTCGACCCGCGGGGGTTCGGAAGTTCCGGCCGCCTCGACGCCGACGCCATTCCCGCGGTGCAGACCTGGAAGGACGACGTCACCTCCGTGATGGACGCGGCGGGCTCCGAGGCGGCGAGCTTTCTGGCCTGGGGGGAGGCGTCCGGAGCGACCATGTTCTTCGCCGCCAGCTACCCGGAGCGGACGAGAGGACTCGTCCTCGTCAACTCCTATGCGCGGTACGTGCGGAGCGACGGCGTGCCCTGGGGACTTCCGCCCGAACTGGTGCACTCCTACGTCGGCGCCATCGAGCACGCGTGGGGCACGGGAGTGTGCTTCGAGATGCTCGCTCCTGCGATGGTCGCGACCGAGGAGGCCCGGCGGCGGTGGGCGCGAGTCGAGCGTCTGACCGCGACCCCGGACGTCCTCGCGGCGGCGACCCGTGCGGTCTTCGAGAGCGACGTCTCCGACGTGCTACCCGCAGTTCAGGCGCCGTCGCTCGTCGTCTGCCGTCGTGGGGACCGCCACGTCCGCCCCGAGCACAGCCGGTACGTCGCGAGCCGCATTCCGGACGCGAAGCTGATCGAGCTGCCGGGCGACGAGCACATCCCCTTCGCCGGCGAGGCCGACCGACTCCTCGACGAGGTGGAGGAGTTCCTCACCGGTGTCGCCCCGAGACCGATTGCCGACCGGGTCCTCGCGACCGTCCTGTTCACCGACATCGTGGGGTCCACCGAGCTGGCGGCCGAAATGGGCGACCGACGCTGGAGGACGATGCTGGACGACCATCACGCGGTGGTCCGCCGGAATCTGGACCGCTTCCGGGGCGACGAGATCAACACCACCGGCGACGGGTTCCTCGCGACGTTCGACGGACCGGCACGGGCGCTCAGCTGTGCGTGTTCGATCCGCGATCAGATCCGCGCGCTCGGCATCGACGTCCGAGCCGGGGTGCACACCGGCGAGGTGGAGCGCCACGGCGACGACCTCGCGGGGATCGGGGTCCACATCACAGCCCGGGTCGCCGCGGCAGCCGCCGCCGGCGAGGTCCTCGCGTCGCGCACGGTGAAGGACCTGGTCGCAGGTTCGGGGATCGATTTCTCGGACCGAGGGGAGCACGAGCTCAAGGGTGTGCCCGGAAGCTGGACGCTCTTCGCGGTCGACGCCTGACCGCGATTCGGCCTCCACGCGGCGTCGGGCCGAACGGATGGTCGTGATCGGACAAGGCGTTCGGCATCGCGTTTGGTGGCCTGTCCTCGGTGCCAATACCGTGGGTGACCACCGGGCCGACGAGGGAGTCGACATGGGATCGGAGGTCGACAACGACGAACTGATTCGTGCGGTGCTCGCTGCATGGGAGCGCCGAGACACCACCTTCATCGTGGATCACTTCTCCGAAGATGCCGTCTATCACGCGATTCCGTTGCTGCCGATCGTCGGAAGGGCCGCCCTGGAGGAGTGGGTACGGGGATTCGAGGAGGTGCCGCCCGGGCGTCTGGAGATCCACCATCAGGTTGCCAGTGGCAACCTCGTCATGAACGAGCGAACCGACCGCATCACGATCGAAGGCACCGAGGTCACGCTCCCCATTTGTGCAGTGTTCGAGGTCGACGGCGGTCGGATCCGGGCGTGGAGGGAGTACTTCGATCTCGCAGGCGTCCAGTCCGCCGTGCGCAAGAGTCGTGGCTGAGTCGATCGCCGAACTGTTCGCCGAGAGGGCGGCCGACGATCATGCCGGGATCCACTTCGAGGACGCGTCGTGGACCTGGCGAGAGGTGGTCGCCGAATCCGCCGTCCGCGCCGCCGTCCTCCGTGAGGCCGGGCTCGCAGGTCGCCACCTCGGCGTTCTTCTGGACAATGTCCCCGAGTACGTGTTCCTCCTCGGTGCGGCTGCACTCTGCGGTTCGGTCGTGGTCGGGATCAACGACACCCGTCGCGGGGAGACCCTTGCCGAAGACGTCCGCCATACGGACTGTGCGGCGGTGTTGACCGACTCGACCAAGGTCCATCTCCTGGACGGGATCGACGTGGGAGCACCGGTCCACCTCGTCGACGGAGCGGATTGGAGCGACCTCGTCGCGGCCCACGGTCGTGCTGCGCTGCCGGCGGACCTTCCAGGCGGCGACGCCCTCTTCCTCCTCGTCTTCACCTCGGGGTCGACCGGTGCTCCGAAGGCAGTCCGGATGTCGCAGGGCCGGGCGGTGCGAATGATGGCCGGCGCCGCCGCGGTGTACACCGAAAAGGACGTCCTCTACTGCTCCATGCCGATGTTCCACACGAACGCACTCAGCGGGTGTCTCTTCCCCGGGTTGAGCGTCGGAGCATCTGTGGTGCTGAAGCGCAGGTTCTCGGCCACCGCCTTCCTCGGTGACGTTCGAAAGCACGGCTGCACCTCCTTCAGCTACGTGGGTCGATCGCTGTCGTACATCCTCGCCCAGCCGCCGACCGACCTGGACCGACACAACTCGCTCGTGTTCTGCGTCGGAGCGGAGGCGTCGCCCCGCGACCGCAGGGAGTTCCGGCGCCGGTTCGGTTGCTATGTGGTCGAGGGCTACACGTCGAGCGAGGGGGGTGTCTCGATCAATCCGTTCCCGGGCATGCCCGAAGAGGCCCTCGGCCGCCCGGCGGACGGGGTGGACGTCGCCATCGTCGATCCGAGCACCGGGGTGGAGCGTGCCCGTGCCCTCTTCGGTCCCCGTCGCGAGCTGCTCAATCCGGAAGAGGCCATCGGTGAGATCGTGCGGCGGGACGGTCAGTCCTCCTTCGAGGGGTACTACGCCAACGAGGAGGCCGAGGCCTTGCGGACGCGCGATGGCTGGTTCTGGACCGGTGATCTCGGCTACAGGGACGAGGAAGGAAGCTTCTACTTCGCGGGACGGGGCGCCGATTGGCTCCGTGTCGACGGGGAGAACTTCGCGGCGGGGCCGGTGGAGGCGATCCTCGGCCGGTACCCCGACGTTGCCGGCACCGTGGTCTATGCGGTTCCCGATCCGAGGACCGGTGACCGGGTCATGGCCGCGCTCGAGCTGCAGCGCGGGGCCGTCTTCGATGCGGGCGATTTCGCTCGCTTCGTGGAGGCACAACCCGACCTGGGTACCAAGTGGGCACCTCGGTTCGTGCGGATCCTCGATGCGCTACCGGCGACCGCGACGGGCAAGATCGACCGCGTGCCGCTCCGGTCGGAGCGATGGCGCACGAAGGACCCGATCTGGTGGAGACCGTTGCGGGAGCTCGAGTACCGGCCCTTGACCGAAGAGGACATCGACGAGCTCGAAGGTGCCTTCGAGGAGGCCGGGCGGAAGCACCTGCTCGCCTGACGACGCGTTCCGGCCCCGGGGTGTGACCCGGGGCCGGAAGCGGAAGAAGCGAATGTCAGCTCGGCGACGTCAACCGAATCCGAGGTGCTCGACCAGGTTGACCGTCCCTCCCGTCCCGGCGAAGGATCCGTAGCCGGTCAGGGTCGCGAGCCCGGGGACCGGGCCCCCTGGCGGGATCGGAACACCGGACGACGTGATCAGGAACGTGCCCGTCGTCTGACCGGACGGGCTGATCGTCCCGTACGCACGCAGGGTCACCATCCCGGTCTGACCGTCGAAGCTGCACGCGGCGCAGGTGTCGTAGGCGACGAACGAGATCGACCCGTTCGGATCGGCCGTCCCGAGGAAGGCCTCGCCCGGCGACTGTCCCGGAGGTCCTCCGGTGTAATCCGCCGTGCCGGTGATACCCGAACCGGTGAAGGCGATGTTCTCGATCTCGGCGATCAGCGTATTGCCGGCCTCGGTGGTGACCGGATAGGTCAGCGGACTCGCCGGCGGACCGAGTGACGCGACGGGAGTCGAGACATGGGTCCCCGAGTACGTCCCGAGGGTTCGGGTGCTCACCACGAAGTGCTCGCTGACTCCCACGTCGGGTGCAAGTCCGTTGGCTTCGATCGCACCGGGCGACGGATTCTGCAACACGACGTCGAATCCGCACTGCCCGATCCCGTTCCCGCTCACGAGATCCGGAGCGGCTCCGTCACCGAACTGCGGTGCAGGCGAGTTCTGGGTGCAGGTGAGATTCCCGCCGATCAGGTTGTTGCCGATCTCCATCGAATCCGGGTCACCGAAGTAGTTGGCGATGAAGGTCGCACTGCCGCCGATCTGGTTACGGATCGACCCGAGCCAGCACGTGTTCAGACCGGTGACCGTGTAGTTCCCGCCGATCGAGGCATCCTCGACGTCGGTGTACACCGGGACGAACGTGAGATTGGGGTCTTCCGACCACGGGCGCAGGCTGGTGACCGGCGCAGCGGGCGGCGGCGGTTGCGCGTTGCAGCTCGCGGCGGCCGGTCCTCCGCCACCGCCGAGGATCGAAAGGTTGCCTCCGATGGCCACCGAGTGGATCACGACGGCTTGCGCCCCGGTCGCGACGATGCTGCCGTGGACGCTGTCGAAGGAGATACCGGGAAGCGTCCCCGCGCAGGAGATGTTGGGCGAGCAGCCGAACAGCAGGACTCCACCCTTGCCGACCCAGATGTTGCCCCCGACCGACACCGTTGCGGGAACCACGGGCGGCCCCGACGTCGGATCGCCCGGCGTCACCGCGTCGAGCAGCGCGTTCGGCGCAACGCTGAGGTCGCCTTTCACCGTGATGTTGCCGGCAGGCATGTAACAGATACCACTGACCTGAATGGAAGCGTAGGTACCCGGCGGAATGGTCCCCGAATAGCAGGTGTAGCTACTGAAGAGGCCGCCGGGTCCTCCGTTCCCCGGATGGAAGCTCCGACCGAAAGCGCCGAACGGTGAATCGAACGCTCCCCACGAGCGGCTCGGGGTCGCGCTCGCTGCACTCGACGCCGCAAGTGAGAGCGAACCACCGATCGCAACCGCCAAGAGCGGTGCAATGAGCAACCGGGTCAATCGTTTCCGCATGGGATCCCCTTCTCTCGGGTCCGACTCGTGCGTGCCGCCGCACGAGACACTTTGATGTGAGGCAGCCGAACTCGAGATGCCGCCCGCCCAACGCGGCTGTGTCTACCAGTGGGTCACACACTCGTCAACGCCGATTGCGCGGTCGCGTCCTCGCGCGCGCCGGGGTTGGGTTCTGCGTCCAGTCGACGACGGACGACGCGCACAGGCCGGATGGATCGATTGCACAACACCTGGGGACTTCGCGTAGCGGCCGGCGCGCACAGCGTGAACTCGCGCCGCTCTCCCCAATTTTGCGGAGTAGTTCCGCATCTTCCGAGCACGCATTCGCACCGTGATCGTCCCGAGCCGTCCCGGGCCGGGAGCGGGAGCGGCGGATGCCCCGCTCGACCGGCCTCGGGACGAATTGGGCGGCGTGGGCGCGCGAACTGCCGAAGACCACGGGTCCCCGCTGTGACCGGCTCAGCGTCGGACTACGACTTCTGGCTGAGCTGTTCGGGGCGGTGTGCTGCTCTGTCCGTGCGCCCGAATCCCGCCTCGTTCTACGCCAACGACCGGTCCTCCAGTACGTCGAGGTCGAGAAACGTGGGCGCGCCGTCGAGCAAGCCCACCAGCTTCTTCGAGAAGGCATCGGTCTCCGGGAGCGCCGAGTTCTCCATCGCCTCCTCATACGAGTCGAAGAAGACGATGTTGAGGTAGCGCCCGGGGTCGTCCCGGTCCTGGCAGAGAACTCTCCGGCGTGCCTTCCTCTTACCCTCTGTCGTGCGCTCCCACTCGTCGGCCAGGGCTTGTATGTCGTCCGGCTTGGACGTTCGAAACTCGATGACCTGGACGAAGCTCATCATTTGACTCCCTTCTCGATGCGTAACCACGAATCGCACATTCGACTGATCGCCACCCTTCGAGTTCAGCCCCTCGCGTAGTCGGCGAATCCCTGCCAATCGATGACCACGCAGGGCTCGTCGCCGACGATCCACGCATCGTGACCGGACGGGATGACCGCGAAGTCTCCCGGCCCGAACTCGAGCTCTTCACCATCGTCCATGCGAACGACCATTCGACCCGACACGTAGTAGCCGAGGTGCGCCGACTGGCAACTGTCGGTCTTCGCGATCGGCTTGACGTGTGACGACCACCTCCATCCGGGCTCGAAGGTCGCTCTCCCTACCGGGGCCGAATCGAGATTGACCAGCTCGAGCTTGCCCTTTCCGTCTTTGAATGGCCTGGTCTCTTCCGGTGAGTCGAGACTCTTTCGAATCATCTTCGGCATCGTTGTCTCCTCCAGCATCCGCATAGGCGCCTCGGCGATCGCCGCCTCGAGGCGCGCGCCATCTTTCGAATTCCCACTGTGTCTCGAACGACATCGACCGGAGCGCAGAAGCGGGCCGGGAGGGTCGTTCGTCGAAAAGGCGGCGAGGTAGGTCAGGGACCTCGAATGGGGTTGACCCGGGGATGGAAGAGACTCTGGAGAAGCGCATGGACGACCCGACTCGTCCGGCCCTCGCGTCGATCGAGGTCGCGGGGCAGGTTGCCGGTACCCGTGGACGGCTCCTCTGTCGCCGCTCGCGTCTCGGCGCAATCGACGACGGACGCCAGAACCACCGGAGGGGTGTTGGTCGTGGCCGGATCACCGTCGGCATCGATGGCCGCCACTGTGGTCAATCCCACGATCAGTGCGAAGACCGAGACCGTCCACAGAACCTGCCCGAAGCCGACCGCCAGCCGGTCTGCTGTCGCGGAATGCGCCTTGGACGATCCGATCATCACGTGTGACTGCCTACCTCGCCGATCGGTCGGCGTCAATGGTTCGACGAAGGGCGGCAGACTCTTCGCGCCATTAGATTGACCGGCGATGACCCATGAGGCTCGGGGTGTAGTCGCCAGGTCCAAGGGCGGACCGGTCGCGATCGAAACGATCCTCGTCCCGGACCCAGGGCCCGGCGAAGCCCTCGTCGATGTGGAGGCGTGTGGTGTCTGCCACACCGATCTGCACTACAGAGAAGGAGGGATCAACGACGATTTCCCTTTCCTGCTCGGCCACGAGGCAGCTGGACGTGTCGCGGCCGTCGGTGAGGGCGTCACCGGCGTCGCGCCCGGGGACTTCGTGATCCTCAACTGGCGCGCGGTCTGTGGCCAGTGCCGGGCGTGTCGGAGGGGGAAGCCGCAGTACTGCTTCGCAACGCACAACGCGACGCAGAAGATGACCTCGGTCGACGGCACGACCCTGACACCCGCCCTGGGCATCGGTGCCTTCGCAGAGAAGACGCTGGTGTCGGAGGGACAGTGCACCCCGGTCTCCGAGGACGCCGACCCCGCCGTCGCCGGGCTCTTGGGCTGCGGTGTGATGGCCGGGATCGGGGCGGCGATGCTCACGGGGAACGTGCAACCCGGCAATTCGGTCGCCGTGTTCGGTTGCGGTGGGGTGGGTGACGCCGCCGTTGCCGGAGCGAAGTTGGCCGGTGCCTCGACCATCGTCGCGGTCGACGTGGACGAGCGGAAGCTGGAATGGGCCTGCGAGTTCGGAGCCACCCACACGGTGGACGCGGGTCGGGAGGACCCTGTCGAGGGTGTCCGAGCCGCCACGGGCGGGTTCGGGGCCGATGTGTGCATCGAAGCGGTCGGGAACCCCAAGGTGCTCGAGCAGGCGTTCTTCGCTCGCGACCTGGCCGGCACGGTCGTCCAGGTCGGCGTCCCCACTCCGGAGATGCGATTTCCGGACATTCCGATGATCGAGTTCTTCGGCCGGGGCGGAGCGCTCAAACCGTCGTGGTACGGCGACTGCCTCCCGAGCCGCGACTTTCCACTTCTGATCGACCTCTTTCTCCAGGGGAGACTGCCGCTCGACAGGTTCGTCTCGGAGCGCATCGGCCTGAACGACGTCGAAGAAGCTTTCGACCGGATGGAGCGGGGCGAAGTACTCCGCAGCGTCGTCGTGCTGTGATCGAGTTCGATGCCGACTGACGACGACGCACGAGAGGCTGGGCGGCGCTCCCTCGTGGAATTGACGCGGGTGCAGCCCTTCGAGGCGGATGTGATCGCCGCACGTCTGCGCGCCTCGGGGATCGAAGCGACGCTGGGCGCCGATTCGGTCTACGAATCGATCAGCTTCGCCGAGGGCATTCCGGTCTTCGTGTCGGCGGACGACCTCGTCCGAGCCCGGGCTGTACTGGCCGGCGAGGACCGCGGAGGAAACGATGGATGACGGCCGTGCCAAGGTCCTCCTCGACGCCGAGCGGCAGCGACTCGAACTACTCCTCTCCGACACCATCCGTGCAGGTCGAGAGAGTCGCGGTGCGGAAGCCGAGATCGGCGATATCGCAGATCCTGCCGAGTCCTTCACGTCACAGGAGGGCGAGGATGCCGTCGCCGAGGGACTCCGGGCCCAACTGGCTGCCGTCGAACGGGCCGAGGCTCGGCTCGCCGCCGGCACTTTCGGGAGCTCCGTCAGAAGCGGACGGCCGGTTCCGGACGAGCGGCTCGAGGCAAACCCGGCGGCCGAACTGACCGTCGAGGAAGAGAGCGGCACGTGACCAGCTACGGACGGGACATCTTCACCGAGCCCGCTGGAAGTCCCGACACGCTGGCGAACCTCGGACCACTCGCTCCGATGGCCGGTGCGTGGGAGGGGCTGAAGGGCCTCGATCACCATCCCGTGGCCGATGGTTCCGAGTCCGACGAATTCGTCGAGCACTACGACCTTCAGCCCATTGATCGGCAGACCAACGGCCCCCAGCTCTTCTACGGCCTTCGGTACCACACCCACATCACCAAGCCCGGCGAAGCGGAGACGTTTCACGACCAGGTCGGTTACTGGCTCTGGGAGCCGGCTGCCGAGCGGGTCACGCTGACACTCGGCATCCCCCGGGCCCAGGTGCTGTTGGCATCGGGTCCGGCGGCTGTGGACGCCACCGAATTCGAACTCACCGCCGCTGTCGGCTCCGAGGTGTACGGAATCCTTTCGAATCCCTTCTTGGATCAGTCGTTCCGCACCCTCTCCTATCGGATCCACGTGACCATCGACGACCAGGAGACCTGGTCCTATGAGGAAGAAGGCGTCCTCGAGATCCCCGACCGCGACGAGCCCTTCAGCCACATCGACCGCAATACCCTGAGGCGGGTGGCCCCGCCCGAGCTGAACCCCTTGGCTTCGGCGTCGTCGATGCCCTCCGTCGGCGACGCGGGCGACGGCAGCCTCGGCCTCGGCTCGCTCCGCTCCTTCGGGAGGTGACGGCCGTCCCTCCTGGGCTGGCGGCCCGAGCACTCAGCGGGCAGTGAGTAGCGAGCCGATCCGCTGGTCGAGAGCCTGTTGATCGATGACGTGCACGTAGACGTCGTCGGGTCTTTGCGGGTCTGTGCCCCACGACAAGCCCCCGGAGGAGTTGACGACGGCGGCGCCACCGCGACCGAGCTCGACGAAGGGGGACCGAGTCCCACCGAGCGCGTAGAGGAGAGTCGGGCCGTCCCAGTCGCCGTCGCCCAGTGGTCCGCACCCGAACTTCGCCTCGTACACGATGCGCATGGGGTCTTGTGGGGACACCGTCGTGCAAAGGTCGCTCCCGACCCGCGTCCGGAGGCCGGTGAACCCGTCGACCCAGGCGATCGGTGTCGGCCAGTTGTCGCCGGTGACGATCGCACGCGTCGAGGCGGGGTCGATCGCTTCGTTGGTCAGAGGCGGAGCACCCTCGGGAGAGCCCGTCCTCGATGACCAGACGCTTCACCTTCTCGGTCACCAGCGAACGGCCGCTCAGCGAACTGCCTCGACCGCCTCCACCTCGCCACGCTGCTGCAAGACGTTGGCCATCCCCACAGCGGTCGCGTCGTCCCACCACAAGGACAGGTCGGTATCGATGATGATCCGAGGAGTTCCCGCAACACTCGGGCCGGGTGCCGCAGCTGCGGGCGAGGCCGCCGTGGGAGATCGCGAACACCCGGCAAGCAGGAGCACGGTGAGAGCCGCGGCAGCGGTGACGATCGAACGACGGCAACGGTCGCGAGTCACACCCCATCTCCTTTGCCGGTTTCCTGTCGCAGCGAAGTGGGTGGCGTGTCCGGAGGGACAAGGTGACCCGTGACCTCGGCCTCTCGACTGCCTTCACCGGATCCGACAGTGGGGTCGCGGTGCACCGTGATCCAGGCGATGAGCCCAACCGCGACCAGGATACCCAGTGCGACATAGGGAAAGAGACTGTAGGGAGCCGGTTGTCCCGGCTTGAAGAGTTCGAGGAACGGGACGACCAGAGTCGCCGCGCCGAGTATCGGCAACGCCAGGTGGCGCAGACCGGAGAACGCGGGCCGGTGGTGGCGCCACATGAAGACCGGAAGAGCGAGCGTCGTCAGTAGGTAGACGAAGAGGATCACGATGGTGCCCATGGTCGAGGCCTCGGCATAGAGGCCGACCGGGTTCGCCGATCCGTAGGTGCCACCGACGAGGTGGGAGACCCACCAGATCGTGACGATTCCGAGCCCGATGAGGCACATGGTCACCAACGCATTCACCGGTGTGTCGAGCCGGGCGCGCACATTCCCCAACCACGAGGGCAGGAGTCTCGAGCGGCCTCCGTCATAGAGCATCCGGGCCTGGGAATTGACTCCCGACATCAGAGTGGCGAGCACAGAGATGATCCCGGCAAGCCAGGCAAGCACCGCCGCGCCGCCCAGATAGCTGTCCGCCACGCTCAGGAAGGGGACCGAGGAGCGTCCGATCGATGACACGTCGTAGTGGAAGCCGGTGATGGTGGCGTACGCGAACAGAACGAAGAGGGTGGCGGCGATGGCGACCGAGATGAAGAGGGCCCTCGGGACCGTTCGCCGGGGGTTCCGGCACTCTTCTGCCAGCGCCGGTCCGTTCTCCCAGCCGATGAACATGTAGAGGGCAAGCGGGAAGCCGGCGGAGAGCCCGGCGAGGCCGCCCGTCAGGTGCGACCAGGAGAACGGTGCGAGGGACAGGCTGGCACGTTGGTCGACGAGCACCGTGCAGGTGACGGCGAGCATGACGCCGACCTGAAGGACGACTGCGATTGCGACCGCTCCGGTCGACAGTCTGATACCCCGGGCCGTGAGGAAGACAGCGGCGACCGTCAGCACGAGCGTCCACGGAAACCACGGCGGGTTCCAAGAGGTGTAGTGCGCGAGCGTCATCGTCAGCATGCCACCCGACATGGCGAACACGCCCGCCATCGCCACGCTGTACCCGATGCCGACGAGCCAGGCGACGGCAACTCCGCCGGCGGGTCCGAGGGAGGTCTCGACATAGGTGATGAAGCTCCCCGCCGACGGCTCGACCCTTGTGAACTCGGCGACCGTGAAGGCCAAGAAGACGACGGCGACACCACCGCCGACGATGGTCAACGGAGCAGCGACGCCGGCGGTCACCGCGATCGCGCCGAAGGCGAAGTAGAAATCGATACCGGGCCCGATGTTCGCGACCGTCGAAGCGGTCACGTCTGCGGTGCCGAGCTGCCCCTTCCTCAGTTGACCCGCGGTTCGATTCATCTCACCTTGGTCCGGTGGCCTCTATTCCTGCACCAGGACACGGCTACGACCAACCGACAGAAGTGCTCCTCGCCCACTCTTCACCCGCGGAGGTCGAGGAGATCCAGATCAACCCCGGTCTACACCGAACATCGTCGCGATCTTCGCGATGGTCGCCTCTTCGTCGGGGTTCACGGTCTTGGCCGAACGGGCGATGGTGTCGGCGATCGAGACGAACCAGGACGCCACCCGCCCGCCTTCGTCGGATGGGAGCTTCTTGAGCGCGCCGGACGCAGGCCGAATTTCCTCGAGGATGCTTTCGACAGCCGCTTGAGGGGTCGGCCCGCGATGCTTCTTTGCCTCGGCTCGGGCCTCTTTCGTGTTCGCTTCGGCAACGATCTCCCCGATCAGGGCGTTTGCCGTTTCGTGTTCACCCGGGGCGCGTGATGGCCCGCGCGCTCGCACTTGCCTCTTTCATCATCGAGATCGGACCGTGCTCGCCGACGAGGAAGACTGCCTCGGCAATCAGTAGGGGGGCTTCCGTCAACGTGTGCCATTCGTCTTCGCTGAACGCGGACTTGTCGGTCACACGGGTCTCCTTTCGTGCGGGCGGTGTGGCGGTCCGTCTCACGATACCGCCCCCATCGCCCCCCTCGGCCGGGCGGGGGGATCTCTCTCCACCCGGCCGAGGCCGGGATGCACGGGATTCCCCGAGCTCGCCAATTACGTTGTTCAAGCCGGCGGCATCGGGAGATCTCAGGCTTGAACCGACACGCAGTGACAGCGCCTGGTCACGAAAGGAAGAGCGCGACCCGCTCTGCTCGGCCGGCTCGGCTCTTCCCTCGCCGGTGGCGCACGACCCCTGCGAGGCCAGCGCTGAAGAACCCCGGGAACGTCATGGGTCTCGTCGCGCTGGTTGCCGTCGCGATCACGCTCTCTTCGTGCTCCTTCGGGAGCGCGACGCCACGTGTGGCGCTCTTCGGGGATTCACTGGCGACGGAGGCCCAGCCCTACTACAGCGATCTCCTCGCTCACGCAGAGGGAGAAACCGGACTGATCTTCGACTCGTACGGGGGGACGGCGGTCTGTGACTGGTTGACGAGGATGCAGGAGGTCGAAGCGCAGTATCACCCCAAATTGGTCGAGTTGGTGTTCAGTGGCAACGATCTGACGCCCTGTATGCACGGCTACGAGCTGTACACACCGGCCTACTACCAGAAGTACCGGTCGGACACCCTTGCCGCGATCGACATCTTCGTTCCCGGCGGGGCCCACGTGTTCCTGGTCGGGGCGCCGATCACGAGAGAGCAGCAAGCGACGGTGCCCGGCTGGCAGGTGCTCAACGCGCAGTACGCCGAAATAGCGGCGGACGACCGCGGTCGCGTCACCTATGTGGACGCAGGCGCTGCGGCCGAGGGACCCGACCACACCTATGCGAAGACGCTTCCCTGCTTGGTGGAGGAGCCCTGCGTCGGGCCCTCCGTGAGAGGGATTCCTTCGAACGTGGTGCGGTCACCGGACGGCACCCACTTCTGCCCGTCGCAGGTGGCCGACGCAGAAGGGGTGATGGGCGCCTGCGACGTCTATTCGTCCGGCGCGTACCGCTACGCGAAGGCCATGGTGGACGCGCTTCCCGTCCTGACTCGGTGAACTCGGGCGGGAGATGAACGCGCCGGCTCGGACAGGGGCGCCTCTGATCGGATCCCGTCGCGACGGCACCGCCGGTCCCCGCATCATTGCGGACGCAAGCAACTTCGGTCTCTCCCAGGTCCAGCGCTCAATCAAGGCGACCGTTGTGCCGATACCGAGGAAAGGAGTGGCGAGGTTCGTGCGCAATGGCGAAGGACGAAAGCCAGCTGAGGGGCAGGACAGCGGCTGAACCTGACGTCGCGGACGCCGCGGGACGGTTCTGGCTCGCCCACATGCGGATCGGTTTCGCGACGTTCCTCGCCGAGAGTCTGGCGGTGATGGGCTATCTCGCCCTTACGCCCCTTGGTCAGCATCGGGATCTGCTTCTCGCGGTCGTCCTTCTGTGGATCCTTTCCGGTCTTGTCGGCCTGGCCGTCGCGCCGCTGGTCTGCCGCAGGTCCTGGCGCGCCGCCTACTCGATCGGCTGGACCCTCGCGTCCTCGCTCGCCGTCGCCTGCGTCGCCATTCTCGATGGTGGGCCGGGAAGTCCGATCGTCCTCCTGCTGTTCCTCCCCCTGGTCTATGCGGCCCTGATGTTCACTCCGTTGGCCGCTGCGGCCTGTGGAATGGGAACGCTGATCTCCTACACGCTCGTGATGGTCGCGGGGCACCCAGGAGGATCCGGCGGAGACCGGTCGATCGTGTTCTTCGCCGTCCTATTGGGTGGATCCGTTCTCTCCGTTGCCGCCTCGATCAACCGGACCAACATGGAACACCACGAGCGGCGCCTACGGACCATCATCACCGAGCTCGCGACCTTCGATGAACTGACGGGCTGCGTCGTGAGGCGCGTCTTCCACGAGCGGGTCGAAGAGGAGATCGAACGAGCCGAACGGTACGGCCTCCCACTCGCTCTCGTGATGATCGACGTCGACGGGTTCAAGACGATCAACGACACGTACGGCCACGTGGTCGGTGACTCCGTTCTCGGTCGCATCGGCGAGGTCCTGCGTCAGACCGTCCGTTCGAGCGACGTGGTCGGTCGGCTCGGAGGTGACGAGTTCGCCTTGCTCCTGCCGAACACCGATCCGTCAGAGGCGCTCAACCTCGCGGAGCGGACCCGGATCGAGCTGTCGCGTGCAACGGAGGTACCGATGACCGTGAGCATCGGGGTCGGCGCGCCCAGCAGCGCGCTGGGCGTCTCTTCCGAGCAACTCTTCGACGATGCGGACCTCGCGCTTTACTCGGTGAAGCGGGGTGGACGCAACGCCGTCGCGATCAACCTGTCCACGCAGCCTCCGCTTGTCGAGAGCGGGTCAGACACGAAGTGAGCCGGCTGTCAGTCGGACGTGGCTGGCCAGCGCCGCCTCGCTGGCCAGCCACGTCCGGTAGCCGCCGTCGAGGTTGCGGGCTTCGAGCCCGAGCTCGTGGAGCAGGGTGGTGGCGGTATGCCCTCTCTGTCCGACCTCGCAGTAGACGACGAAGGGACCGTCGGCTCCGTCGAGGTCCTCACGCAGCCGGTCGAGCGGCACGTTGCCCGAGCCGGGGATGGCTCCGCGGGCGTGCTCGGCAGAGCTGCGCACGTCGAGCAGAGTCCAGCCCTCCGAGAGCAGCTTCGGCAGCTCCTCGTGGGAGACGGTGTCGCACGCGCCGCTCCGCACGTTCTCGGCCATGTAGCCGAGCATGTTGACGGGATCTTTGGCCGACGAGTACGGAGGTGCATAGGCGAGCTCGAGGTCGGCCAACTGTTCGGCCCGCAACCCTCCGGTCATCGCGATGGCCAGCACGTCGATCCGCTTGTCCACCCCCTCGGCTCCGACGGCCTGGGCACCGAGGATCGTTCCGTCGTCCGGGTCGAAAAGGAGTTTGAGGGCGAGGGGCCGGGCCCCCGGGTAGTAGGCAGCGTGGTGGAAAGGATGGGAGTGCACAGCCCGGTGCCGTCGACCCGCGGCCCTGAGGCGCTTCTCGTTCCAGCCGGTGGTGGCGGCAGTGAGGTCGAACACCTTGACGATGGCTGTCCCGAGCGACGGGCTTGCCGGTGTGTCGAGCCCGCAGATGTGGTCGGCCACCCGCCTGCCCTGGCGGTTGGCAACGTTGGCCAACGCGATGAGCGAGTGGTGCCCGCCCACCCGATCGGGTTTTTCGACCGCGTCACCGACCGCGTAGATGTCGGCGTCGCTCGTGCGGTTCTCGTCGTCGACCGCGATTCCACCGTGCTCCCCGATCCGCAGCCCGGCCATCTCTGCCAGGGCCACGTCGGGCCGAACGCCCACCGAAGCCACCACCATCCGCCCAGCCACCCGCCGGTCGTCGGTCAGCACCACCCCGTCCTCGGTGACCTCGGCGACCCCGACACCCGTCACCACTTCGACACCGTTGCGCATCAGCTCCGCCGTCACCAGGATCGCGAGCTCGGGATCGAGCGGAGCGAGAATCTGGTCGAGGGCCTCCACCACCGTCACCCGGATGCCGCGACGGGCGAGGTTCTCGGCCGTCTCGAGCCCGACGAAACCGCCTCCGATGACCACTGCCGAAGAAGGCCGGGCTGTCACGTCGCCGGCCAACCGTTCGGCGTCCTCGACCGTCCGCAGGACCCGGACCCGTTCGAAACCGGGTATCGGGAGCCGCACCGGGACCGCCCCGGGGCTGAGCACGAGCTTGTCGTAGTCGAAGTGCTCGAGGTGCCCGTCCTGCGTCGAGCGAGCCGTCACCCGGCGGGCCACCCGGTCGATCGCCACCACCTCGTTGTCCACCCGGACGTCGAGTCGGAAACGCTCGAAGAGCCGGGCCGGCGTCTGGAGGAGGAGCTCCTCCTCGTCGGAGATCACCCCACCGACGAAGTACGGCAGACCGCAATTGGCGTAGGAGACGTGGCCGGAGCGCTCGAGCACGGTGATCGAGGCCGCCTCGTCGAGCCGGCGGAGCCGAGTCGCGGTCGACATCCCGCCGGCCACCCCGCCCACGATGACCACCCGGCGCGGTCCGCGATCGTCGTGCGGCCTTTCGGATCGCGACTCAGGTGAAGATGATCTCGCCACCGGCCGCCTTCTCGTAGAACTCCCCGACCGTGATGATGTCCTCCACCTCGTCGATGAAGTCGTCCTTGGTGAACCCGAACAGGTCGACGGATGCCTTGCAGGCGAACATTCCGCAACCCGTGTCGCCGATCATCTCCATGAACTCGGGGAGTCCGGGAATGTCGTGTTCCTCCATCTTCTTCTCCATCATGTGGGTGGCGATGGCGGACATGCCGGGCAGGACGCCGATCAGACTGGCCATGTGCATCCCCGGGTTGCCGACGGCGGCCACCTTGATGTGATCGAGCCGCTTCCGGTTGACGGCGTCGAGGCCGAAGAACGTGAAGAACAGGTTCGCTTCGAGGCCTTCGGCTCGGGCGCCGTTGGCCATGATGAGGCCGGGGTAGACGCCCTCGAGCGAGCCCTTCGAGATGATGATCGAGACCTTTTCGATCTGCGCTCCCATGGGTGCTCCCTTTCGTCGGTCCGATCTCAGATGCAGCCGCGGGGTTTCGGGATCCCGGCGATCTTGGCCGCCAGCTTCGCCGGGCCCTTCGGGAAGAGCTGGTAGAGCTCCTTGATGGGAACACCCGAGGTCTTGCCGAGGACCCGCACCGTCGGACCGGATCCGGTCGCCTCGTACTGCTCGCGCATGAAGTGAATGACCTGCCAATGACGATCGGTCAAGGGGTCGATACCCTCGCGCCGGGCCAACGCCACCGCCATCTCCTCGTTCCACTGGGACGGGTCGAGAAGGAATCCCTCCTCGTTCAACTCCACCTCGGTACCGGCGATGGTGTCGCTGGTCATTGCGATACCTCCTCTCTCGTCTCCTTCACCACGGCGCTCATGTCCTTGCCGGCCAGCGGCATCGCGCTGTGCACGCCAGGGATGTCACGGCCCGGGAGCAGGGTGTGCCAGTAGAACCATTGGAAGAGCAGCTTCCCGAGATGGTTGAGGTGGGACTCCTTCATCAACGGCAGGCCGACCGGGGACGGGAAGTGACCCGGCAACGGTTCGGTGTCGTAGTTGAAGTCGATCAACATGGCCTTCGAGAACCCTGTCTCGATGAAACAATTGGCGTGTCCGTCGTAGGAGGAATCAGGGGTGAGCCCCAACAGGAATCGCCGAACGTTCTCGACGAGGACCTCGCCCTCGAAATGGGTGACCGATCCCGCCTTGGAGGTCGGTATGGCGGCGGCGTCGCCGAGCACGAAGACGTTGGGGGATGCCTTCGACTGCAGCGTGTGCTCGTCGGCCAGGACGAACCCGACCGGGTCGCCGAGTCCTGGCGAACGGATTACGTAGGAGGCGCCGTTGTGGACCGGCACCACGACGGCGAGGTCGAAGGGGATCTCGCGGTCGTCGTACGAGACGAGCCGGCCGCCTGCTCCGTCGATCTCACCCGTGTTGAACTCCGTGACGAGCTCGATTCCCCGCTCGGCCAGCATCCCGCCGAGCCGGACGCTGGCCACGGGCTTGGTGAAGGCGCCGTCGAGCGGGGTTGCAAAGGTGAGCTCGACCCTGTTGCGGACCCCGCGCTCGCGTAGGAACCAGTCGGCAAGAAAGCAGAACTCCAGTGGGGCGACCGGGCACTTGATCGGCATCTCGATCACGTTCACCACCAGCCGACCCTTGTCGAACGACCTGAGCTGTCGGGCCAGTGCCTCTGCTGCTTCCAGCTCGTAGAAGGTGAAGACCCGCTCCAACCAACCTTCACCGGTCAAACCCTCGGTCTCCTCCGGCGCGAGGGTCGCACCCGTGGCGATCACGAGCACGTCGTAAGGAAGCTGCCGGCCACTGGCCAGGTCGACACGGCACTCGGCCAAGTCGACATGGTCGATGGGGTCCACGACGTACTCGATCCCAGGGTGTAGCTGGCGGCCGCGGGGACGGACGATGTCCTCACGGTGGGCCATCCCGAACGGGACGAAGAGCAATCCGGGCTGGTAGACGTGGCAATCGTCCTGGTCCACCACGGTGATCGAGGCGCCAGCTTCGGAATAAGAGCGCCGCAGGCGGTTGGCCGCCAGCGTTCCGCCGGTTCCCGCCCCCAACACGACGATGCGGTCCATTCCTGCTCCTTCCCGAAACTCATCCTGTGCCTCGAGGCCGGGACCGGAAAGGGCCGATGGTCCCGACTTGTGGCGATCATGCCGGTCGGATCGCCCAGAGGACGACGTCGACGCCCGGCTCGGTGACGTCGCTCGATCCCGATCGTCGTTCGAGGCGGAGGATCCCGAGACCTTCGGATTCCACCGATTCGAGATCGGTTTCGACGTAGAGACGATCCGGATCGGGTGGTCCGACACGCCCGAGGGAGTCGCGGTGGTGGGCCACGACGAAGAGGTGTCCGCCGGGCTCGACGCATCGAGTGGCTGCCCGAATGAGGTGGGCACGCTCGCTGCTGGTCGGGTGGAGGTAGGCGAGGACGACGAGGTCGAACCCCTTTCGATGACCCGCTGCAGCCGCGTCCAGGTAGGCGACGACTTCGTCGTTCACCGTCTCGACACCGAGGCCGTCTTCCAGCGCTGACGCTTTCAGCCGTTCGAGCGCGACCGCCGAGGCGTCGACCGCGAAGACGCTCCACGATCTCCGAGCCAACCAGAGGCTGTTTCTGCCCTCCCCTGCGCCGAGGTCGACGGCCGTCCCCGGCGCCAGGGGGGAGACCAGGTGGACGAGCGTCTCGTCCGGTTCTCGCCGGAACAGGTGGGGCTCGGCCCGATAGCGGTCGTCCCACTGGGCGCCGATGCTCATTTGCCGTTCAGAATCGGATTCCATGTCGATGCCTCACCGAGCGGCCGTGCATCCCTCACCCGTGCGGGAGATCGTGCAGCTCCGAAGTCGGCGCCCGCGCCATCAGGGTGTGCACCACGTCCTGTGGGGAGCTGGCGTCCTCGAGGACCCGTTCGATCTGCTGAGCGACCGGCATCTCGACATCGAGGCGCTGAGCCAGCTCGACGACGGCCGGCGTTGTGGCGACACCTTCGGCCACCATTTCGGTGTCCGCGAGAATGTCGGAAAGTTGCCGCCCCTTTCCGAGCTCGACTCCGACACGACGGTTCCGACTGTGTTCCGAGCTGCAGGTCGCGATGAGGTCGCCGTTCCCGGCCAAACCGAGGAATGTCAGGGGGTCGCCGCCCAGGGCGACACCGAGGCGGGTGAGCTCCGCCAAGCCGCGCGCGATCAGTGCGGAACGACTGTTCCACCCGAAGCCGAGGCCGGCCGCGATGCCGACGGCGATCGCGATCACGTTCTTCACCGCGCCGCCGACCTCACATCCCACCACGTCAGCACTGGTGTAGACGCGAAAGTGCTCTGCAGAGAGAAGCGTCTGGACTTCTTGTGCGGGCTCCGGTATGGCGAAAGCGATCACCGAAGCGGATGGCTGGCCGACGAACACTTCTCGGGCAAGGTTCGGTCCCGAGAGCACCCCGACGGATTGAATCGGGAGACCGAGTGTCTCTGCAATGATTCGCGTCGGGGAACAGAGCGTGTGGCGCTCGATGCCCTTGGCCAGATTCACGACGATGGCACCCGACTTCACGACCGATCGGCAGCGGTCGGTCACGGAACGCAGGTACTGGACGGGAACGGCCATGAAGATGTGGGTCCGTCCGTGCAGTACTTCCTTCAGGTCGGTGCTCGCCCGAAGTTCACCGGGAAGTTCGAGGCCCGGAAGGAACCGGTCGTTGACATGGTGACGATTCACGCTTTCGGCCACCTCGGGTTCCCGCGCCCAAATGACCGTATCGGTGTGCTTGGCCAGCATCGCTGCCACGGTCGTGCCCCACGAGCCGGCTCCTATGACACCGATCGACGGGGCCATTGCGAACTCCTACCCGAGAGTCAATCCTTGTTCTGATCGGTTTCGTGTCCCTTGTGGCGATGAAGTCGTCCAGGAGTCTTCGGCTGATCCAAGTCCGGCTTCTCCGGCGTTTGGGTCTTGACCTCGATACGGCGTGGCTTGGCCCGCTCTGCAACCGGGAGAACGACGGTCAGTACACCCTTGTCGTAGTCCGCGTGGATGTGCTCGGTGTCCAAGCCACTTCCCAAGAGAACTTGGCGAGCGAAGGTCCCAGAGGGTCGTTCGGAGATCACAGGCTCGATGTCTTCGCTCTGCGGTGGGGCCGGGCGTTCTGCCCGGATGGTGAGAACGTCGTCTTCGACCGTCAACTCCACCGTGTCCGGCTCGACGCCCGGCAGATCGAGATGAAGAAGGAACGAACCCTCCCTGCGGTAGGCATCCATGGGCACTGCCATGGAGCGCGGGCCTCTTTGCTGCCCGGCCCACAACTGCTGAAACAATCGATCGACGTCTCGGAACGGATCACTTCTGACAAGCGCCATGTCGCACCACCTCGCAATTCAACCGCCCGCTTTGAGCGTGCGACATCGAGCCCCTTTGGTAACAGAGTCCAAAGTCCCACGTGGCTCGTCACGATTCGCATCCGGAGCAAGTTGTGGTCCCCATTCGAGTGCCGTCCCGGGGGAGGTCCAGGGGGGGATGACCCCGGGACGGCGACCCCTCTCTGCGATGCCTGGCTGGGCATCGCAGCCACAGACGAGGCTACGGAACGCGTCGCACTCCGAGTAGGGCCAGAGGTCCCTGAGTGGCTGATTGCCGCGAAGTCGACCGACATGCGCGCAGGGGGTCAGCGGAACCGCCGTACCAACTGGAGCAATTGGGTCCGGAGCGTGTCGTCGTCGAATTCGCTGAGCATCGGATGCATCACCGCGCCACTGATTGCAGCCATGAACATGGCCGTCTGCAGATGTCCGTCGGCCCCGGTGCCCGGACCGATGAGGAGGTCCGTGAGCCGATCGACGACTGCTCGATAGCGGGCATGGCTGGTGAAGAAACCCAGCACGACCGGGTCGCTGAGTATCACGCTCACCGTCCGCCGCCGATCGACCGACAGATCGACGACGCGAGTGAGAAGCACGTCTCGTCGGCGCCCGGGTGAGGATTCGGCCTCCGCGGCGGCGACGACGGCGTCGAGTCGGGCCAGTTCGTCCTCGGCGGCCGCCAGGACGATCTCGTCCTTTGTCCTGAACTGGAAGTAGATGGCTGCCTTGGTCACTCCGACCGCGTCGGCGATCATCTGCAGAGAGGTGCCGCCCACTCCCCGCTGAGCGAACAGTTCGAGGGATGCGGCGACGATGCGGGATTGAGCAGCACTGAGCGGCGGCGTCTCGGAATCGACGATCGCGACCTCTTCGGCGCCTCGGCTCACGACGCCGAGCCTACAAGTTGCTTGTCCCGGAACTAGCCGAACGGCTAGGGTGTCGCCGCCGATCGGCGCCCGAGGACCGACCCGCCCAGGCGACCCAAAGGAGGTCTGCGATGACCGAGTCCGACGAAGCCCTCCAGAAGGTCATCGACGTCCGAAAGGTCGGTGCGGACTATGAGGATCACCAGGAGGCAGCGCCGCTGGACATCCCCGTCGACCTCCACAACTTCGAGAAGTTCCCGGTGGTAGATCCGCCAGGCGTGCACAAGCCGAGCGGCCCTGATACGCGAGCGCAGATCAGAGTCGAATCCAGCGCCGAGCTTCCCGACTACAGCGGGCCGTTCAAGGCCGACCTCAGGTTCTCGGACTTTTCGAACCAGGCCCTCGTCAACATGATCGCCATGAGCGACGAGTACTACCGAGTGTGCGTCGAAGCATGGGCCGGTGAGGTCGCAAATCGGTACGGAGACGACCTCATGCGAGAAATCCAGGCGGAAGCATGGCAGACCATCGTCCTGCCCCAGCTCGCTCACATGCTCGAGGAGTGGATGGAGATCCCGGCCGAGAGCGCCGAGGAGCTCGTCGCCCAGGTCGCCGACCACGTCGCGGCAAAGCAGGCAAACGGCGGTGTCGTGACCGTCAACCCGTTCGGGGCCAGGTCGGTCTCAGTCGACAACCCGAAGGAAAAGCTGGTGAAGTGGGCTCTGGGCAGCCACGAATTCCTTCTCACGGCGATCGAGGGTTGGGCCGGGGACATCGTGATCCGCTACGGGCTGGATGCGATGTTCTCGATTCAGTGGGACCTGTGGAGCGAAATCGTGCTGCCCGCAGTGCGCGACCTCAAAGGGCGGTGGATGAAGGTCGGAGACGGCACGGTCGAAGCCTTCATGAAGGACATTCAGGTCGATGCGTCCTCCTTCCCCGGCAAGGCCTTCGAGTTGACGTTCGAGATGCCGGAGCCGGACGTCGGGATCATGACGTTCAACAAGTGCATTTCCGTCGACCAGTGGGAATCGATGGGTCGTCCCGACATCGCGGAGAAGGCTTCTCATGTCACCTGTCCCGCTTCGATCATCGAGACTGCCAAGATGTACCACCCGAACATGAAGGTCGAGATCCTGGCGATTCCACCGCGGGCCAGCAAGGATCACGTCTGCTGCCGCTGGCGCCTGTCCATGCGTGACGAATCAGATCCCGAATACGTTCCTGTCGAGATCACGAAGAGGCCCTGAGGCGCCGACTTCACGCTGAACCGGCCACTCTCGTCGACGGCTCAGGAAAGGACGCTTTCGCTGCGGAAGAGGATGTTGCTCGTAGGTCTGCTGTCGTGCCTCGTCGTGCTCGTTTTCGCAGCGTGCGGCAACAGCAACGCGGCGTCGTCGGGATCCACGTCGAGTTCCACCTCGGGATCCGGTGGAAGCGGTGGAGGAGGCAGTGCTTCCAAGACCTTCACCGTGGGACTGCTCACCGACCTGACCGGCCCGGCGGCACAGGAAGCCGCCACCTCGGTCGCGGGGGTCGAGGCCGGCATCGGGGTCGCCTCCACCGAGGGCTACAAGATCAAATACGTCGTCGCCGATACCGGCTCGAGCCCGGCCGGGGCACTCACCGCGGCCCAACAACTCGTTGCGCAGGACCACGTCCTCGCGGTACTGGCGCTCTCTTCCCTGACCTTTGGGGCTTCCGACTACCTCACTTCGCAGGGGGTCCCCGTCGTGGGAGCGGCGTTCGACGGACCGGAGTGGCTGTCGCCGAGCAGCGACAACATGTTCTCGGTCATCGGGAACCTCGATTTCAAAAAGGTGACCACCACCGCCGGCCTCTTCCTGAAGAGCGTCGGCGTCACCAACCTGGGGAGTCTCGGCTACTCGATCTCACCGAGTTCGGCATCGGCGGCAAGGGCTGCCGCGGCCTCGGCCGAGGAGCAGGGGATCAAGGCGGGGTACCTCAACGACAGCTTCCCCTTCGGAAGCACGAACGTGGCTCCGGTGGCGCTGGGCATGAAGAACGCCGGAGTGGACGGGGTCGACCTGAGTGTCTTGTCGACGACGGCGTTCTCGTTGATCAACACGCTGAAGCAGCAGGGCGTCCATTTGAAGGCCGCGCTGTTGCCCACCGGTTACGGCGGAGATCTGTTCGATTCGGGACAGGGGGCGGTCCAAGCGGCACAGGGCGATTACTTCTTCGCCAACTTCGAGCCGGTCGAGATGCACACCGCGGCGACGGAGCAGCTGCAGAACACGCTCGCCACGTATGCGGGGATCCGTGTCGATCCGACGTTCGCACAGACCCTCGGCTACCTTTCCGTCCTCGGCCTCGTCCAGGGCCTCCAGGGGGCGGGAGCGGATCCCACTCAGCACGCGCTGATCACGTCGCTCGCCCACATCACCGACTACCAGGCCTCAGGCCTGTGGGGCGGTCATCAGTCGGTGAACTGGAGTCAGCGAGCGATGGGGTCGAAGCAGTGCTACTGGGTGACCCGACTCTCCGGCTCGACGTTCCACGTCATCGATGGATCGGCTCCGGTGTGCGGCTACATCATTCCCGGTAAGAGCGTGTAGGGGCCGTCCGCGGCGATCAGACGATGGCCTGGACCCTCAGGAAATCGGCCGAAATGGAGGTGGCGTCAGCCCGCGTGCTCGTGTTGTGGGCGATGAACAGGGCCTCGAGTTCGGACTGGAGCTCCGTCTCGAGACCATTGTCGGCCGCGGCGGCGAACGCGTTCATCGTCGGCCCGTAGTAGTTGCGAAACTCCTCGAGAAGTTCGGAGGGCGGAGTCGGGAACTTGAACGTGTAGGTGTCGCGGTGAAACGAGATGTTCTCGGCGTCCACACCCGCCTCCGCGAACCGCTCGGTGACGGTCTCCTCCACACCCCAGGTCATCGGGCTGACGAACCCCTCGGGAGGCGGGGACGAATAGGCCGAGCTGATCCTCAGGATCTGGGCCACCAACGTGGGGTCGTCGGGGATCCAGTTCCCCATCACCACGCGGCCCCCCGGACGGGTCACCCGGACCATCTCTCTCGCCACGTTCTCGGGCTTCGGGGCGAACATCGCGCCGAAGATGCTCACGACCAGGTCGAAGGAATCGTCTGTCAACTTCTCCAGATTGGAGGCGTCGCCCTCTTCGAACCGGCAGTTGACGAGCCCTTCGTCACGCGCACGCTTGTTCCCCGCCTCGACCAGGTTGCGGGCGATGTCGACTCCCAACACGTTGGCGCCCAGCCAGGCCGCCGGTAGGGCGGTCGTCCCGTCCCCACAGCCAAGGTCGAGTACTTCGAGATCCGCGGTGATGTCCAGTGAGGCCACGAGCTGCTCACCGCTGTCGCGCATGCTCTGCGCGATCCGGGTGAAGTCACCCTTCTCCCACAGTTCCCGGTTCGGGTTCCGGCTCGTTTGGACGTTGGTCATGACGGCTCCTGTCGGTGGTGGTGGGGGTCAGTCTGAAGTCGTCGGGGCCGCTCGACTAGTACGGTTTCTGTAGCGCAGTCGTCTCGGCGAGCCCGCGTCGAGCGGGTCCACTTTCGGGGATCGACTCGTCCGTGTCGTACGATCCCGCCCGTGCCCGACCTGGACAGACGGAGGAACTTGCCGGGGCAGAGCGCAGCGTGGGCGCTCGTCGCCGCCATCCCGAGGACCGTCTTTCGCCGTGTCACATGTGCCTAGGAAGGCACTGAGCACGTGGCCGTCGTCCTCGGGCTGATCGTCGCCGCCAGCTTCGGCAGCGCCGACTTCTTGGGCGGCGTTGCGTCGCGCCGTGCCGCGACACTGGCCGTGCTCGCCACCTCCCAGGTCGCCGCCTTTCTCGGAGCCATCGCGGTCGCCCTTGTCGCCGGCGGTCATCCCCACGGCACCGATCTGGCGTTCGGCGCCGTCGCGGGCGTCCTCAACGTGGCCGCCATCGGTTGCCTCTATCGGGGCCTCGCCATCGGGCAGATGGGACAAGTGGCACCCGTCGCGGCGGTGATCGGCGCGGTGTTGCCTGTCCTCTACGGTCTGCTCCGCGGTGAACGTCCCGGAGTTCCTGCGTTGATCGGTGTCGGGTTGGCCGTGATCGCCGCGGCCCTGCTCTCCGCCGAGCGCGAGGAGCGCCGCGGGCCCCTGTTCGGCCGGGCGCTCGTCCTTGCCGCCGCAGCGGGGATCGGATTCGGTGTCTCACTCGTTCTCTTCGCCGCGGCCAGCCATCACGGCGGCCTCTGGCCCGTACTGAGTGCGCGAAGCGCGGCGCTCGTCGCCGTCTGGTCGGCCCTCGCGTTGGGAGGGAGCTTCGGTTCACTCGCCGAGGTGCCGAAGGTGCAGGCGGCCTCGGCCGGACTCCTCGACGTCGGGGCGACCTCGGTGTTGTTGCTGGCGCTGAGGGGAAACCTCACCGCCCTCGTGGCCCCGGTGGCGTCGCTCGCGCCGGGGTTCACCACCCTGCACGCGTGGTGGTACCTCCACGAACGGATCTCCCGGGTCCAGTTGATCGGCGTGGTGCTGGCACTCGCCGGTCTCGGACTCATCGCGACCGCATAGTCGACTGTCATACTCGACCGATGCCCCGTGCTCTCCGCATATCGCTGCCGATCCGACTGGCAGTCGTCGGAGTCGGGCAGATCTCCGAGCTGATGTTGCCTGCATACGCGGCCAACGAGGACGTGGACGTGGTCGCGCTCTCCGACCTCAATCCCGAGCGTCCGGTCCGCTGGGCCGAGGCGTTCCGCACCGCCGTCCGCTCGACCGACCTCGAAGTAGCACTGGCTCAACAGCCCGACGTGGTCGACGTGCTCGTGCCCACCCCTCTCCACGCCGAGGTGGTCATCGACGTCCTCGACGCCGGCGAGGAAGACGCCCCACTCATGGACGGGATTACCGCGCACCAGGTTCTGAGGGCTCTCGTCGCCGGCCTCGAATCGGACCGCGTCGGTGCTCCGGTCGACGTCGCTTCGGTCACGACCTACACAGCGTGATCCGCTCCGTGCAGCTGCCGGTTCGATCGGGAAGACTTGTCCCGATGGACCCACTGGGCATCCACCACGTCGCTCTCAACGTCCCTGACGTCGACCAGGCCGTCGACTTCTACACCGGCGTGCTGGGGGGAACCCTCCGGCGCGACCGGCCGGACTTCGGTATTGCAGGGGCATGGATCGACGTCGGCACCCAACAGGTCCATCTGGTCGAAGCGACCGCTCCGTCGAATGTCGGCCAGCACTTCGCAGTGCAGGTCGCCGATCTCGATCGAGTGGTGGAGGAGCTGCGTTCGAAGGGTCTCACGGTCGGGGATCCCCTCACGATCGGTCAGAACCGTCAGACCTTCGTCGCCGATCCCGCGGGTAACGTCGTCGAGCTCCACCAAGTGGGTGTGCCCGGCTAGAGCGCACCGCTGGCGATCCCCTCGCGTCAGGAGCGGGGGTGTCCCGCTCGCCGTTGCTCCTCGACAGGGTAGGGGCAGTGCCGACATCCGCTCCCGCAGCACTCGCCCCGCTCCCTCAGCGCTGTTGCCGTGAGGACGAGGTATCCCGTTTCCGGGTCGACATAGAAGGCTTCGCCCGCTTCGACCGCCCTCCGGTGCTCGATCATGGCGGCGGGTGGAATGGTCGGGGCCACTGCGGGTCACCCCCCGGACTTGCGACTTTGACCGCGCTGGCGTGCCCTCGTCGCCCGGTCGAGCACCGACTTCCTCAGCCTGAAGCCGCCGGGAGTGACCTCGACGCACTCGTCCTCGGCGATGAACTCGAGCGCCTGCTCCAACGAGAGCTGGACGGGCGGTGTGAGCCGCACCGCCTCGTCGGCCCGCGCCGCCCGGATGTTCGTCTGCTTCTTCTCCCGGGTCGGGTTGACGTCCATTTCCTCGTCACGGGCGTTCTCGCCGATGATCATCCCCTCGTAGACCTCGCTCCCAGGCCCCACCAGCAACATGCCGCGTTCCTGGAGACTCATCAGCGAATAGCCGGTCGTGAGGCCTCGGCGGTCGGCGACGATCGACCCGTTGCGCCTCGTCCGGATCTCGCCGTGCCAGGGCTCCCAGCCGTCGAACACGTGATGGAGGACCCCGGTCCCGCGGGTCTCGGTCAGGAACTCGGAGCGGAAGCCGACAAGTCCCCGGGCGGGTACCCGGTAATCCATCCGGATCCATCCGGTTCCGTGGTTGACCATCTCGAGCAGGGCGCCCTTGCGCAACGCCATCAGCTGAGTGACCACACCGAGATAGTCCTCGGGCGAGTCGATCGCCACTCGTTCCATGGGTTCGTGCACCACCCCGTCGATCTCGCGGATCACCACCTGAGGCTTACCGACGGTCATCTCGAAGCCCTCGCGGCGCATGGTCTCGACCAGCACGGCGAGCTGAAGTTCCCCCCGACCCTGCACCTCCCAGGTATCGGGCCGCTCCGTCGCGAGCACTCGGACGGACACGTTGCCGACCAGCTCGGACTCGAGTCGGCCGAGAATCTGGCGAGCGGTCAGCTTGTTCCCTTCGGCACCTGAGAGCGGGGAGGTGTTCACCCCGATCGTCATCGCAAGGCTGGGTTCGTCGACGACGATGGCCGGGAGCGGTCTCGGGTCCTCCAGGTCGGTGAGCGTCTCCCCGATGGTCACCTCCGCGATCCCGGCGACCGCCGCGATCTCGCCGGGTCCGGCCTCGTCGGCCTCAACCCGGTCGAGCGCGTCGGTGAGGTAGAGCTCGGTGATCTTCGCTCGCTCGACGGTGCCGTCGAGCCGGCACCACCCGACGGTCGCACCTTTCCGGAGCGTTCCGTTGTGGATCCGGCAAATCGCCAGGCGTCCGACGTAGGGCGACGCGTCGAGGTTGGCGACGAGAGCCTGGAGAGGCAACTCCGGGTCGAACCGCGGTGGTGGGACGTGTTCGACAATGGACCCGAAGAGCGGCTCGAGGTCGATGCCCTCCCGGTGCCGATCGGTCGATGCCCAACCTGCCCTGGCGTTGGCATAGAGGATCGGGAAAGCGATCTGATCTTCGTTCGCGTCGAGGTCGAGGAAGAGTTCCTCGACCTCGTGCACCACCTCGTCGATGCGTGCGTCCGCACGGTCGACCTTGTTGACGACCAGCACCACCGGCAGGTCGGACTCGAGCGCCTTGCGGAGGACGAACCGGGTCTGGGGAAGGGGTCCTTCGGAGGCGTCGACCAGGAGGAGGACCCCGTCGGCCATGGTGAGTCCTCGCTCGACCTCGCCGCCGAAGTCGACGTGGCCCGGGGTGTCGACGATGTTGAAGGTGATCCCCGCGTGTCGGACGGTGGTGTTCTTGGCGAGGATGGTGATGCCCTTCTCGCGCTCGAGGTCTCCCGAGTCGAGTACCCGCTCGTCGACGGCCTCGTTGGCCCGAAAGGCGCCCGAGTACCAGAGCATGGCGTCGACCAGGGTCGTCTTGCCGTGGTCGACGTGGGCGACGATGGCCACGTTACGGATGTCGCCGCGGGTCTGCAGAGGCACGAGACGAGAAGGCTACCCGTCTTCCTGTCGGAGTCGGTCAGCAGACCGCCCGTTAGTGTCGGCGCATGACCATCTCGGCCGAAGGCGGACGGGTGCTCGGGTGCCTGGTGGAGAAGCAGTTGACGACGCCTCAGCAGTACCCGCTCACTCTCAACGCGCTGTCATCGGCTTGCAACCAGTCCACGAACCGCCACCCCGTGATGGTTCTCGAGGATTTGGCAGTCGAGCGGGCGCTGGACGAGCTGAAGGCCCTGGGCCTCGTGCGTTTCGTGCTGCCGTCGCACGGAAGATCGGTGACTCGCTACCGGCACGTGTTCGACGAGACCTACGGCTTGGACGTCCTTCGGGTCGCGCTGCTCGCGGTGCTCTTGCTGCGCGGGCCCCAGACTGTGGGTGAGCTTCGGGCGCGCACGGAGCGGATGGCGGAGTTCGACTCGGTCGACGCGGTCCACCACGAGCTCACGGCACTTGCAGATCAGCCCGAGCCTCTGGTGCAGCTGCTGCCGCGTCGCCCCGGGCAGAAGGAGGACCGCTGGCAGCAGCTCCTCGCTGCCGAAGCCGGCGCACCGGATCGCTCAGCTGAGACCGACTCGCGGATCGTCGGCGAGCCCGAGACGGCGACACATGCTTCGTTCGTCCGGAACCTCGAGGAGCACGGCTCGATCAGTGGACGCCTGGACGAGGCCGAAAGCCGGACCGATCTCGAGCAGAAGGTCGAGTTGTTCGCGGCCCGGTTGACCGAGCTGGGGGACGAGGTGTCGGTGCTGCGCCGCTCGGTCGTCCGGCTGCGCCGCAGCCTTGGCGACGACGACCCGGATCTGGACTGAGCGCCCTCCGCGGTGCCTCCGACGCGACCGATCCCGACGACTCAAGTTGTACGGGAGTGTTGCCGATATGGAACGGCCGAGTTCCAACGGGGGGGCAGACGTGAGAGCACACCCAGAACGAAGAGTTCACCATCGACGCAGGGGTGATCGGGAGGCGGCGCGTCTCTTGGCGATCAAGTCGATCATCGACGCCGCACGAGACGACGAGGACCGCGAAATCCTGACCGAGGCCATGCTCGTCCTCGGTGCGTCCGAGCCCGAGATATTCGCAGCGACGTTGGGAATCGCCGACTCACCCGGGAATCCGAGCGTCTAGACGTGCTCCCTGCCCCTGGGCGGAGAGGACCCACCATCTGCAAGGTGAGCATCGCGTGAGGAGGGATCGGCGGCTTCTCGACCCACGGCGTGACGAGAGAGGCCGGCCGTGAAGCGACCGCTTGTGCCAATCGTCGGCACCGCCACCGCCGTTCTGGCTCTGGTCGGTCTCTTCGTCGTGCCGGCTGGTGCGGACGGGTCCACCCACGAGAACCGCTCGCCGTTGTCCCCGGCAGCCTCATCCCCGAGGGACACCACGCTCCCGGGTACGGACTGTCCGATGTTCCCGTCCGACAACGCGTGGAACACGAACATCTCGGGACTGCCCGTCGACCCGAACAGTGCGACGTGGCTTGCGAGCATGGACAGCTCGAGCACATTTCTGCATCCGGACTTCGGTCCATCGGGTGACCCGTCGACGCCCTACGGCATTCCCTACCAGGTCGTGTCCCCGACCCAGCCATTGGTCGGCATCTCCTTCCAATACGGAGCCGAGAGCGACCCGGGCCCGTACCCGTTCAGTGCGAGCACGCCGATCGAAGGGGGCTCGGGGTCGACCGGCGACCGCCACGCGATCATGGTGAATCCGACCACGTGCACCCTGTACGAGCTCTACGACGCGCACTACAGCCCTTCGAGCTCGACGGCGGGTTCCGGAGCCATCTGGAACCTCGATTCCAACGCATTGCGTCCCGCGGGATGGACCTCGGCCGATGCGGCCGGTCTGCCCATCCTGCCCGGTCTGGTCAACTACGACGAAGCCAGTTCGGGGGCGATGGACCACGCCATCCGTTTCACCGCGCAATGCACGCAACGGTCCTACCTCTGGCCCGCGCGCCATGAGGCGGGAAAGGCGAACGCGAACTGTCCGCCGATGGGGACGCGCTTCCGCCTCGACCCGAGCTTCACCCTTCCGGCCTCGAATTGCGACGCCATGTGCCAGAAGGTTTTGACCACGATGAAGAACTACGGGCTGATCCTCGCCGACAATGGCAGCAACTGGTTCTTCCAAGGCGTCGCCGACACACGGTGGACGTACAACGACGTCGATCAGTTGAAGCAGATACCAGCGACCGCCTTCCAGGCCGTCGACGAGTCGTGTCTCGAGGTGAATCCGAACTCGGGGCAAGCACTGCAGCCTGGGACCAGTGGTTACAACGCGAGCTGCCACAATCCCCAATCCGTCGCATCGCAGGGCTACGACCTCGCCGGATCGGACGGCGGGGTGTTCGTCTTCCCGACCGGACAGTCCTCGGGCTTCTACGGCTCCCTTCCGGGCCTCGGGGTCGACGTCCACGACGTCGTCGGCATCGTGCCCACCGACAACTTCACCGGGTACGACTTGGTGGGATCGGACGGCGGGGTGTTCGTCTTCCCGACCGGAAAGTCCTCGGGCTTCTACGGCTCCCTTCCGGGCCTCGGGGTCGACGTCCACGACGTCGTCGGCATCGTGCCCACCGACAACTTCACCGGGTACGACTTGGTGGGATCGGACGGCGGGGTGTTCGTCTTCCCGACCGGACAGTCCTCGGGCTTCTACGGCTCCCTTCCGGGCCTCGGGGTCGACGTCCACGACATCGTGGGCATCGTCGCAAGTCCCGGAGGCGGCGGCTACTTCCTGGTCGGGCGGGACGGCGGCGTCTTCACCTTCGGGAACGCACCATTCCTGGGCTCGTTACCCGGGCTCGGTGTCCGTGTCAGCGACATCGCGGGCATCTCCTCCACCCCCGACGGCCAGGGCTACTACGTGGTCGGATCGGACGGAGCCGTGTATTCGTTCGGGGACGCCCGTCCCTATGGATCCCTGCCCGGATCGGGCGTCTCGGTCTCCGACATCGTGAGCATCGTCCCCACGCCCGACGGTGGGGGCTACTGGCTGGTCGGCGCGGACGGAGGGATCTTCGCGTTCGGGGACGCTCCCGATCTGGGGTCGCTTCCGGGCGTCGGGGTAAACGTTCACGACGTCGTCGGCGCCGTGCCCACCGGCTGAGCACGCGATTCACATCGAAGCCGACGACGACTACCCTCGATCCCGCACGCAGAGTTCACCGACCCAGCAATCGAAGAGATACGAGCAGTGGATCGCCAACAGCTCAAGGCAACTCAGTCACCGCTCAAGGCTCAGTACCGCGCGAGCCCAGAAAGCGCTCTCGTCACTTTGCACGCACGAGGACGACTTGGGGACGAGGAGATCTCGTGTTCGGTGGAGACCGGTCGAGCGATGGTCGAGGCCGGGCTCCATCCTGCGACCGGCGGTGACGGCGGACTCGCCTGTTCGGGGGACATGCTGCTCCAGGCGCTCGTTGCTTGTGCCGGAGTCACCTTGCGATCGGTGGCCGTCAATCGCGGCCTGGAGGTAGAGGGCGAGATCCGGGCCGACGGTGATCTCGATTTCCGGGGCACCCTTGGTGTGGACCCGGCCGCTCCGGTCGGCTTCAACGCGATTCGCCTGCAATTCGACCTCACGACCTCGGCCTCTGCAGAGGAGATCACCGAGCTCATCGCCACGACCGAGCGTTATTGCGTCGTACTGCAAACCCTGGCAGGCAGCCCGGAGATCTCGGTCGAGTCAGAAGCGACATCGGCCTGAGAGCCGAAATCGGCTCATGTCGTCGGAAATGAGATCGTTGCCGTTCCCGTGAGGGTCGACCCGGAAGGCGACCCGAGGGGTCGGTCGACCAGCGAACGGACGTGCCGATCGAGGCCGTCCTCGGTGCTGTCGGTGGTCATCGCTGCACTGATTCAAGGCTTCCCGCCCGCCCCTGGCCCATTTTGCGACGGACGTGCCCAGGTGACCGAACCGAGAAGCCTCATAGCGTGGTCCAGAGCCGCGGCTTTGTCTCTGCCATTGTGGTTCGTCAAGAGAACCAGCACTGGATCCTCGCTCGTCGCACAAGAGGTTGGTGAACGCACCCATGCCGAAACGAAGTGCCGGATTGCTGCCGTTCAGGCTCCTCCCGACCGGCGACGCCGAGGTATTCATCGTGCACCCTGGTGGACCATTCTGGGTCAACAAAGACGACCGAGCATGGTCCGTCGCAAAGGGAGAATACGAGCCAGGGGAGGATCCGCGTGCAGTGGCGCACCGCGAGTTCGTCGAGGAGATCGGAGTCGAGGCTCCCTCGGGCAGGACGTTCGATCTCGGAGAAGTGAAACAAGCAAGTGGGAAACGCATCCGGGTCTGGGCGATCGAAGCACCCGGCTTCGTGGTGACCACGGTCGAGAGCAATCAGTTCGAACTCGAGTGGCCACCTCGATCGTCGAAGATGCAGAAGTTTCCGGAGGTCGACCGAGCCGAATGGGTCTCCGTGACGACCGCCCGAACCAAGTTGGTCGAGGGTCAGGTCGCATTGCTCGGAAGGCTGATGTCCGCACTCGGCATCGCCGAGGCCGGTGACGGGCCCCGTTCAAGAGGGGTAGCAGCATCCATATTGTCGGCCGCTCAACAAGACCGTAAAGAGTCCTCGTAGCGGGCGGGACTCTGGCTTTGGGTGTGTCTCGGGTCTCAGCGACAGATCGCCGCTGCAAGGAGACCGAACTGAACGACTCCTCAGTGGAGATCGCTTGGGAGAAGATGGTTGCGACTCTGATCGGTTGAGCTAGACGGCCACGAGCCCAGCGAACTGCGTAAGAAAGGAGGCGAGGGTGGGATCGGCCATCGGTGGATCGTTGGTGATGGCGATTGGCATCGCGATCACTCCGCTGGCCATTTCGGCGGCGGTGCTGTTGCTCACGACGTCGCACGCGCGAATCAACGGGCCTGCGTTCGTGCTGGGCTGGCTCATCGGGCTCGGAGTCGTGGGTGCTCTCGCACTCCTGGTCCTCGGCCCTGAACACGCAAATCGATCCGGGGCAACAGCCGGCTGGGTCAACTGGTTGAAAGTCGTCATCGGCTTGTTGTTCCTCGGCATCGCCCTCTACGAGCTACAGCACCGATCGATCCCCCGACGGTCGCTGACGAGTGGGCGTTGGGTTGAAAAGCTCGAGTCGGTCAGACCGCCGGCCGCACTGGGAATCGGAACCGTGTTGGCAGGTGCCAGGCCGAAGGACCTCCTCTTGATCATCGTGGGCGCGGCCGCGATCGCTCAGGCTGGACTCTCTCCGCAGAAGCAGAGCATCGCGTACGCCGTCTTCGCCGGGGTCGCCACCGTCGGCGTGGCGGTTCCGGTGGCGGTGTACTTCGCCATGGGCGAAAAGGCACCGTCGACACTGGCGAGCATGCAGCAGTGGATCGACAGGAAGGCGACTGTGGTGACGATTGTTGTGAGCGCTCTGATCGCGGCGGACCTGATCGGAATGGGAGTGGGCGGATTGGCGTAGAAGGTGAGGTGAGTGCCGCCGGTGACGTGGTCAGATGGAGAAGCGCCGGCCAAAGAACGTGAACGGGGGCAGCGCCTGGCGGAGCAGTGAAAAGTGGTTCTGACCGAGGTCGTCGGCAGCGTCGGGGTCGAGTCCTGAGGACAGCTCGGTCGAACCCACCATGTCGGTGAAGAGAATGGTGACAATCTGGTGTTCGACAAGTGAGCCTCCGCCGTTGCTGCGCAGGCGAACATCGGGGCCGGCCCTCGAGGCAGCCGCGACCCGTGGCGGATGGCCCAAGGCGGCGAAAGAGCGACCGCAGGGGTCGCGAGTGTTCCGATGGCTGACCCGATCGCGCTGACCCGAACCGTCGGAACGGTGATCGCGTCGATCACAGCCGCGATGAGGCGTTCCCCATGTTGATCTACGATGCAAAGCCATCCCGACACCTCCTCGCACGTGTGCGTGGACCCGGTCGGTCGGTGGGTGGTGAGAGAAGTAGAAGTGGGGTACCGACAAGCCGCTTCCAACTGGGGTGAGGGCGCACCGTGCCAATCCCGTTTCCACGCAAACCACCGCGATCTTCCGCATCGTGGTGGCGCAACTTTCTATGATGGACCCATGGGTCGACGGATGAGTTTCTCGGCACCTAACTGACTCACTCGGCCGATGCGGTGGTCGGGCTGCCGGGCAGTCGCTCGAGATCGCTTGGCACAAGCAGGGAGTTGGTCACCAGATGATCGGCGAGGTCTTGATTGGCATGGATGCCCTCGAAATAAAGCCCACCCCGCCGTGCTCGCTCCTTGACGCGTTCGACCTGCTTGCGCACGGTCACAGGTGACCAGGGTGGCCCCAACAACTCGGCCGCCTCTCGGTAGCTGAGTGGCCGGCCCGAACGCCGCGGGAACTTGGCGAGGTAGCCGGAAAACAGCGCGGTCAGGACGATCTTGTCCCGCTCCGTCAACCGGAGATCATCGACTGGGAGGGTCCCCGAACTGGGAGGCGCCTGTTCCACGCGAGCGAGATCGGCCTCAGGGACCGCGACGTCGAGGCGGTGGGTGAACACCGCACCCGCCACCAGGATGGTCAGCCGCGGCGTAGTGATGGCGAAGCGCTGACCGCAGTCGAGGCGGTGGGAGGCGCCTCCGTTGCCTGCATCGAGCAGCAGCGGGCGCTTGCGGCTGTGGTTGACGACCCACCAGACCCCCCACTGCCATTCGACCGATCCCGCGATGGCAGAGATGCCCATGTCGGCCCCGTCCAGACCCAGGACGCCTGGGGCATCGGCTCGGCCGAAGACCAGACCTCGGGCGGGGGTGACTGGGAATTCCTCGCCGTCGATCTCGACCGACGCCGACCACACTGTCTGGTTCTCCGGGAGTGGCTCCCACATCACCTCGACGGCAGCGGTTGGTCCGGGGAGCCCCTTCAGCTGCAGCGGACCCACGGATCGCAGCCGGTGCAGGTTCCGGCGGCCGGCCATTCCCCGGAGGAGATCGGCGGCGAGGATCTGGCCAGCCTCCGCTCGGGCGCAGAGGCGCGCCGCCTCGACAACCGGATCGCCGAAGTAGTCGTCTCCCTCGCGGGAGACCTCCCCTCCACTCAGCCCCACTCGCAGACCGAGGCGAGGCTCTCCCCGACTGTTGGCCAGAGCGACGAGTTGCTGCATCGATACTGCGCACGACAGCGCGGCGGAGGCAGTGGTGAACACCACCATCAAGCCATCGCCGAGATTCTTCACCTCGGCTCCGCCGGAGGAGGAGACTGCCTTGCGGAGGGCGGAGAAATGGGCACGGCGGAGTTCGTCGGCCGCCTCAGGCGAGAGCGCGGTCGCGACCGACGTCGAGCCCTCGAGATCCGTGAAGAGGAACGTGACGTTTTCCGTGAAGGCCACCGATCCTCCCCGGTCCTTGTCGGCACAGGCTAAGCCCGCGTCGATTGGCCGTCCACCGCACCTGGAGTCAGTACGTCCCGCCACGGTCAGGAGTCCCGACGCTTGTCCGTGGGCCGAGTATTCGGAGACGGAGGGGGGAGGTCTCCCCCTGGCGCAGGGGTGTCCGGCGGCGCATCCTCGTCTTGTACCCGCACTGCGGGCGGCCGAGGAGGTGGACCATGCGACATCCAACACTCATACGACTTCCGTCATCCGGTTGGGGAAGAAGCCTTCGCGTCGCCACACTCGCTGCGGCCGGAACCGCGGCAGTTCTCACCCTCGGGCTCGGCGCAGCCGGACTCAACCACTCGTCGGTCGCCAGGCAGCGGGAAGGCAGTCCATCAAAGGCGACAGCCACTCGAACCTCGACGTCATCTCGACCCGCCGCTGCCTGGGAGGGATCTGGTCTGATCGATGCAGGGCCGTTCGTCGGGTCCTGGCATGTCCACACCGTCTTGCTGGACATCCGCTCCGACGGGACAGGGACCGCGCAGTGGCCGACGCACAACTGGTGCGATGCCGGAGTGCGCGAGACCTCCACGGCCTGTGACCGCCTCGTTCCAGTGGGCCGGGGTGAGCAGATCGTCGACGGCGGGCGCGCCCAGATCCGTCTCGCCGGGGTGTCGGGTGCGACAGCCGATGCGAGCGTCGAGGGATCGACCGATCCTGCATTCTTGCCTGACGGTGCCGTCGCTCTGACGGTAACCCCAGAGGACGTCCTGACTGTGCGCAGTGCCTCGAGTCAGCTCGCCCTGTGCGGATCCCAAGCCTCGAGCCTGACCGTCCAGCAGCAAGAGACAGAAGGAATCAACTGCGGTGCGTAGCCAGCTGGGGCGGACAAGCCTCCCACCGGCGGGCTGACTGCCCGTCGAGAAGGGAAGTCATGGAGACCGAGGCGTGCGTGCTGATCGGGCAGCGGGAGTTCGTCGTGGGTGCGGACCACCCTCTGAGGTTCGGTCGCACAGACCGCGACGGCGTCGTCGGTCTGGACCCGAACGACATGGGGATCTCCACGGTGGCGGGATCTGTGCAGCAGCAGTGGGGTGTCTGGTGGCTCGAGAACCACAACAGGAAGCGGCGACTCCTCTTCGGGGACGGGTCAGGTGGAGCCCCTTGGGGACTGGAGTGCGGTCGGCGAGTGGTGATCGGTGACCGTCATCTCACTGTGCTCGTTCCCGGAGCCATCCACACCCACACCGTGGAGATCGCCGTGCCCATGACTGAGCTGGGCGGTTTCGGCCAGCTCCTACCGTCGGTCCCAGAGGGAGCCCACCGGCTCCGGCTCGACGAGCGCGACAAAGATGTGCTGGTGGCCCTCCTCGCTGACTACCTCGACGCCTTTCCGAGCCGACCCCCCGTGCCTCGTACGTACCGCGAGGCTGCCGAGCTGCTCGGGCCACCTTGGACAAAGACATCCATTCGCAAGCGACTCGCCAAGTTGCGGCAACGGGCGGCCTGTGCAGGCCCGGACTTCGTAGGGTCCCAGGCGAACTACGACCTGGCCGAGCACCTGGTGGTCAACTCATGTCTGCTACCTGCTGATCGCAACCGTCTTGTCAGGTCGACATGATCAGCGGAACGACGGACCCGTCCGCCTTCCGGGTTGGCCCAGAGTGGGATCCAGACCGCTACGTCCTCGGCACGGCGGTGGGAAGTGGGGCCGAAGGAATCCTCTATCGGGGGTCCATCACCACTGGCACGGGGGTCGAGCTCGACGTCGCCATAAAGATGCTCCAACCCAGGTTCCTTGACCAGATCGATCAATGGCACGAGCGGTGGGCCGAGCAGGTCGAGCTGCTCCGCTCGCTCCAGGTGCCCGGAGTCGTCCCCGTCCGCGACGGCTTCATCGGGCCTCTTCCCCATGGACGCGGCCAGCCGGGTGAGGGACGCACCCTGTACTTGGTGATGAACTGGGTGGAGGGGGAGCCGATCGACGAATGGGTCCGTCATCACCCGAGCCGCGACCCGTTGGACGATCTGAAGGTACTGGTCCCAGTGGGCGCGGCCCTGGATCTGATGCACTCGGGTCGGGCGACCGGTGGTGTCCCGATCGTCCACCGAGACGTGAAGCCGTCGAACATCATCGTCACCGATCGGGGCGCGGTACTGGTCGACTTTGGCCTCACGCGCGGGCTTTCCAAAGAGCAGCGCTTGACCGGTATCACCGGGACGCCGGGGTATATCGCCCCTGAGGTCATAGAGGACGGGCAGTACTCCCCCGCTTCGGACCGGTACTCGTTCGGGGGGGTCGCCTATTTTCTCATCACCGGCCTCGAGCCCCCTCCCAACTACGGGCCCGAGGTGGTCCGTGCACGTTTGGCCGCGGCTCCATCTGTCGCCGACCGGCCCGAGGTCATGGACCACCTCATGGCGATGCTGGCGGCCGACCCCGAGCAGCGGCCAGCCGGTGCCGCCAACTGGATCGGTCAGGTCCGCCAGTCCAGTCTCCAGCCCGGCCCGGAAGCACTCAGTCCTCCGGCACCACTGCGCCACCCGGAGTCACCGCCAGTGTCACCCGACGGGGGTTCGCAACACCGGCCCCGGCGCCGATGGATCACCGTGCTCGGCGTCGCCGTGCTCGTACTGGCAGTCGCAAGTCTGGCATTCGTTGCAGTCCGGGCTTCCACGAGCAACCCGGGACACCGGGCAGTTTCCGGCCGGACGTCGGGAGGGGCGCCGGTGGCAACTCGATTCTCGGGGACGTTCGATCCCACCTGCGGGCAGGGACAGTTCGTTCCGTTGCCGTACTACACCTCCTCGGTTGGGATCCCTGCCGCCTTCGGCGTGGGAACCAACGGTGCGGTCCTCGGGTACAACTTCAACGGTCCGGCCAGTGCACAGCTCAGCCAGTCCCAGCTCTATCCGATCGGTCCCGACTGCTCGACCAACCAGGGGTTCGTCGCGGCGACGAGCTCGGGGCAGACCCCACCCTTCTTGATCACCGCGCTGGCGGTCGCTGATCAGAGCCGAGACGTCTACGCGGCAGGGTTCGACCAAAGCGGCTGGGTCATCGTCCGCTACCAGGCATCGGGAGGTCTCGACCCGACCTTCGGAAACGGCGGGTTCGTCGTGCACCCCACCGCCTCGTCGGGGTCGGCATCCCCCTCGGGTGGCTGGCCGACCGCGATCACCGTCACCGCATCGAGGGTCTACGTGATCGGCGTGGATGGTGGTTCGCACGCATCCTCCCGCACGCTATTGGTCTCTCTGCTGCTCAACGGATCTCCCGACCCGCAGTTCAACGCGGCCGCCACCAAGGGAGTTCTCATCACAGGAGTCGGCTCTGGGTCAAGCGGTCAGGTCCTGGCGGTGAACGCCCACGGATCACTGTTGGTCGGCGGAAGCTACGCAGACATGGGCTGTGGACTCTTCACGATCGACGAGTATCAACCGTCCGCTCAGCCGGTGGCCGCCTTCCAGCCAATCAGCCTCTCGGGAACGGGTACGGGATGCGGCGGCTCGCCACTCATCCCGGGGTTCTCAGCTGCGCAGCTGACGTCGCTCGTTGCCCTGCCCAATGGCACATTCGACGCCGTCGGTTATGCCTTCGAGCCCTCGGCAGGTCCCGGCTTGGGGAACCTGGCAGGGTTCGTCGTCCGATTCAATCCCAACGGGTCGGTCGACGGAGCATTCGGGCGACGCGGCGTCGTAATACTTCCCGGGCTGGTGGAACCGTCCATAACGGTGGGCATGTCCGGTCCTGGTACCAACATGCTCGGCGCCGTCGCCCAACCTGACGGAGGCCTTGTCGTCGCCATGGTCGAGGCGACTGGCGTCCGCCTTGTATACATCTCGCCGGGTGGCTCGGCGAGCGGTCAGGTAAAGCTCCCGACCAGCCCCACACCACCTCCCGCTATTGCTACCGGCGACGCTGGTCGGGGACGGATCGAGATCGCGACCTTCTCGGCCTCGCAATGGAGCATCGGGCGGTACCTCGGAGTGAGCCCGTCGCAGACGAGCTCGCGCGGCTGAGCACCACAGGGACGTCCGAAGCTCTGGCTGAGAAGCGACGTGCAGACATGCGCGAGCAGTGGTTGGCGCAAAGGCGGCGACCCGCGAGCGCCGAAGATGATCGACCAGGGCGTCGATGCCGAGACCGCCCTTGCCGCCGCTCATCCTTCCGAGGTGCGCCGTTCCATGGACGCCGCACTCGACGCAGCCGAGCAGGCCCGGCATGACATGCGGGTACTGGTGTTTGCCGCGCTGCTGGGTCGAGGCGTCTCGGTCAGCGAACTTCGCCGGGCATTCGGGTTCTCTCGCCAGTTCGCTGTCCGCATCGCCAAAGAGGCCCGCGAGGTCTAGTCAGTCGCCAGAGGTCGAAATCCTTGCCTTTGCCCAGTGTCGTCGTCAGAATCACGACGACAGAAGCAGTCCTGTACGGGTCACGAGCGACGAGAGGCTGGACACATGAACAGACCGGTGCAAAGCGAGTCGGTTCTCGGTACACGGCGCGTTGCCCGCCGCATGGCCTGTGGATCCCTCGCCGCGGCGTTGATCGTTGGATCGGTCATCGTCCTCACGGAGACCGCAAGCGTTGCTGCCGAGCCGCACACCGGATGCCAGTCGGTGGCTGCGGGTGGAAGCTCGGGATGGTGCGGCCTCTACCCCGGGGACGCCAGGAACAACACCAAAGAGCTGGGCATGGTGACCGTCAGCTCTGATGGGAACTCAATCGTCGTGAATACTGAGAACGCTGCTACCGGGACTGCGCCCAACACGTCGTTTGTCTGCCTGGTGGCGACTCCCGGCTCGCAGATCACCGAGCGGCTGCAAGACTCCCACTGCGACTCGGCCGGGGGTGTCTGGCTCCCCTTCACCGGGGGATCGTTGACGATCGACCTTTTGCAGTACGTCCAGTTTGAGAACACAACGCTCACGATCCAAGTTGCCGCGAACGAGCACGCAAACAACGCCAACGGTGACTCCTTCTACAACAACGTGAGCGTCAGCACGGTTTCGAGCAGCGGCGGCACCTCCTGATCCTGGGGCACTCGCTCACGATCGTTTGACCCTGAGTCACGCCCCTTTGGAGGCACTCGCTAGCCCAGAGAGTCGCTGCACCAGAAGTGCCCCGGATGGCCGGAAGGTCACCGTACGAGGGATTTGGGCTTCTGATGGACCCAAATTGGCCCGCCGTACAAATATCCCAGGGTGAACGTTCCAGGATTGCTCATTGGAGTCGTTGCGACGGCTGCACTCCTGGGTGGTTGCTCCGAGGGAAGTACTACGAGTCCTCCGTCAACGCCTGAGCAGACCGTGTCTGCCTGGTTCCAGGCCATCAATACGAAGGACAGGACGGCTCAGAACCTCGTAGCTTCCCCTTTCGGCCGCTTGGAGCCGTCCGGCTGATTGGTCAACATCTCTACGTCCTTGCCGCGACCCCGTTCGGGCCGATGGAAGCCATTTCCCACGCTATTGGTCTCGATTTCCTACATTCTTGTCGGCGCAACGAAATGTGGAGGGAGTCTTCTCCCCGCAAACAACCTCTCAGCGAATCGGGTCTGGGCCATCTGCTCATGCCGCGGCCGGGAGTAATGCGTCGACCTCAGCGGCTTCTTCGGCGGACAGGTGCCACCCTCCTGCCGCGACGTTTGCTCGAACTTGGTCGGCCCTGGTGGCACCTGCGATGACCGAGGCGATGACTGGCTTCTCGATCAGCCAGGCGAAGGCCAGATCCAACAGGCTGTGATCACGCGAGGCCGCCCAGGCACTCAGTGCGTCGACGAGTTCGAAGTTCTGATCCGTTAGCACCCCGCTCGCCCTGTTCCCCCACCGGTGCATGCGGGTTCCCGGGGCGGGCGCCTCACCCTTGGTGTACTTGCCCGTCAGCATGCCGCTCGCCAGGGGAAAGTACGGCAGGTAGGCGAGCCCCAGACGCCGACACTCGGGAATGACCTCACGCTCGTCTCCCCGATTCAGCAGGTTGTAGTGATTTTGCACGCTCACGAAGCTTGCTCTTTCTGGGGGCACAGCCTTGCTGGCTTCACGGAGTAGTTGGGCCGAGAAATTCGAGCAGCCCACCTCGCGGATCTTGCCTTGGTGGACCAGCTCATCGAGCACACCGAGCGTGTCGACAATGGGAGTCTCCGGATCGGGCCGGTGAAGCTGATAGAGATCGATCCGATCTGTGCCGAGTTGACGCAGACTGCGTTCCACGGCCTCCCTTACATAGGGAGGTGCGGCACCGCCGGTGCCATCCTTGCCTACGGGACTGCCGAACTTGGTGGCGATGAAGACCTCGTCACGATGAGGGCCGATCGCCTTGGCCAGCCTCTCCTCGCTGTCCCCGTATGAATCCGACGTGTCGAAGAAGGTGATGCCCGTCTCGAGGGCAGCGTTGACGACCGGAGGTACCTCGTCCTCGCGCATCCCCATGCCGAAGTTGTTGGTTCCGAGGCCTATAACCGAAACCTCCAGAGAACCGATGCGTCGCGTATCCATGAAATCGATGTCTACCATTCCCATCTCTTTGGCGACATCCAACAGTTGGCCGGACGCGTGATGGGTCGGTTACTGGAGTCACATCGCGTCTCAGCGGTTGCCTACTCACCCCCTCATTCGTGAGGCCGCTCTGAGATCTCCTCCCGTTTCCCTAATGAAAGCCGCAACTCAGATCGCTTTCGGACTGCCGGCCGCTTCCCACCGGCATCCATGATGTGCATGCGGACCGATGAATACCCCCGCCCGAGCACCCGGCCGAACCCCCCGCCTCGAACATCTCCCACTACGCCGCCCGCTCGTCCTCGTTGAACTTCACCACCAGCCCACCTCCTGATCGACGACATCAATGTTCGCCAATCAGGCAGGTGTTGCGTTGATCCGCTGAACTCGCAGCACGAGTGGGGCACCCTCTGACTGACCCTCGCGAACGACCCCCTTGTGGACGTCAAGCACCCAAAGGTGTCGAAAGGACTGATCACGTCGTTGAACAAAGACCCGGGCTGGTGACGGCGCGGTGGCGGGCTCTCGGCGGGTCGTCGGTGGAGCGCGCGGCCGCCTGCGGATGAAGCGCCCAAACTAAACAAGATTGTCGAGTTCCGACCACGTCGATCGATCGCCCGGCGCGGTCCGAATGAGCCGGTGATCGAAACTCGACTCTGAACCGCTAGGCAGTTAGTGATGAACGTGGTAGCCTCACCGCGTTACCCTCTTGGGAGTGACGCCTTGTTTGGGCAGGACGACCGCATCGGTTGTCGCCCCGTACAGGCTCGACGCCTTCTTCTAAGCGCTTATCGAAGGAGGGCCATGCCTGTAGTCCCCATTCGTCGGCCGTTTGCCGCCGTGACAGCCGAGATCGTCGACATGGACGTGAGAACGAGCGAAAGTGCTGAGCCACTGCCGAAGTGCGGGCGCTGTCGACTGAGCTTCGTTCGACATCCCTCGATCGGTTTGGGCGCATCCGCCAAGTGGAGGCTCTGCCAACCGTGTCGCAGTGGGTAACGGGCGACGCTGCCAAAACGAACTCGCGGTGGTCTTAGGTCCGACATTCTCACCCGCTGAGCTTCCAGTACATACCGGGTCTGTGACCTTCAGGAATCGGCCGTTCATGACTGACGTCAACGCCCGACGCGTTACAGCCTCGACTTCGGTCACTGTCGACGAAAATCCAGCCAGGAGGAGCCGGATGACATTCTCGGTACCCACGGGCCGGACAATGTTCGGCCCACCACTCCTCCGAGCAGGGGTGAAATAGTCCGTGTCCCGATACGTATGGCGATGCGGAACTAGGAGCTGCGGCGGGGTGGTCGTTTCACACCGAGCCCGGCCCCGTGACAACGACATCGTCTTTTGTGAGGAACGGCCAGGACGGCCGTATAGGTCTAGCTGCCACTCTCCGATGCGTTGGAATGGGAGTGATGAACACTGGACCCCCGCTCCCGACGTTCGGTGGAGACCAGGTCCGGACGACGACCCCTTACTCGGAGGGTGACTCCGCTTGAGGCAGGCCTCCCGGTGCGTAGGATGGTCTCGTTGGGTCCGTTGAGCGCAGGTAGACGGGTACCTGTGCTCCGGGCTTGGCACCCTGGCACCCGCAAGGAGGCAAGGGGGCTGGGGCGAACGAAGACGCCGATTCGCAAGAGATGCTCGCGAATGCCTCCGAGCACCAGTGTCCCCGCATACGGTGACAGGATCGAGAGTTCCGATGGGACCCAGCAACAAGGTCCACCCTTCCTCCCCAGCTGACTCCGGACCTTCTCTCCCACAAGAGACAGCAACTCGTCAGTGCGGCCGCTGCAGGGGGTACTTCCCCGCTGACCTTTCGGCATCGCGGCAACCGAAGTGGTGGGCATGTCCGCCCTGTCGTCGCAAACTGTTGGGTGCCGAATGATGGTCGGGGCGTACGACACCGGCATGGACCTTCTCATCGAAGCCGCCGATGCACTGGATTTGGCAGGCAACGCTTGTGATGCGCCGGAGGATGCCCTGCGGTTCACGTCCGTGGCGGAACGAATCCGCGCGTACTTGGCGATGAGTCGTCCGAGCACGACCCTTGGAATGCCGCGAATCCCGTCGCACGAGAATTCGCTAACGGAGGAAGCCGTGATTCGCCGGTCAGGAGCGAACAAGTACTCCCACATACGCGTCATTTCAGACTGAGGACGTGATCAGCCTGGCGTTTCAGGCCGTCCCGGGCGGCGTCTCCGGTTCGGCTCCTACTGCTGTTGGGGCCTTTTGAGAAGTACGGCGATTCGCTTGTCGGCCAGGGGGGTCATCCCGATGGCTTCCCAGCCCTGCTCGCCTTCCTCGTTGAGGGCGTGAACTGCGGCTGAGGCGCCCGGCGCGTGGGTCGCCACCTCCAAAGGCGGTAGCTCTACGATCAGATACTCCCAGGTAGTCATATTGCAATCCTGCCGGTGCTGGGCGTATGGCGACAACGATGCTAGGACCGATTCCTTCACCGGGTATGGCCGCCGAACGGCCTTCCGGTTTACTCGACGCGCGGTGAGTATTGGGACCCGCCCCCTTCCGTTCACCTGCACCTTGACGCGGCAGACCCCCGGCCGCATTACCGGGGGCCTGTCCCGACGAAAGGTGTAGCCCGGGAAGACTGGGCCCGAGCGCTGCGTCTATGTACTGTGACCGGGCCAGTCACTGTGACACCGCCGGTCCACCACGGCCAGCGGAGCGGAGGCGGCGGAATTGAGGTCAAGCACCGCCCAGGTGCCAGACAGCGATGGGGACCCCCCTCAACTCGCCCCTGACACTCACCCGAGCGTCTGCCCGAAGGACCCGGCCGAACAGGTCGATGGCGTCGTCGGGGGTGACGCGGTCATGTCCCCTCGACAGCTCGTCAGCCACTTGGTAGAGGGTGAAGACGGGTCCAGCTTCGGCGCGGCCGTCGGGATAGCGGAAGAACAGGACCCACCGTCCTCGCGTCCCATGGTCAGTGAGCGAGTCCGGAGCCTCGCCCAGGTCGAAGAGCTCGACGCTGGCCACTCCTTCGGGAATCGAAACTTCAATCATTGAGGAGACCGTAGCTCGGCGGCGAGTCGTGACTACACGGGCCTGGCCTCAACCCGTAACGGCTGCGATCCGTCGGTCGAACTGGTGAACTTCCGGTTCGGTCAAGAAGATCAGCATCACGTAGTCGATAGTTTGATCCAGAAAGTGACCTTCGTCACTTCTCATCTCGTGGTCTCGGGTTCACAATGGCAGTGAGGGATCCGAGAGAATCCCCCGAAAGGAGGCGCTTATGCGAAGTATGCAAGGTGACTCATCCTGAGAATGGATGGCAGAGGGTTGTACGGGAGTGATTCCGGTAGGCCCGAAGACAGCAACGGCAAGCAACTCGAAGTGAGAGCCTTGCAACGGCTGAGGAGCCAGGTGGCTCGGGTAGGTGCCATTCCCTCGTAGCGGTCCATTCTCGGAGTAGAAGGTAGGCAAGATGCCCGATCCCCCCAATCGTGGGACGGGCGTCTTCGCGTCCCGTGCCGGCTTGCCGTGGAAGTGGGACAGCGACCTGGTGCCCACCGTCCGAGCGAGCACGGACTCCACACTGCGAGGGAACCTGCCAAAGGCCTCTACTGCGTGTCTGCCCCTTCGAAGAGGATGCAATAGGCCACGATCGTGGCGAATCGAGCTAAAGCAAATGGAGGATCCATGACGAGAACAGAGACTGGCTCCAGCACCGCTGACCACATCATCGAGTCGTTCAATGATGCCGGGGACACGGCACTTGAAGCCGTGCGGAAGTTTCTTGACACCGTAAATGGCGTCTTTCCCGACGTGAGTGCAGACGACGGGCCCCGCAAGAAGATCATCGATTCGGCGTTCAAGATGACCGAGCAGCTTGTCGGCACCTCGACCCAGCTTGCGGAGAGGATTGTGAAGGCAAGCCACGACGCCCACAACTAGTCGGATAAGAAACGCCAAAGGCTCGCAGAGAAGACCCAGCCGGCATCCGAAGGAGGCGACGGCAAGGCCAGGCTCCGGATCCCGGTGACAGACGCGTCGCGCTCCACCGACCGCCGATCTGTTCCTAGCAGTCGGTGTCCCGAAGCCGGGCGAAGTTTGGTCAGGAGTTCGCCCACGAGGCTCCCGAATAGCACGCGATGTACGGGACCCTCCGGAATTCGGCCGAGGTGGTGTTGACCCGCTTCTCCGCGCACGCTTGATAAAGCCACTGCAGCTGCTTCAAGCCGGGACCAGGCCTACGCGATCGGTATTCGTTATCCAAGCCAGTCGGCAGCATCGAACCACTGCGTGCTGATTGGACCACTAGGCACAAGATGGAGGTGCTCGATGAGAAGGATGACAACTCGGAAGTCGTTCGGAGTTCTGACTGTATTGGTCGCCGGAGGGTTGGGAGCGGTCGCCCTCGTTGGTATCGGAACCTCCGCGCTCGCAGACCCAGGGATCTCCTCTCCGCGCGAATCTGGTATCCACGGCCAGCCGTATAGCGGAGACTCCGAACGGGCAGGGGTATTGGATGGTGGCGTCAGACGGTGGGGTCTTCACCTTCGGCGATGCCGCCTTCTACGGCTCGATGGGTGGCCAGCACCTGAACTCGCCGATCACCGGGATCGTGGGAACCCCGGATGGCAAGGGCTACTGGGAGGTCGCGGCCGACGGGGGGATCTTCGTGTTCGGCGACGCCACCTTCTACGGCTCGATGGGCGGGAAGCCCCTCAACAGGCCGGTGGTGGGCATTGCGGCCGCGGGGGCTGGATCCGCCGGGCCTCCCGGTGTCGTAACCCTTTACAACAGCACGACACCTCAGGGCCTGTTCTCCCAGGCGTTCAATGGACCACAGATCACCCAGTTCGGCGACGCTGTCAACCTCACTTCGAACCCGACTGGTGCGGCACTGGGCACACTGGCTGTGACACTGGTCAACTGGGGGCTGACAGCGTTCTCGACGCCGATCAGGGTCACGCTCTACAACGTCGGGCAGGGTGGCGTTGTGGGCAGCGAGCTCGCCACGCTCTCACAGTCGGTGGCTGTGCCAGCGGCGTCGTCAGCAAGCGTCCACAAGTGGTTCACTGCGACGTTCGACTTCAGTTCCCAGCACATTGTGCTTCCGGACACGGTCGTCTACGGGATCACGTTCAATCAGCTGGTGACGGATTGCTCGACGACCCCTGCTGATTGTGGCAATGACCCCAACCCGGTTGGCTCGCTGAACATCGCTCTGTCACCCAACGTGTCCTCGGGAACGAATGCCTATCCCGATGCGGTCTACGTCAGTTCACGCCTGGCGAACTCGGGTGGCTCGGCGTTGGAGTCCGCCCTGGGCGGTTGCCCTGGTACCCCTACGGGCGTGCTCATCGCGTTCCAGGGCATTCCGGTTTCGTGTGCCAACGGGTACGCCGGCAACGTTGAAGGCGGGGGATCAGGCCCCACTCCCTATTTCCTCGGCACCGACACCATGCCGTCTGTGGAGTTCACCACGGTGGGCTGAAGGCGAACCAGAGAGCCGAATGTTCGGTGGTCGGTAGTCGGGCCGAGCCTCGATGTGGGGAAGATGCCAGATGCGGCTTTGTTCCCGACGGCCGCGCAAGTACGCCTGGTAAGTGGATCACTGTCCACTGCCTGCGATCGGCACACTCGGGCTAAGGATGGGAGTGGCCCTGCACCGTGACCGGGGAGCCTCGCAGACCGGGATGACACTATGAGAGCCGTGCCGCTCACTTGGCTTCCAGGCCGTTCCGTTGACTCGGTCGGGCGCTCCGCCCCGACGGTTGGGCGCCAGGGAGGTGCCCTCCTTGCGGCAGGGGTCCCGCGCGGCTACGTGGACGCGCTGCCCACAAGTGGTCTGTCCTGGGACAAGTCAGGCAGCTCAAGATCGGGGACGAGCCCGAGGCGCTGGGCTTGGCGAACTCGACCCAGACCGGGGAGCGTTACGCTCCGAGTGCCGAGCACCTTGATCCACGGCGGGAGAAAGGCGGCCGCATAGCCGACGGCCAGCAGCTCTTCGGGACGGGCCGCGTTGCATAAACGAGCCGCCAGATTTGTAGGCCGGCCAATGTAATCGTCACCGTCCATGATGAGGGCCTGGCCGTGGGCGAAGCCGCCGCGTAATGCAAGCGTTGACCCGTCGTAGCGCCCTAGGAGTTCGGCGGCCGTGGCCAACGTAGGGCCAACCTCGACGCCCACGATCATGGCGCCGTCCCCCAGCCACTTGGTCACCATGACTCCTCTCCGTACGGCGATGCTGGAGACTAGCGACCGAAACTGCGACAGGGTCTCGATCGCGGCATGTTCACCATTTGTAGCGATGAAGTTGGTGAATCCACAGAGGTCCACAAACGCAAACGCCCGATCGACCAATGCGGCGGATCCCGCGATCTCCTCTGGCGCTTCAGTCCCCCGGCTCGGTGATGCAGTTCCTACGGACCCGGTAGGGGCGCTGCCCTCGGGTCCTGCCACGGGAGGAGCGGCAAAGCGTGTTGCCACCTCGTGTCCTGCGTCGCGGATCAAGACCAGACCCGGCGGCGGCTTTCGACTCTCGGCATTTTCGGCGATGTACTCACCCTCACACTCTAGTCTGGCCCCCTCCGCAGCCCATGTCACTTGAATGTCGGGGTACCCGATTGAGATCTCTACTCGGCATGCGTCTATTGCCCCGCCGCAGCAATGACCGAGCCCGACCCCAAGAACGACGGCTAGCTGATCGGACTGTCGCTGACCGGTGTCCCCCAACACCGGGAGTGGGTCGCGTTATCTGCTACGCGGACGCGACCTGCTGCTCTTTGACTCGGGTGAACGCGCGGCCCAACCGGGAGATGAACTGCAGGAGTCGGTTCCGAGCGGACTCGGCCGACGGGGTTAGACCCTGCCTGGCGGCCACGTCCCAATGGCCTAGAACCACCGGCCGGAGGATCGCGTCATGGTGCACGCCCAGGTCGTAGATCCCAGTTCGGGCGATGGCCTTAGCGTGCTGGGCGAAGTCCGGTATGCCCGTACCGGGCATCTCAAAGCTCAGCACCTGACGACTGATGGCCTCCATCATGCCCGAAGGATCGATCTCAAGCGCGGCCGACACCAGATCTCGGTAGAAGAGGTAGTGGAGGTTCTCATCCGCCGCCACCCGTTTCATGACCGCGTAGCCCTCAGCGTCGGGCAAGGCCTTCCCGGTGTTGTGGTGGGCGATTCGGGTCGCCAACTCTTGGAGGGCCAGATAGACGAACGCGTCGGCGATGGTCGCGGGCTGAGGGGTCACCCCGCCGGTGACCTGGGCCATCCGGGCCCGCTCCAAGTTGACCGGGTCGATGTGCCCGCTCATGATCAAGTAGTCGCGTAGGACGATCGAGTGCCGTCCCTCTTCGGCCGTCCACCGCCGGGTCCAATAGCCCCAGGCGCCGTCCCGGCCGAAGAGACGATCGATCGAAGCGAAGTAGTACGGCAGGTTGTCCTCGGTCAGCACATTGACGAATACGGCGCTGGCCACACCATCAGGTAGGGGTTCGGCGCACCCCACCTCTGGTGGCGGCCGCCACTCGACGAGGTCGTGGGGAAACCACTCTTTGGCTATGCCCAGATGGCGGTCGACCAAATGCTCGGCCGTCGGATGGAGTTCGATGAGCATGGTCACGTCATCCATATCCGACCTTCCTCCTCCAGGGGTAACCGTCCGCCGGACCTGCACGTACCGTACTCCCGGACAACATGGGAACGAAGCTGTCGGGCCACTGCCCCAGATCGCCTGTGGGTGGTGAGACGCCTGTCCTGCCGCTGACCGGCACGGAGTGGGGGCACCCTCTGACCCTCGCGAACGATCCCCTTGCGGACCACAATCAACCCGGGTGTCGACAGCACTGGTCACGTCGTTTCAACAAAGACCGCGAGGTAGTAGGGACTCCGCGTGTCAGGTATCGGCCGTCCTGTCGCAGATCTGGACCTAGGCGGAATACTCACGTCGACAGAAGGGGCGTAGGCTCCCCAGCGTGGCCATAGGGGGCAACGGACGTCTCATCCAGTGCGACCACCAAGGCTGCGTAAACGTCGCCGCTTGCGATCCCACCCCGACACTTCATGGCCACGGATGATGCGAAGCGTGAATGGGCCGAGAGGCAAGGCTGGACGAACTACCTGGGTGGGGACCGCTGCCCGATTCACACCGAAAGCCCGTCGGACTACCCGTAGGCTGCGTCCCGCGGGTTTCGCCGATTCGCCGGGCGCGGTCCGACCGAGCCGGTGATCGAAAATTCGACTTTGGACCGTTAGGCAGTTAGTGGTGAACGTGGTAACGTAAGCGCGTTCCCTCTTGGGAGTGACGCCTTGTTTGGGCAGGACGACCGCATCGGTTGTCGCCCCGTACAGGCTCGACGCCTTCTTCTGAGCGCTTATCGAAGGAGGGCCATGCCTGTAGTCCCTATTCGTCGGCCTCTTGCCGCCGTGACAGCCGAGATCATCGACATGGATGCGGGGGCGAACGAAAGTGCTGACCCACTGAGGAAGTGCGGGCGCTGTCGTCTGAGCTTCGTTCTTCATCCCTCCATCGGTTTGGGCGACAGTGCCAAGTGGTGGCTCTGCCCACCCTGTCGCAGTGCGCTACTGGGCGACGTTTCCAAAACGAACTCGCGGTGGTCTTAGCTCCGACGTTCAGCCGCCGAGCTTAAGCAAACAGGGGGTCTGTGACCTTCTGGAATCGGCCGGCCCATGACTGGTGTCAACGCTCGACGCGTTACAGAGCTGAGTCCGAAACTAAGCAACGAGAAACGAGGAGGCACAATGCTCGAGGGCACAATGAGATGGACGAGCGCCACCAAGAAGTTCGGTCTTCTCACACCTGACGATGGGAGCCGCGAGATCTTCGTGCGCCTTTCGACTGGCATCGCTTCGCGGCGCATCAGCAACGATGATGGAGGGGGATCTACCATCAAGGATGCAGTCGCGCCAACCCGGCCACAAAGGGAGGGTACCGAGTCGCACCACGTTTCATCGAGAGTCGAGGTCCGCACTCGATATCTGGGAGGGAACTGGTCACCTGGTTGGGAGACTGCTCGGGTGGTTGATTCGGGCTACTGCGTGAGGCGACCCGGCTCACGGGACATGCTTCCAGAGATCTTCGTGCCGGCCGATGTGCGTCAGGCGGGCGACTGACGATTGCCGATGCCTTCGACCCAACAGTCCTTCCTTGTCGCTCCATCGCTCGCCTCACCCATCGAACCGGCTCCGAGCGGTCGGTGTGGCCCATCTGGATGACGTGCGACACTGCCCCGATTGATGCAGGGTGCCCGGCGTGCAACGTGCAATTGCTGGGCCCGTCGAGCAAAGGACCGCCTCCTGCGATCCCGGACTTGGCACCTGGCCCCCGAAAGGGGGCGGGGGGCTAGGGCGAGCGCGGGGCTCCGATTCGTTGACTCGATCGTTGCTCGCACGTGCCCCCGATCGGCACATAGTCCGGAGAGACGGCAAGGAGGATCCATCGGGAGATGACGTTGGCCATGGGAGTCTTCGCTGCTGTTCTGACGACATCATGTTGGGTGCCGCAGTTGCGACGTACGCTGCGACGGGGCACGGCCTCAGACTTTGCCTGGCCGTACCTTGCCTTGCTCAGCTTCGGACTCGCCGGTTGGTTCGTCTATGGGATATTGCGCGACGACCTGGTCATCGTCATCTCCAACGGTCTGGTCCTGGGAAGCGTCCTCGTCGTCACCTCAGTCAAACTGCGCTCGCGACTGCTCTCGTTTGATCACGTGGAGCTGGCCGTGCCGGCTGGGACCGACCCAGTAGCGGCTCTCGAGTCCCTCGTCGACATCGGCCCGTGGCTGGCCGCTGACCTGCATAGAGTCGGCATCGCTGACGCTCCGTCGTTGCGGACGGTCGGCCTCGAGGAGGCCAACCGTCGGCTCGTGGAGTCGGGATTGCAGACAGGGATGCACTCCCGCCAGGCGATCCAGGCGGCGATCTCCGAGTAGAGGGGCACGGCAAGGATGCCGAAAAGTCCGGACGTGTCGCCGAGGACCGTTTAGCTTCCACCGATCTGATCGAAACGCGCCCGCCGACCGGAGAACCGAGGTCATGACCTCCTGAGGCGGCCGGTCAGCATGGGCATCACCGTCAGGTGAGCGCCGCGACCACCGATTCGGACGAGCCGCGCCGTCGTTGAACCGAGTTTTGTCGTCGCGAGCCGCACTTTCACCTGGGTCGGAGAACCGCGCAGCAAACCCGTTTTCCACGCTATTGGTCGGAATTTTCCATCTCGTTGTGGATGCAACGATTCCGTGCATCAGTCCTGATCAACCGGGATGGGCGCCTCGTTCGTTAACCCGATGAAGGCCCTCCGTTGCACTAGCAGGACGGTCACTCACCACCACTGATCGCCCCGCAACTGAAGAGCGGGGTCAAGGAGACGCGGTGACCAGATCGATGGCGGCGTGCCCCCGTGTGATGAGGCTCGGGAGGTCACCCACCACGCGCTCATTCGATGCGACTATGGCTGCACCTTTGGTGAGGGGTTCGGAATGGGAGGCGGCTATGACTCAGGCGCCAGCATCTGCCGACTCGTACCCAGACCCCCAGATCTCCAGCATCCCTGGATGGCCGGACGGACATGCCGGGGCTGCAACCGCCGAACAGTTCGAAGCCCTGTTAGCCTCGGCGCCCACCACGTCGGCGTCGCCTCTTCGTGTCCGACGTCCACCGCTACCAGTTCCAGAACTGGCCTCCGACAACGTTCCTGAACCTCATCGCCGTGGGGGGAGGCTCGTCGGAAGGCGGGAGTTTGAGCACAGAATTGCCCTGCTCCGCCAGACGCTGGCGGAGCAGATCATCCAGAGAGATCGACTTCGACTTGAACTTTCCGATCTCAATCGTCAGGTTCCCGTTCTGATCACTAACCGAGACGAACTTCAAATGGAACTGCACGACCTTCACAGCGAGATTCTTGCGTCGACAGATGAGCGAGACGAACTCATTGCTGCTGTCGGGTCTCTCAAGGCCAATGTGGCCGACCTGCGTTCGAAGCAGCAAGAACTGTCGTGCCTGAACTCCAAACTTGAGGTTCGGCAGTATCCCAAGCCATCGACAGAGAGGCTCTGGAGCACCTGGACCAGGCGCCTCCCCTTTCATGACTCGTAATTGAGAACTGGACGGCGTGGAGTTGGACCCGAGGCGAGGGGAGGCGGTCCGCCTAAGTTCGGTCGCCCCCTAACGGCATGTCTGAAGGAGCGGAGCCGTGTCAATACTCGCGAGGCGCCGCTCTGTTCCTGAACAGCGCTCGGTGCGATGACACGACGACCCGTTGGCGGGCGCGCGTGAGCGATGGCGCTCGGGGTCAAGGTGGAGCGCCCGCAGCGACGCGAGGACGAACGACCTTGAGGCCGGCGCCTCGCCACGCAGAATGATTCAGGTTGTCAGTGGCGCCGATAACGCGCCCGGTTCGGACCACCAAGGGTCTCGCTCGAGGCGAGATGGTTCAGTGCAGCAGGCTCGGCTGCTGAGGCATGTCTTCGCCGAGGTTCCTCGGCATGGTGGTCTTCGGCCACGGCCGGATGGGCTCAATCACTTAGCCGGCTTCGCCACCCCAACGGGCGGGAGCCATGCCGATAGGCGAGCACGCATCCGGTCGGGTGCCGAGCGTCACGCTGCCTCTTGGTCGGCGAGACAGCGGATCTCCCCATCGCGCAGGCCGTAGTAGACGAGCGTGAGGACTCTGCGGGCGATCGCCACGTTGGCCTTGGTCTTGCCGCGGCGCAGTGCGATCGCCTCGAATCGATCCCGGAAGGGCGCGCCACCGTGATAGCGGGCGACGGCCTCGACGGCCGCCCAGCGCACCATTCGGGATCCCTGCTTGGTGATCTTGCCCCGATGGACGTGAGTGTCGGACTCCCGGTGCTTCGGGGTGGGTCCCGCCCAGGAGCAGAGCGCCTTCGGGGAGTCGAAACGGCTGACGTCGCCGATCTCGGCCACGAAGACCGCCGCGAAGACGTGCCCGACACCGTAGATGGCCTGGACCGCGTTGTAGCCGGCGTCGTCGCAGAGTTGGCGGTAGATGTCGCGGTCTAAGAGGCCGATCTCGCGGTCGTAGATCTCGACCAGGTCTCGGAGCACCGCGATGCGATTGAAGTAGGCGGCGGGGAGCTCGAGCGAGTCGAGCTGCGCGCTGCCGCTCGGTCCCCACATGTCGTTGCGACACGGCAGGATGCCGTTCTTCGCCATCACCGCGTGGACTTGGGCCTTGAGACCGGTCCGCAGGTTGGACAACTTGAGTCGGAAGCGGACCATCTCACGCAGCTCGCGGATCTCGGGCGGTGCGATCCAGGCCTCCGCGAGGCGACCGAGGCGCAGCAGGTCGGCGAGGTCCCGGGCGTCGCGCTCGTCGTTCTTCACCCGTCCGTGTCCCCAGTCGTTGCCGTGGGGGTTGGCGAGGTGGACGGAATAGCCCATTTCCTTCAAGAGGTCGACCGCCCAGTACCAGCCATAGGTTGCCTCGACGATGACGTCGCTGCCGACTGGGGCGGCGCTCACCTCCTTGGCGAAGCGGCTGGGTTCGTTGTCGACCCGGACCGAGTCGATCTTCTCCCCGGCCTCGTCCATCCGATAGATGACCGACCGTCTGCGGTGCAGGTCGATGCCCACATACTCTTGTTTCATCGGGGCCTCCCTTGTCGTGAGGGTTTGGTGTGACAACCCAGTCTCGACCGCGAGACGGGAGCCGTCACGGGGAGCGGAGGCCTCGCTCCTTCATGCCATCACCTATGGGCTAGTGCCTCTGTCCCGTGAAATTGGTTCGTGGCAGGCTCTCACCGTGTCGGGGATCGAACGAACTGATCGGAAGAGCTGCGAATGAGAGACGGGGCGGTATGCGGCCAGCGCTCATTGAGGTCGAAGTAGACATCAGATGTTCCCCTGAGGCCGTATTCGACTACTGCAGTGATCTCAGTCACGAGCCAGAGTGGAATCCCATGATGAAACGCATCGAGAAGGTCACCGATGGGCCCATCGGTGTCGGAACTCGATATGCGACCGAGTTCGCCAAGGGTCGGCAGATGGTTATCGAGTACACCAGCTATGAGCGCCCGACAAGGTGGGCTTCGGTTGGCGATTCCGCTACGTTGAAAGCCAGCGGTAGCGGCCAAGTGGTTCCCACTCCGGACGGAACCCATCTGATCATGCGCATGGAGCTTGACCCGCATGGGCTGCTCAAGCTGGCGACACCGTTTCTGCGCCACTTTTTGCAGTCGATGGACAAGCGCGATGTGAGCAACATCAAGGCACGATTAGAGGGCGATACCGGTACCGACGAAGGAGCACGACCCGCCTGACGGCAGAACGATCTCTAGCGGGGCCAGCATGTGCGATCAACGATGAATGACACGGGACCTGTGCGTGACTTGGAACCTGAAGTAGATCGCAAACCAGCTGTCGATCTGTACTGGATCCCGCTGGGTGCTGGAGCGCACGTCGTTCGGGTTAGCGGCAAGCTCTTCGAGGCGGCGTCAGCTCTCGTTGCCCGTCGTCCTCGGTGTGATCTTTACCATTCGGCGCTCGTCATTTCTATGCCAGAAGGTCACTTCGTGATCGAGCAGGCGCCGGTTCCTGATCTATACAGCGAACGACGAGGTGTGGTGGCGGAGGGTCCCGTCGGAATGCGCTGGCTTGGCCGATTCCGGATCTTCCGCTACGAGATTCGGCGTTGGCGAGGGGGCAGCATTCCCGACATCAATCAGGCGATTGGAAGCCCGGTCAGGATCACCGACGACAGCAAGGTCGCCGGACGAATCCTTGAGACTTTGCCGTCGATACCGACACCCGTGTGGGGCCGCGACGAGTACGACACAGGCGAAATGTGGAACTCGAACTCGGTTGTCTCTTGGGTCCTAGCGCGCAGCGGGGTAAGCATCGAGACAATTCATCCACCGGCCAATGGTCGAGCTCCCGGGTGGGACGCGGGCCTTGCGGTCGCTGTACGAGGTCTCAACTAGAACTAGACGAGCGTCAAGACGTTGTGGAGACAGGCGGTTCTGGACGTCTGCTCGGAGTGGAGGGGGGTGACCCCTATCGCCGAGAGTGAGGCCGCTTTCTTGTGGGCTGGTCGTTGCGTTTCTCGACGAGATGCAAGACGGGTTGAGTGTCGCGATCCGCACACCGGATAGCGTGAGAGAACACGGCATTTGGCCCGCACGACCGAGCCATTCGGGACCCGTCCCTGCTGGCGTCGGGGGATCGCGGTCCACCCAGACCACCACCGCCCAGGGCCTGACCTAACCGTGAGGACAGTCCCAATGATGGTTGAGGACAACTGGATTAGGTGTGACGTGACCGCATGTCCGACCGAGTCAGAGTTCGAAGCTCCGAAGGCCCTGGAACCGGAGTGGGTGCGTATCAGGTATTCGATGCTCGGCTGGCATTTCCACGGTGGTGAGCAACCGATAGACATCTGTCCACTGCACTTCTAGGGCTGCTCCTGATCGGCTAAGCGGCACGAGTGGGGCACCCCCGGTACCCACCCGCGAACAACCAAAGGCCGAGTCCTGACTCGGTTCTCAGCCGTGTGAGGAGGCGAAGGCGCAACCTGGGACCGTGGCATGCACTGTTTCGCATTGGGGCTTGGTGGTCCTATTCGGATTCGGAAATGACAAAGTTGGCCCGACCAGTCGGTGACAATCCCAAGAAGGACGCAGCGTCACTCGGCCGCGACGGCGGCCAGCACGTCAAGGTTCGCGGCCCGCGCGCGCCGGCCAGCTGGCGGCCACCAGGCCGAGGAGGGCGGCGAGCACCAGGAATACGAACAGGCTCGTGAACGGCACCACCACGTCGGTGATCCCCTGCTTCTTGAGCGACGACGACAGCGCGATGCCCAACCCCGTGCCCAAGACAATCCCGATGAGTGCCCCGAAAATGGCCAGGATCAGCGACTCGGCGCGGATCATGATCCGTACCTGCCGCCGTCGCATGCCCACGGCCCGAAGGAGGCCGATCTCGTGGGTTCGCTCGAACACCGAGAGCATGAGGGTGTTCACGATGCCGATGAGCGCGATAACCACGGCCAGCGCCAGGAGGGCATAGACGATGCCGAGCAGCTGGTTCACCTGCGCCTGCTGTGACTGGATGAACTGGGCCCGGGTCTGGATCTTGAGACCCGGATAAGCGCTCAGGCCATGGTTCAGGGCGGCCGTGATGTGTGCTGTTCCGCTCGTCGTGGTCACGAGCACCGCCACTGGCAGCGGCTGGGAGAAATGGGTCAGGAAATAGTGCTCGCCGGCCAGGTAGTGGCCGATCAGGGCGTTGGGCTCGTAGATGCCGCCGATTCGAGCCGTGGTGGTCCCGATCGTCGCGAACTTGACGGGCACGACGGAACCCACCTTCAGATTGTCTGCGTTGGCCGTGGTGGTGTCGATGAGCAGATCGCCCGCCGCGAGGGCGGGGGCGCCGCTGCCGCTCGAGACCCGCAGGACTACGGTGTCGCTCAGATGGTCAGCCGAGACCGCGGTCAGCTGGGAGACGCTGTCTTTGAACTGGAAGGCCCCGGCATAGACCGTGGAGACGGCCTTGGCCCCCGGCACCTCCGCGGCGGCTGGGCCGACGACCGCGCTGAAGTTCCCCCGCGCGACGAGCTCGTGATGATGTAGTTGGCGCTAATGGCCTCGTCGATGCTGCTGGTCGCAGAGCGTGACAGAGAGGCGCCGAACACGGCCATGGTCGAGACCAGGGCCAGTCCGACCATCAGCGCGGCCGCCGTTTGTGCGGTGCGGCGGGGGCTGCGCATCGAATTCTCCCGCCCGAGGCGACCGGCGATGCCGAGTGCCCCCGCCAGCGGACGCCCAATGATGCTGGCCAGGGGTCGGGCGACCAGCGGCGCCAGCATGCCCACGCCTACAAAAATTCCGACCGCCCCGAGCCCCACAAATTGGATGGCCGGGACGGTCAACCCCAGGGCGAGCAGCCCGATGCCGACGACGGTGCCGACCGAGCCGACGACGACACGCCGGCGCGACGACTCCGAGGCGTCCGAGCTCTGATCAGCAATGGCGGCGATCGGAGGGATGCGAACGGCCCGGCGGGCCGGGCTGATGGCCGAGATCCCGGTCACACCCACTCCGACGACCAGGGCGACCACGACCGTCCGGAGACCGAACGCCAGCGAGCCGGTCGGGAGCGTGAAGCCGAAGCCGCTCAGGAGCTTCTCCAGGCCGATGGCACCGAGCACCCCGAGGCCGATCCCCAGCACCGAGGCAATCAGCCCGACGGCGGCGGCCTCGCCGAGGACGGAACGGAAAACCTGGCCCCTGCTGGCGCCGACCATACGCAGCATGGCCAGTTCCCGGGTTCGCTGGCCGACGATGATCGAGAAGGTGTTGAAGATCGTGAAGCCACCCACGAAGAGCGCGATGAATGCGAACACCAGCAGAGCAGTGGAGAAGAAGCCAAGGAAGGCCTGGTTGATGTCGTTGACCTGCTCGTTGGCCACCGTCTGACCGGTGACGACCTCCACGCCCCGCGGGAGGGTGGCCGCGATGGCGTGCTGCACCGTCGTCTTGTCCGCACCGGGACTTACCAGCACGTCGATGGCGTCGAGCTTGCCAACCTCGTTGAAGAGGCTCTGCGCGGTCGGCAGCGTGAACGCGGCGATGGTGGCACCGGCCAGGTTGTTGGCCGTGCCGAAGCGCACGATGCCGGTGAGGGTGAAGGTCTGGACCGAACCCGGCAAGAGGATCCGCACATGCTCACCCACTGCGAAGCGGTACTTCTGGGCCGTGCCCTGGTCCATCTCGACCTCGGTCGGCGTCTTGGGCTCGTGGCCCTGGACGATGTGCAGCGATTCCATCTGCGGCGAGGGGTTGTAGGAGGTCCCGATCGTCGGCGCCCCGTTTGTGGTCACCGCTTTGCCGTCGGGGGCGATGAACTGGGCGTAGCCGCCCACGGTACCCTGCGCCTCCTCGACGCCGGGCACTGAGCGAACAGTCGGCAGCAACGACTCCGAGATCTGTGGGCGTGCTGCGCCGCCCCCGTTGGACTCCGAGAAGACCGCCTTGCCGCGCACCTCGAAGTCGACATGCTGGTAGACGTTGCCGAACAGATTGGTGAACGTGTTGTGCAGCGTGTCGGTTAGAACCAGCGTTCCGGTGATGAACGTCACGCCCAGGATGATGGCCAAGGCGGTGAGGGCGAGGCGCAGCTTGTGCGCCAGGATCCCCTTGATCGTGACGCGCCACATCTCAGGTCCCCATCTTCCTCATTTGGTCTAGAACCGAGTCGGCGGTCGGCGAGGCCAGCTCGCCGACGACCTTGCCGTCGCCGAGGAACACCACACGGTCGGCGAAGGCGGCGCCATGCGGGTCGTGGGTCACCATCACGATCGACTGACCGAACTCGGTCACCGACCGGCGGAGGAAAGTGAGCATCTCGTTCGATGCATTGGAGTCGAGGTTGCCGGTGGGCTCGTCGGCGAAGATCAGGTCGGGACGGCCGATTAGCGCCCGGGCACAGGCAACCCGCTGCTGCTGCCCGCCGGAGAGCTCGTTGGGTCGGTGCATGAGACGGTCGGCGATCCCGAGCTGTGACACCAGGTAATCGAACCAGGTCTGGTCGACCTGTTGCCCGGCGAGATCGGCCGGTAGCGTGACGTTCTCGCCGGCGGTGAGGGTGGGGACCAGGTTGAAGGATTGGAACACGAAGCCGATCCGGTCCCGCCGCATGCGAGTGAGGTGACTGTCGTCGAGCAGACCAATCTCCTGGTCCCCGACGAAGGTGTGTCCCGATGTCGGGCGGTCGAGCCCGGCCATGCAGTGCATGAGCGTCGACTTGCCCGAACCGGACGGGCCCATGACGGCAGTGAACTGACCACGTTCGAACTCGATCGTGATGCCGTCCAGGGCGTGCACCGCCGCTTCACCCTTGCCGTAGATCTTCTCGAGGGCGATGGCGCGTGCCGCCGGGGCGGCCTTCGGGGGAGCCTCCTGCGACGGCGCATCGGTCGTCGGAGGCACGTCCTCTCGCGAGGACCGCTGTGCACCACGCGACCCATCCGCCACAAAGTTACTGTGCGTCCCCTGGCCAAGACCTCGGTAGGGCACAAGGTCCTGTTGGCCCCGTCACCCTGAAGCCAAGGTCAGCGTGCCGCGGCGCCATGGTACGAGCAGATGCGCACGGCCGCGATCGTTGCTTGGTGATGCAAGTAGTCGAGCGGGCTCCACTTAGGTGAACCAGATGACCGTCCTTATGCGCCAGGCAAGGGATCGGACGCGAGTAAATCCGTACCGGCATCGCCATTCCATGACTGTTCGGACTTTCGGCCCTAGGAGTCCTGGGCGTCTGGGGCGGCTGACCGTGACCCTGCTCGCCGAAGGGGCCTCATCGACGCGGATCACGGCAGTTGCCAAAGTGGCACCCACTCCGGTCACCGCGATTAGGCGCCCAGAGTCAGAAATCGTCGCACGTCTGAGTCGACAGCTGGGTCTGCGCCAGGCCGGCGGGTCTGCAGTGACGAGGCTGTAGCCCTACTTTCCCTGACCCCGCGCCTTGACACTCCTGAGCACCCCTGAATGTCACGCTCCGGGATCAGCACACTCTGGCGGCCCCTGTCCCAGATCGCCGGGAGCGGGCCGGTTATCCACCATGGCTGACGGGCACCTTCGGGCTACCCGAGTCCGACCTGCCAGTCACACAGTTCCGCCCGACTAGCGTTCGTGATATGAAGGGGCGGTTACCGCTCTATCTGGCCTTGACTGGGACCGTTGCAGTCCTGAGCGGAATGGGCATCACAGCGGCCTCGTTGGTTCAGCGTGTGAACTGCGATAGCGGAACTTCGCCGATGACGGTGTGCCTTGGATACACCAACAGCATCCACTGGGCATACCCCATCACCGCCATCGGAGTGATCTGCTTCATTGCCGCAGGGGCGTCTGCAGCCCGGTTGGGTCGCCACCGCCGAGGAAACGAATCTCTGGTTAGTCCTGGTGGCGAGAATCTAAATCCCCACTGACCCCGAACGCCGGGAGCGGGTCGGTTATGAAGCGTGGCTGACCGACACTTTGATGACAGGGTCCGTTTCTGATTGATCACCCGCTGCAAGCTCTCAGGTCGGGACAAGCCGACCCTGGCAGACTCCGGGCACTGGAGGGGCTCGTCAGGGATTTGAGCTCCAGCGCATCCGATTGCTCATCGAGTGGCGCGCATCCGCTGATAGGTACGAGGTGCCACAGTTCGTAGGATCGGTGCGACGAGGGGTAGCGAGGCCACATTGATCTCCAGTCGTGGGTCGAACATCCGGCGGAGCACAAGAGACGCGACTTGCTCTTCGGTGCGCCGGACGGTGCGCGACGGCATCAACAGCCCGCCGTCGCGCACGGCCATCAATCCCATCTCAGTCGGCACCCATCCTGGATACACCGTATGGAGGAACACACCATCGGGTCTCATGTCGTAGGAAAGGCTCTCGGTCGCCGCTGACAACGCGGCCTTGCTCGCTGCGTAGTCGGCTGCTCCGCGACCGGGAGCGCGCCCGTCGTCCGAGCTCATGTTGGCGACCGCACCGAACCTCCGCTCTCGCATCCCTGGTAGGACCGTCAACATGCCGACGACGGGAGCGATGAAATTCACCTCCATAATGGATCGAAATGATGTGGCCGTCGCCGGTTCGGTACGCATGACCCCGCCGATGCCGGCGATGTTGGCCAGGATGTCGATCCGACGATGCTCATCCTCTACCTGTTCCAACAGGCCGACGAAGGAAGCGGGGTCGGAGAGGTCGCAGACTCGGTAGTACGACTCAGGACTGTGCTTCCGCATCTCATCGACAAGCGCCTGCAACCGGTCCTCACGCCGTGCCACTCCCACGACCACAGCGCCGGCTGAGGCCAGGTCGAGCGCGAGGCGACGACCAAGACCCGCAGATGCCCCGGTCACGATGGCGATTTTCCCCCAGTAGTCGCGCACGAGCCGTCGGCCACTCAGTCCCACTCCTACCACCGTACTGAGCAGGCCTCGCCGGTGATCGGACCCTGGAAATAGGGGTCTTCGGATCCAAGCGGGGTGCGGGTGCCCGACCCGGCTCGCTCGCGACGGTTACCTCGCCCGGCAGGTTCGGGCGTGTGGATAAGCGGAGGGTGAGTAGCCACTCAGTGGCGACCCGGCCGTCGGTAATGACGCTACGCCCAGATGTACTCCTCAGCGATGGCGCCGACGCGCCATTTGGCTACGGTCACCGTGCGGGCACCATTGGTGAACTCACCGACGACCCACGTCCACTCTCCGGACCCGAACCTGATCGGGTGGGACGTGATTTGGGGTGGTGTACCGCCGCCGCTGCGTTCGACGTATGAGTTCATGGCCGCGATGTGCTCCTCGATGCCGTGGGTTTGGGGTTGTCCTTGCCAGTCCACGAGGACATCGTCAGTGTGGTAGTGAGCGAAGACGCCGTTCCAGTCAGCGTTGTTCCATCCCACGAAGTCGAGTTCATCCATGCCTTGAAGGTTGCCATCAACTGCGTCGTTGTTCGGCATATCGAGCGCCTCCTGTGCAATCGAGTCATCAAGCACTCATGCTTGAAGGTAGACCGAGGGACCCTTACCTGCCCTGCCCCAGTTCGCCAGGTCAGTGGGCGGCCGACGGCCCGCACTCGACGCACCACGGAAGACCCGAATCTGCGGGTTGCTGCGCTAAGTGTTGGTGTCGTCGGTCGGTACGAGGTCGGGACTTGGGAGCGGTGCCGCGTGGGCAGAAAGCGGCCGTTCTGGGCAGTTGGCGTCGAGCGTAAAGGCAGTCATCGACAGCGACCCGTAGGCGTAGCCATCCACGAGCACGTCGGTGGTTGATCCCGCAGCCTCGGCCAGTCCGGCGAGATAGAGGAGCGGGAGGAAGTGGTCCGGCGTGGGGACCACGTTCGGGAAATCAGTGTGATCCCGCAGGCCGAGTACGGCTGCTGGTGACGTGGTCATGTGTTCCCGAGCAGCGTCATCGAAGCGATGAGCCCAGTCGAGCCCACCGTCGGGTCGGCTCCAGTCGATACGGCGCAGATTGTGGACCACGTTGCCGCTGGCGACGATGAGGATGCCGCGCTGGCGCAGCGGCGCGAGGTTGGTCCCGAGTTCGAAGTGGTACTCGAGCGGCCTCTCGGCATTGATCGATAGCTGCACGACAGGGATGTCAGCATCGGGAAACGCGTGTACGAGGACCGACCAGGTGCCGTGATCAATGCCCCAGCTGTCGTGGTCAAACCCGACCCAGGTGGGCTTGACCACCTCGGCCACCTCTTCCGCAAGGTTCGGATCACCTGCAGCGGGATATTGCACGGCGAAGAGTTCATCGGGGAAACCGTAGAAATCGTGGATCGTTTTCGGTTGACCCATGGCTGTGACCGCCGATGCGTTGATGTACCAGTGCGCGGAGAGAGCCAGGATGGCACGAGGTCGGGGGACCGAGGCCCCAAAGGCCCGCCATGCCTGGGTGTAGCCATTGTGATCCAGCGCGTTCATGGGGCTCCCGTGCCCCAGGAATGCCGCCGGCATCAATTCACTCATGAAGCCGCGTCCTTGCCGGCGCGATCTCGATGCGGTTGGTTATCTCGTCCGATGATTATCGCGGTCCATCGCATCACAGTATGAGGCTGGACGCAGCAGCGCCAAGGTTGTCCCGGACCGCCCGGAGCGGGTCGGTTATCGACCGTGGCTTATCGGCATCTTAGGGAAGCCGCGACGGTGGGTCAGTTTGAGATTCACGAGCGGCAGGCCCTCCCTGTGAGAAACCGAGAGAGATCCAACAGGGGTGCTCTTGTGCGCGCAATACGCCACGACAGACACCCGAGTGCGTGCTGAGACGAATCCCAGATGGTTACTGACAGCTGAGATCCGTAGGGCGCTGGAATGGCATAGGTCTGTCCCCCCTGAAGCGCGGGCGGCCCGATCGTCACCTGGACTGAGCATGACAGGGCGCATTCCGTGAGCCCGACCGGTTGGGTCAAATCGTTCGCAACCACAACCGCGCGGTAGGCGGAGAAGGGATCCGCATTGGAGCCACAAGAGGCCGTGGCCATGATGACGACGCACGTGGCCGCAAAGCCCAGCCCCTGACCCATCTAGAGGGCGGCTTACCCAATCGAGTTCCCACCGACTGTCAGTCAACCAGACCGGCAACCCCTGTTGCGGTATCCCTCATCGCCGGGAGCGGGTCGGTTATGAAGCGTAGCTGACCATCACTTCCGGGTAGCAGACCGGCTAGCCCCAGCCCTTCAAGAGAACTGCTGGACTAAGACACTGTGAGCGAGGCCCGACTGATTCTCACCTGCGGGTTGCCCGGGGCGGGTAAGACCAAACTCGCGACGCAGCTGGCCGCGGACCGGAGCGCCGTGCGCCTCACGAAGGACGAATGGCTCTGGGCCCTCGGCTCCACCCCTTGGGACGAGCCGATCCGGGAGAAGGTCGAACATGAACTCTGGCGTCTCGCCCAAGAAATCCTGCGCCTCGGCGTGAGCGTCGTGCTCGATTTTGGGCTCTGGGCGCGAATCGAACGTGACGAGATGCGATCCGCGGCTCGCGGCCTTGGTGTCGGCGTCGAACTGCACTACCTCGACGTGCCCATCGACGAACTCTGGCGGCGCATCGAGGGCCGGAACTCGGAGCCACCCTGGGACAGCTACCCGATCCGCCGCGCGGACCTCGACGGGTGGCTACGCGTCTTCCAGGCGCCCGATGCTGCCGAGCTGGCCTTGTTCGACCCCCCGCCAACCTCAAACTGAGCCACTACCAAAAGGGTCTAGTCCTTCCTGTCCATGAGTTGAGGTTGCACATCCACCGTTCGGTGGGGTCCGGCGATGGACTCTGTGGTTCCCATCACAGAGCCAAGGAGCCCATCACCGTGACCCCAGCCCAGATCATCTACCGCCGCCGCGTCGCCGTGTTGGAACATGCCGGGCACTCCGGCAACATTTCGGAGACCTGTCGGATCTTCGGCGTCTCCCGGACCCGCTACTACGAGTGGAAGCATCGCGCCGAGCGCTACGGCCTCGATGCGCTCATGCCGAAAGAACGGCGGGCACCCCAGATGCCCGACGCCACGCCCACCCACGTGGTCGAGGCCCTGCTCACCCTCGCGGTGCTCCAGCCGACCCTCGGATGCCGGCGCTACGCCGATCTCCTCGGCGACCAGAGCTTCGCCATCGCCAAGTCGACGGTGCAGAAGCACCTGGTGGCGAACGGACTCGGTCGCCGGTCCGATCGCCTGGCCCGGGCCGCCGACTACGGCCGCCACGAGCGGGCTCCTCACCGAGGCGGTGAGAGACGAGGAACCCTTCGGGTTCTGCCTGGCGACGGGCGGTCCCGGCGAGCTCGTCTGTCTCGACAGCTTCTACGTCGGGAACCTGAAAGGGGTGGGCAAGGTGTACCAGCTCACCGCCATTGACGTCTTCACCCGCTGGGCGTTCGTGCTGATCGCACTCGGGACGCCGAACGCCGGCCACACCGTGCGCTTCGTCGACCGGCTCCTTCGCCACTACCGGCGCCACGGGGTCACCGTGAAGGCGGTGCTCACCGACGGGGGCCCCGAGTACGAGGCGGGCGACTTCACCGCCCACCTCGTGGCAAAGGGCCTTCGCCACGAGCGGGATCCCGGTGCGCTCGCCCAACCACAACGCGGTGGTCGAGCGCTTCCACGGCACGATCCTCGAGGAGTGCTGGCGTCCTGCCTTCCACCGGCGGCGCTTCACCTCGGTTCGCCAGCTCCAGGCCGAAGCCGACGCCTGGTTGGTCGGCTACCACCACCGGCGTCGCAACCACGGCGACTACATGGCCGGTCGCACCCCTCACGAGGTCCTCGACACGCATCGCAGAAACCGAGCAGCATGATCACCGACCACAGAGCCCAACTGTCACCTCGACTCTCGGTCCGGAAGTCCTAGGGGACTGGTGAACTCCACCGAGGATTGCGCCCCAGGCGCCCTGGCGAGTGGCTCCCCGAACAGCCATCGCCCACCGCACCGGTTTCGGGTAATCCCGGGCCCGATCCACCGACCTCCGCCTGAGAAAGGTGATCGCACGGGAGCAACAGTGACCTGAGCGGTTCGGCGCGCCCAGTGACCGGTGGGGAGAGGCGTCCTGATCGGTCTGCGCACTTCCAGCCCCGCGGCGCGCGCGAACTTTGCGTCGGAGCGGCCCGCATTTACCCCTTAGAGGGCGACGGCGCCCCTTTCAGCCTCAGTTTTGTCGTGTCGCGAACCGCACAGTTTTGTCGGTGCGGTTGGTAGTGGTGGTGGTGGGGTACCGACAAAACCATCCTGACTTGGAACTAAGCCGCGTGGGGCAACGGCGTTTTCCGCGCTGTTGATTGGAATTTTCCATCTACTTCTGGACGCAACAATGCGCGTGAATAAGCCCTGTTGGCAGGGCCGGACGACCTTTCGGCACCCACAAGCTGGCGGTATCGAACGAACGCCAATTAGGTATCGAACGAACGCCAAATTAGAAGGACTGGGCCGATACTCACCTTCGACCTTGGTCCCTGTCGACGAAAGTCCAGCTGAGCGGTCGCGGATGACATTTTCGGCACCCACAGGCTTCGCCTGGTCGATCAGTTGAGAAGCGAGTTCTGTTCCACGGCCATGTCGGACAGCAGCTTCTGGAGAGGCGACGTGATTGGAGGCGCCACGGCTAATGTGGTTGTGGTCGAAGAATCCGCAGCTGGAATGTCGATCGTCAGGCTAAGCAACTCCAACACGTTGCCTCGATTCCAGTAAATGACGTAAGTCGATCCCTCACTGCTTCGCTCTACTGCGGATGAGCCCAGCTGCTTTGGTGGCGTCGACCGGGCTTTCCGGAAATGCCGTCACCAACGTCCTGCCCGGAGGCTCCGCGGCCGGCGCAGCCGCGCAGTTCGCGATGCTCTCCACTTCGGGCATCGACCCCGCCAGGGCGACCACCGGACTGAGTGCGGCTTCGTTGCTCGCGGTCGGTGGGCTGCTCGGCCTACCGATCCTCGCCCTGCCGGCCATCCTCGGCGGGACGCAAGTGAGCCGTGGACTCGTCCACACGGCCGTCTTGGGCGTCGTGGCGTTCGCCCTCTTCGCCCTCGGCGGCGTGGTTCTCCTGACGACCGACCGACCGCTCGAAGAGGTCGGCAAGGCGGCACAGTGGCTCTGGAACCACCGTCCGGGGCACCACCAGCGCGCGACGAACGTGGTCACTGGTCTGCTCCATCAGCGCGATGCCATCCGGTCGGTGCTCGGTCGACACTTGCGGCAGGCGGTGGTCCTCATCGTCGGTCGTCTTGCCTTCGACTACCTCAGTCTCCTGAGTGCACTGCGGGCGACAGGTGCCCGCCCCCACCCGTCCCTCGTCCTCTTGGCTTACGCGGCCACCGGCATCATCGCCTTGCTCCCGCTCACTCCCGGAGGGCTCGGCATCGTCGAGGGAAGCCTCAGCGGGCTCTTGGTGCTCGCTGGCGTGAGCGGAAGCGACGCGGTGGTGGCAACGCTCGCGTACCGCCTCGCCTCCTATTGGCTTCCGACCTTTGCCGGGGTGGTCGCCTCCCTGCTCTTCCATCACCGATTCGGCCCGGTGAACATCCGCGCGCACCGGCCGGACGAGAAGTCCAACGCGGCCGACAGCTGGACAGGAGCCGAGGAAGACAAACCGCCCGACATCGCACGTCGCGCGTCGGACGCTCCCGAGGGCAGTTCCTGACGGGGCTGTCTCACGCGATGAGACCGCTCGGTCGACCCCGGACGAGGGACCAGAGCCCGACCACCGTCGATGAGGTGAGCGGAGCCCGTTGCATGGCCGGCGAAGGACCGGGATGGCCGTGCGCGACCCGGACCCGAAGAGTGCGCGGCAAGGATCGGAACCGGACGGGAGGATCGAGGCGGCAGGTCTCGCCGTCAACCCCCGCGGCTACCGGGGAGGAGGTGCGGACTTCGAGTTCGGGTGCCTGCCATGAGTACAGACCCGAATAGCGTTCGGGATGTCGGGCGGTCTCCGCCAGCAGAAGCCGATGGAGGTCACCCGGGCCTTCGACCCGGACGGTGACGATACCGAGTGTGCCTCGGTCCATCCGGTCCCTGGTGCCGAACGAGGTGAGCGACCCCAGCAGGTAGGGGTTGTTGGAGACCTGAACGATCTGGGGATTGTCGATCGGTCCGCCCGGGCCGTCGAGGTGGAGATCGAAGGGAGGTGCCTTCGGGTCCATACGCTCCTGGATGGTCTCAGCCGCCGTTCTCAACTTCCGCTCGCGGTAGTCCTCCTCCGCGACCATCGATCCATAGAGCCCGAGAGAGACGTTGTTGACGAACACGCGCCCATTGACGGTGGCGAGGTCGACGGTGGCCTCGCGGGAGTTGCTGAACGCATCGAGGGCGCCGATCAGGTCGTCCCGTTGAACCCCAAGATCGAGCGCGAAATGGTTGCGAGTACCAGCTGGAACACAAACGAAGGGAATTCCTTTCTCCGCGGCGACGGCAGCCACAACTGCCTGTGAGCCGTCACCGCCTGCCATACCGATTGCATCGGCTCCTGCTTCGGCGGCGCTTCGGGCGAGGGTCGCGAGGTCGTCGTCCGGCTGAAGGAGCACCCCGACGATCCCGCGGGCAGCGCACGCATCGACCAACCCGAACCGCCCGACCTTTCCGCCGCCGGACTTGGGGTTCATGAGGAGGACTGGCTGCTTAGCCGGGGGTACGTCGCGCCAGCGAAGACGGAGGGCGAGGTCGGCCTCCTGCCGGAGTGCGACGAACCCCAGAGTCCCGCCGAGAACGGTGCCGACAAGAAGGACGACCATAAAGCCAGCTCCTGCATTCGCAGCACGGAGCGCTGCAAGACCACCGAACACCATGGCGACGGCGATTAGGGCTGCCCACCCTCGCCACCGACGGTTGGTGAGAAGGACCCAGACGGCAGATAGTCCGATTGAGGCCGCAACGACCGTCGCAACCAGGTATCCCGGATGACCCAATGTGGCGAAGCACATAAGAGCGACGAGCGCCGCCAAGACAAGTTGTGCTCCAGCCGCGGCAATCCGTGCCGAGGTCGGAGGTAAATCGTTCTGCGAGTCGCTCTGTGAGTGTCGTGTCCGCACTTCTCTGCTGCTCGATCATCTCGCCGATCGTCGATGTCAGGAACCACTTAGTCAGAACACTTGGATCGTCTGACTAGGCCGAATCCGAATCCAGAGCGTCCCACGCCACGGTTCCGGAGACCCACTCGGTGATCGGAGGAGCCTGGTCGTTACGGGAGGGTTGCCTGGGGGGTTGAGCGAAGGTGGCGTAGGGGCGACACCGCACGACGACGCGATGCTCTTCGTCGGCCATGGCCTCGATCACCGGACGAGCTTCCTCCCCGAGTGGCTGGCCCGACATGCGCCAGCCGATGGCCATCATCACCTCGACAACGACGTCCGGATCGTCGTCAACGGTGGCGTCGGCATAGACCTGCAGGTAGGTGAAGGGCCATCGCTCGTCGAGAACGCAGAGGCTGATCTTCGGGTTCCGCGCCACAGCAAGGGACTTGCCACGTCCGGCCATTGTGGACACGAGCAGGTCGTCACCATCCGTTGGGACGTAGTAGACGACCGACAACGCGGGCCCGTCGTGGAGCCGGGGATAGCCGAAAACGCACGTCCGGTGCGTCCGCACGAAGGTCCTCCTCTCCGAAGGCAGCATGTCGCGGTCGGTGGGAGCAGTGAAGGGATCCGTGGCGGGGGGCAAGAGCATGAGCGTGACCTCCTCAGACGCAACGGTTACGGCTCTGGACGGCGCCATCTTGGGCGACATTCCTCAAATCTTCCCCCACTCCCCTTGACAGGCCAGTTGATGAGCGACGAAGTTCACCTCCATGACGGCGCGGATGGACTCCGTGGTCGCCGGCTCGGTGCGGATGACCCCGCCGAGGCCGGCGATATTGAGCTGGATGTCGACCCGGTCGTGCTCCTCCTCTACTTGCTTCAGGAGGTCAACGAAAGAGGCGACATCCGAAAGGTCGCAGACCCGGTAGCCCGAATCTGGACTGCTCCGGCGCATCTCAGCGGCGAGCGCACGCAGCCGCTCTTCGCGCCGGGCCACCCCTACGACCACCGCCCCGGCCCCGGCCAGGTCCGCCGCCAACCGCCGACCGAGCCCCGCGGAGGCCCCGGTGACGACTGCCACCTTGCCTCGAGGGTCCATGGCCGCTCGCCGACGTCTGCCCACCACTGCCGTCACGGTAGTTCGCCACGGTCGATTTCTTGCGACGCACGCGGTCTCAGGATGATTCGGCTAACGGATCGCCGTGAGACGACCGGACCGTCATGTGTTGCGAATCCTGGACCGGGGCTCGGGGGGCACTGCCGCGAGAGGGCCGTTTCGCGTCCAGCTCCTCGAGAGCGGGCTCCAACGCGGAGGCCAGGTTCCATAGGTCGGCCAGCTGATCCGGACAGGCCACCAACCCGACGTCGAGAGTGTCAGTAGAACTTATCGCGGTGATGTTGAGCCCGACCCCGTCGAAGATCGGCCCGAGGGGAAAGATCGATTCCAGACGCGCTCCCGCGAAATAGAGGGGCAGGGGAGGGCCCGGGACATCGGAGACGAGGACGTTGCAGAGCGGGGGGTGCACGGATGAGAGGTGCAGCCGAGCGTAGAGGTTGGTCGCCAGCGAGAAGAGCGCCGGCACGGGCACCTCAGCCCACTCCATCAACGCCTGCGAACCCATCGCCGACTGGAGCAGTTTGGCTTCGAGTGCCCTTTGGTGGATGGCAGCCAACCGATCGGCCGGGCTCTCCAGATCCGTCGCCAAGCCGGTGAGCATGACGCTGACCAGGTTGGCTTGCTCCGTGCCTCGATCACCGCGCACCGACACCGGTACCGCCGCCACCAGCTGCTTCCCAGGCAGCTCCCCCAAGGAATCGAGGAAGCGTCGCATGGCGCCTGCCACCACTGCAAGAACCACGTCGTTGATCGTGACGTCGAAGGCTCGGGCGACGGCCTTGATCTTGGCCAGTGACAGAGACGTGAAAGCGATCTCGCGCCGTGGCGTGACCGGCCTGTCGAATGAGAGATGGGGTGCACTGAAGGGGGCAGTGAGTGGGGCACCACCTCTGCGACGATGGTCGGCAAGCTCACGAGCAACACGCATGCCGGCGCGCAACGTTTGCCCCACCGCTCGAGCACCCAACAGCGGGCGCCGAGTCATGGAGGCAAAGGAACAGGCGAGCATGGCCAGGTCGGCGGGCCGTCCCTCGGGAGCCTGGGGACCAGGCGCCGGTGGAGGTGAAGCACTGTCCTCGAGGGCGAAGAGCGATGCCATGAATTGCATGCCGGCAACGCCGTCCATCAAGGAGTGGTGCAGCTTCGCCACGATGCACAGACGGTCGTCCTCGAACCCTTCGACCACGTACATCTCCCACAGCGGGTAGCGCCGGTCAAGCTTGCGTCCGGCGAGGTCGGAGACGAATGCAGCCAGATCCACCGCTGAAACCGGCGGGGGCAGCCGCACCGCCCGGATGTGATGGTCGAGGTCGACTCGAGGATCAGCCATCCACCTGGGCACGTCGAGCCCCAGTGGCACCTGGACCAGGCGCCGTTGCAATGGCGGTACCAGGTGGATCCGTTCTCGGACATAGTTTCTTACAGCAGTGACGCGATCTCCAACTGGCATGGTTGAGGGATCAAGGACCATGACGGCCATGGCGTGGGTGACGTAGTTGCCCGGCCCCTCGGCCGCGAGGAAAATGGCATCCAACCCACCTAGACGCTGCATTCCTGTCTCACTCTCGCCGTCTCTTGAGTGGAGCACCAACCAAAAGAACCACGCCCGTGTCCTAGCTATCGATCCGACTGCGGTGGGCCATCTCCTTCAGGATGGGTCTCCTGACTGGCGACCGCTAGAGCCGAAGGACCCCGTGTCGGGCACCGGTCTCGTCGGGGCTGGGCGTTCCATTGTGGGTACCGAGAATGCCATCCTCCTGGGTCAAACAGTGAAGCCGTACATGGGGTTGAGCCTCGAGTCGATTTCGAGCTCGCGGCTAGTTCGGACGGCCGACGGGCATCTGTGACGCGCAGGCAACACCATCGAGGTCCAGCAGGACCGCCCGCTGGGTTGACCGGTCGGCTGCTGGAGTAAGGCCTGAGCGTCGCTCCGGGCGCATCAAGCGGCGTGAGGGTACGACGCCGCCATGGCCTCGGCCACGAAAGCCTTGACTGTCTTGGACCAGTAGAAGCCGAGGTGACCACCCGGGTAGGTGGCGAGCGCCGGGCGGTCCCAGTGCAGCCAGAGCCGACGTGCCTGGCCGAACGTGGACATCCGGTCACCGAGCCCGGCAAAGATGTACCGGCGCTCTGGCGCCACCGCGCAGGACAGGGCGAGCGGGGACACCACACGGTGCACGTCGTCCGCCACACTCCCGAGCACGCCGAATTGCAGCGCGTGCCGCGTAATCTCCGGGGGGCTGTGCCGGCGGAAGAGGTCGGGCAGATCGACGACCGGCACGCCGACGATGGCGCAGGTCAGGTCAGGTTCGAGCGAGGCGACGAGTGCGGCGACGAGGCCGCCGAGCGACTGGCCGATCACCCCGACTCGCTCGGCGCCCTCCTTGTCGCGCAGCCACCGGATGAGGCGCCGGACGTCCCAGGTCGCCTGTGCCATGCCGTGCATGCTGTCGACCATGTCGATGGTCATGAGGTCCTCGCCGCGGACCCGGCCCGATGCACGCGGTCCGTGCAGCGGCAGGACGGCGACGGCCACATGAATTCCCAGACGGTGCAGCTGAGTCGTCCGGAATGCCCTCAGATCGATCGACGCCCTCTGGCCCATGCCGAACCCGTGCAAGCAGACCAGCCACGACCGGTGGTCCCGGCCCGGCGCCCTTGCGACCCAGGCGTGCGCGGTCTGGTTGGCCTGGTGCTCGAGCCAGCGAGTGCGACCGGGCTCGTCGGAATCGGGCTCCCACCCACTCGAAAAGGTCGTGTGCTCGAAGCCGTATCCGAAGACGTGCTCGTGCGACGCCCGCACGTCGTCGGGCAGTGGGGGATCCCGGTGGTAGCCGGAAGGACGGTCGATCCATCCCCTCGCCTCGAAGAGCTCGCGGGCGGCCTCCAGGTCGGCAGCAGCCGGCGCGTAGTCGTCCTCCCTGGGCAACAGGTCCGGATGCCGGAGGGCGGCGATCAGCACCTCGTCGAGGTATGCCTGGGCGACCAGCGCGGGCGTCGGCCGCACCTTGACGATGCTGTCGTCGACGGCGCTCCCGGCTGTGCGCCGGTGGCTGCGGACGAGGAAGTCCACCACCCGTGGGCCGGCACGCAGGACACCGGCGATGCGAGGGTCACGGATCGCCCGGGCTACCCCCGCGATGAATCCGGTGAACAGGGGCGCCTGACGCTGGTCCCCGTCCCCCGACCCGGTCTCCACCCCTGACATCACCGTCAGCCTACGGCCGGCTCAGTCCCCAGTGGCTCATCAAAGGCGGGGAGGGGTGCGCTTGGAGATCCGACGGTTCGGTCCGTCCCATAATCATGCGATTGGGCGCACTGTTCGCTGCGACAGCTCAGGGATGCTCCTTTACCGGACCGTGGAGACCGCGTCACGGTGCCGGTGTCCCCAAGCGGCCGACCCGCCCGCCTCGGCGAACGCCTCTGACTGTGTTATCCAGGCCAGAACCTGCGGAGGTCGGTTGCTGAGCGATCGGTCGATGGTAGGAGAAGGACCCACCTTGGGGACCGATACGGTCGCTGGCTGGCTCGGGGCCTTAGACCGACGTCGAGGTGTCGGCGTGCTCGGAGCTGACTAGGGCGGCGAACTCGGCCTCCACTGCCTTGTCGTGGGCCTCGGCTTCCCGGCGAGCCCTCTTCGGGCTCCAGCGACCCCGGGTGAGCCAAATTGTCGGGATGAAGACGATCATGCCGGCGACATCCACCCAGAACCAATGCTGCCACTGCTTGGGTGATTCAGCGACCCCCGTATGGAGAGCGAGGAGCCGGCTCTCATGGGCCGCGATAAAATTGAGCTGTGCGGTGTAGGGCTGCACCAACGCCGCCAGCTGATTTTGATAACGAAGCACCTGGCTGAGCGTGGCAGCGCCCAGATCCTTGGTCAGTCGGGCCACGACGGCCGCCGTCGGGCGTTTCTGCGCCTTCTCCAGGAGTGCGGTGTAGGGAGCGATCTTGGTCAGGAGGGCCTGGTGAGCCTGGGCGAAGGCCACCGACTTGGCGTGGGTGGCCACGAAGGTCTGGATCGACTCACTACCAACAACGGTGATGGCCACCGGCTGGTTATCGACCACCGGGTTGACGCTGGTGATCACCAGCGGCAAGAAGATGAACGACACACCAACGACCACGCGCAGGATCCATCCCCACAAGGCAAGCCCGGTGGCCACGAGGGCAGGGTTCTTGGCCTCGACGGTCTCGGTGTACCCGGCCATCCACGGGGCGTACGTGAGGGCCAAGAACACGGCCAAGATGGCCGAGGTGATGGCCAGGGTGTAGTAGCCGGTGTGGGGATTGGTGGCGTACCCCAAAAAGACGATGAGGGTGCCGATGGCCCCGATGGCCCCGATCAGCATGAGGGGCTTCCGAACCCGCAGCTTGTCGGACAACGCCCCGACGATGATCAAGGCGATGATGTTGGCCCCCCAGCCCCAGGTGTTGAGACCGTTCACCTGAGCGGTTGAGAAGTTCACGCCGTCGGGGTTCTCGAAGGTGGTGGCGTAATAGATGGTGAAGAATGCAGCAGCCGCGTAGTAAATGAGAAGGAACACGGCAATACCGAAGGATGAGAGCACCAGGTCCACCTTCACGATCTGGCGCCAAGGATGCTCGGTGGCCGCCTTCACGTCTTCTGCGGAGATCCCCCGTGCCTTGGCCTCAATGAGGGCCCGGTCGTGCACCGAGACCATGAGTTGGTCACGGATGGCCGGTGCGAGTTCCTTCATGAAGACCAAACAGATGACGAAGGTCACCAGGGCCGAGATGCCCGAGATGATGAACTGGCTCCGCCAGTCGACGAAGTGCGAGAGGGTGTGGTTGGCCACGATGCTGGTAATGAGGCTGCCGGCCACCGGTCCCACCGTCCAAAAGCCCATGGCCGAGGCTCGACCGAGCTGGGGGCTGTAGTCACGCACCATGGCCGGCGTCGCCACCAAGATCGCTCCTTCGACGAGGCCGATCGCACAGATCACGACGGCGAAGGAGAGCTCCGTGTGCGTATTGGGGACCCCGACACGGACGAGCAGCCCGACGATCAGCAGCCCGTAGATGATGACGTTCGCCCTCCCGAGCCGGTCGGTCTTGCTGGCCGGAAGCGAGGCGAAGGCCCCGATCAGGTTCGAAACAATGACGATCCACACGTAGTAGGAGAACGACATGTGGTAATACCGCAGGATGTCCGGCGTGACGCCGGTCTGGGTGTAATAGGTGTAGTAGAGGACGATCGTGGCGAGCACGGCGACCGCTAAATAGCCGTTGCGCCCGGCTCCTGAGGGGTAGTCGTGGATTTCGTGAACGAAAAAGAACCGGAAAACCGGGTCCCTGCGCCTCTTGGTCGGATCAGACGCGTTCAGGTTTGAGGCCGCAAGGAGGTCATCTGCCACGAGCCAACCTCGTCGTAGGTGATGGTGCCGATCGGTGAGCTACTCAGGAGATTGATGTGCCGCTCCACGCGTACGGGGAGGCCGGAACTGACCGTGAACCACCAATCCTCTCTGACCGTGCCCCTCTGTCCCCCCGTGAGCGTTACCTGCTGGAGCTCATGGACAGTGGGGACGACCGTTCCCCCGATCCGCAAGGTGTCAATTCCGATGATGCGTACGGCTGTCGCCGCGATGCTTCGCCCGGGCACGGCCGTGTTGGTGCCCGTGCACGAGTACCGCTGCGTCTGACCGGGCTTCGCGCCATCGGGGAGGACCACGCTGGCGGACGGACACGTGAACCGCGCCAGATTGTTGACCTTGATGGTACCGAAGTCCCACGATTGGGAGTCGCGGTTTCCGGCTAGAAGCAGCCGGCCGCCACGGGGGCAGAAGTCATATTCCTCCCAATGGGCGACGTTGTAGTCGATGTGCCACCGCCAACAGCCATCGGCAAGGTACGTGATGGTCGCGGGCATGACCGCTCCGTCGGACTGTGAGTTCGGCGGAAACGAGATCCGCTCCGTTCCCTGACCGTTGAGTGCGTAGACCCCCTCGGCAGGAAGGGCATACCTAAGGTCCCTAGTAGTGGGGATGGATTCCTTCCCCTTGAATGCCTTCGTTGCGGCGTTGAGGGATTTGGGCCCGGGATGTTCGCGAAACACGTATCGGATGACCACGAAACCGGTGGCGCCAAGCACGATGACAATTGCCGTGAAGACGACGATGCGCCAGGGATGATGAGTGTGAGGTGGTGGCACCGCCCTCCCCTCAAGAAGGGTCCGGGGACCAAGGGCGCATGGCCTCTCGGGAGTTGAGGTCCAGCTCGGCGCGCAGGGCGAGCTTGTCGACCTTGTCGAGCGAGGTGCGCGGCAGTGGGCCCTGGGCGACCACCATTCGGTTCGGGTGCTTGTAGTCAGCCAGACGGTCGGCGAGAAACATATGCAGCGCGGCGAGGTCAAGTGATTCCCCCTCGGCAAGTCGTACAACGGCCAGAACGTCCTGGCCGAGGATCTGATGGGGGACGCCCAGCACGGCGGCTTCCACGATCGCCGGGTGCTCGTAGAGGGCGTTCTCCACCTCGATCGAGTAGATGTTGTAGCCGCCTCGAATGATCATGTCCTTCTTGCGGTCGACGACGTAGACGAATCCGTCGTCGTCGAGGTAACCCAGGTCCCCGGTGTGCACCCACCCGTCCTGCCAGGTCTCGGCGGAACTTTCGGGTTCGCCGAAGTAGAAGCGCCGACCGCCTCCGATCCGGATCAAAAGTTCGCCGACTTGGTTGGCACCAAGGCCGTCCCCCTGATCGTCGACCACCCGAACGCCGGCCCCCTCGATCGGCTTGCCCACCGAGCCCGGGTGTTGTTCTGCCTCACCGGGCGGCAGGAGGCACGCCGCGTCCCCGGCCTCGGTGAGGCCGTAGGCGTTGACGAGCATCGCTTGGGGGAAGCTGGCCGCGAGCCATCCGGTCGCCTCGGGCGGCATGGGCGCGGTGCTGAAGACCACCATCCACACCGAGGAGCTATCGAGGCCTTCGAGCACCCCGGCTTCGCGCAGCAGCAGAACCTGCGCGGGCACCATCATGAGCCAGCCCGGTCGGCGGGTGCTGATCAACTGGGCGAACCGGGCCGCGACGAAGGAGGGGAGGCAGATATTGCTAAATCCCAGGCGAAGACTGGCGATCATGGCACCGTAGATGCCGAGAGCGGTCGCCAGCGGTGCGGCGTGGAGGAGTGCGTCCTCACGTTCGGAGGGCGCGACGGGGATATGCAGCACGTTGTCGTGGGTCGAGGCCACTCCTTTGGGTAGCCCGGTGGTGCCCGAGGTGTACACGATGTCGGCGAGGTCCGAGGAGGCCACAGGCACCTGGAACGTGTCGTCGTCGTTCTCCTCCAAGGCCCCCCAGGCACGGGGGACACCGATCTCGGGACCGACCACGACGGGTGGGTCCTCGAGGCCGGCGGTGAGATCCCGCGCGCGCGCCAGCTGGTCGCCGGCGGCGACGAGCACACGAGGCCGCGCGTTCTCGAGGATGTGAGCGACTTCGCGTCGGGCCAGACGGGGGTTGATCGGGGCAGCGACCCCACCGGCCTTCTGCGTAGCAAAATACGCGATCTGAAACAGGAGCGCGTCTTGGTTCGTGAGTAGGAGTGCCACCCGTTCGCCCGGGGCCACACCCAATTCGACCAGGCCGCGGCCGACGGCGTTGGACCGCCGTTCCCACTCGGCAAAGGTCATCGACCCGTCACCATCGACGAGCGACGCGATGCGATCGGGAAAGCGCTCGGCCACCCTTCGCAGCTCGTCAGGAACCAACGGCATGGAGCCGTCCCCTCGCCGTTGCCTTGCTCATCCTCTTCGGCGGTGACGCGGTCCTTGTCACCGCATTTTCGAGTTCGGCGAATGCTGCGGATGTTGCGTCGGCAAGCTCCCAGGGTTCCTCCACGATCTCTGGGCACACGACGAAGCCGAAGTCGATGTGGTCGAGGTTGCTCAGCACCGTGATGTTCAGCCCGCCGCCGTCGAGCAAGGGGCCGATTGGGAAGGGACCGAGCAGCCCGATCCGGGCCTCGATGAGGGCTCGCAGTCGATGTATGTCGAAGCCGCCCGGGGCGGTCGAGGGGTCGAGCACCACCAGCGTCCCCGCATGCATGTGCCAGCTGGGCGTCTCGCCGTATACGAAACTGACGTCCGCACCACTGAGCCGCTGCATGGGACTGCCTCCCGAAGTATCGTACCCGGCTGCCCTGGAGCGGGTTAATGCCGAAAGTCCCCGAACATGGGGGTCTATCGTCCCCCGCAGGCGACGCCGCGCCCGGGCTGGGTCAAAGGAAGCGCCAGGCACGAGGCCGGGTGGCGACGGAACAAGGGCTTGCGCGGACAGCGATGCATGCGTGAGGCGAATCGATGACATGGACGACCCGGGAGAAGAGAGACCCGAATCATTCGGGGCAGAGATCGGCGAACAGCGCCTGGAAGTTCCTGACCGATCTGCGTAGGGTCACCGTTCATGGCACCGTGGACCACAGAGGACATCCCGGACCTCGCTAACCACACTGCCGTGGTGACCGTGGAGTTGACCCGTTTCCCCGCGCACCCGATAGTGAGCCAAGGCTCACAGGAAGGGGTGCCCGTTGGGTCGCCACTCGAAGTATCCGGAAGAGTTCCGGCGTGAAACAGTTCGTCTCGTCCTGACGACCGACAAGTCGATGGCCGAGGTCGCTCGAGACCTCGGCGTCAACTACAAGACCCTCGGCAACTGGGTCCGAGCCGAACAGGCCCGAACCACTCGTGATCTGGCACCAGGCGCGGTCAGCGAGAGCGAGCGGGCCGAGCTCAAGCGGGTGAAGAAGGAGAACGCCGAGCTCAAGATCGAGCGTGAGATCCTGCGCAAGGCAGCCGCCTATTTTGCCAAGGAGACGATCCGGTGACCCGCTTCCGGTTCGTCTCCGATCACGCTGAGCACTACGGCGTCAAGCGGCTCTGTCAGGTCCTGCACGTCTCCCGCTCCGGCTACTACGACTGGTGCCGTCGGCCTACCTTCGGACCACGCCAAGCGGGACACCGAGCTCGCCGAGCTCATCGCTGAGATTCACCGCCGTTCCCGCACCACCTACGGCGCTCCGAGGGTCCACGCCGAGCTCCGTCCGCCTCGAGCAGCGCTGTTCGAGAAAGCGCGTGGCCCGCTTGATGGCCTGTCACGGTCTGGTTGGAGCCCACGCCCGGCGCAAGTGGCGCCGGGGTCGCCCGGACGTGGCCCCCGCACCCGATCTTGTGAACCGAAACTTCACCGCGTCTCGTCGCCGATGAGATCTGGGCCGCTGACGTCACGCAGTTCTGGACCGCTGAGGGCTGGCTCTACTTCGCCGGCGTCATCGACCTGTTCTCACGACGGGTCGTCGGCTGGGCCATGTCGAGCTCGCCGGACGCCGATCTGGTCATCGACGCCCTCTTGATGGGTTTCGAGCGCAGACGTCCCGATGCAAAGACCATTCATCATTCCGACCGCGGGTCCGTTTACACCTCTCTGGCGTTCGGCAAGCGGGCCGCCGAGCTCGACATCACCCGCTCGTTCGGCTCGACCGGCGACTGCTTCGATAACGCTGCCGTCGAGTCGCTCTGGGCCACGCTCAAGCGGGATCTCAACTGGATCTACGGCAGGAGGACGTGGGCGACCAGGAACCTGTTGCGGTCTGCGATCTTCGACTACATCGAGGGCTTCTACAACCCCGAACGCATCCAGAAGCGCCTTGGCTACCGTTCACCGGCCGACTTCGAGTCGGCTGCCGTCGCTTAGAAAACCGTGCGCGGGAAAACGGGTCAACTCCACCCCGAAGACCGCCACGTTGTCCGCTCTCGATTCAGCCGCTGCGCCGGACTCGAAGCCGACTCCGGGAGTCCTGTCCCACGCAATGAAGTTCCTGTCCCTCGGTCCGAAAGGACCGTGGCCAATACCGAGGTCGGTAACCCATAGGTATGTTGACGCTTTGGACGGTTTCGTGTCTGGGAGGCCGCCCAGGTACGTCGCCTTCGCGAATACGACCTTCCTCGGCATGCAAGGTCTATCGGCGAAAGGACGAGAGACCCTGAGGAGGTTGGTCGGGCTGCCCTGCCCCACAACAGTGACACTGTGCTGAGGGTCCACCGCTTCGCTACTGACCCTCAATAAGTTCGGCAGCACAGTCAAGGGAACGGCACGCCCCGTCTCGAAAGAGGGTGATTGGCCCGGTTGCTGGAACAACTCGGGCCGCCCGTCATCCGATCCGGAACGGCCGTGCCATCCCTCACACAGTTAACGAGAGAAGGGATGACCATGACCATCGTAGAAGCTGCGCGGGGTGTGACCGGTGGTGTCGACACCCACCTCGACGTCCACGTGGCAGCCGCACTCGATCCGCTCGGTGGAGTGCTCGGATCGGAGTCGTTCGACACGACACCGGTCGGCTACAAGGAGCTGCTCGCCTGGCTCGAGAGCTTCGGGTCCGTGAGCAAAGTCGGAGTCGAGGGCACCGGCTCCTATGGGGCCGGGCTCGCCCGCTTCCTGCGCCGAGCCCACGTGGACGTCATCGAGGTGGATCGCCCCAACCGGGCGGCGCGTCGTCGAAGCGGAAAGTCGGATCCCCTCGACGCCGTCGAGGCTGCACGAGCCGCACTCGGCCGTCGGGCCAAGAGCATTGCGAAGTCGAAGGACGGCGCCATCGAAGGGATCCGGGTCCTCGTCGTGGCCAAGCGCTCGGCCCGCCAGGCCCGGGTCAAGGCCGTCGTGCAGATGCGCCATCTGGTGGTCACCGCGCCCGACCAGCTCCGCGGCCGCCTGAAGGGCTTGACCGTGGCGGCGCTGGTCACTGAGGCAGCGAAGCTTCGGCCTGCACGCTCTGGAGATCCGGTGATGGCGGCCCACAAGGCATCGCTTTGTTCGTTGGGCCGTCGGGTCCAAGGTCTCGAGGACGAGATTGCCGAGCTCGACGAGAGGATCGAGAAACTGCTGCAGGCCACCGCGCCCGAGCTGCTCTCGCGCTTCGGCGTCGGCCCGGACACCGCGGCAGCTCTTCTGGTCTGCGCCGGCGACAACCCCGAGCGTCTCCACTCCGAAGCCGCCTTCGCCCACCTCTGTGGAGTGGCGCCCATCCCGGCCTCGTCGGGCAAGACCACGCGCTATCGCCTCGACCGGGGAGGGGATCGCCAGGCCAACAGCGCGCTCTGGCGCATCGTCATGGTTCGCATCGCGCACGATCCCGAGACCACCGCCTACTTCGAGCGCAAGGTGAAGGAGGGACGCTCCAAGCGAGACGTCATCCGACTCCTGAAGCGCTACGTCGCCCGCGAGGTCTACCGCTACCTGCCTCGCGGCTGAACCTGGGACCGTGGGTCTGGCTCACCCCATAACTGTCGCCCTTCGGGGTTGACTTTCCGGCGACTCGCCGACCCACGGTCCGGGACCAAATTCTGCGAGCACGCGCGGCCTGATAAGAGCATGTCCTCGCCCGAGTGACTCATCACTGTTCTGCCCGCTGCTCGCACAAAAAGGGGTTGACAACTGATAGGAGCGTCGCCGGGAGCGGGCGCACCCCCAACGCGGATTCAGGTGGTCGAAGAAGGACCTCTTTTCTGCCATACCGTAGATGTTGCTGTGAGCAAGGGTCCTCCACCCGGATGGATGCAAGATCCCGAAGATCCCACCAAAGTCCGATGGTGGGATGGAGAGGCCTGGACCGAACACGTTCAGGCAAACTCAGAGGTTCGCGAGCAACCTCCGGTCCCCTCATCGATCGACTACGGATCGAAGTTCCCTCACCCCGGCCCGTTGCCAGATGGATGTTTGAAGGGGCCAGTCCCGAGGCGACTTGTCGCCATGGGAACGGTGGCTGGGCGGACACGAGACTAGATAGTCGGGGTCTTGGGTCCACCCTCTTCCGTGGGAGGTACGAGCGAACTGATGGTGCTGCAGTGGCAGGCCGCTTCGTTCATGCCTGGCCGCAGCTATCACTACGTCCTTCTCTTTGACAAGAACGGGGTTTGTGGCGGCATTGACCACGCTTGGAACATGTAGACGGGCCTTGTGCGGCCCGTTCACCAACGGACTCGGTGAGGACCACTGGTAGCCACCTGCCTCCCGGCAGCGACTCAGATAACTCTGGTGTACCGGCTGGACGATCGTTGAAGGTGCCAACGGAGGGTGCGGAACAAGTGCCGTTGGGGGGCAAAGGTGCCGACGCGCGTGGTGCGGTGAGCGGAGACCTTTACCTGCCGATGGACGCGCTGCCCCAAGGTTCGCGGGGGTGTCAGCTTGCGCTCCCAGTGCAGTCGGCGGATGAGAAGGCTCCCGTTGCTGTGTTGTGAGAAACCTGTTTGCCGTCGACGCTGAGAGAGCAACTCAATGTCCCCCCTCCATCGCCGAGTGTGGCGGTAACGCTGTAGGAGTTGAAGATCCCAGATCCGACAACCGTTTTCGTCCAAGGCAGCGAGACATCACTGAGCTGTGTCTCGCCACTGTGATTGTTGTCGAAGGAGGCATACGTAATTGTTGCACTCCCACTGCCTGTCACGGTGTAGACGATCGTGTGCTGAGTGGTGTTTGCTTTGTTGATCGCCGTACCCGCAGCCGCGATGAGGGCAACGATGAGCACAATGAATCCCAGAAAGATCATCAAGAGCCAGAACCAGACACGCTTGTAGACCGGCTTCTTCTCGCGTGCGTATGGAGCCGAGCCGGGCTGAGGGGGATACCACCTGCCGTCTGTGGCTTGCCACCAACCCGGCCCCTGGGGGGTCTCAGCGCCGACCGGCTGGGGTGATGCGGGCCGCGGCACGGCCGTCGTTGGTGGCGGTGGAGGTGCTGGGGCGACGTAGTCGGGGTGCGTCTCCGGTGCGTACCACTTGCCGTCCGAAGCCTGCCACCAGCCAGGGCCTTGCGAAATGTCGCTCATCGAAACCCCCTGTCCACCGAACGGGCTCGACCCAACTAAGCGGGGAGGATTTTGGCACGGGCGGTTGTCACGGATGCGGATGCTTGTCGCTCAGCCGACCTCTCCGCCCGCGACGCTGTCCAGCTCCTCGCGGTGTCCCTCGCAGGTGTCCACGTTCCACCGTCGACCCTTGTTGTCGATGAACGCCCCCGTCGCTACCACCGGCTCCGGACAGTGCTGCGCGTGCCCGACGCTCGAGTGGACGAATCGGAAGCAGCGATCTGGCATGACGGAGAACGCTTCGGCGTAATGGGCCACGGTCGGAGCTTACCGAGCGGGTATCGATCGCCCACCCGGGGCGGTCGGGCTGGGTCCGCCGCCTGGCTCCCGGGCCGGGTGCACATCCGGCGTTGAGGGGCACCGCTTCGGGTCCAGAACTGCTTGGACCACCTAACAGGGTCCGCAGGCGTTACCACGGCTAGACAAGTGAAAATGCAGTTCGCCCTGCCCCCCGCCCCCCCTTAATCGGGGGCCAGGGTGTCAAGTCCAGAGCGCAGGTAGGCGGTACCCGTGCTCCACAGACCCAACAAGACCACCCTACGCGCCGGGCAGTCTGCATCAATCGGGGCACTGTCGACGACGCTCGAAATGAGATCGCGGCTTAGATGAGGAGTAGCTTGCTGTTGGGACCGGTTCCTTGGAGCGGCTCATCCGCTCCGCGGCGGAGCGCTTCGGACCAGGCACCTACGGTTTCGGGATCGGGCCGTCCTACTGCCCTTGGATGGTCCGGTTCCGAACCCTCAGCGGCTGCGGCGCATCGGCGCGTAACCGGCAGCATCGGTAGGGGCAGTTCCGAGCTATTCATGTCGATGGAGCCGGCACGCTACAAGAACCGGCAATCCCGAGCTGGCGGCGAGCCAGGTCGGGTCATTCGGCCCTACCCCAAGGACCAACCCGTAGGCACTTTGGAGGAATGAAAGGACCCATCCAGACAGCCCTGCGCAGACTGACGCGAGCGACACGGCCACTCGCCATGCGATCCGCCGGGACGGAGAAATCCAGCACCTCGATCGTCCGTCACGTCGGACGCCGTTCGGGTCGGACCTACGAAACCCCGGTCGTAGCGGTCGAGCACGACGACAGCTTTCTGATCGCCATCCCCTATGGCGAACGTACCGATTGGGTGAAGAACGTTCTTGCCAGCGGGAAGGCGACTGTCGTGACCCATGGGCGAACGTATGGAGTCGATCAGCCGCAGGTCATCCCGATGACCGAGGCGACAACGTACTTCGGTCCGAAGGAGCAGAAACTGCACCGGCGCTTCGCCGTCGACACCTGCCTCCGGGTCCATCGCATGGCGACCTAGAGCCAACTGCGACTGGCGGTACCGACCCGCTCCCGGCGATGATGTGGAACGGCCTGTCAACCCCCCGCGAGGACTCTCTTTCACTGTCTCTATCGGCGCGACGCACCAGAGGTGCGGCGCCTGATCGTTGGTGAGCAGTCGGAGGGGCCCCGGGGTCAACACGCAGCGCCCGGAGCCCGAAGGGTGAGGACGAACGGTGTTGATGCTGGGGTGGAGGCTGCTACTCGACTCCCCGTAGTGAGGGCGGCGGCGGTCGGGCAAGCCATCGACGACGCGCCGGAGCGCAGTGGATCGGAGAACCGCCACGATGATGTCCGCGTGTCGAAATCGCAGTAAAGCCATTCGCAGGTGGTTGCCTCTGAATCAGGGCGCCCGTGACACCCTCTCGAGGAGCGATGTTGGGCGTAACGCCGGCGAGGATCGGATCTGCTGCGGCGGTGCTCCGGCGCGTCGTGGGGGGCTCGAGCAGCCACGGCGCCGATCGCGCGCTGGTCGACTGGGAGAACACCTTGTTCAGACCTCTGCCACCATCTCGGCCCAGAGGAACCCTGCGAGCTCGCGGGCGATGGCAGCGGCCACTACCGAGCGGACGTTCTTGTGGGCGGCGAGTGCTCGGAACCGGCGCGAGAGGCGGACCTGTGCGGCCCACGAACGGGCCACCGTCTCGGGCGGCACACCAATCTGGCGCTCGCGGATGCCGGCGCCGACGTTGGGGCTGTGTTGGTAGGCCCAGGCCGCTTCGCAGAGTTGTCCCCGCAGGTGGGCGTTGCCGGCCCGGGTGATCGAGCCGCGGCGCTGGGTAAGGCCGGTCGAGTTCTCCCCGGGGACGAGCCCGGTGAAGCTCATGAAAGGTCTCGCCTTCGGGAAGCGACGCCAGTCGAAGACCTCGGCGGCGAGGCAGAGCGCGCCGATTCGGGTGACACCCCGGTAGGCGGCCAAGCGGGAGACCTGCTCGCCGAAGGGATCCTTCTCACACCACGGGAGGAGATCGGCCTCGACCGCCTCGAGGGTGGTGTCTCGCAGCTTCACCGTCGCGAGGTAGTGCGCGTAGGTGGCAGCAAGCGCCGTGTCCTCGAAGGACAAGGTGGCGAGCCAGCGTCGGTGACGCTCGGTCCAGGGTGATCCTCCGCGCCACACCACGCTGTGGCGAAGCAAGAATCCGCTCAGTCGGTTGCGGGCCCTCGTCAGGTCCTGGACCATGTCACCGCGGGTTCGGCAGAGGTCGCGCACTCCTTCTTGGGCGGGAGTGGGGACCGCAATGGGGGTGAGCTGACCGGCCCGGTGCAGCCCCGCCAGTCGTCTCGCATCGCGGCGGTCGGTCTTCACCCGGTCCCCCGAGCCCTTCGGGATGAGGGAGGGCGCCACCACATCGCAACGCACCCCCATCGAGGTGAGCTGGCGACACAGGTCATAGCCGGTCGGGCCCGCTTCGTAGCAGGCCCAGATCCCTTTCGGCCGGCCGATCCGCTTCACCAGGCGCCGGACCGAGTCGGCGTCGTGGAAGATCTTGTCGACTTCCGCGGTATCACGATCGGGCGGCAGCACCGCCACCGCGATCGAGTTCTTGGACACGTCCATCCCCAGGTGGATGAACCCTCGGTGGGCAATACTGGACACGGCTGGCTCCTTCCTTCCGTATGTCGGCTCCGTTCACCGCATAAGTGAATGATCCACGTAGATGCGGATTCCGGAGGAGCCGGCCGTTCCATGCTGAATCTGGGGCAGGCGTCTTCGGCACTACCGTGACCTCACTGTGACTGACCCGAACCAAGGGACCTTCCAGTGCGACAACCGCGGCCGCCAGATAGCGCGCAAGGCGTTCGCTGTTGGAGGTCCGACCCCACCGGATGCTCTGGAGAGGCGGCCACCACCTACCTGCCGACGCTGCGGCGGAACATCTTGGACAAGGATCGGTGACGCACCCGACGCGAACACGCCTCCACCACCTCGGCCATAAGCGCCCCGCTCCCGGCGTAAGGAGACACCCTCAGCACGATTGACGAACGCGCGTTATGGGACGCCTGCAACTCCCCAGACCCGTCGATTTGTGTAGCCAAGGTCGTTGCCACCAACTCGATTCGGGCCGCCGAGATGAGGTGATCGGCGGGTAGGCCTGGCCTTGGGTTCACGAGCGCCGGATCGATACCAATCGGCCTGGGATGTCTCCGGTCCCCAGAAACCCCGATCGGAAGGGTTCGTCTCCCGATCGGTACCGCCTGTTCCCTTGTTGCTGCCATGGGCGTGTCAGTAGGGTCCGGGAGGTGAGTGCCAAAGAAATCGAGTCGGCACGGGCTGTCGGTAAGGGCGCGGTCGACACGCTGCGCGGGCTCCTCGCCCGAAAGGTGGCCGAGGTCATCCGAAGTGACCCCGAGGAAGCGGCCACTGCGCTCGAACTCGGCATCATTGACCGTCGTTGGCTAGATGACCCGGTCAATCAGCCGATTTCTCCGAGCAAGCCGACCGAGATCCTCGAGCACTTCCTGGCGCGATCGGTGGAGCGCAAGCCGTCGCTGCTCTCGACCATGGGCCTCAGCGCCGTCCAACTCCTGGCCACTCACCGAAGTCCCGGAACCGGTGAGGTCGAGGTGGTGACGGTCGCATTTACGGATCTCGAGGGGTTCACGTCATTTACCGATACCCACGGAGACAGCGCAGCGGCGGCGCTGATCAGCGAGCACCACCGAGTGGCCGGCCCCATCGTGCGCCGCTGGCACGGGCGCGTGGTGAAGCACTTGGGTGACGGGCTGCTCTGCACCTTTCCCGACGCCAACGAGGGAATCCGAGCTGCGCTCGAACTGCTCGAGACCTCGCCCTCTCCACTGTGCCTGCGCGCTGGCCTCCACGTCGGAGAAGCAGTGGTCACTCAGGACGACGTTGTCGGTCAGGTCGTCAACATCGCCGCCCGGGTCACAGAGACTGCCAAGGGGAACCAGGTCGTGGTGACTGCGGAGACCGCAAGGGCGGCCGGTGCGATCCCCGGTGCCGAGATCCGACGACTCCGCAAGCGGCGCCTCAAGGGCATCTCTGAGCGCGTGGAGTTGTACGAGGTGGTTCCGGTACCGACGCTGCCCCCATGAGGTGCCACTCATCCCGTGGGAGAATTACGCCCGGCATGCCATCGCAGCATCGCGCCCCATTCGGTGATCTGCGCTTGGATAGGTGTCCCATAACGTGCGCGCCATTGCAGGCCGAGCAGGTGCTCCCAGGGTGCCGGCGGTCGGCCACGGTCGATAACCGACCCGCTCCCGGCGTACTGGGACAGTGCCCAGCACCACCTCCCTCGCTCATGGCAACACCCATGGGTGACCAAGGTCCCTACCAACGCTCGACACAAAGCGGAGACTGATCGGGTGTTCCGGCGAACGGTTCTCTTTGCCGGGCTGCTCCTGGCCGTGCTGACGGCGGGGTGCAGTACCGCTCCTCCCCAAGTGGCATTCAAGCTCGGCACCGCGCACCGAGACCTGACTTACTGCAACTCACAGAAGTTGGACCTCTATGTTCCTCGTGCCGCTGTCGTTCGCCCACTTCCTATCGCCATGTACGTGCATGGAGGAGGGATGACCGCGGGCGACAAGTCAGACCTCAGCCCGATCTTCCTCGATGCGTTGGCTTCGTCCGGCTATGCGGTCGCCAGCGTGAACTATCGACTTGCTCCGGGATCGCGGTTTCCCGCGCAGATCGAAGACGTCAAATGCGCAATCAGGTATCTGCGAGTCATAGCACCGAGATATGGGCTTGACGGAACGGAGATCTTCGCCTTCGGCACCAGTGTCGGAGGACAGCTCGTTGCGCTGGCCGCCCTTACGGGTCCGCACTCGCTCTACGACGTGGGTTCCTACCCGACGGAATCGAGCGCCGTTCGTGCAGTTGCCGACCTCTTCGGTCCAGCGAACTTGACGCAACCAGCATCAGGGTTCTCTCGTTCGGACAATCAACAAGTCCTCGGCACGAATGATCGTCGGGAACTGCTTCTTGCCAGCCCCACGCATTTCGTTGCTCCGCACTCGCCTCCGATCCTTCTTGTTCAAGGTGTCGACGACACCACGGTCCTCAAGTCACAGTCGATTGAGCTGTATCAAGCCCTCAGGGCAGCTGGTGACATTGCTCAACTGGTCTTAGTGCAGAACATGGGTCATATGTTCATGCAGGCCGGCACGAAGCCGATCGACCCCAATCTCTCGCAGATTGCGCAAGAGGTCGTGAGCTTCTTCAACCGTGAGCGAAGCATGTGAGATCCACCGGTCTCGGTTGGCCGAGTCCACTCACCTGACTCATTCGCCTGGGTCATCCGTCAGATGGCCTCAGGTTGAAGTATCCCCAAGGTGCCGCCGAGGGTCCTAATAACGCGCCCCGAGCCGGCGGTCTGGGACACCCATAAGCGACATTCAGGCTGAACATTCTGGGACACGCATTCGGTGCGGCCCATGGGCGTACCCACCCGCACGCCGAGCCGTCGTTCCGTATCTCGCAAGAGCTCTTTGGTCGGTTTGGCCAACCGTTCCAGATCAGGTCTTCGGTCTTCGACCTACAGCGCTGCCCGAAACCTCCCGGCAATCGCAACTGACGACAAAACGTTGCTCTGAGCCGGCAGCGCTCGGGCCAATTAGTTTGACTAACTGACTCAGTCAGTCTATTATGGAAGGGATGGCTCGTACTTCTCCCAGCGAACGGTTGGCAGAGGTGGCCGATGCCGCCACCCGGGTGTTTGGCAGGCTCGGTTATCGCCGGACTCGCACTTCGGATGTGGCCGCCGAAGCGGGGATGTCCTCGGGGTCTGTCTTCAACTACGTACAGAGCAAGGAGGCCCTCTTCCACCTCGTGTTCGCACATGGCTTCGGGCAGTTCGCCGAAGGCGTCCCGGAACTCCCACTAGCCACACCGGCCCCGGGTGAGACGGTCCGGCTGATCCGGCAAGGACTGCGCAAGGTGGAGGCACCTCGCATGCAGGCCGCGCTGGAGGAGCACAAACCACAGGACATCCGGGCCGAGTTGAGCGGCATCGTGGAGGAGCGTTACCGGACGCTAGAAACCCTGTGGCCGCTGTTGGCTGTCATCGAACGCTCCGCTGTCGACCTGCCCGAACTCGAAGAGTTCTATTTCAGACGGGCACGGCGCGGGTACCTCCTCCAGCTCGACCGCTACCTCGAGGATCGCGCTGTGGGGGGGTACCTCAGGTCAATGCCCGACTCCGGGGTTAGAGCTCGCATCGTTACGGAGATGATCGCTTGGTTCGCTTGGCACCGCCGTGAAGGCCGGGACGCACAGTTATACGACGACGAACTCACCCGGCAGACCGTCGTCGAGTTCATCTGCGCCGCCCTGCTGGAGCCGCGACCATGACCGTCGCAGCTGTCGAGGCTCGACCGAGCATTCGTGTCTGGGAGACACGATCGTTCCTTTCGCCATTTCAGAAGAGACCAGTCTTCGGCATCGCACTTGCGATGGTGGCACTCGAGTTGGCCGTTGCCGCTAGGTACGGCTATCACCGAGACGAGCTCTATTTCCTGGCGTGCGCCCGCCATCTCGCTTGGGGTTACGTCGACCAACCACCGCTCGTCCCGGCCGTGGCCCGGCTGTCCATCAGTCTGTTCGGGTCCTCGGTCGTCGCTCTGCGAGTGTTCCCTGCACTTGCTGGTGGCGCCATCGTCGTGTTCACAGCCCTGACCGCGCGAGAACTCGGCGGGGGCCCAAGAGCTCAGGTGCTGGCGGCTTTGGCGGCAGCCACGTCCCCCCAGGTGCTGGCGGGCTTTCATCTCCTTTCGACGGCTGCCTTCGACCTCTTCTTCTGGTCGGCGATCACGCTGCTAGTGGTTCGGATGCTTCGCACGGGGGACGAACGGCTTTGGCTAGCAGTTGGGGCGGTTGCCGGGGTCGGTCTCATGAACAAGTTCAACCTGGCATTCCTTTTCGTCGGCCTTGTCGGGGGCCTGCTGCTCGGCGGCAGACGTCGCGCTTTGCGCGGCTGGTGGCCCTGGACGGGTGCAGGGCTGGCGCTCGCGATCTGGTCGCCCAACCTCATTTGGAATGCGCAGCATGAGTGGGCGGCCTTTTCCATGTTGCGAACTCTCCATCAGGAGAACTCCAGCCTCGGCGCCATGCTCGCACTCATTCCCTCACAGCTCATCGTGGTTGGGCCAGTACTCGTCGTCCTTTGGTTCGCTGGTCTGCGGCGCCTACTGCGTCACGAGTTCGCCAGACCACTCGGATTGGCCTACCTCGTGCTCCTCGTGCTGTACGCCTTGACGGGTGCGAAGTCGTATTACCTCGCCGGCATGTACTTCGTCCTCTTCGCCGCAGGAGGAATTTGGGCCGAGGAGCGTCTCATCAATCGGCGCCCGCCTCGGGGCATCCGAGGTTGGGTGGCATTGATGACCGTCGGCGCGGTAGTGGCCATGCCGATCACATTGCCAGTGCTGCCCGTGAGCACGCTGGCAAAGAGTCCGTGGGAGGGGAACGTAAACAAGGACCTGAGCGCCACCGTGGGCTGGCAGAGTCTCGTCGGCCAGATTGCCAAAGTCTCTGACAGCCTGCCAGCGGCTCAGAGAGCCAATCTCGTGATATTCACCGGAGACTACGGCGCTGCTGGCGCGGTCGACCTCTACGGTGGCCGACACGGGCTACCCCACGCCATCAGCGGCGACAACTCGTATTGGTGGTGGGGGCCGGCGGGCGGTCGCAACGGGGCCACGACCGTCGCAATCGACCTGTCGCGTCAGTACCTGCAAACCATCTTCTCAGAGGTCGTCCCGGCGGGCTCAGTCGCGACTCCTGATGGGGTGTGGACCGAAGAACGGGGTGACCTGATCTGGGTCTGCCGTGGCCAAAAGGTGACCTGGGCCCAGGCCTGGGCGAACGCGAGGCATTACGGGTGAGAAGCCGGCTCATTTTCGAGGCAACTGCGCTGAAGATGGCGGCGTCGATGCCCCCCATCGCTACCCCGGACAGTGATCGTGTCGGCCGCACAGACTCTGTAACTAACCCCTCAACTATCCCGGCCCAACTCAACGTCGTCATCAACGATGGAGATCAGATATGACCGACCGTCCTGAGGCCTATGTGCTGATCCACGGTGCACACCATGGGCCATGGGTGTGGGATCCACTCCTCTCCCACCTCCGCTTGCCGGCGCTCGCCGTTGATCTCCCTGGCCGCGGCGCTCGCCCTGCCGATCTCCGATCCCTGACCCTCGACGACTACGCGGCGGCGGTCGCCGCCGACATTCAAGCCGCGGGTCTTCGCCGGGTCATCCTCGTCGGGCACTCCCTCGCAGGGTCTGTCGCCTACTCGGTTGCCGCTCGGAACCCGAACGCCGTAGCCCACCTGGTGGGGGTCGCGGCCGTGTTTCCGCCCCCTGGACACAGCGCCATCGACCTGTGGCCGGCCGGTCTGCGCTGGCTGCCCCGAACCGGCCTCGTCCTACGCCCAGGCGGTCGCAGAGGACCGCTGAGACTTAGTACTCGAAAAGCGAGGCACCGCCTCGCCAACGACCTCGACGACGAGCAAGCACGGTGGCTCCTGGCGAAACTCCGTCCCGAAGCCGTGGCGCTGACTTCCTGTCCCGTTCCCCAGACCCGACTGGCACCGGAGTTGCCGCGAACCTACGTGCTGTGCCGCAACGACCGAGCGCTTCCCGCCCAACGTCAACGTCGCCAAGCGCGCACCCTCGGCGCGCAGATTGTTGAGATCGCCACCGGGCACGACCCGATGGTAAGTGCTCCACAAACGTTGGCGGTCGTCCTCAACGGCCTCCCACCGACCGAACACGCCGTGGTGCCGGGATGACTGTGCCTCTCGAGCTTCCCGTACTTGCAGGTCGGCTTGTACGGCTAGAGCCGATCACCCCAGAACACGTACCGGGGCTGGTCGCCGCGTCCGCGCAGAGCCGCGATATGTATCGGTACGCGACGGTTCCCGACGGTCATGATGCCTTCATCGAGTACCTGCTCGCACTCCAGACACGTCGATCAGCTGGCGAGATGATTCCTCTCGCTCTCGTTCGTGTCGCTGATGACCACGTGGTGGGCGCTACCCGCTTCTTGAGCTTTCGCACCCGCGCCGACGAAACCCACCCTTACGCGGTCGAGATCGGAGGCACCTGGCTGGCCACCTTCGCGCAGCGGACCGGCATCAACGTCGAGGCCAAGTTCCTCCAACTCCGCCACGCATTCGAGAGATGGGGTGTAAGTCGCGTCGACTTCAAGACCGATGCCCGCAACGATTCGGCTCGCAAGTCGCTTCTGGCGCTGGGCGCCCAATTTGAGGGCATCCTGCGAAACTGGCAACCGTCGCAGGTCCCAGGAGAACAGCACACACTTCGCGATACCGCGATGTACTCGATCCTCGGCTCGGAATGGCCAGGTGCTCGCTGGACCTCCGCGTCCGGTGCCCCGCGTCCGAGCCGGCCCCCGTGGCCCGCTGCGACTTGAAGCCAGCCTCGGTCCGCGAGTGTACGAAGGGCAGGCTCCGCATCCCGGTGACCGCTGCGGTGGCCGACCTCCCTCCCCTGATCTGCACCCAGCAGAGCGTCACCATCCCGCCCGAGGCGGGAGCGAAGTTCGCCCAGCCGCTCCTCTACGGGAGCGACGAGTGGCAGGCCGCCTTCTCGACCCTCCGGAATACGAACGAGGGCATGAACGGTTATCTGAAGGACCAGGCCAGGGAGGCATTGGGCGATCCCCAGCGCCGGAGGATCCGTGGGGTAGCGGCCCAGAGCGTCTTCGTCTCCCTGCTCTTGTGCGCCGCCAATCTGCGCAAGATCGCCGGGTTCCTTGCCCGGGCAGCCGCGGAGGCTGCTGGAAAGCTCCATCGGCGGATTCGCCGGCGCCGAACTCGGTCGATCGGCGAGTGGCTCCCCGAACAGCCATCGCCCACCGCACCGGTTTCGGGTAATCCCGGGCCCGATCCACCGACCGCCGCCTGAGAAAGGTGATCGCACGGGAGCAACAGTGACCTGAGCGGTTCGGCGCGCCCAGTGACCGGTGGGGAGAGGCGTCCTGATCGGTCTGCGCACTTCCAGTCCCGCGGCGCGCGGGAACTTTGTGTCGGAGCGGCCCGCATTACCCCTTAGAGGGCGACGGCGCCCCTTTCAGCCTCAGTTTTGTCGTCGCGAACCGCACAGTTTTGTCGGTGCCCCGTGGTGGGCGAGGGGGGACTTGAACCCCCACATCCTTTCGGACACAGGAACCTGAATCCTGCGCGTCTGCCAATTCCGCCACTCGCCCGAGTGACCGGACGAGGCTACCCGATGGGCATGCCCGCTCGACCCTCGTCGCAGGCCCGGGACGCAGGTCGGCGCCGGGTGCCGCGAGGACGCCGGTGAGGCCTCTTAAAGTAGGAACCCCTACCCCCTACCTGGGGGTTGCCACCGGTAGGCTGACGCCAGCATGGGACTCCAGAAGTTCGAAGGGCGCCTCGAGCGGATGGTCGACGGGACGTTCTCGCGGGCGTTCAAAGGTGAACTCCAGCCCGTCGAGATCGGTCGTCGGCTCACCCGCGAGATGGACCTCCAGCGCCGGCTGGGCGTCCACGGCCTCATCGCGCCCAACGCGTTCGACCGTCCAGCTCTCGTCCCGCGACTTCGACCGGTTCGACACCTTCATCGACGCCCTGATCAGGGAGCTGGAGGAAGCAGCCCGTGAGCACGCCCGGACCGAGGAGTACGTCTTCGTCGGACCGGTCACGGTTTCGGTGATCGAGGACACCCATCTCCGCAGGGGTCGTTTCGAGATCGTCTCGGAGGTCCAGGAAGGGCCGTCGGGCCTGCCGGCGGCGTCGATCGTGACCACCGACGGTGAGCGGGTCGTGCTCGGCCCCGAGCCGGTCACCATCGGGCGCCTGCCCGAGAGCACGGTCGTGGTGAACGACCCCAACGCCTCGAGGCGCCACGCGGAGATCCGTCGGGCGGGCAACGACGTGGTCGTGGTCGATCTCAATTCGACCAACGGGACCAGGGTCAACGGGGCCACCGTCACCGAGCGAGTGCTCGCCGACGGGGATCAGGTCGTCATCGGAACCACTGTCCTTCGGTTCGAGACGTCGTGATCGCCCGCATCTGAACGCCGATGCTCTCGCTCCTGGTTTCCCTCCCGGGACCCACCGACAACACCCCGGCGCTGCGCGCGCTCGAGTACGGGGTGATCATCCTCCTCTGGCTGTTCTTCATGTGGGTGGTCCGCGCGGTGTGGGTGGAGGTCCGTCCCGCTTCGCCGTCGCCGCCGACGCCGCGGCGTGGAGCTCGATCCGGTGATCGACGGCAAGTCGCGAAAGGCCGCCAGCTCAAGCTCCACGTGATCCGACCCGAGGAGGAGGCCGGCCGGATCTACGACGATCGGCGACGAGGTCACTGTCGGTCGCGCGCCGGGTTGTGGCGTGCCGATCGACTACGACAGTTATTCCTCCAACCTGCACGCGCGGCTCTTCCGCCTCGACGGCGACCTCTGGGCGGAGGATCTCGGTTCGACGAACGGCACCTGGGTCAATACCGTTCGCATCGACGAGCGGACCAAGCTGGCGAAGGGCGACCTGCTCCAGATCGGGGGAACGGTCTTCGAGGTGGCGAAGTGAGATGACCCTTCTCCGGTCGGGCTCGGCTACCGACACCGGACTGGTCCGTTCGGTCAACCAGGACCTGGCGGTCGAGTCCTCCGAACCTGTACGCCGTCGCGGACGGAATGGGCGGTCATGCAGGGGGCGAGGTCGCCGCGCGGATGGCCGTCGACACCCTCGGGGTGGTCTTCGGTCGGCAACCGACCGCGATGGGACTCTCGGAGGCGGTCGTCGAGGCCAACACGACGGTTTGGCAGCACAGCATCGACCATCCCGAGCTCCGGGGAATGGGCACCACCCTGACCGCGGTCGGTCTGGTCCAAGAGGACGGCCACGACGTTCTGGCCCTGGTCAACGTCGGCGACTCGCGGTCCTACCGTCTCCACGACGGCCAGATGACGCTGCTCACGACCGACCACAGCGTGGCCGAGGAGATGGTCCGCAGCGGCGAGCTGACCGAACAGGAGGCGGCCGTCCATCCACAGCGCCACATCCTGACCCGGGCGCTCGGCGTGTCATCGGACGTGTCGGTCGACTTCTGGCGCCTCCAGCCGGTCCGCGGCGACCGTTACCTCCTCTGCAGCGACGGCCTGACCAACGAGCTCGACGACGAGCAGATCACCCAGGTGCTCACCTCGGTGGCCGATCCCCGCGAAGCCGCCGACCTGCTGGTCCGGGCCGCCCGTACCCATGGCGGGAGCGACAACATCACGGTGATCGTCATCGACGTGGTGGTCGGCGAGGACGGCGAGCCCCGGCAGCCGCCGAGGCGGTCCCCGACGATCTGACCGGCGTGGTGCCCGTCGTCGAGAGGAGCAACGGTGCCGCGCACGGCAACGGCGACCGAGATCCGTCCGTCTCGCGGTTCCAGAGGTCCCGACCCGCGAGCCCAGCCGCCGTGAGCGCCGACGGGCGCGGCGGCGCCAGAAGCGGATCGCACGGGGTCGGCGTCTCGTCACCTTTCGTTCGCTCATCTTCGTGGTCCTCGTCGGCGGCGGCGGTCGTCGGTGCCCTCTACGCGGTGCAGGTGGTACGACATCAACTCCTATTTCGTCGGGGTCGAGAACAACGAGCTGGTCGTCTACCAGGGGCAGGGTCGGCGGGTTCCTCTGGTACCACCCGATCGCGGTCGACCGCACCGGGGTGACCGACCGCCGACGTGCCCACCCGCTATCTCGATGCGCTCAACGCCGGCGTCGAGGAATCGTCGGTCGACAGTGCCCGCTGCTACGTCGTCCAACCTGGTCGCGGTCAAGCTCTCCCAGGCCGACCCCTCGCTCGCGACCACGACCACGATCCGAAGGGATGCCCCTGATGGAGCGACGCATCCGCTGGGTCGGGGTCGTCATGGTGCTCTGCTTCGTCGCGCTCTTCGTCCAGCTGAACAACGTCCAGGTCTTCAAGTCGAACTCGCTCGCCAACTCGCCGAACAACCCACGGGTGCTCGCGGTCGAACGCAGCCAGCCGAGGGGCGACATCCTCTCGGCCGACGGATCACCCTCGCCAGCTCCCGGTTCACGACCAGCGGCAACAGCTCCTACAAGTACAAGCGGGTCTACAACCCCTACACCGCGCCGCTCTTCTCGCAGATCGTCGGCTTCGACTCCGAGATCTACGGCATGACCGGAGTCGAGGCCTAGTACAACAAGTACCTCGAGTCCCACACCCGGCCTGCCGAAGAGCGTCGAAGGACCTGTTGGTCAACCGCACGACGACCGACGACGTCACCCTGACCATCAACAGCGCACCTCCAGAGCCAGGTCGCCGCCGCACGTCGACGCGGCCGACGCAACGGCAGCGCGCCGCAGGCCGGGGCAGTCGTGCTCAACGTGAAGACCGGAGCGATCGAGGCCATGTACGGCAATCCCGACCTTCGACCCGAACGGGCCTGGTCTCGACCGACGGGAACATCGAGAAGCTGAGCTGGGGCCTCGACAATCCGAGCAGCGACCAGAGCCCGCTCGTGTCGCGGACCTTCCAGCTCGGCTTCCTGCCCGGGTCGACCTTCAAGGTGGTGACCTCGTCGGCGGTCTTCGACCACGCACCCGTCGGTCGCCAATATCAATTACCCGGTCGCCCACCGGCTGCATCCTCGTGCCCCAGACCCCGCTCCCGCTCTGCAACTACCACCACGAGCATGTGCGGTGGCACCATCGTCTCCGACGCTTGCCGCAGTCGTGCAACACCGCCTTCGCCCAGATGGGCATGGCTCTCAAGACCAACCTCGGCGTCGAGGCCGAAGTCCTTCGGCTTCAACCAGCAGATGCCGATCGACCATCCCGGTGCGGCGATCTCGACCGCACCGACACCCGGCCCAGCTGGTCAACAACGCGCCGCTGCAGGCCTACGCGGCCTTCGGACAGGGCACCAACGTCGCAACCGACGTCGCGACACCGCTCCAGATGTCGCTCGTCGCCGACGGGATCGCCAACGACGGCGTGATCATGACCCCCCACGTCATGGCCGCAGATCCGCGACTCGCAGGGCAACCAGGTCACCACCTACACACCGAAGCCCTGGCTGAGCGCGACCAGTCCGCTCACCGCGGCGGCGGTCACCAAGCTGATGCAGGGTGTGGGTCAGCAGCGGCACCGCGCCAGGGTGTGTTCCCGCGCCGAGTGGAACGTGGCGGCGAAGACCGGGACGGCGGAGGTCGGGACCGACTGCCAACCCGCTGACCAACGACTGGATGATCGCCTTCGCCCCGGCGAACGCACCGAAGGTCGCGGTCGCGGTGGTGGTCCCCAACCAGCCTGCGAGCGCGACGGGTGCGGAGGTCTCCGGGCCGGTCACGAGGACCATCCTCGGCGACGCGCTGGCGGCGACACCATGACCAGGCCGATCACGTGCATCGCGCACCGAGAGTCGGGGAGAACCCCGGAAGCCGCAGACAGGGCAGGCATAGGCTTTGACCCACATGGACCCGACCGAGACGCCCCGGGTGTTCTCCGAGCGCTACGAGCTCAACCATCTGATCGCCCGCGGCGGGATGGCCGAGGTGTACCGGGCCCGCGACCGCCTGCTCGACCGGCCGGTGGCCCTGAAGGTGCTCTTCCCGGAGCTCTCGGTCGACCGCTCCTTCGTCGAGCGGTTCCGACGGGAGGCCCAGGCCGCCGCCAACCTCTCGCACCCCAACATCGTGCCGGTCTTCGACTGGGGCGAGGACGCCGGCACCTACTTCATCGTGATGGAGTACGTCGACGGGCGTCCGCTGTCGTCGATCCTCAAGACGGCCCAGCCCAACACGATGACGCCCGAGCGCACCGCCGACATCGGTGCCCACGTCGCGGCCGCGCTCGGGTACGCGCACAAGCACCACGTGATCCACCGCGACGTGAAGCCCGGCAACATCCTGATCACCGACGACGGGCAGGTGAAGGTCACCGACTTCGGGATCGCCCGGGCGATCAACACCGAGGAGAGCCTCACCCAGACCGGCGCGGTGATGGGCACCGCGACCTACTTCTCGCCCGAGCAGGCCGAGGGGGTCGGCGTCGACGCGCGCAGCGACATCTACTCGCTCGGCGTCGTGCTCTTCGAGATGGTCACCGGGCAGCCCTCCGTTCCTCGGTGACACCCCGGTCGCGGTCGCGTCCAAGCACGTCCGCGACCACCCGCCGGCGCCCCGCGAGCTCAACCCTGCGATCCCGCCGACGTTCGAGGCGATCATCCTCAAGTGCATGGCGAAGGATCCCGAACTACCGCTACGCGACCGCCGAGGACCTGCGAGCGGACCTGCTCCGCTTCAACGAGGGACGCTCGGTCCTCGCCGCCACCGAGGCCACCACGATGATGGCGGCGCAGGGCGCGACGCATCGCGATCGGGGCAGTCGGGGCGGACTCGACGAGACCCGAGGCGATCGCAGGTCATCGCCAGCGCACCCGGTCTCGAAGGACGGCAAGGCGGAAGGGGAGGAAGACGAAGACGAGCACCCTCATCGCACCCGCAACTACGCGATCACTCTCGCGATCCTGCTCGCTCTGCTCCTCGCGGGCTTCTTCCTGGCCCGCAGTCTCGGCTATCTCGGCGGGAGCGCTGCCTTCAATCTCCCGAACGTGGTCGGCCAGCCGGTCAATCAGGCCACCACGACGCTGCGGAACGACGGCCTGATCGTCCATACGCAGAACCAGTCCGTCCAACCAGGCCGTCGGCACGGTCCTCGCTCGCAACCCGGCGGCCAACTGCTCGTCAGCAAGGGCGACACTGTCACCTTGAAGGTGGCGGTGCCGTTACCGGTCAAGCAGGTCCCGGTCCCACAGGGCATCACCAACACCTCGCTCTCGACCGCCGAGTCCCTCCTCACCAGACGCGGGCCTCCAGTACTCGGTCACCTACAAGGCGAACCCGGCCCCGAACGGCACGGTGCTCAGTGCGAGCCCTTCGTCGGGTACCAACGTGAACCCGGGCAGCATCGTCGCGCTCACCGTGTCGTCGGGCCCGGCCGACGTGTCGGTTCCCTCGGTGGTCGGGCTCTCGCAGTCCCAGGCCGGTGCGCTGATCGGCCAGGCGGGTCTGACCGTCGGGAGCATCTCGTTCGAGTCGCCTCGAACGTGAGCAGCGGCGACGTCATCGCGTCGAATCCGGGCTCGGGCACCCTTGTGGCGCCGGGGACCCCGATCAACCTGGCCATCTCGACCGGCCCGCCATCGACCACCACTTCGTCCACGTCGACCACCACCAGCTCCTCCTCGACCACGACCACCACCTCGTCGACGAGCTCCACGGGTTCGGGCGGCGGCCACGGTCGGGCCGCAGGCAACGGCGGCTTCTGAGTCTCGCCGCGCGGCCGAGCGCGCTCAGACGGCCGCGGCGAGGAAGTTGGAGAGGAGGCTCGGACCGCTCGGGGTGAGGAACGACTCGGGGTGGAACTGGACGCCCTCGACGCCGAGCTCACGGTGGCGCAGCCCCATGATCACCCCGTCGGCGGTCGGGGCGGTGACCTCGAGCACGTCGGGCACGGTGGCCGGGTCGATCACGAGCGAGTGGTAGCGGGTCGCGACGAACGGGTCGGGCAGCCCTGCGAAGACGCCGTTGCCGTCGTGATGGATCGACGAGGTCTTGCCGTGCATGAGCGTCGGCGCACCGACGATCGTCCCTCCGTACACCTGACCGATCGCCTGGTGACCGAGACAGACTCCGAGGATCGGGAACTCGCCCGCGAGCTGCTCGACGACGGTCATCGAGATGCCGGCGTCCTCCGGGACGCGCCGGGACCGGGCGAGATGAGGACCGCGTCGGGTTCGGCCGCACGGATGCCCTGGACGTCGATCGCGTCGTTGCGGTGTACGACGGGCTCGGCCCCGAGCTCACCGAGCTCCTGGACCAGGTTGTAGACGAACGAGTCGTAGTTGTCGATGACCAGCACCCGGACCGCGCATGCGGGACGATCGTACCCGGCACCGATGCGCTCCGCCCGAGCGCATCCTCTGCCTTCGGGTGACTGGCTATCCTTCGCCCATGGCAACCAAGGCCAGACGGGCCGGGGCGTCGGGGGGGGTCCGGCCGCGCGACGCAAGGACGAAGCAGGGCGATCCTCGGCGGGACGGACGACAGGCCGCACACAGAACGCCGCTACACGCCACCGGTGCGAAGACGTGAAGACGAGTCCTCGCTGGATGGGCCCGTCCATTCTCGTGTTCTTCATGATCGGCGTGGTGGTCGTGATCCTCAACTACGCGGGGCTGCTACCGGGCGGCGTCAACAACCTCTGGTTGATCGCGGCCATCGCCTCGATCTTCGTCGGATTGCTGCTCGCGACCCGTTACCACTGACCCGCCAGCCGGCTGCCTCCCGGGGCTGCGGGCAGCTTCGGTTTCCGCTCGGCCCTGCGGGATCCCGGTCGATCAGCCGAGGCGCTCGACGATGGTGGCGTTCGCCATACCGCCGCCCTCGCACATGGTGAGCAGTCCGTAGCGCGCCGCCGGTGCGCTCGAGCTCGTTGACGAGGGTGGCCATGAGCTTGCGCCCCCGACGCGCCGAGCGGATGGCCGAGCGCGATCGCGCCGCCGTTGACGTTGACCTTGTCGAAGTCGGCCTTGATCTCTTCCTGCCAGGCGAGGACCACCGACGCGAACGCCTCGTTGATCTCGATGAGGTCGATGTCCTCGAGGGTGAGCTTGCCCCGCTCGAGCACGGCGCGGGTGGCCGGAATCGGTCCGGTCAGCATCTTGATCGGGTCGCTGCCGACGACCGCGAAGCTGTGGAAGCGGGCCCGTGGGGTGAGGCCGAGTGACGGCGGCCTTCTCCTCGCTCATGATCAGCACCGCCGAGGCACCGTCGGTGATCTGGGAGGAGTTTCCGGCGGTGATCCGGCCGTTTTCGGGGCGGAACGCCGGCTTGAGCGTGGCGAGGCCCTCGACGGTCGTGTCGGCCCGGATGCCCTCGTCGGTGGTCACCAGCTCGTCGGTGTCCTGCCGGTCGTCGTCCTTCACCTTGACCGGGATGATCTCCCGTTCGAAGCGGCCCTCCGCGGTGGCCTGCGCGGCGAGCCGTTGAGACCGGACCGCGAACTCGTCGAGCTGCTCGCGGGTCAGGTTCCACTTGTCGGCGATGAGCTCGGCGCCCTCGCCCTGGCCGACCAGGCCGCCGCGCTCGGCGTAGCGGGCCATCATCCGCGGGCCGAAGGGGTAGCCGAGGTCGGGGACGACCGACGCGCCCATCGGGGTGCGGGTCATGACCTCGACGCCGCCGGCGATCACGACGTCGTAGGCACCGGCGATCACGCCCTGGGCCGCGAAGTGACACGACTGTTGTGACGAACCGCACTGGCGGTCGATCGTCGTCGCCGGAACGGACTCGGGGAAACCGGCGGCGAGCGCCGCGTTGCGTCCGACGTTGAGCGACTGCTCACCGACCTGCATGACGCAGCCCATGATCACGTCGTCGACCACGGCCGGGTCGAGGTCGTTGCGCTCGACGAGAGCGGAGAGCGTCTCGGAGGCGAGGTCGGCAGCGTGCCAGTTGCGGAGCTTCCCGTTGCGCTTGCCCCCTGCGGTGCGAACGGCGTCGACGATGACGGCCTCGGTCATGGTGCTCTCCCTTCCGTGGTCCGGCGGCTCTGCTTCCTGCCGGCCCTGTCCAATCGGATGTCGTGGCGGCCGCTTCCTCGCTCCGCAGCGCGGGCTCGGAATCGAACTTGACCGCTCGGTCAAGATTCTATCTCTACCCGTCTGCCAGCGATCATGTCCCCACGTCGTCCCAGGTCAGAAGTACACGGGCGACGGAGCGTCAGGCCGGCGGACCCGTGGAACTGCGCATCGCCGAAGGCGAAGACGCCCGCCGTCGCCCCCGACCATCCAGTAGCCCAAGCCGGCGTCGGTGGCCGCCATCCCGGTGATCGGCGCGTTGAGGGCGAGGCCACCGAGCGAGCCCCAGAAGGGCCCAGGGAAGGCGAAGCACGCCGCCGTCGCTGGCGACCAGCCAGTACCCGCCGTCGGTTTGACCGGCCATGCTGACGACCGGCTTGTTGAGCGATTGGCCGCCCATCGAACCCGGAAGAGGGACGTCCTTACCGAACGCGAAGACACCTCCGTCGAGGCGACCAGCCAGTAGCCCTCTCCGACCGGACTCGAGGCGATGCCGACCACCGGTTCGTTGAGCGGGTGGCCGCCCATCGAACCGAAGAAGCTCGCGTCGCCGAAGGCGAAGACGCCCCCGTCGCTCGCGACGAGCCAGTAGCCACCGTGGTCGGGCGTCGAGGCGATGCCCACCACCGGCGCGTTGAGCAGGTGGCCGCCCATCGAACCGAAGAAGGGAGCGCTGCCCAGTGCGAACACCCCGCCGTCGGAAGCCGCCTGCCAGTAACCGCTGGCAGAGTCGCCGGCCGCGCCCGACCACCGGAGCGTACTGGAGGGACCCGTGGTCGCAGTGGCATTGCCGAAGGCTTTGTCGTCGCCGCTCCGGGTGACCAACCAGTAGCCGAGGCCGCCGGGGGTCGGTGCCATCGCCACGTAGCTCTCAGGGTTCGAGATCTCGATCTCCGGTGGATCGAGCGTTGGAACCGGGAATCGTGCCGACCAGACTGCAGGAGAGGTTCGCACTGAGGTTCGGGTTGAGTGGCGGCGACGAGGTGGTGCCGGCAGTCGGGCTCGTGACGAAGAACTGGTACGGCAGGGTCCCCGGGTCGGCGCAGTGCGGCGACCACTCCCAGATGATCTCCGGCGGGGGCTGACCGGGCAGGAAGCTCACTGTCACGGTATGGGTCTGCCCGTTCGCGGCGACGTTGTTCGGCAGAATCCCTCCCGGGGTCTCGATCGTGCCGGTCAGCGACACCGTCGCGTTGCACGCCTGACCGGGCACGGCGGGGAGCGCCTGAGCATCGAAGATGAGGCTGCCGGCTGCCCCCTGGAGCTGCACGGGTCCGAGCGACATGCCGCATCCGGTGGCCGCACCGGCGGAACCTTGCCCGACACCCAGTGCGACCGAGGTCATGGTCGTCGTGGCGCCTGCGAGAGCGAGTGCGCAGGCGAGTCGCCCGATCCGAGCACGAACGTCGAGTCGTGAAACCTTCATGGCCGACCTCCTCACCGGAGCTGCCTGGTCACCTTCCTCCTGTCCTATCACGAAGGGGGCGCGCTTCACGGGAAGATCGCACCCCCGGCGCCGGCCGAGTCCTCCCCACGGTCTGACCCAGCTCCGCACTACGGTCGAGACCCGTGGTCGTACGGATGAAGGACATGGACCGCTGGCTCGGGGACGGCGGGATGGAGCTCATCGGAACGGTGGGCGCCACGTTCGACGACTACGGCGTCGACGGCGAGGACCTGGGCTGGGCGTCGGGCCGGTTCGTGCCGACGGCCGCCGCATGCAATCCGCACGGGATCGTGCAGGCGGGCGTCCACGGATTGCTGTTGGACGCCGCCATGAATTTCGCCATCAACGCCGCGCTGCCAGGACGCGACCGGACCAAGGCGACTCTTGAGATGAAGGTCGAGACGATGCGTCCCGCCTTGCTCGAAGCGACCTACCTGTTGCGTGGTGAGGTGGTCCGGATGGCCCGCCAGGTCGCCTACGCCGAAGGGGTCGTACGGGACGGCGAGGGGCGCTTGGTCAGCCGAGCGACCGGCACCTTCCTCCTCCACCGCGACGGGAACTCGTCCCGAGGCTCGGCCGCTACCAGCTGGGCCGCCGACGACGCAACGGGCTGATCCGACCGCGAGCTCGCGGCGCGACCGACGGCGCCGCCCTACGACCGTTCCGGCTTGCTGCCGGCGACGACGGAGCGATGACGTGGCGGCTCTTCTTGACCGACCGACGAACGGATGTCACGTCTGCGGGCGCACCCCGCAGCCCGGTTTCGCGCTCTGCTTCTGCTGCGCGACGACCGTCGAGCAATTGGGCCTGCCGCTGGTTCCGGTCCTCGCGATGGCGGAGTACCGGGTGGGCGACCGGATGCACCGTCTTCTGCGCGGTTACAAGGACGCGCCCCACCCCCGAGGCACGCGAGGCTCGGACGTCCGCGCTGGCCGCTCTGGTCGAGCTCTGGCTGGCCGAGCACTCGGAGCGGGTCCGAACTCGTTTCGGGTGCGGTTGGGATCTCGTGGCAACGGTTCCCTCCACGTGTGGACGCGCCCGGTCACCGGCCGACGCGCTCGTCGAACGGGTGCCGATGCTCGCCGAGCTCCGTCTTCCCGTGCTGACCTGCGGAAACGACCGCCTCGGGCATCTCTCCGCCGCTCGGCGCGGGTACGTCCTCTCGCCGGCCCTCGATCGCCGGGTCCTTCGTGACCGGACGGTGCTGGTGTTCGACGACAGCGTGACGACCGGATCCCGCGCGCAGAGCGCAGCCGCCGCGCTGCGGGATGGCGGAGCCCGGGTGACCGGGATCCTGGCGGTGGGCCGCGCTCTCGGCGCGGGTCCACCGCATCGAGCGCGCCGGGTTCGGGCCACGGCCGGGCAACCGACCGACTAGACCGTCCCCATGCTTCTTCGCATCTTCACCGAGCCCCAGCAGGGAGCCTCCTATGACGACCTGTTGGAGGTGGCACAGCGCCTCCGAGGAGTACGGCTTCGACGCCTTTTTCCGCAGCGACCACTTCCTCGTCATGGGCGGCGGCGACGGGTTGCCCGGGCCGACCGACGCGTGGGTGACGCTCGGCGGGATCGCCCGCGAGACGAGCCGCATCCGGCTCGGGACGCTACTCACCTCCGCCACCTTCCGTCTGCCCGGCCTGCTTGCCGTCACCGTCGCGGAGGTCGATGCGATGAGTGACGGGCGGGTCGAGCTCGGCCTCGGCGCCGGTTGGTACGACGCGGAGCACACGGCCTACGGGGTGCCCTTCCCGGCACTCGGCGATCGCTTCGCCCGGCTCGAAGAGCAGCTGGCGATCATCACGGGCCTCTGGTCCACCCCGGTCGGCGAGCGCTTCTCCTTCGAAGGCGACCACTACCGCCTCTCGGACAGCCCGGCGCTCCCGAAACCACGGCAGCAACCGGCACCTCCGATCATCGTGGGTGGCCACGGACCGACGCGGACCCCTCGCCTCGCAGCCCGGTTCGCCTCGGAGTTCAATGTGGCGTTCTCCTCGATCGACGACACCGGCGCCGCCTTCGAGAGGGTCCGTAAGGCCTGTGCGGCAGCCGGACGGGACCCCGGATCGCTCGCCTACTCGGCCGCACAGGTCGTCTGTTGCGGGCGAGACGCTGCCGACATCGCCCGACGGGCCCGTGCCATCGGTCGCGAGGTCGACGAGTTGCGCCAGCACGGGCTCTGCGGCACCCCTGACGAGGTCGTCACCAGGCTGTCGGAGCTCGCGGCCACCGGCGTGGAGCGTGTCTATCTCCAGATCCTCGACCTCTCCGACATCGACCATCTGTCGCTGATCGGCGAGAAAGTCCTTCCGGCGGTCGCCCCGCTCTAGAGATCAGGTGATTGTCCGGCCGTTCCGGTCGGCGCTCCGTCAGACCGTTCCGCTTGCTGCCCCGGCAGTGAGCTCTTCGATGCGGGCCAGGGTCTTCTCCATGTTGGAGCGGGTGTGCCGGGGAAGTGGGCCGAGTTTGAGCAGCGCCCGCTGGTGGTCACGTGAGATGTCCCAGCTCTCCCGCACTCGCGTGGCGCCCTCGACCGGCTCGAGCTCGTACCTCCAGATGCGACCCGCGACGAGTTTCCCGAGGGCTCCGCGTGGACCGCTGCGCCAGGCGATGCGGCGGTCCTTCTCGAACTCGATCACGGTGTTGACCATCGAGTAGTTGACGCCCAGGTGCATCGACATGCCGAAGACGGACCCCTCCGCAAGGCGCTCGGGCGCGTCCTTCACCTTCCGCACCGCCCCCGACCCGTCGATCTCCGGGTGACGGGACGCATCGGCCAGGATGTCGAAGATCGCGCTCGCCGGCGCCGGCACGATCCGTTCGACCGAGACGACGTTCCCTTCCATCGGTCCGGTCCTCCTCAGAGTCCCGGACTCGACTGCATGATGCCCCCGTCGGCGAAGATGGTCGTCGCGGTCAGATAGCTCGAACCGGCACCTGCAAGGAACGCGACCACGCTCGCGATCTCCTCCGGCTGCGCGAGCCGACCGATGGGGATCGCCGAGTCGAGCTTCTTGAGCTCGGCGGGATCGTCGACGGTCGCCTTGTTGATGGGTGTGTCGACGGCTCCGGGTCCGACGCCCACCACCAGCACGCCGTGCGGCGCGAGCTCGACGCCGGCGGTCCGGGTCAGCATCCGCATGCCCCCCTTCGACAGGCAGTAGGGCGTGTTGCCGGGCATCGGCCAGTCCTCGTGGACCGAGGTCATGTTGATGATCCGCCCACCGTCGCCCTGCTTGATCATCTGCTGCGCCGCGAGTTGTGTGCCGAAGAAGGCGCTTTTCAGATTGATGTCGAGCACCTTCTGGTACTGCTCCTCGGTGGTGTCGAGCACCGAGGTCCGCGTCTCGATTCCCGCGTTGTTGACCATCACGTCGAGGCGGCCGAATGCCTCCACGGCCCGGTCGATGAGCATGCGCAGGTCGTCGACCTTGCTGACGTCGGCTTCGACCCCGATCACCTTGTCCCCGAGGGCTCGGACCTGCTTCTCGAGGTCGGTCGTGGCCTGCTCGTTGGAGACATAGTCGATCACCACGTTCGCACCTTGTTCGGCGAGCGCCAGAACGACGGCCTTGCCGATGCCGGTGTTGCCGCCGGTGACGATGGCCACCTTTCCCTTCAGTGTCATCCCACTCCTCCTTCCGGATCGCTCGCCGCGTTCGAACTCGTACCGGCGCCGCCTTGTGCCCTGTGCCTGTGTCCTGGCCGGCAGCCTATTCCCGGGTCGAGGCGGGGGACACGGCGGGATTCCCGATCGGGGAGTGCCCGATGGCATCATCGTGGCCGTGCCCGGTTCGGTGAAAGCTGCACTCTCCGCGCTCGGTGCACGCGATCCGGTGCTCGACGGCCTCATCGAGGAGCACGGCCCGCCGCCGTCGCGCCGACCGGTGCCCGTCTCCGATCGCTTCGCGTCCCTCGCTCGCGGCGATCGTCTACCAGCAGCTCGCCGGGCGGGCCGCGGCTGCCATCCACGGTCGGGTGGTCGTGGCACTCGACGGCGACGTCACCCCCTCGAGCGTCCTCGGGGCTCCGGCCGATCTGCTCGCCTCGTGTGGGCTGAGTGGAGCGAAGATGGCCGCGCTGCGCGATCTGGCGGGGAAGGTCGAGTCCGGAGAGGTTGCCCTCGACCGGATGGGTCGTCTGCCCGACGACGAGGTCGTCGAGCACCTCACCCGGGTGCGCGGCATCGGGACGTGGACCGCGCAGATGTTCCTCCTCTCGAGCCTCGGTCGCCTCGACGTCTGGCCGGTCGGCGACTACGGGGTACGGGCCGGATTCGCCCGTGCCTGGGATCTCCCCGATCTTCCCCGTCCGGCGGACCTCGATCCGCTGGGGGAACCGTTCAGGCCCTACCGGTCCCTCGTGGCGTGGTACTGCTGGCGCGTCGTCGACGTGCGGCTGCCCTGAACCACCGTCAGCCGGTCGGCAAACGCGCCGCGATCATCTCGGACACCTCGTGCACGGTGGAGGAGTCCATCACGACCGGCTCCCTGATCTTCCCGGCGATGAGCTGTGGCCAGCCGACGAACACGTCGTTGACTTCGACGGCCGCCGCGTACCCCCACTCGGCCCGGGTGAGGCAGAGGACCGCCCTCACCGGCACCTCCTGACCCCACACCGTCATCCGGAGCACCTCGCGAACCGCGCCCACCTTCTTCGTGACGTCGTCGATCGAGGTCGTGCAGTTGCGCCGCCCGATGTGCAGCTGATGGGGACCCAGATCCCAGACCGGCCCGAGCCGCTTGGTGTGGACCAGCCCTTTGTAGTTCTTGGCGTCGATCACGAAGACGCCGGCGGGTGACACTGCGATGAGATCGATGGAGAGCTTCGAGCCGGGCACTCGTCGGTCGTTGAGGACGACGATCCCGTCCCCGTCCGAATTCGAGGCGCGGAATCGAGCGACGCTCGTGCTCGGAGCGCTGCACCCAACCGCGACGAGCGGAGCCCGTGGGGGCCTTCCTCGGCGAGTCGCCGTTGTGCGCGCGTCCGACCCGGTCACAGTCGGACGGCGACGGAGCCGCGACGCGCGACCGTCGCTCGTGCCGGCCCGGTGCGGGCGTGGGCTCCGCGACCCCGACCGTGTCCCCCGACTCGACCGCCTCGACCGTTGCGTCGTCGTGCTCCGGTGCGGACATCGCTCTGCCAATCGTAGAAGCCGGCACCGGCGGAAACGGGGTTCCCGGCTCTGCGTCGTCCCAGCTCATGGGCGCTGCTCCCCAGATGGGGACCTAGGGTGGCGGGAATGGGCGAGCGTCGAGAGCACCGGGGTCGATCACACGCCCGGCGAGCCCGAGCGGGTCGGCATCGTGGTGGTCGACCACGGGTCGCGCCGAGCCGATGCGAACCGTTGGCACGAGGAGTTCGTGCACCAGTTCGGCGACGACCGGGCACACTCGATCGTCGAGCCCGCGCACATGGAGATCGCCGAACCGTCGATCGCGACCGCGTTCGCGGACTGCGTCGCCGCTGGAGCGACGACGGTGGTGGTCGTCCCGTACTTCCTCTGGCCCGGAAGCCACTGGACGGAGGACATCCCCGCGCTCGCCGCCGAGGCGGCGAAGGCCCACCCAGGTGTGCGCTACCTCGTGGCCGCTCCGCTCGGTCCGCACCCCGCGCTCGGTGACATCGTCGAGGAGCGGGTGTCGCAGTGTCTCGCGCATGCAGCGGGCGGGGCAGCCGATCACGACTCCTGAGCACGGACCGTCGGTCGCGCGTTCCGTCGAGGCGCACGGAACCGGCGGGCACCGGTCACCCGCGGTGCGGAGTCAGGCGCAGCGGTCTCCGAGCCAAGGTTGCTGGCCGTCGAGTGCGTAGAGGGCGACCGCGACCGTGTCCTGCGCGGCCTTCGAGGCCTGGTTGGGAGGCACGCCGACCAGCCAGCCGAGCCCGGCAGCCGAAGCCGCCGAGTTCCACGTCGACTGGCTGAACTGGAACGCCCCCATGTACTCGCCGTTCGGGGAGACCGCGCCATAGTTGCCGCCGGACTCGGCCTGCACGACGCACTGCAGGAAGGGAGGCAGCGGCGGATCGCTGAGATTTCCGCCGTTTCCCGCCCCTGGGGGTGGTCCGGTGGTGGGAGCAGGACCGGGCGCGGGAGCGCTCGGAGAGACGGTTGCCGACGAGGGCGGGGAAGCCGGCACCGTCCCGGTCGACGGTGGAGCGCTCGCGTGCGACGAGTGGGAGGCGGAGCGCTGCGCGGCGGCGACTGCGGCGGCCGCGAGAGCCTGTTGAGCGGCCTGCTCCTGCGCGACGGCGGTGGCGAGCTGGCCGTTGACCTGGGACTGCGTTGCCGTGAGCTGTTGCTCCGTCGTGTTCGCCTGCGAGAGGTCGTTCGCCTGCTGGGAGAGGTCGTTCTGGTCCTCGTGCCTGTTTGTGCTGGAGAGCCTGCTGGTCCGTCTGCAGGACGACCCGGGCGGTGTGGAGCTGGTCCAGCGCCGTCGTGATGTTGCCGACCGCGATGCCCGAGTACTCGCTCGCGGCCTGTGCCCGGTTGGTGTTGCCGGTGAACAGCGAGACGCTGGCATCCCCTGACGCGGCACCGGCGTTCATGTATGTCATCACCGCGGTGTGGCGGACGACGAGCGCCTTCGAGTCGATGTCGGCCTGGTCCTGACCGATCTGCCGACCTATCGCTGCGACCGTGGCCGCGTCGGTCGCGACCTTCTGCGAGTAGACGGAGTACTGCTGCTGGTACGCGCCGATCTGGAGCTGTTCGAGCACGATCTTCTGCGAGATGGCGAGCGCCTGCGCCTTGAGCGACGAGATCTGGTCGCTGCCCGCCGGTCCGGTCTCGAGGGCGAGCGCGAATGTTGCCGCGACGAGGCACGCGACCAGCACTGTCGTGATGGTGCGTCGGAGAGGGAATCGAGCGTTCAACTGCGCCACCGGCGTACACCGGGCGAGAAACACAAGAATGTCCAACTTACAGGCCGCTTCGCGCCCTCGACAAACCCTGCCTGGTCGCGTCGGCACGGAACGCACGTTCGATACGTGGTGGCCTGGAGGTTCGCGTTGCCGCCACCGTCAAGCCCTGTGGGTCGTTCGGCGACGGAACGACGGCTGGTGCCGTATTTGGCTACCGGGTACCTCGCTGCTCCGCGCCGAGCCAGCCCGCCTTCTCGAGCATGTCCGCCGCCGCCGCACGCGGCGGTCGTGCGTCGTTGTCGATCCGCAGGTCGGCGACGTCGTCGCGGTCGAGAAGGTCCTCGAGCTCCACCGTCCGCACCAGGAACCGGTCCCACGAGCGCCGGTCGAGCTCGCGCTGTTCGATACGCCGCGTAGCGAGTCGACACCGACGCGAGGATGCGGGCCACGGCGACCGTGACCTCCGGCAACGAGGCTTCCGCCCGAGCACGCCACCGAGGGCTTTCGATCACCCGCGCTACGACCAGTCGGCGGATGCCCCGTGCCGCGTAGTGCGGCCACACGACGGCCAGGTTCTCGAAGGCCAGCTCGTCGTTGAACGGGTCCCCGGGCGGGGCCGGGTACGCCTGGCAGAGCCAATCGAGGTCGATCACCCCGTGAGGGATCCCGGCGTCGGTGAGAAGTCCCGATGCCGCCTCGGCAACCGTCGTCTTCCCCGCGGCGATGGTGCCGCTCACGAACAATGCTCTGGCCCTCGCCTCCACGGTGGCCCATCATGGTCGCCGTGGGGGAGCCTCGGTGACTCGTAGCGGGAAGTTCGGCGCAGTGTCCACGGCGGTGGTGGCGTGCTGCGCGGTTACCGTGGTCGCCGTTCTCGCCGTCGGCCCGGGCGCACCTGCCGGCTCTGCCGGGGTGGGTGGCTCTGCCGGGCAGGGGGGCGCGACGACCGCCGCGGTCATCACCCTTGCGGGGACCGGCGCGCCGGGTGCTTCGGGTGACGGGGGGCCCGCGCCGCACGCGCGGCTCGACGTGCCGTCGGGTCTCGCGCTGGACGCGGCCGGCGACCTCTTCGTCGCCGACACCGGCAATTGCCGGATCCGCGCCGTGCCCGCGCGCACCGGAGTGCTCTTCGGTGCGCGGGTACGCGCCGGACGGATCATCACCGTCCTGGGCGGCCCGTGCAGTGGCACGCACCCGGAGCCGACGTCGCTCGCGCTCGATGCATCGGGCGATCTCTTCGTCGGCTACGCGGCCGCGGCGCGCATCGTCGAACTACCCGCTCACGGGCTCGCGCTGAACGGCGCGACCGCACACATCGGGACCCCGGTCACCGTCGCGGGCACCGGTCCCGGCGACGGCGGCGACGGCGGTCCGGCAACCCGGGCTCGATTCGAGTCGCCCTCGGGCCTCGCGGTCGACCCGTCGGGCGACCTGCTCGTCGCCGACACCGGCAACTGCCGGCTGCGGTTGGTGGCCGCCTCGAGCGGTGTCCGGTACGGGGTTCCGGTGGCTCGTGGCGACGTCGTCACGGTTGCGGGAACCGGCGTCTGCGGGGGAGCGGGGGACGGCGGCCCCGCGCTCGACGCCGAGCTCTGGGACCCGGGCGCGCTGGCGGTCGATCCGGCCGGCGACGTGTTCGTCGCGGACCAGGGGAACCGGACGGTCCGCGAGCTCGCTGCGGCGAGCGGGACCTCCTTCGGCGTGCCGTTGGCGGCCAACGCCCTCGGCACCGTGGCGGGTGAGGGCTCCTACGGGCCGTATCTGGTGGACGGACTGCCGGCCCTCGGCCAGACCGGCGAGCTCAACTTCCCGAGCGGTCTCGCCCTCGGCCCCGGCGGCGGTCTCTACGTCGCCGACGGAGCGATGCACGTCGTCCGGTTCGTCGCCGACGCCGCGACGACCCTCGGGCCCACGTCGATCCCGGCGGGTGCCATGGTCACGGTCGCCGGCGCCCTCCCGAGTGGCACCCTGGACAATCGAGTGACCTGGGTCCGCACCCGGATGTCCGATCCGGTCGGGCTGGCAGTCACCTCCGGCGGAGCCCTGGTCTACGCCGACGCGGCCGTGCACGCGGTGCGCTTGCTCCGCAACCTCTGAGGCGAGGAGCTCGGTCTTCGCTACCCGCCTGTCGAGTGGAAGTGGTACTGGCCGGCTCCGACGCTCAGGACCACCGCGCCGTCGTTCGAGACCGCGACGACCCCCGGCGCGGCCGACCGGCACGCCCCCCTCGGTGACGCGGGAGAGCGACGCGCCCGGAAGACGGATCTGCGCGCCCGCGTTCGGCGGCACTCGGATGTCGACCGTGGTACTGGAGCCGGCGCGCTGCCACGAGACCGCATAGCTCCCCGACGGCGTCGGGAAGCTCCCGGAAGCGTGCGCGAGCCCTCCTGAGGGCGGGGTGAACGTCACCAACGTGGGCGGACCGCCCGGGGCGGGGGATGTCGGGACGGCACCGAGCAACGCCTCTTGGATGGCGACCAGGGCCGAGGAACCCCAGCCGTGGGACATGCTGTCGCCGATCAGGTCGCTCGGCGTCCAGGTCTCCCAGGTGAAGGTCCCGCCCGCCTTCAGGATCGCCGCCCAGCCGGGGAAGGAAGGGTCGGTGAGCAGCCGGACGACGTCGTCGTCGCGCCCGCCGGCGTGGAGTGCCGCGGAGGAGCTCCATTCCGTGATCCGGTTCGACCGAGATGTCGAGCGACGCGACGTAACGGCCGACGACGGCCATCCGGTCGGCGGGAACGATCGCCGTACGCGAGGGCGACCGCGTTGGCCAGCTGGGAGGCGTGCGGGCTCTGGGCACCGTCCGCTCGTGAGCCCGTCCACGTAGAGACCGTCCCCGCGGACGAGATGTGAGTTGACCGCGTCGGCGAGCGCGGCGCCGCGCGCCGCGCTGGGCCGCGGCGACGTCGCGTCGTCGCCGACCAGGGTTGCGATCGCGCCGATCCGGCTGAACGCGTTGACGGTCAGGACGTTCAGTGTCGTGTCCGCGTTGGTGTCGTAGTCGTAGCCGTACTGCTTGTCGCCGTTGGTCGACTGCGGCTGGCCGGAGACGAGACCCGTTGCGCCGTCGATGGTGCCGGTACAGATAGTCGGACAGGCGTTGCAGGGTCGGCAGGAGCGCGGCGAGGGTCGCGGTGTCGCCGGTCGAGAGGTAGTAGCGCCACACCCACTCGGGGTAGCGGGCGGTGAACGTCGGGTAGTTCTGCGGTCCGTCGTCGTTCGGGTAGACCTCGTTGACCTCGCCGCTCGCCGCCCAGTAGCGCGCCTGTGCCCGCGCCATGTCACGGAGGCCCTGCCAGCTGAGGTTCTGCTCGCCGTAGGTACGCATGACGGTCTCGGACTCGTTGGCCGCGTCCCAGAGGAACTGGCCCTTCTCCCGGGTCGGCGTGTCGATGAACTGCTCCTGGGAGGTGTAGAGGGCCGAGCGGGCACACAGTGCCCAGACCGGCTCGAGCGCCGGGTTCGACGAGGAGAAGGTCGCCGGCGCGGCAGGCGGGCATGGCCGCGTGGCGGGCGAGCAGGGCGACCTGGTCCTTCCCGATCGTCTCGCCGGGTCGTCGATCTGGAGGTAGCGGAACCCGAGGTACCAGTAGGGCTCGAAGCTCTGGCCACCTGACGCGCTGGATGTAGGAGAACGAAAGGTCGGTGCCCTGAGTGTTGTGGGTGGTCGAGACCGACCCGTCGGGGTCGAGGGTGTACCCGACGTGCAGGGGAACGACGTGCCCGGCGGTCCCGTGCCGGAAGGTGACCGTCGGCCGGCCGGCGTAGACCTTGCCGAAGTCGACGACGACGGAGCCGTTCGGCAGGGTCCGCACCGAAGCCGGCGACACCGCGTGCTCGCTGATCCGGGTCCGCTGCGCGTAGAGGTGGATGAAGGGGGCGGTGCCGACCGGTCCGAGCACGGCCGGCCGCCGTCCAGCCCGGCATCGTCGAAGCCCGCGGCCGACCAGCCGGTCGGGTGGAGCCGAGCGTCGATCCACTCGACGAAGTCGCCGCTGTCGCTGTTGCGTTGCGGGGCGGCGAGCCACTCGGCCCGCCGGGTCCGCCAGGTCGGCGTCGGACGCGATGGTGACCACCCGCCCGTCGGTGTAGTGGACGGTGACCTGGACGAGGAGGCCCGGGGCCGACGCCGGACGGCCCCGCCCCGGTCCGTACCAGTGGTGGAGCACGCCGATCGCGTTGGTCGTCCCCGCGCGCAGCGCACGGGTGACGTCGGTCGCCTGGTAGTACTGCTCGTCGGGGAAGCAGAAGCTCGGACCCGCGTCCGCCTCTGACCCGTTGACCCAGAGCTGGTAGCGGTGGGCGGCCGCCACGTAGGCGGTGGCCCAGCGATGGTGCCCGACGGCAGCGACCGTTCGGTCCGGAGGTAGGTGTAGTCCTCGACGCCGGGGTCGACCGGACCCGGCCGCAGCCACTGGGCGGTCCAGTCCGGCTCGCGGAGCCCGGTGGTGAAGACGGCCGGCTCGCTGGGCTCGCTCCAGCGCCCGGCTCGGTCGGCGGTCCGCACCGTCCACCGGTACTCGGTGTCCGCCGCGAGGGCCGGTCCTCCGTACTCGACGAACGCCTGACGGCCCGTCGTCACCTCGCCCGAGTCCCACACCGTCCGCCGGGAGCCGTGCGCCGTGGTGACCACCAGGCGGTACGCGCGCTGGAGCGCCCCGCGGCGCGGGTCGGTCACCTGCCACGCGAAGAGGACGTCGTCCGGGTCGACACCGACCGGCCCGGCACTCGCCGGTCGTGGCGAGCGAGGTCAGGTACTCCGGGTCGACCCGGTGTCGCGGCGGCCGCGGATGGGGTCGCGCCGGACGCACGGGCACGTCGGCTGACTCGAGACTGCCGATCGCCGCGAAGACGACGCCGGCCTTCAGACCGGTCGCGAGGAAGGTGCGCCGATCGATCGTGCCCATGATCCCCCCCTCGGCCGAGGTGGACGGGATGGTACCGGACGAGCAGACACGGCGGCAGAGACGGCGACGGCGGCGACCGGGCTCGTCGGAAGCGCTGGGTCGCGCGGTAGCGTCTTCGCATCCCCGCGGATCGTCGTCAGCGGGTCCGGTGAACCGGAGGTCGAGGTCATGCAGACACCTGCCTGGGCGCCCGCGTCGGTCGGCGCGGCTGGGCGCCGGTCCACGTCGGGCCCCGAGGACCTCCTCTCCGGTCGCGCACTCGAACGGATGCTCGAATCGCTGTCGCGTGCCGGCTCCCTGGCTCCGATCGGAGCGGGTCCCGGGGGACGAGACCGACCAGGCGGCCGGCTACCGCCATCTTCTCGTCCTGCTCGCGCTCGGGATCGACGAAGCCCTGCGGCCCTCGGACCCCTACCGGCCTCACTTCGCGCCGGCCAACGTGGACAACGTCCTCAAGTGGGGGATGGACTGTCCCGGACGCGGCGTACACCGGATCCGCAGTGCGGGGCGACGCGACCTACCTCGTCCGCGGTCGCCGCAACTCGGTGCGCTACCTGGGGTTCCAGGTGATGGGCGGCATGGCGACCTCGTCGAACGTGGTAGCCGACGACATCGAAATGGACGGTGACGGCTCGTTCGAGCTCGTCCTCTCGGCGAGCGAGCGACCCGGCAACTGGATGCCTCTCGACGAGTCGAGCTCGTCGCTCGTCGTCCGGCAGTTCTTCTACGACTGGTCGAACGAAGTCGCTGCCGACCTCTCCATCGAGTGCGTCGAGAGACCGGCCTCCGACGGCACGGTGACGTCCCCCCTGCGTGCCGCGACCGTGGGAGCGGAGCTCGAGGCACTCGGCGCTTTTGTCGAAGCGAGCGTCGCCTTCTGGCTGGAGGTCGAGGAGGGCGGCCGGGCCCAGGGGGTGAACTGCTTCCGCGAGCCGGCCACGCTCACCCAGATGGGGGCCGCCGCCGAGAACGTGAGCACCTGGGGGTCGTGGAGCCTCGGCGACGACGAGGCACTGGTCATCGAGGTGGCACCTCCGCCGGCGCTGTACTGGAGTGTCTCCCTCGGCAACTTCTGGTGGGAGACGATCGACTACGCCGACCGTCAGTCCAGCCTCAACGGTCACCAGGCGGTCCTCGACGCGGACGGAGTGTTCCGCGCAGTCGTCGCTCACCACGATCCCGGTGTGGCCAACTGGCTCGACACGGCCGGCAACCACCACGGGGCGATGATCTTCCGTTGGCTGCGAGCCGAGAGCGCGCCGGTCCCCGAGGTGAAGGTGGTCGAGTTCGCCGACCTCGACCGGGAGCTGCCCGCGTGGACCGTGCGCGTCGACGCTGCCGGGAGACGGCGCGTGCTCGCGGCCCGCCACGAGGCGGTCCGCCGGCGCTTCCCGCGCTGAGGATCCGGAAGACGCGGAGGAGGAGCGATGGACCTGGGAATGCACGGAGCGACCGCAGTCGTCACCGGCGGGTCGAAGGGAATGGGCAAGGCGATCGCCGAACGCCTGGCGGCCGAAGGCGCGCAGGTTGCGGTGCTGGCGAGGGGCACCGAGGCGCTCGAGGAAACGGTGGCTGCACTTAACGTGCTCGGGAGTCCCGGCTCGTTCGGTCTTTCGGTCGATCTGCGCGACGCCGCGCGGGTCGGTCGAGGCCTTCGCCGAGCTCACGGAGCGGTGGTCGTCTCTCAACATCCTCGTGAACACCCTCGGCCCCGGTGCGGGTCGTTTCGAGGAGCTCGACGATGCCGGGTGGGAGGCCACCTTCGACCTCGGGCTGATGGCGGCGGTCCGGGCGGTGCGCGGAGCGCTCCCGCTCCTCCGGCGCGCCGAGTGGGCGAGGATCGTCAACCTCTCCGCGCACTCGACCCGACGCCAGAGCCCAATCCTCGTCGCCTACACCTCGTCGAAGGCCGCGCTCACCAGCTTCTCGAAGAACCTGTCGACGTCGCTCGCGCCCGAGGGGATCCTGGTCAACACGGTGAGCCCCGGGTCGATCGTGACGGCGAGCTTCAGCGAAGGTCTCCGCGAACTGTTTGCGGAGGAGGGTCTCGATCCGACCGACCCCTACGACGTCATGCGCTGGATCGACGAGCACTTCCACCAGCCGGCCGGCCTCGGCCGGGCCGGGTTGCCCGAGGAGGTCGCCTCGCTCGTCGCCTATCTCGCCTCGCGCGCCAACGGATATGTGACCGGCGCAGACGTCAACGTCGACGGCGGCTCGGACTTCGTCTGATGCTCCGTACCGATGTGCTGGTCGAAGAGGCGACGGCGGCGACCGGGCTCACCGACTTCGGGGGTACCTCCTGGCAGGAGGGCTTCGAGCGACTGGTGAGCTCGCTCGACGAGGAGGCGACCCTCACCCCCGGCGGCGAGGACATCGTCGCGATGCGGATCGGGATGCTCCTCCGCAACCGGCTCCGGATCACTCGGTTTCTCGAGCAGCATCCCGAGATCGGCGACGAGGAGATCGAGGGACCGCTCGTGATCATCGGCCTGCCGCGCACCGGTACGACGGCGCTCAGCAACCTGCTGGCCGCCGATCCTCGCATCCGCTCGCTTCGCCTCTGGGAGTCGTCCGACCCGGTCCCGCCACCCGAAGCCGGGGTGACCGACGACCCGCGGATCGAAGAGACGCGCCGCGGGCTCGAGGCGATGTACGAAGCCTTTCCGCGCATGCGCTCCCTGTACTTCCAGACTCCGACCGGGCCGACGGAGTGTCAGGACCTCCTGGGAATGGAGTTCCGCACCGAGCACTTCGATGGCATCGCAAGGGTCCCGGCCTACACCTCGTGGGTCGTCGACTGCGACATGTCGAGCACCTACGCGATGCACCGGCGGGTTCTCCAACTGCTCCAGTGGCACTGCCCTCCTCGCCTCTGGCACCTGAAGACGCCGGTGCACATGCTGGCCCTCGACGATCTCCGGACCGCCTACCCGGAGGCGAAGTTCCTCTGGACCCACCGTGACCCCGCGGACGTGCTCGGTTCGGTCTGCAGCCTGATCGCGTACACACGCAGCTGGGTGAGCGACCGCGACGACGCCGACGAGTTGGGCCGCCAGCAGCTGGCGGTCTGGGCCGAAGCCCTCCACCGTGCGATGGCATTCCGCGACCGGGTCGGCGAGTCGTGCTTCGCCGACCTCGGCTTCGCCGCGTTGCAGACCGATCCAGTTGGTGCGGTGTCCGATGCCTTCGATCGGCTCGGACTCGGGCTCGGGGAGGGAGAGGAGCGGAGCGCCGTGGAGGCCTGGGCGCGGGCGCACCCACCTGAGGCGCACGGGCGTCACGAGTTCGACCTCGCCGAGTTCGGGCTCGACCCGGCCGGCGTCCGCGAGCGCTTCGGTCCCTACCTCGAGCGGTTCGTGGTCGAAGTCGGGTCGGCCGGGTAGAAGAGCGAGAAGATCCTCCGAGCCGGCCGGTGCGGCGGACCTGAAGGCGCCGCACTCGACGATGACTGGTCGGGCCTCGAGTTCGTGCTGCGCAAGACCTTCACGCCCGCACCCCGGCAAAGGGGCCCCCTTGCGCCGTGCCTCAGGCGCGGCGCAGCCGGTGGACGGTGAGAGGAGCGAACGCGAGGACGATCGCGCCGGACCAGAGGAGCGAGGGGACCAGGTAGCTCGAGAGCGAGTGCCCGAGGAGCTCGTGGAAGTGCGGAGTTCGGCGAGAGGCGTAGCGTGGGCCAACACGCGGCGCCGGACCCCTTTCAGGAGGGATCGAGTCGGAAGACCACCTCCTCTGGCGTGCGGTCCGGATCGTGGAAGGACTTCCACATGTCCAGCCCGTCGAGGCCACCGGATTCGATGTCCTTGATCAGCCGGTTGACGAAGTGCAGTTCGGCTTCGGTCATCTGCTCCTCGTACTCGGCTTCCAGTTCGAATAGCCGCGGGAGCCCTGCCTCGCCTGCCAGGCGGATCGCGCCGCGCATCTTGGCCAGTTTGAAGCTGAGGATTTCGGCGCGGGCCTGGAGCGCCGGAAGGGCGTCTTCGGGAGTGAGGGTGGGTAGGAAGGAGAGCCCGGCCATGAACTTCGGGTACTCCTTCTCGGGTGTTCCGAGAAGGTCGGTCATCCAGTCGACCATCTCCCTCGCGCCCTCGTCGGTGATCTCGTAGACGGTCCGCTCGGGGCGCTTTCCCTCGCGCACGGTCTCGCGGGCGACGATGAGCCCGTTCTTCTCGAGTGACTCGACCACCGCGTAGAGCGAGCCGTAGTTGAGCCGGACGCTCTCTTGCTTGGCCCGGGTCCGCAGCGTCTGCGCGACCTCGTAGGGGTGCGTCGGTCTCTCGTAGAGGGTCACGAGCACCGCGAGTGCGAGCGGGTTCGACCGGGCTCGGCGAGGCATCTTCGCCAGAGTACTCTAATCAGAGTGATCTGTAAAGAGCACTCTGATTATCCTCTTGAGCGTCCTCCCTGACGCAATATGTCCTGCAACAGGGCGTTTCGGAGCACGAAGGTTCTCCAGCGGCTGTGATGTATACCTACATCACGTTACATCACATGATGTAGGTATACATCATGTGATGTCATGACCCGAGATGACATGCAGAGGCACCGCAGCCGCACTTCGGGTGGGAGGGACCCGGGGTTACTGAGTGCTCGGCGATGGGTCCCTGCCCGTCGGGTCCCCGCCCGGGTGACCCTCGCCCGTCGGCGTCGTGGTCGCCACGAGAGGGAGGCCCGCCGCTGAAGATGACCCGCGGCCCGGAGGTCCAGTTCAGGTACCGCCATGACCAGTTGATGAGCACGGTCAGTTTGTTGCGGAACCCGATCAGGTAGAGCAGGTGGAGTCCGAACCAGGCGAGCCAGCCGAGGGTCCCCCGCAAGACCAGCCCCCCGCGCAGTTGTGCGATGGCGGCCCGTCGGCCGATCGTGGCCATGATCCCCTTGTCGCGGTAGCGGAACGGGGACATCGACACGCCTGCGGCTCGGGAGCGGACCTGTTTCGCCGCGTGCCGCCCGGACTGGATCGCGACCTGGGCGAGCTGCGGACAACGCGTCTCGGACCCGGGCGCGACGGGTATCGAGGCCGCGTCGCCGACGGCGAACACGCCGGTAAGACCCTCGACCTCGAGGTTCGAGTCCACGAGCAGTTGCCCGCTGCTGGTCGCGGGGGCCTCGAACGTGGACGCCGCGGTGCCCTTGACCGTGACCCCGCCCGCCCAGATCACGGTCCGTGTCGCCACGACCGACCCGTCCGCGAGCTCGATCTCGTCGGGGCCGACTCGGGCCACCAACTGCCCGAGGCGCAGCTCGACCGTCCGGTGCTCGAGCGTGAGCTGTGCGTAGCGCTGTGCGGAGTCGGCGAAAGGGGCGAGCACGTGGTCGAGCCCGTCGACGAGAACGATGCGAGCCGCCGAGCGGTCGAAACGGAAGCCGTCGCGTCGCACCGACATGTCGAGCAGCTCGGCGATCGCCCCGGCCACCTCCACGCCGGTCGGCCCACCCCCCACGATGGCGAAGGTGAGCGTCCCGTCCGACAGACGTTCGGGTCGTTCGTCGGCTTCTTCGAGGCGCAGCAGGATGTGGTCGCGCAGATGGCGCGCATCCTCCAAGGTGTAGAGGGGCAGCGCATGTTCGGCGGCACCGGGGACACCGAAGAAGTTGGCAACGACACCGGTCGCGACGATCAGCGAATCGAAGGGGAGATCGTCTTCGCAAGGGGACGATCCCGGTGCCTGGCCCACCTTCCGGTCCCCGAGACGGACCTCGTGCCGTTGGGTGTCGATAGCCGTCACCGTGCCGAGCCGGAATCGGACGTTCATGGCGTGCCCGACGGTCGCGCGGACCGGGTACGCGATGTCGGCGGGATCGAGCCCGGCGGTAGCCACCTCGTAGAGGAGCGGCAGGAAGGTGTGGAAATTGCGTTGGTCGACGAGGGTGACCTCGATTTCCGTTCCGGCGAGCGACCGGGCTGCCGCGAGGCCGGCGAAGCCGGCGCCGAGGATCACCACACGATGCATCCTCCTATCGTGGCATCGACGCCCACCGTCACGACGCGGTTCGCCGGATCAGGTGGTGAGGGCCCGAGCCAGGAACTCCAGCATCGATTCGAGGAAGCGGTCGTCGACCGCCTCGGGGTCGGTCTCCTGCATCATGGCGATGCCCCGAGTCAACGCGAGGGTGATCCGAGCGGCATCCTCGGGCGACGTCGCGGCGTCGAGGTTGAGTCGTCGGCGCTCGGTGCGGAGGATCTCCGCGACCGATGCGACGTCACGACGGTCGAGTTCCGCCAGCTTGGCGCGCGCTTCGGGATTGCGTCGTGCGTAGAGGTGGAATTCTTCGTAGAGAGTCCCCCAGGTCACCCTCGCCGGGTCGTTCGGCTGCTCGACGATCAGAGTGACGAAGTCGGACAGCCGGTACCCAGGCCCGACGTCGGACGAGGCCAGGACCGACTTCAGATCCTCGAGCTCGGACGCGAAGCGGGACTCGAGCAGGGCAAGGAAGAGGTCCTCTTTGGACTTGAAGTTGGAGTAGACCGCGCCCTTGGTGAAGCCGGCGGCGGCCGCGATGTCGTCGATGGACGCCCCGTGGTACCCGCGTTCCCCGAAGACCTGCGCTGCGGCCTCGAGGAGGTGGTCGCGGGTTTGCTGGCGCCGGCGCTCGGGGGTCAGGGGTTCGATGGTCATCGGCTTGTGCTACCCCGCAGTATAGTAGATACTAATGAGTATGTCGGATGCGATTGAGTATGACAGGACCGGCGACGACGCCGTTGGGCTGGGCGTTTCCGGACTCGCCGTCGTCACGCGAGGCCTGGTCCGGCGTTACGGAGCGAATCGTGCCGTTGACGGGATCGACCTTTCGATCGGTGAGGGCGAGGTCTACGGAGTGCTCGGACCCAACGGCGCAGGGAAGTCCACCCTCATCCGGGTGCTCTGCACGCTCCTCCGTCCGACCGCCGGCCGGGCCGTCGTGGCGGGGAACGACGTGGCATCCGATCCCGAGGCGGTCCGCCTCCGTATCGGCGTCGCGCTCCAGGACGTGGCCCTCGATCCGCTCCAGACGGGTCGAGAGCTCCTCCGCCTGCAGGGCCGGTTGTACGGGCTCCGGGCGAAGGAGGTCCGCCGGCGGGTCGACGAGATCCTCGACCTCGTGGACATCGCCGATGCGATCGACCGGCGGATCGCGACCTACTCGGGAGGAATGAAGCGCCGACTGGACCTTGCGGCGGCGCTCGTCCACGGTCCCGAGGTCCTGTTCCTCGACGAGCCGACCACCGGTCTCGATCCGGAGAGCCGGGGCAACGTGTGGGACGAGGTGCGCCGCCTGAACGGTGAGCTCGGGATGACCATCGTGCTCACGACCCAGTACCTCGAGGAGGCCGACTCGCTCGCCGCACGGGTGGGCTTCGTCCACCGGGGGAGGCTGGTTGCCGAGGGGCCACCGGGCGACCTCAAGCGGCGGGTCGGCGACGATGTCATCAACGTGGTGGTCGGTGGCGCCGACACGAGAATCGTCGAGGAGTTGGGCTCGATCGACTCGGTCACTGCCGTCCATCGTGATGGCGATCTCATCACGATCGCCACTCGCAACGCCCCGGCGACGATCGGGCCGGTCGCGATCCAGCTGGACCACTCGGGGCTCGAGGTGCAGAGCCTCACCCTCGACTCGCCGACACTCGACGACGTGCTCCGGCATCTCACGGACCGAGCAGGCGATTTGGAGCCCGCGGGATCGTGATCGGCCGAACCGCACCACAGACGGCCCGGCGGGCCGGCTTTCCTCGCGATGTGGCGACGGTCGCCGGGCGGGCCCTCCGACAGATCCCACGCGAGCCGTTCGCCGTCCTGCCCGCGGTCTTCATCCCGGCGTTCTTCTACTTCGTCAACCTGGGCGCGCTCGAGAACGTCGCCCGTGGTACCGGGGGCTTCGACTACAAGGCGTTCCTGCTTCCCATGGCGATCGCATTCGCGGTCACCGGCATGTCACGAGCGCAGACCCTGGTCACCGACATCGTCGAAGGCTATTTCGACCGGCTCTGCCTCACTCCGGTGCGCCGATCCGCACTCCTGGTCGGACTGATGACCGCGGACGTGGTGGTAATCGTTGCGTTGTGCGTGCCGGTACTGATCATCGGCTTCGCGATGGGTGTGCACTTCGCGACCGGGCCGGCGGGCGTCCTGGTCTTCCTCGGGATCTCGGCCCTGTGGGGCCTCGCCTTCACCGGCTTCCCCTACGCGGTCGCACTGAAGACCGGAAGCCCGGCCGCGGTCGAGCGCGACATATGTGGTGTTCTTTCCGCTCTTCTTCCTGAGCGACGCAGTGGTCCCGAAACAGGTGCTGGCGGGATGGTTCTCGGCCATCGCCACCTACAACCCGGTGACCTATCTGCTTGCCGCGCTCCGGTCGCTCGAGAGCGGGGGGTGGCAGCCGGTCGCCCTCGTCGAGGGCCTGGGCGCGTTGGTCGGCCTCCTCGTGCTCAGCCTGTCCTCCGCGCTGCTGGCACTCAGGGGACGGACCCACCGTGGCGGGTGATCCGTTGCGTGTCGTCACCGTGGTCGACGAGATGCCGATTGCGGATCCACCGACCGTCCGGCGACGTCGGGGCGATCCGAAGGCTGGGTAGGTAGAGTCCGCACCGACCCCTTCACGACCGGAGAGACCCATGTCGCCTCCGTCTGACGAGACGCTTGCGGCCATCGACGCCTATTGGCGTGCGGCCAATTTCTGTTCGGTCGGCCAGATCTACCTTCTGGCCAACCCGCTGCTCCGGGAACCCCTCCGCCCCGAGCACATCAAGCCCCGGCTCCTCGGACACTTCGGGACCACTCCGGGGCTCAATCTTCTCTACGCGCATCTCAGCCGGGTGATCGTCGAGCGCGACGTCGACATGATCTACGTCACCGGTCCCGGGCACGGGGGACCCGGCATCGTCGCCAACGCGTATCTCGAAGGAACCTACAGCGAGGTCTACCCGCACATCGGAGAGAACGCGGACGGCCTCCACCGCCTCTTCCGGCAATTCTCGTTCCCCGGCGGGATCCCGAGCCACGTTGCACCCGAGACGCCCGGTTCGATCCACGAAGGGGGAGAGCTCGGGTATTCGCTGGTCCACGCCTACGGTGCGGCCTTCGACAACCCGCACCTGGTGGTGGCCTGCGTCATCGGCGACGGGGAAGCGGAGACGGGTCCCCTGGCCGCCAGCTGGCACTCGAACAAATTCCTCGACCCGGTCGGCGACGGTGCCGTGCTGCCGATCCTCCATCTGAACGGCTACAAGATCGCCAACCCGACCGTGCTCGCCCGCATCCCCGAGAACGAGCTGCGTTCGTTGCTCGAGGGGTACGGCCACCGTCCTCTCTTCGTCTCGGGCGACCAACCCGACGTGGTCCATCGGCAACTCGCCGACGCGCTCGACGCCGCCTTCGACGAAATCGCGTCGATCCAGTTTGCGGCACGAAAGGGCGGCGAACGGAACCGCCCGAGCTGGCCGATGATCGTGCTGCGGACGCCGAAGGGGTGGACCTGCCCGAAGACGGTGGACGGGGTGGCGATCGAAGGAACGTTCCGTGCCCACCAGGTGCCCGTCGCGGAAGCGCGCGAGAAACCGGAACATCTGCAGATCCTCGAGGAGTGGCTGCGGAGCTACCGACCCGAAGAGCTCTTCGACGAGGATGGCCGTCTGATCGAGCCGCTGCGCCGGCTGCCGCCGGTCGGGACGCGTCGGATGAGCGCGAACCCGCACGCGAACGGCGGGCTGTTCCTCGTCGACCTCGAACTTCCCGACTTCCGCTCCTACGGGGTCGAGGTGGACGAGCCCGCGCGCCGGCTCGTCGAACCGACCCGGCTGCTCGGGACCTTCCTCCGCGACGTCATCGCCGCCAATCCCACGACCTTTCGGCTGGTCGGTCCGGACGAGACCGTCTCCAATCGCCTCTCGGCGGTGTTCGAGGCGACGGATCGGGTGTGGGAGGCCGAGCTGCTCGATGGCGACGACCACCTGGCTCGGCACGGACGGGTGATCGAGGTGCTGAGCGAGCACCTCTGCGAGGGCTGGCTCGAGGGTTACCTCCTGACCGGCCGGCACGGTCTCTTCAACTGCTACGAGGCGTTCGTCCACATCGTGGACTCCATGCTGAATCAACACGCGAAATGGCTGAAGACGACACGGACGATCCCGTGGCGACGACCGATCGCGTCGTTGAACTACCTCCTGTCCAGTCATGTCTGGCGGCAGGACCACAACGGGTTCTCCCACCAGGACCCCGGGTTCATAGATCATCTCGTCAACAAGAAGCCCGAGATCGTGCGGGTGTATCTCCCACCCGACGCCAATACGCTGCTGTCGGTCGTCGACCACTGCCTGAAGAGTCGCGACTACGTCAATCTCGTCGTCAGTGGGAAGCAACCGGCGCTCACGTACCTCGGCATTGAGGAGGCCGTCCTGCACTGCACCCGCGGCCTCGGCATCTTCGAATGGGCGAGCAACGACGAAGGCGAAGTCCCCGACGTGGTCATGGCGTGTGCCGGCGACGTCCCGACCCTGGAGACGCTCGCTGCCACCCATCTCCTGCGTGAGCACTTTCCCGACCTCAAGGTGCGGGTCGTCAACGTCGTCGACCTGATGCGGCTCGCTGACGAGCGGGAGCATCCGCACGCGTTGTCGGAGCGTGAGTTCGACGAGTTGTTCACGACCGATCGTCCGGTCGTGTTCGCCTACCACGGGTATCCGTGGCTCATCCATCGGCTGACCTATCGGCGTACGAATCACGACAACTTCCACGTGCGCGGCTACAAGGAGGAGGGCACGACCACCACTCCTTTCGACATGGCGATGCTCAACGACATCGACCGCTTCAACCTGGTGGTGGACGTGATCGACCGCGTGCCGGCCCTCGGAGGTGGTGCTGCCCATGTTCGCCAGGCGATGGTCGACGCCCGCCTCGAGGCGCGTCGCTACACCCGCGAGTACGGCGAGGATGCTCCGGACATCGCGAACTGGACCTGGTCCTAAGAGACGCCGATGCGCGTGCTCGTGGTCAACGCCGGCTCCTCGAGCCTCAAGATCCGCCTCCTCGGCCATGACGACCGCGTCCTCCTCGAGGAGGATCTCGGCGCGGAGCAGGGAGTCTTCGAGAGGGACCGGCTCGGGCTGATCGTCGACCGGGTGGCGAACCAGGTCGACGCCGTCGGTCACCGGGTCGTCCACGGCGGCAACCGCTACGAAGGTCCGGTCCGGCTGAACCGCGAGGTGGAGAGCACCCTGGCGGAACTGGTGGAGTTGGCCCCGCTCCACCAGTCGGCGGCCCTCTCCGGTATCGACGCGATGAGAGAGCTCCTGCCGGAGGTGCCGGCGGTCGCTTCCTTCGACACCGCGTTCCATCGGACGATGCCCGCGGAAGCCTCGACCTACGCGGTGCCACTCGAGTGGCGCCAGCGATTCTCCGTTCGACGCTTCGGTTTCCACGGGCTGAGTCACGACTATGCCCACCGGAGGGCCGCGCAGCTGCTCGCACGACCGGTCGAGGAGTTGAACGTGGCCACCTGCCATCTCGGGGCGGGCGCCTCGGTGGCAGCGGTCGCGCGCGGACGGTCGGTCGACACCACCATGGGATTCACACCCCTCGAGGGGTTGGTGATGGCCACCCGGTCCGGTTCGATCGACCCGGGGATCGTCCTCTGGCTGATCCGGGATCAGGGACTCTCCGCAGAGGAGGTCGGTGAGGCGCTCGAGCACCGCTCCGGGTTGGCCGCATTGGCGGGAACCGCGGACATGGCGTCCGTCGTCGCGGCAGTTCGGACGGGCGACGAACTCGCCGCGCTCGGGCTGGACGTCTACGTGCACCGGCTGAGCGGATCCATCGCGACGATGGCTGCCGCGATGGGCGGCCTCGACGCCGTCACCTTCACGGGAGGGGTAGGGGAGAACAGCGCGGAGGTCCGCGCGAGAGTCGCCCACGCGCTGCGGTTCCTGGGCGTCGACATCGACGACGCCGCGAACCGCGCCCCCGCTCTTGACGCGGACGTCAGCGCGCCCGATGCCGCGGTGAGGACGATCGTGCTCCGGTCACGGGAAGATCTCCAGATCGCCGCGGAGGTCCGCGCCACGCTGGAAGAAGACGCCGCCGGCGGGCCTCGATGAACCTCAGGTGACCGGGAGGACGAACCGACGAACCGCCTGCGCGAAGCCTTCCTCGTCGTTGGTCGCCGTGACCCGCCGCGCGCATCGCTGCACGCCCGGATCGGCATTGCCCATGGCGATCGACATGCCGGAATGGGCGAACATCAAGACGTCGTTCGGCATGTCACCGATCGTCGCGATCTCCTCGCGGGAGAGCTGGTAGCGATCGGCGAGGTACCTGGCAACGGCGCCCTTGTTGGCGTCGGGATGGGTGACGTCGAGGTAGTAGGGCTGGGACGCGGCCGCGGTCACCTGGTCTCCGAATTGGTCGTGGGCCAGGGCGGAGGACCGCTTGATGGCATCGTGATCGTCGCTCACGCCCACGATCTTGACGATGTCGTCGACCAGCGCGTCCGGGTCGGACATCACCTTCGGCTCGAACTTGACCGTCCACGCCTCGCGGTCGACGTGCGGACCGTCGAGCGAGCGCACGAACCAGTCGGTGCCGCGATAGATCCAGTCGTCGAGCTTCTGATCGGTCATCAGACCGACGATGGGCTGCACCAGGTCCCGGGGGAGCGAGCGTTGCTCGATCACCGTCATGTCGGGATCGGTGAGGATGCCGCCGTTGAAGGCAGCGATCGGGGTGGTGAGGGCGAGCGGCTCGACGAGCATCCGCATGCCGCGTGGTGGCCGGCCGCTGGTGATCGCGAAGAGGATCCCCGCTTCACCGAGCGCCTCGACTGCCTTCACCGCCTCGTCGGTCAGCACTTTCTCGCTGGTGACGAGAGTGCCGTCGACGTCGGCCAAGAGGAGACGGATGGATGGCCTCGTCGCCTTCGGAGCTGCCATGGACCGATCATGCCCGGTCTCCGGCTCGCCAGACGGTGCTCAACGTCGGATCGCACCGCGCAGGGAGGCGGCAAGGCCTGCGAGATTCGTGTCAGGCGAACTGTCACTGCAGGCGACGAGCTGGTCGTGCACGAGCACGAGCACGAACCTTCTCTGTCGACGACCCTCGCACGACCACCGGGGGTCACCAGGCGGCCCCGGCAACCCCCGGTGCGCGTCTGCGCCCGAACCGCACGCCGCCGCCGGTCAGCGAGGCCCGGGCCCTCCCAGCCAACTCGCGACGATCCCGGCCACCTCGGCATCGCGTCGTCGCAGCGAGTGATCACCGTCGACGAACACAAGGGTGACCGCTCCCGGGATGGCCGCCGTCTCCCGCTCGAGCTCCTCCGGTGAGGCGAACGCGTCTCGGCGGCCGGAGAGGAACAGGCACGGGACGTCGAGCTCGGGAAAGTGACCGGTCCGCAGCCGTTCAGGCCGCCCGGGCGGGTGGAGCGGATAACTCACGAGGACGAGTCCGGCAACCGCCAAGCCCTCGGCGACCGCCATCGAGCACATCCGGCCGCCCATCGAACGGCCGCCGATGCCGATGCGCCGGGTGGGCACGCCGAGCCGGTCGGCCAGCTCCGCCGTCGCATGCCGCACCGTCTCGATGCAGATCTCGGGGGGATCGGGGCGCCGCCGCCCCGCCGCCTGGCCGGGGAACTCCACCCGCTCGACTGCGATGCCGAGCCCGCTGACGACGCGGTCGATCTCGACGAGCGCAGGATGGTCCCTCGAAGCGCTCGCGCCCGGAGTCAGCACGAGCCCGGCGGGGGTCGTGCCGATCGTTCGCTTCGTTCCGAACTGCGCGCTGGTGATGACAGATGGTAACTACGTGCCGGACCGGTCGGAACCGGGACGACAGGTTCGCGGACAGACGTGCCCTACGAGTTCGCCGGCAGCCGCGCTCCGTGGAGCCCGTCGGTCGAGGGCCAGACGAAGAAGCCGTCGGCACGCACCCCGACCGACGAGCACAGCCCTGGTCGGGTGCCCGTCGACCGGCGTACCACCGGCGGAGCATGCGGTGAACACAGGTGCACTGGTCCGCTCACCGTCGGCGGAGCCGTCGGTCGAGGCGTTCACCTTGTACTGCGAAGTCCCCTCGCACCAGAAGGACTGTGATCTGTTCACGGGAGCGAGCGAGCCGTCCTCGGTGTCGAGCAGCATCCGGGCCCCGTTCTTCGTCTGCACCACGAGGTGGGTGCCGTCGGCGAACGCGACGTCCTGGCCTGTCGACAGCGCTTCGGGCTGGGCGACCGTCCTCGACCAGGTCAGCCCGCCCTTCAGCGGATCGAGCCCTCGGAGCGTGACCTCGCTCGAGACCGTGCCGGTCTTTCCGTCGGTTTGCGCGGAACCGGCGTACTGGCAGACCACGTCGTCGGTCAGGAACAGCAGTCCGCCTCCGCACATGAAGGCTCCCGGCACACTCCATGCGACCGAACCGTCGGAGGAACGGATGCCGACCGTCTTGTACTCGCCGAGGGGAATCGACCGCCCGCTCGATGCCACGCCGACACTCCCCACATTCAAGCCACCCTGTAGCGCGAACTCGTATCCGTAGTCGGGTCCGTACTGCGATCCGCCGAAGAGGTGGGCGACGCCCTGGGTCCAGGTCCTCTGGCCGGTGGCGTCGATCCAGGTGAATGTCGGCGTCGAGTCGGCGGTCTGCCACATCCCGCCGCTGTTCGCGCTCCCCTGTCCGGACTCCGACACGTTGCGGGCGGGGCCCTGCACGGAGAAGACGGGTTGTCCGTCGACCGCATCGATGGCCACCATGGCGGTGGTCGTCTGTGTATCCCACATCGTCACGCAGAAGTCGTGGCCGCTGTTGCAGGCGCTGGGCGCATCGGTCGCTTCGACGGGCTGGGGTATCGACCACGCGATCTTTCCCGTCTCGACGTCGACGCCCTTCAGGTACACACCGGGATCCTTGGCGTTGCTGGCCGGAGCGAGGTCGAGCGCGATGTTCTGGACGATGATCGGGCCGAATTGGACTCCTGCGGTGATGCCGGACGGAGAGAAGGGTTCGGTCCAGATCACCGAACCGTCGGCTGGATCGACCGCGACGAGCTGGAGGTCGTGGCTCGGGGTCAGGTCGAGGAGAACCACCTTTCCGTTGCCGGTGAACGGCGTACCGACGACATGGAGTGACTGATTCGTCCACTCCTTGCCGCTGCGGGCGTTGTCGATCCCCGCCGCGCGTTGTGCTTCCGCCGGTCACGACGAGGCCGGCGGCAGCGGCGGCGAGGGCGAGGGCCACTGCCAGCGAGACCTTGACGAGGCCCACCCGCCGCCGCGAGGTCGTGATGCGCGGCACCGTCGCCCTGCTTTCGGGCTGCGCGAAGGTCGACAGAGCGTCGAACCATTCGACCTCGCCTGGTTCGGATTGCGACGCCGACGGCACCACCGCCAGCTCCGGCACCGCCGGCAGCTCCGGCACCGCCGGCACCGCCGGCACCGCCGGCACCGCCGGTGAGCCGGAGTGAGTCTCCGGTGGGTACCAATTCCCATCCGACGCGATCCACCAGCCGGGCTCCCGCGGACGTGTCGCCGCCTCCGCGTCGGGGTGGGTCTCCGGTGGGTACCAACTTCCGTCCGACGCGATCCACCAGCCGGGACCTCCGGCAGCGGCGCTCATCGGTCACGTCCGTTCGCTCTGGGTTTGACCAGGTCACAGGGCACGGAGACCTATCGACACCGCCCCGGACGACCTTGAGACACCCGCCTCGCGACGCCTGCGTCGCGTCAGAGCGAGGCGACCCCGACGACCGACGCAGTCAGCGGTCGGTCCGCCATCGAACCCTCGAAGGGAAGGTCTCCGAACACGAACAGGGTTCCGTTGGCGGTGGTCATCGCGTAGCCGGATCCATCCGGTGTCGAGGCGATCCCGACCACCGGAACGGTGAGAGAGGGGGTGATCGATCCGTAGGTCGCTCCGTCGCCGAGCGCGAGGACCGTCCCGCTCGCACTCGCGAGCCAGTACCCCGCACCACCGGTCGAGGCGATACCGACGATCGGATCAGTGGAGGGATGGCCGCCCATCGACCCATGGAAGCCCGCGTCCCCGAAGGCGAAGACGCCGCCGTCGGAGGCGACCATCCAGTACCCGCCGCCGTCGGGCGTCGGGGCGATGCCGACGATCGGTTCGTTGAGGGGATGGCCGCCCATCGAGCCATGGAAGCCCGCGTCCCCGAAGGCGAAGACGCCACCGTCGGAGGCGACCATCCAGTACCCGCCGCCGTCGGGCGTCGGGGCGATGCCGACGATCGGTTCGTTGAGGGGATGGCCGCCCATCGAGCCATGGAAGCCCGCGTCCCCGAAGGCGAAGACGCCACCGTCGGAGGCGACCATCCAGTACCCGCCGCCGTCGGGCGTCGGGGCGATGCCGACGATCGGTTCGTTGAGGGGATGGCCGCCCATCGAGCCATGGAAGCCCGCGTCCCCGAAGGCGAAGACGCCACCGTCGGAGGCGACCATCCAGTAGCCCGAGCGGACGGTCAGTGCCGTGCCGGCCGCGGATCCGGCAATGTTCCCGTCACCCGAGTAGCTCGCCGCGACCGGGTTGTCCCCCGGTGGGGCGGTCGACGCGGTGCAGACCGCCTTTCCGCTCCAGACGGTGGCGGAGCAGAGACGCGACTCCTGCGCTGGTGAACGTCACCGAACCCGTGGGCAGTCCAGCCGAACTCGACACCGCTGCCGAATAGGTGACCGGTCGGCCGAACACGACGGTGGAGGGATTGACACTCACCACGACGGAGCTCGCAGCCTTGAAGACCGCGAGCGTGGTGGTCCCGGTCGCGGGCCCGAACGTCGAGTCGCCCGAGTAGGTGGCCGTCACCTGGTCGAGACCTCCAGGTGCGTTGCGAGCCGTACACGACGCCGTGCCGGACGAGAGCGACGGCGTCGTGCACAGATGGAGGTTCCCGACGCTGAAGGACACCGTCCCCGTCGGCGTTCCCGATTCGACGAGGACGTGCGCCTGGTATTCGACTGAATCGCCGTACGTCGTGGTGGTGGGCGAGACCGACGGAATGGTCTCGGCACCGACGATGAATGAGGGACCTGCGGGGAAGAGGGAATTGCCGGCGCCGTCTTCCATCGAGATGACCGTTGTCCAGGTGCCCTCGACCGCGGTGGTCGGGACCGCGCAGACCTGTTGGTACGTGCCCGCGTTCGCCGTCCCCGACGCGAGCGAAGCACCTGGCCCACCGCAGTTGGGCAGGATGCTCCCGTTCGGACCTCTGGCGAAGAGTGTCGAGAAGATCACACCGGCCACGCTGGTGAACTGCCAGGTAAAGGTCACCGTCGATCCCGTGTTGACCGGCGACGGTGTTGCCGACGTAGAGATCAGTTGCGGCGGGGTGGCATCGGTCCCGCCCTGAACCACGAAAGAGGGACCCGCCGGGGTGACGGTGTTGCCTGCGCCGTCCTGCATCTGGATGGTCGAGGTGAAGGTCCCGTTTGCGACGGTGGGCGGAACCGTGCAGACCTGCTGGTAGGTGCCCGCGTTCGCCGTCCCCGACGCGAGCGGGTCACCCGGTCCTCCGCAATTGGGCAGTGCGCTCCCGTGAGGTCCGTGGGCGAACAGGGTGGCGAAGTTCACACCGGCCGCACTGGTGAATTGCCAGGTGAAGGTCACCGTCGATCCCGCGGTCACCGGTGAAGGGGTGGCCGAGACGCTCACCAGTTTCGGGGGCGTCGCGGGCACTCCGCCCTGAACCACGAACGAGGGCCCCGCCGGGGTGACGGTGTTGCCTGCGCCGTCCTGCATCTGGATGGTCGTGGTCCAGGTCCCGTTGGCCGCGGTGGTCGGGACCGAGCAGACCTGTTGGTAGGTGCCCGCGTTCGCGCTCCCCGACACGAGCGGGTCACCCGGTCCGCCGCAGTTCGGGAGGATGGTCCCGCTCGGGCCCCGGGCGAACAGGGTGGCGAAGTCCACACCGGCCGCGCTGGTGAACTGCCAGGTGAAGGTGACGGTCGATCCGGCACCGACGGGGGAGGGTGTGGCCGACGCGGAGACCACCTGCGGCGGCGGCGTGCTGGCCGACGTCCCCTCGGCCGGCACCAGGGCGAGGACCACCGGAAGGACGGCCAGCACCGAGCAGAGGATGAGGGTGCGCCTCGGTGTGAACGTCATCGTCGCCCTTCCCGTCGAGCCGTCGAGCCGTCGAGCCGTCGCACGGAGTCGATGTCCCCGCACTCCTCGGGCACTGCACTCGAGATCCAACCGGCGTCCGGCTGCGGTCGTAGGTATCGGCCTCAACCCTGTCCTCCTGAAGCGAAGCGAAGCGAGGCGAGGCCGATGCCGGCCGGGGAGGGGCGACGCCGCTAGCGACGCTCCCAGACCGAGATGTGCTTCCGGCTGTGACTCGTGAACGCGGAACGGTCCCAGTCGGCACAGCGGCCGCTCAACTTCATGCTGGCCATTTCGGCCATCAGGTCCAGCTCGGCCGGCCATGCGTACCGGAAAGGCGTATCGAACCGCCCGGTCTGCCCGTCGACGAAGTAGTAGTGATGCGAGACGCCGCGCTGTGTCGCGACATCAAGCGTGTCGAAGCCGAGATGGTTCGAACTCACATCGAACGGAAGCGCCGTGGCGCCTGGGGGGAACCGACGAAGGTCAGGAATCGCGAGTTCCATCACGAAGCGGCCCCCAGGTCCGAGGTGCCGCGACGCGTTGCGGAATGCTTGCACCCACTCCCGTTGCTCCAACAAGTTGGTCATGCTGTTGAACACGACGTAGACCAATGCGAACTCGCCGGGTACGACGGTGGTGGCGAAGTCCCCCACGGTGGCGTCGACCGCGTCGGACCCCGGTTTGCTGCGGAGCTGGTCGATCATGTCGGCCGAGATGTCGATGCCATGAACCCCGACACCCCGTTCGCTGAGCGGCAGCGCGACCCGGCCAGTTCCGATTCCGAACTCGAGTGCCCGACCACCCCGTGCCTCGGCACGGAGGAACTCAGCGGTCGCGGTCAGCAAAGAAGGCTCGTACATCTCGGGGGATCCGAGGTCGTACCCTTCGGCGACGTGACCGATGAACAGGTTCTGCGGCACATCGAAAGTATTGCCTGAGCGGACTCGGAACCGTGGAACGTCGACGCCCGGGGAACCGGCTGAGGTTATGGTCTCGGGAGTGGAGATCTTCAAGGAGTTCTCGTTCGAGGCCGCTCACCGACTGCCGAACGTCGCTCCTGATCACAAGTGCGGACGCCTACACGGACACTCGTTCCGGGTGTCGGTCCACGTCGTCGGTCCCATCGACGCCCGTACCGGTTGGGTCTGTGACTTCCAGGACATCAGCTGTGCGATGGAACCCCTGTTGGGCGTCCTCGATCACTATTACCTGAACGAGATCGAGGGCCTCGAGAATCCGACGAGCGAGGTGCTGGCCCATTGGGTGTGGGAACGCTTGGCTCCCTCCCTACCCGGTCTGAGCCAGGTCGTCGTCCGCGAGACGTGCACCTCGGGCTGCGCCTACCGGGGCGAAGCGTAGGACGGTGGCCACCAGCGGTCCGGTTGCGGTTCTGGCGAGCGGGGGGCTCGACAGCGCGGTGCTGGTCGCGGATCTGGGGAGAGGCGGCCGCGAGGTCACGCCCGTCTACGTGCGCTTCGGTCTCTCGTGGGAGGACGTCGAGATCCGCCATCTCGAACGATTCCTGGCATCGCTCGACGGTGTGCGGGTCAATCCGCTGCTCGTTCTCGACGAACCGGTGGCCGACGTCTACGGAGCCCACTGGAGCGTGACGGGACGCGACGTTCCGGACGACGATTCACCCGAGGATGCGGTGTACCTGCCGGGCCGCAACCTCCTGTTGCTGGCGAAGACGAGCGTGTGGTGCGTACTCAACAGAGTCCCGACCATCGCTCTCGGTACGCTCGCCGCCAACCCCTTCCCCGATGCCGACGGCGCCTTTTTCGACGCCTTCTCCGCCTTGGCCGAGAAGGCGCTCGGATCGCCGCTCGACGTCGTCACACCCTTCGCCGGGCGCGCGAAGGACGAAGTGGTGGAACTCGGACGACCATATGCGCTCGATCTCACGTTCTCCTGTATCGCTCCGCGCCGGGGGCACCACTGTGGTTGCTGCAACAAGTGTGCCGAGCGTCGGCTTGCCTTCGAGAAGCTCGGCATCGAGGACACCACCGAGTACGCCACGTGACGAGGCCGGCAGGCCGGACCCTGGTCGCCCCGGTTTCCTTCGGCCTCGGCGATCTGGTGGTCTCGCTCCCGGTGGTTCAGTCGCTCGTAAGGGATGGCACGTGCTTCGGACGTCGACACCTGGCTGGTGACCCGCTCCGATCTCCAGGTCGCCCTCTCCGAACGGATCGGTGGCCTCGCCGGGACCGTCGCCGAGAGCGACGTGGCCATCGGGCCCGGACGACGTGCTCATCGATCTGCGCGACCACCCGTTGCAGCGGGATGCCTGGTGGGGCTCGCCGGAATTCGAAGCCGCTCACGGTCCGATGTCGATCAACGAGATCGTCGGCCGCATCGGGGAGGACTTCGGGGTGGACGCCGATTTCTCGAAACCCGTTCCCCTCGAGGCTCGTGATCGCCCTGACATCGAAGATCTCGTTCTCTTCGTCGCCGACGCGGACGGGACCACCAAGCGATGGCCGCCCGACCGCTGGCTCGAACTCGCCGACGCACTCGGTCGTCGCGGGGTGGACGTCGCCGTCGTCACTCGGGACCCCTCCGCCGACACTCTCGTCGATCTGGGGCTCGCCGGAGTCGGTGCTGCCAGTATCGGCCGGGCAGTCGACGTGCTGAGCGCATGCCGCGCGGTGGTCGGCGTCGATACCGGCCTCACCCACATCGCGGTCCAACAGGGCACGCCCACCGTCACGTTGTGTCGGACTCCGGCCGTCTACTTCCGATCGTGGGAACACACCCGTCTGGCCGCCGGCGCCAGGTGCGACCCGACCTGCCGACGGATGGAGCGGGAGTACGCGTACAACCATCGCGTCGATCTGACCGGCGCGGCGCCCCTTCCGCGTCGCTGCCCCACCAAGGTGGCGTGTCTTCAACCGATCGAGCCCGATTTCGTGTTGGACACGCTCCTCGAGCTTCTCTGAAGGAATGGATTCGTTCCCACTGAGCCGGGTCGAGAATTCCCAGCCCGCAGGTATCGGGCGAATGGTGTCGCTCAGCAGCGGCGAGCGCGTGGAACAACTTGGGGAGGAACGTGGTGTTCGCCGATCGATCGCTGCGGCCTCTGGCGGTCTTCGGCGACACCGTCTATCCCGACGATGCCGAGGCATCGGAGTTCGACCTCGACATCCACGCGATCCTCGAGCTTGCGGACACCGGGATCCGTCGCAGTCGTGAACCACTTCGGATTGGTGCGCATCTTCGGCTCACCCTCGTCGTGGGAACCGGGACCCACACCCACCGAGCCGACTCTCGCGGAGCAACGCCGGCTCCACTTCGTCGAGGACGTCGAGAGGCTGGTCGCCTTGGGGAGTCGCCTGGTGACGTCACAGCCCCGGGGCCGGCGATTGGACGGAGTCTTGGTCACCGAACCCCTTGTCTCCGCTGACGATCGCATCGCCGCGGACGTTTCGCAGGAGTCCTTCGGCTTCGTCACCTCCCTGACCGCACCTGCTACGACCGACGGCACCGGTTGGGTTGCCATGGGCGGCGAGGGCCGGGTCCGGATGGTGGAGGCAAGAGACGGACGCCTCGGGGCCACCCGCTGGGAGAGCTCGGTCGACTTCCTCGTCGCGACACTCATCGAATCGGGGTCGAGCCTCTGGGCCGCGGGCGAGCGCGGCCGGTGGAGCGGACCTCGACGACTACCGCTGGGATCAACTGAGCGGTGGGGGGCTCGCACAGCTCGATCTGGCCACGGGGGTCGTGCTCAGGTCCGGCCGATTCGAGGAGGATCTCGCGTGGGGGAGCGGCGGCGTCCCCCTCACCCTGGTCGACGGCGTTCCCTGCGGCGTCGGTCGGCGCGGCGAGCTCCACGTACTTGCGCCGGGTGCCGCTGCCACGACCCGCCTCACCGAGGAGAGGTCACCACAACCGCTCGGGATCGCCCACGCCGCGGTCGTGGGCCAACAACTCGTGGTCGGATTCAATCGTGGGGGCTATGAGCTCCAGGTGATCCCGATCCCGATGCTCCGCCGACTGCTGCGGGACGGTCCTCTCCGTACAACTTGAGGCTTTCGTAGGCGACGAATCGCCGAGTGCCCCGAGCCAGGTCGTCGAGCAACGAGCCGATCGCCTCTTCGAGTGCCCCGAGCTGCTGCTGCAATCGGGGCAGTCGTCCCGCGAAGAGCTTCGCATCGTCGGATCCGGATGCCGCTCTCGCCTCGGTCGAGGCGAGCCGGATCACCAGCACCGACAGGCGATCGATGGCCATACCCGGGCTCTCCGTCACCAACGGAGCCTTGTAGCACGGATCGAACAACGAGGTCATCGCACGGTCGATCTCCTCGATGAACCGATGGCGCGCGCGGTTCATGTGGTCGATGTCGCGTTTGGCGGAGGCGACGACGGAGTCGTCCCCGTGTCCCTTGCGAGCATCGTCCTCACGATCCCACTGACTGCGGTTGTTCCGATGCAGGCCGAGGATCGGATCGAAGACGTCGGAGAATCCACGGCCATGTTCCGTCGAAGGGTGCGGGATGGCACCCGTTCGAAGTACCTCGACGATGAGGGAGGCGGTCGGGAGACGACGGTCGGTCATCGGCAGGATTCAAGGTAGGTCAGTATGGAGCGGGCGGCGAGGGAGCCTTGACCGATCGCGGTCGCGATGCGTTCATAGGCTCCCTCGGTCACGTCGCCCGCGGCGAAGGTCCGGGGGTTCGAGGTACGGAGTTCCCCGTCGACCGCGATCCCTCCGCGGGTGCCGAGGTCGAGCTGACCGTCGACCAGCTCGGTGCGGTTCTCGCGTCCCAGCTTGAGAACGATGCCGCCGGCATCGAGCCGGCGACGTTCGCCACTGCTGCGCTCGGACACCTCGACGGCCCGGAGCCGGTCCGCTCCGATGAGCCGGTCCATGCTCCATCCGGGCAGATCGGTGATGCAGTTCGAACGATCGAAGACGTTCGACGAGGTCGTGACGGGCCGTCAGCTCGGGCGAGCGGTGGACGAGGGTCACCGGCGACCCCATCTCGACGAGGGAAAGTGCGTCGAGCACCGCGCTGTCTCCACCTCCGACGACCACCATCGACCGACCGGCGAACTGCGGAAGACGGGGCTCGACCTGGTAGGTCACGTCACCGCCGCACGACCCCTCTGGGGCAATTCCGAGTTCGCGCCGACGCGAACCGGTGGCTATTACGACGGTCCTTGCTCGGTATCGATCGTCACCGACGTCGACGATCCCGGCGGCAAGGTCCACCTTGCTCACGGTCTTTCCGAGCTGCAGGCGATCCCCGAGCGTCGAAGCATGGCGTGCCAGTGCGCCGACCAGGTTGTCGTTCCCTTCATCCGTCGTCACCACATTGCGCACGGTGTGAGGAATCTGCTCGATCTGGCCGCCCACTCGGTCCGCGCCCTCGAAGAGGAGGACATCCAATTGGATGTCGGAGCACTCGACGGCCGTACTGACTCCGGCGGCACCCGCCCCGATCACGATGACGTCATGCGGGGCCGGGGTGCTCACGGGCCCAGATTACGGCGATGCTCACGAGGTGCTCTTCGCGAGCCGAAGGGGCCGAGTGTCCGGCCGACGACCGGGCTCCTAGGGTGTCCGCGAGGCGGAACGGTCCGGATCGGTGGCGACGTCGGTCCTGATTAGATGGGCGGCACGTTGCCAATCGGAACCCCACGAGAGCCGGAGTGGCGCAATGAGACGAATCCCGACTCTCGTCCCCGATGGTCGGAAGCGGTCCAGACGACGAACCCTCCGGCGTCGTTCGGCAGTGCTCGGGGCGATCGTCCTCTCTGCATCCCTTCTTGCAGCCTGTGGTGACGCCGGGTCTTCGACGTTGACCTTGTACAACGGGCAACACCCGCAGCTGACCCAGGCCCTCGTCAGCGCTTTCGAGAAGCAGACGGGGATCCAGGTGCGCGTCCGCACCGACGACGGGATCGTCCTCGCCGACGAGATCCTCCAAGAGGGGTCCTCGTCACCGGCCGACGTCTATCTCACCGAGAACTCGCCGGAACTGACGACGCTCACCGAACACCACCTGCTCGCGACGCTGCCTCGATCGATCGTCGGTCAGATTCCGAGCAGCGACAACTCGCCGACGGACAGTTGGGTCGGTCTCGCCCTGCGGGTGAGTGCGATCGCATACAACCCGTCGCTCGTCTCGGTCCCGCAATTGCCGGTGAGACTTCTCGACCTTGCCCAACACCGATGGAAGGGCAAGGTCGCCGTCGCCCCGACCGACTCCGACTTCGTCCCCCTGGTTGGAGCGGTGATCGCGACCTCTGGCACGACGGCGGCCAAGGAATGGCTGTCCGGCCTCAAGGCCAACGCCGTCCTCTACCAGGACGACGAATCGGTCGTTGCCGCCGTCGACCGCGGGCAAGCGGCAATCGGCATCATCAACCAGTACTACTGGTATCGACTGCGATTGGAGCAGGGAGCCGCCTCGACCCACAGCAAGCTCTACTTCTTTCCCGACCATGACATCGGAAGCCTCGAGAACGTCTCCGGTGCTGCCGTGCTCGCCTCCTCTTCCCGCAAGACCGATGCCGAGAAGTTCGTTTCGTTCCTCGTCTCCGCCAAGGCCCAACAGATCCTTGCTTCGGGCGATGACTACGAGTACCCGGCGCGCCCCGGTGTGGCTCCGAATCCGGAGTTGCCTCCGCTCTCCCGGCTCGATCCCGCCACCGTCAGCGTCCTCGGCCTGGGCAACGACATTCCGGCGGCAGACCTCCTGCAACAAGCCGGCCTGACCTGAGGTGGAGGGTTCAGGAAACTGAAGTGCCGCCGGGCCTCCGTCGGAGCCCGTCGAAGACGACCCGGATCATCCGTTGGCGGCCGGTCTCGTCGAGACCCTGCAGCTTCGCTGCCGTACACGTCGCCACCACCAGACCGAACAGCTCGTTGGCGGCGACGTCGTCACGGACGGCGCCGGCTTCCTGGGCCTTGGCGATCAACACCTCCACGTTGGCGTTCATCTCCTCGACCACGTCGGCCATCTGGGCCTTGACGTCGATACCGGCCTCGGCGAGGGCGTCGGCAAGATCGTGCTTGACGGCGACCTGCGCCCCGAGGCGCTCTGCGAAGTCGAAGAGCGCGGCACCGGGGTCCGGGGCGAGCCTCGCAGCGCGGGACTCTGCACAGAGCTCCTCGAGCCGGGTCGCCAGGACTGCGGCGATGAGCGCCTCTTTGGTGGGGAAGTGCCGGTAAAGGGTTCCGACACCGACACCGGCCCGACAGGCCACTTCGTCGACCGGCACGGAGACACCCTTTTCAGCGAAGACCTCCTCCGCCGCCACGAGCAGCCGCTCGCGGTTCTTGCGGGCATCCGCGCGCAGGGCCCGCCCGCCCGTGTCCTGGGTTCCCGCGGCCTCGGTGGCACCCGGGGCAGTCAACGTCGCTCCCGCGATGCGACAGGAAGAAGCGGGCCACCGGCGCTGCATTGACAAACGGAACCTCGGTTCCGTATAGTGCTAACCGGAGGCATCGTTCCGATTGTACTCCGCACCGACGGCACCGGGCCACCGTCACCCCGCCTTTCGGCCCGTGGAGCTGCCATGACCGTTCTCGAATCTGCCCCCCGGACGGAGGCCGGCGCCGACCCCCGCCGTTTCCGGGCCCTCTTCTTCCTAGCCCTCGCCCAGCTCATGGTCGTCCTCGACGCTTCGGTGGTGATCGTCGCCCTCCCGTCGGCCCAGCGGGCGCTCCACATCTCGGTTGCCGACCGCCAGTGGGTCATGACCTCCTACACCCTGGCGTTCGGAAGCCTTCTCCTGCTCGGCGGCCGGATCGCCGACTATGTCGGCCGACGACGGAGCTTCATCCTCGGACTCGTCGGGTTCGCGTTCGCCTCGGCGCTCGGGGGACTTGCTCAGGACTCGGCGATGCTCTTCGGTGCCCGCGCACTGCAGGGCGCGTTCGCCGCGATCATGGCACCGTCCGCGCTCTCGCTCCTCACCACCACCTTCGTCGAGCCGCGTGAACGAGCACGCGCCTTCGGCGTCTACGGGGCAATCGCCGGCGGCGGGGCCGCGATCGGTCTCGTGCTCGGTGGAACCCTCACCCAGTTCGCGTCGTGGCGCTGGACGTTGCTGATCAACGTGCCGATCGCTTTGTTCGCCGCCGTCGGGGCCTCCCGGGTCGTGCGCGAGAGCCGCTCGGGAGTCCGCACCCGCTACGACATCGCCGGGACCCTGCTCGCGACCAGCGGGCTGTTCCTGCTCGTCTACGGATTCACTACCGCCGCGACCGACGGTTGGCGTGCACCGCTCACCTTGTTCCTGCTCTCCAGCGCGGTGTTGCTGCTCGTCGCATTCGTGTTGCGCGAGCAGCGGGCGCTCCACCCGCTGCTCCCGCTTCGGGTCGTCCTCGATCGCAACCGTGGGGGTTCCTACCTCGCATCACTGCTGGTCGGCAGCGCGATGTTGGGGACCTTCCTCTTCCTCACCTACTTCTTCCAGGGGACACTCGGGTACTCGGCCGTTCGGACCGGGTTCGCCTTCTTGCCGTTCTCCGGCGGGATCATCCTCGGGGCAACCCTCGCGAGCCGCCTGCTCCCTCGGATCGGCCCCCGGGCGCTCATGGTCACCGGTCTCCTCATGGGCACGGGTGGATTGCTCTGGTTCACACGGCTGACGGCCACCAGCTCCTTCGTGACACACGCGCTGGGTGCCGAAATCCTCACCAGCCTGGGGATGGGGCTTGCCTTCGTTCCGATGAGCAGCACGGCGCTCGTCGGCGTCGACCCGTCGGACGCGGGAGTGGCGAGCGCGCTCGGTCAACACCACCCAACAGGTCGGGAGCTCGCTCGGCACCGCACTGCTCAACACGCTCGCTGCGTCGGCCGCCGCGTCCTACCTCGTGGCCCACGTCGGCCAGCCGGGAGCACGCCAAGCTGCAGCCGTGCACGGCTACACCACCGGCTTCACCGTGAGCGCGGCGCTCCTCGGCGTCGCGGCAGCGAGTACCGCCTTGCTGGTGCGTGCGTCGAGGGCGGACGTCGAGCCGGCCGCCGAACCGGGTTCGATCACCGAGCTGCCGGAGCTGGCGGTGGTGCAAGTCCCCGAACGCGAGCCGGCATGAGCCGTCGATCCGCGGTTCCGGTGACCGCCCGACACCGACCGCGGTTCGGTGTCCTGCTCAGGCGGCCTTCCGGTGCTGTTGGATGGCGTCGCCCTTCCAGGTGGGCCAGCCGAGCTCTCGGTCACCGTCTCTCCTGACGGTCGTGGGTCGTGGGTCGAGCTCGGCAGTTCATGCGCGAGGCCCCGACACATGGGTCTCCGGCGCGTGCCGGGTGCTCCTCAGTTGGCGGATCGGGAGCTCGGGGGCGTGGCGATGCTCGGGCCTCTCCGGGTGGAGTTCCTCCGTTCGGGCACCGTAGCGATGAGCCAAGGGTGAGGCGCTGACGCCGTGGGCGAGCACGCTCAGGGCGACGGTCACGACCACCACCCCCAGCACGACCTGTGCTGCCGCAGGATCCATGCTGTCGACGGCGATGAGGCCGAAGACGACCGACGCCAGACCGCGGGGACCGAACCAGCCGACGAATGCGACCGTCGCACGGTCGAAGCCGGAGCCGACGAGAGCGAGTCCGACCGGCACCATGCGGACGACCGTCAGGGCCAGAACGGCGAAGACGAGGTCGCGCCAGCCCGCAGCTTGCAATCCCGGCACGAGCATGACCGCCCCGAAGGAGAACCACACCAGGAGCGACAGGAGGGTGCCCGCCTCCTCGGTGAACGTGAGTACGTGACGACGCTGCCGGGAGGACGCTCCCGAACGCGAGACCGGCGACGAAGGCGGCGACGAACCCGTTGGTGTGCGCGACGAGAGCGACGCTGTACGCGACCACTGCCAACGCGAGCACCGCCAGCGGCTGGAACCCGGGTGCGCTCCAGCCGCTGCGGGTGGCCAATGCCATCAACGCGGCGCCGACGATACCGATGCCGGCACCGAGGGCTGCGCCGCCCACGAGGTCGACGAGGGCCTTGCCGGCTCCGCCGGCGCCGATGGACTCGGCGGCCAGGGCACCGGCCAGGAACAGGTTGACGAATGGGGTGACGATCCCGTCGTTCAGACCACTTTCGACGTTCAAGACCCGCCGCACCCTTGCGGGGACGCGTGCGTCCGTGAGAATCGGGGCCCCGAGGGCGGCATCGGTCGGTGCGACGACGGCACCGATCACGGCGGCGACCCAGATTCCACTCGCCGAGAACAGGAGGGCCGCCAACGCCGTCCCGAATCCGATCGTGAGCGGGAGTCCGATCCCGAGAAGACGAGCCGGGATCCCGGCGTCGGCCGCGAGAGCCCGGGCATTGACCCGCGACGCGTCGGCGAAGAGCACGAGGCCCAATGTGATCTCCGCCAGCGAACGGATGGTCGACGAGTGCAGCTGAAGATGGACGAGTGTGACGGGCCCGTGGGTAACCCCCAGCCCGAGCAGCACGAAGGCGATCGGCGCGGTGACCTGCCACCGCTCGAGGCGGTCCGCAACCAGGCCCCACACGACCACACACGCGGCGACGACGGAGAGAGTGGCGGTATTGAGAGCATGATCCACTTCGACGCCCTAAGGTCTCCGCTCCGCCTCACCCGATGGTGTTTCCATTGACCGCCGGAGTCGGCGAGTCTGCCCACCGATCTCCCGATCCGGCGCGCACACTACAGGTTGGAGTCGCTAACCCGACGGGTGCTGGCCGCCCAGCAGGTACCCGCCGCCTCCCTGACCGGCCGCCATCCCGAAGAAGGCGTCCGACCCCTCCTGGCCACCACGTGACCCGTAGAACGGTGCGTCGAAATTGAAGACCCCGCCGTCAGCGGCGGCCAGCCAATAGCCCCCGGTGGCAGGATCAGCCGCCATCCCGACCACCGGCTGGGCGAGCGGTTTGCCGCCCATGGAGCCGTGGAACGCGGCATCCCCGAAGGAGAAGATCCCACCGTCGGCCGCGGCCAGCCAATAGCCCCCGGTGGCAGGATCAGCCGCCATCCCGACCACCGGCTGGGCGAGCGGTTTGCCGCCCATGGAGCCGTGGAACGCGGCATCCCCGAAGGAGAAGACCCCGCCATCGGCCGCGACCTCCCAGTAGCCGTGTCCGTCCGGAGTGGACGCCATCCCGACCACCGGCTGGACGAGCGGCTTGCCGCCCATGGAGCCGTGGAACGCGGCATCCCCGAAGGAGAAGACCCCGCCATCGGCCGCGACCTCCCAGTAGCCGTGTCCGTCCGGAGTGGACGCCATCCCGACCACCGGCTGGACGAGCGGCTTGCCGCCCATGGAGCCGTGGAACGCGGCATCCCCGAAGGAGAAGACCCCGCCGTCGGCCGCGTCGAGCCAGTAACCCTGTCGTGTCGCGACGATGCCGACAAGGGGCAGGTCCGAGCTGACCGCGGTGCCCGGCGGCGGCGCGTGCCCGAAGGCGTAGATAGCGCTGACCTGCCGCGTCCTCGTCGGGGGCGCGCTACCGCAGATCGAGACGAAGCTGTAGCCCTCGGCGCGGAGGTTGTCGATGATCTCGGGCAGCGCGGTCACGGTCTCGGAGCGGTCACCACTCCCGTCGTGCAGGTCGACGACCGCGTCCGGGGAGGCCCCTCCCACCACTCTGTCGACGATCGTCTCGACACCGGGGTCCGACCAGTCCCGCGGGTCGATCGAATAGCTCATGGTGGTCAGTCCCCGCGCAGCAATCTGATCGAGCACGGTCGCGTCCCAGGCGTCGTACGGAGGTCGGACGCAGGTCGGTGTCTCGCCGATCACCGATTGGACCTCCTGCTGGGTCCGATCGATCTGTGCGGGGAACTGGGAAACAGGGATCGTCGTCAGGTCCGGGTGCGACCACGTGTGGTCCTCGACCGGATCGCCGGCCGCCGCCACCATCCGGGTGTACTGAGGGTATGCGGCGACTCCATCGCCGATTTCGAAGAACGTCGCCGGGACGTCCTCCTGTGCGAGGACACTCAACACCTGGGGCGTCGACGGCCCTGGACCGTCGTCGAAGGTCAACGCGATGACTCGTTGACCGGAAGTGCCGGCACTGCCGGGCGCCTGGAAGGTGTAGTAGGCCGGCGCGAGCCCTTGGGCCGCAGCCGTGCCGCTGTGCCACAACGGAGCCGTCGCGAGGACGGGCACCAGACTCGCCAGCGTGAGTCGTCTCAGGGGTCTCCTGTCCATCGTGACCTAACGGGCGGCTACTCGTGTCCGACCATCGACAGCCCCGTCGTCGACGGTCATGTGGCGCCGAGACCCGACCTGCGCCGTCACCCTCTGCACCTCCTGGCCCGCGACCCGGTGGGTGGCTCGCTCGATGTTGCGCTTGAGCACCACCAACATGCGTGCCTGCATCGGCCAGGTCACCGGGATGTAGAGCCAGTAGTTGAAGATGCGCTCGAGCCAGCGTGGGCGCATGGCTTGGTAGCCGCTGATCACCAAGCGGGTGCGCCCCCCGGGGAGCTCCTTCAGGAGGAAGGCCCACAGCCCCTCCATGTAGGCCGCCGGCCGGGGCTGCGCGGGGTCGAGGATGCGACCTCGCTGCAGATCCCACAGCCCCCGTAGTCCGAGGAACCGATCGCGCTCGAGGGCTGCCACCTCCCAAGCGTCCATCGGGCCATTGCGTCTCCAGTACTTCACGTAGTCGCCGAGCGCGAGCTCCTGCCACTCGGGGTGGACCGCGGTGGCACTCGGGCGCCCTCCGTTGTCGAGGCGGTCCCACGAGTACCACCCCCCTCGGTCCCCGCCCATCTGGACGAGCCACGGCCAAACCTGATCGGGTGGCACGTCGATCGTCACGGCCATGGTCGCGGCACGCTCTCCCTCCGGGACGAGCTCGGCACCCGGATACGCACCGGCCACCTCTTCGTCGGTTGCCCCCCAGCGCCACAGTCGAGGGCGCAACCAGTGTCCGTAGACGACGGCCGCCGCCCCCGCAAGCCCGACGAGTTTGCGCCCGATGGCCATCTGACCAGTGTGTGGCGCTGTCGGCCACCGTTACCAGGGCCCAACGTCACGTGTGGTCAGGGTCACCGGGGCCAGCTTCACGTGTGGTCGGGTCCACCATCGGTTCGAGACCGCGTGACGTTCGGCCCTACCCGCCGCGTGGCCTCCAGGTGCACCCTGACCTTGTGAGAAGACCGGCGTCGACGGGCGGAGGGGTTCGATGAAGCGCGGCGTCGGAGGTCCGTTCGTCACTTTGGCGCCGGGGTCCTGGTTGGCCTCCACACCGTCGACCGTCACGTCCTCCCGTCAGCTGTCCGGGTCCGTCGCCCGACGGTCCTAACCTCGGGTCGTGCCGATCGGCGACATTGCCGTACTGGACATGGACGGGCTCGATGCGCTCGTAGGCGAACTCGGCGCGCTCGGCTACGAGACGATGGGCCCGGTGGTGCGTGACGGCGCGATCGTCCCGGGAGCGGTCTCCGGCGTCGCCGATCTCCCGTCCGGCTGCCACGACCGGCAGGACGCCGGGCAGTACCGCCTGGAGCGGGGGGAGGACGACGAGCTCTTCGGGTGGGCGGTCGGCCCGGGCTCGTGGAAGGCCGAGCTGTTCCCGCCCACCCAGGAGCTGTGGCGAGGAAGGCCCTCCGGCGACGCGACCCACCTGTCCGAGCCCGACCGAGAGGGGCCGCCGCTGGCCATCGTCGGCGCCCGTCCTTGCGAGGTGGCCGCGCTCGGCATCCTCGACCGGGTCCTCTCCGGTGGCACGGTCGCCGATCCCAGGTATGTCCGACGCCGCGCCGGGGCGTTCGTGGTGGTCGTCGAGTGCGGCGCCCCGGCCGCCACCTGCTTCTGCTCGTCGATGGGGACCGGTCCCGACGCGTCCGACGACGACTTCGACCTCGCGCTGAGCGAGCTCTCCGACGAGGGTGGTCACCGGTTCGTGGCCCGCGCCGGGACACCGCGGGGTGCCGCGCTGCTCGAAGCACTGCCGAGCCGCCCGGCGACCGATGCCGACCACGAGGCTCGACGCGTGGTGCTCGAGCGGGCCCGGGCCGCCATCGAACGGCGGATGCCGGCCGACAGCGTGGCCGCACTCCTTTCCCGCAACATCGAGCACCCGCGCTTCGACGAGGTGGCCGAGCGATGCCTTGCCTGTGGCAACTGCACCCTCGTCTGCCCGACGTGCTTCTGCAGCGACGTGACCGACACCACGGACCTCTCGGGAGAGGTCCGGCGCACGCGCACGTGGTCATCCTGCTTCGACCTGGAGCACTCGCACCTGCCGAGCGGGCCGGTGCGCTCGTCGGTGTCGTCCCGGTACCGTCAGTGGCTCACCCACAAGCTCTCGACGTGGTGGGACCAGTTCGACACGTCGGGTTGCGTGGGGTGCGGGCGCTGCATCGCGTGGTGCCCGGTCGGCATCGACCTCACCGAGGAGGTGGCGGCGATCGCCGCGACCGACGGGGCACGTCGCGGCGAGCGGCGGGCCCCGCGGCCGTCATGAGGACTCCGGTGCCGGTGGCCGAGCTGGTGGCGTCGCATCCCTTGCTCGCCGGTCTGCCCGGCGAGGCGGTGGGCCAGGTGGCCGGATGCGCCCGCAACGTCGCGTTCGGTGCCGGCGAGCTGCTGGTGGCCGAGGGGGAACCCGCCGACGCCTTGTACCTCATCCGCCGGGGACGGGTGGCGATCGAGGTGTTCTCGCCGGGCGGCGGTCCGGAGGTGATCGAGACGGTCGGACCGCGGGGCGTGGTCGGCTGGAGCTGGCTCTTCCCGCCCTACCGCTACCACTTCGACGCCCGCGCCCTCGGTCCGGTCGGGGCGGTCGCCGTCGACGGAGCCTGCCTGCGGGGCAAGGCGGACGCCGACCCCGCCCTCGGCTACGCGCTGATGACGAGGGTCTCGGGCCTCCTGCTCGAGCGCCTGCAGGCGACGCGGGTCCGCCTTCTCGATCTCTACGGAAGCGACCGTGCCGGCTGAAGCGTCGACCCCGGCACTCGCCGGTGTACCGGGCGCGGAGCCGATGACGCCGATCGCCTACCAGGTGGTCGAGCGCCGCCAGGAGACCGTCGACGTGACCACGCTGTCGCTCTTGCGGCGGTCCGGCCCGCCGCTCCCATTCGATGCCGGTCAGTTCACGATGCTCACGGCGTTCGGTGTCGGCGAGGTTCCCATCTCGATATCGAGCTGCCCGCGGGCCTCCGACACCCTTCAGCAGACGATCCGCGACGTCGGGCCGGTGACCCACGCCCTCTGCGGGGCCGAGCCGGGCGACGTCGTCGGGGTGCGCGGGCCGTTCGGCACCGGCTGGGGAGTCCGAGATGACGCCGACGATCCGCAGACAGCCGAGGACGTCGTCGTCGTGGCAGGGGGAATCGGTCTCGCCCCGCTCCGCGGGGTGGTCGAGGAGCTCCTCGGCCCCGGCTCTGCCCGCACGCGCCGCGTATTCCTGCTGGTCGGAGCGCGCGAGCCCGGACAGGTGCTCTTCGCTGACGACCTCGCCACATGGGACGCGGCCGGGGCGCACGTGGAGGTGACGGTCGACGTCTCCGGACCGGGCTGGGACGGCCATGTCGGCGCGGTCACCACGCTCCTCGACAATGCCGGCTTCGACCCGACCGTCGCCCTCGCACTGGTATGCGGTCCGGAAGTGATGATGCGCTTCACCGCACGTACCCTCGTCGACCTCGGCGTCCACCCCGACCGGGTGCGCGTCTCGCTCGAACGGAACATGCAGTGCGGGGTCGCGTGGTGCGGCCACTGCCAACTGGGACCGCTCCTTCTCTGCCGCGACGGGCCGGTCGTTCCCTACGCCGGTGCCGTCGACCATCTCCTCGCGGAGCGCGAGCGGTGACGGCGATCACCGGGGACCACTTCACCGGCACCGGCACCGGTTCGGACGAAGGCGATCGGCGCCCCACCCTCGCGGTCTTCAAGTTCGCTTCGTGCGACGGCTGCCAGTTGAGCCTGCTCGACTGCGAGGACGAGCTGCTGGCCCTGGCAGGTGCAGTCCACATCGCCCACTTCACCGAGATGTCGCGGGCGTCGGTGTCGGGTCCCTACGACCTGTCGCTCGTGGAAGGGTCGATCACCACGGCGGCCGACGCACAGAGGATCGCCGAAATTCGGGCCAACTCGCGCCGGCTCGTCACCATCGGCGCCTGTGCCACCGCAGGCGGCATCCAGGCGCTGCGCAACTTCGCGGCGGCAGGTGACTACCGGAGCACCGTCTACGCGCACCCCGAGTACGTCGAGTCCCTCGACACGTCGACTCCGATCTCGGCGCACGTCGCGGTGGACTTCGAACTGCACGGCTGTCCGATCGACCGCCATCAGCTGCTGGAGGTGATCACCGCGTTCTTGGCCGGCCGGCGCCCGGCCGTCCCCGGGCACTCGGTGTGCCAGGAGTGCAAAGGGCGGGGCACGGTCTGCGTGCTGGTCGCGCGGGGGACCGCCTGCCTCGGACCGGTGACCCGGGCCGGCTGTGGTGCACTCTGCCCGACCGTCGGACGCGGGTGCTTCGGCTGCTTCGGCCCCGCCGACACCGCCAACACCAGGTCGCTCGCCGCCCAGCTCCGGCACAACGGTGCCACCGCGCTCGAGCTGTCGCGGCTGTTCGCGACCTTCAACGTCGGTGCCCCTGCGTTCTCGGCCGAGTCGCAGGCACAGGCCCGACCGGTGCCGGTCACGCTCGGCGCTCCGCACCGACCCGACCGGGAGGAGGGAGGGCGGTGACCCACGGATCCGGCGGACGGACGATCGGCGTCGGCGGCCTGGCTCGGGTCGAGGGCGAGGGGTCGCTCCGGGTCGAGGTGCGAGACGGCACGGTCACCGACGTCGCCCTCGAGATCTTCGAACCGCCGCGCTACTTCGAGGCGCTCCTGATCGGCCGGGACTTCAGCGAGGCCCCCGACCTGACCGCCCGCATCTGTGGGATCTGCCCGGTCGCCTACCAGATGAGCGCGTGCGCGGCCATGGAGGATGCATGCGGGGTGATCGTCGACGACCGGATCACCGCCCTCCGGCGGCTCCTCTATTGCGGCGAGTGGATCCAGAGCCATGCGCTGCACGTCTATCTGCTGCACGCCCCGGACTTCTACGGCTGCTCGGACGCGGTCGAGCTCGCCGAGCGCGACCGCCCGGCCATCGAGCGGGGCCTGGCACTCAAGCGGACCGGCAACCTGGTGATGGAGACCGTCGGGGGGCGTGCGGTGCACCCGGTCAACGTGCGGGTCGGCGGCTTCTACGGGGCGCCCTCGGACGTGGTTGCCCTGGCCGAACCGCTCCGAGCGGCGCGAGACGCGGCTCTGGCCACGGTCGAGTGGGTGTCGGAGTTCGAATTCCCCGACGTCGAGGGGGACTACCGCTTCGTCGCACTGCGCGGTTCCGAGCGCTACCCGATCGAGAGCGGGCGGCCGATCTCGTCGGAGGGTCTCGACGTGAGTCCGGCCGAGTTCGGTGACCTGGTGGTCGAGGCGCACGTGGCCCGTTCCACCGCGCTGCAAGCCCGCCTGGCCGGGCGAGACCCGTACCTCACCGGACCGCTCGCGCGCTTCGCCCTCAACGCCGACCTCCTGCCGCCGTTGGCCGCGGAGGCCGCGGCGGCCGCGGGCCTGGTCGCGCCCTGCACCAACCCGTTTCGCAGCGTCGTCGTGCGCGCGGTCGAACTGGTCGTCGCTTGCGACGAGGCCCTGCGCCTCGTGGAGGCGTACGAGCCGCCGGACCCCCCGTCGGCCACGGTCACGGGGCGGGCCGGATCGGGCACGGGCGTGACCGAAGCGCCCCGCGGGCTCCTCCTCCAGCACTACGAACTCGATGCGGAGGGCACGATCCGCAGCGCCCGGATCGTGCCGCCCACCTCCCAGAACCAGCTGATGATCGAGGCGGACCTGCGTCGGGTCGCGCAGGGATCGCTCGACCTCGACGACACGGCGTTGCAGCTGCGCTGCGAACAGGCCGTGCGCAACCACGACCCCTGCATCTCGTGTGCCGCCCACTTCCTCGATGTCACGGTGGTGCGATCGTGATCCCTGGCCTGCGGGTGGTGGTGGCCGGACTCGGGAACGAGTACCGGCGGGACGACGGGGCGGGGCCGGCGGTGGTGGCGATGGTCGGCGAGGAAGTCGGCCCGGTCGGAGGGGCCGAGTTGGTCGGCCCACTCGGCGAACCGCTCGATCTGCTCGGCCGGTGGGACGGAGCGGACGTGGCGATCGTCGTCGACGCGCTCGGACCCGGCACGTCGCCCGGGGCCGTTTCGGTCGTCGAGCTCGGACCGGCGGACATGGCCGGCAGCACGGGCGCGCCGGCGAGCAGTCACGGCATCGGGCTCGCCGACGTGCTCCGGCTGGCCACGATCCTCGGGCAAGCGCCGGCCCGAGTCCTCGTGGTAGGCATCGAGGGGTCGGACTTCGGACGCGGCGTCGGCCTCAGTGCAGCTGTGGCCACCGCGGTGCCCGACGCCGCCCGCCGGGTCCTCGATGTGATCATGGAGAGCCAGCCATGTGTGTGAGCCGACTGCACCGAGTGGTCGGATCGGTCGACGAGGGCGCGGTCGACGTCGAGGACATCGACGGGGCGCGCCACCGGGTCTCGCTCCTCGCTCTCGAGGGGGCCCCGCCTGCTCCGGGCGACTGGCTGGTGGTCCACTCGGGCTACGCGATCGACCGCGCCGACACGACCGAAGCAGAGGCGGTGGCGGACGAGCTCCGTCGAGTCGGTGCACTCCGCGGCGACCCGGGTCCGGAGCCCGCGTGACCGAGTCGGTGTCGCCTCGCTCCGACGCCGGTCCCGCGGCGCGCGGGCGCCGCGCGGCGAAGCCGTTCCCGGGGATCGCGGTGGCCGGTGTCACCGCCGCAGTGAGCGGGTTCTCGGTCTTCCTCAACAGCTACGGAGTTCACGCGATCGCGTCGCCGTCGGTCTACACGACGGCCAAGAACCTGGTGGCCGCCGTGTGCCTCGCGGGGTTCGCAACGCTCGGTCGGTCGGCCCGCGGCGGCGGCGCGCCGCAGCGCTTCGTCACCTCGCCGCGGTCGTGGCGGCCCGGCCGCCCGCTCGCATGGCTCGGCCTGGCCTATGTCGGCATCGTGGGCGGCGGTCTGGCGTTCGTTCTCTTCTTCGACGGGCTGGCCGACACCACCGCGGCGCCTGCGGCGTTCTGGCACGACACGCTGATCGTCTGGGTCGCGCTCTTGGCGGTTCCGGTGCTCCACGAGCGGGTCAGGTGGTGGAACGTTGCAGCGGTCGTCATGCTGATCGCCGGTCAGGTAGCTCTGACGGGCGGACTCGGACATCTGGCGACCGACCGCGGCGAACTGCTCGTCCTGTCGGCGACCGTGCTGTGGTCTGTCGAGGTGGTGGTCGCGAAGCTGCTCCTGCGCGACGCCGCGCCGGCCCTCCTGGCGCTGGTGCGGATGGGGATCGGCTCGGTCACGCTGCTGGTCTACCTGGGTGCCACCGGCGCGCTGCACTCGCTCTTCGCCCTCGACGCCCGGCAGGTGGGTTGGGCACTGCTCGGCGGGATCCTGCTGGCCGCCTACGTAGGCACGTGGATGACCGCCCTCGCCCGCGCACGGGCACTCGACGTCACTTCGGTCCTCGTCGGGAGCGCACTCGTCACCTGGCTCCTCCAACTGGCAGCCGGCACAGCAACGCCGGCGCCCGGCGCCTACGGCCTCCTTCTCGTCGCGGCGGGCGTCGGCCTCGTGACCTGGATGGCGGTTGGCCGGCCGACGTGCCGGGCCGGGGTCGGAGCCCGGTGAAGCCCGGAGCGTCCGCGTCCGGCCCGGTCCTCTTCGCCGCGCTACTCGTATCCCCCGAACGCCCTCGGCTACTGCGGGCCCGACGACCCCTCGGCTCTTCTCGAGTCGGGCGCGGCGGGTAGCGACGCGAAGTTGCTCGCCCACCTGGCGGCACGGTTCGAGGGGGCGTGGCCCTACTTGGAGCTGATCGCCGGATGCAACGGCATCGCCGATCCGCTCGACCGCCGCGTGGTGGCTGCCTACTGGGTCGGCAACGAGTTGGTGCGCCGGGTCCCGCGTGCCGCTGCTGTCCGCGTCCCTCGTCGATCGGTTCGAGCGCCCCGCCGGGCGCCGCATGGGCCTCCTCACCGCGGCGGTGCCGGCCGGCGGAATTCCACAGCACAGCTTCCATGTCTTCGCGGTGTACCCGTGGCTCGGCCTGCTGCGCGCCGGCATGGACGGACCACCGATGCGCGTTCTCGACCAGTGCCGCATCCGATGGGGGAGGGTCGAGGGGGTCCACGGCGACCTGGTGACCGTGGCCAGCCGCGGCCTGGTCTTCGACGGCTCGCGCCTGGCACTCGGCCCCGAGCGGGCCGAGGAAGTGCGTCGCAGTCTCGACGGCGTCGGCTTCGCCGTCGACTTGCAGGTGGGTGACACCGTGTCGCTCCATTGGGACTGGGTGTGCGATCGCCTGACCCCCACCGCGCTCCGATGGCTCGTGGCGTGCACGCAGCGCAATCTCGACGCGGTCAACGCCACGGCGCTGCCGGGCCCTGCCGCCGTCTGCGGCGCGTGATCCTCTCGCGGAGGACTCGTCGCGACCGTGCACCACGACCTTCGAGTTCGAGCAGGGCCTGCGGCCTGACCTCGCCTTTCGCCGCCTTGGAATAACTATCACAACGACATAGTTGTAGAGTTGTGATACTATGAACCCAGTGAGCGCCATGCCGGCCCCCTTGCCCGACGCCCTGGTCGAGCTCATCGCCCAGAGATTTCGCCTGCTGAGCGAGCCCACCAGGATCAAGCTGCTCGATGCGTTGCGGGATGGCCCGGCGACCATCGCCCGGCTTCAGGCCGCCACCGGTGCGTCACAGCAGAACGTGTCGAAGCACCTCGGGATGCTCCTCGACGCAGGGATGATCCGCCGGACCAAGGAGGGCAACCGGGCCTTCTTCTCGATTGCCGACGAGAGTCTGTTCGATCTCTGCGACCAAGTCTGCGGAAGCCTGCGTCGCCAGATCACCGAGCTCGACGCCCTCTTACAGATGGAAGGGGAACCTGCCCGATGAATCAGATCACTGCGAATGCTCCCAATCGTTGGCCGCTCGAGCGTGTCCTCTTCGCGTTGGCCGGATCGACGACCGTCCTTTCGGCGGTTCTCGCCGTCCTCGTCTCCCCGTGGTTCCTCCTCCTGGCTGCCTTCGCCGGTGTCAACCAGTGGCTGTACGCCACTGTCCGCGCCTGTCCCGCCTCGATCGTTCTCCAGCGGGCGTGTGGTCTGTCCTCGCTCTACACCTCCCGGTCCCGGAGGACGGAACCATGACGACCCTTCTCGAGCGAACTGCGTCCACCACCGACTCAACACCCGCGGCTCCGGGTGCGATGGCTCGGCTCGGAACCTGGTGCGCCACCCATCTCCGGGCCGTGCTCGTCGCCTGGGCTTTGGTGATCGTGGGATTCGGACTGTTCGCGCCAAAGGTCCAATCGGCGTTGGCCGGCGCCGGGTGGCAGGATTCGACCAGCCAGTCGGTCGCGGCGCGGAACTTGATCCAACGTGACTTCTCCGGCCTCGGAGCGAGCGCCCTCCAGGTCGTCGTGGTCGATCACCGGGCGCCGATCGCCTCGGACCCGAAGGCTCAGGCAGTCCTGGTTCGAGTGACCTCCTTGCTGCGCTCCGACCCGCGGGTTTCGTCGGTGGTGCCCCCGCAGCCGGGCGTCTCGCTCTCGGCGGACGGGAGGACGGGGATCATCACGGCCGGGTCTGCCGCCGACTCGAACGCCATGGTCAAAGCGGCCGAACATCTCGCTGCGCCGATCGGCGCCGCCGGCACTGCTTCTGTCAGCGCGACGCTCACCGGTGACAGCGCGATGTGGGCGGACTTCAACTCCGCGAACCATTCGGCGATGATGCGCTCGGAGCTGCTGTCCTGGCCGGTGACCCTGGCCATCCTTGCCATCGCATTCGGCAGCCTCGTCGCGGCGGGCCTTCCCCTCATGTTGACGATGGCCGGCCTGCTCACCGCCGCCGGCGCTCTGGTGTTGGCCGACAAGGTGGCGCCGGTGTCGATCTGGGCCTTGAACTTCGCCCTGATGTTCGCACTTGCACTGGGCATCGACTACGCACTGTTCCTGGTGGTCCGGTTCCGCTCCGCCCTGCACCGCCGTGGAGCCTTGCCCGGCGATCGGACAGTGGCAGTCGAGTCGGTGGCCGAGACGATGGCCACCGCGGGCAAAGCCGTTGCGTTCTCGGCTCTGACGGTTCTCGCCTCCCTGGCAGCGATACTGCTCGTGCCCAGCCCGGCTTTCCGATCGATGGCGTTGGGCATCATGCTCGCCGTGGTCGCCGTCCTGGCCGCCACACTGACCCTTCTGCCCGCGGTGCTGGGGCGGCTCGGCACGAAGATCGATTCGGGACGGATCCGTTTCCGACGCCGGACGCGCGCAACCGAACATCCCCATGGCCACCGTCTCGAGCAGCGGTTGCATGCCTGGGGTCGGATCCTGTGGCGTCACCCCGTTCCGGCCGCTGTCGGAGCGCTGGCCGTGCTGGCCCTCGCAGCTGCTCCCATCATCGGGCTCCGGACGTCGATGCCCTCGATCACCGTCATCCCGGCCTCGGCCAACGCTCGGGTCGGCTACGACCAGGTCACACGAGCGTTTGGAGCGGGCGCGCCGGGCACGTTGCAGGTGGTCGTTCCATCGGCGCACCAGCCGGCCGCGCTCGCCGCCCTCCGGCAAACCCCGGGAGTCGCCGCGACGGTGCCGGGGCCGACCGCAGGGGGATGGACCCTCGACCAGGTGGTGCCGACCACCGGTCCGTCCACTCCGACGACCGCCGCCACCATCGACCGAATCCGCCATGCGCTGCCTCCCGGCAGCCTGGTGGGAGGCGCCGCGGCCGAGAACTACGACCTGCAGCACGCCTTGGCGAGCCGGACGCTGCTCGTGTTCGGCATGCTCGCCGCCGTGGGCTTCCTGCTCCTGCTCGTGGCACTCGGTGCACCACTGATCGCAGCTGCAGGTGTTGCGGTGACCGGACTTTCGGTTGCCGCCGCCTTCGGGATCGCCCGGCTCATCTTCCAGGACGGGCACCTGTCGGGACTCCTCGGATTCACTCCGCAGGGATTCGTCGACGCCTGGGGACCGTTGTTCTTCGGAGCCATGGTCTTCGGCGTCGCCATGGACTACACCCTGTTCCTCCTTTCGGCCGCAAAGGAACGCTACGAGACCCACCCGGACCCGGAGCACGCCATGACCGGGTCGGTCGGCACCTCGGGTCGCGTCGATCATCTCGGCTGCCGCAGTGATGATCGCAGTCTTCTTGACCTTCGCCCTTTCCGGTCCACTCGCCCCCAAGGAGATGGGCGTCATTCTCAGCCTCGCGGTTGCGTTCGACGCCTTCGTGACCCGCCTGGTGCTCCTGCCGGCCATCCTGCGCCTCGGGGGGCACAGGATCTGGCATCGCCCGAGGCTCCTCGACAGGGTGCTCCCGACCGTGCGGTTCTCGCACTGATGAGACAGATGTCCTCGAGACCAGGCGCCTCGGGAACCCAACGCGTGGCGCATGCGCGAAGGAGGAGAAGGTGAGATCGAAGCGTCGAGGTTCCGCCACCGGGGAGATGACGGCGACCACGCTCGCGGGACTTCTCGGCACCGATGACGAGCCCTTCCTCCTCGACGTGCGCCAGCCGGAAGAGGTGGAGGCCTGGGCGATCGCGGGAATCCGGAACATCCCGCTAGGGGAGTTGCAGGGTCGGCTCTCCGAGGTCCCGACCGACCGACCGGTGGTCGTCCTCTGTCGTACCGGCAATCGCTCCGGTCAGGCGACCGAGCTGTTGGCTCGTGCCGGTTATCAGTCGATCAATCTCACCGGCGGCATGGGGGCCTGGGGTCGGGTCTACGACACGGCGGTCTCGGATGTCTCCGGCGCTCAAGTCGTGCAAGTGCGGCGGCGGGGGAAGGGCTGTCTGTCCTACCTGGTCGGTGCCGGTGACGAAGCGTTCGTGATCGACCCGTCGACCGAGATCGAGAGGTATGTCGCGCTCGCCGACGACCGATCGTGGCGGATCACCCGGGTCTTCGACACCCACCTGCACGCCGACCACCTGTCGGGAGCGCGCGACCTGGCCCGGCGAACCGGCGCCGGTCTGCATCTCAGTCCTTTCGACACCTTCGAGTTCCCCTACCGACCACTGCAGGATGACGAATCATTCTCCCTTCCCGGGGGCGCAGAGATCTCCGTCGTGGCATTGCGCACCCCGGGGCACACCGAAGGCTCGGTGACGTTCGTCCTCAACGGACAAGCCATCTTCAGCGGTGACACGCTGTTCACCGACGGCGTCGGGCGGCCAGATCTGGCCGAGCGCGCCGAAGAGTTCGCGCGCAACCTCTACCGATCGCTGAACGAGAAACTTCTGCTTCTTCCCGACGACACGCTCGTCTTTCCTGCGCATTACGGAAGCTGCACAAGGGTGGTCCCCGATCACCCGGTGGAGGGATCGCTCGGCAGGTTGCGCGCCACGGTGCACGCGTTGTCACTCGACGAGAATGCGTTCGTCAGCTGGGCGACGGCCCACGTTGCCGAGCGCCCTCCCAACTACGTGGAAGTGATCCGGGCCAACATGGGGCGCAGCTCCCTCTCGGCTGGGGACTTGGCCCAGATCGAGATGGGGCCCAATCGCTGTTCGATCTGACGACTCGTGCTCGCACTGGCTGCCGCGGTCGGCATCGTCATCGGCGTCGCTCTGGGCGCCCTCGGTGGCGGAGGGTCGATCCTCACCGTTCCCGCTCTCGTCTACCTTCTCGGTCAGAACGCCCACGGTGCGACGACCGCTTCGCTCGTCGTCGTTGGGGCGACAGCCCTCGCAGGCGCCATGGTCCACTGGAGAAGCGGGCGGGTGCAGCTTTCAGAGGGGCTTGTCTTCGGTGGTCTTGGCGTCGCTGGTGCGATCGTCGGGACTTGGCTCTCGTCGGGCATCTCGCCCGCGGTGCTCCTGGCGGGCTTTTCCGTCGTGATGCTGGTGGCAGCCGCAGCGATGATGGCGCGTTCGCTCCGCAAGGCGACGCCGACGAGACAGTCCGTCCTTCAGGTCGATGCCGCTGCGACCGGTCGATCGGTTGCGATCGCCCTGGAGTCCGCGCATTCGACAGTCCGCCCGCGAGTGAGCCCGCCGGTTCTCGTCGCGACGGCGACCGCCGTCGGACTCTTGACCGGCTTCTTCGGCGTAGGGGGCGGATTCGTTGTCGTCCCGGTCCTCGTGTTGGTGATGGGTTTCGACATGGCGATCGCGGCGGGCACCTCTCTGCTGGTGATCGTCATCAACAGCAGCGCCGCTCTTGTCATGCGCCTTGGGACCCCGGTCCACATCGACTGGGCCGTCGTCGTCGTGTTCGCGCTCGCAGCCATCGCCGCTTCCGTGTTCGGATCGCGGCTCCCTCAAATGGTCGGCGCGAAGTCGATGACCCGAGCCTTCAGCATCCTCCTCGTGATCGTCGCCGGCTATACCCTGGCGCGCAACCTTCCCCATCTGTGACCCGACCCAATGGTGATCGAAAAGCTCACCATCGCTCGGGTAGAAGTGAAGGTCGAACGCACCACCCGCATAGTGGACGACCCGGTCAGTAGCGAGGAAGTCGTCTAGTCAATCTAAGGCCGAACCTCGTAGTAAAGGTTGGCCGGGTCGTCGAAGTCGTGAACGGAAAAGCGCGTGAAGCCAGCATCTCGACACATCTGCTCTGCGAGCCTTGGATGGAAGCCCAGCGTCCCGAGCCCGGCACCTCCGGGCTCCGATAGAGCCGAAGACATGCAGGTGGCAACCGACATCCCATACATCATGGCGAGCATTGGGTTGTGGAGGTTCCCCTCCCAGCTAGAGGCGCTGCGGATGTCTTTGATGAGCCAGGTCCCCTCGGGTGTGATCGCCCGGCGGATCGCGGCGACGGATTCGGCAGGGTGGGGCATGTCGTGCAGGCAGTCGAAGGTGAGGACGAAGTCGTAGGTCGGCTCGGGTGGTAGGCCGGATGCCGGGGCGAGGTGGAAGGAAACGTTCGAGAGGCCCTCCTGGGTTACCTTCTCCCTGGCACGCCGAAGGGCATGGGACGACGGGTCGAATCCCTCGAATTGCGAGGCGGGGAAGGCGTCGGCCAATGCGACGAGCGCCACACCTGCTCCGCAGCCGACGTCGACCACCTGGGCGCCCGCCTCCAGCCGTTCGACCACGCCCGACAGGCTCGGGAGAATCTGGGGAACGAGGACCAGCTTGGTCCAGGGCGCGGTGAGTCGCTCGATGTTGTGAGCGGCATCGGGTCCGAGCTCCTCATAGCTCAGTCCTCGCCCGGTCCGGAAGGCATTCATCAACCTGGGAATAGCCTCTGGAGGCATGGCGGCACCGTTGAATGCACCGCCGGCGAACCAGATGCTCTCGCTCTCGTTGGCAAGGACCTCGGCGCCTTCCGCGCTGAGTTCGAAGAGCGTTCCGTCCTTGGTTTCGACCAGGCCCGCCGCGCCCTGGCAGCGCAGCCACTCGAGGAGCCACCGTTCCTCCAGGCCAGTCCGCCTCGCCAACTCATTGGCACTAACCGGACCGGTGCCCGCCATGGCCTTGTAGAGGCCGAGTTGATCGCCGAGGTGAACCATGAGCGAGACGATCTCACCCTGCTTGTATCCCCACACGCGCAACGCGAAATTCCCGATCTTTTCCGTGTCCACTGCCTTCGGCGCCTCCCCATCGGTCGACACGACGACTCGACGTGCTTCAGTTTGCCCCGCTACCAATGAAGCCGTTCGGAAATGTAGCCGTGCTGAGCTCCGTACGCCGAGGAACAGTGCACGGAAATGCCGATCGCGCGCCTTGCGGGGGCTGCTGTCACAGGCAGTGCTGATAGCGTCGGCTACCTCTTCACAGGACAAACGCGGGGTAACACTCCGATGGCGGAAATCGAGATCCGCGCAGGGGTCCCCAGGAAGCACCGCCGACGACCGCTGCGATTCTTCGCTGCAGCGGTGGCAACTGTCGCCGCAGTGATCTCTTCCATTCCTTCCCTCGCCTCAGCGGCAGCAGCGCCCGCAGCACCGGTGAACTCGGAGCTGCCGTGGAATCCGGTGGTGACCGACGCGAGCGGTGGGCTCCTCGCGTGGTACAAGCCTCAACAGGGGCTCGGCTACGACCAGGTGCTCCGGCTCGCCTGGTACTTCCTCGAGCACAAGATCCCCGACGAAGCCGGCACCGATCTCAAGACCTACCTGGTCAACTCCAACTTCAACGGGGCCACGGGGCAAGGGGCCTATTGGCAGAGCAACCCCTCCATGGTGTTCGGCTCGTTCGTCGACTCCGCGCTGGCCTGGTACCCGTATTCGGGCGACCGGACCGCCATCAGCACGGCGAAGGGCATGCTCGACTACCTGCTCGCCCATGGCCTGACGCCGACGAGCTGGAGTTGGTCTGGGGTGCCCTTCCCGACCGGGTGCGGGAACCGGCCCGACTACGGACGGTGCCTCTCCGACATGCCCAAGAGCTACTACGGCGGGATAGAACCGGACAAGGTCGGTGAAGTCGGGATCGGCTACGCCCTCATGTACGAGGAGACCGGAAACCGCTCATACCTTCGGGAAGCGATCCGTTGCGCCAACGCGCTGGCTGCGCACGTGGAGCCGGGCGACAACGACCACACGCCCTGGCCCTTCCGCATCGACGGGCGGACGGGCGCCACCATCGACGGCGAGACCTTCGGCGGGGTCGTGGTGTCACCTCTACGACTCTTCGACGAGCTGATCCGGATCCACCGAGGCAATGTGAAGGCGTACGTGCAGGCACGCCGAACGGCCTGGAGGTGGCTGGACTCGCATCAGCTCAACCCGCGTAGCTCCGCGTACGACCTGTGGACGGGTTACTTCGAAGACGTCCCCAAGGACCAGACCGATCTCAACCAGGCTGCACCGACCTACACCGCGCTGTACCTCTTGAACCTCCCGAACCCCGGTGCCGTCGATCCTCAGTGGCGGGCCCAGGTGAGCCACCTGATCGGGTGGGTGGCACTGCACTTCGGGGTCGGCCCCTTCGACGGAGCATGGGGGATCAACGAACAGGGCCCGGCTGTCGGACACTATCTGTGCTGTTCGACCGCGGGGCTCGGCAGCGACACCTCCAGATGGGCCGCGGTGAACGCCCTCTACTACGTAAAGACCGGAAATCGGCACGCGAAGGCGAACGCCTTCCGATCGCTCAACTACGCCACATACTTCGAGGCTTCCAACGGTGAGGTTTCGTGCTGCGGACAGAGTCTCGGTACGTTCCAGTACTGGTTCAGCGACGGTTACTCCGACTATCTCCGCAGTTTCAACTGGACCATGGCAGCTATTCCTTCTCTCGCTCCCGTGGGAGAGAGCCACCTGCTCGGTTCGACGTCCGTCGTCCAGCGCGTCGCTTATAGTCACGACCGCATCACCTACCGCACCTTCGACGCCGATGCCACCGAGGTCTTGCGGCTGGCCTTCCGGCCGGACTCGATCACGGCTGGCGGCGTGGCCCTCCACCCTGAGGCGTCGCTGAAACGGGCCGGTTACACGTTGGACCAGCTGGCTGGCGGAGGGTTCGTGGTGCGGATCCACCACATGCGCTCCGGCGAGGTCGTCGCCAGTTGAGTCGTGGCGACGGGGGATCTGCACGCCCACATCCCGTCTGCTCGGCTCCGATCGCTCAAATGACGGGAACGAACTGGGCGACGGACGGCTTCCATTCCGTCCAGGGTGCAATCGACTGTGGAGCAACACCTCGAGCACGGCATAGCGCTGTTCCACGAGCCCAGCTACACGAGCACGATCCATGCCTCCTTCCTCGCGGACGCAATCGTCCCGAGCCAAGAACCATCGAACGCGATGCCATCGCCCGCTCCCTCAACACACGTCCTCGACAGACACTCGGGTGGACGACGCCATCAAAGGCGTTCGCCAATGCCATTGCGTCGACCCCTTGAGGACACAGGCGATCTGGGGCAGCTAATGGAGTTCGATACTGCGATCAGTCAGCGGCAATCGGATCGAGGGTCTCAACCGGTTCTGGCGCATCCTTGGGATAGATGATCCAGTAGATGACTGCGGCAACGATGCCGCCGACCGCCGGAGCAACCAGGAAAAGCCAGACCTGGCTGAGGGCGGTCCCGCCGACGACGAGTGCCGGTCCGAGGCTGCGGGCTGGATTCACCGACGTTCCGGTGAGTGGAATACCGATCAGGTGGACGAAAGTCAGGGTCAAGCCGATGACCAACCCCGCTGTCGCAGCGTTCGCAATGCGAGATGTCACTCCGAGAATGACGAAGACGAAGATCGCGGTCAGGACAACCTCGACCAAGAAGGCCCCGCCGAGGCTGATGTGAACGTCCGAGGCATTGCCGTAGCCATCAGCGCCCAGTCCGGTGACGGTGCGGTGGTAGAAGGGTGAGGCGCTGAAGACCCCCCAGAGCAGCAACGCCCCGAGGATGCCCCCGACAAACTGTGCGACGACGTAGAGAACGCCCTCACCCACGTCGATGCGCCGCGTGAGCATCGCGCCGATCGTGACGGCTGGGTTCACATGACATCCCGAAATAGGTCCGAGCACGTAGACCAAGGCAAGCAGCACCAGGCCGAAGGCCAACGCAGTGGCAACGATCCCCGCGGAGAGATTGTGGACCAGGGTGAAGCCGGCAAAGTTGAAACCCTTCCCAAATGACAGGGTGGCGACACCACAGGCGATGAACACCAGCACCAGAGTTCCAAGCAGTTCGGCAGCAAGCCTTCGGATCACGACTGGATCACCTCACTCCCGCCTCACGGCGGTCCTTGCGGCGTCTGTGCCGACGCATGACACCAAGTCCGAACCACACCAATGCCCCGAACACTGCCGTGACGACGGTGTAGAACCAGAGCGGCCAAGAGAACGACCAGACCAAGAAGTGCAGCCTGATCTTCTCGGTGTTTTGGATGATGAACACAAGAAGCAGCCCAACTCCGACGAGCGATGCGATCGCTCCGCCGCTGAGCCGGGAACTGCTGTTACCGGGTCCAGAATCGGGTTCGGCCATCATGGCCTCGGTCCGAACACTCGACCACCAAACAGGACGTGCAGTTGCCCGCGAAGTCTGTCGCTGGGCGGAAGGCCCGTGTGCATCTGTTCCCTGGGCATGAGTCTCTTACTTGGGCAACCAGGATCGGCCGACATGTCAGGCCGACGCCGTTGTGTGCTTGGAAGGAAGGAGCAGAATAACGATCAGCGTGATGATTGAGAAAAAGAAGCCGAGGACCAGCCAGCCGATCGGATGTCGCCCTTTGCGAATTGCAATGTTGTAGATCCAGACGAGAATCACGACCTCGATGGCCACGCCGACCACCCAACCGATGACCGAACCGGAAGAAGCCAGCATCGCAGCGAGAAGTGGAGGCATCAACGTGGCGTCCTATCGGACCTGGGCGGCGGGACGAACGCGCAAGTTGGGAGTCAGGCTTGCCAGAGAGCGCCGCAGTCGGGGCAAGTCGGTCATCATGCGGTTCCGAGGATCTGCGCCTTAGCCGCTGAGAACTCTTCGTCGGTAAGCAACCCCTGTGCCTTTAGTTCGCCCAGTTCGCGGATCTTTGCTACTGGATCGTAGGCTGCACCTTGTTGGGCAGGTGCGGCCTGCTGCGTCTTCACCTGGGCGCCAGCTTGCGCGGCCGCTTGATCGACCGTGGCTTGCTGCTGTTCTGCGGCAGCCGTCGCCTGCTGCTGGGCCGCCTTTTCTTGTCCTTTTCGCTGCACGGTGCCGGACACTGCGGTGGCAGTTCCGGCGATGACGGCGGTGCGGGCCACTGTGCCCATCAATCCGGGACGTCCCATTCGACGAGGCATTGGTTCTCCTATTCGCTATCGCCTTGTAGGGCTTCGATCGCTCGCACCACGTCCTCGTGAGGGATCCGGTCCTGGCTTACGAGGAAGCCGTTCGAGGCTCGCACGGCTTCAGCGAAGTTGGCCGCCCAGCGGTTCTCCCACACGATCACGAGGGCAGCCGTCGCTGGCTCGAGGCTGTCCGCTAGGCGCATCAGGTCTTCGTCGTTGAGAAGGTCCTGCCGTTCGTCGTCAAGCCCGGCGAAGGCTTCGGCGACGTCGAGGTCTTCGAGTTCCAAGGCTGACACAATCCCTTCTGGATCCCTCCGAATGAAGGCCAGATCGATGATCCGGACAACCCCGCTTTCGGCTAGGTCTTGCAGCGCCGGGGCGACTTCACCGGTGAACGCGTCGCCGACGAAGCCGATTAGAGCCACGTCGACAGGGCCGACCCGATTGGGGTCAAGGATTATCGGCATGCACTCAACTCCTCAATCGCACGCTCACTGTCCAATGTGGGACGGTTCTCATGCTGCGACGGTCGCGTCCACACCACCAGGGCCAAAGGTCCTGCAACATGTGGACAGCCCGGGACCTCTTGCCTGTCCCGCATCGGCGACGTCAGCACTCAAGGCGGCAGCACCGCTCAGCAGTCCGTCGTCGCGGCAAGACCCCTGACCCTCATGTGATGGCATGAAGGAACGGGGCCTCCGCTCCCCGTGACGGCTCCACTCCCGCACCTCGCCGGTCAAGAGGCAGCGTGACGCTCGGCAGCCGACCGGATGCGTGCTCGCCTATCGGCACGGCTCCCGCCACTGGGCCGCGAAGCCGGCTAGGGGATTGAGCCGTCCGGCCGCGGCCGAAGATCACCATGCCGATCGACCTCTGCGAAGACATGCCTCACCAGCCGAGCCTGCTGCACTGAACCACCTCGCCCGGTGCGAGACCCCCTCGGTGGTCGACCCGGCGCAATTGCGCCACTGACAACCTGACAATTCTGCGCAGCGAGGCACCCTGCCCTCCAGTTCGTTCGTCCTCGCGTTGCTCCGGGCGCTCCACCTTGGTCCGAGCGCCGTCGCTCAAGCGCGCCCGCATGTAGGCCTCCTTGAAGCGCTGTTCGGGAGAGTGAGAACCTCCCGAGTATTGCCACGGACCGGCTCCTTCAGACATGCCGTTAAGCCACGGTCGATAACCGCCCCGGGTCCCGGCGGTATGGGCATCACCGCGGGGCGAGTTCGCCGTAGAAGTAGGAGGCGGTCACGCCACCGTCCACGAGGAAGTCGCTGCCCGTGATGAACGCGCCGTCCGGGCCCATGAGTAGCGCGCCGACGGTGCCGATTTCGTCGGGCGTGCCGGCGCGTCCTGCGGGCGCCAGTTCGATCATGCGCCGGTACCCCTGGCCACGAGGGCCGGTCAGCTCGTCTCTGGCGAGGGGGGTGATGATGATGCCGGGGCTGATGGTGTTTACCCGCGCTCCGCGCTTGGCCCACCGAACGGCCTCGGCCTTGACCCGCAGCGAGTTGCCTCGCTTGGCCAACTGGTAGGCGTGGAGGGTGTCCGCGATTTGGTCGGGCTGGAGCATGGGGAGTTCCAGTAGGTCGTCGGTCGGTGTGGTCGCAAGGGAGGTGTCTTGTTCGACCGCGAGCGCACGAAGACGGTGGCCCGACTGTGAGGAGATGACGACGCCAGCTCCGCCGCGGGCGATGGCCCGGCCGAACTCTTCGAGCACCAGGGCCGTCCCGTAGAGATCGACAGCGAGGATCGTCTCGACCGACGCTTGGCTGGGCGAGACGCCGGCGGCGTGGATGACACCGGTGACGTCGCCCTGTTCGGTGGCGCTCTCGACAAGCGCGTTCACCGATTCACGTGAGGAGACATCGACGGTTGTGGGGCCTTCGTCGAATCCGGCGTTGGCGAACACTTCAGCCGCCGCGTCGGCGTTCCCTTGGTGCAGATCAGCCAGCACAATGTGCTTGCCTGCGCCGATCCGTCGGGCGATCGCCTGACCTATCTGTCCGGCACCGATAACGACAACGACTTGGCGCATGGCGATTTCCCTTCTCTTGTGGCGTCGAAGGACATGTCATTCGGGTCGGCGAGGCCACACTCCAGTGCCAGCGACTATCCCACCATCCCGGCGATCTGTTGCTGGGGTCAGTTCGTCAATAGCTCAGAAGAGTTCTTCACCCCCGAGCGTGGCCTGCTCGAGCTCACCATTGACGACTCGGATCAGGTGGTCGCCGAAGTGGCGCAAACGCTCGTAGGTTGTGAGGAGCTCCAGTCGGACCTCCTTGAGCGATTCCTGCTGGGTCTCCGGCCACATTTCCGATGCCAAGTGGACCGTTACCCCGATCTGTCCCCTCAGCCCGACGGGTCGTACGCTGAGGCTGACAAGCTCCTGTTCCAGGTCCGGAGTTCCCCTCTTGAAGGACCCAAGGACCGCAAGTGGAGAGGCATCATCTAGAACAGGAACATCTGCCAAGGATGTTGCAAACTTGATGAGTCGTCGCGGATCGAGCCAGGCGGCGGATTGCCCCGAGTATCCTTCAGCTGCAACCCGCACGATTAGCTGTCCGGTGGTCTCCGAGACGGAACGGAATCGGACGGTCAGCTGATTCGAGGTGTCTTCGTCGTAGCCATCCACACATCCAGCATGGCGCGCGCAGCTCTCCGTTTGCAGCAGCAGGTGGATCTCTTCCCCACTCGCGGCACGCCGCGCCTATCCGGCGATCAAAGGCACCCGGTCTCCGTTGCGTCCCGATGACCTCGTAGGCCCCCCGCACCGACCCGGACCGAATGTTTTAGGAGGGAGGGGCAGTCCCCCTTTGATCCGATCCGAGTCAGCCACCCCTCAGGGGCCACCCTCCAGAGTAAGGCTGTCGCGGCTTCAGCCCCTAGGGCCAGAGGTCCCTTGGTTGAGATGGCCGAGTCGATCCAGCTCGACCTACATCCGTCATCTGATCCACCTTCGACCTAGCGATGGCCCCCGGCTTCGGCCGGGGGTCCGTCGCATGGCTAGAGCCCGAGGAGCACCCCAGTCGTGCCGCTCAGTGACGCCCGGGTGTCCCACTGCCTCGGCGTTTGTGGCAGAGGCGTTGGCACCGTGCTTTTGGGCACCCATGTCCCCACCTACCCAGGGGGCTGCCAGCTATTTACCATGGACACATGACAGTGATATGTGATGGCCTGCTGGTCGAGTACCCCAACGGTGTCGGTGAGTGCAACCTTGGCGATGCTTGCCAAGCGCTCAGATCACAAGACGACTATCCGGCTTACCGCGCTGCGCATGACCGCGTGATCGATAGCGGGCAGTCCGAGAACCAGGACGAGTACGGAGGCGAAGCCTGACTCGGCCGCGAGAACGCGACTTGGCCTCCTCCATCCGATGCCCACAGCGCTGATCCGATGCCCACAGCGCGAGTGCCGGTAGGTGGCATCGTTGGTGCCCGCTCCCGGCGATCAGAGGCAGCCCTGGAAGTGCAGCGGACAGATGTCTAATGGTTGCTCGTCACCGGAGGAATCCCATCCGAGCATGGAATACCGGACACGCACCCACTCCGGTTCCAAGATCTTCGGAGCTTCGAATTCTGACTCAATCGGACATCCGACCACGTCACAGTTGATCTTGTTCCCATGAACGGTCATGGGCTACCACTCGTTGTTCGGCCAGGCCGAGGGTGGTAAGGGTTGCCAGCACTCCGAATCGGACACGTCCCCCACACTGAACTGGTTCTGGTCGAAGGTACAGGGCACTAAGACCCGGTCTCCGTAGACACTCCGAGAATATTCAGGCGCTCGCTGGTCGTGCAGCCGGGCGAAAGGGTCGCTTAGGCACGTCGACGACAGCCACCGACCCGACCGGGTTGGGGCTGCCTCTCGCATTGTGAATGGGTCGCCGCCTACGCGGAGAGAGGCACCTGCCAGGTCAACGAGGTTCCGCCCGCCGCAGAGCACTCGATAATCAGCTCTCCGTCGAGCTTCTCCGCTCTTCGGCGCATGTTGGCCACTCCGAGTCCGCCTGCGGTGGGCGCGTCTGGCCCCATCCCCGGTGGCCCTTCCCGACAGCAACCGCTAGGCGATGGACTGCATCGATGCACAAGCTCCGTGACGCCACGCACGTCGCGACGGCGGTCCGCTACGCGCGCCTCGGTCGACAGGCCCGACCTCCGACTCCACGACCTCCGGCACTCCGGGCTCACGTGGGCTGCCGGTACTGGAGCCTCGGTGGCCGAATTGGTGCGGAGGGCCGGTCACAAGTCGCCCCCGGCGGCTCTGCGCTACCAGCACGCGACCGAAGACCGTGACCGCGCGATCGCCGAGGCCCTCGCCGAACTTGGCCGGAGGACAGATTCCCATCCGATCGGCATCGACGATGCGCGCCGTCAAGCGCGCGATGGACGCAATGGCGAGGGGCTCGTAGGAGGGGAGCGGGCACGAATCGTGCTGCTCGCGAGGAGTCACGAGGAAGTCTTCGAGTGGAGATGACGGGACTCGAACCCGTGACCCCCTGCTTGCAAAGCAGGTGCTCTAGCCAACTGAGCTACATCCCCGGGTCGGCCGGTCGGGGTGACTGCGTATGCTGCGGCGGCGGTACCCCTTCGACGGCCACCCTCACCGTACCAGTCACTGCGTCCGCGGCGTGATCCGCGGACGGTCTCGCGGCGATCCCCGTGGCAGATCATCGATCGAGCCAGGGGGCATGATCCGGGGGATGGACCATCCGGTAGGGTGACCGCGCGGTGACCAGGCTTCGTCACCCCGGCCCGAGCGTCGGGACCGCGTCCGCCCGACAGCCACTCGGTGTCGGAATCGAGAGTGGAGGAACGATCATGGCGGTCTCATCCGGTACCACTGACGTGTTCATCGGGGTCGCGCAGCACGACGTCGACGCCATCGAGGGTCTTTTCCAGGCACGTCTGGACAACCTCGAGGCGTCCGGCCTCGATCCGAAGACCTACGCACTCGCCAACATCGCCGCGCTGATCGCGTCGGACGCCGCACCTGCCTCGTATGTGTTCCAGGTCGAGTTCGCGCTCGAGGCCGGCGTGACACCGGAAGAGATCCTCGGCCTCCTGGTCGCCCTCAATCCGACGGTCGGCAACATCCGGATCGTGTCGGCAGCCGCCGAGCTCGCATTCGCCCTCGGCATCGACCTCGACGCCGAAGACGACGAATACGAAGACGACGAGTGAACGAGAACCGATAGACGAGAACCGAGAGGAGAGGCGAGCGAGCGTCTCGAGCCGCTACCCGCCCGCCCCCCTCGCACGCTCGCGGGACCGCTCGATCTCCTGCCACGCCGCCTCGACACCCTCGAAGCCCCTCACCGTCGTCCCCTTGCCGGGCTCGAGATCCTTGTAGACGTCGAAGAAGTGGGCGATCTCCGAGGTCAGCATCGACGGGAGCTCCGCCAGGTCCGCCGTCGACTCCCACATCGGATCGCCGCACGCCACGGTGATGATCTTGGCGTCGGGGCCCTTTTCGTCGGCCATCCAGAACACGCCGAGCGGCTTGCATTCGACGAGGCACCCCGGAAAGGTCGGTTCGTCGAGCAGGACCAGCGCGTCGAGAGGGTCGCCGTCCTCGCCGAGCGTGTCCGGGATGAACCCGTAGTCGGCCGGGTACACGGTCGCCGAGAAGAGCCGCCGGTCGAGTCGGATCAGGTGCCGCGCGTGGTCGTACTCGTACTTGTTGCGGCTTCCCCGTGGGATCTCGACGATGACCTCGATGGTGCCTTCTCTCTCCACGGGTCGAGCCTTTCGTCCGAGACCTCGTCATTCATTCTGACCCGCCCCGCCCGCCGCCGGCGGATCGGGCGACCCTTTCCCGCGCGGCGCCGAGGCCCGGAGTTCGGATCGAGGCCGGTTGGTATCGTTGACCGATGAGCGTCGACGCCGACCGCACCACCTCGGCACCGCCGGGGAGCCGTCCCGGATCGCGCTATTTCGCCCGCCAGCTCTCGGATCTCGACTTCAACGACCGTCTGCTCGACCTGGTCGCCGACACTGCGATCCCCCTACTCGAGCGGGTCAAGTTCCTCATCCTCTTCAGCGAACGCATCGACGAGTTCTTCCAGGTGCAGGTGGCAGGTCTCCGACGCCAGGTCGTTGCGGGCATCAAGAGCCTGGCTCTCAACGGCAGCCCTCCGGACGAACTGCTCCGCGACGTCCGATCGTCGCTCGACCGGATGGTCGGCCGGCAGGAAGGCCTGCTGCTCGACGACGTCGTCCCCGCGCTGGGGAAGGAGGGGATCGAGGTCTGCGACTGGAACGACCTCGGCCCGCACGATCGCACGTTTCTCCACGAGGTCTTCGACCGGCTGATCCTGCCGGTGGTCACCCCGCTGACCGTCGACCCGAGCCACCCCTTCCCCTACATCTCCAATCTCTCCCTCAACGTCGGAGTGGAGGTGCGCAGTCGCGCGGACGGTACCTCACGCTTCGCGCGGGTCAAGGTCCCGCCCAACGTCGACCGGCTGCTCCGCCTTCCCGACGGCGAACGTTTCATCCCGCTCGAGCAGACCCTCATCCCCTTCCTCGACGAGCTCTTCCCCGGTATGGACGTCGGGGAGCCGTGCGTGTTCCGGGTCACCCGCGATGCCGACCTCGCCCTCGACGACGACGCCGCCGACGACCTCCTGCTCGCGCTCCAAGAGGAGCTGCGCCGCCGCCGCTTCCTTCCCGTCGTCCGGCTCGAGGTCGATTCGCGTACCTCGAGCAGCTCGGTCGAGCGGCTGACCGAAGAGCTCGGCCTGAGCCTCGACGACGTGTACGAATTCGCCGGCCCGCTCGGTCTCGACTGTCTCTGGACCATTTACGACCTCGACCGCCCGGACCTCCATGACGAGCCGTGGACTCCGCTCGTCCCGCCGCCGCTCACCACGGTCGAGCGCGAGGAGGACTCGGACATCTTCGCCGTATTGGACCGCCAGGACGTGCTCGTCCACCATCCCTACGACTCCTTCTCGGCGTCGGTGGAGGAGCTGTTGAACGAGGCCGCGGACGACCCTCACGTGCTCGCGATCAAGCAGTGCCTCTATCGCACGTCGGGTGACAGCCCGATCGTGGCGGCGCTCGTGCGCGCCGCCGAGCACGGGAAGCAGGTGGCGGTGCTCGTCGAAGTGACCGCCCGCTTCGACGAGGAGGCCAACATCGGATGGGCTCGAGCGCTCGAGGAGGCGGGCGCACACGTGATCTACGGGCTGATGGGCCTGAAGACCCACGCGAAGACGACCCTGGTCGTCCGTCAGGAGGGCGACGCGGTCCGCCTCTACTGCCACGTCGGCACCGGCAATTACAACCCGAAGACGGCCCGCATGTACGAAGACCTCGGCGTGCTCTCCTCGCGGGTCGATCTCGGGGTCGATGTGACCCGATTCTTCAACTACATCACCGGCTTCAGTCAGCCCCCCCTCTACCAGGAGCTGGTGACCTCGCCGGGTGGGATCCGCGACCGTGTGATCGCGTGTGATCGACCGCGAAGCGGCGGCGGGACCTGACGGACGCATCGTGATCAAGGTCAACGGCCTCGACGACGTCGCGGTCATGGACGCCCTCTACCGAGCGTCGGAGGCCGGGGTGCCCATCGACCTGATCATCCGCGGGATCTGCTGTCTGCGCCCGGGCGTGCCCGGCCTCTCCGAGACGATCAAGGTGCGCTCGATCGTGGGCCGCTTCCTCGAGCACTCGCGGATCCTCCGCTTCGGCGGCGCGGCCGGACGCCCCTCCAGCTACTACATCGGTTCGGCCGACCTGCGACGCCGGAACCTCGATCGGCGGGTCGAGGCGATGATCCCGGTCGCGGACCCGAGCGCGATCGCCCAGCTCGAAGAGGTCCTCGCACTCAACCTGGCCGACGACATGCAGTCCTGGTCGCTCGACTCGGACGGGGACTGGCACCGGATCTCGACGGTCAAGGGCATCGCCACCCAGGCCGCCCTCGAGCGCCTCGCCCTCTCTCGCAGCGTGGTCTACGACGACGGGCTGCTCCCCGGACGTCCCGTCGACGCCGGCGCAGACATCGCCCCGGGGTGACGGTCCGCTGACGGGAGCCCGCCTTTAGGCTGGTCGGCGGTGAGCACGAGTCCAGGGACGGATCCCGTGCCCGGCCCGAGCGGAGACCGGACGGCACTGGAGGAGCTCCGGCGGGGGGCCCGGCGGATGGCCTGGATCTACGCGGCCGCGGCCGTCGCGCTCATGCCGTGGATCGTCTATCTCGCGATCACCCTCCCGAAGCGCGATCTCGACACCCACTACCGGGCCGCCTGGGTCGGTTTCGACCTCTTGCTCGCCGCGGCGATCACCCGAACGGCGTACCTGGCGTTCCGAATGGATCCGCGCGTGCAGCTGCCGGCGGTCGCAACCGCGACCCTGCTCATCGTCGACGCCTGGTTCGACATCACGACCGCCGGCGGCCGGGGCGCGACGGCCGAGGCCCTCCTCTTGGCGGGGGTCTTCGAGATCCCCGCCGCCATCTTCTCGATGTACGTGGCCTACTGGGTCGCCCGCCAGGAACTGCGTCTGACCAATCTCGAATCCCTGAACGGGGACCCGGCTCCACCCGCGCCCGATCGTTCGTCCCGGCCGAGCGCCGACACCTCCGACCGACCACCCGCCGACCGGCAGAGGGGTTGACGACCCCCCGGGGCCGGATGCTAAGCAACTGCTCAGCATCGTGGCGCCCAGGAGCGTGCACGCCGGGAGGGAAGTGGCAGTGACCGACTACGACTCGATGGATTTCTTCATGGACGAGTCCCTGGTGGAGGACCCGTACCCGTACTTCGAGCATCTCCGCTCGAAGTGTCCGGTGCTCCACACCGAGAGCCACGGGGTGGTCGCCGTCTCCGGCTACGAGGAGGCGTCGGAGATCTACCTCGACAACAAGACGTTCTCCTCGTGCAACTCGGTGATCGGTCCTTCGCCACTTTCCCGGTGCCGCTCGAGGGAGACGACGTGGGCGGGATCATCGACCGCTACCGCGATCAGCTCCCGATGAACGAGCACATGGTGACCATGGACCCGCCGGCGCACACCCGCGAGCGCGCCCTCGTCATGCGTCTGCTCACGCCCAAGCGGTTGAAGGAGAACGAGGCGTTCATGTGGCGGCTCGCGGATCGCCAGATCGACGAGTTCGTCGCCGACGGCCGCTGCGAGTTCATCGGCGCGTACTCGCAGCCCTTCGCCATGCTCACCGTGGCCGACGTGCTCGGTGTGCCCGAAGCCGACCACCAGCGGTTCCGCGACGGTTTCGGGCTGAGCGCCTCACCGGGTGCGATCGGCGACGAGCAGAACGACGTGGACCTCAATGCGCTCGCCTGGCTCGACGACTGGTTCGGGAGCTACATCGAGGATCGCCGGCGCGAGCCGAAGGGCGACGTGCTGACCAGCCTGGCCCTCGGGACCTACCCGGACGGGTCGACGCCCGACGTGACCGCCGTCGTGCGCACGGCGACCTTCCTCTTCGCCGCCGGCCAGGAGACCACCGCCCGGTTGCTCGCGGTCGCCCTCAAGTACCTCTGCGAGTACCCCGAGCTCCAGGACGAGCTTCGGGCGCACAGCGAGCGCATCCCCAACTTCATCGAGGAGGCGCTCCGCATCGAGAGCCCGGTGAAGGCGGATTTCCGCCTCGCCCGGAAGGCGACCACGGTCGGCGGGGTGGAGATCGAGGCCGGTACCCCGGTGATGGTGCTGAACGGCGCGGCCAATCGCGACCCCCGGCTGTTCGAGGATCCCGCCGAGTTCCGCATGGACCGTCCCAACGCCAAGGTGCACATGGCCTTCGGCCGCGGTGCGCATTCCTGTCCCGGGGGCCCGTTGGCCCGGGTGGAAGGACGGGTCAGCGTCGAACGGATCCTCGACCGCATGCACGACATCCGCCTCTCCGAGGAGCATCACGGTCCTCCGTCGGATCGCCATTTCAGCTATGAACCCACCTGGGTCCTGCGGGGTCTCCACAAGCTCTACATCGAGTTCACCCCGGCGGAGGTGGCACGGTGAGCGGCCGGGTGGCGGTGGTGACCGGAGCGGCCGCGGGCATCGGCCTCGGGATCGCCCGCCGGTTGGCAGCGGACGGCCACGCGATCGCGCTCCTCGACGTCGACGGCGACGGGGTCCGGGCGGCCGCGGCCGAGCTCTCCGCGCAGGGGAGCCGCACCGCGGCCCACCAGGTCGACGTCGTCGACCGGAGCGCGCTCGAACAGGTGTACTCCTCGGTGCGCGAGGAGCTCGGTCCGATCACCATCGTGGTCCCGAATGCCGGCATCGAGGCATTCGACCCGGTGGCCGACATCACGCCCGAGAAGTGGGACCGGATCCTCGCGGTGAACCTGACCGGAACCTTCACCTGCCTGCAGCTCGGGATCCCGGACATGATCGACGCCGGCTGGGGCCGGATCGTGACCATCTCCTCCTCGAGCGCGCAGTCCGGGGCGCCCAACATGGCGCACTACGTCGCGTCGAAGGGTGGGGTGATCGGGCTCACCAAGGCGCTGGCTCGCGAAGTTGGCGAGCCACAACATCACCGTCAACACGATCCCGCCGACGATCGTGGACACACCGATGGCTCGGAAGGGCGAGACCGAAGGCAACGTCCCGAGCATCGAGATCCTGGGAAAGATGGTCCCGCTCGGCCGCGCCGGGGACTCCCGACGACATCGGTGCTGCCTGCTCGTTCCTCTGCTCCGAAGGGGCGAACTACATCACCGGTCAGATCATCGGTGTCAACGGGGGGATGTACATCTGAGCTCGCACGCGGCGCGCTCGTCGCCGACGCACGCCGGCGGCGACCGGAACGATCGAGCGCCGGCCGCCCGCCGCATCGGCACCGTCACCTCCGAAACCCGGGCCGCGCTGATCGACGCCACCGAAAAGCTCATGCTCGAGGAGGGCTACGCGGCGGTGACCTCCCGCCGGGTCGCGGCAAGGGCGGGACTCAAGCCCCAGCTGGTCCATTACTACTTCCGCACGATGGACGACCTCTTCCTCGCCCTGTTCCGGCGTGGTGCCGAGCAGGCTCTCGAACGCCAGGCGGAGGCACTGGCTACGGCGCAGCCGCTGTGGGCACTGTGGGAGCTGAGCCGCGACCCGCGTGGAACGGCCCTGACCATGGAGTTCGTCGCCCTGGCCAACCACCGCAAGGAGATCCGGGCCGAGATCGCCTCCTCGGCGGAGCGCTTCCGGGCCGAACAGCTCGGTGGGCTCGAAAGCCTGCTCCAGCGCGAAGGGATCGACACCGGGGAGTGCCCGCCGGTCGTCGTCGCCGTGTTGATGTCGAGCATCTCCCGGTTCCTCGTCATCGAAGCCGAGACGCTCGGCATGTCGATCGGACACGCGGAAACCGTCGCATTCGTGGAGGACGTCCTCACTCGTCTCGAAGGTCCGCGCTCGCCCGTCCGGCGCGCTCGCCAGCGGTGGACCGGGGGAGGACGCGACGGTAGCGTCGGGACCGAGGTGGTGACGTGATAGCGCGACCGTCCCGGGTGTTCGACGCCGACAACCACTATTACGAGGCCGAGGATGCCTTCATCCGGCATGTCGATCCGAAGATGCGGTCGAGATGCATGCGCTGGGGCGAGCTCGACGGCAAGAAGCGCCTGCTGGTCGGTGGGAAGATCAACCGGTTCGTTCCCAACCCGACCTTCGACCCGTGCTCGAAGCCGGGTGCGCTCAACGCCTACTTCCGGGGAAAGGCCGAGATCACCAGCCTCCGTGACGCGTTCGGCGACCTCGAGCCGATCGACCCGGCCTATCGCGATCCTACGGCCAGGCTCGCCGCCATGGACGCCCAGGGACTGAGCGCGGCCTTCCTCTTTCCCACCCTCGGTGTCGGGATGGAAGGGGCGCTCGGGAGGGACCGGCGCGCGCTGCTGACCGCGTTCCGAGGGTTCAACCGCTGGCTGCTCGACGACTGGACCTACGACTACGAGGATCGGATCTTCGCCGCGCCGTACCTCACCCTTGCGGACGTCGACTGGGCGGTCGAGGAGCTCGAATTCGTGCTCGCGCACGGAGCTCGCCTCATCAACATGCGGCCCGGTCCGGTGGAGGACCCGAGAGGGAACCGCTCCTTCGGCCACCCATCGCACGATCCGTTCTGGGCCCGCCTGAACGAGGCGGGCATCACTGTCGCGTTCCACGGTGCCGACGCGGGCTACGGGTTCATGCTCGAGGCCTGGGGGGTCGACCCGGAGTTCCAGTCCTTCCGGCTGCCGGTCCTGTTCCAGCTCCTCTTGATGTCGCCGATCGGCGACACCGTCGCCTCGTTCCTCGCCGATCAGATCTTCATCCGGTTCCCCCGTATCCGCCTCGCCGCGATCGAGAACGGGTCCGAGTGGGTCGTTCCGCTCTTCGCCAAGCTGAAGAAGGCCTTCGAGATGCGACGGCCCATGTGGTCCGAGGATCCCCGCGACGTCTTCCGGCGTCACGTCTGGGTGTCACCCTTCTACGAGGACGACCTCGCCCAGTTGGCCGACGTGATCGGCTTGGAGCACATGTTGTTCGGGTCGGACTGGCCCCACGCCGAAGGGCTGGCGGATCCGCTGGGGTACGTCGATGATCTCGAGCGAGCGGGCTTCTCGGAAGCGGAAGTGGCCCGTGTCATGTACGACAACGCAGCCGCGCTGGCGCTCCCACCACACTGACGGCGTCGGCGGGGGCGTCGTCCGGGACATCTGGTCCCCGGGCCACGGCTCGCGGCCGTCGTGTAAGGTGCGGCGATGCGTTTCGGGCTCGACGTCGCGCAGCAGCGGATGCCCTGGGACGAGCTGGTCAGCCGCGTGCAGTTCGCGGAGGAGCTCGGGTTCGACGGGGTCTGGGGCTTCGACCACTTCGAGCCCATGTACGGCTCCGGTCCGGGCGAGACGTTCGAGGGCATGACCACCCTCGCCGCTCTGAGCGGGTTGACCTCGCGGATCCGGCTCGGACTCCTGGTGACCGGGGTCACCTACCGGCACCCGTCGGTCCTCGCCGCCCAGGCCCTCACCGTCGACCACGCGTCGCACGGACGCCTGGAGCTGGCTCTCGGCGCGGCCTGGTTCGACAAGGAGCACACCGAGCTCGGCATCCCGTTTCCCCCGACCTCCGAGCGCTTCGACCTGCTCGAGGACGAGCTCGAGATCGTCCGCCGTCTCTCCACCGGCGAGGTGGTCTCCTACGACGGACGGGCGGTGTCGTTGCAGAACGCACAGATGCGGCCCCTGCCCGTCCAGCGGCCGCACCCGCCGATCTGGATCGGCGGCAGTGGTCCGCGGAGGACCCTCCCGCTGGTCGCCCGCTACGCCGACGTCTGGCACTCGTGGGGGACCCCCAATTCGCTGCGGGAGACCAACCGGATGCTCGACGAGCTGGCCACCGGAGCGGGGCGGGACCCCTCGTCGATCATGCGGGCGACCTCGCTCTCCCTCGACGATCTCGACACCGCGGCGCAAGCACGCGGGGAAGTGGCGCGACGCGGAGTACGGCTATCTGGTCTGCGGCTGGCCGGACGCGGGCAGAGCGCAGGTCGAGCGGTTCGCCCGCGACATCCTGCCCGAGTTCACCGCCTGAGACTTCGCCGGTTGCCCGGCTCAGCCGAGCCGCGTACCGGGGGTGAACCCGAGGTTGAGCCGGGTGAGGCCCCGGAGGATGTACGTCGGAATGTACTCGTAGCGGCGAGCACCGGGCGGTCCGTGCTCCGGCTCGGAGATGCGGATCTCCCCCAGGCGGTCGAGCAGCCGCTCGATGCTCACCCGAGTCTCCATCCGGGCGAGGGGTCCGCCCGGGCAGCTGTGCGGGCCGCGGCCGAAGGCGAGGTGCTCGCGGGCGTTCGCCCGTTCGAGGCGGAACTCCGCCGCGTCCTCGAAGTGACGGGGGTCGCGGTTGGCGGCACCGTTGAGCACCATCAACGTGGTGCCGGCGGGGATCTCCACGCCGGCGACGGTGGTCCGCCGCCGTGCCAGCCGGAAGTCGCCCTTCACCGGCGACTCGGTTCGGAGCATCTCCTCGACGAAGCCCGGGACAAGGTCGCGTCGGTCGCGGAGAAGCTGCTGGATCTCCGGACGCTCGCCGATCAGCTGCAGTGACGCGCCGAGCAACCGCACGGTCGTCTCCTGCCCGGCGGCGAAGAGGTTGGCTGCCACACGGACGACGTCGATCACCTCCGGCAGGGTGCCGTCGGGGAAGGTGGTCGTCGCCAGCGTGGTCAGCACGTCCTCTCGCGGCTCGCGCCTGCGGTCTTCGACGTAGCGGCTGAACCGGTCGTAGAGCCATTCGAGGGGGCTGTGCGACATCATGCTCTTCGTGCTACCGACCGCCTCGGTGCGCGGCCGGCGCGCGAGGGCGTCCCGGAACTCCTGGTGCTCCTCCTCCGGGACGCCGAGCAGATCGGCGATGACGAAGAGCGTGAAGGGGTTCGCGTAGTCGCCGATGAACTCGCACTCGCCGCGTTCGATCCATTCGTCGATCTGCCGGTCGGCGAGCCGCCAGACGAACTCCTCGTTCTCCTTCAGACGCTTCGGTGTGAGCTGCCGCATGACCAGGTGCCGGTGGTCGCGGTGCTTGGGCGGGTCCATCGTCGTGATCTGGTCGCTGAAAGGCAGTTCGTCGCGGTGCGCTTCGATCAGCTCGCCCACGTCGTCACCCTCGAGCGGAACCGGAAACCCAGGGAAGGGTCCGGTCACCGCGTTGCACGAGGAGAAGGTCTCGGTGTCCCCGTAGACGGCGCATGCCTCGTCGTAGCCCGGTGACCATGTAGACCTGGTGCTGCGATTCGGGTCGGACCGGGCACTGGGAACGGAGCCAGTCGAAGTAGGGGTACGGATCCGCGACCAGCTCGTTGCCGCGGAAGAAGTCGATCGCGTCGTACTCGCCGGTGGATTCGTTCATGGCGTCCTCTCGGGTGACGAGTCCTCTCGCGGGCGCGTCACAGCCCGATGTCCACGACGGGTCGCTCGAGAGGGTTCACGTTGATCGCCTGCAGGGCCGGCAACAGCTTCTCGTAGGGAAGGCCGGCGAGGAAGCCGTCCACGGTCCGCTCGAAGTTCGAGATGCCGCCCTCGACCCGCTCGGACAGGCGCATGTACTCGAAGGAACCTGGCGTGGAGTCCTCGCTGTTGCCTCGGCAGGTTGGAGAAGTCCTGGGCGGGGATCGGCGGCCAGCGCGGATCGTCGCACTCCCACGGCTCGGGCGGAGCGGGCGGCGCCGGCTCGCGACCCTCCGGGAACCGGGTGAGCGACCAGATCTCCATCAGGGTCTCCTCCGGTCCGAGCGGGCGGAAGCGGTAGGAGGAGGCACTGCTGTACATGGGCAGGACGAAGTGGTGGGGGAAGCAGTACCCCATCGGTTCGTTGAGCCCGGCCGCTTCGAGCCCGTTGAGATCGGGGATGTCCGAGCCCTCCGACCGGTGCCACTCCACGACCGCGTCGTTGAGCATCCGATGCCAGGTGGAGAGCGCTTGGGTCGGGTCGTCGGGGAGCTCGACGTCGCGCAGCGTCTCGGCGATCCGCACGTCGTCGGCGTGGACCATGCCGGCCATACCCTCGCTCATGGTGCGCAGGTAGTGGATCTCCCCGTCGATCAGTGCTCGCACATCGGCCGCCCCGCCGTCACGGGGCGGGTACCTCCCGGGGATGACCAGCTGGGGATGGGTCTGGATCACGTGGTACTGCTCCATGAAGGCCTCTTCGGCGAGCTTCCAGTTCACCGGAAGCCGGCAGGCGAACCACCACTCGGCCCGCAGCGACTCGACCTTCCACGCGTCCTGCACGGTGGCGAAGGGCTCGATGCACTCGCGCAGCGAGGGAGCTCGTTCGTCGAGGTTGATCCAGGCGCACCCGCCCCACACCTCGCACCGCACCGGGGTGAGATCGAGGTCCTCGGGGCGGCGGTTGTGCTCGGCGAACGTCGACGCCCGGGGGACGAAGGTGTTCGCACCGTCGGTGCCGTAGCACCACCCGTGGAAGGGGCAGACGAACCCGCTCTCGCACCTCCCCCTGCCTTCGACGAGCCGGACACCACGGTGCCGGCAGACGTTGTGGAACGCCCTCACATCCATGTCGTCGGTCCGGAGCACCACGACCGACTGGTCGAGGATCCGGTACTCGACGAAGTCGCGCGGGTGCTGGATCTCCTCGAGCCGGCACGCCATCTGCCAGACCCGGGGCCAGAGCAGCTCGGCCTCCATCTGGTAGAAGTCCGGGTCGAAGTAGCGCTCCTTGCGAGCGCGGTCGGGGAACTCCATCGCGTAGGGCACCGGGAGCGCCGACGACTTCCGATCCACGATCGCCACGCGGACACCTTCCTGAAGTTCCTGTGCGGGAACCGTATACTAACCGGTCGGTACAATACGCACCGTAAGGCCGGAGCGCCGTAGCGGCGCGCCGGTGACCGCGGCCGCGTGCTGCATGGGAACGTCGCCGCGGAGGCTCATGGAACCCGTCGGACCTGCATTCGACTCGAGCTCGGAGCCGTTCGTCGCGGATGTCGACGTGCTGGTGGTCGGGGCAGGCATCACCGGCATCTATCAGCTCTACCGCGCCCGTGAAGCCGGCTTCTCCGTGCAGCTGCTCGAGGCGGGTGGCGGTGTCGGGGGCACCTGGTTCTGGAACCGCTACCCCGGCGCACGGTTCGACTCCGAGAGCTACACCTATGCCTACCTGTTCTCGAAGGAGCTCTTCGACGAGTGGGAGTGGCAGGAGCAATTCGCGCCCCAGCCCGAGACGGAGCGCTACCTCAACCACGTGGTCGACCGGTTCGACCTGCGGCGCCACATCCGGGTGGACGCCAAGGTCAGCTCGGCCGTTTACGACGAGGACTCGGGAAGGTGGAGCCTGACGACGAGCGACGGAGCCCGGTACCGGACCCGGTTCCTCGTCGCTGCTACCGGCGTCCTCTCGGTTCCCTACTTCCCCGAGGTGGCCGGGCGTGAGGACTTCCGGGGCGAGTCGTACCACACCGGTCTGTGGCCGCACTCGCCGGTCGACTTCGCCGGCAAGCACGTGGCGGTGATCGGGACCGGATCGAGCGGGGTCCAGGTGATTCCCGCCATCGCCGACCAGGTGGCTTCCCTGGCCGTCTACCAGCGCACCGCAAACTGGTGCACGCCGCTCAACAACGCGCCCATCACGCCGCGAAGAGCAGGCACGGCTGAGGGCCGACTTCGAGAAGATGTGCAAGAAGCTGGGCACCTCGCCGAGCGGGTTCCTCCATCGGGCGCACGACCGCGCCACCTTCGACGATTCCCGCTCAGAGCGGTGGGCGTTCTACGAGACGATGTGGGCAGAGTCCGGGCTTCTCGAAGCTCACCAGCAACTACACCGATCTTCTTTTCGATCACGCGGCGAACGAAGAGTGGTGTGAGTTCGTCGCGGAGAAGGTCCGGGGCATCGTGGTGGACCCGGACGACCGCCGAGCGGCTGATCCCGAAGGACCACCGCTTCGCCGAGAAGCGACCGCCCTTCGTCGCCGGCTACTACGAGGTGTTCAACGAGCCGAACGTCTCGCTGCTCGACCTCCGCCAGACGCCGATCGTTCGGATCACCGGCGACGGGATCGAGACCACCGAGGGGATGCGCCGGTTCGACGTCGTCGTCTGGGCGACCGGATTCGACTTCGGGACCGGTGCGCTGATGCGGCTGGGGATCCGGGGCCGGCACGGGCTCGCGCTCGAGGACGACTGGGCCGACGGGCCGAAGACGTACCTCGGGATCCAGGCGACCGGCTTCCCCAACCTCTTCTTCCCCGGGGGCCCGCACGCCGCAGCCGGCAACAATCCCCGCTACAACGGGGACCAGGTGGACTTCATCACCGGCGCCCTCGTCTATCTCCGCGACCACGGCTACGACACGATCGAGGTGGACCCCGCCGCCGAAAGCGAGTGGACCAACATGGTCGACGCCGGCGCGGCATCCCAACCGTTCGGGGAGAGCAGCTACTTCTTCGGGACCAACATCCCCGGCAAGGCTCGGAAGTACCTCCTCAACTCGGGCGGGAGGCCGAAGTTGCTGGCGATGGTCGCCGACGTCGTCGAGAGCGACTACAAGGCCTTCCGGCTGGGGCACGCCCCGGGCCCGACGTCGACCTCGGCCTGATCGCTCCTCGGTTCGACCGCGGTCGGTTCCTGTCGATCGGACGATCCGACGGTCCGGCCGTCAGACGGTCGCGATCGGTGTGACCGGTGAGCCCACCGCCCCGGGCAACCGCAGCGGGGGCGCGGTGAGGAGGAACCGGCTCCGGCCGTGTTCGCGCAGCCATCCGGCGAGCTCGTGCAGGTACCACATCTCCCCGAGGGGAACGCCGAGCCGGAAGAGGCAGTGGTGGTGGATCGGGAGGAACGAGTGTCGGCTCTGGTCGCGGTCGCGGCCGAGCAGACCTTCGACCGCGTAGTTGTCGGCCACCAGCGCCGAGATCTGCGAGTCGGTGATCCACTGCAACACCGCCTCGTCCCGGGCGTCGAGGTAGGGGCACATGGTGTGGATCTTCACCGGGTCGGGGTCGCGTTCCCACGCGAGGACCTGGGTCGCGAAGCCCGTGTGGAGCAGGAGCATGTCGCCGGGCTCGACGACGACGTGGTCGGCCGCCATGATCCCCTTGAGGGTCTCGAGGTCGACCCCGCGCCACTCGTGGCCGAGGTGATGGGCGAGGTCGATGAGGACGCCGCGTCCCTGCAGGCCGGCGAAGGCCATGTGCTCGAGCCCGAGGTGGTGCGCGAAGCAACGGTGGAGGCCGCCGTCGCCGGCCGCATCGGCTTTCGGCCCGACCAGGTCTTCGCCCGCCCGGTAGCCGTTGTAGTACACGGCCTCCTCGTTCCCGTCGCCGTCGGCGTCGAACTCGGCACCGACGTGGGCGAGTGAGTCCCACTGGGTCGAGTACTGGAGCGAGAGGGTCACCACGTCGTCGGCCCAGACGTCGACGTAGCGGGGATCCCCCTCTTCCATCTCGCGCATGAGGACGTTGTAGAAGTTGTCCGGGGTGCCCCGCATGTCCTCGGTCGGCGCGAGGACCGGCGGGTAGCGCCGCTGGTTGAGCGCGGTCCCGCCCGGGTAGTCGAGCGGCAGGCTCAGGCAGAAGCTGATGCCGGCCTCGACCTCCCGCACGCCCTCGAGGACCTTCTCGGGCGTGAGCAGGTTGATGCGCCCGAGTTCGTCGTCGTCACCCCAGTCGCCCCACGTCGAGCCCTCCGGACGTCGTTGCCATCGCTTGGTCACGCGCTCTCCTTCCGGCCCGTCCGCGGCCCGTTTCCTGCCCGTCCGCCGCGGCCGACGGGACCGACTCGCTGCGTTGCTTGTACCGACCGGTTGGTCTATTGTCCCGGCCGGAGGGGTATCGTAGGTCTACAGGGCCGCGTTCGGGCCCGGCACGGCCATCGTCCCGGGTAGGAAGGTCACGGCGATGACGAAGAAGGACCTTGTCGTTTCGGCGGACGGGCACATCCTCGAGCCCACCGACCTCTTCCGCACCCGCCTTCCGAAGCAGCTGCGGGAGCGGGCGGTCTGGGAGGAGGACTTCGAGATCGAGCCGCTCGCCGAGGGCGGCGTCCGCGACTTCCGGCATCTCCACACGCCGAGCTTCGAGGGGTGGACCGTCTCCCGCTTCCGCCACTTCGACGGGACGCCCAACACCGGCGATCCCGACCGCATCGTCGAGGACCTCGAGCTCGACGGGATCGACGCCCAGGTCATGCATCCGAACCTCTCGCTCTTCGGCCTCTACTCGGACGATCACGAGCTCTCGATGGCCCACGCCCGCGTCTACAACGACTACGTGATCGAGCGCTTCTCCCCCTACTTCGCCAAGCTGGCTCCGACGGCTCCGGTTCCCCTGACCGACATCGACGAGGCGGTCGCCGAGATCGAGCGGGTCGCCGCGGCCGGGTTCCGCGCCATCCTCCTGCCGGCGATCCCGCCGGAGCCCTACTACTCGCGAGCCTTCGATCCGGTCTGGGCCGCGGCTTCGGCCAACGGCGTCCACGTCTTCATGCACTCCCAGACCGGTGGGGTGAAGGTCGACGATCCCGCGTCCACCACCTTGAAGGTGGTGATGGGGCAGGCGGCCGAGGTCAACAAACCGATCAACGAGAAGTCGGCGTCGCACCGGATGGTCACCCAGTGCATCTACGGCCCGATGATCCCCCAGCGGGTGATCATCGAGCTGATCGGCGGCGGCGTCGCCGAGCGCTATCCCGATCTCCACTTCGCGCTCATCGAGTTCAACGCCCACTGGCTCGCCTCGCTCGTCGGCAGCATGGACAAGTGCTGGGTGACCGGGATCGGCCAGGACGCCGACTGGTGGCTCGGCTACTGGGACAACGACCGGCCCGACGACGACCAGCCGCAGATGGCGCGGATGTTCCGCCTCAACGAGAAGTGGCCGTATCCCCTGAAGCCGAGCGAGTACGTCGAGCGCCAATTCCACGTTTCGTTCCAGGACGATCCGGTGGCGGTCGCCACGCGCCATATCACCGGGCTCTCGAGCATCGTGTGGGGAGCCGACTACCCGCATGCCGAGGGCACCTTCCGCGGGAGCCGCGAACTGATCGCTACCCTGTTCGCCGACGTGCCGGCAGCCGAGCGGGAGCCGATCCTCGGTGGCACCCTTGCCCGACTCCTGGGGATCGAGTCCCCGGTGGCCGCCTGAACCCGCTCCGTTTCGAAGGGCGGGTCGCCGTCGTCACCGGGGCGGGTCGCGGCCTCGGTCGGGCCTATGCGCTCCTCCTGGCGGATCGCGGTGCCCGGGTCGTCGTCAACGACCTCGGTGGCTCGACGGAAGGGGCGGGAGCGGACACCGCGGTCGCGGACCACGTCGCCGAGGAGATCGTCGCGGCCGGCGGATCGGCGATCGCCGACCACCACGACGTTGCCACCGCTGCCGGCGCGGAGGCGCTGATCGGTGCGACGGTCGAGGGGTTCGGCCGAGTCGACGTCGTGGTCAACAACGCCGGCATCATCAGGTGGGCCGCTCCGCCGGATGCCGACGAGGAGAACCTGAACCGGCACCTCGCGGTGCACGTGGTCGGTCCGTTCCTCACCACCCGTTTCGCCTGGCCCCACATGGTCGACCAGCGCTACGGCCGCATCGTCATGACCACCTCGAGCGGGATGTTCGGGCTTCCCAACAACCTCTCCTATGCGACGGCCAAGGCTGCGGTGATCGGACTCACCCGCAGTCTGACCACCGCGGGCGCGCCATACGGCATCAAGATCAACCTCATCGCGCCCGCGGCCTTCACCCGGATGGCGGGCCGGCCCGACCGGGCGGACCGCGCCGGGCAGGATTCGGGTCCGTCGAACATGGCGCCCGAGCAGGTCGCGCCGATGGTCGCCCTCCTCGCCCACGAGGACTGCCCGGTCGGCGGCGAGATCTACGCGGCCGGAGCGGGCCGGTTCGCCGCGCATCTTCATCGCGTCGACGCGGGGTTACGTCCACCCGACGGCGGACCCGACGATCGAGGACGTCGCCGCGCACTGGGAGCAGATCAACGACGAGACCGGGTACTACCTCCCCGCCGACCTGACCGGATGGTCAGCCGCTTTCATGGCGCACCTTTCCCCGGGCGTCGCCGGACCGGCCTCGTAGGCGCCGTGGACCTCTCGCTCACCGAGGCCGAGCGCGACCTCGCCGCTCTCTGCCGTGACTTCGCACAGCGGGAGATCGCATCCCGCGCGCCGCGGGCGTGGGAAGAGGAGCGCTGTGCGACCGATCTGCTCCGCGAGATGGGCGAGCTCGGTCTCCTCGGCATCCTCGTTCCCGAGGAGTGGGGCGGGGTCGGCATGTCGACGGTCGGTTTCGTCGCGGCCATGGAGCAGATCGGGCTGGCGGACCAGTCGCTGGCCGCCGCGTGGCAGGCGCACGTGACCATCGGGTCCCTGCCGCTGTTCCTGTTCGGCAGCGACGGGCAACGCGAGCGGTGGCTGCGACCGCTCGCCGAGGGACGCGCGCTCGGCGCGTTCGGGCTCACCGAGCCTGACGCAGGCTCCGACGCACACGGGATCCGCACCCGCGCCGAACGGCGGGACGGTGGGTGGCTGCTGAACGGCCGGAAGACCTTCATCTCCAACGCAGGGACGGACATGTCCTTCGGCGTGACGTTGCTCGCGCGCCTCGAGCCGTCCGACGAGGGCGACCGCGCGGTTCGCCAGTTTCGTCGTCGAGCGGGACACACCCGGGTTCACCATGGGGCCGAAGATGCGGGGCATCGGGTGGCGCGGCCTCGACACCCGCGACCTCTTCCTCGACGACGTGTGGGTCGAAGACGACCATCTGGTGGGGGACGCGAACCTCGGTCTCGGGCAGTTCCTCCGCACCCTCGAGGTCGGGCGAATTTCGATCGCGGCGCTCTCCCTCAGCCTGACCCAGGCCGTCCTCGACATGGCCACCGCCTACGCGAACCAGCGCGTGCAGTTCGGGCAGCCCATCTCGAAGTTCCAGTCGGTGCAGTTCAAGTTGGCCGACATCGCGACCGAGCTCGAAGCGGCCCGCTGGCTCACCTACCGGGCGGCGTACCTACGTGACAGCGGCCGGCCGTTCACCAAGGAGGCGGCGATGGCCAAGCTGAAAGCCAGCCGGGTGGCGACCTGGGCGGCGTCGGAGGCGGTCCAGATCCACGGCGGGCTCGGCACCATGCTCGAGTCGCCGGTCGCCCGCTTCTACTGCGACGCGAAGGTGCTCGAGATCGGTGAGGGAACCAACGAGATCCAGCACCTGGTGATCGCCCGGCAGCTGGGCTGCTGAGCTACACCCGCACCAAACGGCGGAGCGCCTCCGCGATGTCGTCGCGATCGGGGAGCCACGCCCGTTCGAGCTCGGGCGCGTACGGAGGCGGCGTCGCGACCGCCCCGATCCGCTCCACCGGGGCGTCGAGGTCCCAGAACGCCTCCTTGGCGACGGTCGCCACCAGCTCCGCGCCGATGCCGAAGGGAACGACCGCTTCGTGTGCGACGAGCAGTCGGCTGGTCTTCCTCACCGAGTCGAGGACCGGAGCCGACGTCGAGGGGAGCCACCGTTCTCAAGTCGATCACCTCGACCGAGATGCCCTCGGTGGCCACGAGCTCGGCGGCGCCGACCGCTTCGTGGACCATCCGCGAGACCGACACGACCGTCACGTCCGTCCCCGGTCGCACGATCGCGGACCTGCCGATCGGGAGGACGTGGTCGGCAGGCGGTCGAGGCCCCTTCATCCCGTAGAGGAGCCGGTTCTCGATGAAGACGACCGGGTTCGGGTCCTGGATCGCCGCGCGGAGCAGGCCGTAGGTGTCGGCCGGGGTCGAGGGCATCACCACGCTCAACCCGGGGATGTGGGCGAGCAGGGCCTCGAGACTCTGGGAGTGCTGGCTCCCCGACGAGCGCCCGGCGCCGAATTGGGTCCGCACGACCAGCGCCATCTCTGCGGCGCCGCCGGTCATGAAGGGCAGTTTCGCCGCCTGGTTGAGCAACTGGTCGAAGCAGACGCCGAGGAAGTCGAGGTACATGAGCTCGACGACGGGCCGCATCCCGGCCATGGCTGCGCCCACCCCGAGGCCGACGATCGCCGTCTCCGCGATCGGCGTGTCGCGGATGCGTTTGCCGAACCGGTCGGCGAGCCCGCGGGTGAGCCCGAAGACGTTGCCACCCGCGCCGACGTCGATGCCCGCGACGAATACCCGGTCGTCGCTCTCGAGTTCGGCCTCGAGCGCGGCGCGGACCGCGTCCATGGTCCGGAAGGTCGGTGCGTCGTCGCCCGGAGGCGCCGGCTCCGACCGCGTCGGTCTCGCCCGCACGACGAAGTCGGCCAGTGACGCGGGCTCCGGAGGGGCGAGCCGTCGGGCGGCTTCGACCGCCCCGTCGAGCTCGTCGGAGATCGAAGACTCGAGGGCCTTGATCTCGTCGTCGGTGACACCGGACTCGCGGAGCCGTCCAGCGTGGACCCGGAGGGGGTCACGGCTCTCCCACGAGCGGATCTCCTCCTGCGATCGGTACCGCTCGGGATCGCCTTCGTAGTGTCCGTGCCAGCGGTAGGTCGTCGCCTCGACGACCACCGGTCCTCGTCCGGCGCGGGCCACGAGCACCATGTCCTCCATGATCGCCGCGGTCGCCGCGACGTCGTTGCCGTCGACCGCGCGGTAGAGGACGCCGTAGCCCGCCGACCGCTGCTCGAGGGTTGCCGGGTGCTGGGAGGCGACCGGGGAGAACTCTGCGTAGCCGTTGTTCTCGCAGAAGAAGACCACCGGCAGCCGCCACAGCGCGGCCAGGTTCATCGCCTCGTGGAAGGCTCCCTGCGCGGGAACACCGTCCCCGAAGAAAGCCACCGCGACGCGGTGATCGGAGCGGAGGTCCGCCGCGGTCGCCGCTCCGACCGCGATGGGCAACCCGGCGGCCACGATGCCGTTGGCCCCGAAGATGCCGAGCTTCGGGTCGGCGATGTGCATCGACCCGCCGCGGCCCCGGTTGGTGCCCTGGTCCTTGCCCATGAGTTCGGCGAACATCCCGAGGGGGTCGAGCCCCTTGGCCAAGCAGTGGCCATGTCCCCGGTGGGTGGAGGTGATCACGTCCGCCGGGCGGAGCGGCCAGCACGCCCCGACGGCCGCCGCCTCCTGTCCGATCGAGAGGTGCACGAAGCCGGGGATCTCGCCGTCGCGGTAGAGCGAGCCGACCCGCTGTTCGAATCCGCGGATCAAGAGCATCCGACGGTGCATCTCGGTGAGCTCGGCCGCCGAGAACACCGAGGCTGGGGATGGGCCGGTCGTCACCGGATGTGTATTGTACTGGTCGGTACAACGAGGAAGAAGCGATGGCCCAACAGATCGAGATCCCCGAGTCGTTTCCCCGTCCCGGTGCGGTCGCGGGGAAGCGGGTGGTCATCACCGGTGCCAGCCGCGGCCTCGGCGCGTTGCTCGCCCACGGTTTCTCGGACGCGGCGGCGTCGGTGGCGCTCGTCGCCCGCACCGAGAAGGACCTGAAGGCGGTCGCCGAGGCACTTCCCGGGCCGTCGCTCGTGCTCTGCGGCGACGTGACCGACGAGGACTTCAACGAGGCGGTGGCCGACGCCACCGTCGCCGAGTGGGGCGGCATCGACGTCTGGATCGCCAACGCGGGGATCTCCCCGATCGTGGCCGGTCCGCGGGAGACCGGGGTCTCGGTCTGGCGGCAGGTCCTCGAGGTGAACCTCACCGGAGCGTTCCTCGGCGCCCGTGCGGCCTCACGGGTGATGGGCGAGGGAGGACGGCTGATCTTCACCGGCTCGGTACTCGGGGAGCGCCCACGGGAGGGTTTGACCGCGTACAGCACCTCGAAGGCCGGTCTGGTCGGCCTGGCCAAAGGGCTCGCCCTCGACCTCGCCCCGCTCGGGATCACGGTCAACGTCGTGGCACCGGGTTGGTTCGATTCACCGATGGCGAACGGTTGGAAGAACGACCCCGAGCGTTCCGCGTCGATCACCGCGCACACCGCGCAGCGGCGCTTCGGAGCCCCGACCGACTTGGCGGGCGCCTACCAGTTCCTGGCATCGGACGCGTCCGCTTTCGTGACCGGAGGTGTTCTCACCGTCGACGGCGGTTACCTGCTCGTATGATCACCGCGCGACGGGTCGTCGCGATCACCGGCGCCGGCGGCGCGCTCGGCGCGGCGGTATCGCGCCGGCTGGCGGGCGAGCCTGCGACAGACCTGGTGCTGAGCGACGTGAGCACACACTCGCTCGAGGCGACCGTCGCCGGGCTGCCTCCGGCAGCACGGGTCGGTCGAAACGGTGCTCGCCGACGTGAGCGACTTCGCCGCAGGTGGAGTCCGTGGTCACCCGCGGCCATCGAGCGCTTCGGCCGTCTCGACGTGCTGATCAGCAACGCCGGCGTGCTCTCGTCCGAACGGCCGGATCCACAACCTCGCGACCGAGGAGTGGGAACGGGCGTTCCGGATCAACCTCCTCGGCGCGGTCAACGGCATCCGCGCCGCGGTCGGCGTCATGCGTCCGCAGCGGTCGGGCTCGATCGTGCTCACCGCGTCGGTGTGCCGGACTGACCGCCTGGTCGCACGCGGCTCCCTACTGCGCGACCAAGGCCGCGGTCATCCAGCTCGCCAAGGTCGCCGCGGTCGAGTACGCCCGTGACGGGATCCGGGTCAACTGCGTGTGCCCGGGGACCTTCCGGTCCGCGATCCACGACGAGCTTCCCGCCGAGGCGCTCGACGCCATCGCCGAGCCGCCATCCGCTCGGTCTCGGGTCGGCCGACGACCTGGTCGGCGCGTACTCCTATCTCGCGAGCGACGCCTCGCGCTGGACCACCGGGTCGGCGATCGTCGTCGACGGCGGCTACTCGGCTCCGTGATGGAGTCGCCGCGACCCGCGGCGGTGATGCCCCGCATGAAGATCTCGGCGAACGGCTTCGCCACGTCCCGGGCCGAGAGCGGTCCGCCCGGCTTCAGCCACAGGTAGGTGTAGTTGTGCATCCCGAGCCAGGCGAGGGCGGTGAGCCTCGGGTCGAGTCGTCGGAACTCGCCCGACTCGACGCCGGCCTGGAGGACCGACTCGAGCCGCCGCTCGTACTCGCGGCGGCGCTCCCGGAACTGCTCCGCACGCTCGCCGGTGAGCGCGGGGAACTCGTGCAGGAACACCCAGACGTGATCCGGGTAGCGGTGGATCACGTCGAGCAGCTCGTCCCCGAGCGTGCCAGCTGCTCGCGACGGGGTGCCGCCCGGCTTCGGCGACACGGTCGGCGCCCGCCATCACCTCGTCCATCACCCGGTCGTGGATGGCGGCGAGCAGCTCCTCCTTCGAGCCGATGTAGTGGTAGAGCGCACCTTTGCCGAGCTCGTTGGCGGCGCAGAGCTCGGTGATGCCGGTGGCGTGGTAGCCCCGCTGGGCGAAGACGTGGGCGGACGTGTCGACGATCGCCTGGCGCCGGACCTGCCAGTTCGCGCTGCGCCGTGACTCGCCGCTCGGTCGCGCGGCATCGGTGGCGACGCTAGTGGTCCGTCCGCCGACAGGGCCGCGCTCTGTCGGATGACTGGTCGGTACGAACCCGAGGTCGGAGCCGTGACGTCCGTCACACGCACCATTCAGGCGGACATGAACTGGTTCGCCGTCCTCGCCCACCACGCGACCCGCACGCCCGACAAGGCGATCACGGTGTTCGAGGGCGAGACGACCACCTACGCCGAGATGGCCGCCCGCGCGGCCGCCCTCGCCGGCGGCTTGCGCGCAGCGGGGTGTCGGGGCCGGCGACGTGGTCGGGCTCCTCTCGTACAACTGCCCCGAGTTCCTCGAGACGGTCTTCGCCGCGAACTACCTCGGCGCGATCGCGATGCCGATCAACTGGCGGCTCGCCGCGCCGGAGGTGCGCTACATCCTCGAGCACTCCGGTGCCGGCGCCCTCGTGTGCGACGAGGCGCTCGTCGAGCTCGCCGACGACGCCACCGAGGGGATCGAGACGGCGCCTCGTGCGTGCCTGCATCTCGGGTCCGCTGCCCGACGGTTGGACCCCGCTCGCCGAGGTGCGTGCGCCCGACGCCGCCGTCGCCCACGCGCGACGCCGCGGCAGCCGACGACGTCCACCGCCTGATGTACACGTCGGGCACGACGGGACGCCCGAAGGGCGTGATGCTCACCCACGCCAACCTGGCGTGGAAGAACCTCGCCCACATCGTCGAGTTCGGCTTCACCGACGCCGATCTCGGGCTCGCCTGCGGGCCGCTCTACCACGTCGGCGCGCTCGATCTCACGACGACCTCGCTGATCGCGGCGGGGGCGACGACGATCATCCATCGGACCTTCGACGCGGCCGCGGTGGTCGACGAGCTCGAACGGTCGCGGGTGACCACGGTGTGGCTGGCGCCCGCCATGGTCAACGCGATCATGGCCCTGCCCGACATCGAGGAGCGCGACCTGTCGTCGGTGCGGCTGATCATCAACGGCGGCGAGAAGATGCCGATCCCGCTCATCGAGCGGATCCAGCGGACGTTCCCCTCGGCGTGGTTCGCCGACGCCTACGGCCTCACCGAGACGGTCTCCGGCGACACCTTCCTCGACCGCGACAGCATCGTGACCAAGCTCGGCAGCGTCGGGCCGTCCCTGCCTCTACCTCGAGCTCGACATCTGGGACGAGCAGGGACGGTCGGTGCCCGCGGGTGAGCGCGGGCGAGATCGTGCTGCGCGGCCCGAAGGTCTTCAAGGGCTACTGGCGCGACCCCGAGGCGACCGCGGCCGCCTTCGCCGGCGGCTGGTTCCACACCGGCGACATCGGCGTGCGCGACGACGACGGCTACCTCTTCATCGTCGACCGGCTCAAGGACATGATCGTCTCCGGCGGGCGAGAACATCGCCGGCTCGGAGGTCGAGCGCGTGCTCTACGAGCACGACGCGGTGCTCGAGGCGGCGGTGGTGGGCCGTCCCGACGATCGCTGGGGCGAGGTCCCGGTGGCCTTCGTCGTCGTGCGGCAGGGTGCGACCGCCACGCCGGACGCGCTGCTCGAGCACTGTCGTGCTCAGCTCGCCGCGCTTCAAGGTCCCGAAGGAGATCACGTTCCTCGACGCGCTGCCCGCGCAACCCGTCGGGCAAGGTGCTCAAACGGGAGCTGCGGGCTCGGTAGCTCCCCCGCTCATCGGAACGTGGGGACGATCTGGGGGAGCTCGACGATGGTCCGGATGCCCGGCTCGGCCGCGCAGACCGCGGGCACCGCGTTGACCGGTCGGTGCGCGGTGACGCCCGGTGAGGTCGCGGCCCACTCCCCGGGAGGCACCGGGAAGCGGATGTCGACTTCGAGCGGAAGATCTCCCTCGAGCGAGAGGTGCCATCCGGTGTCGCGCAGTTCCCATGCCGGATCGAGATCGGTCGTCAGGTACCAGTTTGCCCGGAAGCGCAGGAATGGTCGCCCCTTCCGCATTCCGGCGACCTCCGTCCGTTGCGCTGCGATCGTCCCCGCCTCGATGGTCCCGGCTGCGATCTCGGTCGCATGGCGAGCGACCGCGGCCTCCGCCGAGGAGAGCACGTCGTCGAACGGTGCACCGAGCGCGTCGGCCACCACGCCGAGCGACGCGCTGAACGTCGAGCCCGCATGGGAGGCTCTGCCGGCCGCTTCGAACTTCGTCGGGTCGCGCCCGAAGCCCATCAGGTCGAAGATCAGCTCCGGTGAGTCACGGGAGGACATGTCCGCGGACTCCTCGATCGTCAGGCAGTCCACCCGGCGCTCGATCGACGCCAACACGAGAGGGATCGCCTCGGTGATGAACCCGGGGCTCGACCCGGTGCTGTGCAGCGATGTCCCCCCGCTCCGGCACGCCGCCTCGATCCGGTCGCGGACGGCCGGATCCATGCCGGCCGGCCGGTGGAACTCACTGCGGGTCGAGACGACGTTCGCTCCCGACTCGAGTAGGCGACAGAGGACGTCGATGTCGGCCCGGTCGGCCATGTAGAGGACGCAATCGGGCTCGAGCTCCAGGATCTCCTCGACGTCCTTCGTCGCCGTGACCCCGACCGGGTCGGTCCCGCAGAGCTCACCGGCGTCACGCCCCGCTTTGTCGTCCGAGTAGACGAGCACCCCGACCAGCTCCAAGTCGGGATGCTCGATCACCGCCCGGAGCGAGCGCGTCCCGATGTTGCCGGTGGCCCACTGCACCACCCGGTCAGCGCGCCGGCGCTTGCTCTTCGCTCACGGTGCCCCTCCCGCGTGACGCGCCCCCGTCCTCGAAGGGGGCGTCGCGCTCTCGTACCGCTTGCTTCAGTCCGACCTCGGCCGCACGGGCGGTGAAGGCTCCGGGCGTCGGACGAGCGGTGGGCCACGGCGTCGTTGAGCGCGGCGAAACGCTGCAGTTGCGAGCGGCCCATGAGCTCGACCCCCTCGTTGATCACCCGTTTGTTGGCCGTCAGCAGGTCGCGCCCGACCAGGGCGATCCGGCCGGCCAGGGCGAGTCACGTACTCGTCGAGCTCGCCGAGCCGGAACGGCCGCCAGCGCCAGGCCGATGGCGGCGGCTTCGGCACCGCTGATCGTGTCGCCGGTGAAGAGCAACCGCTTGGTCCACTGGGGGCCGAGGTGGTAGAGCCACATGTTGGTCGGTGGCACGCCCATCGACCGGACCGGCGGGAACCCGATCCGGGCGTCGTCGGCGGCGACGACGATGTCGCAGTGCAAGGCGAGGTCGGTGCCGCCGGCCAGGCAGTTGCCGTGCACCTGTGCGATGACCGGGATGCGGACAGTCCCAGACCTGCGCCCAGCCGGCGGCCAGCTCGAGCATCGCGGCCACGTCGCCCTCGATGCCGCCCGCGGTGCGTGTCGGCTCCTCGGGCTCGACGTCCTCGGCAAGCACCCCGTAGCCGGACGAGAAGGAGCGACCCGAGCCGCGGATCACCACCGCCTTCGACCGCGGGGTCGGCGCCCGCCTCGGCGACCGCCGTCGAGCAGTCTCGCGGATGCAGCGGGGGGTGAGGGGGTTGTGCTGCTCCGGACGGTTGAGGGTCAGCCGCCGAACCGCGCCGACGGTGTCGGCGAGGACCGGGTCGGGCGTGTCGGAGGTCACCGAGTCGTCGCGTCGGTCGCGCGACGCCGATGCGATCGAGTTCACGGATCACGACCTTGCCTGCCGCGTTGCGCGGGCAGCGACGTGTCACGCACACGGATCTGCGGGGCACCTTGTAGTCGGCGAGCCGCTCGAGGAGTGAACGCGCGCAGGTCGTCGGCCGAACATGTCGGATCCGTCGCGCAGCACGACCCAGGCTCCCACATCCTCTCCGAGGACGTCGTGGGGGATACCCGGCCACGGCCGCCTCGACCACGTCCGGGTGGGCGTAGAGGACCTCTTCGACCTCGCCGGGCACGATGTTGTTACCGCCTCGGATGATCAGGTCCTTCTTGCGCCCGGTGATCCAGAGGAAGCCGTCGTCGTCGAGATAGCCGAGGTCACCGCTGTGGAGCCACCCGTCCCGCCAGGTCTGCCGGTCGCCTCCGGCGCTCCTTGAAGTACTCGCGGTGCGGTCCGCGATCCCCGCACCGTGACCTCGCCCTGCCTCGCCCCGGCGGACCGCGTCACCGGCCTCGTCGACGATCCGGATCTCGACCCCGGGAAGCGGCCGTCCGACCGAGCCCGAGGTGGCGCCCCTGGTCACCGGACGGCGAGCGCGTCACCGCTCCGAACTCGGTCAGGCCGTAGCCGACGAGGACGTCGGCCCCCGGCAGTCGCTCGCCGAGGCGCTCGCAGCGTCGCCCGGGCGATCGGGGCACCACCGATGGTGAGCGCGGCCAGGCTGGAGAGGTCGGCGTCGGCGAAGCGCGGGTGCGCCACGATGAGCTGGGCCATCGCCGGGACGAGGAAGGCGACCACTGGTCGCCGGTCCTCGACGGTGGACAGCCAGTCGTGCCGGCGTCGAAGCGGGGCAGGTACCACCCGCTCAGCCCGCCGCGCATCGGACCGTAGATGAGCAGGGCGCCGCTGGTGGTCGAGAACGGCGAGGCGGTCAGGAAGCCGAGCCCGTTCCACGGCGGCACGGGTCGTCGGCCAGGTCGTCGCGCCCGTAGCGCACCACCACGGCCTTGGGGCACCGGTGGTCCCCGAGGTGTACATGATGTCCATCACGTCGCCTTCGGCGGGCGCGACGGTCGCGCGTCCAGGGCGATCGGCGTCCGGCGTGGAGCAGCGCGCCCAGTCGACGTGCGCGGTCGTCGCCGTCGGCCGTGGCCACCACCGACGAGCGTCGGCGATCGCCTCCGGAGCCAGCTCGGTCCAGCGGACGCCTCCGACCGCGCGGCGGTACCGGCGAGGACGACCGAGGGCTCGGCGTGGGCGAGGATCGCGCGGAGCTCGGGCGCGGCCAGCCGGGTGTTGACCGGGACGGCGATCGGCACCGGCCCGGTGCACCGCGGTATAGGCGATGAGCCAGGCGAACGGCTCGTCGGGGGCGATCGCGAGCACCACCCGGTCGCCCGGGGCGAGGCCGCGCGCGAGCGAGACCCCGGGCCAGCCGGTTGGACGACGGTGTCCCATTCGCGCGAAGGTGAGCTCGGCGCCGGTCGAGCCAGGTCGTGCCAGGCGACGGCATCGGGGTGCCGGTCCGCCAGGGTCGCGACACCGTCGCGGGCGGTCGGCTGCCCGACCGGGTCGGCGTCAGTACGGCTCACACCCTTCGAGGATGCGCCGCGGGTTGTCGACCATCATCGTCGTGATGTCGTCGTCGCTGATGCCCGCATCGCCGCATCGCGGGGAGGACGTCGTCGGGGATGTGGGTCCACCGCCAGTCCTTCCAGGCGTGGGCCATCGACGGTGGGAACCAGTCGACGTGGCACATCGCGTCGTGGGAGAGGACGATGCGGTCGGCATGGCCGCGCTCGCACAGGACCCGGACCGACTCGATGCGCTCGGCCAGGGAGAAGGTGCCGATGCCGAAATGGTCGAAGCCGAGGTACGAGCCGTTGGCGAGGAGCGCCTCGTGGTAGCGCGGTGTCGAGCGTTCCCCCGAGTGGCCGATGACCACCTGGGTGAGGTCGACCCCCTCGTCGGCCAGGATGCGCTGCTGCTCGAGTCCCCACGGCTGCGGGCGGGGTCGGCGTGTGGGTGGTGATCGGGACCCCGGTCTGGCGGTGGGCCTGGGCCACCGCTCGCAGCACCCGCTCGACGCCCGGGGTCGATCCCGGGCGTGTCGGTCGCGCACTTGAGGATGCCGGCCCGCACCCCGGTGTCGCCGATGCCCTCGGTGATCTCCCGGACGAACAGCTCGGTCATCGGTTCGGGGCCTCCGAGGATGGTGCCGGGCCCCCGGAAGTGGAAGTACATCGGCACCTCGTTGTAGGTGTAGACGCCGGTCGCCGCGACCATGTTGATCGTCGGGGACCTGCTCGGCGACCGCCAGGATGCGCGGGATGAACCGCCCGAGCCCGATGACGGTGAGGTCGACGATGGTGTCGATGCCGTGGTCCTTCAGCTCGCGCAGGCGCGTCGACCGCGGTCGCCTGCGGCTCGTCCTCGTCCCACTCCGCCGCAGGTCTTCTCGATCTCCGGGCTGAGGACGAAGACGTGCTCGTGCATGAGGGTCGATCCCGAGCTCGCTGCCGTCGACCGGCCCGAGCACCGTGTTCACCAGGGACATCGGGTCCACCTCGTCCCCCTCGAGGTCCGTCGGCGTCGTCCGGCCGCATCGCCTCGGACCGCCGAGGATGGTATCCGCTGGGGTCGGAATGCCGGGCGTGCGCGGACCCTCTGGCGATCCGCCAAGATGCAGGCGTGCGCGAGCACCGCTACTCCTTCGAGATGCCCCATTCCGCGGCACGGATCTGGGCCCTCTTCCAGGACTACGACCGGTGGACGGACTACGCACCGATGGTCCGCCGGGTCGAGGTGCTCTACCCGGGCGACGAGCACCACAACGGGCGCCTGCGCCGGGTCATCTTCAAGATGCCCTTCGGTCGGGAGGGGTCTGCGCTCGAGCTGGTGACCGACGTCGAACCCGAGCGCGGCTACACCTACACGATGATCTCGAACAAGCCGGGCAACGACCAGATCGGTCACGTCCGGCTCGAACCGCTCGGCGCCGACCGGACCCTCTTCTCGTTCGACGAGGCCTACAACCTCACCTCGTGGCCGTGGCGATGGTTCGAGGGGCCGATCTACCGGTTCATCAACAAGAACAACGAGGAGAGCATGCGGCGCGCCGCCGAGTGGCTGTCGCGAGCATCCCGAGTACCGGGCGGACCTCGTCGAGAGCTGATCCCGGTGGCGGGGCCGGCGGGTCGGTCCCGGCTACGACGCCCCGATCAGACCGACGTCGCGCAGGAGCGCCTCTGGTGAATGCGCTCATCTCGTCGAGAGGGAGGTGACCCGGGCTCCACCAGGCGACCTCCGAGGTCTCCTCGCCGTCGGGAGCAGGTGTGCCGCCGACCACGATCGCGTCGAAGACGGTCGAGACATACGCGGTCCGGTCTCCGTTCGGGTACACCATCCGGTACTCGGGCCCACCGAGCACGGCGAGAATGGCACCCAGGCGGACGACGACGCCCGCTTCCTCAGCGGCCTCGCGGACGGCGCACTCCTGCGGCGACTCGTCGGGCTCGATGGCACCGCCGATCGCGGCCCAGAGCCCGGTGTCGATGTCGCGGACGAGGAGGATGCGGCCCGGACTCGTCACGAGGGAGGACCGCGGCCGAGGGCAGGACGAGGAGCTCGTTTCCCACCAGCTCCCGCAGCCGCCGGATGTGGGGCGAGACGGCCACACGGCACGCTACTGCAGTGTCCTCCGAGGCTCGGTACAGACTCGGTGGGCCTGGGGCGATCCTGAGCGTAAAGTGGGTCGCGTCGTCACTCCAAGGTGGAACGATGGCGGAGAGATGGCGGAAAGAGGTGGAACAGCGGAGAGGAGGCGATCTCCGTGACGGAACAACCTGACGGTGCCCCGGCCGGACCACGCGAGCCGGATCGGCGAGGTGGAGGACGTCACCACCGACGGCCCACACCTCCGCCGTCGGCCTCACCCTACGTGGCGGAAACGACCGGCATGCCCGGTCACGTGAGAAGTCCGGTCGCGGTGATCCTGCTTTCGATCATCACGCTCGGCATCTACGCGCTCTACTGGGAGTACGCGAGCTTCAAGGAGCTGAAGGACTATTCGGGAGAGGGGATCGGCGGGTGGCTCGGGCTGCTCTTCGCGATCCTGCTCGGCATCGTGAACGCGTTCGTGCTGCCCCTCGAGGTGGGCAGGCTGTACGCACGCGCCAGCCGGCAACCTCCCGTGTCGGCGTTCACCGGGTTCTGGGTGTTGATCCCGATCGTCGGGAGGGATCATCTGGGTGGTGAAGGTCCAGGGGCGGTTGAACGACTACTGGGAGTCGCTCGCCGCCTGAAGCCGATCGAGGGTGATCCGAAGCTGGGCCTCTCGGCGCCGCCCAGGTCGGGCTCCCTGCTCATTTCGAGGTGATTCCGTCGCTCGTCGCCCTTCGCCGACGGATAGAATGCCCGGACCGGGAGCAGGGCGGCGGATCCCCGCTCGACCGACCCGGACCGCGGCAAGGTTACCGGCAGGTAAACGGATTGTGATCGCGGCCACAAGGGCGTCACGAGCTGCCCGGGGCAACGAGCTGGCGGTCCAGCTGTTTGAAACGGCAACGGGGGGCCGGGGAAGGTCGGTTCCCCGGGCTGCCCCTGACCTACTCCTGAACTACCCCTGAGCAGGTCCAGGTCGGGTGGCTCGAAGAAGGACCGAACTTCAGAGCCGGGCCGTGATTCGCCGCCGCGAGTTCCTCCCGCCGACTGGTCCCGGCCGGCGACCCTACGAGGCGTCCGGTCCCGAACCCACCGTCACCTTGTCGCCCTGTTCGTCCCGGACCAGCTCGGCGGCCAGCCCGATGCACTCGTTGCAGATGTAGACGCTGTCCGGTCCGGCCACGACCTTCCTCACGTCCTCGCTGGATTTCTTGCAGAACGAACAGTGCACGGTCTCGGTCGTCACGGTTCGAATGGTATCCGGCCCGACGGAATCAGAGAAGAGCGCCGACGCTCGGCCGGTCTCATCGCGTGGACGCGTCGACCCGGGCGAGGAAGTCCACGATCTCTTGGCGGAAGGCAGGATCGAAGACGGCGGTCAGGTGGTCGCCGGATACCACTCTCACCTCCGCTCCCGGAATGCGCTCGGCAAGGTCATGGGGTGAACCCGCGAGACCGTCGTCCCTGCCGACGATCACCAGTGTGGGCAGGCGGATCGAGGTCAGATCGGTCCGCGGGAAGGCACCGGAGCGTTGGAACGCCGAGAGGGCGCGGAGATCGGCGCCGGTGGACTCGGCGAACTCGCGAAACGCCCGGGCGACCGGATCATCGATCGCGTTCGAGTCGGTCGCGACCAGTCCCTCTCCGATCGTCGGGCGCGCGTTCGGCCATGGCGCGGCTGCCGAGTCGTCTTCCTACGCCGCCGAGGATCGCGCTGCGCACTCGCTCACCACTGGCCGCGAGGGTCATGGCAGTTCTCGCTCCCATCGAGTAGCCACAGACGTCCACCTGCTCGAGACCAAGATGCTCGACCAGACTCATCACGTCGCGTGCCATGGCTCCGCTCGCGTACGCGGACGGCTCGTAGGGCTTGTCCGAGCTGCCGTGGCCCCGCGCGTCGAGAAGGATCGTCTGTCGACCGGCGTCCTCCAGAGCAGCGACGACGCCGGGACGGACCCAGTTCCGGTCGCTGTCGGCGGCGAACCCGTGCAGCAGCACCACGGGTGGCCCTTCGCCGCTGGCCTGGAAGGCCAGTTGGATGCCGTCGAAGGAGTGGAAGCGGTCCATCGCCGGCGGGATCAGGACGGCGAGCCCGTGTTGGCGAGCAGCTCGATCATCCGGCAATCGTAGAAGCAGAAGGCGAGCTCGTCCCCGCCCACGTCATGGCCAGGTGCCGCACCCGGTCGCAGTCCCCGAACGGAAGACGCAATCGTTTGACACGGACCTTGATCGCGCCGAACATGAAGTGTTCGGTCGAGGATCGGACGGAGGTGGGGCTATGTCCCGGCGATTGACCACAGGGACGCGTTCTCCGCGTCGCGGGTGGGGCCTCGAGAGAGGCCATGGCAGCTTCGCTGCAGCGGTCATGGCGTCGCGCCGTCGCCATTGCATCGTTCGCTCTGGCGTCACCGGTCGCTCCCGCGTCCCCCGGATCAAGAAACCGGGCCCGCCCACCAACGTCGTGGTGATTCCCACCAATGGGGGTGCCACCGTCTCGTGGTCACCGCCCACCTCCGACGGGGGCTCGGCCATCACCGGCTACCAGGTAGCCGCCGAGCACTTTGCGTCCTGCACCACGACCGGCTCGACCTGTGCGCTGACCGGCCTCCGCAACGGAAAGAAGTACTACGTCACCGTTCGGGCCTCCAATTCCGTCGGTCTCGGCAAGAAGGTGAGGGTCGCCCTCCTCGCGGGTCAATCTCCGAATTGCCACAACTTTTCCCCGGGTGCTGATCTCGAGTACTGCACCCTCAAATTCGATGACCTCGCCGGTGACGACCTCGCCGGCGCGGACCTCTACCGAGCGAACCTCTTCCATACCGACCTCGAAGGAGCGAATCTGAGCAACGCGGTCTTCACCGCCGCGGACATCAACTACGCGAACTTCACGGGCACGACGCTCACCGGCGCCGTCTTCGACACGACCGACGCGTCGCTCTCGGACTTCATCGTCTCGGGTGGCATCATCGGCGTTCCCGCGGTGCTGCCCATCGATTTCAGCCTGGTCGACGGTTACTTGGTCGGTCCGGTCGCCAACCTCTCGGGTGCCAACCTGGCCGGCGCATCCTTGGTGGGCCAGGAGCTCATCGACACCAACCTGAGCTCGGCCGATCTGGCTGGTACCGACCTCGCCAACGCGAACCTGACCGGCGCCAACCTGAATGGCAGCGACGTCTTGGGCACGGACTTCGCAGGGGCGACGTGGTCGAACACGACGTGTCCCGACGGCACCAACAGCAACAGCGACGGGAACACGTGTCTGAACGATCTCGGCTGAGTCACCCGATATCGCCCGCGGTCCAAGGCGCCACGGGCGCGACAGTGTGAGCTCGCGTCCTCGGGGTGCACGTTCCAACACAGGAGCGTGACCATCCCCCGGCGAAGTGCACCGCCTCGGTTAGTGTCCAAGTCGGTCCACTCGCCCGCTGGACGGCCGCCATGAGGTGGTCGCTGAATTTCTGGAGGTCAGATGCCTCACCAAACGATCGCACGCCCCGACGGCCGAACCGAGCGGCACTTGATCGCTCGAGGTCTGCGCCGATGCCTGGCAGGCTCTGTTCTCGCGGTGATCGGAATCGCGGTAGTCGGCGCCTCGCCCACACCGGCTGGTGCGACACAACCGGTGACGACGTACACCACCGCGGGTGAACACGTCTACACCGTCCCTGCGGGTGTGACCGCGTTGAGCGTGACGGTCGTCGGTGCGAGCAGTGTGACCACCTCGTCCGGGTCCCAACCGCCCGGTCCCGCCGGTCTCGGCGCTGTCGTCCACGCAGTCGTTCCGGTGCCGAGCGGAACCACCACCTACTATGCCGAGGTCGGTGACCAGACCGGCATCGCTGGCGGTGGCGGAGCCTCTCCTTTCGCTGCCGTCGGTGGCGGGGCCTCTGATCTGCGAACCTGCTCGACCGGAGCGGCCGGGTGCACACTGACCGCCAATCCTGCGAGCGATCCACGGCTCGTGGTGGCTGGCGGCGGCGGCGGCGGCGGGGAAGGCGGCCATCCCTCGGCTGGTGGAGCCGGGGGCAATGCCGGCGCGGCGGTCAGTGGTTCCGGTGCCGGCGGTAACGGGGTGGACACCGGCGCGGGGGGTGCGGGATCACCCGGCGGAATCGCCGGCGGGGCGGGGTCCGGTGGCACGAACTCCTCCCAGTGCAGTGGTACCGGACATCCGAGCGGCAACGGGGCTCCGGGCCAGGGCGGGATCGGCGGTGGCGAGACCGCCGCCAACAACGGCGGCGGAGGCGGCGGCGGTTGGAACGGCGGTGCCGGAGGTGGCGGCAGTGCGTGCACTTCGGCAATCGGCTCGGGTGGCGGCGGTGGTGGAGGCTCGAGCTTCACCGAGGCCTTGGCCAGCGCGGTCAAAGTCTCGACCAACACGGGGGGCCTTCCGGCAGAGGTAGTCATCAAGCCGGTCGTCCCCGGTTATGACCTTGTCGGCACCGACGGCGGCGTGTTCGTCTTCCCGACCGGACAGTCCACCGGCTTCTTCGGTTCACTTCCGGGGCTCGGCGTGCACCCCTTCCTTCCAGTCGTCGGCATGGTCCCGACGAGCGATTATCTCGGGTACTTCCTCGTTGGCTCCGACGGTGGCGTGTTCTCCTTCGGCGACGCGCCGTTCGAGAACTCACTGCCGGGCCTCGGCGTGCATGTGAGCAACATCGTTGGGATCGTGCCTACCAATGACAACAAGGGCTACTTCCTGGTCGGTACCGACGGCGGCGTCTTCGCGTTCGGTGACGCCCCCTTCGAGAACTCGTTGCCCGGCCTCGGTGTCCATGTCAACAACATCGTCGGAATCGTGCCCACTCCGGACAACGGCGGGTACTGGTTGGTCTCTTCGGCCGGGGCCGTCTACGCGCTCGGCGATGCCGTCTACCACGGAGGTGCCAACGGGACGAGCTCGTCACCGATCGTGGGGATCGCCGGCACACCGACCGGTGGCGGCTACTGGCTGGTCAGCCGCAGCGGCGCGGTCTATCCGTTCGGGGATGCGCTTTCCCACGGTGACCTGCCGACCTTCGGTGTGCAGGTCAGCAACATCGTCTCGATCGTTCCGGTTCCCGGCGGCCTCGGTTACTGGCTGATCGGCAGCGACGGGGGACTCTTCGCCTTCGGGAACGCGCCGTTCGAGAACTCACTGCCGGGCCTCGGCGTCCACGTCAACAACATCGTGGGGGCGGTGCCGACCTCGATCTGACAGGTCTCGGCCCCGGCGAGCTGGTGACCAGCTCGCCGGGTCTGGCCTGGCTCGCCAGTGCAGTCGCCGCAAGGGACTCCTGAGTCGGGCTGCCCGGATTTGAACCGGGGACCTCTGCGTCCCGAACGCAGCGCGCTAACCAAGCTGCGCCACAGCCCGTCGTCCGAAACCGGTCAGCCGGTCGAGGACCTGTCGATGCTATCCGACCGTCGAGTGGTCGCTTCCTCCGCCACCCGCGGAGTCCTCGTCGGCGGCACCGGGGCCGGGGTCGTCGCCGTCGTTGCGGCGCAGGAGCACCTTGGCGATCCGGCGCTTGTCCATCTCGGTGACCCGCAGCTCCCATTCCCCGCTGTCGTAGCACTCGCCTTCGGACGGAATATGACCGAAGGCGTCGAACAGGTAACCCCCGAGGGTGACGTATTCGCCCTCGGGAAGGTCGATGTCGAGCTGGTCGTGGATCTCGTCCATGCTGACCCGTCCGTCGACCAGCCACCGGTTGCGGTCCACCCGCACCACGTCGGGCTCGTCGTCGGGGTCGAATTCGTCCGGCAGGTCGCCGACCAGCGCGCCGAGCAGGTCCTTGACGGTCAACACTCCTTCGACTCCGCCGTGCTCGTCGACCACCACCGCGAACGCGCGGCGCTGGCGTCGCATCTCGGCGAGGACGTCGAGCACGAGGTGCGACTCGGGGACGAGGAAGGGCTGGCGGACCCGGCGAGAGATGTCGATCGTCCCGAGCGATCGGCCCCCCTGGTCCTGCCCGATCTCCTGTGGGGACCCCGCGTGCTCGTCCCGAACCGCGCCGATTCGCCAGCCCGCCCGGAAGAGATCGTTCACGAAGAGCACACCGATGAGATCGTCGAGGCTGTCGCTACAGACCGGAAAGCAGCTGTGCCCCGATTCGCGCACGGCTTGCACGACCGAATCGACGGTGAGGGGGATCGAGAGTGCGACGACATCCTCCCTCGGGGTCATGACCTCTCGCACGACCGTGTCGTGGAGGTCGTGGAGCGCCTCGATGATGAACTGCTCCTGCTCGTCGGCACCGCGATCCGATCCACGATCGGCGCCCCCCTCCGACGATTCCCCGGTGCCGTTGGTCGAGGACCGTCTTCGGCGACGACCCCGGACACCCTCTTCTTCGGGGGGCTTGCCGTTGCGGTGGCGGAACACGGACCAGTGCGACCGGGTCGACGGCGTGGGCTCAGGTCCCGCTGGGGACCGATACGACCGACAGGGGCTGGTAGGACTCGTCGTAGTACGTGCCCCCGTCCAGCAACGCCGCGATCGCTCGTCGCAGCCTGATCGGATCGAGCGGTTTGACCACCCAGCCTTCGGCGCCCGATCGACGAGCGATGAAGACGTCCGGCCGCCGGTCGAGCAGCATCAGCACCGGAACGTGGTCGAGGTTGCCGTAGGACTCTTCGAGTCGGAGCTCGAGGCAGACCGCCATCCCGCCCATGTTGCCCATCTGCAGGTCGACCACGACCAGATCGGGCAAGGAGTTCGCGACCTCGCGCATGACCTCGGGCCCCGAGCGTGCCTCGCGAATGGTCAGGTCCGGAGTGCCGGCGACCGCCACCACCTCCGGCGCGCACCGACGGGGCATCGCTGGCGACGAGGATGGACGGCACGGCCGAAAGATTAGCGCCGCCCGCGAGGGCCTCGATTGGTCCACACCAGGGCCGCTCCTCCTCAGGTCGACCCCGCCCGTCGCCCACGGCGCCAAAGGGTCCGGACGATCACCCCATTGCGTCGAAGAGCAGGTCCGCGATGGAGTCGAGGCCAGCGAGGTCGTGCACGTCCGAGTTGAGGAGAGGGATCCGGTAGACGGGGGCCGGCGCGACCTTGGCCACGAGGTCGGCGTAGACCTTCTCTTCACGGTCCGAAGCCGCCGTGTACCCGGCGAGGTTCTCGACCAGATCGTCGATCGGGCGGCCCGACGCGGTCCCCACCAGGTGCGACACCTGCGCGAGCTGCGCATCGTCGGCGAAACGTGGCTGCACCCGGTTGACGATGAGCGCGGTGACCGACAGCGAGGACTCGGTCAGCTTGTCCGCGAAGTGGACCGCCTCGTCGACCGAGTCCTGCCGGGGAGAGGCGACGAGCACGAAAGCGGTTCCCTCTTGTCCGAGCAGCTCGCGCACCCGGCTCGCCCTGATCCGAAATCCCTCCTCCATCCCCTCGAACGCCTGGAAGAAGGCAACCGCGTCGCGCACGATGTCCGCCCCCGCCACCTTCGAGATCGTGCGCAGCAGCGCGTTGGCGGCGACGCCCATCACCTTCAGTCCCGCCCGGGTGGGCTTCATCAGCGCCTGGAACACCCGGTTTTCGAGGAAGCGGGTCAACCGACGCGGCGCGTCGAGGAAGTCCAACGCGTTGCGGGAGGGTGGCGTGTCGACGACCACCACGTCGAAGCCACCCTCTTCGACCAGCTCGTGGAGCTTCTCCATCGCCATGTACTCCTGGGTGCCCGACAACGAGCCGGTCAGGTTGCGATAGATGCGGTTGACCTTGATGTCCTCGGCCTGCTCCGTCGCTCTCCGAGTACCGCTGGACCAGGTCGTCGAATGTCCCCTTCGCGTCGAGCATCAGTGCGGAGAGGGTGCCCGGCCAGTCTCCGTCGATGCGTGTCGGATGGTTGGAGAGCTCGTCGAGACCGAGTGAGTTGGCGAGGCGGCGCGCCGGGTCGATGGTGACCACACACGCGTGCCGACCGAGCCGCGCGGCCTGCAAGGCGAGTGCCGCCGCAGTGGTGGTCTTCCCGACGCCGCCCGATCCGCAACAGATCACGACGGACCGTTCGAGGACCACCCGGTCGATCGAAGCAGGTCGGGTCATCGCTGCGCCGGAACTGGCTCGGGCAGTGACGCGATGCCTGCGGCCAGCGCCGCGCTCAAGGTGTCGAGCTCGTCCGGACCGATCGAGTCGGCGAAGAGGAACGGCACCCGGAGCTGGGGGAGAGGGAGCTCGTGCGCGAGGCGCCCGAGCTCGGCTTGTTGAAGCTCCTGGCGCCGAGTGCGGAACCGGCGCGCAGCCTCGAGGCCGGCGAGGAGCTCGGGGTCGAGGTCGATCCCCGCGGCGCGGGCAGTATCCGGAGCTGGCATGTCGAAGCCCGACTCGACGGGGTAGCACGCATTCACGATCACCGGACCGAGGGCGATGCCGAGCTTGTCTTCGAGTTGGTAGGCGGCGTCGACCGCCTCGTTGACCGGCATCTCCTCGGGAAGAGTCACCAGGGCGACTTGGCAACGGTCGGGGTCCGACAGCAGCTCGACGACGTCCGCCGCCTGGGTCCGGATCGGTCCACCCCGTGCCGCGTCGAGCAATCCGCCCGCGGAGGAGAGGAAGGTCATGGTGTGCCCGGTGGCGGGGGCATCCACGAGGACCAGGTCGGCGACCCGGTTCCGCTCGAGCTGCTTGACCTTCCCGAGGACCAGGATGTCCCGGATGCCCGGGATCGCTCCCGCCACCAGGTCGACGATCCCACTCGACATGAGGCGCCGCGACACCCGCCGGAGACCGTGGTCGGCCAGGTATTCGATGAGTGCGTCGTCGGGAGTGATGAGACGGGCGTGCACCGTCCCGCGAGGAACGGTCCGTCCCTCGGGCTCCTCCGCGGAGGTCGACGCGCCCGCTGCCCGGAGCACCGAACCGGCATAGCCGAGCGGGTCCCGCACCCCGAAGGCGGAGGCGACGCCCGGCCGGCCTTCGAGCTCGATCACGAGGACCGAGAGACCTGCGCCCGCAGCCATGTGCGCGAGCGCCGCGGTCATCGTCGTCTTGCCGACCCCACCCTTGCCGGCCACGATGAGCACCCGGCTCTGGCGGCAGAAGGCTCCTACGTCCATGACCTCGCCGAGCGTAGTGTCCGCCTCCGGCGGACCCACGTGGAGCGGTTCGACTCACCACCCTGCCACCCACCCTGCCACGGGGGTTGCACCCCCGTCGTGGTCCGAGGTGTTTGTATCACTCGGAATCCCAGGTCAGACCCCTTGTTTCGCATGACCAGTGCGAGTACCTTCCCCTTTCGGGAGGATGGTCGAAGGGGGATGCGGGCAGTGGAGCATGCTGAAGCATGGCAACTCAGGGCGTCGTGTCGGGGGCCGCAGTCGGAGGTCTTCTTCCCCCCGGCGCACGCTGAGCGCAAGGAAGAGAAGATCCAGCGCGAGGACCGGGCGAAGGCGATCTGTCGCTCCTGCGCGGTGCGCGCCGAATGCCTCGACTATGCGATTCGCATCCACGAGCCCCACGGCATCTGGGGCGGCCTGAACGAGGTCGAGCGCAAGCAGCTTGCCGAGCGCCGCGCCGGCTGACCGCAGCGCCGGCTGACCGCAGCGCCGGCTGACCGCAGCGCTGGCTGACAGCGACCGCCGGCCGAAGCCCGAATTCAGCGGAGACCGAGCGCGGCGCCGGCGGCGCGCACGCCTCTGCTCGAGCAGACCTCGGAGGGCCGCCCGCCCGTCGCTTGGCAGATCCCCGCGGTGAGCGCGTTGGCGGATGCCACCACTCCCTCGGCGATCGGTTTGCCCGGCTGGTCGAGTGCGGCGACGATCGCCGACTGTGATTGTCCCGCCAGGACTCCGGGGCTGAAGCCCGAGGTGGAGGTGACCATCCGGTTGCCGATGTCGACGAAGGGCATCGCAGACGACCGGAGTGCCCCCGACCTCGGCCCTTCGCGTGCCAGCAGCGCTGCTTGGCCCGCGGTGAGCGACGCGATCTTGGCGTACCCGCCCTCCGCGTCGACCGTGTTCGAGTAGAGCTCGACACCGGTGAAGGTCACATAACGGCTCGAGTACGAGGATCGGACGAAGCTGAAGCTCTGGATGCCGGAGAAAGCGTCGTTGGACGCGGATTGCACGTTGTGGAGCACGGTGAACCGCCCGAAGCGGGAAAGGGCGAGGATGAGCGGCCACCGCTCGGCGGCGCAGAAGGGGCAGTACTCCGCGCCGACGAAGAGGACCTCGGGCTTGCGAGCGGACCCGAGAGGGGGCTGGCCGCTCAGCAGCACGGGTGGGGTGAGCGGTGTCACCGCACTGCCGGCGCCGACCGCGTCGTCGACGGTCGTCGGGACCGAGGACAGCGCGGCGAGCACGTCGCTCGAAGTGGTCGGTGCGCGTGAGACGTCCTGTGGAGTCGTGCCGCGGGCCAGCGCGTACACGATGAGCGCGACGACGCCGACGAGAATCACGGATACCGCACCCCAGGCGAATCGAGCGGTGCGAGCGGTCGGCCGTTGAAGGGGTGCGGGCTCAGCCGGACCTCCCGGACCGCTCGGAGCGGCGCGCCCCGACCCCCCGTCGTTCTCCAACCCACCCTCGTCGTCGCCGGGAGCCGTCATCGAAGGGTCCGCCGTCGCCAGGCTAGGCCCCCTGGTCGGACCCAACCCCGTAGGCAGGGACGACGCCGTTGTCCGACGAGAGGACGATGGGCGAGGCGGTCACCACGATGACGAAGATGATGAACGTGATGAGGTGGACCGAGGTGCACCACAGGCAGATCGCCTTGATCAGGAAGAGCTCGGCGATGATCAGGTAGATGATCATGCCGACGCCGATGGACGCGAGCACGAGCCGGGCCAGGTGGATGCGGCGGTCGGTCGACCGCCAGGCGACGGGGAGGCAGAGCAGCAGCATCGGGACGAAATAGGCCAGTCCGAGCACTGCCACGGGTATCCCGAAGATGTGCGATTGCGCGCTCGTCGTGACCGTCTCGCAGTTGAAGGTCGTTGTCTTCGGGCACGCGAGGGTCAGGTGGGTGTCGTAGTGGGTGACCGTCAGGTAGGTCGCGACACCGAGCCCGCAGAGACACAGCAGCGTGGTGACGATCGGCTGCCACCGCAAGGTGGGCACGGCGCTCTGACCCCGCCTTTCCCGTCAGCTCAGCTTGAGGGCCTTGGAGGCGGCCGTCACGCCCGAACTCTTGCACACCGAGGAGGGAGTTCCGTTGGAGCTGGCGCAGATGGCGGCCGAGATGTAGTTGGCGGTGCCGACGATCGCCTGGGTGGCCGGGTTGTTCGGGTTGGAGAGCCCGTTGGCGATATCGGTCCAGGTCTGGCCGGCGAGGATCCCCGGGTTGTAGCTCGCTCCCGAAATCAGGGCGAGGTTGTTGATGGTGATGAACGGGAACGAGATCTGACCGGCGGTCACACCGGGGATGTACGTCGGGCTGTTGAAGGTGGAGATGACCTTCGCCTCTTCCTTGGTCGGATTCTGGAGCACCGTGTACGGATTCGACGAGTTGTTCGTCGGGATGTTGGTGTACTGCTCGACCGAGTGGAAGTTGATGTAGGGGCTCGAGAGTGACGCGCTGCGGAAGCTCAGGGTGTGGGTGCCCGCGTAGACGTCGGTCTGGGACGACGCGGTGAGCTCAAGTCCGGACCAGGTTCCGAAGCGGGCGAGGGCTGCGGTGAGCGCCCAGCGCTCGGCCGCGCAGTACGGGCAGTACTCGGCACCGTAGAAGAGGATGGACGGGCTCTTCCCGTCGAGGGTGAGTGGGGTGTGCCCGTGGATGACGATCGGGGCTTGCACCACGCCCGACGGACCGGTCCCGACCGTGTCGTACACCGAGGCGGGAATGCCGGTGATGGCATTGAGCACCGAAGCCGGAGCCGGGGTCACCGGCGTGTAGCTCGTGTTCGTGGTGCTGCTGCCGCCGAGCTGGCTGACCGCCACCACGACGGCGACGATCACGACCACCAAACCGATCGACGCCCATGCGATCATCGTGCCGCTGAACCGGCGGCGAGGAGCCTGTTGGGCCGGCCGGGCACCCGGTCGAGGAGTGTTGCCGCCCTTCCCGCCCCCGCCCTTCCCGGTGTCGCCGGCCACCGTCCTCGAGGCCGGCGGCTTCGAAGAGACCGGCCGGCTCTGCGCCTTGGAACGGTCCTTCGCGCTTTGGTTCCCGCCGCCGGGTGCCGGCCTCGGCTTGTTCCCCCCGGTCGAGGGCTTCTTCTGTTCCTGGGCCATGGCTCGGGACGTCTCCGCTTCGTCGACTGGTGCGGGTCCGGCTGCTTTCGGCCCGAACCTCGTCCGTTCGTGGAGTGAGCGTAACGTGTCTGCCAGGGCGGATGGGATCGGGGCGGGTTGATCAGGACACGGACCGTGGCGGACACGCACGGCCGTATCGAACCCTGTGGAGGGGCGAGGACCCTACACTTTGCGCCGATGTTGGCCGAGCCGCAGGAGCAACCTCGGGCGCACGCCCAGCCGGCGCAGGAGCACGCCCAGCCGGCGCCGCCGTCTGCGCCCGCGCCCGCCGACGGGACCCTCCTCGTGTGGCGTACCGCCAACGTGGACGGCCACCGGGTCCGTTACGCAGTGGTCGGGGTGGGGCCGCCGGCGATCTTCCTCCACGGCTGGGGTCTCCGCCCCAACTCCTACCGCGAGGCGATCCGTGCCATGGCCGACGCGGGCTGCCGTGTCTACGCGCCTTCCCTCCCGGGATTCGGCGGCACCTCCGAGCTCGACGCGGACGAACGAAGCTTCTCCGGCTACGGCCGGTGGGTCGGGCGTTTCCTCGACGCGGTCGGTGAGGAGAAGGTCGCACTGGTCGCGGGCCATTCGTTCGGAGGCGGCGTGGCGACCGCGTTCGTGCACGCCGAGCCGCGGCGAGCGTCCGCCCTGCTGCTGGCGAACGCGGTGGGCAGCCCGACGTGGGCCCTCTTCCCGAACGAGGTGCGCACCATGATGCAGCGCCCCTTCTGGGACTGGACCCGCCACTTCACCGGTGACCTGCTCTCGACCCCGCGGCGGTTCCGTCTTCTGCCGACCCTGCTCGAGGACTTCGGCGTCAACCTGGCGCTCAACCCCCTCGGGATGATCCGTACCGGGGAGTTCATCCGCCGAGCCGACCTCGTGGCCGAGGTTCGTGCCATCGCCGAGCGGGGCATCCCGGTGTCGGTCTCGTGGTCCGACCGCGACGGGCTGGTCCCGCGTTCGGCCTTCGACGACCTTCGCCGGGCCGCCGGCGTCGAAGGCGTGGTGATCGAGGGTCCGCACGCCTGGCCGATCGCCGACCCGGCCGCATTCCGCGAGCTGGTGATCAGCGCGCTCGTCGACGCCCGGGCCGCAGCGCACCCTTCGGCCGCCCGCCCGGAGTGAGCCCCGGCGGCCGAGCCGCCGCAGGGGGCCGGCGGTAGCCTGATCCGATGGTCGTGACACCGAGGGATGCCGCCACGGTCATGCTCGTGCGGGATGCCGACGACGCGAAGGACGGCCCGGCGGTCGAGGTGTGCATGCTCCGCCGCAACCTCTCCTCCGAGTTCGTCGCGGGCGCCTACGTCTTCCCCGGGGGAACCCTCGACCCGGAAGATCGGTCGCCGGAGGCCGGCGACCTCTGCCGCGGCCGGAGCGACGACGAGGCGAGCGTTCTCCTCGGTGTCGACTCGGGTGGGCTCGCGTTCTGGGTGGCGGCCCTCCGCGAGTGCTTCGAGGAGTCGGGGGTGCTCGTCGGGCGCCACGAGGGCGGCGAGCACGCCGGCGAACTGCTCGACACCTCCGACCCCGCGGTGGCGGCGAGGTACGAGGAGCACCGCCGGGCGCTCCTCGAAGGGCGGACGACCCTCCCGGACATCTGCCGCGAGGAGGGCCTCGTGCTCGCGGCCGACGAGATGTACTACGTGAGCCACTGGATCACCCCGGAGGTCTCGCCCCGCCGCTACGACACGCGCTTCTTCATCACCGTCGCGCCCACCGGGCAGACCGCCCGCCACGACGCGGGGGAGACCATCGCGACCGTCTGGGTGCGACCGCACGAGGCCCTCGAGCGGCACGCCGCGCTCGACACCGTCCTTCTGCCACCGACCGTCGCCAATCTCCGCTCGATCGCCGGCTGCACCTCGACCGACGAGGTCATGGCCTGGGCGCGGGAGGTCGCCCATGTCGAGACGGTCCTCCCGATCGTCCTCTTCGAGGACGGGAACCTGGTGATCCTCCGCCCGGGGGATTCCGGCTACGAGGAAGCCCGAGCCGACCTCGACGCGTCGGGCGCGACCCTCGACCCGGATCTCGGCGAGGCGGCGCCCGCCAACTGGGGTCCGCAGCTCGGCATCGTCTGAACGGAGGTCCGGCGCGCCGCCTCGGTGCGGCTCAGCCTTCGCCGGCCTCGACGGCCGCTTCGACCCGATCGAGGAGCCTCGCGCTGCAGCCGTCCATCGCCGTGACCGGTGCGATCGAGGTGATCACCGTCTCGGCGATCTGGTCGAAGACTTCCCGCAGCGGTCCACTCTCGTCGAGGGCGACGGGCGACCCCGCGTCGCCGCCGGCGGCCACCGAGGGATGGAGCGGGATCCGCCCGATCAACGGCACGCCGATGTCCGCGGCAAGGCGGTCACCGCCGCCGGAGCCGAACAGCGCATACGTCTCGCCGTGTTCGCAGGTGAAGTCGCTCATGTTCTCGATCACGCCCGCCACCCGCAGGTAGCCCTTTCGCGCCATGTCCGCCGTGCGGGCGGCGACCTTCTGGGCGGCGACCGGCGGGGTGGTGACGACCACCACCTCGGTTCGCGGCAACATCCGGGCGAGGCCCATCTGGATGTCACCCGTCCCCGGAGGCATGTCGACGAGGAGGTAGGAGAGGTCGCCCCAGTGGACGTCCTCCACGAACTGCTGGACGGCGCGATTGAGGATCAGTCCGCGCCACATGATCGCGTTCTCCTCGTCGGCGAGGAAACCCATCGAGAGCACTCGGAGGACCCCGTCGCCGACTCGCCGCTCGAGCGGGACCATCTTCTTGTCGCGCGCCTCGATGTCGCCCTCCATGCCGAGCAACCGCGGCACCGAGAAGCCCCAGATGTCGGCGTCGAGAATGCCGACCGTGAGGCCGCGGCGCGCCATCGCCACGGCCAGGTTCACGGTCACCGAGCTCTTGCCGACGCCTCCTTTCCCCGACGCGACGGCGAGCACCCGGGCAGTGTCGGGGATGTCGGTCGCGGGGGCGGCGTCCCGTGCGAGGAAGCGGGCCTTGGCCATGACCTCCTTGCGCCGGTCGGCGTCCATCACCCCGGTCCGGACCGACACCGACTCGACTCCCCGCAGGGAGCCGACGCGGGACTCCACGTCCTGTCGGATCTGGGTGCGCAGCGGGCAGCCCGCGACGGTGAGGGCGATCTCGACCTCGACCGCACCGTCGGCGACGGACACCCCGGTCACCATGCCGAGCTCGACGATGTCCGCGCCGAGCTCGGGATCGACGACGCTGTGCAACGCGGCGCGGACGGTGTCGTCGGTGAGGCCCGCGTCCGATCCGGCATCCTCCCCTCGAGTGGGGGGATCGGCGGTTGCGCTGTCAGCCCTGGTCACCTGCGGAATTCTACCGGCCGTTCTCCGCGGACAGCCCGAAGGTCGTTCCGGCGTCCCCGACGCGTGACCTGGGCCGCTGTCCGGCGGGCGGCATTGGTGCCGGCGTGCGCGGGTACGCTGTGGGGCGACGCCGGCCGGCGGGTGTGCCCGCCGAGGCCGGCAGGACGAGCCGGTCAACGGGAGGAAGCTCGATGAGCACCACACTGCAGAACGTCAGCATCGGGAAGAAGCCGAACCCGGTGACGCTCACCGACGGCGCGGCCACGAAGGTCGCCGAGCTGCTCGCCCAGGAGGACACCGAGGATCTCGCGCTGCGGGTCGCGGTCCGTCCCGGAGGGTGCTCGGGCTTCAGCTACGAGATGTTCTTCGATTCGGACGTGGCGGACGACGACGTGGTGCGGGAATTCGGGACCGTGAAGGTCGTCGTGGACCCGACGAGCGCCGACCTGCTCAAGGGCTCGATCCTCGACTACAACGACGGGCTGCAGGAGGCGGGCTTCCACGTGACCAACCCCAACGCGACCCGGACCTGCGGTTGCGGTTCCTCCTTCAGCTGATCCGCTGATCTGCCTCCGCGTCAACGGCGCGGACGTCGGGGCGCCCGACGACGGCTCGACCCTGCTCGACCTGCTCCGCGAGCGGCTCGGGCTCCGTTCGGTGAAGGACGGGTGCAGCCCCCAGGGGCAGTGCGGCTGCTGCACGGTGTGGGTCGACGGCGTACCCCGGGTCGCCTGCGTGACACCCCTTCGGAGGGTCGGCGGCCGCGAGGTGACCACCCTCGAAGGACTCCCCGACGAGGTCCGTACCGCGTGGGCCGATGCCCTGGTCGCGACCGGCGGCAGCCAGTGCGGCTTCTGCACCCCGGGCATCGTGATGCGGCTCGCGGCGGGTTCCTCGAGCGGCGACGAACGCGTCGAGCGCGCACTGCTCGCGCACCTCTGCCGCTGCACCGGTTGGCAGACCGTGGTCGAGGCCGCTCGCATGGTCTCCGGAGGCGAGGGAACGGATGCGGACGCGTTCGGCGGGCGCGGGGCGCGAGACCTCGAGGCGGCAGGGAAGCGGGCCTCCCTCGAAGGCGGCGCTCCCCAGAAGGTCGGGTCCGACGCGGCGCTCGGTCTCGCCGGGTTCGCCGACGACACTGCCCCTCCGGACGCGTCGGTGGCGGTGCCCGCTTCGGAAGGGGGGTACGCGTTCGGCACGTCGCCTGCCGAGGCACGGCGCGCGGCCGCCCGGGTGCAGGGCCGCAGCAGCACCGCCGCCCTCGCCCATCCGATCGAGGTGCCGCCCGGGCGGTGGGCACTCACCCTGCGCACGACCTTTGTCGAACCGGCCTACCTCGAGCCGGACGCCTCGTGGTGCCTGCCCGGCGGCGAGCCCGCGTCGGCGTGCGCGAACGGCGGGGCCTTCGGCGGGAAGCGCCAGTCGCCGGTCGAGGCCGACGCCTCGAGACTGGCCGGCGAACGCGGGGAAGCGGTGCGGGTCCTCTGGTCGAGGGAGGACGTCGTGCGTCTCGGTCCGAAGCGCCCGCCCGTATCGGGAGGGGTGCGATCCGACGGCTCGGGTCTCCTCCGAGTCGGGGCGCCGCCCGAGGGATTCGATGCGGTCGAATGGGAGGCGGTCGCCGACCGGGTCGCGCTCGTCGCGCCGGGAATCGTCCTCGAGCAGGTCCCTCTCGACGGACCGCCGCTCTCCCTGGACCTCCGCGCCGCGGTCTGGGCAGAGGCCGCCGCCCTGGCGATCGCGTCGCGCCTCGGCGCGGAGTCCGGCGGCGGCGCACTGACCGACGTTCCGGTCGAGGTGACCGGACCCTCGGGCGGGCGGGCGGTCGCGACGTGCCGTACAGACGGCTCGGTCGGGATCGTGGTGGACGCGGGTCCGAGCCTCGACGACGTCGTGTTGCGCTCGTACTGCATCGGCGCCGCCCATCAGGCGCTCGGGCTCGTACGCTCCGAGGGGATCGCGGTCGACGAGGAAGGGGTGGTCCACGACCTGACCGTCCGGTCGTTCGGCATCCTCCAGGCGCGGGCGATGCCCCGGATCGAGATGACCATCGATCAGAAAGGGGACGTTCCGGTCAACGGATCCGACGCGGTGTTCGCCGCGGTCGCCACTGCCCGATGGCTCGCGGACGGCTTGTCGCCGACATGGCCGACCGACCGGGCGAGCGGTGGCCGGAGCTGAGGTTCTCCGTAGGCTGACGTCGTCCGAGTCCGCCCCGAGCCACCACGACCAGGAGCATGTGATGAGCACCGCCATGGGTCCCTACTCGCCGATCGTGACCGCGGGCCCCTGGCTGATCTGCTCCGGCCAGCTCGGGATGCGATCGGAGCCGGGCGAAGCACCCGCCTTCGTCGAGGGCGGTACCGCCGCCCAGCTCACCCAGGCGCTCGCCAACGCGGAGGGTCTCTTGCGGGGCCACGGGGCCACCCGAGCGGAGGTGGTCAAGACCACCGTCTTCCTCACCGACATGGGCGATGCCGCCGCGGTCAACGAGGCATACGTCGCCTTCTTCGGCGACCACCGTCCGGCCCGCTCGATGGTGGCCGTGGCCGGGCTGCCGTCGGGGCGCGGGTCGAGGTCGAGATCTGGGCCTATCGCGAGCAGCTCTGAGTGCGACCCGCGCTGCGCCTCAGCCCGCCTCGCCGGGCGCCGCTCAGGGCGACCAACTGGTCTGACCGAAGCGGTACCCGACCGACCGGACCGTCTGGATGAGGTGTGCGTGCTCCTCGCCGAGCTTGGCGCGCAGACGCCGTACGTGGACGTCGACGGTGCGTGCGCCGCCGTAGTACTCGTAGCCCCAGACCCTGCTGAGCAGCGTCTCGCGGGTGAACACCTTTCCCGGACGCGGCGGCGAGGAACCGGAGGAGCTCGTACTCCATGTAGGTGAGGTCGAGCACCTTGCCGGCCACCGCGGCCTGGTAGGTCTCGAGGTTCAGCACGAGCGATCCGTGCTCGATCAGGTCGGGGCGGAGGCCCTTTCCGGTCCGCCAGAACAGATGTGCGAGCCGAGCGGTGAGCTCCTCCGCGTTGACCGGTTCGAGGCAGAGGTCGTCGAAGAGGTCCTCCCGCAGCTCGAGCTCACCGAGCTGTTCGGGCGGGACGACGACGAGCACCGGCGCGAGCGGGACGTCGCGCTTGCGCAGGTGCCGGCAGAGCAGGAACGCGCTGATCGGGTCGGCGCCGCTGCAGATCACCGCACCCGACCACCCGCCCTCGGGCTCGGCGTCGTCGGCCGCCTCGGGCGTGTCGATGCCCTGGAACGGGTAACCGGCCCGATCGAGCACTCCGACGATCGAGGACGGCGGGTGTGGGGGATAGCACAGCAACGGTTCCACCGTGTTCTTCCCCCTTTCCGCTCTGTGGCGAGGCCGGATTCGATGCCCGTGTCGACCGATGCGCCCAATTACAGCAGCGGCAGGTAGCGGTCGAGCTCGAACTGGGTCACGTGGGCGCGGTAGAGGTCCCACTCGGCGCGCTTGTTCGCGCAGGAACCACTCGAAGACGTGGTCGCCGAGGGTGGCCGCGACGCAGCTCGGAGGTCTCCATCAGCACGAGCGCCTCGTGCAGGGTCCCCGGAAGGTGGAGGATGCCCTTGGCGGCGAGCTCGTCCGGAGCGAGGTCGAACAGGTTGGCGTCGGTCTCCGGCGGGAGCTCGTAGCCCTGCTCGATCCCCTGGAGACCGGCGGCCAGGATGACCGCGAAGGCGAGGTAGGGATTGCAGGCGCTGTCGGGCGACGCGGAACTCGACGCGGGTCGACTCGAGCTTGCCGGGCTTGACCACCGGCACTCTCACCAGCGCCGACCGGTTGTTGCGGGCCCACGAGACGTGGATCGGGGCCTCGTACCCCGACACCAGCCGCTTGTAGGAGTTGACCCACTGGTTGGTCACCGCGGTGATCTCCCCGGCGTGTCGGAGGAGTCCGGCGATGAACCCCTCGGCGACCTCCGAGAGGCCTCCGGGCCGGTCGGTGTCGACGAAGGCGTTGGTCTCGTCGCGGAAGAGCGAGAGGTGGGTGTGCATGCCCGAACCCTGCACCCCGGCCAGCGGCTTCGGCATGAAGCTCGCGAACACACCCTGCTGGCGCGCCATCTCCTTCACCACCAATCGCACGGTCATGACCGTGTCCGCCATGGTGAGGGCGTCGGTGTAGCGCAGGTCGATCTCGTGCTGGGACGGTGCGTCCTCGTGCTGGGCGTGCTCGACCGGGATCCCCATCTCCTCGAGGGTGAGCACGGTGCGCTGCCGGATGTCGCTCGCACGGTCGGCGACGGTCAGCTCGAAGTACGACCCGGTGTCGAGGGTCGGCCGGAGGATGGCCCGGGTCGCTGTCGGCGAAGTAGAAGTACTCGATCTCCGGTGACGCGTAGAAGGTGAAGCCCCGGTCGCGGGCGCGCTGGAGGGTGCGGCGCAGGACGTGGCGTGGACAGCCCTGGAACGGGGAGCCGTCGAGGTCCACGATGTCGCAGAACACCCGGGCCACCTCCGCCTCCGGCACGTCGCCCTGGGTGTGCCCGTGGCCGTGCCAGGGCAGGAGCTGGAAGGTGCTCGCGTCGGGTCGTGCGAGCACGTCGCTCTCCTGGACCCGGCTGAAGCCGTCGATCGCCGATCCGTCGAAGGTCATTCCTTCGTCGAGCGCGTTCTCGAGCTCGGCCGGGGTGATCGAGAAGGTCTTCGGCGTCCCGAGGACGTCGGTGAACCAGAGCTGGACGAAGCGGATGCCGCGTTCTTCCACCGTCCGGAGGACGTACTCCTCCTGGCTCCTGATCACGTCCGGTACCTCGTCGGGGACCAGTGGATCGCGGTCTCGGTCGAACCTGGTCGATCCGCTCATTGTCGCAGGGCCGGTGCGGGGTCCGGTCGAACCGACCGGCTCGCCCGGCGAGGAACGGTCCGGTGGCCTGCCCGGCGCGCTCAGCCCGTCACCGCGACCGGCGCGTCGCTGCAGACGGTGTCGACCATGATGGCGGTCACCTGGTAGGGGTCCATGTTGGCGTTGGGCCGCCGGTCCTCGATCCACCCGTGCTTGTTCTTGGCGGTGCCCCAGGGGATGCGGATCGACGCGCCCCGGTCGGAGGTCCCGTAGGTGAACTTGGTGAAGTGGGCGGTCTCGTGCGCGCCGGTGAGCCGGGTCTCGATCCCCACTCCGTAGACCGCGATGTGCTCGTCGACCTTCTTCCCGAGTGCCTCGCACGCGGCGACGATCACCTCCCAGACCTCCCTCCTCGCGCATCGCCTTGGTCGAGAAGTTGGTGTGGGCCCCCGCGCCGTTCCAGTCGCCGAGGATCGGCTTCGGCTCGAGCGTCGCCCAGACGTCGAAGTCCTCGGCGATCCGGAAGAGCAGCCACCGCGCCACCCAGAGCTGGTCGGAGAGCTCGATCGGAGGGAGCACCCCGATCTGGAACTCCCACTGCCCCATCATCACCTCGGCGTTGGTGCCCTCGATCGAGAGGCCCGCGTCGATGCAGGCCGCGGTGTGGAGCTCGACGATCTCGCGCCCGGGCATCTTGTCGCCGCCGACGCCGCAGTAGTAGGGGCCCTGGGGCGCCGGGTAGCCCGACCGCCGGCCAGCCGAGCGGACGGCCGTCCTTGAAGAAGGTGTACTCCTGTTCGATCCCGAACAGGGGTTCGAAGGATTCGTACTGCTCGACCACCTCGCGCAGCTTCGAGCGGGTGTTGGTGGGGTGCGGGGTGAAGTCGGTGAGCAGGACCTCGCACATCACCAGCCGGTCGGCCGGTCCTCTCAGCGGGTCGGGGCAGCTCGAAGACCGGCAAGAGGACGCAGTCGGAGTCGTGGCCGAGCGCCTGGTTGGTGCTCGAGCCGTCGAAGCCCCAGACGCCGGGCTCCTCTCCGTCCGGGACGATCTTTGGTCTTGCTCCGCAGGAGCGGTGACGGCTCGGTCCCGTCGATCCAGATGTACTCGGCTTGGTACGGCAAGTCTCTCCTCCGTCGCGGTGCCCGACCGGTTCGTGTGGGGGAGTTCGGTCCCCGGTGCCCCTCGCCCGACCGGTCGACCCCGGCGTCGGGCGAAACTACCACCGGCGCTCCGAGGCGACGACGGCGGCACCGCGTCGACGCACCACTCTCCCAGGCTGCGATGTCGTCGCCGTTTCGTCCCTGTGAATGCCCGATGAACTCGCCCGACCGGTTGCGTTCCTCGCCCTTCGACCCGGTTCGCCGAGATAATCCCTGATGACGGCGCCGGTAGGCTGACGACCGGTGGACCGCATCCGGGTGGCCGCGTGCCAGGTGAACACGGTGGTGGGCGACCTTTCGGGGAACGTCGGACCGGCATCCTGGCCGCCCTCGACGAGGCGGAACGGGCCGGTGCCGATCTCGCGGTCTTCCCCGAGCTCACGGTCACCGGGTACCCGCCCGAGGACCTGCTCGGACGTGCCCTCGTTCATCGTCGACAACGTGGCGACGCTCGAGGAGGTGGCGACCTCGACCCGGCTCCTGCACCGCGGTCGTCGGCTACGTCGACCGAGACGCCATCGGCCGGCTGGTCAACGCAGCCGCGCTCTGCGCAGGTGGACGGATGCTCGGTCGCTACGCACAAGCGGATACTCCCTAATTACGGTGTCTTCGACGAGCAGCGCTGGTTCGTCCCGGGCCGGGAGGCAGCCTGTGCTCCTTCGTCGTGGCCGGCGTGCCGGTCGGCGTGTCGGTCTGCGAGGACCTGTGGTTCGCGAACGGTCCGATGCTCGACCAGGCCAGCGGCCGGCGCCCGCCTGCTGGTCAACCTCAACGCGTCGCCCGTACTCGCGGGGCCGCCGCGAGGAGCGTCTCGCGGTCCTCGCCCGAGCGGGTGGCGGAAACGGCGTGCTCCGTCGTCTACGTGAACCAGGTCGGCGGCCAGGACGAATTGGTCTTCGACGGGGCGTCGCTTCGTGATGGGTGCCGACGGCGAGCTGCTGGGCTCGGCCGGCCAGTTCGAGGAGGAGGTGCTGCTCGTCGACGTCGAGCCACCCCGGCCGCCCGGGCTCGTCGCGGCCCCGGCGGGAGACCTACGCGGAAGAGGTCACGGTGAGCGGGGTCTCCCGATCGGAGGGATCGCCCCCGGTCGGACCGTCGCTCGCGCCCGTGCTCGGAGCCGAGGAGGAGGTCGTACGAGGCGCTGGTGCTCGGGACCGCGGGACTACGTGGTGAAGAACGGGTTCGCCGGCGCGGTGATCGGGCTCTCCGGAGGCATCGACTCCTCGTTGGTCGCGACCATCGCGGTGGACGCGCTCGGTTCCGACCACGTCCACGGGGTGACCATGCCCTCCCGCTACTCGAGCAGCGGCTCGATCACCGACGCGGTCGCGCTCGGTGCGCAATCTCGGCATCGAGTGTCTCGAACCTCGGGATCGAAGAGGCGCACCGGGCGTTCGCGGCGACTCTCGCTCTCGGTCCTCGGCGCGCGAGCCGACCGGGTCGACCGACGAGAACCTCCAGTCGCGGCTGCGCGGGGTGCTGCTCATGGCGCTCTCCAACGCGAAGGGGCTGGATCGTGCTCACCACCGGCAACAAGAGCGAGATGGCGACCGGGTACTCGACCCTCTACGGCGACTCCGCGGGCGGGTTCGCGGTGATCAAGGACGTCCCGAAGACGCTCGTCTACGAGCTCTGTCTCCACCGGAACAAGGTGGCCGGCTTCGACCTCGTGCCCGAGCCGGTGCTCACCAAGGCGCCTTCGGCCGAGCTCCGGCCCGACCAGCGCGACGAGGAGTCCCTCCCGCCCTATCCGGTCCTCGACCCGGTGATCGCCGGGTACGTCGAGGGCGATCGGTCCGCCGACGATCTGATCGCCGAGGGCTACGATCCCGCGGTGGTCGCACGCGGTGATCGAGCTCGTGGACCGCGCCGAGTACAAGCGCCGCCAGATGCCGCCGGGAGTGCGCATCTCGACGAAGGCCTTCGGGCGTGACCGCCGCATGCCCATCACCAACCGCTACCGCACCGGTGCACATCCGCGCGAGGGCCGGGGTCCCGGTGGTGGACCCGGCGGGGAGGCCACCGCGGTTGTCTGATCCGGACACCTCGGGCCCCGCGACGCACGACTCTCCCGGCCCGAGGGTCGGCGCGGCCGAGCGTGCGGGCGCGGACGGTGCGAGGCGCGGACGGTCCCGTCCTCACCCTCGGGGTGACGGCCGCCCTCGTCGGGGAGTACCGGTGGATCGAGAGCACCCTCTACCGCGACCCTCGGTTCGTGGGTGGTCGACATGCCGATCCCCGCGGTACAGGTCCAAGTCGACGGGCAGAGCATGCGCCACGCTTGGCATGCCGAGCTCTGGGCGGAGCGCCTGCCGGTGCTCGCCGGGGTCGACACCGAGCGGTTGAGCGTCCCGTCCCGTCCGACCCAGGCCGTCTTCGCCGCGCTCGAGGGCGAGGGACTCCCCGGAGCCGAGGGTCCGCCCGGCGCGCTGCAGCGTCTCGCCGCGCTCTACCGGGTGATCCTGCCTCGGCTGGTCACGAGCTACGTCCGGCACCTGCGGATCGCCAGCCCGATCACCGACGGTCCGGTCACGCGCGCCCTCCGTCTGGTCCTCCACGACGAGATGGACGACTGGCACGACGGCGAGCGCCTGGTCCAGCGCCTGGTCACCCGGCCGCACGACGTCGAGGCCGTCTACCGGTTCCAGCAGCACCTCGAGTCGGCGGTCGTGGCCGCCGGCGGCAGGCAGGGGCTCGTTGCCTTCCCCGACTCGGTGCCCCTCGAGTGAGCGATCCGGCCGAACTTCGTCCGGATCCGACATTCCTGCTGGCAGGAAGGGGCCTTTGCGTCCGAAGGTCTTGACGCGTCCGGTAGACTTCGAAAGCAGCAATCGCTGCGCCCGTGAGCGCCAGACCGGATCGAGGGGCCCTTCCTCTGCGAGGTCCCACGATCGGGCAGGCCGGCCCCCAGGCCTTGGGGAAGACGAAGGACCCGGTGAAGTTGGCAAAGGAGCGGCTCGAGCGAGACGACGAAGACCTGGTCCGGCTGTATCTGACCGACATCGGCCAGTACCCGCTGCTCACGAAGGACGACGAGGTCCGTCTCGCACAGGCCATCGAGGCCGGCCGTGAAGCCGATGCCCAGCTCACCTCGGCTCCGAAGGGACTGACCCCCGCCAAGCGGCGCGAGTTTCGCCGCACCGCTCTGCAGGGGGAGGCGGCCCAGCAGACCTTCGTGCAGTCCAACCTCCGCCTGGTGGTCTCGATCGCCAAGAAGTACCAGGCGTCCGGGCTCCCGCTCCTCGACCTCATCCAGGAGGGCAACCTCGGCCTCATGCACGCGGTCGAGAAGTTCGACTGGCGCAAGGGCTTCAAGTTCTCCACCTATGCCACCTGGTGGATCCGGCAGGCCATCACCCGTGGGATCGCCAACACCGGCCGGACCATCCGACTCCCGGTGCACGCGGGCGACACCCTCGCCCGGGTGCAGAAGGCGCAGGCGCGGCTCGAGCTCAAGTACGGGCGACCGGCGACCCTCGCGGAGCTCGGGGCCGAGGTCGAGATGCCCGAGGACAAGCTCGTCGAGGCCTTGCGGTTCCGGGCCGAGCCGCTCTCGTTGTCCGAGCCCCTCCGCGAGGACGGCGACGCCGAGCTCGGCGACGTGGTCGAGGACCGTTCCGCCGAATCGCCCTTCGAGGTCGCAGCCGTCTCCCTCCTGCCCGAGGAGATCGGGCGTCTCCTCTCCCCGCTCGACGAGCGTGAGCGCGAGATCCTCCGCCTGCGCTTCGGCCTCGACCGCGGCGAGCCGCGGACCCTCGAAGAGGTCGGCGAGCACTTCAACCTGACCCGTGAGCGGATCCGCCAGATCGAGGCCCGGGCCATGTCGAAGCTCCGGCACCCCTCCTCGGACACCGGGGCCCGCGACCTCCTCACCGTCTGAACCCGAGCTCGCCGGCGGCGGCCAGAGCAGCTGCGCGGAGGACCCGGTACGATCGGGTTCCATGAAGAAGCTCCTCATCCTCGCCATCGTCGTCGCCCTGGGTTTCGTCGCCGCCAAGCGTCTCCGCTCCGCTTGAGCATCTGAGCAACCCGACCTGAGACCCGGCGGCGGTCGAGCCGCCGGGAACGCGTGATCTGCGCCGCGCCCTACACGTGTGGGCGCGTCGCGTCATCCGCCACAGCACCAGCGCTCCGATCGACGCGGCCGCGCCGACGCCGGCTGCCGCGGTCATCTGCAAGCTGGGCACCGGGACGCGGTCGCGCAGGCGGACCGGCTTGGTGAATTGCATGACCTCCCACTCGCGCTCGCGAGCCACCTTGGCGAGCACCCGGTCGGGATTGACCGCGACCGGCCGTCCGACGGCTTCGAGCATCGGGAGGTCGGTGTAGGAGTCCGAGTAGGCGGACGACTGCTCGAGGTCGATCCCCTCCTCGTCCGCGATCCGGCGCATCGCCTCCGCCTTGAAGGGACCGTACGCGTAGAACTCCGTCTCGCCCGCGTAGCGCCCGTCCTCGTCGACCACCGCGCGAGTGGCGATGCACCCGTCGACGGCGAGGTGCTGCGCGAGCGGCTCGACGATCTCCTCGGGTGACGCGGAGACCAGGTACACCTTGTGGCCGGCCGCGCGATGCGCCTCGATCAGGTCGAGCGCTTCGGCGTAGATGATCGGCTCGACCGTGTCCTCGAGCGCCTCGCGGACGATCTCGCGGATCTGCTCGCGGTCCCACCCCTTGGTGAGGGTCAGCATCGACTCGCGGACCCGGGCGAGCTTCTGCTCGCTCGCACCGAGGTGGAGGTAGATGATCTGGGAGACCAACGAGCGCAGGATGAGCCGGCGGTTCACGAGTCCCCCCGGTAGAAGGGCCGTCCGAACGCGGCGATCGACGCCTTGGCGATGACCGTCTTGTCGAGATCGAAGAAGGCGGCCTCCATCGCGCTCAGCGCCCGACGAGCAGTTGTTGCACGACGTCCTCGGCGTCGGAGGTGACGAGCGCGAGCACCTCGTCCCCGACGCTCAAGCGGGTATCGCCGCGCGGGACGATCAACCGGTCGCCGCGTACCACCGCGACGACGGTGGCATCGCGGGGGACCCCGAGGTCGGCGATGGTCACGCCGGCCGCCGGCGAGTCCTCGGCCAGGGTGACCTCGACGAGATGGGCGTTGCCGCCCTCGAAGCGGAGCAGACGGACCAGGCTTCCGACCGACACCGCTTCCTCGACCAGCGCGGTGAGCAGTTGGGGAGTGGAGACCGAGACGTCCACCCCCCACGTCTCGGTGAACAGCCACTGGTTCTTCGGATGGTTGACCCGGGCGATCACCCGGGGGACCGCGAACTCCTGTTTGGCGAGGAGCGAGACGACCAGGTTGTCCTCGTCGTCGCCGGTCGCCGCCACCACCACGTCCACCGTCGCCATGCCGGCCGCGTCGAGGGAGGAGACCTCACAGGCGTCCGCGACCACCCAGGTGACGTCCAGGTCGTCGCGGATGCGCGCCACCAGGTCGGGGTCCTGCTCGATGACCAGCACCTCGTGCCCGCCCGCATGGAGGTCCGACGCGATGGCGGTGCCGACGCTGCCGGCTCCGGCGATCGCGACCCTCATGCCCGGCCTCCCGCGACGGCGCCGTCGGGCCTCGAGCCCTCACCGTTCGGGCCGTCGCGCCCTGCACCGTCCCCGCCCGGACCACGACCGGTTCTGCTCCCCGGTCCGCCGTCGGTCGTCGGGGCCATCCCTGCGAGGCGAGTGCGCAACCGGTCGAGTGCGTCGCGGGTGACGAGGAGATGGAGCACGTCCCCGTCCTGGCCGACCAGGTCGGCGACGTCGAGGCGGGCCACACCCGCCCGGACCACCGCGACCAGGGTGACCTCGCCCGGCACCGACAGGTCGCCGAGGCGCTTGCCGGCCCACCGGTCGGGCAACCCGTGGGTGACGAGGGAGAGGCCGCCGGTCGGGTCGGACCACTCGGCCTCGGCCTCGCCCGGCACCAGCCGACGCCGCACCTGGTCGATGGTCCACGCGACGGTGGCGACCGTGGGAATGCCGAGGCGAAGGTAGATCTGGGCACGGCGCGGGTCGTAGATCCGCGCCACGACGTTTGGGATCTCGTAGGTCTCGCGTGCGATGCGGGCGGTGAGGATGTTCGAGTTGTCGCCGCTGGTCACTGCCGCGAGGGCTCCCGCCTCGGTGGCGAGCGCGCGATCGAGCGCGTCGCGGTCGAAGCCCGAACCGACCAGGGTGGTCCCCGGCCAGTCGTCCGGGAGCCGCCGGAATGCCTTCGGGTTGCGGTCGATGATGGTGACCGAGTGCCCCTGGCCGGTCAGACCGATCCCGAGGCCGGACCCGACCCGACCACAGCCCACGATGATGATGTGCACACGATCCATGCAACACGCATCCCGGTCGGTTCACAACTCACCGCCCCTGGTCGTGAGGGCGTCGTCGGCGCCCGTGGTTTACTGGCCGGGTGGATCCTCCGGTGACCCGGGCGTCGGAGCCCAAGGATGCCGGACCGGCCGACCAGGGGGACGTGGGAGCGGTCGTTCGGCCCGCGTCGGCTCCGAGCAGTCGCCGCCTCGCCCCGGCGGTCGCGGCGGCCAAGGTCGACCTCCCCGAGACGCTCCGCTACCGGCTGAAGAACCGGCTGCTCGGACCGCCCCTCGTCAACGAGCAGTTGAGCGGCGAGCGGCTGGGTCGTCCCTCGGCCCTCGGCGTCCTCTCCCCCGACTGCATCTCGTCCTCGGCCTACGGCACCGAGGAGATGCTCACCATCTTGGTACCTGCCGTGGGGCTCGCCGGCTTCGTGCTGGTGGTGCCGGTGACCGTCGCGATCCTCGGCGTCCTCTTCTTCGTCACCCTCTCCTACCTCGACGTCATCAAGTACTACACGAAGGCCGGCGGCTCCTACGTCGTCGCCCGCGACAACTTCGGCCCGAGAGTGGCCCAGGTCGCCGCCGTCGCGCTCCTCATCGACTACACGGTGACCGTGGCGGTGCAGACCGCGGCGGGAACCAACGCGCTCAGCAGCGCCTTTCCGTGGCTCACCCACTATCAGATCGAGATCACCATCGCGGTCGTGCTGCTTCTTCTCTACGGCAACCTTCGGGGGCTCCGCGAGGCCGGGAAGTTCTTCGCCTTCCCGACGTACTTCTTCGTGGCGAGTCTCGGATTCGTCATCGTGGTCGGTTACATCGAGAAGGCGTTCGGAAACCTCCACGTCCACTCGGTCCAGCACGCGGACACCGTACCGATCGGGACGTCCGGCTCCGGTCTGCTCTACGGCGCGTCGTTCATCATCATCCTCAAGTCGTTCGCCAACGGGGGCTCCTCGCTGACCGGCCTCGAGGCCATCTCCAACGGGGTGGGCGCGTTCCGCGAGCCCACCGCTCGCCACGCCCGCCAGACCCTGGTGATCATGAGCTCGATCCTCGGGTTCCTCGTGCTCGGGGTGTCGCTCATCGCCCACTGGACCCACGCGGTCCCCTACACCAACGGATCGCCGACGGTCGTCTCCCAGGAGGTCCAGTACGTCCTCGGCAACGGCGCGATCGGCCGGACGCTCTTCTACGTGGTCCAGTTCGCGACCGTGCTCATCCTCTACACCGGCGGGAACACCAGCTTCAACGGGTTCCCGTTCCTCGCCAGCTTCGTCGCGGAGGACGAGTACCTGCCGAAGCAGCTCACTCGTCGGGGCCACCGTCTCGCGTTCTCCAACGGGATCATCGTGCTCACCATCGTGGCGATCGCACTGCTGCTCGCCACCGACGCCAGGGTCTCCGCGCTGGTCGCCCTCTACGCGATCGGCGTCTTCACCGGCTTCACGATGGCCGGGTTGGGGATGGTGAAACACCACTTCGACGACCGCCGCGCCACTGGAGGTGGGGCGCCGCGGTCAACGGGTTCTCCGCCTTGCTCAGCGCACTCGTCGTGCTCATCTTCGCAACCGTGAAATTCACCGAAGGCGCGTGGGTGGTGGTCATCGTCGCGACCGCTCATGTACCTCGGACTCATCCGGCTGCACCGCCAGTACGTCGACGAGGACCACCAGCTCGAGGAGGGGGCCACCGAAGCGGCCGAAGCGCCGGTGCTCAGCCGCCACGTGGTGATCGTCTTCGTCGACCGGCTGGACATGGCGACCGCCCGGGCGCTCCAGTACGCGCGGACCCTCCACCCCGACGAGCTGCGGGCGGTCCACTTCACCCTCGTCGACACCGACGCAGCCGAACTCGAGGCCGAGTGGGGCCGGCTCGGGCTCTCCCAGCTCCCCCTCGACATCGAGGAGTGCGAGGACCGCCGGCTCACCCGTGCCGCCCTCGAGCTGGCCGCCGAGACGGTCGCCGACGGGCAGACCGAGCTCACCATCCTCCTGCCGCGCCGGGGCTTCGTCTCGGGTTGGCAGCGGGTGCTCCACGACGCGACCGCCGACCAGATCGCCGCGGCGGTCGGCCAGCTCGCTCACGTCAACGCGACGGTCGTCCCCTACCAGCTGACCGGGCGTCGCGCGTCGGCCGGCATTGCGCCGCGGGGCCGATCGGTGGGGCGGTCGGGATCGCGAGCCGCAGAAGGCCGCCGGCCGTTCCGGCGGCCGGGCGCCGTTCGACGCTGCCGGCCTTCGCCCACCCGAGCAGGGGTGTGACCCCGATCGGCCAGGCGCAGTGGCGCCAGCGGGTCCGGGTCGCCGGGACGGGTCAAGTCGGTGCGGGTCCAGCCCCGTGCGGGCTGCGGCCAATCTCGAGTGCGTGCTCGCCGACGACTCGGGCCGCCTGCTCCTCGTCTTCCAGGGCCGGCGGCGCATCCCGGGCATCCAACCCGGGGCGCGGCTGGTCGCCGAGGGGATGGTCGGCGACTGGGCCCACCGCCAGGCCATCCTCAACCCCGAGTACGAGCTCGTCGCGGGCCCCGAGGCGTCGATGGAGCCGACGTGACCGGCCGGTCCGGGACCGCGCCCGGTCCCGCACCGGCCGGCCAGGGCGGTGCCTCCTTGCCCGCCCGCCGGTTTGTCGATATCTTCTTGCCCCGCTGCCGGTACGGGCGCGCCGCGGCGCACCCCGGCGTCCGGCCGACCGGCCGAGGCTTCGCAGGGGAGACGTGCCTCCGGGCGCTCTGCGGACGGGTCGCGGCGCGCGGAGCCGACACGTGAACCACCGTGACCACGCACCATGTCCGAAGGGAGCCTCACCGATGATCCACCTGCTCGCTGAAGGGGGGTACCAAGCCTTCTTCCTGACCGGCAAGGAGCAAGGCGTGGCTGGTATTCGCCCTCCTCGCCGCGGTGGCGTCCCTCGTGACCGGGTCTCTCCTGATGCGGAACGTCCTCGCCGCCGACCAGGGCACCGCCTCGATGAAGGACATCGCCAAGGCCATCCAAGAGGGCGCCGAGGCCTTTCTCGCCCGCCAGTTCAAGACGATCCTGGTCATCGTCGTCCCGCTCGCGGTCCTCATCTTCTTCACCGCGACCAAGGTCACCCACACGCGTCAACCACGTGGTGCTCATCGGCGGGGCCATCGGTCGTGCCTCCACCAGACGGTCACCGACCTGACCTTCGCCCAGGCGGGCCTCTACCGGGTGCTCTGCTTCCTCGCCGGCGCGTTCTGCTCCGGGCTGACCGGCTTCGTCGGCATGAGCCTCGCGGTGCGCGGCAACGTCCGCACCGCCGCCGCCGCACGCGAGGGCAAGATGGCGCCGGCCCTGCGGGTCGCCTTCCGCACCGGCGCGATCACCGGGCTCTTCTGCGTCGGGCCTCGGACTGCTCGGCGCCACGGTGATCGTCTTCATCTTCCAGAACACCGCGACCTCGGTGCTGGTCGGCTTCGGCTTCGGCGCCTCGCTCCTCGCGCTGTTCATGCGAGTCGGCGGCGGCATCTTCACCAAGGCAGCCGACGTGGGCGCCGATCTCGTCGGCAAGATCGAGGCGGGCATCCCCGAGGACGACCCCCGCAACGCGGCGACGATCGCCGACAACGTGGGCGACAACGTCGGCGACTGCGCCGGCATGGCCGCCGACCTCTTCGAGTCCTACGTGATCACGATCATCGCCGCGATCATCCTGGGGGTCGCCGCGTTCAACTCGATCGGTGCACGGCGCGCTGGCCGCCCGGACGGTCGTCTTCCCGATCGTGATCGCCGGCATCGGGATCATCGCGACCATCATCGGCGTCTTCGTCGTCCGCGCCCGCAACAGCGACAAGAACGCGATGGCCCCGATCAACCGCGGGGTCTGGACCGCGGCGCTGCTCACCATGGCGGGCACCGCCGTCGTCGCCGGCGCCTACCTCCACTACTGGAAGGCGTTCTACGCGGTCCTCACCGGCGTCGTCCTGATGCTGGTCGCCAGCCTGATCACCGAGCACTTCACCTCGACCGAGCGCAACCCGGTACGCGAGATCGCCGAGTCGGCCCGGACCGGCCCGGCGACCACCGTCCTCGCCGGCATCGCCATCGGCCTCGAGTCGTCGGTGTGGGCGATCATCGCGATCGTCGTGGCCATCGCGGTGTCGATCGGAATGGCCAACGGCAACATCGAGCTCTCGCTCTACCTGGTCTCCCTGACCGGCATCGGCATGCTGGCGACGGCCGGCATGATCGTCTCGGAGGACAGCTTCGGCCCGGTGTCGGACAACGCGGCGGGGATCGCCGAGATGTCCGGCGAGTTCACCGGCGACGCCGAGCGGGTGATGGTCAGCCTCGACGCGGTGGGCAACACCACCAAGGCGGTCACCAAGGGGGTGGCCATCGGGTCGGCGGTCATCGCCTCGGTCTCGCTGTTCGCCTCGTTCATCGAGACCATCGGCTCCCAGCTCGGCCTCCACGCAGACCGCGCTCAACCACGGGGTGAACTGGCTGTTCAACGCCCCGGAGACCCAGATCAACGTCTCGCACCCGACGATCTTCATCGGGGTGCTGATCGGTGGCTCGATCGCCTTCATCTTCTCGTCGCTCGCGATCCGGGCGGTCGGCCGGTCGGCCGGCACCGTGGTCCAGGAGGTGCGCCGCCAGTTCCGCGAGCATCCCGGGATCATGGACTACAGCGAGAAGCCCGAGTACGGGAAGGTCATCTCGATCTGCACCGCCGCCGCGCAGCGGGAGCTCGCGACGCCGGCGCTGCTCGCGGTGCTGACCCCGGTCATCGTCGGCTTCGGGATCAACTACTTCGCCCTCGGGGCGTTTCTCGTCGGCGCGATCCTCACCGGGCAGCTGATGGCCAACTTCCTGTCCAACTTCGGGTGGCGCCTGGGACAACGCCAAGAAGTACATCGAGGACGGCCACGAAGGCGGCAAGGGCTCCGACGCCCACAAGGCCGCGGTGATCGGCGACACGGTGGGCGATCCGTTCAAGGACACCGCCGGGCCCGGCCCTCAACCCGCTGATCAAGGTCATGAACCTGGTCTCCCTGCTCATCCTTCCCGCGGTCATCACCATCCACGTCCACACCGCCGCGCGCCTCACCATCGCGGGAGTCGCGCTCGTGGTGCTGCTCGTTTCGATCGCGTTCTCCAAGCGGAAGACCGTGGCCATGGACTCGGACATGCCGCAGAGCGAGGTACCGGCGCTGGACACGGCCGCGGTCGCCGCGATGGACGCCGCGCACGACTGAACACCTACACTGAAATCCCAGGTGAGAGGCGGATATTCGCGCCCATGACCACCGTGCCGGGTTGACAACGGCGCAACCGACCGTTCACCCTGGGCCACAGCCATGCCGACCACCGATTCACGGAGAGCGCGCACCGAAGCGAACGCCGACCGCGGCGCATCGGGTCGCGCGGCGCGGCCGGGCGCGTCCACTGGTCATCGTCGAGTCACCGGCAAAGGCGAAGACCATCGCCGGGCTGCTCGGCCCGGACTACGTCGTCGAGTCCTCGATCGGCCACATCCGCGATCTCCCGCGCCGTGCCAACGAGGTGCCCGCCGCCTACAAGAGCGAGCCGTGGTCGCGCCTCGGCGTCGACGTCGACAACGGCTTCAAGCCGCTGTACGTGGTCTCCTCCGACAAGAAGTCACAAGTCGCCAAGTTGAAGCAGCTGGTGAAGCAGGCGAGCGAGGTCTACCTCGCCTCTGACGAGGACCGCGAGGGCGAGTCGATCGCCTGGCACCTGCTCGAGGTGCTCGCGCCGACGGTGCCGGTCAAGCGGATGGTCTTCCACGAGATCACCAAGCCGGCGATCGAGCGCGCGGTGCAGGAGTGGCGTGACCTCGACCGGCGGCTCGTCGACGCGCAGGAGGCGCGCCGGATTCTCGACCGGCTCTACGGGTACGAGGTGTCGCCCGTGCTCTGGAAGAAGATCATGCCCCGGCTCTCGGCCGGCCGGGTCCAGAGCGTGGCGACCCGGATGGTCGTCGAGCGGGAGCGCTCGCGGATGGCCTTCCGGTCGGCGAGCTGGTGGGGGATCGACGCGACATTCCGCTCCGAGGGCGAGGTGCCCGAAGGGGTGCCCCGCGCGTTCACCGGCTCGCTCGTTGCGCTCGACGGGCGGACCCTCGCCAGCGGTCGGGACTTCGACAGCACCGGCCGGCTCTCGGCCTCCGACCCGGTGGTCGTGCTCGACGAAGGCGGGGCGCGGTCTCTCGCGAGCGGCCTCGCGGGTGTCCCCTTCCGGGTCGCATCGGTCACCGAGCGTCCCGTTCCGGCGCTCACCGTCGCCCCCGTTCATGACCTCGACCCTCCAGCAGGAGGCGGGCCGGAAGCTCCGGTTCGGCTCGCGCCGCGCGATGCAGGTCGCCCAGCGCCTCTACGAGGAGGGGTGGATCACCTACATGCGCACCGACTCGACGACACTGTCGAACGAGGCGCTCGACGCTGCGCGCACCCAGGCGGCCGTCGCTGTACGGCAACGAGTACGTCCCCGCCGCGCCGCGCCGTTACGAGCGGAAGGTGAAGAACGCCCAGGAGGCCCACGAGGCCATCCGGCCCGCCGGCGAGACCTTCCGGACCCCCGACGAAGCGGCGCGCTCGCTGTCGGGCGACGAGTTCCGCCTCTACGACCTCATCTGGAAGCGGACGGTCGCCTCGCAGATGAACGACGCGACCGGGACCAGCGCCCAGGTGCGCCTGGTCGGGACCGGGCAGCCACCGCGGAGGGGCCGCGCGAGGCGACGTTCGCCGCGTCGGGGAAGGTCATCCAGTTCGCCGGTTACCTCCGGGCCTACGTCGAAGGTGAGGACGATCCCGAAGCCGAGCTCGCCGACCGCGAGGTCCACCTCCCGCCGCTCACCGAGGGCGACCCGGTGTCGGTCGACGATCTCGAGCCCGGCTCGCACGCCACGCAGCCGCCCGCCCGCTACACCGAGGCCTCGCTGGTGAAGGCCATGGAAGACCTCGGGGTGGGGCGCCCCTCGACCTACGCGAGCGTGATCGCCACCATCCTCGATCGCGGTTACGTCTGGAAGAAGGGGACCGCGCTCGTCCCGTCGTTCACCGCGTTCGCGGTGACCGGGCTCCTCGAGCGCTACTTCGCCGATCTCGTCGACTACGGCTTCACCGCGGCGATGGAGGACGACCTCGATGCGATCGCCGCCGGGGACGAGGAGATGCTGCCCTGGCTCACCCGCTTCTACTTCGGGACCGAGGGCGGCGACGGTGCCGGCGGCCGAGCCGAGGGCACCGCGGGGAACGGGCACGACGGCGGGAACGGGGCCTCGGGCACCCGGCGCGACGGCGCGGGCGTGGACCGGGCACTCGGACTCAAGCACGAGGTCAGCACGTACCTCGGTGAGATCGACGCCCGCGAGATCAACTCCATCCCGATCGGGACGGCTTCCGACGGCACCGACATCGTCGCCCGGGTCGGCCGCTACGGGCCCTACCTGCAGAGGGGCGAGGACCGGGTCTCCATCCCCGAGGACCTCGCGCCGGACGAGTTGACCGTCGAGCGGGCCGAGACGCTGCTCGACGCGCCGTCGTCGGACCGTGTGCTCGGCACCGATCCCGACACCGGGCTGGCGGTGCAGGTCAAGGCCGGGCGTTTCGGTCCCTACGTCCAGCTCGGCGAGCTCACCGACGAAGGCCCGAAGCCGCGGACCTCGTCGCTGTTCGCCACCATGTCGCCGGAGACCCTCACCTTCGAGCAGGGCCTCCAGCTCCTCGCGATCCCGCGGGTGGTCGGCGCCGACCCCGAGAGCGGTGAGGAGATCGTCGCCCACAACGGCCGCTTCGGTCCCTACCTGAAGCGCGGGCGGGACACCCGGAGCCTGCTCACCGAGGACCAGATCCTGGGCGTGACCTTGGAGGAGGCGCTCGCTCTCTTCGCCCAGCCGAAGACCCGGACGAGGAACGCACGCGGGCCGCTGCGCGAGCTCGGCAACGACCCCGACACCGGCCTGCCGATGGTGGTGAAGGACGGTCGCTTCGGCCCCTACGTGACCGACGGGACGACCAACGCCTCCCTCCGACGCGGCGACGACGTCGACCAGCTCACCGTCGAGCGCGCGGCCGAGCTGCTGGCCGAACGGCGGGCCGCGGGACCGTCGGCCCGGAAGCGGACCGCGAAGAAGGCCACTGCGAAGAATGGTGCCGCGAAGAAGTCGGCGCCGAAGAAGACCACCGCCAAGAAGACGACCGCCAAGAAGGCCACCGCCAAGAAGACCACCGCCAAGAAGGCCACCGCGAAGAAGTCGGCACCGAGGAAGACCACCGCCAAGAAGGCCGCGGCAGACCACGGCCGAGGCGCCGGAAGAAGGGTCCGGCACCGCCGAGTGACCGCCGGGCCGGGTGGGCCGCGTGGTCGTCTCGTCGCGTTCGAAGGCGTGGACGGCTGCGGCAAGTCGACCCAGGCGGCCCTCCTCGCCGAGCGGATCGGCGCGGTGCTCACGTTCGAACCCGGCGCGACGCCACTCGGCGCGTCGTTGCGCCGGGTCCTGCTCGAGGTGGATCGTGGCCCGATCGAGCCGAGGGCCGAGGCGCTCCTGATGGCCGCGGACCGCGCTCAGCACGTCGCCGAGGTGATCGAACCCGCGCTCGCGGCCGGTTCGTGGGTGGTGACCGACCGCTTCTCGGGATCGACCTTCGCCTACCAGGGCTACGGGCGGGGCCTCCCCCTCGACGAGTTGGAGCGCATCGTCGAGTTCGCGACCCACGGCCTCGTCCCCGACCTGACCGTGCTGCTCCAGGTCCCGCGCGATGTGGCCGAAGAGCGCCGGGCCGGGTCGGATCCCGACCGCTTCGAGGGTGAGGACGACGGGTTCCTCGAGCGGGTGGCGGTCGGGTTCTCGCGCCTCGCCCGGGCGCACCCCGACCGATGGGCGGTGGTCGACGGGACCGGCTCGGCCGACGAGGTGGCCGCCGCGGTGTGGGCCGCGGTCGAGCCGATGGTCGAACGGAGCTCGCGATGAGCGGGTCGCCCGCGGCCGGCCTCGAGCGGATCGGCGCGGGTGGCGGTGCCGACGAGCCCCCGGTGCTCGGGCTCTTCGCCGGCGTGGTCGGACAGCCCCGGGCGGTCGCGCAGCTTCGTGCTGCCGCGCGCCGTCCGGTCCACGCCTACCTGTTGTACGGGCCGCGCGGGACCGGCAAGCGTGCGGCGGCCCGGGCGTTCGCCGCGTCCCTGCTCTGCCCGCGAGGTGGCTGTGGCGAGTGCAACGTCTGCCGGCGCGCGCTGGCCGGGAGCCATCCGGACCTGGTGACCGTGGAACGGACGGGTGCGATGCTCGACGTCGACGAGGCCCGCCAGATCACCGCCCGCGCCCAGCGTCACCCGGTCGAGTCGTCGCGCCAGGTGCTGATGGTGACCGACGTCCATCTGGCTGCGCTCGGACGCGCCGCGCCCGCCCTCTTGAAGACCGTCGAGGAGCCACCTCCGTCGACCGTCTTCGTGCTGCTCGCCGACGACATTCCTGCGACGCTCGCCACCATCGCCAGCCGCTGCGCGCTGGTCCGGTTCGACGCAGTGCCTACGTCGGCGATCGCGGCGTGGCTGGTCGAGAGTGGCGTCGATCCGGTGTTCGCCGACTCGGTGGCCGCCGCCTCGGGTGGACATCTCGACCGGGCGAGGCTGCTCGTCGACGATCCGTCCTTTGCAGCCCGCCAGGAACAGTGGAGGACCGTACCCGGCCGGCTCGACGGGACCGGGGCGACGGCCGCAACCGTTGCGAACGAACTGTTGAACGGCGTCGAGGACGCTCTCGCGCCGCTCCGTGCCCGCCACGAGCAGGAGCTGACCGACCTGGCCGAGCAGGCGGAGTCGGTGGGGGCGCGGGGGATACCGGGGCGCCGCCAGATCGACGAGCGCCAACGACGGGAGGCGAGACGCCTGCGCACCGACGAGCTCCGGCACGGGCTCGCGGTGCTGTCGGGTGTCTACCGCGACCGATTGGTGAGCATCGCGTCGAGCGACGACACGGCGCCCACCCCGGGTGCCGCCGCGGCCGGCCGGCGTGCGGTGCGCCGGATCGAGGCGATCCGAGAGGCGTCCGATGCCCTCACGCGGAATGCCAACGAGGGTCTGGTGATGGACGCGTTGATGGTCGAACTGTCGGGTATGAGCGACTGAGGATTCTCTACGCAGGACGCCGTCGGATAGCGTGGTACCTCACGCCTGGGTAGCTCAGTCGGTAGAGCAACGCACTCGTAATGCGTAGGTCGTCGGTTCAATTCCGATCCCAGGCTCCAAGCCCGGTCAAGTGGCTATGGCAAGACCGGTTGCCGCTTGGCGAGCTGTCGCTATTCGCGGGACGCGAGGACATCGGCAAGTCGACCATCGCATACACGCTGGCACTGTGGCTGACGAGGGGCACCATGAAAGGGGAGTTCTTCGGCCGGCCGCGGGCGGTACTCGTGGCGGCGACCGAGGACAGCTGGGAGGACACGATCGTCCGGCGTCTCATGGCCACCGGCGCGAATTTCGATCTCGTTTTTCGGGTCGACGTGACCACGGCTGACGGATGGGCGGGATCGCGCGACTTGCCGGCTGATCTTCCGACCGTCGAGGAAGTGGCAACCGGCTGCGGTGCCGCCCTGCTCATTCTCGACCCGCTGATGAGCCGCCTTCGCCGCGCCATCGCCGACGGAGAGGCAGGTCCCGGTGAGCGACTTCCGCTCGCGAAGGACCTCGCAGCCGTCCTCGGGGTCAACAAGAACACCGTTCTGCGGGCGCTACATGTACTTCGGGACGAGGGGCTGCTCGATTTCTCGCGTGGGCGGGGCATCACGGTGGCGGGCACCCCGAGCAGGGTCAGGTGACGAAGCGGGTGCGCGGGTTGATGGAGTTCTGCCGCAGCCAGGGTTACCGGCGCGAGGAGGTCATCGAGCTGATCCGGTCCCAGCCCTAAGGCCGGCGGGCACGCTTAAGCTGGTTGTCCGCCAGCAGCCTCGTCCGGTTGCGGCAGCTCGGGGACTCGCTGGCATTCGCGCAGGCAAACGATGGTGCCCGGCTCTACTACGAGAAGGTCGGGGAGGGGCCTCGGCTCCTCTTCGTCAACGGATCCGGCGTGACCCTGGACGATTCACGCCTCCTGCTGTCGCTGTTCGCGTCGAACTTCGAGTTGCTCGCCTACGACTACCGGGGGCTCGGGAAGAGCGGCGACTCGCCGGGGCCGTACGGCATGGCGGCCTGTGCAGGCGATGCCCTGTCGGTTCTGGATGCAGTGGGATGGGAGTCGGCGGGGATGCTCGGCATCAGCTTCGGCGGCATGGTGGCGCAGGAGCTGGCCGTCACCGCCCCCGGACGGGTAGAGCGGCTCGCGCTGTTGTGCACCGCGCCGGGTGGGGATGGAGGGTCCTCCTACCCCCTGCACGAACTCGAGAACCTCCCCCGCTCGGAGCAGATGGCGACCCTTCGTCAATTGCTCGACACCCGGTTCGACGCTGAGTGGCTCGCTTCGCATCCCGAGGACCGCAACCTCGTCGAGGTGCTGGCAAGTCGTGATACGACGCCGGCCCCGATCCGCAGCGGGGCCGGTCCGAGCAGCTGGCCGCACGCCGGACCCTGACGTGTGGGATCGGCTGCCGTCCATCGCGTGCCCGACGTTCGTCGCGTGTGGTCGTTTCGACGGCATCGCCCCTCCGCGGCTGAGCGCCGCCATCGCCTCGCGCATCCCCGATGCACGGCTGCACACCTATGAAGGCGGCCACCTCTTCGTCGCCCAGGACCCCCGCGCCATCACCGATGTCGTCGGCTTCCTGAGTGGTGACGGCACACCGTGACGACACGGCCTCGCAGGGCGCCCGGTTCCGCTCGCAGGGCGAAGGAGCTGACACAGTAGACACGTGACCGAACAGCCGGGGCCGGTCCCACCTGGGGGGACGGAGGAGCAGGGTGTCGGTGGGCTCCCCGAGCTGGGCACGGTCGGGGCCACCGTCGGGACCATGTTCGGGCGCGACGGGCTCTACATGCTCGCGTCGTCCCTCCAGCTGCTCTCGGGTGTCCTCGTCACACCGATCGTCACCCGGGTCCTCGGCCTCCACCAGTACGGGATCTTCGCTGCCGACCTCGCCCTGCTGTACGTGCTGTACTACACCGCCAACCTCGGGCTGAACATCGGGATCCAGCGGCTCTACAGCCAGCCCGACGGCGAGCGGCGCAGCCGCAACCTGCTCGCGACCTCGGTGGTGGTGGTCGCGGCCGTCACCGCGGTCGTGTACGCGACCGGCACCCTGTGGGCACCGCGGCTCGGATTCGGCCCCTTCCCCCTCTCGACGAAGTTGACCGTGGTGTGGTCGGGGCTCTTCGCCCTGACCTGGATCTGGCTGGCCATTCTCCGGTGCAACGAACGCCTGCACGTGTTCGCCGCCGTCTGCCTGCTCCAATCGATCGTCGGGATCGGCCTCGGAGCCATCGTGGCGTTCCTCGGCTCGGGTCTCGCGACCGAGGTCCTCTGGTGCGCGGTCGTCGTCCAGGCGATCGCGCTCCTGCTCGGGATGTGGACCATCCGTCCCCACTGGCGCGGGGTCTTCGACTTCGCGACCACGGGTGCCACGCTGTGGTTCTCGCTGCCGGTGCTGCCGCTCCAGTTGTCCACGTTCACCATGTCGGCGGCCGACCGGATCATCATCCTCCGCGACCTCGGCCCTGCGGCCACCGGGCGCTACCAGGTCGCCTACACCGTGAGCGCGGTGGGCATCAGCATGCTCACCTTTCTCAACCTCGCGTGGTTGCCGCGCATCTTCGCGATCGCCGATCGCGCGACCCGGGCGGAGGTGCTCGCACACAGCCGCGACGGGCTCTATCAATTGCTCGTACCGGTGACCCTCGGGCTCGCCCTGGGGGCGCCGGTCGTCCTTCCGATCTGGGCGCCACCCTCGTTCCGGACCGAGAGTCTGCTGCCGGTCATCGTGCTGGTCGTCGCCTCGACCTTTCCGGTGTGCGCCGCATTCGTGCATTCGCGCCTGCTGCTGTCCGAAGCGCGCTCCATTACCGTCGCGGGGGTCACTGTCACCGCCGCGGTGGTCAACGTGGTCTTGAACCTGGTGCTCGTCCCCCACATCGGCATCAACGGCTCCGCGCTGGCCACGTTGATCGCCTACACCGTGCTCGCCCTCGGCATGGCGGGGGTCAGCCGACTGCTGCTGCCGCTGCCGCGATCACCGGTCCGGCTGTTGGTCCGGGTCGCGGTGGCCGTCGCTGTGGTCCTCTGCTCCCGTTTCGTCCCGGTCTCGGCGCCCTGGGACGTGGCCCGGCTGGCCGTCTGCGCCGCCTGTGCCGGGTGGGCGCTCGTCATCCTGAGGGACCTCCGGGTGGCCCGCCCGACCCGCGCGGGGCGAGTAGTGGCGCGGCGGCTCCGCGAGGACGAGATCGAATCGTTCGTCGAGGACGGGTTCGTCCGTGTCCCCGGGGCGTTCCCGAGAGAGGTCGCCGAGCAGGGGCGCGCCTTGCTCTGGGAGCAGCTCGGCCTTTCACCGGACCGCCCGGAGGAGTGGACCGAGCCGGTCGTCCGGCTCCCCGGTTCGGGTGCGCCTCCCTTCGCCGAAGCCGTCAGCACCGGGCTTCTCGTCCATTGCTTCGACCAGCTGGTCGGTCCCGGTCGATGGGTACGACGGGACGGCCTCGGCACCTTTCCGATCCGGTTCCCGAGCGACAAGGAGCCCGACGACACCGGGTGGCACTGCGACGGCAGCTTCGGCGAGTGGCCGTACCGGCTGAACCTGAGGTCTCGGGGCCGGGCGCTCTTGATGCTGTTCCTCTTCTCCGACGTCGGCCCGGACGATGCACCGACCCGGATTCGTGTCGGATCGCATCTCGACGTGCCGCAGCTCCTGGCACCGGCCGGCGAGGAGGGAATGACCTTCCTCCAGCTCGCCGAGCAGCTGTCGACGACTTCACATCGCGACGTGGTGGTTGCGACCGGGGAAGCCGGCGACGTCTTCCTCTGCCATCCCTTCCTGGTGCACGCGGCGCAGGCGCATCGGGGAAGCCGCCCGAGGTTCCTCGCCCAGCCGCCCCTCGCGCCGAGCTCGACCCTGGGGGTGGAGGGTGCATCGAGCGATCTCTCTCCGGTCGAGATCGCGATGCGACGCGGGCTGGGGAGCCATCCCGCGCCGGAGTGAGCCGACTTCAGAGGGACGCTGCCGTGACCAGGGGCGCGATCGGATCGCGGCGTGCGAAGCGGTAGCCGTACCGGACCCGGAGCGGCCAGGTGAGGGCCGACACCAGTGCATGCCTCGAGGAGCTCATCTCGGTCACCCACCGCTCGTCGGCGACGATCGGTGCGTCCTCGTCGGCGAAGCGCGAGGGGTTGCCGGCGATCCCGTGGCCGCTGCCCATGGTCAGCGGACCGCGGAGCGGTTCGATCCCGGCGAGGGCGAAGCACCCACGGCGCGCGTCGTCCGGAGCGCGGACGTAGTCCTCGTACCGGAGGAGGAGGTGGGGGACCGGCCGCCGCCCGAGGCGGCGCAGCAGCACGTCGAAGACGTCCCAACGGACGCCGACCTGGAAGGGTGAGTGCGCGGGGATCACCCGATCGCCGGGGCCGGTCGCGGCCTGCGGGCGGGACCTCGGACTGCTCCACGAGAAGGCGACGCCGGACGGGTGGCGTACGAGGTGGATCAGCCGGAGATCGATCGTGTCGGTACCGGCGAGCAGGTACGCCCATCCGGGGTGCTTGGAGGAGTCGACAACGACCGGCGCGCCGGACACCTCTGCGATCAGCGGGTAGAGCTCGGAGAGCACGGCACGGGCCTCGGCGACCATCGCCCCGCGTCCGGCAACGACGGCCGGGAGGTGGGCGGGCCGGTTGACCTGGGCGAAGAACTCGACCAACTGCCGTCCCTCGCGGGAGTTCCACCCGCCGACCAGTCGCTCGCCGACGGGCGACCACAACTCGCACTCGGTGGTCCGGACGCCACAGCCGCAGAGCTCCTCACCGCGAATTCCGCCGCTCGAAGAGGTTCTTCACCTCGCCGACCGCGCAGACCTCCGGGTGGGCGGCGAGCAACCGTTCGAGGACGGTCGACCCCGACCGTCCCTCTCCCCCGATGAAGAGGACCCGAGTGCCGGACCCGTGACGGTCTGATGGCGGGGCCCCCCGCCCGGCGCTCACCCGACCGGGTAGCCGAGCCGCTCGGACTCGGCCGACACCGACGGGAGCACGAGCTCGATCTCCTCTTCCAACGAGCGCCACTTGTCGGACCGGGGCCGGCTCCACGTGTTGACGACGGGCAACTTGTCGCTGAACCGCCGCAGTGGGGCCGGATCGACGTCGGCCCAGCGGGCGAGGTCCTCGAGCACCCGTCCCGGCGCCTCGGCCGCCTCCTCGTAGCGCACCTCGAAGACACGGCCCGGCTCACGCGGCAGGTCGCGGAAGCAGAACTCGTTGTAGAGCCGCCACTGGAACGCGGAGACCTCCATCAGCGTGGCGCCGGAGAGGTCCTCCCATCCCGGGGGCAGCCCGAAGCACCACTGCGTTCCCCGATAGCCCTCGATGGTGTAGCCGGCGGGGAGCGTGAACCGGCGGAATCTCGGCTCGTCCGCCCAACCGTGGTAGATCGATGCGATCGATCCTCTCGGGTCCCGCACCACCCGGACGAAGAGCGCGTCGGGGAACACCTCGAGGAGGAGCGGGATGCGGAAGCAGTTGTCGGGGGTCTTCTCGACGATGCGGATCGGCGGGACCTTGCGGGTTCGTCCGATCCCCGACAGGAGCCGGGCCGCCCGAGACCGCGCGAGCAACGGGACACCCCGTCCGAGGACGCGGAGCATCGCCTCGGCATTGCCCACTTCGGTGAAGAACTGCCGGCGGAGTGCTTCCACGGCGTCCGCATCGGCGTGCTCGACCACCGCGGAGGCTCCCGGCACCATGGCGACCGGGAAGAACTCGTTGAGGATCGACTGGCTCTCGCGGTAGAGGCTCCAGAGATCCGGGTGGGTCGAGAGCGCCTGGAAGATCATGGTGGTGCCCGACCGGGGTGCACCGAGGACGATCAGTGGCCGCTCGATCGCTGGGGGACCCCCTGAGGTCGCACTGTGAGTGTGGTCGTGCATCGTCGAAAAGCCGTGCCAAGGCTCGATGAGGTCGAACGACGATCATACCAAGGCGGCCGCGCGTCACTGTGGTGGGCGGTCCGACGCCGTCCCTGTGGTAGCAACGTCACCATGGCTGCAGAACGAGCGGAAGGGGCGGAGGGGCATTCCCCGGAACCACGTGGGGACGCGCCGCTCCCCGCGTCGTACCGGCGCAGCATCGACGCGTCGGTGGTCATCTCCGCGTACACCGAGGACCGATGGGACCTGTTGTGCGCGTCGATCGAGTCGATCATGAGCCAGAGCGTCGTGCCCCGCGAGCTGTTCCTCTCGATCGACCACAATCCGGCTCTCTACGACCGGTGCCGGCACCGGTGGGGCGAGCACCGGGCGGGGGTGCCGATCCATGTGGTGGAGAACAAGTTCGAGGGTCGGCTCGGTTCGGCCCGTTCGACGGCGGCGGAGCTGGCAACCGGCGAGTTCGTCGCCTTCCTCGACGACGACGCCCGGGCCGAGCCCGACTGGCTCGAACAGATGGTGGCGGCGTTCGACGATCCGACGGTGGTCGCTGTCGGCGGCTGTCCTCTGCCGGAGTTCGCCAAGCCGCGACCGGTTTGGTTCCCTTTCGAGTTCGACTGGGTCTTCGGATGCGCCTACCGCGGGCTGCCGACCGAGGTCGCGCCGATCCGTCACGTCATCGGCGCCGCGATGGCGGTGCGGCGCGCCGACCTCGAGGCCGTCGGCTACTTCCACTCCGACGATCACGACGACATGGACATGTGCCATCGCCTGCTCCATCGCTCTCCGGAGAGCGTGATCGTCTTCGTGCCGGACGCGGTCGTCCATCACCATGTGGCCGAGAGCCGAGTGACCTGGGGCTACTACTGGCGACGGTGCTTCTGGGTGAACCGGGGCAAGGTGGGTGCCTTCCGCGAGATGGGCGCGGCCGGCAACCTCGACGCGGAGCGGCAATTCGCCGTGCGCAGCGTGACCGCCGGCATCGGGAACTGCGCTCGGGATCTCCGCCGGGGCGATCTCGCCTCGTTGTTGCGATTCGGTGCGCTCTGCGCGGGTCTCCTCCTCGCCGCGGTCGGCTACGCGACGGGATCGGTCGAGTGGAAGCTGACCGGGCGCAAAGTCACTCGCGTACCCCGGTACGAGTCGTCCGAGCCGGAAGAGGGAACGACGAGCCGGGCTATTTGACCAGCTTGGTGCAGAGGCCCTGCAGCGAGCTGACCGTCTGGAGGCAGGCGACGGCCGCCCCGAGGTTGGCGTTCACGGTCGTGATCTCCCGCTGCAGCTTTGCGATCTGTGCGGACTGCTGGGAGACCGTTTTGTCGAGGTGGTCGATCCGGTTGCTCAGGATCCCCATGAACAACGCGCAGAGCGCAAAGGCGAGCACCACCGCCGACACCACCGACGGCGCGGACCACCCTGCGCCTCCGGTCACCCGGGTAGTCGCTCAACATCTCGCGGACCGGCTGTTCGGCCGCCGTCAGATCGTCGATGCCGCTGGTCATCGGACCGTCGATCGCAGTGCAGTCGAGCGCCGCACGATACCTGTGCAGTCAGTCATCCACTCGCCCCTTCGTGTGGACCTCGCGTCGAGGTGCGCGCCAACGACGCGGTCACCATAACAGACCCGATTCGCCGCCCTTCCCGCCAAACCGGCCTCGCATGACTCCCCGATTCGCCCGGTTCCTGTCGACTATTTGCGCCAAAGCGTCCAGTACTATTTCGCCCCAGGGCAGGGGGATCTTTTCGTTCCGATGCGACATGGGTCACCTCGCTAGCGAGAGAAGCGGCGCGATTGAGCACATTGGGCGCATCCGGGGTCAAGAGCGACGAGGCGCCGCTCCAGGTCGGCACCGCGCCCGATCTGGCACCGGTCGAAGAAGGATCCCGGTGGTGGAGCACCGCGGGACCCTACGGCTTGGCGCTCGTGTCGCTCGTCTGCTGGGGAGCGTCACTCGGCTCGATCCACCCCTACCGCGCAGGTCCGACCGGTCTGGTCGTCCAGCTTTCCCCCCTGTGGTGGCTGGCATTGGCACTCGCCGCGTTCGGGCTCTTCGTCGAGCTCCGGCGCGCCGCGCCGCGCACACTTGCCATGGTCACCGGGCTGATCGCACTCGCGGTGATCCTGCACGGCACGCTCCCCGCGACCGAGCCGGTTCCTCGCTTCTCGTCCGCGTACACGATCGCCGGCTTCAGCGACTTCCTCGGGCGGACCGGCCAGGCACTTCCCCGTCTCGACGTACGCATGTCGTGGCCGGCGATGTTCGCGGCAGCGGGTATGGCGGCGAAGGCGATGGGCGTGCCGACGCTCTGGTTCCTCCGATGGTGTCCCCTCGTGTTGAACCTCGCCTACCTCTTCCCGCTCAAGTCGATCGCCAACACCTGCCTCCGGACGTCGCGTGCGCGATGGACGGTGCTGGCGATCTTCCTGGCCGCGAACTGGATCGACCAGGACTACTTCTCGCCACAGGGGCTCAACCTGTTCCTCTTCCTCGCTGCCGTCGCGATCGTGCTCCGCGTCTTCTCCGCCGGCGGATTTCCTCCACGGTTGGTCCGCGACTTCGTCGCGTCCCCGTTGTGGACACGGGTGAGGCTGGCGGCGCTCCGGGTCTTCCGCCTGCCCTTCGGGGCGGTCGCCAACGAGACGCCCCAGACCGGGACGACACCGCCCTTCCGCTCGGCCATGTTCGCGGTGCTGCTGGTCGTCCTGGTCGGTTCGGCGGTGTCGCACCAGATCACCCCCGCCGCACTGTGCCTGGTGTTCTTCGGGCTGATGCTGACCGGCCGGACCGGGCTCCGGATGCTCTGGGTGCTCATGGCGGTGCTGGTGTGGGCATGGCTCTCCTGGGAAGGGCACGCGTACTGGTCGAGCCATCTCGCCAAGGTCTTCGGTGGGGCGGGGCAGGTCGGATCCACCCTCAATTCGTCGGTCACCGCGCGGCTGGGTGCCCTCGCCTTCGGTCGGCAGGTCGTCCAGTGGGGCCGGATCGCCGCGGCGGGGATCACCTGGGTGGGCGCGATGGCCGGGTTCTGGGTGCTCTGGCGGCGGGGACGGACCATGTGGACGATGGCGATCGTCGCCGTTGCACCGATCGCGGTGGCGGGTGCCGTGAGCTACGGGGGTGAGGTGGCGCTCCGGATCCTGCTCTTCAGTCTGGCGCCCGCGGCGGTGCTCATCGCCGGGTTGATCGATTCCCCGCGGTTGACGAGGGGCGCGGTCGCCATGCTGCTCGCGGTGGTCGTCGCGCTCTTGATCCTGTTCCCGCTCGACCGGTACGGGAACGAGTCGTTCGAAGCGATCGCACCGGGAGACGTCGCCGCGGCGACCTGGATCGCCGATCACGTCCCGCCGGGTTCGGTCGTCTACGTCGCCAATCGCGACGAACCGCTCTCCTACGTGAAAGTGGGGAGCTCCAACCCCGTCTTTCTCGGCGGACTGCTCTCCTTGAAGGGATCCGACCTGACGAAGCACCTGCCGATCACCCGCCGTCCGACCTATGTGCTCCTGACTCGCAGCGAGGCGAACTACGGGACCGACTTCCTCGGCTATCCGTCGGGGTGGACGAAGTCCTTCATCGCACAGCTGGTGAGCACCGGCGACGTGCACGTGGTCTACTCCAGCTCGACCGCGACCGTGCTCCGCATCGAGAAGTCGCTCCCGCCGAAGCGGCCACCGGCACCCTCCTCCAAGCACTTGCCGCACCCGAAGCCGCCCCGGACGCCCCCGACCACGTTGCCGAGGCCGCCCAAGCCGAAGCCGGTCGTGCATCCGAAGCCGAAGCCTCTCCCGAAGCCCAAGCCGCCGCCGACGACCAAGCCGCCGCGCACGACGACCACCACCACGACGACCACGACCACAACCACGACCACGACGACCACGACGACCACGACCACGACGACCGTGCCGACCGGGCACGGGACGGGGAGCACACCGTGAACCGCACCCACCGGAACATCAAGGTGGCGGTCGACGCCGCGGTCGCTCTGTTGTGCGTGGCCGCCTCGGTCGTCGTGCTGGCCGACGTGCACAGCCCGGTGCGGCCGGCACTGGTGCTCGTCGCGTTGATCGCCGGGACCGGATGGGCGGCGACCTGCTGGATCGACCTCGACGACGTCGCCTTCGCGGCGACCGTGGCGCTCGGGGTGGGGTTGGCGTGCCTCTTCCTCTACGGGCTGTTCTTCGTAGAGATCGGTTGGTGGCACCCGATCGGGAGCGCCGGCGTGCTGCTGGCCGTCGCGGCGGGTGTCTGCATGGTGGCGATCGCACGCGACGCCAGCCGGGAGACGGTCACGTGAAGTCCTTCGTGGCCGATGCGACGCTCGCGATCGCGACCGTGGCCGGCGTGCTCGCCCTCATCGTCGCCCACGAGGTCCTCGCCGCGCTGGCCGGCGGGAGCGAGCGGTTCGCGCCGGCGCGCCGGTGGCTGGCGGTGGCGGTCGGCGTGCTGGTGGTGATCCTGGCGGTCCTCATCGCGGCCCGCTTCTACTACCTGCGGACATGAGCCCCCGAGCCGAATCGACACGAGAGGAGCCGAGCATCCGATGAACCGCGCGACCCACACCCAGGGCATCCGCCGAGTCGCGCTCGGCCTGCGCGCTCGGATCGGCGGCCGTAGCCCTTGCGGCGTGCGCGAAGTCCACCTCGACGGTGACCACCACCACGGCCGGCGTCGACGACGACCTCGGTCCCGAAGACCACCACCACGGTGCCCCCGCTGACCACCGTCTTGCTCTACTTCGTCCGGGGTGCCTCGCTCGGTGTGGCCGACCGGAACGTCAACGCGTCGCCGAACCCGCGCTTCGAGGGCATCCAGGCGCTGCTCGCCGGCCCGACCCTGGCCGAAGTCGGTGCAAGGGCTGGGCACCGCCATACCGACGGGCACCTCGTTGCGCGGCCTGCAGATCCGAGCCGGGGTCGCCACCGTCAACCTGAGCCCCGAGTTCACCGCCACTGCGCCACCACCCGTCGAGGCCGCCCGGCTGGCGCAGGTCGTTTACACCCTCACCGGGTACGCCAACGTGAGCCGCGTCTCGATCCAGGTCGGGAAGGTGGCGCTCACCAACTTCGCAGGCGTGGACCTCACCAATCCGGTCGGACGGAGCCAGGTCACGGCCGCGCTGCCCGCCGTCCTCCTCGAGAGCCCCGCCGTCGGGGACAGCGTGGTCGGGACGCTCAAGGTGGCGGGGATCACCTCGCTCGCGGGCACCTACGAGATCCAGCTCGTCGACCCGGCCGGGCGGCTCCTCGCCGGGGTCACCGACACGGCGGTGGTCGGGGGATTGTTCCAACAGGTGATCCCCCTGAAAGGGGTGACCGCACCGACCACCGGCACGCTGACCGTGTTCGCGCGGCCGACCAGCTCGAGCCAGCTTCCCCAGACGGTCAGCCTGACCGTTCCGGTCGCGCCCTGACCGCCGACGGCCCCGCGGGGTTGATCGTGGGGATGGCTAAAGGTAAAGGTGAGGGTGAGGTCGGAATCCGACCCGACCCGGCGGCCCGGCTCAGACCGCGTCGAGTGCCTGGAGGACCACCCAGGCCCGGCAGGCGAGCTGCAGCTGGAAGCGGACGTCGGGGTCGGAGAGGTCCCGCCCGCTGATCTGGGACGACCTTGGCCAGGCGGTACCGCAGGGTGTTGCGGTGGACGAAGAGCTCGGCGGCGGCTGCCTCGGTGGCGCACGACTTGTCGAGGTAGATCGAGAGGGTCTTGACCAGCTCGCTCCCGTGGACCTTGTCGTGGTCGATGAGATCCCCGATCCAGTCGTCCACCAGCTCGTGCAGCTTCTGCGGCTCGCCCGAGTCGACCAGGAGCCGCCATACCCCGAGGTCCCCGAACGTGGTGACGTTCTTGTCCAGGGAGATCGCCGCGCCGAGGTCGAGGGCGAACACCGCCTCGTCGACCGAGCGGTTGAGCTCGCCGATCTTGGCCGGCTTGCCCAGGCCGATCCTGGCCGGTGCGCCGAAGGCGGTGCCGAGGGCGGCGACGAGCACGTCCCAGTCGAGATCCTCCGCCACGAGGAGGATGACCCTGTCCTCCCTGGTGGTGACGAGTGGGGTCTTCAGCCCGACGCTCCGAGCCGCCTGCTCGGCTGCTTCCGAGCCGTCGGTCCGGACGCTCTCGGCCTGGATGGCGATCGCCCGGTGGGGGCGGTCGATCTCGTAGGAGAGCAGGCGGGCATGGGAGCTGAGGCGCTCGATGTCGGTACCCTCGAGGAGGGCCTCCACGAACTCGAGAGCCGTCCACGCAGTGGTGTCGGTCAGACTGCCCATCCGCAGGAGCTCCGAGGTCAGGATGGAAGTGGCCTGCTCGAGCGCCACGAAACTCTCCTCGGGGAGGTCGCCCACCGGATCGTGCAGGCTGATCCAGCCGAGAACGGCCTGGTCCGGGGCAGCGGCGGCGGTCCACGAGGGCCCGTCCCGCTGGCAGGCGGCGTGCAGGGGGCTGAGGCGCTCGTGGTTCGGCTGGTTGAGCGACTCGATGTCCCCGAGCTTGAAACCGGCCGTCGCGATGGCCATGCCCTCACCGTCCCGGATGAGCACCTTGCGCCCGGTCCGCCGGTGGAGCGCCTCGGCGATCCCGACGGCCCCGCGGCCGCGGGCGACCTGCACGAGCAGCTCTTTCTGGAAAGCGGTCATCTCCTGGGTGACCGCCCGCCGTGCGGTCGTGTCGGCCATGCCCTCCAGCGGTTGCGGAGAGCCGGCTTCCCTCATCGAGGCGAGAACGAGGGTCGCCATGGAGCCCGAGAGGGGGGTGAGGGTCAGGAAGACCGGGAAGCGGATCCCCGTCCGCCGCACTCCGTCGATGACGAAGCGCAGCGGCTGCCCGAGGGCGTACCAGTTGCCCGATTCTTCTTGCAGTGCCTCTGACAGAAAGCCGCTGATGTCCGAGGCGAACAGGGTGACGAGGTTGTGCCCGGTCAGCTCGTCGGGCTGGTAGCCGAAGAGCTGGGCCGCCGCCGTGTTGAAGCCGAGAAGGGTCCCGGTGAGGTTGGCGATGGCCGTCGGCTCGTCGCTCGTCCGGAGGAGGTCCTCGAAATTGGCCCGAGCTGTGGCGGAGCTCACGCCTGCGGTTTTGGCCGGTTGGCCGGCTGCCTTCTTCGCGGAAGGGGCGACCGCCTGAGCCGAGAGCGCCAGCGAGGCCTCGGTCAGTGGTTCCACCTGTCGGGGTACCCCGACCGTCTCTGCCCCGTTGACACTCCGCACCGTTGCCATGCCGCCGAACCGCCCTTGTCGCTTAGGGACCAGATCGCCGACAGACGACTGCCCGCCCGGCAGCGCTGATCCATCCCCATCGACCCCGCCCGTCGTCAGTTGATAATCGGCGCTTCCAGGGCTGTCCAGCGAGATTCCCTTTCTGGCACTCTGTGTGGCAGATTTCGTCACTCGCCGCGGTTGCCCGATCCTCGGGCGCCCGGGGTAGGGCGAGAGCCCGGCGCCGATCGACCCAGCGGGCATGGGCCGACGGCTCAACGGGTGGGCGATCCGAACAAACCTGGGGCGGATCTTCGTTCGGTTCGAACGATGACGTTCTCCCAGCACTCGGACATTGTGTGTCAGTGGCGCCGTGTGGCGTCTGTGTTACCGACGAAGGGGATACAAATGGCAATAGAGGAGCGGCCCAGTGCCGCAACGAAGAGGGGTCGGCGTTCGCTGCTGGCGGGGGTCGTCGCGGTCGCGCTCTTAGGCGGATTGACGACTGTCGGCATCCAGACCACAGCTGGCGCAACGATCATCGGCCCTAAGATCGAGATCTGTAAGGGTGGCCCGGTAAGCGGCTCCTTCCAGTTCTCGGTGGACAACTCGACGACACCGGTAAGCGTGGCCGTCGGGACCTGTAAGGGCGTTTCCGTGACAGCGGGTACGCACACTGTCAAGGAACTGGCATCGACGACGACGACACTGTCGAAGATCCAGATCTACATCGGAACGGGTACGACCAACCTGGCGACGCGCACGGCAACGGTCGTCGTTCCCGAGACGACCAACGGCGAAGCCGGAGTGCGGTTCGTGAACCAGCCGGCGACCGGTTCGTTGAAGGTCTGCAAGGTCGCGGGTGACCCGTCGATCCTGGGGAACTCGTACAGCTTCACCGAGTCGGCGGGCGGCGTGACCGTCGGACCGTTCGCGGTGACCGCTGGGACGCTCAACCCGCTGAACTGCAGCGACATCACGGGCTACCAGATCGGCACTGCGGTGAACGTCGCGGAGCTTGCGAACCCGAGCACCGTCGTCTCCAACATCACGGTGACCGGCGGCGGCCAGAGCAACACCAACCTGAGTGCCGGCACGGTGACCGCGACGGTGACCTCGGCGCTGACTCAGGTGATCTACGTGGACATTCCGGTCGTCACCCAGAATCCGGGTGGCCTCGAGGTCTGCAAGAACGCTGGTGATCCCTACGTGGCGGCAGGTCCGTGGAACTTCAGCATCGCGCCATACGGGCAGCGCTGCCGACCAACTGGGTCAGCGTGCTCGCGGGTCAGTGCAGCGGCGACGTCTCCCTGGCTCCAGGCCAGTACACCGTCACCGAGTCGTTCGGCTCACCGGACTTCGTGAGCTCGATCGCCGCGGTGCCTTCGGGTGCTCTGCTCGGCTCCAACGTGGCCAACGGTTCCGCGACCTTCGCGGTTTCGGCTGGTAACAACACGACGGCCATCTTCACCAACGACACCCAGACCGGCTTCATCAAGGTCTGCAAGGCCCTCACGGAGACGAGCGGATCCCTCAGTGGCACGCCGTTCAACTTCAACGTGAACGACGCCGCTGGTACGCAGGTGGTGACCGTGGTCGCCTTGGCCGGTACGACCCAGTGCTCGCCGGACTACACGGCGCTGCCGGTGGGTTCGGTTGCCACGATCACTGAGCAGTCGGTGCCCAACGTGGCCGTCGCCGATGTGTCGGTTTCGCCGGCATCTGCTGACGCTGGCTCGAGCGGCTCGACCGCCAAGGTCAGTGTTTCGGCCACGAGCATCAACGCGGCCACCTTCACCAACCAGGCGCTTGGTTATGTCGAGGTCTGCAAGAACGCGGGTGACGCGTCCGCTGCTGGCCAGACCTTCAACTTCAGCGTCAACGGTGGAGCGCCGATCCCGGTCATGACCGGTCAGTGCTCGGCAGCCGTCCAGGTGCCTCTCGGCACGGCGACCGTGCAGGAGCTCAACACCAATCCGAACTACTTCATCTCGAACATCACGACGGTGTCCGTGACGGATCCGACGGGCTCTCGCCTCCTCAGTGGTCAGAACAACCCGGCCACGGTGGCGGTTCTCCCGGGTGGAGCTGGCAACGAGACGGTGGTGACCTTCACCAACAGCACGGTTCAGGGTGCGTTCAAGATCTGCACTGCGCAGACCTCTCCGGACGCTGCTCTGGCAGGTGACATGTTCACCTACAACTACAGTTACACGGTCAACGGTTCGACCACGACTGGCTCCGTCACCCTGACGGTTCCGCTCACTGGCTCGAGCTGCTCGAACGTGATCGGCCCCCTCCCGGTGATCAATGCCAACGGCACGCCGGTTCAGGTGTCGGTTACCGCTGAGCCTCCGACTGTGACGTCGGTGAACCTGCAAGGGTTCCTGTACCAGGGTTCCGGGTCTGTCGTCTTCAGCCCGACCCTGCCGGCAAGCTTCCCAGCGACGGCAACGATCGATCTGGGTGCCGGGATGAACATCGACACGTTCACCAACGGGGCAACCCACTGAGACGAGGGAGGGGTCCCCGATAGGGGATCCCCCCCAGTGGGCCGTGCAGAGGGACCCCCGAAAGGGGGTCCCTCTGTCGCGCCCGGGGTGAGGCGTCGTTCACCCCAGGTGGGCAGAGTGAACAACGCCTAACACAGGTTTTGTTCGATTCGGCCGATGACGGGCGACCCAACGTGGGTCACTGTGTTCGTTGGAGAGGTGCCGGTCGGCGCCGCATTCAGTTATCGAGGAGACGCGTCAATGTCACCATCCACAGCGGGCCGGTGCGGCAGCGGCCCGAGCCCTTCGATCGACCCTCACCATTGGGGCAGCGGCCCTGGTAGCGACAGGGATCCTTGCGACTAGCGGCGCGGTAGGTCCCGCTCAGGCCTCGGTGCTCGGTCCATCGACACTCATCATCTGCAAGGCGAACAACGTCACGGGGACCTTCCAGTTCAGCATCAACAGTGCGACGCCGGTTTCGGTGGCTGCGGGCTCCTGTGAACCGTTCACGGTGGAGAACGGCCACAACTCGGTGACCGAGGAGGTGGACACGACCGGCGCCACCACGTTGAGCTCGATCACGGTCAACCCGTCGATCGACACGGTGAGTTCGTCCGTCACGACCCGCACCGTCGTGGTCAACATCCCGGCGAACGCCTCGGTGACGACGACATTCACCAACATCCCTGTGACCAGACTCCAGGTCTGCAAGGTGGCGGGCGACTCGTCCACCTCGGGCAACTCCTTCAACTTCACCGAATCGGTCGGCTCGACGACTACGGCCTCCTTCAGCCTGACCGCCGCGTTGCCTCCGGCACCGCCCAACTGCTCGACGCCCACGCCCTACCCGCCCGGCACGGCGGTCAACATCGCTGAGACGGCGGTCACCGGTAACAAAGTGAGCAACATCACCATCTCGGGTGGAACGCTCAGCAACCTCAACTTGGGGGCCGGCACGGTCACCGCAACCCTCGGTACGAGTGGGACCACGGTCGTCACCTACACCGACCAGTCGCAGCCCGGGAACCTCATCGTCTGCAAGCAGGAGGCGAATTCCTTCGTGTCGCCGGGTCCGTGGTCCTTCACCATCAAGAATTCCGGGGGCACGGTCGTCGGGAGTGAGTCCGTCACCGTCGGCAACTGCAGCACCCCACCGCTCTCGCTACCCGCGGGCAACTACACGGTGATCGAGTCCTTCTCGCCCCCGGATTCGGTGAGCGCGGTCACCGCGGTGCCGACCAATGCCTTGCTGTCGGTCAATCTGCCCACGGGCACCGCCGTCGTGACGGTGACGGCTGGCGGGACCAGCACCGTGACATTCACCAACAAGGTTCCTGTGGCCAAACTCATCGTCTGCAAGGTGGCCGGTGACTCGACCACCGCCGGGAAAGTCTTCCCGTTCACCGAATCCGTCAACGGCACGACCACCCAGTCGTTCAGTCTGACAGCGGTGCAGCCGCCAGCGCCCCCGAACTGCTTCGGACCGACCGCCTATCCGGCGGGGACGCCGGTGGACCTTGCCGAGCTGGTCCCATCGGGATCGCAGGTCACCAGCATTGTCTCCAGCGGAGCCGGGACGCTCGGCAACGTCAACACGAGCGCCGGCACGTCAACTGCGACACTGGGCGGTGACGGGACCACTATGACCGTCACCTACACGGACGATTTGGCGCCGGGTGGCCTCAAGGTCTGCAAACTCGCGGCGAATTCGTTCGTGTCGCCTGGGCCCTGGTCCTTCACCATCACCGATTCGATGGGGCATGCGGTCGCAGGAAGCCCAGTGAGCGTGACGGTGGGCAACTGCAGCAATACGCTCGCTTTGCCGGCTGGCAACTACACCGTGGTCGAATCCTTCTCGTCGCCGGACTCGGTGAGCACGATCACTGTCTCACCCACCACGGCCCTGGTCTCGGTCAATCTTCCTACAGGCACCGCTGTCGTGACCGTGGCCGGCGGGGGGGCCAATACGACCGTGACCTTCACGAACAAGGTGCCGGTCGCCCACCTCATCGTCTGCAAGGTGGCGGGTGATGCACCGACCGCAGGAAAGAGCTTCCCGTTCACCGAATCGGTCAACGGCACCACGACCCAGTCGTTCAGCTTGACGGCGGTACAGCCGCCCACACCCCCGAATTGCTTCGGTCCGACGGACTATCCGGCAGGAACCGGCGTAAATCTGGCCGAGCAGGTCCCCTCGGGAACGCAGGTGACCAGCATTGTCGGGACCGGTGGTGGGACGCTCGGGAACATCAACCTGGGCGCCGGCACCGCGACTGCGACACTGGGCGGGGACGGGACCACTACGACCGTGACCTACACGGACGCTCAAACGCCTTCGGGTTCGATCAAGGTGTGCAAGACCCTGGCGCCGAACAGCTCGGGACTGGTCGGAACCACCTTCACCTTCACCGTCACCGACAACGAGTCCCCCGCGGTCGAAACCGTGACCGTGCCGGCTCCGGCGCTCGGCTCGACCAACTGTGTGCTGGTGAGTTCGGGGGTCCCGGTGGGATCGGTGGCAACCGTGACGGAACAAGCGCTGCCGAACGTCGCTCTCATCAATATCTCGGTGTCACCTTCGAGCGCGGACGCGGGAAGCACCGCCACCCAGGCCAAGGTCACGGTCGGAGCGACCGTCGTCTCCGCTACCTTCACCAACGAAGCGCTCGGCTGGGTCGAGGTCTGCAAGGACGCTGCTGACACGGTCACGGTGGGACAGTCCTTCACGTTCACCGTCAACGGTGGATCACCCTTTACGGTGATGGCGGGTAATTGCTCGGCACCCATTCAGGTGCCGGCCGGGACAGCGTCCGTCAACGAGATCCAGTCGAATCCCAACTTCTACCTCGTGAGCGTCTCGACGGTGAGCGTCACCGATCCGACCGGGGCGAGGCTGTTGACGGGTCCGACGACTACTCCTGCAACGGTTGTCGTTCCGTACGGGCCGGTCGCCAATGAAACGACGGTCACATTCACCGACGCTGCGAAGCTCGGGGCCTTCAAAATCTGCACGGCCCAGACCTCACCGGGTGCCAATCTCGCGGGGCGGGCGTTCACCTACACGTACTCGTACACGGTGAACGGGGTGACGACCACCGGATCGGTCTCGCTGTTCGTGCCGCTGTTGGGGTCGACGTGCTCGGCGGTGATCGGCCCGATCGATCCGGTTAATTCGGACGGGTCTCCGGTCAAGGTGACCGTGACCGCGAGCGTGCCTACGGTGCCGTCGGTCGACCTCGCCGGCTTCTCCTACCAGGGAGGCGGGACGTTGCTCTCGAGCCCCACGCTGCCGGCGCTGTTCCCGGCGTCGGCAACCTTCACGGTGGGTATCGGGATGAACATCCTGACGTTCACCAATGGAGCGACCCACTGAGCCGGAATACTCCGGCGTCGTGAATCGCTGATCGATCGGAGCCGAAGGCCTCGAACGAGGCTGAGCGGCTCGAGCCCTCGAGGCCGCCAGCCCGAGATCGACCAGGTCGCCCGCCCACGGGCCGTGATCATTTGCGCGCCACGTGTGCTCGATCGGCGCGGTATTTGGCCTAGTTCGTAATTTCTTATTGCTACTCCCCGGCGCCCGACTTATTGTCTTGCGCACAGGGGTGTGGTGTCGGATGAAGAGACTCAGTGCAAGGTGGACACTGGGCGTGTCGGTCTTCAGCTTCACAGCGAGGCGGCCGGTTGCGCGGTGGACGCGTATCGCGAGAGTGGCGTGTGCCGCACTTGTCGTGGGGTTTGTCGGAAGCATCGTCGTGCCCACGGCGGTGAGCAGCGCTGCGGGTCCGACCGGATGGCAGGTCGGCGCGACCTATCCAGCCGTGTCCCATCCGAGTGGCGTTTCCTGTCCGACGACGAGCGACTGCTTCGCGGTCGGCGTCACGACATCCGGCGGTGGCGCCATCTTCGCGACGACGGACGGTGGCTCCACCTGGAGTCCAGAAGGTGTCCCCCCAGGGACCGGGGGCCTGTCGGGTGTGGCCTGTCCGACGAGTAGCGAGTGTTTCGCAGTCGGACAATTCGCCGGAGTTGGCGCAGTCCTCGTGACCACGAACGCCGGAGCGACATGGTCGTTGCAAACGCTGCCATCCGGGGTCGGACCGCTCGTCGGCATCGCCTGCCCCTCGACCACGGTGTGCTTCGGGGTCGGCGCGGGATCGATTGTCGTCACCTCGAACGAAGGGTCCAACTGGTCCAGCCAGTCGTTGCCGGCAGGAGTCGGTGGACTGTCGGGCGTCGCCTGTCCATCGACCACTGAGTGTGTCGCGATCGGGTCCGGCTCGGCCGGCGCTGCCATCATCGTCACCACCGATGGCGCTACCTGGTCGAGCAAGACCGTGCCGTCGGGTGCGAACTTCCTTCCGTACGGTGTGGCGTGCGCGTCACTCCTCGAGTGTCATGCCGTCGGCAGTGGATCGGGCGGCGCCTACATCGTGGCGTCGAATGACGGCGGTGCAACATGGACGGCAGAGAACGCGCCAGCGGGGGTGAACGATCTCAACGCCGTGACGTGCTCGGCTCCGGGCGTATGCGACGCGGTTGGGTACGAGTTCGGGCTCGGTGCCATCATCAGCACAACCGATGGCGGGGCCACATGGAACTCCCTCAATGTCGCTTCCTCCGGCCTCTACTTCTACGGCATCTCGTGCGCGTCGACCAATGATTGCAACGTCGTCGGGGAAAACGGGATCTCCTACGCGGGAGTCGACTTCGCGACGACCGACGGTGGGTTCACCTGGACCCAACAGACCATGCCGAACGGCGTGATGAACCTGAGCGGCGTCGCCTGCCCGACGAACAGCAACTGCTACGCGGTGGGGACCGGGTCGACCGGCGCCTTCATTACTGCGACGACGGACGGTGGCACGACCCCCTGGACGGTCCAGACGGTGCCGGCCGGGGTTACCGGACTCAGCGCGGTGGCGTGCCCGTCGGCGAACACTTGTGACGCCGTCGGCTACGGGCTCGGCGGCGGGGTCGTCCTGTCGACAACTGACGGCGGCTCGACCTGGGCGACTCAGTCACTCCCACCCGGGGTCAACGAGCTCCTCGCGGTCGCGTGTGCTTCGTCCACGGTGTGCGACGCAGTCGGCGGTGGATTCAATGGGGGCGTGATCATCGCCACGGCGAATGGCGGCGGAACCTGGTCGTCGCAGGCGATTCCGTCGTCGACAAACCAGCTTTCGGGTATCGCCTGTCCGACGACAGCGGAATGCTTCGCGACCGGTACCGGCGCGCTCGGCGCGTTCGTCCTCGCAACCACCAACGGCGGCACGACCTGGACGAGCCAGAACGTTCCTGCGGCGGCTCAGGGCTTGAGCGGGATCACCTGTCCGGACGCCACAACCTGTTACGCGGTCGGACGGAACTACTCGAACTTTGTCGGTGTCGTCCTCGCGAGCACCGATGCCGGGAACACCTGGACGAGCCAGAACGTTCCGTCGGCGGCGCAGCTACTCGCGGGAATCACCTGTCCGTCGACGACCTCGTGCTACGCGGTCGGACAGAACTTCACGAGCAATTCCGGCGTGGTCCTCGCAACCGCAGACGGGGGGACGACGTGGAGCAGCCAGCCGATCCCGGCCAACTCCGCCCAGAGCCTCGCGGGTATCGCTTGTCCGTGGCCGACTCATTGCGATGCAGTCGGAACTGGCATCGGGACGGTCGGCGGCATCATTCTCGACGGACCGGATCCGGCTCCGTCGCCACCCTCGATCACGACGACCAGTCCGCTCCCGGAGGGCCGCGTCGGGGTGGCGTACCAGCTGACTCTCGGCGCGACCGATGGCGCCCCACCCTATGGGTGGGTCGTCACGTCCGGAGCGCTTCCTTCGGGGTTGAAGCTCGATTCGATGACGGGGGCGATCTGGGGGACGCCGACGTCGGCGGGGATTTCCCACTTCTGGGTGCAGGCCACCGACTCGAACGACCTGTCGGGGACCGCTGCGCTTTCGGTCACGATCGCACCACCACCACCACCACCACCACCACCACCGCCACCGCCACCACCGCCACCGCCGGCAACGCTGCCGTTCACCGGTCCGACCGGCTACTACATGGCGACCTCTGACGGCGAGGTCTTCACGTACGGGGCGCGAATCCTCACGGCTCGGCGAGTGACCTGATCCTCAACAAGCCGATCGTCAGTCTGGATGCGACCCCCTTGGGAACCGGCTACTGGTTGGTCGCGTCGGACGGCGGTGTCTTTGCATACGGAGCGGCTGGCTACTACGGGTCGACCGGCGGCATGTTGCTCAACAAGCCGGTGGTCGGGATCGCTGCAACCGCGGACAGCACCGGCTACTGGCTGGTTGCGGCTGACGGGGGGGTCTTCGTCTACGGTGACGCCACCTTCTACGGATCGACCGGAGGAATGACCTTGAACAAGCCGGTGGTCGGCATGGCGTCGACTCCGGACGGCAAGGGCTACTGGTTGGTCGCGTCAGACGGCGGAGTGTTCGCCTACGGCGACGCCGCCTTCTACGGTTCGACCGGCGGAATGACCTTGAACAAGCCGGTGGTCGGCATGGCGTCGACTCCGGACGGCAAGGGCTACTGGCTGGTCGCGTCGGACGGCGGCGTGTTCGCCTACGGCGACGCCGGCTTCTACGGATCGACCGGGAGCATCGTCCTCAACAAACCGATGGTTGGGATCGCTCGCACACCGGACGGAAAGGGCTACTGGATGGTCGCGTCCGACGGCGGTGTCTTCGCCTACGGCGATGCGCCGTTCCACGGGTCGCACGGTGGGTCACCGCTTGCCGCACCCGCGATCGGCATCGCGGGCGTCGCCGGCTGAGCGACACTCCGGAACAAACCGGCGTTTCCCGCTGAGCAGCCTTACGAGCCCGACCCCCCTTGGGGCATCGCTGCGGGCAAGTTCTCGAGAATGGGATCCAGCAGCACACGAAGCTCGTCTTCTGTCGACCCCGACACCGCGAAGCGGGCCGCAGATCCGTCGTACAGACGAACCGTGATGAGTGGCGTCGCGGGCTCGGTTTGTGGCGATTTCGTAGCGGTCTCCGAAGGCGCGGCGACCTCGCCGACCACAACCATTGCGACCTGATCCCACGCGATCGCAAGGTGCGTGCGCCATCCGCGAAGAGAGATGCCCTGCGGGCCGAAATCCATCACCTGACCGACGCGCGTGGGCTTGACCCTGACGGTCCGGGCGAGCCCACCGAGGTAGCGGGCTCCGGTGATCGATACCGTCTTCAGCGGTCCGAATCGATCGAAGATCCGATCGTCTCGCCACCACCGACCGTCTCGTACCGCATCGAGGAGCTCACGCTCCCGGCCGAGCCGGTTCCGACGGTGCTCGATGTCGGCCCGCACTCGGCGTGCTCGTGCCCTGACCACAAGGTGCAGAGTGAACTCCGGCGTGTCGCGTCCGGAGAGCGTGATCAGACATCGGCGCCTGTCGATCGCTCGCACCTCGACATCGGATCGGAGGAGTCCGCAGGTGACGGCGGGATCGAGGTGACGGAAGTGGAGACGCCATTCGGCGTCACGCAGTTCGAACAGACCACGTTCGGGGGGCAGCGGCTGTCCAGGGAGGGATCCGTCGTGCAGCTGAATCCGGTAGACCGTCGGTTTCGTCATCACCCAACGCGCTCCACCTCTGGTAGTTGGATCGCCATCACATCCCGCCGGCCGCCACGGAACCGATTCGACCGCTGCGTCAAGTCGCGAGTCGACCACTGTCGATCCCGACTCTACTGCTGACGGCCCAAATAGGCCGATGGATCAGCTGATCTCGTCGACGATGGTGGAGAGCATCGCCCAGGTCGCTCCCGAACGCCGAGGTGCCAAGGCAGTCTTCGAGGTGGCCCTCCTGATCCCGCGCTTCCGCTCGAGATGAATGGTCCGGAGCACCCGCATCCCGTCGGAGATTGCGTTCAAGTTGCTCCTGCCGTAGAAGCGGCTCCGCTCGAAGCTCGGTACCTCGCTCACCCGCAGTCGGGCCTTGGCGATGCGCAGGTTGATCAGGGTCTCCACCTCGAACCCGTCACCCCACAACATCGCCCGCTCGTCGGCGCCCTCGATACTGCTCCCATCGAGTCCGATCGTCTCGAGACAGTCGCGCCGGAAAGCGTTGTAGCCGTAACAAAGGTCGGTGTAACGGGTTCCATAGAGGAGGTTGACCAAGCGAATCAGCCACGAGTTGCCGAACTGCCGGAATCGGCTGATGTCACTGCTCCCTGCACCTTGAATGAATCGAGAACCCTTGGCGAAGTCGGCGCCCTGGCGTAACGCCTCGACGAAACGCGGGATTTCGGCCGGGTCGGTCGAACCATCCGCGTCCAGGGTCACGATGAAATCGCCAGTCGCAACGGCAAACCCACACGCCATCGCGTTTCCTTTTCCGCTACGGGTCTGCCCGATGACCATGATCCCTTCGTAGGATCTGCGGGCGACCTCGACGGTCCGGTCGGTGGAGCCCCCGTCGACAAGGATGACCTCGTGTAGGTGCTCGGGAAGTGCGGCGAGCACATGTGGCACGTTCCGTTCTTCGTTCAGTGCGGGGATGATCACGCTGACCGTCGGATTCGGCGGTTCGATGGTGGGACCCGTGACACCGCGAGGAGCGTCGAAGCCGCGGGTGCGGGAGGTGTGTTCGAAACGGCTGTTCCGCCGGGGGCGACTCGCGAAAGGTCGCGAACTCGTCTCGGTCATCGCAGGGCCGCCTTGCTCGCCCAGGACCACGCGCACCAATCACCACTCGGACCCGGAGTTCGGGCGATCGGGCGATCGCCGCCTCCGCACTCCCTCACGCCGCTCATTCCGTCCCCGCCCTTCCGGCACTTCGCCACACTGCTGCCTCAGAACGGCCCACCCGGGAGCCTCCGCCTCGACCGCCCGTTTCCGTCGGTAGACCGCCGTGACGATTTCACGGCCGGATGCGGTGAAGACGGGAGTTCCTTAGTCCCCCCTGATGGTCGCCTGATTGCGATGAAATTCTGTCAGTCGAGGTTAGAGGGGTCAATCGGAAGTTCACTGATCGTACGCTCAGTGATAAGAGGTGTGCACAGAGTGATTCTCTTTCTCCCAATTCGACCGCTCAATGTGAGTCAATCCGCCCAACTTCGAGACCGAGCTCCACCGGGAGCGCGCGACGGTACGTCGAGAGGTCCCGGCCGTGGCCAGATGGTGAGGGAACCCGCCCGAACGGACAGAGCGGCCCCATCAGCAGATGAGGGGCTTTCGGCTTCTGAACTGGGGAAAGTCCGATCGCTCCGATCGACCTGCGCTCCTGGGTGGAGCGCGGAGACCATCATGCGCTCCGGGAGCGACCCGAGCGGGTACACCGTGGGTTCCGATCGAAGCGGGCGCCAAATCCGCCGTCTATCGCGAGGCTGAGAATCGCCCAATCGTGCCAGTCGGATCGCCTTGCGTCCGCTGGAATTGCCAAAGACCAATGTGAGAAGATGACCGTCGGGGCGGGCGCGGCTGAATCCGCCGAAGGGGACAGTTGATGGGAACTGCGGGCGGCAGAATCCGCGTGCTCAAGTTTGCGCGAAAAGTGGTTGTTCGACTGGTCTTGGTCGGCGCACTCGTCGTCGGGCTGACATCGGTTGGGGTCGTGGCGACGTCGTCGACACCGGCAGGTGCAGCGACGACCGGTTCGATCTCGGGAACCGTGACCGCTGCTTCCGTTCCACAAAGCGGCATCTGCGTCGACGCGATCGAGAACGGCGACCAAGGTGGCGCGGGTGAGGCGCCGACCGCATCGGACGGTACGTACACCATCACCGGATTGCCGGTTGGCGCGTACACGGTTTCCTTTAGTTCCAATGCCGGTTGTGGGAATACGACCAACTACCTCGAGCAGTGGTACAACGGCCAGTCGTCGCTGAACACTGCCACCCCGGTGGCGGTCACTGTCGGTGGGACCACACCCAACGTCAACGCCTCCCTCGCCCTCGTCGGCACGATCACCGGAACGGTCACTGCAGCTCAGGGCGGCACTGCTCTCGCCGGCATCTGCGTCTCGGCGTCCCAGTCGGGCGGGTCTGGCTTCGGCTTCACCCAAACTGCCTCAGACGGCACGTACACGGTGACCGGGCTTCCGTCCGGAAACTACACCGTCGAGTTCTCGGCCAACGGCTGCGGCAACACCTCGAATCTGCTCCCTCAGTGGTACAACAATGCGTCGTCCGCTTCGACTGCGACCACTGTCGCGGTGGCGGCGGGCTCGACCACGCCGAGCATCAACGCATCGATGGCGGCTGGCGGCACGATCGCCGGGACGGTGACCGCATCGGTCGGGGGTGCGGCGGTCGGGGGGATCTGCGTCACTGCCTCGCAGGGCAGCTCCACGATCGCCAGCGCGACCACCGCCTCTAACGGCACGTATACCCTCATCCAGCTCTCGACGGGCTCCTACACCGTGGAGTTCGCCCCTGGGTGCGGGAACACCGGTAGCTACCTCCCGCAGTGGTACAGCTTGCAGACCAGTGTCGAGCAGCGCGAATTCGGTCGCCGTCACAAGCGGCTCGACCACCGCCGGCATCAACGGCGTCCTGCTTCCCGGTGGTGTCATCTCCGGCACCGTGACCGCGGCAGTCGGCGGCGCGACCCTCCAGGGCGTCTGCGTCAGCGTCAGCCAGAACGGGGGGAGCGCAACCGGAACGGCCGTGACAGCAGCGAACGGGACCTACACGATCAACGATCTGCCGACTGGCAGCTACACGGTCGAGTTCTCGGTGCCGGGCTGCGGCAACAGCACCAACCTCGCCGACCAGTGGTACAGCGCGAAGAGCACGGTGACGTCCGCGACTCCGGTCGGCGTGACGGCGGGCTCGACCGCATCGGGCGTCAATGCGCAGATGCAGCCCGGCGCGACGCTCAGCGGCACGGTGACCGCCGCCTCGGGTGGAGCGGATCTTTCGGGGATCTGTGTGCTCGCGACGATCTCGGGTGGGCCCACTCCGGCACTCACCTCGACCGCGAGCAACGGGACCTACTCGATCGGAGGTCTCGCGGCCGGGACCTACACCGTCGAATTCACCCCGGGCTGCGGCAACAGCGGAAGCTATGCCGACCAGTGGTACAACGGCGCCTCGTCACAGGGCTCGGCGACGTCGGTCGTCGTCGGGACCGGCGCCAACGTGACGGCGATCAATGCGGCCATGCAACTGACCGGCTCGATCTCGGGCACGGTGACCGCCTCGGGGGGCGGGGGTCTCGCGTCGGCATGCGTGACCGCCACCGAGAACGGTGGCGCTGGCTTCGGCTCGACATTCACCTTTACCGGGGGCGCCTACACGATCACCGGCCTCGCACCCGGTACGTACACGGTCGACTTCCAGTACTGCGGGAGCAGCGGTGCGTATGCCGAGCAGTGGTACAACAACCAAAGCTCCTCCGCCACGGCCAACCCGGTCACGGTCACGGCCAATTCGACGATTCCGAACATCAACGCCGCGATGGTGGCGATCTCCCCACCAGGAGCCCCGACGATCGGCACGGCCACCGCCGGCAACGCGAGCGCCACGGTGACCTGGACAGCGCCGTCGTCGACCGGAGGATCGCCGATCACCGGCTACACGGTGACCGCGGCCGACTCGACGAACGCGGCTCGCGGTGGACAGCTCTGCGGCTGGACAACCGGAACGCTCACCTGCACCGTCACCGGCCTGACCAACGGCGACTCCTACACCTTCACTGTGACCGCGACCAACGCTGCCGGTACCGGCCCACCCTCCGCCGCCTCGAACTCGATCAAGCCGCTCGGCGTGCCCGGCGCACCGACCGGCGTCACCGCGAGTGCAGGCAACGCGAACGCAGTGGTGACATGGACTGCACCCTCGTCGAACGGCGGCTCGGCGATCACCGGCTACACGGTGACCGCCCTCGACTCGACCAACTCGACGCGCGGGGGACAAACCTGTGCCTGGACGACGGGTCCCCTGACCTGCACCGTCACCGGCCTGACCAACGGCGACTCCTACACCTTCTCCGTGACCGCGAAGAACGCCAACGGGAACGGTCCGCCGTCCACCGCGTCGAACGCGGTGACGATCGGAGCAGTCCCCGAGCAGCCGACCGGTGTGAGCGCGACGGCCGGCAATGCGAACGCGGTGGTGACCTGGACTGCACCGGCGTCGAACGGGGGCTCGACGATCACTGCCTACACCGTGACCGCCCTCGACTCGACCAACTCCACGCGTGGAGGGGAGACCTGTGGCTGGACCACCGGTCCGCTCACCTGCACGGTCACCGGCCTGACCAACGGCGACTCCTACACCTTCGAGGCGGCGGCCACCAACGCGATCGGGATGGGTCTCGAGTCGACGGCGTCGAATGCGGTGACTCCTGCCACCGCGCCCTCGGCGCCCACGATCGGGACCGCGACGGGCGGCAATGCGAGCGCAACGGTCACCTGGTCGGCTCCGTCGTCAAGCGGTGGAGCGACGATCACCAACTACACCGTGAAGGCGGCAGACTCGACCACCCCAGCCAACGGCGGGGAGACCTGTAGCTGGACCACCGGAACGCTCACCTGCACGGTCACCGGCCTGAACAACGGCGACTCCTACACCTTCACTGTGACCGCGACCAACGCTGCCGGTACCGGCCCACCCTCCGCCGCCTCGAACGCGGTGACACCGATGACCGTGCCCGGCGCCCCGACCATTGGTACGGCCACCGCCGGCAATGCGACGGCCACGGTGACATGGACCGCCCCGACCTCCAACGGCGGGAGTCCGATCACCGGTTACACGGTGACCGCGGCCGACTCGACGACCTCAGCCAACGGCGGCGAGACCTGCAACTGGACCTCGGGTCCACTCACCTGCACGGTGACCGGACTGACCGACGGCGACACCTACACCTTCAAGGTGACGGCGAAGAACTCGCTCGGCGCCGGCCCCGCCTCAGCGGCCTCGAACTCGGTGACGCCCACCGCCTCGGTGCCCGGCGCGCCATCCATCGGCACGGCGACCGGCTCGAACGCCAGCGCGATCGTCAGCTGGAGCGCCCCGGCCTCCAACGGCGGCTCAGTGATCACCCACTACACGGTGACCGGCGCCGATTCCACCAACTCCGCACGCGGCGGGGAGACCTGCACGTGGACGACCGGGCCACTCAGCTGCACGGTCACCGGCCTCACCAACGGTGACTCCTATACCTTCACCGTGACGGCCACCAACGCCGTCGGCACCGGACCCGCGTCGTCGCCCTCGAATGCAGTGATCCCGATGACCCTTCCGGGAGCTCCGACCATCGGCACCGCCACCGGTTCCAACGCCAGCGCCACCGTCACCTGGAGCGCGCCCGCTTCGAACGGTGGGTCGACGATCACCAGTTACACAGTGACCGCCGCCGACTCGACCACCCCTGGCAACGGTGGCGAGACCTGCACCTGGACGACGGGACCACTCACCTGCACCATCGCCGGCCTCACCAACGGCGATTCCTATACCTTCACCGTGACGGCCACCAACGCCGTCGGCACCGGTCCTGCCTCGGTAACCTCCAACTCGGTCACCCCTGCCACCGTGCCCGGCGCTCCGACCATCGGCACGGCCACCGGCTCGAATGCGACCGCCACCGTCACCTGGAGCGCCCCGGGCTCCAGTGGCGGCTCGACGATCACCCACTACACGGTGTCCGCATCCGACGCGACCAACTCCGCACGCGGCGGCGAGACCTGCACGTGGACGACCGGGCCGCTCAGCTGCACCGTCACTGCCCTGACCAACGGCGACTCCTACTCCTTCACCGCGACGGCGACCAACGCCATCGGTACCGGCTCTGCCTCGGCTCCCTCCAACTCGGTCACCCCTGCCACGGTGCCCGGCGCTCCGACCATCGGCACTGCGACCAGCTCGAACGCCAGCGCGACCGTCACCTGGAGCGCCCCGGGCTCCAAGCGGCGGCTCGACGATCACCCACTACACGGTCACCGCCGCCGATTCGACGACTCCTGCCAACGGTGGCGAGACCTGCACGTGGACGACCGGGCCGCTCAGCTGCACGGTCACCGGCCTGACCAACGGCGACTCCTACACCTTCATGGTGACGGCGACCAATGCGGCCGGCACCGGCCCCGCCTCGGCTCCCTCCAACCCGGTCACCCCCGCCACGGTTCCCGGCGCCCCCACCATCGGCACCGCCACCGGCTCGAACGCCAGTGCCACCGTCACGTGGAGCGCCCCGGGCTCCAACGGCGGCTCCGCGATCACCCACTACACGGTCACCGCCGCCGACTCGACCACTCCTGCCAACGGCGGCGAGACTTGCACCTGGACGACCGGGCCGCTCAGCTGCACGATCACCGGCCTGACCAACGGTGACTCCTACACGCTGTCGGTCACGGCGACCAACTCGGTCGGAACCGGTGCTCCATCGAGCGCCTCCAACCCGGTCGTCCCGGCTCCGACTCCGCCCGGCGCCCCCGCCATCAGCACAGCGACCGGCTCGAACGCGAGCGCCATCGTCAGCTGGAGCGCCCCTGTCTCCAACGGCGGCTCCGCGATCACCCACTACACGGTCACCTCCGCCGACTCGACCACTCCTGCCAACGGGGGCGAGACCTGCACCTGGAGCACGGGGCCGCTCGCCTGCATCGTGCTCGGTCTGACCAACGGTGACAGCTACACCTTCACGGTCACGGCGACCAACGTGGCCGGCACCGGTCCCGCTTCGGCTCCCTCCAACTCGGTCACCCCTGCCACGGTTCCCGGCGCCCCGACCATCGGCACCGCGACCGGTGCGAACGCGAGCGCCACGATCACCTGGAGTGCGCCGGGCTCCAACGGTGGTTCCGTCATCACCAAATACACCGTCACCGCAGCCGACTCGACGACGCCCGCCAACGGGGGCGAGACATGCACCTGGACGACGGGGCCGCTCGCCTGCACCGAGCTCGGTCTGACCAACGGTGACAGCTACACCTTCTCGGTTGCGGCCACCAATTCGGTCGGTGCCGGCGCGGCCTCAGCGGCCTCCAACCCGGTCATTCCTGCGACGCTCCCTGGCAAACCGGCAATCGGCACGGCCACCGGTGCCAACGCGAGCGCAACGGTCGCCTGGAGCGCGCCAGGCTCCGACGGTGGGTTGGCCATCACCGGCTACACGGTGAGCGCAGCCGACTCGACGACTCCTGCCAACGGCGGCGAGGCCTGCACGTGGACCACCGGGCCGCTCACCTGCACCGTGCTCGCTCTGACCAACGGCGACTCGTACACCTTCACCGTCACCGCGACCAACGGCGTCGGCACCGGGCCGGCCTCGGCTCCCTCCAATTCGGTGACTCCGGCGAAGGTGCCCGACGCTCCGACCATCGGCACCGCGACCGGCACCAACCTCAGTGCGACGGTGAGTTGGTCGGCCCCGGCTTCCACAGGGGGCTCCGCGATCACCCAATACACGGTGACCGCCGCCGACTCGACGACTCCTGCCAACGGCGGCGAAACCTGCACCTGGACCACCGGGCCGTTCACCTGCACCGTGACCGGACTCACCGACGGCGACACGTACACCTTCGCCGTCACGGCGACCAACGGCGTCGGGACCGGGCCCGCGTCCGCGTCGTCGAACTCGGTCACGCCCGATCCGACCGCTCCGGATGCACCGGTGATCGGCACTGCGACCGGTGGTGATGCCATCGCCACCGTGACCTGGAGCACCCCTCTGTCCGACGGTGGGAGCCCGATCGGCGGCTACACGGTGACCGCCGCCGACTCCACCACACCCGCTAACGGCGGGGAGACCTGCACCTGGACGACCGGCCCACTCACTTGCACCGTGACCGGACTCACCAACGGCGACTCGTATACCTTCACCGTGACCGCGACCAACGGCGTCGGCACGGGGCCAGACTCGGCCGCCTCCAACTCGGTCACGCCGGCGACCGTGCCCGACGCTCCGGTTATCGGCACGGCGACGGGGGCCTTCACCGGCGCTCAGGTGACCTGGTCGGTTCCCGATTTCGACGGGGGCAACCCGGTCACCGCCTACACGGTGACCGCGGCTGACTCGACCACACCGGCCAACGGCGGCGAGACCTGCACGTGGACCACCGGGCCGCTCACCTGCACCGTGACCGGACTCACCGACGGTGACAGCTACACCTTCACCGTCACCGCGACGAACGCGGTCGGAACCGGCGCCGCGTCAGCCGCCTCCAATCCGGTCGTCCCGGCTCCGACGTCGCCGGGCGCGCCGCGTATCGGGACCGCCAGCCGAGGGGACCAGAGCGCGACGGTGAGCTGGTCAGCGCCGGGGTCGGACGGCGGGAGCCCGATCAGCGGCTACACGGTGACCGCGGCCGACTCGACCACGCCCGCCAACGGCGGCCAGACCTGTGCGTGGACCACCGGTCCGCTCAGTTGCACCGTCACCGGGCTGACCAACGGCGACTCCTACACCTTCACCGTCACCGCGACCAACGGCATCGGCACCGGTCCGGCATCGGGTCCCTCCAACTCGGTGATCCCCGCCACCCTTCCCGGCGCACCGACCATCGGCACTGCGACCAGAGGGAACCAGGGTGCAACGGTCACTTGGACGGCACCCGCCTCGAACGGCGGCCTCCCGGTCACCGGCTACACGGTGACCGCAGCCGACTCGACCACGCCCACCAACGGCGGCGAGACCTGCACCTGGACCACCGGTCCGCTCAGCTGCAACGTCACCGGACTCACCAACGGTGACTCCTACACCTTCACGGTCACCGCGACCAACGGCGTCGGCACCGGTCCTGCCTCGGCCAGCTTCCAACGTGGTCGTTCCGGCCACCCTTCCGGGTGCGCCGACCATCGGCACCTGCCACCCGGGGGAACGCGAGCGCCACCGTCGCCTGGACCGCGCCGGCCTCGAACGGCGGCCTCCTCATCGGGACCTACAAGGTCACCGCGGCAGACTCCACCACACTCGCCAACGGCGGCGAGACCTGCACCTGGACCACCGGGCCGCTCACCTGCAACGTGACCGGGCTCACCAACGGTGACAGCTACACCTTCACGGTCACCGCGACCAACGGGGTCGGAACGGGCCCGGCCTCCTCTGCTTCCAATGTGATCATTCCGGCGACCCTTCCGGGGGCGCCGACCATCGGCACTGCCACCCGGGGAACGCGAGCGCCACCGTCGCCTGGACCGCGCCGGCCTCGAACGGCGGCCTTCCGATCAGCACCTACACCGTGACCGCGGCCGATTCGACCACACCGGCGAACGGCGGCGAGACCTGCACCTGGACCACCGGCCCGCTCACCTGCACGGTGACCGGGCTCACCAATGGCGACAGCTACACCTTCACGGTCACCGCGACCAACGGCGTCGGCACCGGCCCGGCTTCGGGTGCATCCAACTCGGTGGTCCCCGCCACCCTTCCAGGTGCACCGACCATCGGCCCTGCCACCCGTGGGAACGCGAGCGCCACCGTCGCCTGGACCGCGCCGGCCTCGAACGGCGGCCTTCCGATCAGCGCCTACACCGCGACCGCGGCCGACTCCACCACACCGGCCAACGGCGGCGAGACCTGCACCTGGACCACCGGGCCGCTCACCTGCAACGTCACCGGACTCACCAACGGTGACAGCTACACCTTCACCGTCACCGCGACGAACGGCGTCGGCACGGGCCCGGCTTCGGGTGCCTCCAACTCGGTGGTCCCCGCGACCCTTCCGGGGGCGCCGACCATCGGCACCGCCAGTCGGGGCAACGCGAGCGCCACCGTCGCCTGGACCGCGCCGGCCTCAAACGGCGGCCTTCCCATCAGCACCTACACCGTGACCGCGGCCGATTCGACCACACCGGCGAACGGCGGCGAGACCTGCACCTGGACCACCGGCCCGCTCACCTGCACGGTGACCGGGCTCACCAATGGCGACAGCTACACCTTCACCGTCACCGCGGCCAACGGCGTCGGCACCGGCCCCGCCTCCTCGCCTTCCAACTCGGTCGTCCCGGCCACCGTTCCCGGGCGCACCGACCATCGGCACCGCCACCCGGGGGAACGCGAGCGCCACCGTCGCCTGGACCGCACCGGCCTCGAACGGGGCAGGCCCGGTCACCGGTTACACGGTGACCGCAACCGATAGCACCACCTCCGCCAACGGCGGCGAGACCTGCACCTGGACGACCGGGCCGCTCACCTGCACCGTCGCGAGTCTCAGCAACGGCGACTCCTACACCTTCACCGTCACCGCGACCAACGGTGTCGGCACCGGTCCTGCCTCGGCCCCTTCCAACGTGGTCGTTCCCGCCACCCTGCCGGGCGCACCGACCATCGGCACCGCCAGTCGGGGGAACGCGAGCGCGGCGGTCACCTGGACCGCACCGACATCGAACGGCGGGAGCTCCGTCACCGGTTACACGGTGCTGGCGGCTGACGCCACCACGCCCGCCAACGGCGGCGAGACCTGCGCGTGGAGTTCCGGTCCGCTCACCTGCACTGTGACCGGGCTCACCAACGGCGACAGCTACACCCTCACCGTGACTGCGACCAACGTGGTGGGAACCGGCCCTGCGTCCTCGGCGTCCAACTCGGTCACCCCTGCCACCGTTCCCGACGCACCGACCGTCGGCACCGCCACCCGGGGGAACACGAGCGCCAGCGTGACGTGGACCGCACCGACCTCGAACGGCGGGAGCTCGATCACCGGCTACACGGTCACCGCGGCTGACGGCACCACCGCCGCCAACGGTGGTCAGACCTGCTCGTGGACCTCGGGTTCGCTCCAGTGCAACGTCACCGGCCTCACCAACGGCGACAGCTACACCTTCACCGTGACCGCCACCAACGTGATCGGCACCGGTGCGGCATCGTCCGCCTCCAACGCCGTCGTCCCCGCCACCGTTCCCGGCGCACCGACCATCGGCACCGCCACACGGGGCAACGCGAGCGCGACGGTCACCTGGACCGCACCGACCTCGAACGGTGGGAGTGCCATCACCGGCTACACGGTCACCGCGGCCGACAGCACCACCGCCGCCAACGGCGGGGAGACCTGCGCCTGGACGACCGGTCCGCTCACCTGCACCGTGACCGGACTCACCAACGGCGACAGCTACACCTTCACCGTCACTGCCATCAACGCGGCCGGCACAGGGGCGGCGTCGGCCGCGTCCAACGCGGTCGTTCCGGCCACCGTGCCGGGAGCCCCGACCATCGCCAACGCCACCGGTGGCAACGCGCCAGCGCGACGGTCACCTGGACCACACCGGCATCGAACGGCGGAACAGCGGTCACCGGCTACACGGTCACCGCGGCGGACAGCACGACCCCCGCCAACGGAGGGGAGGTTTGCACCACCTCCGGAACGCTCAGCTGCACGGTCACCGCGCTCACCAACGGTGACAACTACACCTTCACGGTCACCGCGACCAACGCGGTCGGCACCGGCTCTCCCTCGGCTGCGTCCAAGTCGGTGACCCCCAGCCCGATCCTCCCGGGCGCCCCGACCATCGGCACCGCCACCCGTGGGAACGCGAGCGCACTGGTCACCTGGAGCGCTCCGGGCTCGAACGGTGGGAGCCCCATCACCGGTTACACGGTCACCGCGGCAGACGGCACCACGTCGGCGCACGGCGGTCAGACCTGCTCGTGGAGCACTGGCCCGCTCCAGTGCAACGTCACCGGCCTGACTAACGGCGACACCTACACCTTCACGGTCACCGCGACCAACGGAGTCGGGAAGGGATCGGCGTCTGCCGCCTCCAACGCGGTCACCCCTGCCACCGTGCCGGAAGCACCGATCATCGGCACTGCCGCCCGGGGGAACACGAGCGCCAGCGTGACCTGGACCGCACCGACCTCAAACGGAGGCAGCCCGATCACCGGCTACACGGTGACCGCGGCCGACTCGACCACCTCGGCCAACGGCGGACAGACCTGCACCACGACCGGCCCGCTCAGCTGCACGGTGACCGGGCTCACCAACGGCGACTCCTACACCTTCACGGTGACCGCGACCAATGCGCTGGGCGCCGGCGCCGCCTCGCCCCCTTCGAACGCCGTCGTGCCCGCCGCCGTACCGGGGAAGCCGACCATCGGCACCGCCACCCGCGGGGACGCGAGCGCCCATGTGACCTGGAGCGCGCCCGCCTCCAACGGCGGCAGCACGATCACCGGCTACGCCGTCACCCCCTACCGCGGGAGCACCCCGCAGGCGACCGTCTCGGTCGGCAACGTGACCGGTGACACGCTGACCGGGCTCACCAACGGGGTGACCTACACCTTCACGGTCGCCGCCATCAACTCGGTCGGGGTCGGCCCCGCGTCGGCCGCCTCGAACCCGGTCACCCCGGCGACCGTGCCCGGTTCCCCGACCATCGTCGCGGCAACCGCCGGCCCGGCCGATGTGAACCTCACCTGGTCCACGCCGGCCGACGGCGGCAGCCCGATCATGGGGTACGAGGTCTTCGACGGCGTGAGCGCGGGAGCGCTCGCGGCGTCCCCGGTCGAGCCCGGTCTGGTGGACGGGACGTCCTACACCGTCCAGGGCCTCGCCGGCGACGAGACCTACTACTTCACCGTCGTCGCGGTGAACGCGCTCGGCGTGGGTGCCCCGTCGAACGTGGCCTCGGCCATCCCCGCGCAGACCGACCACGTGGTCCTCTCGACCCACGTGGTCGGCATGGCCGCGACCCCCGACGGCGGCGGCTACTGGCTGACCGACAAGTCGGGTGCGGTGTCGACGCACGGCGACGCGGCCTACTACGGCTCGATGGCGGGCGCGACCCTCAACGCGCCGATCAGCCACATCGTCGCGACCCCCGACGGGCGCGGCTACTGGCTGGTCGCCGCAGACGGAGGCACCTTCGCCTTCGGTGACGCCGGCTTCTACGGCTCGATGGGTGGTCAGCCCCTCAACGCGCCGGTGGTCGACATCGCCCCGACACCCGACGGGCGCGGCTACTGGCTGGTGGCCTCCGACGGCGGCGTGTTCGCCTTCGGTGATGCGGCGTTCCGCGGCTCGATGGGCGGGCAACCGCTCAACCGCCCGGTGGTGGGGATCTCGGCCGACGACGCGACCGGCGGCTACTGGATGATCGCCACCGACGGAGGGATCTTCGCCTTCGGTGCACCCTTCTACGGGTCGACCGGCAGCCTCCATCTCAACCAACCGGTCAACGGCATGACGCCCTCCGCCGACAACCAGGGTTACCTCTTCGTCGCCTCCGACGGCGGGATCTTCGCCTTCGGCGACGCACCCTTCTTCGGCTCGATGGGTGGCTCGCCGCTCGCCGCGCCGATCGTGGGGATGGCCGTCGACCGCTCGACCGGCGGGTACTGGCTGGTCGGCGCCGACGGGAAGGTGTTCCCGTTCGGAGCGCCTTTCTACGGCTTGCATTGACCTCCGCGTCGGCCGAAGCAGCGGACGATCCAGCTCCGTCGCGACCGGATCGTGGGCCCTGCCGAAGGTACGGTTGCTCGGTGAGAAAGGGGCAGTTCCGGACCGTCTCCGCGACGGCGGTCGCGTTGCTCGGGGCGGGGGGTCTTCTCGTCGGCTGCGGGCAGTCGACCACACAACCGAAGACGTCGGGCACCGAGCGGACCTCGCAGACCTCGACGACCTCCGCGGCCGCCGACCCCGGCTACTTCCACACCTCCGGCGTGCAGATCGTCGACTCGGCCGGCCAGCCGGTCCAGCTGACCGGGCTCGACGTCGAGGGCATGGAGACCACCAACCCGCAGGGCAGCGACGTCCCCGGGGTGTGCAACAACGCATGGAGGCCGCTCACCCCGAGCGAGGTCGACCAGATCGCCGCGTACGGCTTCCACACCGTCCGGTTGCCGGTCGCCTGGGGGAACCTCGAACCGACCGCGCCGACGACGGTCGGCGGCACCCTCGTCCACCACTGGAACGCGCCGTATGTCGACGCCCTCGAGAACGAGGTCCAGCTGCTCGGTGCGGCGGGCCTCCACGTGATCCTCGACATGCACCAGTCGACGTGGAGCGCGGCCTTCTCGACCCCCGCCACCGCCAAGCGGCCGGCCTGTCCCGGTAGCGGGATGCCGATCTGGCTCAACCCCGACGCCACCGCAGAGACGTCACAACAGGCCGGGTGCGCCTTCTACGCCGGGAGCACCGAGCCGGGAGTTCCCGGGACGGCATGGACCGACTTCGCGGAGGCCGAGTCCTACCTCGACGGGCTCTTCGCCGGGTCGACGGCGGTCGTGGGCCAGGACGTGGTCAACGAGCCCAACTGCGGGAACGGACGCGCGAACCTCGACGGCTTCTACGCAACCGTGGCCTCCGCGATCGAGAAGGCGAACAGCCACCTGTTGATCATCGTCGAGGACAAGGACGACCCGGGCACCTTCGAGCTGAACCAGCTGCCCAAGGTCGCGAACGTGGTGCTCTCGATCCACCTGCACGAGGACTACTGGTCGACGGCGGGGACCGACCAGCAGACACTTCCCTACAACGCGGAGGAAGCGCTCGCGGCGAACGTCCAGCGTGCCCGCGCCTGGAACGTGCCGCTCTACGTCGGCGAGTTCTACGCGTTCGACGGCACCGGCAGTCAGGGATCCGGCCGTCAACCCGATCCCAACTGGATCGCCGACACCAAGTCCTTCGTCGCCTACGCGGGCCAACAGGGAGTGAGCTGGGCCTTTTGGTCCTGGACCCAGAAGCAGAACCCGGCGTCACAGCCCGAGCTGACCCCGGACGCGTTGGCCGCCCTCGGATCCGTCTAGCCCTCGGGTCGATCAGCGGCGCGGGATCTCGGGCACCGGTTCTCCGAAACGGCGGAGTGACACGCTGAGGGCGTCGAGCACCTCGAGGTTCGGGACCGCAGGTGCCGGATGGACCAACCCGAGCAGGGAGTCGGAGCGGAAGGGCACCGGCACCCCCGCGCGTTCGCACAGACGGAGTCCGGCGTGGAGGAAGCGCCAACCGACGGGGATCGTGCGGCATCGCCGGCCGCTCATCCGCGCGAGCCCTTCGATGATCTCGCGGAAGGCGACCGGCTGCGGATTGGCCAGCCCGACCGGGTCGGCCGGGACGTCCGGCGCGAGGGCGAGCCCCTCCATCGCGTCGGCGAGGTCGTCCTGGTGGACCGTGAACTGGTGGGAGCGGGCGGCGACGACCGGCACGAGTGGAAGCCTCGTCAGCGCGGTGAGCGCCCCGGCCATCCCGCCGGCGTCGGGGCCGTAGACGAGGCCGGGACGGACCGCGATCGCCCCGGCGCCGCGGGCATGCGCCTCGACGTCGAGCTTGGCCTGCCCGTAGAGCTGGAGAGTGCCCGCGTACGCGGACATCGACGAGACGACGATCGTGCGGGTCACGCCCGATCGCCGGGCCAGCTCGAGGAGGGCACGGGTGCCCCCGACGTTGACCCGCCAGATGTCCGGCGGCCGCACCACCGAGAGGTCGTACGCACAGTGGATCAGGACGTCGACACCGGCCAGCAGGTCCGCGTCGGGTGGCTCGTCGAGGGTATAGCGCCGCGCTCCCTCGCCTGTCGGAGAGCGCACCAGGCTCACGATGGGCCAGCCCCGTTCCGCGCAACGGGCTCGCAGCACTCCGCCGACGTAGCCGGACGCTCCGGTGATGGCGACCGTCGGGAGCGGAGGCGTGCTCACGCCCCTCCTGCGAGGGTCTCCGACGCGATCCGGTGCGCGTTGGCCATGACCGTGAGCGTGAAGGTGGTCGCCGGAACCGTCGGGAACACCGACGCGTCGACCAGATGGACACGAGGCCAGAAGCGGAGCCGGCCGAGGCGGTCGGTGGTCAGAGGGCCGTCGGCCGGCTCGGTACGGTGGGGGAAGCTGCCCCCGAAGTGGTAGCTGTGGCCGGGTCCCGACAGGGAGATCGAGGGGAGCGCGGGCCAGAGGTCGATGAGGGGCGCTGCCCGCACCATGCGGCGGACGACCCGCCGGAGCATCCGGTTGCCCCAGGCGTGCTGCTCGTCTCCGGACACCACCGCGGCCGGCAACCCGTCGGACCCGGGGTTGCGGAGCAGCTTGACCCGGATGGAGGGCGACTCCCAGGAGGGCAGGTAGCCGAGGCCGACCGTCAGGCGGCGGACGAGCTGCCGGGTGACCGGTTCCCCGGCACGGGTGGCGAGCGGGGAGGGGAGCGCTTCGAGCACCGCCGGATTGTGGGGATAGAAGTGGATCTGCGAGGTGTCCTCCCACCGGTCGTCGAGGGCCACGACCATGTTGAACTGGTTGAGGGTGAACTCCGACTCGCTCCGGGGGTCGGCCACCGGCTTGAACGAGAACATCGGAGCGACGAACTGCGCCGACTCACCGAGCGCGACCTCCTGGTCGAAGAGGGCGAGGGAGCCGAGGACGAGCCGGGTGGTGCCCATCGCCCCGCAGGCCACGAAGACCCGGTCGGCCTCCATCCGGTGGTGCGCGCCGCTGCGGAGGTCGCGGGCGATCACGAAGGGGACATCGTCCTCCCCGACCTCGACGGCGAGGAGGCCGTCCCGGTACTCGATCCTCTCCTCGCTCCGGAGTCGGTCGAAGGTCTGCGCCGAGGAGTAGATCAGCGAGTAGGGGCAGCCGGTCATGCACAGCCCGCAGCGCACGCACTTCCCGGCGTCGAACGCGAGGCGGGCGCGCCCGATGGTCACCCCGGCGCGTTCGAGCGCCGGACGATGACGCTCCGCCGCCCCGGTCACCGCGGCGGAGCGAGGGGCGAGAGGCGGAAGCGGCCGGGCCTCGACGAGACGCGGGAACCGCTCCTCGAGCGCGTCCTCGTCCGCGGCGAAGGGGATGTGACCGAGGATCGCGCGGTAGTGGGCCTCCATCTCCACCCACCCGACCGGCCAGCGGCGGAACGAGGCCGGCGTGTACGGCATCACCTGTGCGCCCCAGACCGTGCTCAGGCCTCCGTACGCACCCGATATGACCGATCGGTTCGCGTGATCCTCCGCGCGCGACACCCTCGAGCTGGCCCACGTCCCGGAACGGGAAATCGGATCCGTAGGCGCGCTTCTGCGGCAGACCCCTCGTGCGCCGGCCCGACGGTTGCGCGTGGATCGACTCGACGTCGGTGTCGCGCCATTCGCCCGGCGACTGTGCGGCCAGTCGGGAGCGCGCCTCGTCGCGGACTGCTTCGAGCCGCTGACCGACGTCGAGGACGACGATCTGCTGGGAGCTGTCACGCGCGAGGGCGAGCGCAACCCCTGCGGCGGCGGGACCCGAGCCGACGACGAGCGATCGGGTCATCGCGTCGGCCTGCAGCGTGCCGTGCCGCCGAGTGGAGACCGTTGGCTAAATTGGGCTCTGAACTGGGAGTTTATGGTCGTCTCCGGTCCGGAGCGCCGTCGGTGCGACGCCGCGGCCACTCCGGTCGTCCGCTCGGCGCCTGTTCGATCTGCCCGCCCGCCCCGGCGAGGTGTGTCCCCGCGTCGGCCCGCCGGATCGTCCACTCGTCGCCGCAGGTCGACATCCGCCAATGCTATTGCAGGCAGCGGCGTCGACCCGACGGGGTCGGTGACGCCCTCGCGAGAGCGTGTGTGGTGTCGCGGTCGCGTTGCAGTCGAAGCGACGCAGTCGAGGCAAAGCGGTCGCGCCGCGTAGTCTTCGTGCCGTGACGGAACGACGTGGAGCCGAACGACGCGGGAAGGAGCCGGGCAAACCGCGGAACGGGGGAGCCGAAGGAAGCCGTCGGTTGCCCTCCTCTCGCGCGCTCGGTGGACCAGGCCCGTACGACCGGTCAGGGAATGGCCACACGCCTCGGTCTGGGCGGAACGGACGATCGCGGGGACGGTGCGGGCGCGGGCGCGATCGGGACCGCGCCGGCGAGCAGGGGGATGGAAGAGCCCCGCGAGATCGCCGAGACCATCGCACTGGTCGACCGCGCCTTCGCCTTCGTCGATCTGTGCGGGTTCACCCACTTCCTCGCCACCAACGGCGAGCACGCCGCGATCGACGCCCTCAGTCGGTTCCGCTCGCTCGCACGCAACATCGCGGTCCGCCGCGGGGTGTTGGTGGCCAAGTGGCTCGGCGACGGCGCGATGATCGTCGGGCTCGACGTCGGGCCGACCGTCGCCACCGCCGCCGAGCTGATCGGCCGCTACGACGGCTCGACCCTCGCCCTGCGTGGCGGTTTCGCCCACGGCCAGGCCCTGATCGTCGACGGGGACGACTACATCGGTCGCCCCGCCAATCTGGCGGCCCGCCTCTGCCAGGTGGCCCGTCCCGAGGAGCTCCTCGCGGTCGGCTACGACGCGTCGGTGCTCCCCGCCTGGATCCAGGTCGAAGGGGTCCGCAGCGTGACGTTGCCGGGGTTGGGTCGCGTCCGGCGCGCCCAGCGCCTCGGGCTGGTCGCCGGACTCGATCTGCCCGACCTCGCGGCGGGCGACGGCAGCTGACCGGCGGCGACTCGGACCGCGGACGACTACCGCTCCGAGGCGACCGGTTCCCTAGCGGTGGCTCCGTCCAAGGGGAACTCCGCGAGCACGCGGTAACGGCCCCGGGCGCTCTCGAACAGGGTGAGCCGGTCGGCGACGAACCGGGTCGCGTCGTCCCACTCGGGTCGCGATTCGAGGAAGCGCCGCGGTGCCCGTGATCGTCTCTTGATCCGGGCGACGGTCAGGTGGGGGACGAACTCGCTCGCCGCCGCGTTCGCGAGCGGGGCCGAGGCGGCGCCGAAGCCGCTCGTCGCGGCGAGGAGCTCCTGTCTCATGCCGGCGAGCCGGTCGACGTCGCCCCCGACGCCCACCCAGAGGACGCTGCCCTTCCCGAAGCGCCCCGGCACGCCCGGTTCGAGTCCCAGGGGAGATCCGGTGGCGTGCGCGGCGATCTCGGCGCTGAGGGCCCCGAGCGCGTCGGCGGCCACCGCGCCGTAGTAGACGAGGGTCACGTGGAGGCGTTCCGGTTCGACCACCCGGGCGGGCGGGTCGAGGAGGGGGCGGACCCACCGCGCCACGGTCTCGCCGACGGCCCGCGGCACGTCGACGGCCAGGAAGCAGATGCGGGCCGGCTCGGCGGGTTCCTCGGCGTCGGGCGGCATGGTGTCCTTCCACTCTCGCAGCACCGGATGGCGCATCGCCCGTCTCTCGCGGTGGCAGCCGCATCGGTACGCATGCCGTCGGGGGCGCTGACCGGACCGTCGCGACGACTGTGTAGGGTGCAGCCATGGCCGATCAGGCGGTCTTCGCTGATCTCGCGATGGAGTACATGCCGGCCCTCTACACGGCCGCGCTCCGCATGACTCGCAACCCGGCCGATGCCGAGGACCTGGTGCAGGAGACCTACTTGAAGGCCTATCGGGCCTTCGGCAGCTTCGAGCTCGGCACAAACCTCAAGGCCTGGCTCTACCGCATCCTGACCAATACCTACATCAACACGTACCGGGCGAAGCGGAGGCGGCCCGAGATCGCCGACGTGGAGGACGTCGAGGACCTCTATCTCTACCGGCATCTCGTCCCGGACGGCTCGGGCGGGCTCGGCAGGAGCGCGGAGGACGTGGCCCTCGACCGGTTCACCGACGCGGACGTGAAGGAGGCCATCGAGTCGTTGCCGGACACCTTCCGGATGGCCGTCCTCCTCGCCGACGTGGAAGGTTTCTCGTACAAGGAGATCGCCGACATCACCGACGTGCCCATCGGGACGGTGATGAGCCGAATCCACCGAGGAAGAAAAGCGCTGCAGAAGGCGTTGGTCGATCGGGGTAGGACACGGGGCCTCGTCGGGGCCTCGGACGAGACCAGGTAGGGGAGTCCGGGTGGTGGGAGACCTCGAGAAGGACGACGGGGTACAGGATCCGACCGTCGCCGTCGGGAAGCCGATGCCCGGGTTCGTCGGCTGCGACGAGACGATCGAGCGCCTCTACGTCTATCTCGACGGTGAGCTCACCGAGGAACGGCGCGAGGAGATCCGACTCCACCTGGACCTCTGCGGGCCGTGCGTTGACGCCTACGGGTTCGAGACCGAGCTCCGGAAGGTCATCGCCAATCGCTGCAAGGACCACGTGCCCCCTTCGCTCATCGAGCGGGTCGCCCATGCTCTCCGCGACGAACAGGAGCATCCGGGCACCTAGCGCCGTAAGGTTCGGAGCACCCGGCCGACCCTTTCACCACTGGCTCCCTACACTGGTCGTCGTGACCACACCCGCCACCGGGGTTCCTGCCGCGGACACACCCGAATCCGCTCCGTCGGGCGACGGAGCGGTGTCGTGGGGCACGGCCGAGCGGACGGCCCTCTGGGTCGGCGGCCGGGCGAAGCAGCCCGCCCCGTACCGGCCGGATCTGCTCGAGGCGGATTTCGAGGAGCTCACCGCCAAGGCGGAGGAGCTGGTGGCCGCGTCGACCGGGTTGCGCTCGGCGTCGGGGCCGGCCCGCGCACGGGTCACCGACCGGGCAGGGTGGGTCCGGGCGAACATCGCCTCCTTCCAACGGCTGGTCGGTCCTCACCTCGACAAGCTCGACCCGGGCCGCCTCGCGGGGTCGAACGCGCTGACCGAACGGCTGGCGGGACCACTGGCGAGCGCTGGAAGGGCGGTGACCGGTGCCCAGATGGGGGTGGTCCTCGGGTGGCTCTCCACACGGGTGCTCGGCCAGTACGACCTCCTTCTCACCGAAGAGGCCATCGAGGACCAGGACATCGTCTACTTCGTCGGTCCGAACGTGGTCGCACTCGAGCAGCTGCACGGCTTCGACCCGCGCGAGTTCCGCCTATGGCTCGCGCTCCACGAGGTGACCCACCGCTGCCAGTTCACGGCGATCCCCTGGATGCGCGATTACTTCGTCACCCTCGTCGAGGACGGTATCGGCTCGCTCGAGCCCGACCCCGCGCGCCTCGGCGAGGCACTCCGCCGGATGACCGACGAGATCATGGCGGGAAGGAACCCCCTGCGCGAGAACGGCGCACTCGGCCTGATCGCGACGCCCGAGCAGCTCGAGGGACTCCAGCGGATCCAGGCGTTGATGAGCCTGCTCGAGGGGCACGGCGACGTGACCATGGACCGTGCGGGCGCGGACGCGATCCCGAGCGCCGCCCGCTTCAGCGAGGTACTCCGCCGCCGCCGCAAGCAGGTGAAAGGTCCCGCCCGCCTGCTCCAGCAGCTCATCGGCATCGAGGCGAAGCTCCGCCAGTACGAAGAGGGCGAGCGGTTCGTGTCGGCCGTCGAGGACTCGGGCGGCGCCGAACTGCTCGAGCGCGCCTGGCGCGGTCCGGAATGGCTGCCCTCCCTGGTCGAGATCCGGGATCCCTCGGCCTGGATCTCCCGTGTCGGCACCGCACCCGCCGTCTCCGGCTGAGCCGATCGACGATCCGGCGATCGCCGCGCTGCTCGCGCGGTGCACCTTCCCCCGGTCCGGCACGCCACTGGTCTGCGGTGTCTCGGGCGGGGTCGACTCGCTCGCCCTCCTCGTGCTCGCGGTGGCCTCCGGCTGCACGGTGACCGCGATCCACGTCGACCACGGCCTGCGTGCGGGCTCCGGCGAGGAGGCCGTGGTGGTGGCCGCGGCGGCACGACGGTTCGGCGCCGAGTTCCGTTCCGCGCGGGTCGACCTCGCCGACGGCCCGAACCTCGAGGCGAGGGCGCGTGCGGCACGCCTCGGTGTGCTCGGGCCCGGTGCGGCCACCGGCCACACCGCCGACGACCAGGCGGAGACCGTGCTCGCCAACTTGCTCCGCGGTGCGGGTGTCGACGGCCTCGCCGGCATGCGACGCGGCAGCACCCACCCGCTCCTCGGTCTCCGGCGCACCGAGACGGCTGCGCTCTGCGACCGGCTCGGACTGGAGCCGGTCCGCGACCCGTCGAACGAGGATCCCCGCTTCGTCCGCAACCGGATCCGTTCGGAGCTCCTCCCCCTCTGCTCGGCCATCGCCGGACGCGACGTGGTGCCGGTGCTCGTGCGCCAGGCCGGTTTGCTCGCGGGTGACGCCGACGTGCTGGCAGCCCTCGCTTCGCTCGTCGACCCGGTGGACCGCCGAGCAGTGGCCGGGACGCCCGAGCCGATGGCCCGACGCGCGGTCCGTGCCTGGCTGACCGGGGAGGGGCCCTATCCTCCGACCCTCGACGCGGTGGAGCGGGTGCTCGAGGTGGCCCGCGCCGAGCGTGTCGCGACCGAGGTGGCCGGAGGACGCCGGGTCAGCCGGAGGGACGGGCGGCTGGTCCTCGAGCCCGCAGGACAGGACCGGAAAGGTGGTGCCGACCCGGCTCCGGTACCATCGCAGCGTGATCGTCCGAGGTGACGAGGTCGTCGGCGGCGCCGACTCTGGCACCCACCGAAACGGTGTCGGCCGGGTGATCGTCTCGAACCGCGACCTCACCGTCCGCATCGACGAGCTCGGCGCGCAGATCACCGCCGACTATGCGGACGATCCTCCGCTCCTCGTCGGCGTGCTGAAGGGCGCCTTCATGTTCATGAGCGACCTCTCGCGGGCGATCGACCTTTCGGTCGAGGTCGACTTCATGGCGGTCTCCTCCTACGGGAGCGCGACGCGCACCTCGGGTGTGGTCCGGATCGTGAAGGACCTCGACGTCGACCTCGCCGGCCGCCACGTCCTCGTGGTCGAGGACATCGTCGACAGCGGGCTCACCCTCAGCTACCTCCAGCGCTACCTGCTGGCCCGCGAGCCCGCGAGCCTCGAGGTCTGCGCGCTCCTGGTCAAGGAGGGCCAGCAGCGCACGGCCCTCGACCTGCGCTACGTCGGGTTTCATATTCCGCCGGAATTCGTGGTGGGATATGGCCTCGACGTCGATGAGCGCCTCCGGAACCTCCACGCGATCCACGCCTACGCCGGGCCCTCCTCGTAGGACGCCGCCCCCACGGTGACCGTCGACACTGCCCGCATCGAGCGCGCCGTCCGCGAGTTGCTCGTCGCCGTCGGGGAAGACCCGACACGGGACGGGCTGGTGAAGACCCCGGTCCGCGTCGCCCGGATGTACGAGGAGCTCTTCGCCGGCTTCGGGGAGAACCCCGAGGACCATCTCGAGGTGACCTTCGCCGCCGACCACGACGAGATGGTGATGGTCCGGGACATCCCCTTCGCCTCGCTGTGCGAGCACCACCTGGTCCCCTTCATCGGCAAGGCCCACGTCGCCTACATCCCCGGTGAGGACGGCCGGATCACCGGGCTCTCCAAGCTGGCACGCCTCGTCGAGGGCTACGCGCGCCGGCTCCAGGTGCAGGAGCGGATGACCTCCGAGATCGCGGACGCGATCGAGAAGGCGCTCGGGCCGAGGGGCGTGCTCGTGGTCATCGACGCCGAGCACCTCTGCATGTCCATGCGGGGCGTGAAGAAGTCGGGCACCTCGACGGTCACCTCGGCGGTGCGGGGCCTGTTCCGCAGCGACCAGGCCACCAGGGCAGAGGCCATGCAGTTCGTCCGCGGCGGCTGAACGGGCGTCGAGAAGCGGCCTCGAGGCCCGGCGCCCGCCGACACGCTGGTTTACGCTGTGCTCGCATGCCGAAACCCCCCAGCACCGAGCGACCCCTGGTCATGGGCGTCCTCAACGTCACACCGGACTCCTTCTCCGACGGAGGGGAATGGTTCGAGACGGATCGGGCGATCACGAGAGGGCATGAGATGATCGCCGAGGGCGCCGACCTGGTCGACGTCGGCGGCGAGTCCACCCGTCCGGGGGCGGCCCCGGTCGCACCCGCGGAGGAGCTGCGCCGGGTGGTTCCGGTCGTCGCGGCGCTGGCGACCGAGGTGCGGGTGTCGGTCGACACCACCAAGGAAGAGGTGGCGGAGGCCGCGGTGCGGGCGGGCGCGACCCTGGTCAACGACGTGTCGGCGACCCTCTGGCCGGTGGCGGCCGCCCACGGTGTCGGATGGGTCGCCATGCACCGCAAGGGCACCCCCCGGACCATGCAGGACGACCCCCGCTACGACGACGTGGTCGCCGAGGTGGCCGCCGTGCTCGCCGAGCGCGCCGGTCGGGCCTCCTCCGCCGGTGTCGCCGAGGTCTGGATCGACCCGGGGATCGGCTTCGGCAAGACCCTCGGGCACAACCTGGTGCTGCTCGCGTCCCTCGGCAGCCTCGTCTCGCTCGGCTACCCGGTCGTGGTCGGCACCAGCCGCAAGAGCTTCCTCGGCGCGCTCGACCGCCGGCCGGACGGGACACCCGCCCCGGTCGGCGAGCGCCTCCCCGGCTCCCTCGCGACCGCGACCTGGGCGATGCAGCACGGTGCCCGCATGGTGCGGGCGCACGACGTGGCGCCCACCGTGCAGGCGGCGACCCTCGTCGGGAGCACGACCATCGCGGTGGCGGCGTGAAGGGCAAGTGGGCGGCCGGCATCCCGCCCCGCAACTTCACCTGGGTGATCAAGGACCGGCTCGCGATGAGCGAGCGCCCCGGCGGCTTCGCCCCGAACCACCGGAAGGTGCGGCGCCAGGAGGAGATCATCTGGCTGCAAGGGGAGGGTTTCACGACGGTCGTCTCGCTGCTGCCGTCCTCCCACAACCTGCAGGCCTACGAGGAGCGCTCGATGCCCTGCGTCCACTTCCCGGTGCCGGGGGCGGGCGACGTCCGCCCGGTGCTGGCCGACCTCTACCGCGAGGTGCACGCCCGCCTCGCCGCCGGCGAGCGGGTCCTCGTGCACCAAGAGGAGCTCGGCGACCGGGTCACCGGCGTGATGGCGGGCTACCTGCTCTGGTCGGGGCGGCTCCCCGGCGGGCCGCAGGCGATCACCGTGCTCGAGCACATGACCGAGCACCAAATGGGCCCGGCCGGGCGGGAGCTGGTCGCCTCCGCCGCCGAGCTCGCGCCGGTGGCCGAGCGCGCGGGTGCCCATCCCCCGCGGCGCAGGTGAGCAGGAGGGAGCACCTTCCCGCCACCTCCCCCGATCCGGGGCGCGACCGTATCCAGCTGCGCGGTCTCCGTGCGAGCGGTGTCCACGGGGTGCTGCCCGAGGAGCGGACGAGGGCCCAGCCCTTCGAGCTCGATCTCGACCTCGCTGTCGATCTCGCGCCCGCTGCGTCGAGCGATCGGCTGGCCGACACGGTCGACTACGGGGCGGTCGCGCAGATCGCGGCCCGTGTCGTGACCGACTCGCCGCCCCGCGATCTGCTCGAGACCCTGGCCACCGCCGTGGCCGACGCGGTGCTCGCCACCGACCCGCGGATCGAGGCGGTGACCGTCGCCCTGAAGAAGCTGCGGCCGCCGCTCGCCGTCGACGTGGGCACCGTCGGCGTCACCATCACCCGGGACCGGTGAGCTCCCCGGCCGCCGGGCTCCCCTCGGTCCGGGCCTTCCTCGGGCTCGGGTCGAACCTCGGAGACCGCCGGGCCCACTTGCGACGCGCGGTCGACCAGCTCCGAGCCGGGTCGCGGTCACCGGTCACCGCGGTCTCGCGCCTCTACGAGACCGAGCCGGTCGGCGGCCCGGCCGGACAGGGTCCGTATCTGAACCTGGTGGTCGAGCTCGCGGTCGCCCCCGACGCCGATCCCTACCGCCTCCTCGACGAGTGCCACCGGCTCGAGGCCGCGGCCGGCCGGGTGCGGTCGGTTCACTGGGGCCCGCGGAGCCTCGACGCCGACGTGGTCTGGATCGACGGCGTGGCCCTCGACGATCCCGACCTGACTGTCCCCCACCCGCGCTGGCGCGAGCGGCGCTTCGTGATGGCCCCCCTCGCCGAGCTCGCCCCCGACCTGGCCGACGAAGGCGCCGTCGCGGCCGCTTTTGGCGAGGTCACGGTCGTGGGTACACTCTGAGGCGAACCAGGATTCTCTGACGCGAACGGCACCCACAGGGGCTGGAACGTCGAAAGGGGTCTCGTGACCAGATTCCGTGTGATCGGCCCGGGCCGGGCCGGACGCTCGTTGCTCGCAGCGCTCGGCGCCGCAGGGGGGTACGAGTCGGCAGGTGTCCTCGGGCGGGCCGGCCCGCTGGCCGACGCAGCGAGGGACGTGGACCTCCTCGTGGTCGCAACCCCCGACGACGTGGTGGGGGAGGTGGCTGCAGCCGTCGACGTGGTGCCGAGCACCGCGGTCGTGCATCTGTCCGGTTCGCTCGGCCTCGACGTCCTCGACCCCCACCCGCGTCGCGGCTCACTCCATCCCCTCGTCCCACTGCCCAACGCCGAGGTCGGCGCGGTGCGTTTGCGCTCGGGTGTGACCTTCGCAGTCGCCGGCGACCCGATCACCGGCACGCTCGCGCGGAGCCTCGGGGGGCGCGCGATCGAGGTCGACGACGCGCGTCCGCGGCGCGTACCACGCGGCCGCAACCGTCGCGGCCAACCACCTGGTCGCCCTCCTCGGACAGGTGGAGCGCCTGGCCGACCTCGCCGGCCTCCCGCTCGACGCGTTCGCCGGCCTGGTGCGGGCGGCGGCGGACGACGCGTTCGCCCTCGGCCCGCGCCCCGCCCTGACCGGCCCCGCCGTGCGCGGCGACTGGAGCACGCTCGAGCGACACCGGACGGTGATCGCGGAGATGCCCGGTCGGCGCAGCGAGCTCGCGGCCTACGACGCGATGGTCGGGCTCGCGCGCCGCCTCGCGCTCGACGCGCGGGTCACCGACGGAGCCGTGTCGGCGCACCCGCCTCTCGAGCCGGCGCCCGGGACGGAACAGGTCGCGTGAGCGCCGCCCGGGCGGTGACCCTCCCCCGACCGCCCAGGACGCGGGCAGCCGGGATTCCGGTGTTCGAACGCGTCGCCGAGTACTCCTCACGCCTCGAGGCGGAGCGTGCGGCCGGCAGGACGGTCGGGGTCGTGCCGACCATGGGCGCGCTCCACGCCGGGCACCGCTCGCTGATCGAGCGGGCCGCCTCCGAGTGCGACGTCGTCGCGGTGACCGTGTTCGTCAACCCCACTCAGTTCGGTGACGCGGACGACCTCCTCGCGTATCCGCGCGATCTGGAAGGGGACGTCGCGATCGCGGCCGACACCGGCGCCGACCTCGTGTTCGCGCCGCGCGTCGAGGAGATGTACCCGAGCGGGCCGGCGACCCCGGGAACCGTCGTCTCGGTCCCCGCGCTCGCCGGCCGCTGGGAGGGGTCGTCGCGACCGGGTCACTTCGAGGGGGTGTGCACCGTCGTGGTCAAGCTCCTCTCGGCGACCGGCCGTTGCCGCGCCTACTTCGGCGAGAAGGACTACCAGCAGCTGGCCATCGTCCGGTGTCTCGTCCGCGATCTCCTGTTGCCCGCCGAGATCGTGGGGTGCGAGACGATCCGCTGTGAGGACGGGCTCGCCCTCTCCAGCCGGAACGCGCGCCTCTCCGACGACGAGCGCGCGGCCGCCCTGGCACTCTCGCGGTCGCTGCGAGCCGGCGCCGCGGCGTGGGTGCGGGGGGATCCGCCTCGCGCGGTCGAGGCGGAGATGGCACGGGTGGTCGCCGGCGAGCCGGAGGTGGCGCTCGACTACGCGGTGCTCGTCGACGCGGAGGACCTCGAGCCGGCAGACGGCCGCGGCGACCGCCCGCTCCGCCTGCTCGTCGCGGGGACGGTCGGGCAGGTGCGGCTGATCGACAACCTCGACCCACGACGTCGCGGCTGAGCGTGGCACCGTCCACCCGGCGGCCGGCCCCGCTCCTCTCCGACCTCGATGTCCTGGTCCTCGGCAGCGGGGTGGCCGGTCTCTCGGCCGCGGTCCGTCTGGCGGCCCCGCTTCCGGCCGCCATCGCCGGCACCGGAGCGCCCGCAGAAGCACTGCGGGTCGGGGTGCTGACCAAGGCGGAGCTCTCCCAGGCGACCACCCGGTGGGCGCAGGGTGGGGTCGCGGCGGTGCTCGGCGGCGACGAGGATTCGACCGACCTCCACCTCGCGGACACGCTGGCCGCGGGTGTCGGACTGTGCGATCCCGACGCGGTGCGGGTCATGGTGGACGAAGGGCCCTCCCGGGTGCACGAGCTCATCGCGATGGGCGCGGTGTTCGACCGGCTCCCCGGAGGCGCGTTGGCGCTCGCCCGCGAGGGCGGGCACTCGACGGCGAGGGTCGTCCACACGGTGGCGCGGCCACCGGAGCCGAGGTCGAGCGCGCCCTCGTCGACGCGACACGGCTGAGTGCGGCCGCCGTTCTCGAGGAGTGGTTCGCCCTCGATCTCCTCGTCGAGAACGGGAGGTGCTGCGGCGTGCCGCGCGCTCGACCACGCCGGCGACGTCGCGGAGGTGCGTGCCCGCGACACGGTGCTCGCGACCGGCGGTGCCGGACAGCTCTTCGCGGTCACCACCAACCCCGCCGAGGCCACCGCCGACGGCCTGGCCATGGCTCTCCGCGCGGGGGTGCCGGTCGCCGACGTGGAGTTCATGCAGTTCCATCCCACTGCGCTGCACCATCCGGCGATGCCCCGGCCGCTCCTGTCGGAAGCGTTGCGCGGGCACGGCGCGCTGCTCCGCGACGCGAACGGCGAGCGCTTCGTCGACGAGCTGGCGCCGCGTGACGTGGTGAGCCGGGCAATGGCCGACCGGATGGCGCTCCAGGGCGTCGAGAACCTGTGGCTCGACGCGACGGCCCTCGAGTCGTTCCGGACACGCTTCCCGACCATCGCGTCCTCTCTCGCGGCGATCGGTCTGGATCCGTCGCGCGACTGGCTCCCGATCGCGCCCGCGGCCCACTATCTGTCGGGCGGGGTCGTCACCGACCTGTCCGGGGCAACCGCGCTCCCCGGGCTCTGGGCCGCCGGCGAGGTGGCCTGCACCGGTGTCCACGGCGCCAACCGCCTCGCGTCCAACTCGCTGCTCGAGGGGATGGTCTTCGGCGCGCGGCTCGCCGAGGCCATCGCGGCCGGCCGGCGCGGCCCGAGCCCGACCGGTGTGATGCGGGCCGTCCTCGAGGAACGGCCGACCGCGGTCACAGCGCGCGATACCGCCCCCTGGTCGGACCTGGGTCGGGCCGGGGCGGCTGCCGCGACGAGCCGGGCCGACACCGTCAAGACACGGGACACCCTCCAGCGCGCGATGACCGAGGGGGCCGGCGTCGTCCGGAGCGCTCGCTCGCTCGCCGCGGCGGGCGCGGTGGTCGACGCAGTCGGTGGGGAGGTGGGCGCCGGACCGGTCACGTCGCGCGCGGTCGGGGAGGTCTGCAACATGGCGACCGCCGCGGCGAGCCTGCTGCGCGCGGCCACGGTTCGTCGTCGAGACGCGCGGTGCGCACGTGCGCAGCGACTATCCGGACACCTCCGAGCGTTGGCGGTGCCGCATCGTGCACTCCGCCGACGGCGTCGCGCTCTACGACGCCGCGGCGCCCGGCGAGGACGCGGACCGATGACGCTCACGACGGTCCGGCGAGGGGTTGACGCGCGGAGTTCGACCCTCCGCAGTTGGCGGTCGTCGACGCGGTGACCCGGGCGCTCGCCGAAGACCTGCTGCCGATGGGGGACCTGACCGCCGCGCTGATCTCCGAGGACGCCGAGACGACCGTGTCGCTCGTCAGCCCGCGCGCACGGGACGCTCGCCGGGACGGCCTGCGCGCACGAGGCCTTCCGCCAGGTCGATCCCGACCTCCTCGTCTACTGGCGGGTGGGCGACGGCACCGCGGTGGCGCCCGCCGACGAGGTCGCGTCGGTCACCGGACGACTTCGCTCGATCCTGACCGCGGAGCGGACCGCCCTCAACTTCCTCTGCCACCTCTCCGGCGTCGCCACCCTCACCCGGCAGTTCGTCGAGGCGGTGTCGGCCGCCAACTCGGGGACCCGGGTCCTCGACACGAGGAAGACCACCCCGGGCCTGCGGGCGTTGGAGAAGGCGGCCGTCCGGGCAGGGGGCGGCCACAACCACCGGGGAAGCCTGTCGGAGGCGGTGCTCGTGAAGGACAACCACCTCGGCGCACTTTCGGTCACCGATGCGGTGGTCGAGGCCCGGCGCCGGTGGCCGGGACGCATGGTCGAGGTGGAGTGCGAGCGCGAGGAGCAGGTCGACGAGGCGGTCGCGGCCGGCGCCTCGGTGGTGATGCTCGACAACATGGACCTCGACCGGGTCGCCGGCTGCGTGACCCGGGTCCGGGAGGCCGGTGGCGGCACCCTGGTCGAGGCGTCCGGGGGAATGGACCTCGTCGGCGCGCTGGCGGTGGCGGCGGCCGGTGCCGATCTCGTGTCGGTCGGCGCGCTCACCCATTCGGCGCCCGCTCTCGATCTCGCGTTGGACCTCGAGCGCGGGACCCGCGCCCGTCCGACGGGCAAACGGAAGGGCTGAGGATGCTGCTCGCGATCGACGTCGGGAACACCGAGACGGTGGTCGGTCTCTTCGCCGACGATCTCACCAAGCCGCCCGACCAGACCGGCCACCTCGACGGCAGCGAACCGACCGGCCTCGCGCACCACTGGCGGCTCTCCACGGTGGCGGAGCGGACCGCCGACGAGCACGCGCTCTTGCTCACCCAGCTGCTCGACCTCGACGGGCTGGACATCGAGCACGCGGTCACCGGCATCGCGGTCACCTCCTCGGTGCCGCTGGTGACCGCCAATCTCCGCTTGATGGTGTCGCGTTGGTTCGACGTTCCCGCTGTCGTGCTCGAACCGGGCGTGAAGAGCGGCATGCCCATCCTCTACGACAACCCGAAGGAGGTCGGTGCCGACCGGATCGCCAACGCGGTGGGCGCGTACGACCTCTTCGGGGGTCCCTGCATCGTGGTCGACCTCGGTACCGCCACGACCTTCGACGCCATCTCACCGGCCGGCGAGTACCTCGGCGGCGCGATCACGCCCGGCGTCGCCGTGAGCCTCGACGCGCTCTTCGCGCAGGCGGCCGCCCTGCGCCGGGTGGAGCTGGTCGAGCCTCGAAGCGTCATCGGCAAGTCGACCGTCGAGTCGATCCAGTCGGGCGCGCTCTACGGTTTCGCAGGGCAGGTCGACGGGTTGTGCCGCCGCTTCTCGGGGGTCCTCGGGGAGTCCACGGTGGTCGCGACGGGCGGTCTCGCCGAGCTGATCTCGCCCTATTCGGAGGAGATCGAGTACGTCGAGCCCTGGCTGACCCTCCACGGGCTCCGGATCATCTTCGAGCGCAACGCGGCGACCGTCGTCGCCGCACCCGACTGATCACGGTCGAGCGCGCTCAATGACGCGGGCGCGCGCCGCTCCCGAACACCGCGACGAGCGACTCGACCATCACCGCCTTCGCCTCGTCCATCGCGAAGCCCTGGTCGTCGAGGAGCAGTTGGTAGGACTCGAACGAGGTGAGCACGTCGGCGGCGGCGACCGCGGACGCGGCCTTGCGCCCGCTCATCCGCTCGAGTTCGGGACCGAACAGGTCGAGCAGCTGGCTGCGAAGGAACGCGCGGGTCTGTGCGAGCTCCTCCGCGAGCACCGGCTGGAACGGCGAGCGGATCCGCCACACCTTGGCCGACTGTCCGACCACGTCGAAGAGTCCGAAGCGTTGCCCGACGAGTGCGGCGGCCTTCTCGCGCAGCGGTGCGTCGGCGTTCACCCCGATGGGGACCAGGGGGAGCGCGCGGCTCGTTCTGCCGGGCGACCGCCGCCCGGGTCAGGTCGTCAACGTCCTCGAAATAGCGGAAGAGCGAGCGTGGCGAAAGGCCGGCCCGCTCCGCGATCTCGTCGGTTCCGGGACGGAGATTGCCCTCCTGGTAGAGGTCGAGCAGCGCGTCGACCGCCGCGAGGCGGTTCTGCACGCGCCGCCGCCGCCGACCGTCGGGCACCGCCCGGACCAAGTCGTCGCGGTGCCCGTTGCCCGCGAGCGGCCCGTGGGCGCTCGATTCCGCCCCCGCCATCTGCACCATCACCGCTGACGCTACCGTCTTCCGCCTCTCCCTACCCTGGTTGTCGCGCCTCCGCCGACCGATCGACGGCCGCGAGTAGGGATTTCGTCCACGAGAATAACCGTTGGCAGCGGCACTGACAAGTTCTCCCGCGGACACCGGGGCGCGACCGTCTCCTAACATCGGGCCTCGCTCTTCTCGCATCTCCTCGGGGCAGAGCGTCGGGACCCGGCCGGGTGCCGGGACCGAGGAGCGAGACGGACGAGTGAGGAGGGATCCGTGCCCATGAACAGGCTCGTCCCGACGGCGAAGAAGATGGTCGCCGCCACGGTGATCGCAGGAGCCCTGTCGCTCGCGCCGGCGGGAGCGGCCGGTGCCGCCCCGCCGCTGTTCACCTCGGCGCCGAAGGTCGGTGCCCACTTCAAGTGCGTCCGGGCCACCAAGGTCCTCGCTCGGATCCAGCGGACCGAGAGCCAGATCGCGAGCGGACTCACCGCTCTCGCCAAGCGCGAGGACGCCGCCAAGGCACACGGGAAGACGAAGCGGGCGGGCCGGCTCCAGAAGACGATCGCCCGCCTGGAGAGTCCACAGCTCAAGCAGAAGCTCGCCGGTGCCGCGCAGGCGATCGAGGCCAAGTGCCACGTGTCGGCGCCGTCGGCGGGCACCTCCTGACGGAACGCCTCGTCCTCGTCCCCGGGCGGACCGGGGGGAACGTCACTCGGCGGGGATGCCGTCCACCAGCGAGTGGGCCAGCGCGGCGAAGCCGCTGCCCAGCGGAGTCGCCGGTACCGAGGCCAGCGCCTCGGCCGCCAGGTCGGCGTACTCGCGAGCGACCTGCACGGACCGGCCGATCGCGCCCGACTCCGCCACGATCGAGCGGGCCTTGTCCCGCTCGGGCCGCTCGAGCCGCCCGCCGAGCAGCGGGCCGAGCTCGGGGCCGGCCACCGGGTCGGCGAGCGTGAGCAGAACCGGAAGGGTGTAGACGCCTTCCGCGAGGTCCTGCCCGGCCTGCTTGCCGAGCTCCGCTTCGGTTCCCACCACGTCGAGGATGTCGTCGCGGACCTGGAAGATCATCCCGAAGCAGCGCCCGAAGCTGGTGTACGCCTCGACCTGGTCGCGGGGGAGCCCTCCGGTCAGGGCCCCGATCCGGCAGGAGGTCGCCATCAGCGACGCGGTCTTGCCGGCGATGGTGTCGGTGTACTCGTCCCGGGTGCGCTTCGTCTGGAAGGCGGATCGGACCTCGGACACCTGACCCTGGCAGAGACGCCCGAGCGTCGCGGCCAACAGCCCGGCGATCTCGGTGCCGAGACCCGCGGCGATCTCCGCTGAGCGGGCGAGCAGGAAATCTCCGGCGACGATGGCGATCAGGTTGCCGAACCGCGCGTTGACGCTCTCGACGTTGCGGCGCATGGTCGCCTCGTCCATCACGTCGTCGTGGTACAGGGACGCCAGGTGGACGAGCTCGACCGCGACGCCGCCGAGAAGGTCCTCCCGCGTGGCCGGGCGCGCGCCGCCCGTGGCGGTGGCCAGGGTCAGGGTGGGGCGGAGCCGCTTCCCCCCGGCCGAGAGCAGGTGGGTGGTGACCTCGTCGAGGAAGGTGTCGCCGGTGACCACCGACTCGACGAGCAGGGGCTCGAGCCCCTGCAGCTGATCTTCGAGTGCGGGAAGCCCGAGGAGCTCGACGACGTTCACTTCCTACAGACGATAGGCCAGGATGCCGATGCCTGGGAAAAGCGTCCAAGAGGTGGGGGTGTGCGGGTGCGGGTGACACGGTCGCCTGTAGACTTTCGGTTCAGTAGCTGACCGCGGATGGAGGCGGTGAAGTGTTCGAACGCTTTACAGACCGAGCTCGTCGAGTCCTGGTGCTTGCCCAGGAAGAGGCGCGTCTGCTGAACCACAGCTTCATCGGTACCGAGCACATCCTCCTCGGCCTGATCCACGAGGGGGAGGGCGTCGCGGCCAAGGCACTCGAGTCACTCGGCGTCTCTCTCGAGGCGGTGCGCGAGAAGGTCGAGGAGACCATCGGCTTGGCCGGCACCGCGCCGACCGGTTCGCCGCCGTTCACCCCGCGCGCGAAGAAGGTCCTCGAGCTCTCGCTCCGCGAGGCACTGCAGCTCGGCCACAGCTACATCGGCACCGAGCACATGCTGCTCGGTCTGGTCCGCGAGGGCGAGGGCGTGGCCGCGCAGGTTCTCCAGAGCCTCGGCGCGGATCTTCCGCGCGTGCGCCAACAGGTGATCCAGCTCCTCTCCGGTTACCAGGGCAAGGAGTCGGTGGGCGCGGGCGCACCCGGCTCGCAGTCCTCGGACGCGCCGACCGGTTCGCCGGTGCTCGACCAGTTCGGCCGCAACCTGACCGCGCTCGCGCGCGATCACAAGCTCGACCCGGTCATCGGACGGGAGAAGGAGATCGAGCGGGTGATGCAGGTGCTCTCCCGCCGGACCAAGAACAACCCCGTGCTGATCGGCGAGCCGGGCGTCGGCAAGACGGCCATCGTCGAGGGTCTGGCCCAGCGGATCGTGGCCGACGACGTGCCCGAAACTTTGACCGGCAAGCAGCTCTACACCCTCGACCTCGGCGCGCTGGTGGCGGGGAGCCGCTACCGCGGCGACTTCGAGGAACGCCTGAAGAAGGTCCTGAAGGAGATCCGCACCCGCGGGGACATCGTGCTGTTCATCGACGAGCTCCACACCCTGGTGGGTGCGGGCGCGGCCGAGGGCGCGATCGACGCGGCCTCGATCCTGAAGCCGATGCTCGCCCGCGGTGAGCTCCAGACCATCGGGGCCACCACGATCGACGAGTACCGCAAGCACCTCGAGAAGGACGCGGCCCTCGAGCGACGCTTCCAGCCGATCAAGGTCGAGCAGCCGAACGTCGCCCTGACCATCGAGATCCTGAAGGGCCTGCGCGACCGGTACGAGTCGCACCACGCGGTCACCATCACCGACCAGGCACTCGTGGCCGCGGCCAACCTCGCCGACCGCTACCTCGCCGACCGCTACCTGCCGGACAAGGCGATCGACCTGATCGACGAGGCGGGGAGCCGGCTCCGCATCCGCCGGATGACCACGCCGCCGGCGTACAAGAAGCTCGAAGAGGAGATCCTCCGCCTGCGTGCGGACAAGGAGTCCGCCATCGAGAAGCAGGCCTTCGACCAGGCGAAGAAGCTCGCGGAGCAGGAGAAGGACCGCCTCGACAGCAAGGAGGCCATGGAGGCCGAGTGGCGCGCCGAGGGCGTCGACCTGTTCGACGTCGTCGACGAAGAGGTCATCGCGGAGGTGCTCGCCAACTGGACGGGCATCCCGGTCTACCGCCTCACCGAGGAGGAGACCGCCAAGCTCCTGCGGATGGAGGACGAGCTGCACAAGCGGGTCATCGGCCAGGAGCCGGCGATCGCCGCACTGTCGCGCTCGATCCGGCGCACCCGGGCCGGCCTCAAGGACCCGAAGCGCCCGAGCGGCTCGTTCATCTTCCTCGGCCCGACCGGCGTCGGGAAGACCGAGCTCGCCAAGACGCTCGCCGAATTCCTCTTCGACGACGAGGACGCGCTCATCCAGCTCGACATGTCCGAGTACATGGAGAAGCACACCGTGAGCCGGCTGGTCGGCTCGCCTCCCGGCTACGTCGGTTACGAGGAGGGCGGCCAGTTGACCGAGGCGGTGCGCCGGAAGCCGTTCTCGGTGGTGCTCTTCGACGAGGTCGAGAAGGCCCACACCGACGTCTTCAACACCTTGCTCCAGATCCTGGAGGACGGGAGGCTCACCGACGCCCAGGGCCGCTCGGTCGACTTCAAGAACACCGTGCTCATCATGACCTCGAACCTCGGGACCGCCGACCTCCGCAAGTCGTCGGTGGGCTTCGCCAAGTCCTCCGAGGCGGTCACCTACGAGCGGATGAAGACCAAGGTCAACGAGGCGCTGAAGGCGCACTTCCGGCCCGAGTTCCTCAACCGCATCGACGAGGTCGTCGTCTTCCACGAGCTCTCGATGGCCGAGGTGGTCGAGATCGTGGACCTGATGATCCAACGGGTCTCGACCCAGCTCGAGCTTCAGGGCCTCAGCCTCGTGCTCACGCCCGAGGCGAAGCAGCTGCTCGCGGCCAAGGGCTACGACCCCCAGCTCGGTGCCCGTCCGCTTCGCCGGGCCATCCAGCAGCTGGTCGAGGACCCCCTCTCCGAGCGGATCCTCTGGAAGGAGTTCCGGGTCGGCGAGACCGTCCTCGTCGACGTCGAGACGATCACTCCCGAGATGGCCGAGTCCCACGACGTGAAGGGTGCCGCCCCGCTCGTGGTCGGCGACCAGCAACTCACCTTCCGGGCGATCGAGGGCGTCGAGCCGCCGCCGATCGAGATGGCCGACGCCTCCGCCGACTGAGCCCTGACCGGCTGCTACACCCGCTCCGTACCATCGGGGCGATGGCGAGAACGGCGAAGGCGCACCGCTGCAGCGCATGCGGCGCGACGACCGCGCGCTGGGCGGGTCGCTGCTCCGGGTGCGGCGCGTGGAACACCCTGGTCGAACGGGCCGACCGTGCCCCGGGATCGGGCGCGGCCACCGGCGCCGGACTTCCCGCGGCGCCGGTGTCCCTCGGCGAGCTCGACCCCGTCGAGGCGGCCGCGGTTCCGACCGGCCTCGAAGAGCTCGACCGGGTGCTCTCGGGCGGGCTCGTCCCCGGTTCGGTGACACTGCTCGGCGGCGAACCGGGCATCGGCAAGTCGACCCTGGTGCTCCAGCTGCTCGCGGCCCGTGCGGCCGCAGGTGAGCGGGTCCTGCTGGTCGCGGCCGAGGAGTCCGCGCACCAGGTGCGCCTGCGGGCGGAGCGCCTCGGCTCGGTGGCGCCCGGTCTGTTGATCGTCGCCACGACGGAGATCGGGACCGCACTCGACGCGGTCGTCGAGACCCGGCCCGACCTGGTCGTGGTCGACTCGATCCAGGCCCTCGCGGCCGATGCGGTCGCCGCCGGCGACCGCCGGGTCGCGCCGGGGAGCATCGCCCAGGTGCGGGCGTGCGCGGAGGACCTGGTGCACGCCGCCAAGGCCCACCAGGTCGCGACGGTGCTGGTCGGACACGTGACGAAGGACGGCACGCTCGCCGGACCGAGGGCGCTCGAGCACATGGTCGACACGGTGCTCGCCTTCGAGGGAGACCGCCACCATGCGTTGCGCTTGCTGACCGCGGTCAAGCACCGCTTCGGCCCCGCCGGTGAGCTCGGCCTCTTCGAAATGGGCGAGCGCGGGCTCGACCGGGTCGAGGATCCCGGCCGGCTCCTCCTCGGCGACCGACGGCCCGGCGCGCCGGGGAGCATCCTCCTGCCCTCGATGGAGGGTCGCCGGACGCTGGTGGTCGAGCTGCAGGCCCTGGTCGTCCCGGCCGCCCACGCGAAGCCGGCCCGCTCGGCCGTCGGCATCGACGGCGGCCGGCTGGTGATGACGCTCGCGGTCCTCGCCCGCCACGGAGGGCTCCCGCTGCCGAGCTTCGACGTCTTCGCCTCGGTGGTCGGCGGCATCCGCGTCACCGAGCCGGCCGCCGATCTCGCGCTCGCGCTGGCGGTCGCGTCGGCGGCGACCGCGGTCGCGTTGCCGGACGACCTCGCCGCGGTCGGGGAAGTGGGGCTCGCCGGCGAGGTGCGCCAGGTCGGCAACCTCGCTCGCCGACTGGACGAGCTCGCACGTCTCGGGTTCGGCCGGGCGGTGGTGCCCTTCTCCGCGCCGAAGGGCCCCGACGGCATGGAGCTCGTGCGGGTGGCGTCCGTGCCCGACGCGGTCGCGGTCCTGCGCCAGGCGGCCGCTCGTCAGGGGACCCGCCGTCCGCGTCGCGAGACGCTCCGGCTCGTCCCGCTCTGAGCGCACGCCACACGCCGCTCGCACGTCGTCGCAACGGGGATGATCGACAGCGTGGCAGGTACCATTCCCACGTGACCACCCGCCAGAGCCCGGAGCTCAGCGACGCGCTCGCCCTGGCGGCACCCGGTCAACCGTTGCGTGACGGGCTCGATCGGATCCTGCGTGCCAAGCGGGGTGCGCTGGTGGTGCTCGGCGACGACCCGAGGGTCCTCTCCATCTGCTCGGGAGGGTTCCTCCTCGACTCGGAATTCAGCCCACAGCGCTTGGCGGAGCTGGCCAAGATGGACGGCGCGATCATCGTCGCGGGCGATGCGTCGCGGATCGCGCGGGCGAACGTGCACCTCGTGCCCGATGCATCGATCCCGACCACCGAGACCGGAACCCGCCACCGGACCGCAGAGCGCGTCGCGCGCTCCATCGACGTCCCGGTCATCTCGGTGTCGGCCGCGATGTCGGTGATCACCGTCTACCGCAACGACCAGAAGCACACCATCCAACCGATCGGGTGGCTCCACGACCGCACCGACCAGGCCCTCGCCACCATGCAGCGTTTCCGGAACCGCTTCGACGTGGCCCTCGACGGACTGTCGGTCCTCGAGGTCGAGGACACCGTGTCGGTCGGTGACGTGGTCGGCGTGGTGCAGGCGGCCGAGATGGTGCTCCGGATCGCGGAAGAGGTCGACGGCTACCTGGTGGAGCTCGGAGAGGACGGCCGGTTGGTCGGGCTGCAATCGGCCGAACTGGCCGACGGCGTCGCGACGGCTCTCGAGCTCGTGATCCGCGACTACTGCAAGGCGCTCCCCTCCGAGGACGGCGACCGGAAGGCGACGGTCGACGCCATCGCGGGCCGGCTCGCCCGCCTGCCGGCCGAGGACCTCGCCGACCCCGCCAAGGTGGCGGAGATCCTGCGCCTCCCCGGCTCGCTGCACGCGACCGACTCGGCGGTCGAGCCGAGGGGCTACCGGCTGCTCTACCGGCTGCCCCGCTTCTCCGACGCCATCATCGAGCGGATCGTCGACCGGTTCGCGAACCTCCAGCAGATCATGCGGGCGTCCCTCAGCGAGCTCGAGCAGGTCGAGGGCGTGGGCCAGGCCAGAGCCCACAGCGTGAAGAACGGGTTGTCGCGACTCGCCGAGGCCAGCATCTTCGAGCGGTACCAGTAGCGCACCGTGTACAATCGCTTCTTTCCCCTTCGCGCTCCCGGGCTCGTCCACCATGCCCGGGATGCCACGCGCAACACCAGGAGGAACGGTGTTCGACATCGGTGACAAGGTCGTCTATCCGCACCACGGCGCGGCCGTCGTGGAGCGTCGGGAGACCAAGGAGGCCTTCGGCAAGAAGCAGGAGTACCTGGTACTGCGCCTTGCCTACGGCGATCTGACCCTGATGGTCCCCGCGGACAACACCGACGGGGTGGGCCTTCGTGAGGTGATCAACGACGAAGAGGTCGAGGAGGTGTTCGCGGTGCTCCGCAAGAAGGAGGCCCGGATGCCGACCAACTGGTCGCGGCGGTACAAGAACCACTCCGAGAAGCTCCGCTCGGGCGACATCTACCAGGTCGCCGAGGTGGTCCGGAACCTCTCGATCCGCGACAAGGACAAGGGTCTCTCCGCGGGCGAGAAGCGGATGCTCAGCCGGGCCCGCCAGATCCTCGTCTCCGAGCTCACTTTCGCCCTCGGGGTCGACGAGGAGACCGCCGAGCTCCGCCTCAACGAGGCGCTGCCCTGAGCCGACCCGGACCGGTCTGGGCCATCGTGGTGGCGGCCGGGTCGGGCCACCGCTTCGGCGGGATGAAGCAATTCCACGAGCTCGGCGGGCGCTCGGTGGCGGCGTGGTCGCTCGACGCGGCCCGGGCGGCGACCGACGGCTCGGTGCTGGTGGTGCCTCCCGACGCCGACCCTGCCGAGAACGCGACCTTGGGGACCGGGCTCGGCGCCGACGTGGTGGTGACCGGCGGGGCCACCCGGGCTGCCTCGGTCCGCGCCGGGCTCGACGCGGTCCCCGACGATGCGGCGGTCATCGTCGTCCACGACGCGGTCCGACCGCTCGCGACCCCCTCGCTGTTCACCGCGGTGATCGAGGCGGTCCGCTCCGGTGAGGCGGAGGGTGCGGTGCCGACCCTGCCGGTCTCGGACACCTTGAAGCGCGTCGAGGGCACCCGGGTCTGCTCGACCGTCGAGCGCGAAGGAGTGGTCACCGTCCAGACCCCGCAGGCGTTCGACGCGGCGACGCTGCGCCGCGCCCATCGTGACGGGGCCGACGCGACCGACGACGCCGGTCTGCTGGAGCGTCTCGGCGCGACCGTGTGCACGGTGCCCGGCGATCCTCGCAACGTGAAGGTCACCCGGCCGGAGGACCTCGAGCTCGCGGCCGCGCTGCTGTCGGTGCGACCGCGGTGAGGCCGCGGTGAGCGACCGGCCGGATCTCGCGGCTCTTCGGGTCGGACAGGGCATCGACGTCCATCCCTTCTCCGAGGACCCGGACCGTCCGCTCGTGCTCGGCGGGGTGGTGGTCACCGGCGACGGCGTCCGGGGTCTCGAGGGGCACAGCGACGGCGACGCGGTCGCCCACGCGGTCTGCGACGCGGTGCTCGGCGCAGCGGGCCTCGGCGACCTCGGCCGGCACGCGCCCGACACCGACCCGGCCTGGAAGGGAGCCGACAGCCTCGATCTCCTCGCCCGTATCGTCGGGCTCGCCCGCGAGGCGGGTTGGTCGCCGGTCAACGCCGACTGCACCGTGGTGGCCGAGCGTCCGCGCCTCGTCCCCTTCGCCGACGCGATGGCCGAGCGGATCGGCGCGGTGCTCGGCGCCCCGGTCAACGTGAAGGCCACCCGGGCCGAGGGGCTCGGAGCCCTCGGCCGCGCCGAGGGGATCGCCTGTGTCGCGGTCGTGCTGTTGGCAGCCGCGGGTGGTACGGGGCCAGAGGGCGGGCGGACCCGGTGAGCCCGACCGCGGGGCCGGGCAAGGGACAGGGCCGTCGACAGCCGTCCCGGGGAGGACGCAGGACCGAGGACAAGAGGGCGGCCGGTGCTCGGGCCGGGAAGGGTGGAGGCGACCGCGGTCTCGGCGGCGACCAGGTGGAGGGCCGCCAGGCGGTGCGCGAGCTCCTCGCCGGCCGGCGAGCGGTGCAGCAGGTCCTCGTGGCAGAGGGCATGGACGAGGCACCCATCCTCGGCGAGATCGAGGCGCTGGCGGCACGCCGCCGGGTCCGGGTCATCCCGGTGTCGAGACGCCGGATCGACTCGCTCGCCCGATCCGAGGCGCCACAGGGCGTCGTCGCCCTCGCCCGTCCGGTCGAGGCGGTGCCGCTCGCCTCGCTCTGCGAAGCGAGCCCGTCCGGCGAGACCCCTTTCCTCCTCGTCGTCGACGGGATCTCCGATCCGCAGAACCTCGGCTCGCTGTTGCGGAGCGCCGAGTGCGCCGGCGTCACCGGCGTGGTGCTGGCGAGGCACCGCTCGGTCCACCTCTCGCCGACGGTGACCAAGGTCGCGGCCGGTGCGGTCGAGCACCTGTCGATGGCCCTCGTGCCCGGGGTGCCCTCGGCGCTCGAGCGGCTCTCGTCGCTCGGGGTGTGGACGGTGGGCCTCGTCGCGGGGGCGTCGCAGTCGGTCTACGGGCTGACCTTCGCCGACGCCCCGGTCGCGTTGGTGGTCGGATCGGAGGGTGCTGGGCTGTCGAGGCTCACCGAGCGGCGCTGCGACGTGCTGGCTTCGATCCCCCAGCACGGAGCGATCGCCTCGCTCAACGTGGCCGTGGCGGGCGCGGTCGCCTGCTTCGAGATCGCACGCCGGCGCGCCGGTCAGCCGGCCCCGGCCGGCAAGACCTCGTCGCGCCGGTCGAACCGCTAGAACCGAGGCGAGCGCCGTCGCCGGGCGGCGTGAGCCCGCGCTGAGCGGGGCGGATGCCGTCGGATGAGGGAGCGGGAATGACCGAGCGTGCCGATGTGGTGGTCGTGGGGATGGGTCCCGGTGGCGAGGACGTCGCCGGGCGCCTCGCCGAGGAGGGACTCGACGTGGTCGGGATCGACGCGGAGCTCCTCGGTGGCGAGTGCCCCTACTGGGGCTGTGTCCCGTCGAAGATGATGATCCGAGCGGCCGACCTGTTGGCCGAGGCCCGCCGGGTCCCTGGGATGGCGGGCGAGGCCACCGTCCGTGCGGATTGGTCGCCGGTTGCGTCCCGGCTCCGCGACGACGCGACCGACGACTGGAACGACAGCGCGGCGGTCGAGCGCTTCGAGGGCAAGGGCGGCCGCTTCGTGCGCGGATGGGGCCGTCTCGACGGCCCCGGTCGGGTCGAGGTCGACGGCCGTGTCTTCGAGGCGGGCCGTGCGGTGGTGGTCGACGTCGGGACGCGGGCGTGGGCGCCGCCGATCGAGGGCCTCGACGCGACGCCGTACTGGACCAACCGCGAGGCGGTCGAGGCCGAAGCGGTCCCCGGCTCGCTCGCGGTCCTCGGCGGCGGTGCGATCGGTGTCGAGCTCGCCCAGGTCTTCCGCCGCTTCGGCGCCGAGGTGACGGTGCTCGAGGGCGCCCCGAGCCTCATCGGTCCCGAGGAGCCCGAGTCCGCGCAGCTCCTGGCAGAGGTGTTCGCGGACGAGGGGATCGACGTACGGACGGGCGTCGAGGTCGACCGGTCCTCCACGACGGGGAGCGCTTCACGATCTCGCTGGCCGGGGGGCCGCCGGTGGTCGCCGAGCGGCTGCTGGTCGCCACCGGACGGCGCCCCGACCTTCGGGCGCTGCACGCCGCCTCCATCGGGGTCGACGAGGACGCACGCGCGTTGCCGGTCGACGACCGGCTCCGGGTGCCCGGGGTCGAGCGGACCTGGGCGCTCGGTGACGTCACCGGCAAGGGCGCGTTCACCCACGTCTCGATGTACCAGGCGGACATCGTCGTCGACGACGTGCTCGGGCGCGAGGTCGTCCCCGCGGACTACCACGCGGTGCCGCGGGTGACCTTCACCGATCCCGAGATCGGCTCGGTCGGCCTCACCGAGCGCGCCGCGCGCGCCGAGGGGATACGGGTGCGGATCGGCCGGGCCGACGTACCCGACCTCGACCCGCGGGTGGATCCACAAGGCGGGCAACCGCGGCTTCGTCAAGCTGGTCGAGGACGCCGACCGCGGGGTGCTCGTCGGCGCGACCTCGGCAGGGCCGTGGGGCGGTGAGGTCCTCGGGTTCCTCGCCCTCGCCGTGCAAGCGGACGTCCCGACCACTCGGCTCCGGCACATGATCTACGCGTACCCGACATTCCACCGGGCGATCGAGGCCGCGGTCCGCGACCTCGACGAGGCGTGAGCGGTCCGGCGGGCTGCTGGCTGAGCGGAGCGATCAGGCCGGCCGTGCGAGTGTCAGGAGGAACTCGTCGCCGGCGGCGCCCCACATCGCCTCGACCGCGAACCCGGCACTCGTGAGCTCCGCTTCGAGCGCGTCAGGAGAGAACTTCACGCTGATCTCGGTGCGCATGGCCTCGCCCGCGGCGAACCCGAGCTCGAGGTCGAGGTCGGCGACGGTGACCCGCTGGCCGCGCTCGGAACGCAGCCACATCTCGACCCGCTGGTCGTCCTCGTTCCAACGGGCCTCGTGCGCGAAGCGCGACGGTTCGAAGTCGGCGCCGAGCTCGCGGTTGAGCACGTGGAGGACGTTGCGGTTGAACTCCGCGGTCACCCCGGCCGCGTCGTCGTAGGCGCGCACCAGCCGCGCCCGGTCCTTGACCAGATCGGTGCCGAGAAGAAAGCGGTCCCCGGCCCCCATCACCGCCGCGACCTCGCGGAGGAAGACCGTCCGCTGGGCGGGGTCGAGGTTGCCGATCGTGCCGCCGAGGAAGGCGAACAACCGGTTCCCCCCGGCCGGGAGGCGGTCGAGGTGGCGATGGAAGTCGCCGACGACACCGGTCACCGTGAGCCCCGGATACTCCTCCGCTAGTGCGGCGGCCGCTTCCCGCAAGGTGGTCTCGCTCACGTCCAGGGGGACGAACCGGGTGAGCTGGCCGGTCGCCTGCATCGCATCGAGCAGCACCCGCGACTTCTCGCACGTGCCGGCGCCGATCTCGACCAGGACGTCCGCCTCGGCGTGCAGCACCATCTCCTTCGCGTGCGCGTCGAGGATCGACCGCTCGGATCGGGTCGGGTAGTACTCGGGGAGCCGGGTGATCTCGTCGAAGAGCCGGCTGCCGCGGTCGTCGTAGAAGTAGACGGGCGGCAGCTCCTTCGGTTCGGAGGTCAGCCCGGCGCGCACGTCGTCCTCGAGTGCGCGGCGGAGGTCGTCGCCGGAGAGATGGACTTCGACGGTCGGTGCGATCACCGTGCTCACGGCCGCACCGGCCCCGCGGTTGGCCCGGTGCCGCCCTCCTCGGTCGGCGCACCGGCCGGTGCCGGCACGCTCACGAGTCCCGCGCCATTCGCAGGCCGCTGAACGCCCATCGCGCCGAGGGCGGGAAGAAGTTGCGGTAGGTCGCCCGGATGTGGTCGGCCGGGGTCACGCAACTTCCGCCTCGCAGCACGTACTGGCTCACCATGAACTTCCCGTTGTACTCGCCGACCGCGCCGGGTGAGACGGTGAAGCCCGGATAGGGGCTGTACGCGGAGGAGGTCCACTGCCAGACGTCGCCGAAGGGACTCGGTTGCCGGTCGGTGATCGGGCTCGGGTGGAGGACTCGGGGATCGAGGAGGTGGCCGGTCACCGGCCGCCCCTCCGCGGCGATCTCCCACTCGGCTTCGGTCGGCAGTCGGCAGCCCGCCCAGCGCGCGAAGGCGTCGGCCTCGTAGTAGCTGATGTGGCAGACCGGCTCGCGCGGGGTCGAGGGGCTTCGTACCCCCGAGGGTGAACTCGCTCCCAGTCTCCGTCCTTCGAGGACCAGTACAGCGGGCACTCCCAGCCGTCGGACTGCACCGCCGCCCAGCCGTCCGAGAGCCACAGCTCAGGGCGCAGGTACCCGCCGTCGGCGATGAACGCGAGCCACTCGCCACAGGTGACCGGTGCCTCCGCCAGGGCGAAGGGTTCGAGGTGCACCTCGTGGCGCGGGAACTCGTTGTCGAAACCGAACGACTGCCCCGCGTGCCCGATCCGGTAGGACCCGCCGGGGTACTTGTTCCAGCCGGACGCGACGGTCGTCGGCGACGGGGAAGGGGAACCGAGTCGGGCGTACGCGGGCCCGAGCGGGTTCCGCGACAGGACGTGCTTGATGTCCATCAGCAACAGCTCCTGGTGCTGCTGTTCGTGATGGATCCCGAGCTCGACCAGCGACGCGGTCGGACCGTCGAGGGGCCCCTCGAGCAGTGCGCGCATGTCTCGGTCCACGTGCGCGCGATAGCACTCGATCTCGTGGATGCCGGGTCTCGAGACGAGTCCGCGCTCGCCGCGTGGGAAGGGAGAACCGACCGCCTGGTAGTAGGAGTTGAACAGCGCCGAGAACGCCGGGTGGTACGCACGGTAGGACGCGAGCGACGGCGACAGCAGGAACGTCTCGAAGAACCAGGAGGTGTGGGCACGGTGCCACTTGGTCGGGCTCACGTCGGGCATCGACTGGACGGTCTGGTCCTCCGCGGAGAGCGGTGCGGCCAGTTCCTCGGTCAGCGTGCGGGTGGCGACGTACCGGTCGGTGAGCGAGCGGTCCTCGGCGGTCGTCGAGTGATCGGCCATGCCCGTTCCCTCCCGGTAACGCCTTTCCGGTTTCCGCCACGACTCACCGATGGGCTCGGATCGCCGCCGGTCAGAGAACATACCCGGATCTCGTCCGAACTCGACACGCGTGGACAGGGTGACCCGCACACGGCGAGCCGGCGGTGGGAGTCGAACCCACGACCTGACGATTACAAGTCGTCTGCGCTACCAACTGCGCCACACCGGCACGGCGGCCGGGAGCCCGGCGCCGTCCCAAGTGTACGGTCCCGGCCGCCCGAGGCCGGCTTCCACCTGCGAGAACTCCCCGGATCTCCGGTGCTTGCTTCGGCACCCCCTGGTTGGCAGGCTGGCGCCCGGTGGACGACCCATCCGAGCCGGAGGAAGCCGCGGCGGGAGGCAGGCGAGGGCGGCCGGGCGGATTCCCGGCCTTCCGCGCCGCGGCGCTCCTCGTCGTCGTTCGTGGTGGTGGCGCTCATCGCGCTCGGAAAGGTGCAGGGGCCGACCACTGCGTCGGTCGCGAGCCCGACGACCACCTCGGCGCCGGCGACGGGGGCACCGTCGCAAGGGAGCTCGACGACGGCTCCGTCGCACCGGAGCTCGACGACGGCTCCGTCGCACCGGAGCTCGACGACGACCACCAGCACCACCCATCCGCCGGCGTCGGTACCGGTGCTGGTGGCGAACGCGACCGGGGTGAGCGGTGCCGCGGCAACCGTCAGCAACCAGTTGCAGGCGGTCGGTTGGAGCATGCTGCCACCGGTCAACGCGTCGGCGAGGGTGACCTCGTCGCACGTGTACTACGTGGCGGGTCACCAAGCCGAGGCGAACTCGGTGGCTGGCGCGCTGCATCTCCCCTCCACCGCGGTGGTGCCCTACACGACCGCGGCGCCGATCAGCTCGATCGGCACGGCGGAGGTGGTCGTCGTAGTCGGTCCGGATCTCGCGACGCCGGCGTCGACGACCACGACCACCTAGGACCGCTCGTCGCGGTCGACGTGGCGCCACCCCCCGACGCGCTCCGGCGCGCGCTCGCTCCGCTGCTCGACGACCCGGCGCGCACGGCGATCGTGACCGACTTCGACGGCACCCTCGCCCCGATCGTCGACGACCCTGCTCTCGCACGCCCACTCGCCGGCGCGTCCGCAGCTCCTCGCCGACCTCGCCGGGCGCTTCGGGGTGGTGGCCGTCGTCTCGGGCCGCCCGGTCGCCTACCTCCGGGCGCAGCTCGAGGTGCCACCGCCCCTCGGGCGGGGGAAGCCGCGGGCACCGGGCCCTCGCCTGGTCGGTCTCTACGGCCTCGAGCGGGTCGGTCCGGACGGCGTGGTCGGCCTCGAACCGGCTGCGGAGCCGTGGCTCGCCGCGGTCGCGGGGTCGACTGCTCGCCTGGCGGCCGCCGCACCCGACGGGGTGCTGGTCGAGCCGAAGGGAGCGACGGTGACCGTCCACTGGCGCCGCGCGCCGGAGGCCGCCGGTTGGGCGGACGCGCGCGGTCGCCGAGGAGACCGCCAGGAGCGGCCTCCGGGCCTTCCCGGGGCGGATGTCGGTCGAGCTGCGGCCGCCCCTCGACATCGACAAGGGTTCGGTCGTCGGCGAGCTGGCCGGACGATCCACGGCGGCCTGCTACTTCGGCGACGACCTCGGCGACCTGCCGGCGTTCGCCGCCCTCGCCGACCGGGGGCGGGTACCGGGGGTCACCGCCGTGTCGGTCGCGGTGGTCGACGACGAGACCCCCGACGAGGTCGTACAGGCAGCCGACGTGCACATCCCGGGCCCTGCGGCTGCCCTCGACGTGCTCGCCTGGCTGGCCGAGTCGGCGGCGTGAGCGGTCGGTCGCTCCCGCCCATCCTTCAGCGCACCGCCGCGAGCTGCTCGTCGAGCCAGTCGGAGGGACGGCGCGCCCGCACCCGGGCGACCAGTGCGTCGGCCTTCGCCGCCCGCTCCTCGGGTCCGAGGTCGAGCGCGTCCCCGAGCGCCGCGGCCGTGCCGGAGACGTCGAAGGGATTGAGAGCGAACGACGCGGTGCAGAGCTCGTCGAAGGCGCCCGCCTCGCGTGACAGTGCGAGGACGCCGTGGCGAGTGTTGACGAGGGGCCCCTCTTTCGCGACGAGATTGAGCCCGTCGCGCACCGGGTTCACCAGCAGCACGTCGTAGCGGGTGAGGGCCGCGAGCGAGCGGTCGTAGTCGTCTTCCACGTCGAGGACGATCGGGGTCCACTCCGGGGTGCCCCATCGCTCGTTGATGCGGGCCACCGTCGACTCGACCTCGTTCTGGTAGGCGAGGTACTCCGGTAGGCCCTGCCGGGTCGGATAGGCGAGCGCCACGAAGACGACCCGGCCCCGGCGGCGCGGCTCGCTCGCCAGCAGCTCGTCGAAGGCCCAGAATCCGCGCAACAGGTTCTTCGAGAGCTCCATCCGGTCCACCCGGACGATGACCTGGCGATCGGGGTCGCCGACCCACTCCTCGAGGCGTTCTGCCGCCGCGGTCACCGCCGGCCGCGCGGCCGACGCGGTGAGGCGTTCGGCATCGACCGACAGCGGCGAGACGAAGGTCGGGTTCGGTCCGAGGTAGCCGGCCGTGCCGACCTCCAGCGCCGAGAGCCCCGCCCGGTAGGCGGCCGCCCAGCGTTCCGAGTGGAAGCCGCAGGCTCCGAAGGCCGCCATGCCGGAGAGCAGCTCCTCGCCGCGCCGAGTCGGGCAGCATCCGAAGGACGGCCGGATCGGCGAAGGGGGTGTGGGTGAAATGGGCACTGCGGAGATCGGGACGGAGCCGGACCAACTCGTTGGCGACCAGGGCGAGGTGGTAGTCCTGCACGAGGATGCGGCCCCCCTCGGGGGCGACCTTGGCCAGCCGGAGCGCGAAGAGCTGATTGAGCTCGCGGTAGGCGTCCCAGGCCTCCTTCCACCTCCGATCGATCCGCGGCCGCCGCGGCGCGTCGAACAGGTGGTGGTGGCAGAACCAGAGCGTGCCGTTCGACACCAGGTTGTAGGCCATCGCGAAGACGTCGGGATCGGGGTCGACCAGGTCGATGCGGACGCCTTCGTCGACCATCATCCCGAGACCCGCGGCCACCCGGTCGGCCTCCCCGAGTGCAGTGGCAACCCAGGTTGCGCCCGATCCGGTCACGAGCGGGCGGAGCGCACCGGCGAGCCCCCCGCCGGCGGCGGTCGGTTCGGGACGGCCCTCGACCAGGTGAAAGGCGAGGGGACCGCGATTCGACACCAGCACGGTGTCGGCGAGCGATCCGTCCCCTTCGGGCCGGATTCGGTCGGCGGCCATGCAATCGACGCTACCCGGTAGGCGTGGCGGCGCCGCGACGTCGGGTCGGATTGACAAGTAAGTGAGTAACCACTTACAATCGTTTCCGTGATGGTCCCGTCCCGACTGACCGCTGCGGAGCGCCGCACCGAGGTGTTGGCCGCGGCTGTCTCCGAGTTCGCCCGATCGGGCTACGCGGGCACGTCGACCGAGGCGATCGCGGCTCGGGCCGGGATCTCCCAGCCCTACCTCTTCCGGCTGTTCGGCACCAAGAAGGACCTGTTCCTCGCCACCTACCGGCTCGTCGGGGACCGGATCGTCCGGGCGATGACCGAGGCGAGCGAGGGCCTCGAAGGCGAAGAGGTGCTCGATGCGATGGGCCATGCCTACATCGAGCTCATGCAGGATCCCGATCTGCTCCAGGTCCAGCTGCACGGGTTCGCCGCCGCGCCCTCCGACGCCGACGTCGCCGAGGCCTGCCGCGGCACCTTCGAGGTGCTCTCCCGGCTGGTGGCCGAGCGGTCCCACCAGTCGGACGAGCGCATCCGCGAGTTCTTCGCGATGGGGATGATGATCAATGTGATGTCGGCGATCGACCTGCTCTCGGTGTCGGACCAGTGGGCGCAGAGCTTCTGTCCCGTCCCCGAGAAGGCCGAGGCCATCCGCACCGCAGTCGAGGCCGTCAAGGCGCGCCGACGCGCCGAGAAGGCCCTGAGCGAGGAGGTATCCGCATGAACCAGCCCCGTCGTCCCCCTTTTTTGTCGCACGAAGCTAGTGACCACTCACAACTGAGGAGGTGGCGCACGGTGCGTCGGCCGGAGGCCGTGCCACGCCGGCCCCCCGAATCGACCGGCGACCGCCGAACACCCGCTCGAGAGCGATCTGGGCGATCGGCATCACCGGTCTCGCTCTCTTCATGGCCTCGCTCGACAACCTGGTGGTGCTCACCGCGCTGCCGGTCATCCGGCTGCACCTGCACGCCAGCCTCTCGGGCCTCGAGTGGACGGTGAACGCGTACACCCTCACCTTCGCGGTGCTCCTTCTCTCCGCCGCCGCGGTGGGTGACCGGTTCGGTCGCCGGCGCATCTTCGTCGCCGGCATCGCACTGTTCACCGCGTCGTCAGCAGTCGCCGCACTCGCGCCGAACATCTCGGTTCTCGTCGCGGCCCGTGCCCTCCAGGGCGCGGGCGGCGCGATGATCATGCCCCTTTCGCTCACCCTGCTGAGCGCCGCGGTTCCGGCCGAGCGGCGCAACGCGGCGCTCGGGATCTGGGGTGCGATCGGCGGGACCGCGGTCGCGGTCGGGCCGCTGATCGGTGGTGCGGTGACCAGCGGCTGGGCCTGGCAGTACATCTTCTGGCTGAACGTCCCGGTCGGCGCGGTCCTCGTGCCGCTCGCCTGGTGGAAGCTCTCCGAGTCGAGGGGTCGCTCGGCGCGGCTCGACGTCGCCGGCGTCGCCCTGGTCAGCGCTCGGCCTCTTCGGCGTCGTGCTCGGTCTCGTGCGCGGCAACGCCCACGGCTGGACGAGCGGTTCGGTCGTCGTCTCCTTCGTGGCGGGCGCGGTCGGGCTGGCCGCCTTCGTCGCGTGGGAGCTCCGCTCCGATCATCCGATGCTCGATCTCCGGCTGTTCGCGCGCCGCGGCTTCGCCGCGGTCAACCTCACCGCCCTGTTCTTCAGCTTCGGGATGTTCGGTGCGATCTTCTTCCTCACCCAGTTCTTCCAGACCGTGCAGGGCTATTCGCCGCTCGAGGCGGGGGTCCGGGTGCTGCCGTGGACCGCGATGGCGATGCTGCTCGCGCCGATCATCGGGGTCCTCGCCGAACGGTGGGGCGGCAAGCCGCTCGTGGTCACCGGGCTCACGCTGCAGGCCGCCGGGCTGACCTGGCTCGCGATGCTCACCACGCCGACCACCCCGTATGCCGACCTGGTCGCGCCCTTCGTGATCTGCGGTGTCGGGATGGCGCTCTTCTTCGTCCCGCTGGCCTCGCTGGTGCTCGGCGTGGTGCCCACCTCGCTCGAGGGCGTCGCCTCGGGAGCGAACAGTGCCTTCCGCGAGCTCGGCGGCGTGCTCGGGGTCGCGGCCCTCGGCGCGGTCTTCAGCGCCAAGGGCGGCTACGCCTCGGGTACGCAGTTCGTCGCCGGCCTCACTCCGGCGGTCGAGGTCGGTGCCGCGGTCGTCGCGGTCGGGGCGCTCTGTGCGCTCTGCATCCCCGGCCGGCGTCGGGCCCGCCGGGCGGCGGTGTCGCCGGTGCGTGCCGTCGAGGGGTCGCGCGGACCCTGCGGGGAACCCGAGCTCGAGCCCGTGCGGGTCCCCGCCTGAGCTCGGTCCGTCCGACGGTCCGGAGCGGCTCAGCCCTCCGGGCCGCGCGGCGCGCGGGCGAGCGCCGCGCGGAGGACGTCGGTCGCCTGGGGGCGCAGCTCCTCCAGCGGTCGGTTCCGGTGCTCGCGCACCCCGAGGTCCACCTGCGCGATCGCCTCGGTGCCGAAGCGGGCGGCCACGTCGATCAGCAGTGCGAGCTCGACCGCGTAACCGTCGGCCAGGCTCGCACTTCTCGAGCACCCACCGCGGTGCCGCCGTCTCGCCCGCGAGCGGCTGTTCGACGACCGCCAGGTGGGGGAAGAGCAGATCGATCACCGGGCGCGCCACGAGCTCGGTGACCCGGCCGCCGCCACCGGGCGCGCCGTGGAGCGGGCGCTCGTAGTACCCCTTGACGAGGACGGTCGAATCGTCGACCAGCAGGGGCCCGAGGAGGCCGGTGACGAAGTGCGGGCCGAAGTTGGTGACGTCCGCGTCGAGGAAGACGATCACGTCCCCGCTCGCCGCCTTGAGTGCGGATCGCATCGCCTGGCCCTTGCCTCCGGTCGAGGCCTCGCGGGGGACCACCCGCGCCCCCGCGGCCGCGGCGATGCTCGCCGTCTGGTCGGTCGAGCCGTCGTCGGCCACCACGATCTCGTCGACGAGGGAGATGCCGCCACCTGCGGTCAGGGCGTCGACGACGGCGGACACGATCACGCCGACGGTCGGTGCCTCGTCGCGAGCGGGGATGCAGACCGACACGACGCGGTCCCGCTTGCGCCTGACGAGCGCGGCCGCGTCGAAGTGGTCGCAGCGCGGATAGCGGCGCACGCGGGCTCGGTCACCGATGTGCTCGGACTCCACGGCGCCATCATCGCTCACCGGCGTGACGTGCGTTGACGTGGGTCGCGCCATCGACCACAATGGTGGGCATCATCCAGAGCGGCTGAGGGACCGGGCCCAGCGACGCCGCGGCAACCAGTGCAAAGCACCAGGTGCCAATGCCCGAGCGATGAGGAGACGTCCATGGACTTCGTAGCTGGCCTCCGTTGCCGTGAATGTGGTCGTACCTACCCTGCCGAGGCGTTGCACGTGTGCGACTTCTGTTTCGGCCCGCTCGAGGTGACCTACGACTACGAACGGATCGCCTCGACCGTCGACCGCGCCCGGATCGAGGCGGGACCGCGCACCATCTGGCGCTACGCGGACCTGCTGCCGGTCGCGGACCACGCTCCGGTCGACCTCGGCGCGGGCTTCACGCCACTCGTCCGGGCCGACCGCCTCGCCGCGGAGCTCGGACTCGGGGAGCTCTGGATCAAGGACGACACCGCCAACCCGACCGGGTCGTTCAAAGACCGCGTGGTATCGGTGGCGCTGACCAAGGCGCGCCGGCTCGGGTTCAAGATCGCGGCGTGCGCCTCGACCGGCAACCTGGCCAATTCGGTCGCCGCCCACGCGGCCCGGGCGGGCATGGAATCGGTGGTGCTGATCCCTCAGGACCTCGAGACCGCCAAGATCACCATGACGTCGATCTACGGCGGCAAGGTCTTCGCGGTCGAGGGCAGCTACGACGACGTGAACCGGCTCTGCGCGGAGCTCACCAGCGAGCAGCCGACGTGGGCATTCGTGAACGTCAACGTGCGGACCTACTACGCGGAGGGCTCGAAGACCTTGGCGTTCGAGGTGGCCGAGCAGCTCGGCTGGCTCGCGCCCGACCACGTCGTCGTGCCGATCGGGTCGGGGAGCCAGCTCACCAAGGTGGCGAAGGGCTTCCAGGAGCTCTGGCAGGTCGGCCTTCTCGACGAGGAGCCGTCGGTGCGGATCTCGGGCGCCCAGGCGGTCGGCTGCGCACCGGTGGCGACCGCCTTCGCCGAGGGGGCCGACGCGATCCGCCCGGTGAAGCCGGACACCATCGCCAAGTCCCTCGCCATCGGCAACCCCGCGGACGGTTGGTACGCGCTGGACGCCATCCGCAGCTCGGGCGGGGCGTGCGCCGCGGTCACCGACGAAGAGGTCGTCGACGGGATCGGGCTCCTCGCCCGCACCGAGGGCATCTTCGCCGAGACTGCGGGCGGGGTCACCATCGCGACGCTGGCCAAGCTCGCCGCCGAGGGGGTGATCCGCCCGGACGAGAGGGTGGTCGCGATGGTGACCGGACACGGGCTGAAGACGGTCGAGGCACTCGCCGGGGCGACCGGCCCGACCGCCACCGTCGCACCGACCCTCGAGGCCTTCGCCGCGGCGATGGCCTCGCTGCCCGGCGCCGAGGGGATCGGAGGCGCCGAGCGATGATCACCGTCCGGGTTCCGACACAGCTGCGCACCCTGACCGGTGGTGCCGGAGAAGTGCGCGTCGAGGGTTCGACGGTGGGCGAGGCGCTCAAGGCGCTCGAGGCCGACCACCCCGGTTTCGCCGAACGTCTCTTCGACGAGAAGGGAGACCTCCGCCGCTTCGTCAACGTCTTCCTGGCCGACGAGGACGTGCGCTTCCTCGACGGCCTCTCGACGTCGGTGAAGGACGGAGAGACCCTCTCGATCGTGCCGGCAGTCGCCGGAGGCTGAGTCCCGGGGGGTCAGCCGGCGCGCTCGGCGGTCCCGATCCCGCGCAGCACGAACGCGCAGGTCTCCGCGGCAACGGCTTCGCGGGGCTCGGGCAGGGGGTCGGCGGCACGGACCGCCATGGTGCCGAAGATCTGCTGTCCGATGAGCGACGTGGCCCGGACCGGGTCACCCTCGCGGAAGACACCCGATGCCACTCCGTCCTCGTAGATCTCGCGGATCAGCTCCGCGATGTCGAGGCTCAAGAGCGCGAGCTCGTCGCCCACCTCCTCCGCACCCCGGCCGAGGGTGCCCTCGATGACCAGGGCGAGGCGGAAGAACGCACGATCGTCGTCGACCCGGGCGAGGAGCTCCTCGATCAGTCGCTCGAGACGGCGGACCGGTGCCGCGTCCTTGTCCCACGAGGTGGCGACGGCGGCGATCAGTTCCTCGCGGAGGCCGGCGAGGCACGCGCGCAGCAGCGCCTCGCGGTTGGCGAAGTACACGTAGACCGTCGAGCGCGAGAGGCCTGCGGCGGTCGCGATCTCGTCCATCGAGACCTCGGTCGTGCCGCGCTCGGCGACGAGGCGGCGCGCCACCGCGACGACCTGTTCCCGCCGGAAGTCGCGGATGACCTCTTTGAGATGTTCGGGACTCTTCGCCACCTCGCTCATGCGGCCACTCGCGGGCCCTCGGGGAACGTCACCGGGATGTGCTTGACCCCGTTGATGAACGGTGACTGGAGTCGCTGGACCTCACCGTCGAGCCGGATCTCGGGAACCCGGTCGAGGAGGTGCTCGAACATCACCCGGATCTCCATTCGTGCGAGGTTCGCCCCGAGGCAGAAGTGCGGACCGCCGGCGCCGAACGCGATGTGCGGGTTGGGATCGCGGGTGATGTCGAAGGAGTGCGGATTCTCGAAGACGGCCTCGTCGCGGTTTGCCGACACGTGGTAGAAGACGACCTTCGAGTCCTCCTCGATGACCTGACCCTCGAGCTCGAGGCGCCCGGTGGTCTGCCGCCGGAAGTCCAACACCGGACTCACGTAGCGGAGCATCTCCTCGACCGCGGACGGCAGGAGCGAGCGGTCCTCGCGCAGGAGCTGCCACTGGCCGGGATTGTCGAAGAAGGCGACCATTCCCCCCGAGATGAGGTTGCGGGTGGTCTCGTTGCCCGCGACGGTGAGCAGGAGGAAGAAGAGCTCGAGCTCGAGCTCGGAGAGCTTCTCCCCCTCGATCTCGACCTGGGTCAACACGCTCATCAAGTCCTCGTGCGGATCGCCTCGCTTGACGGCGAACAGTTCGGACGCGTAGGCGTAGAGCTCGAGCGATGCCTGCTGGGCGACCTCGCCGGCCGTCTGGTACTCGGGATCTTCGCTGCCGATCATCCGGTTGGACCAGTCGAACATGCGGTGGCGGTCCTCGTCGGGGACACCGAGGAGCTCGGCGATCACCACCAGCGGCAGCTCGGCCGCGATCTCGGTGACGAAGTCGGCGCTGCCGCGCTCGATCACCCGGTCGATGATGGTGTCGGTCGCCGCGTGGATCCGGTCGTGCAGCTGGGCGACGGTGCGAGGGGTGAAGCCCTTGTTGACCAAACGGCGGTAACGCGTGTGGAGGGGCGGGTCCATGTTGAGCATCAACAGCTGCTGCTGTGCGAGGTCGTCGGCGGCGAGGTCCCAGAGATAGGTGGCCTGACGCTGGGAGGAGAAGTGCTCGTAGTCGCGGTTGACCGCGGTGCATCCCGCGTGGGAGCTCACCGCCCAGAAGCCCGATCCGGGGTTGGTGAAGCCCGGTCCGTTCCCGGTCTTCTTCGGTTCGTGCCACCAGACCGGTGCGTTCTTCCGGAGGAACGCGAACCAGTCGTGGGGGACCCCCTCGACGAAGCGCTTCGAATCGGTGAGGTCGATGTCGTCGAAGCTGATACCGCTCAAGTCGAGCTCGGTGGTGCTCATGGTGGGCCCTCCGGTGAGAATCGGACACGGTGTCCAATTGTCCGGATCGTATGTCCGACCTCTGCCGGTGTCAACGCCTCGCACCGGGTCGCGCCGGACTCACTCGTCGAGCCGTGTGTCACCCGTGCCAGTCGGCGGGGCCCTCCATGATGACCCGCGGCTCCTCGGTCAGCACGAAATGGAGGTGGTCGAGGTCGAGGAAGTGGGGGAGGTCCGCGAACATCTCGGGGAAGTCCACCTCGGTCGTGTGGGCGTGGTAGTCGTCCATCGAGGCGAACCACTGCTCGGTGACGCCGTCGTAGCCCGACCGGTCGTCGTCTCCCCGGTAGTCGTCGAGGGGACGGGGGTGCTGTTCGTAACGCAGGACGTGGGTCCCGCAGCGGGTCGAGGCGACCAGCGGACCGTGGCGGTCCCTCCAGTAGGCCTGGAACTCGGCCGGCGTCATCCCCTCTCTGCGCTTCAGCAGGCAGGTGAGCTTGACCATCGATGACGACCTCCCGTGATCTCGAGCGAGGCCCGGCGGGTTCTGCCCGCGCGCCCGGGCCAGAGGATCCACCGCGGGGCGACGATCGGCAAGCCGCACCCCGGGCGAGCCGATCACGGGCGGACCGGTGCGCAGAAGAGGTCGGTCAGATAGGGCAGGCCGATCGGCTCCTCGAGCGTCGCCGCGAAGGAAGCGACCTCGTGGAGGAGGGCCACACGCTCGGGCTCGGGGAGGACTTGGACGTAGCTCCGGGTGGCGACCTGCTCGACGAAGGTGTGCCGGTCGAGGCGCTGGACGAAGGGAAAGACGGTCCGCTCGACCGGTCCGAACAGCCCGCTGCGGTCGAGGACACGACCGAAGTCCATGCCGACCGGATAGGGCTGGCAGCGGTCCCACTTGCTGATCCGGACCAACTCGGCGACCATCGGGTCGGCCTCGTCCCGTTCGTTCCAGACGAGGGAGAGCCAACCCCCCGGCCGGAGCACGCGCGCGATCTCGGGCAGCGCGACGGTGGGATCGAACCAGTGGAAGGACTGGGCGGCCACCACCGCGTCGAGGGTGTCGGCCTCGACCGGCACCGCCTCCGCGGTGCCGGCCAGCACCGGCACACCGGGCACCGCACCGAGGAAGACCTCACGCATCGAGGCGGAGGGCTCGACCGCGACGCAGACCGCGCCGAGGGCGGCGAGCTGGCGGGTGAGCTTCCCGGTTCCCGCCGCGAGGTCGAGGACCCGGGACCCGGCCGCGATCCGCGACGTGGCGACCAGGTGGGCGACCGCCTCGGGGGGGTAGCCCGGGCGCGAGCGCTCGTAGAGGTCGGAGCCCGACTCGAAGCCCGCGCGCCCGAGGGCCGAGCGGGCTGCCGTGTCGTCGGCTGCCAGGTCGCCGGCTGCCAGATCGTCGCTCGGGGGCATCCTCCAACTCTAGGAAAGCGCTCCACGGTCGAGCTGCCGTCCGCTTCGTTCGCCGGCGCGTCGATCGGATACCGTCGCGGCGATGTCAGCCATCTCCGGCTCCGGCGACGCGCCGCCTGCAGGGTCGGCTTCCGGCGGCAACGGGACGGTGCCGCCCGCACGCCCGTTCGAGTCCGCGCCGCTGCCGTTTCGCGGCGCGGGCAGGGGAGACCGACTCCTCAACCGCCTGGTGCACGCCGGGTGGCAGTGGGTCGCCCGCCACGGTGCGATCGGCCCCGGCGACGCGCCGGCGAAGCGGTTCGGCTCGTTCGGGGAAGGGACCTGCCTCGCCTTTCCGCCCGGCGCCCTCTTCGGCGAGCGGTGGGTCCACATCGGACGGGACACCCTGGTCGGTCCGGACGTGAGCCTCTCGGCGGGCATGGTGCCCGGTCAGCGGATGATCACCGACCCGGTGGTGCGGATCGGCGACCGCTGCATGATCGGCAGGGGGAGCCACATCGTCGGGCACTTCTCGATCGAGATCGGTGACGACGTCTACACCGGCCCGTACGTGTACGTCACCGACCAGAACCACGGCTACGAGGACCCCGACGAGGTCGTGCACGCGCAGTGGCCTCACGACGTGCCGGTCAAGGTGGGCGCGGGCAGCTGGATCGGGACCGGGGTGGTGATCCTCCCGGGGACGACGCTCGGCCGCAACGTGGTCGTCGGCGCAGGAGCGGTCGTCCGCGGCGATTTCCCCGACAATTCGGTCGTCGCGGGCGTACCGGCCCGGGTGGTGCGCCGCTACGTCCGGGGCTCGGGCTGGCTCGACGTGTCGGCGGCCGCAACCGCCCCGGCACCCCCGGACCGGGCGACCGACTGACCGTTCGAGGTCGCGGGGGAGGGCTCGTCCGCGGGACCCGGCGATGGCGTCGCCGGCTTCGGTGACACCTTCGTCCCGAGCCCGTAGCGCCGTACCACCTCGGACGCCTCTTCGCGGCCGTGCGCGATGAGCGCCTCCGTCGTCGAGAAGTCGTCGAAATCGCGAGCAGCGCTCTCGCTGCCGACGCAGAGTATGACCTCCACTCCGTCGGGGAGTTGGGCCATGTCCCGGGCGAAGCGTGCGTGGATCGCGACGAACAGTGCCTGGATGACGGCCTCGATCGGGCGCTTCGACATGCCGGGCGCGTACACGGGCGACGTGCACAAGAGGACCACGATCCGCGTCGCACCGGCGTCGATCGCCCGCCGAATCGGGACGTTGTTCACGACGCCGCCGTCGATGTACCGGTCGCCTTCGATCTCGATGGGCGGGAAGATGGCCGGCATCGCCGCGGACGCGAGCACCGCCTCGGCGGCGGGCCCATAGGTGAACCACCGCTCGTGGCCGTCGGTCAGGGAGGTCGCCACCACCTCCACCGGCACCGGGGTGTCCTCGAGGCGCTCGTGGGTGATCCCGTCCTCGATGATCTTGCGGAGGCCCGAGTTCGAGTAGACCGCGTCCCGCTGCTGGAAGTAGAGCCAGGGGCCGTGGAGCCGTCCCTGGGGGAAGACGTGCTCGCGGTTGATGCCCATCCAGATGTGGGTCATCCGCTCGACACCCTCGCGGGTCGGATCGGAGGCGAATCCGACGCCGTTGACCGCCCCGACCGAGCAGCCGTAGATCCGGTCGGGCACGAACCCGTGTTCGGCGAGGACTTGGAGCATCCCGATCTGCACCGCGCCGCGCGGGCCCCCGCCACCGAGGACGAGCGCGGTCATCCCCGCCTCCTCGGCGGCCTCGTCCTCGCCTCCCTCGTCCTGCCCCGACGCCTCGAGCCATCGTGCGCGTGCGATGGCCGCCCGCTGCAGGGTGAACCGGACGGTCAGGACGATCAGGATGAGGGTGACCACCACGAAGAAGGAGAAGAGGACGGCAAAGGCGGTCACCGACGCCTCCGGTGTCATCGCCCGAGAGGCTACCGGGCCGGGGCGGGGACCGAGTGACCGTCACACCCGCGGGCGACACTCGTGCCGTGCCGATGACGACCACGGAACACGCTCGTGCCAGCCGGCGCCACCGGCCGATCCGCGAGCGCCGCGGTCCCCTCCGGCCGGCCGTGGCCGAGCTCGGAGGGACGCCCGCAGGGGAGCTCCTTTCTCCCGGGTCAGTGGTCGCATCCGTGGCGACCGCTCGCGGGCGCCGCACTCCTCGACCGACTCCGCGCCACCGGCCGCGCGCGTCCGCCGCTCGATCCCGGTTTCGTGGACGGACTGCGCTCGTTCGTCGAAGGAGGGATCCGGTCGATCGCCGGGGGGCAACCACCTCTCTCGGGGTTCACGACCACGGCCCCCTTGCTCGTGACGAGGGAGCGGTTGGCCCGCGCCCTCTCCTGTCCGGCACACGAGCCCGGTCCCGCCTACGGGATGCGCGCACCCTCCGTCGCGCTCGCCTGTGGCGCGCTGGTCTCCGTCCTGTTCCGCCAGTTGGTGACCGCCGGCACGATCGGCGACCCGATGGCCGACGGCATGGCCGCGCTCTCGCTCGACCGACGCCAGTCGCGGCTGGTGTCGTGGATCGAAGGCGCGACCGGGTCGGCACACGACGAGCTGCGCACCGAGGTCGAGCGGCAGACCAGCGGGCTGGTACGCCGCTGGCCGGTCCTCGAGCCGTCGTGGCTCCCTCGCACCGGCGAGGCGATGCAGCTCGCGCTCGCGGGCGGCGCGGTGGTGCTCGCCGCTCGTGTCGACCTCGCGGTCGGACGACCCGCCGAGCACGAGGCATCCGTCGCGCTCGTGGAGCTCGTTTCGGGTGTCCGGCGGCCGGTCCATTCCGCCGACCGGCACTTCGCCGCACTGGTCGAAACGCTGCGGCACGTCGCGTCCCCCTTCGTGGCGGCCACCTACTACACGAGCACGGGAGAGCTCGACGTGGAGCCGATCACCGAGGAGGTCCTGGTGAGCGCGGCACGGCGTACGGTCGCCGGCGTCGATGCGATGGTGAGCCCGGCGAGGGGCGCCCACCCCGTGCCGGGTCCGGTCCCGCTCTGCCGCGTCGTGTGGCGCGTCGCCGCGGAGCGCCGCGGACCCGTCGGCCGATGCGCTCGACGCCGAACGGCCGCAGGTGGTCGGCGCGTCGTGAGCCGCGCGGCGGAGCTCACCGCCGCGGTTGCCGCACCTTCGTGTGCCGCAATCGGTCGCGGGCGGATCGAGACGCTGCGGGCACGGCTCACCGCCGAGCTCGTGCCGGTGGCGGCCGAGGTACCCCGCGGGGGTCCCCTGGTGATGACCCTCCCGCTCCTCTGCCGCGCGCAGGCTCGGCCTGCAGCCCTGTCGCAGACACGCGGCGCGTTCGCGTGGAGCCCCTTCTTCGTCCGCCGCTCGCTCGGCGCGGCGATCGTCGACGAGTGCCTTCGCACCCATCGGAGCCCGGCCGAGGTCGCCGTGGCCGTCCTCGACGGGGCGGTCGTCGCGTGGCGCCGCTCCGGCCGGCGCACGTTCCACTGGGAGCCGTGGGTGGCCGGACTCCCGCCGGGTGGTCGGGCCAACGTGCTGGCGGACGCGGTCACCTGGGCGACCGCCCTGTGGTCCTCCTTCGACTGGACCGCGTTCGGCGATCGACCGGTCGTCGGCGGGCCGTCCGAGCAGTGGACGTGCCCCGAGGCGCGTGGCGTGCGGCTGACCAGTCGGGTCGAGCTGAAGGTGCGGATCCCGCCCGGGTCGGTGGAGCGGGGCACCTCCGAACCGTTCGCGCTGGTGTCGGTCCTGAACGGCACCCCGCCGCCGGGGGGCACCGCGGTGCTCGCCTACCCGGCCCTCGTGGCGGCTCTCTGCCGCGCCGTGGCGGGACGCCCCGGTGCGGAGCGTCGGACTCTGGCCCGACGCGGGCCATGTCGAGTCGATCGACGTCGACGGCGCCGCACTCGAAGCGGTCGCCGATCTGGTGGTCGAGACCGTCGTGCGTTGGTCGCGGATCCGGCGCGATCTCGCCGACGAGACCCCGGTGACGGCAGAGCCGGCCGCGAGAGTGGCCGCGGTCAGCTGAAGAGAGCGCGGGCCGCCGCGAGGTCCGGCTTGCCGGCAGCGGTGAGGGGGACCACCTCGACGGTGACCAACTCGCGGGGGATCTTGTAGCCCGCGATCCACTCCCGGCAATGGTGTCCGAGTTCCTCGAGAGTCGGTGGTTCGGATCCGCGGCGCGGTTGCACGACGACGCCCACCCGTTCGCCGAACCTCTCGTCGGGGATGCCGACCACGATGGCGTCGAAGACCCCGGGGTGTGCCTTGACCGCCGCCTCGACCTCCTCGGGGAAGATCTTCTCCCCTCCCGAGTTGATCGACGCCGAGCCGCGACCGTGCACGGTGATCGTGCCGTCCGGCTCGACCGACGCGAGATCCCCCGGCACCGACCAGCGCACGCCGTTCGCATCGGTGGGGAAGGTCGCGTCGGTCTTCGCCTGGTCCTTGTGGTAACCGAGAGGGATGCGGCCGGTGCGTGCCAGCCGGCCGATCCTGCCGTCCCCCGGGCGGAGGGTCCGGAGGTCGTCGTCGAGGACGGATGTGTCGTCGTTCATCACGAAACGCGGCCCGGCAGCCCCGTCGTCGACCGCTCCCTGGGCCCCGCTCTCGCTCGCACCGAAGCGGTCCATGATCAGCACACCCGGAAGCTGGGCCTTGAGCTCGTCTTTGACCGCGGCCGAGAGCATCGCGCCGCCCGACCCCACCGCGACCAGCGTCGAGGTGTCGTACGTCCCCGCCGGCGCGTTGGCGAGAGCCTCGCGCCAGCGGACGGGCCATCGCGTCCCCGACCAGCGCGATCGAGGCGACACCTTCGTCACCCACCGCCTTCAGCAGTCCGTGCGGGTCGAAGCGGGTGGACACGTTGAGCACCGCAGTGCCGGCCATCATGAAGGTGCTCCACATCGCCCATTGCGCATTGCCGTGCATCAGCGGCCCGACGACGAGCATGACGACCCGCCTCCGCTCGTCCGTGTCGAGCCGGCCGACCAGCTCTTCGGGCCGGGTGATCGGCGCCGCGCCCCAGCCGCCACCGCCCATCGCCGCGAAGAAGATGTCCTCTTGGCGCCAGATGACCCCTTTGGGCATCCCGGTGGTGCCGCCGGTGTAGAGCACGTACCGGTCGTCCGGCGACCTCGGTGGGAAGCCGCGTCCTGGCGATGCGGCCGCGAGAGCCGCCTCGTAGGGCACGCCGGCGCTCCGGGTGGCGCGGCCGCTCGGGTCGGCATCGATCTCGACGAGCCGCGGGCGGTCCATGAGCGTCGTCCTCGAGGGCGGTCCCGGCCAGGTCGGCGAGCGTCGCGCTCCACGACGAGCGTGGTGAGGTCCGCGTTGTCGACGACGTAGCGGAGCTCGGGTGCCACGTAGCGGTAGTTGAGGTTGACCGGCACCGTCCGTGCCTTGTAGCAGCCGATCATCGACTCGACCCACTCGGCGCGGTTTCGGGCGAGGATGCCGACGTGGTGGCCGGCCTCGGCACCCTGGTCGAGGAGGTGGTGGCCGAACCGGTTGGCCCGCTCGTCGAGCTCCGCGTAGGTGCGGCGCGAAGACCCTGCCACGAGCGCGAGCCGATCCGGCACGGTGTCGGCCACCAGCTCGAAGAGATCGGCAAGGTTGAATTCGGCGGGCATCGCGTCGTCTCCGGTCGTCCAACTTGTTCGCCCGGTCGCGGGCGCCGGCCGGGGGCAGTGCGATTGCCGGCGGTCGCGGCCCGTAGCATGCTGCAGCCGGAACGGACACTCTGTAGCACGTCCGGCCGGTGGGCGCGGTCGCCGGCGGTCGCGCGGGAGTCAGGGAGGGCACGACGGTGACCGACGGAACGGGGCAGGGGGGCATCGAGGGCTACGCGGCCCTGGTCACCGGCGGGGGCAGCGGGATCGGGCTCGGCACCGCGACCCGGCTGGTCCGCGACGGCGCCCACGTCACCATCTGCGGGCGCACCGAGGAGCGCCTGCGTGCCGCGGTCGACGTCCTGGAGCGAGAGGCGGCTGGCTCCGGGCCGGGACGTCCCCGGCGCGCGCGAGCTACGTGGTCGCCGACGTCACCCACGAGGAGGAGATCGCCGCGGCGATTGCGGTCGCGGCCGAGGGTCGCGGGCGGCTCGAGATCCTCTTCGCCAACGCCGGCGGCGCGTCCACATGGGACCGATCACCGAGGCCGACGCCGGCCAGGTGCGGGCGACCGTCGAGCTCAACCTGGTCGGCACTTTCCTCACCGTCAAGCACGCGGCACCGCTGATGGCCGTCGGGGTCGGCGAGGCGGTCGGCGGCGGGAAACCCGGTGGTGGCTCGATCATCGCGATGTCCTCGGGCGCGGGGCACTTCCCGCACCGGTTCCTCTGGGCCTACGGCGCGGCGAAAGCCGGCATCGACATGCTGTGCCAGTACGCGGCCGAGGAGCTCGGTCCCTCGGGCATCCGGGTGAACACGGTGCGCCCCGGCATCATCGACGACGAGCTGATGGCGCCGATCACCGCCGGGCGGACCGCTGCTCGACGACTACCTCGCCCAGATGCCGATCAGCCGCCTCGGCACCGTCGAGGACGTGGCCTCCGCGGTCCGGTTCCTCGCCGGCCCCGAGAGCGGTTGGATCACCGGTGAGTGCGTCGCCGTCGACGGCGGCCACCATCTGCGCCGCGGCGCCGACTACGGGCTGCTCTTCGGCGCCTGACTCCGATCGTCTCGCTCCGCGTCCCGAGGGCGGGTCGGCCCTGGCCAGGGGCGTGAACGCTGCCCGACCTCCGGTCGGTGAGGTAGCCTTGGTCCTCGGTACGAGGCGGGGTCCACGACAGAGCTCGCGCGGGGGTCCACGTCCGGCGCATCCGACGGGAGCGGGGCGGGCGTGCAGGAAGCGTCGGAGGTACGAAGGATGCGTCAGGATCGCACCCATCACTTGGGGGCAGTTGTCCACCGGCTCGGCCGAGGAGGTCGCGGGAGTCGCAGGGGGCGCGCTGCTCCTCGCCGGCACACTCTCCGCGTTGACCGCGCCGCTCACCGCCGGCGCTGCGGCCGCCACGACGGTCGGCTACACGACTCCGACCGCGAACGGGCATGGCTACCGTCACGGTGCCGTTCCCCGGATCGTGTCGGCGCCCCCGGGCACGTCGGTGCCGTCGGTCACGCCCACCCCGTCGGGGACGACGAACGGTCCTGTCGCCGCCGCGGGGCGGCTTCGGGCAAGACCCTCGCCTACGGGGGAGGGCTCACCACCGGCGGGCTGGTCGGCGCAGGGGTCACCACCGGCCAGCCCAAGGTCTACCTCGTCTTCTTCGGCGGCCAGTGGGGCACCGAGGGAACCAACGGGAGCGGCCAAGCGGTCTTCGGCAACGATCCCCGACGCCGAGGCACCCGCGCTGCAGACCCTGTACCAGGGCCTCGGCACCCGCGGCGAGCAGTGGAGCGGCATCGTCACCCAGTACTGCGACGGGGTGGCGATCGGGGCGACCTCCTGCAATTCCGGCAGCCAGAACATCCCCTATCCGTCTCCGGGTGTCCTCGCCGGCACCTGGTACGACAACTCGGCGAGCGCGACGTCGCAGACCGCCGCGGGGGCGACCGGCAACCAGCTCGCGGCCGAGGCGGAGTCCGCAGCGGTCCACTTCGGCAACCTCACCCAGGCGTCCAATCGCGACACCCAGTACGTCATCGCCTCCCCGACCGGCACCGACCCGGACGGATGGACCGACCCGGTGAACGGCTACTGCGCGTACCACGACGACACCCACGACCCGTTCATCGACGGGGGCGGTGCGGTGTCGGGGCCGATCCTCGCCTTCACCAACATGCCCTACATCCCCGACGCAGGCGGTTCCTGCGGCGCGAACATGGTGAACAGCGGTGCGAGCGGGACCCTCGACGGTGCCACCTCGACGGCCAGCCACGAGTACGCCGAGACGCTCACCGACCAGTTCCCCGAGACGACGCCGGTTCCCGGTTGGTCGGACGCCTCCGGTGACGAGATCGCCGACATCTGCGACTACATCTCGGCACCCAACCCCGGGGCGGCCTACAACCTGACCCTCGCCACCGGTACCGTCGTCGTCCAAGGTCTCTGGTCGAACGCGGCCAACGCCGGCAAAGGCGGGTGCGTCCAGAACGCACCGGTACCCACCTTCACGCCGACCATCACCTCGTTCGCTCCCAAGGTGGCCCCGGCCGGAGCGTGGGTGACCATCGCCGGCAACGACCTCAACGGGGCCACCCACGTCGCCTTCGACGGGATCGGCGCGTCGATCGTGAGCGATTCGACCACCGCAGTGGTCGCCGTCGTCCCGGCCGCGGCCAGTGTCGGTCCGCTCACCGTCACCACCGCGGGCGGCACCGCGGTCAGCCACAAGTCCTTCCTCCCCGCGCCGACCGTGACCGGGCTTCACGCCCACCTCGGGAGCTCTAGGAGCGCTGGTGACGATACAGGGATCGGGTCTCGCCGGGGCCCGGAAGGTGTCCCTCCACGGCAAGAAGATGACCGTCGTGACCGACACCGCGACTCAGATCACCGCGCTCGGTGCCCCGGCGCGCGCTGACCGGGCCGATCGCGGTGAAGACCAAGGGCGGCATTTCCACCAGCGCCGCCGTCTTCACGGTCACCTGACCGACGAGGACCGCGTGACCGGGGGAGCGGGCGCGATGCGGCGACGACCTCTGGCCGGGCGAGCCGCGAGCCTCGGCGCCGGTCTCGTGTGCCTGGCCGCGGTCTTGACCGCCTGCGGATCGTCGTCCTCGGCTCCCGCGTCGAGCTCGGCGGCTGTGCCGGCGTTGGCCTGGATGCGGGGTTTCGACGCGCCGGGGACGCCGGCCCAGTACGACAAGGTCGGGGTGTTGAAGGTCGGCGCGAGCTCCGCCAAGAACGTGCTCGTCCTCGAGCCGGGGACCTCGGCGGGCAGCGCCTATTTCGCGCCGCTGGCGAAGTGGATCGTCTCCAGGCTGCCCGGCTGGCAGGTGTGGTCGGTCGAGCGGCGGGAGAACCTCTTGGAGGACCAGTCGGAGCTCGACCTCTACAAGCAGAACAAAGTCAGCTCGACACAACTGTTCGACTACTACCTCGGCTACCTCACCGACAAGAGCATCACCCACCACACTCGGCCGGTCTCCGACTCGTCGGTCGGGTTCGCCAAGAACTGGGGCATGGACGTCGCGGTCCAGGACCTCCACGACGTGATCGGGGCGGCGAAAGGACTCGGAGGCAAGGTGGTGCTGGGGGGTCACTCGCTCGGTGGCTCGGTGGTCACCGCATACGCGACGTGGGACTTCGGCGGTCACCCCGGTGCCGACGGTCTGGCCGGCCTCGTCTACATCGACGGGGGGAGCGGATCGCCGGTGAGCGCGGCAACCGCGACCGCTGCGCTCGACGGGCTGGACAGCGCGCCCTCCCCGTGGCTGGCGTTCGGAGGGATCACCGCGCCGTACGCGGGCATCTACAGCGCAACCGGCGGGGCCTCGGCGGTCTACGACCCGAACTCGCCATCGATCGGTCAGACCTCCGGCCTGCTCCCGAGCGAGCTCGTTCCCGCGGACCGGGTCACCAACGCGGCGCAGTTCGGCTACGCACTCAACGTCGGGACGTCACCTCCCTCTCTCGAGGCGGCACAGGCACACATGGGCACCGGGGTGTCGCCGACCGGTCCGGTGCACGGCTGGGACGGAAGCGGCGCGCTCACCCCGCTCTCGCGCTTCGCCACCATGTTCTCGGGAGCCGGCATCCAGAACGTGGACGGGTCCGAGTGGTACTTCCCGCAGCGGCTCACCGACGACACCGGCGCGGTCGGCAACGGCAACGCCAATCCCGCACAGGGCGTGCTCGGCGTCGACGCGCACGATGGGACACGAGCTGCCGCACGGCATGCTGATCTACGCCATCGCCACCGCGCTCGGCGGTCCCGCCGTGCTCACCGCCGCGCAGAATCTCGCCGCGCAGTCGGGCATCCCCTCTGCCAACCTGACCCTGGTCGACGAGCACACGGCCTACGCGCACAACGACCCCGCCGGCGCCTACCCGAACAACGTGTTCTTCGACCACCTGGTGCCCTTCCTCCAGAGGGTGACCCCCGGGTCGTAGCCGATCAGGCGGCGAGGAAGCCGCCCGACTGGTGTTGCCAGAGACGGCTGTAGACCCCGCCGTCGACATCGAGCAGGTCGCGATGGGTGCCCTCTTCGACCACGCCGCCCTGGTCCATGACCACGATCCGGTCGAGGCGCGCGATGGTCGCCAGACGGTGCGCGACGACGAGCGCCGTCGAGTGTTGCATCAACCGCCACAGGGCCTGCTGCACCAGTGCCTCGGATTCGGAGTCGAGTGCCGAGGTGGCCTCGTCGAGGATCAGCAACGGCGCCCCCTTGGCCATCGCCTGCGCGATGGCCACCCGCTGGCGCTGGCCGCCGGAGAGTTTGAGTCCGCGCTCGCCGACGACCGTGTCGTACCCGTCGGGGAGCTGCTCCACGAACTCCTGGACGTGCGCGGCGCGTCCCACCTCCTGCACCAGCTCCATGTCGGGTCGCCCGAGTGTCCCGACGCCGTAGCAGATGTTGTCGGCGATGGTCCTGTGCAGCATCTGTGGGTCCTGGGGCACGTACGAGATCGCACGGCGCAGCGAGTGCTGGGTCACGAGAGCGATGTCCTGCCCGTCGAGGAGGATGCTCCCCGCGTCGATGTCCATGAAGCGGAGGAGAAGCTTGGTGAGGGTGCTCTTCCCCGACCCGGACGCGCCCACCAGGCCGACGTGCTCGCCAGGCTCGACCCGCAGGTCGAGTCGGTCGAACAGGGGAGTGTCGGGACGGTAGGAGAACGAGACGGCCCGGAACTCGATGCTGCCGCCTTCGAGCTTCAGCTCGTCCGCAGCGGGCACGTCGAGGATGTCGGCACGGGTGGATGCGATGCCGACGAACTTGGCGCAGCGTCCTGCGGCGCGTGAGATCGAGCGCATGAATTCGAAGGACTCCTCGAGACTCCCGCCGACGAAGGTCGCATAGAAGAGGATGAGGTAGACCGACGCTGCGGCAACCACGTGGTGGAGCGCGAGCACGAGACCGACCGTGACCGCCAACCAGTTGAGCACGGCCATCGAGGACTCCATCTGGAGCCTGGTCGTCGTGAAGACCCGTCGAGCCTTGAGATCCGCACGGATCGAATCCTCCACCACCCGGTCGACGTGCTCGCGTTCGGAGGCCTCGGCGGCCTGGGTCCGCACGGTCGTGAGGTTGGCGATCGTGTCGGCGAGCACTCCGGTCGCCTGGGAGTGGGTGTCGGAGAACTTCTTCTCCGCAGCAACGACCATGCCCATCCGGCGGACGAGGACCACCGCGAACACGGCCACGAGGAGTGCCATCACCAGAGCCACCGGCCAGGCCACCACGGCGAGGACGACGATCGCGCCGAAGACGGTCACCCCGACCCGGAGCACGCCCCAGGTGGTCATGTCGACGATCTCGACGAACGCCCACGAGAAGGTCTCCAACGACGAGATCACCTCGCCGGAGGGACGGTCGGTGTGCCAGCGATGGCTGAGCCCGATCAGGTGGTCGTAACCGTTGGTGATCGCGCGGGCGAAGGATCGCAGTGTCGCGCCCCAGTTGATCCATCCGGCGACCCGCCAGCAGACGGTCGAGAGGGCGAGGATCACCGCGTAGCCGACGACGAGTGGCACGAAGCTGGAGAAGTGCCCGCCCTGCGCGGGGAGTTCGGCGATGCGCCCGAGCAGGGTCGCGAAGATCAGCGGGCCTGCCACCGCGGTCGCGAGCGTGGCCGCGACCACCGCCGACCAGGCGATGGCGAAGCGCGCGCGGTCCGGGCGCATCTGGCGCCAGCAATAGGCGAGCGTGTCTCGAGTGCTCGCAGCGGGGAAGAGAGTTCGGTCGTTCACAGGAGTGCTCCGAAGGTGCGGAACGGAAGAGACTCGACGCGCAAGGCGTCGTCGCGCGGACGCGGTGGTCCGGCGTCAGGAGCCGGAAGAGGCGGGGGGCGCGGGCCGGTTCAGCCGAGCGGCACAGGCCGGGCCGGCACCCCCGTGCCGAACCCCGCCGACGGAACCGCGGGAGAACCGCTGCGGTTCCGATCGACGACGCGGGTGACCACCACCGTGGATGCAGGAGTCATTCCGGCCATCGGGTCACCTCGGTTCCGTCGTCGTTCGCTTCGATCCTAACCGCGGATCGCGATCCCGCGTCGACGTGCGGTGCGACGCCGTCCTTCCTGCCGCTCAACCGAGCGTCATGCCGACGACCGGCTGCACCAGATGGAGGCTGCCGGTCGAGCCTTGGAAATGGGCACCGGCTCCGAAGGCGAAGACGCCACCGTCGGCTGCCACCAGGTAGTAGCCGTCACCCCCGGGCGCGGCCGCGATCCCGACGATCTGCTCGTTGAGCGGCGTCCCGCCCATCGAACCGAAGAAAGGCGCGTTAAAGCTGAACACCCCGCCGTCCCTGGCCACCAGCCAGTAGCCGCCGGTCGCAGGATCCACGGCGATCCCGACGACCGGCTGGTTGAGGGGGTGTCCGCCCATCGATCCGTAGAACGTCCCTCCGGGCCCGTAGGCGAAGACGCCACCGTCCGAGGCCGCCAGGTCGTAGCCGTCGTTGTCGGGAGCCGCCCCGATCCCGACGACCGGCTCCACCAGCGGAAGCGCTCCGGCGGAACCGAAGAACCGCGCGTTGGCGCCGAGTGCGAAGACGCCGCCGTCGCTCCCGACGAGCCAGCGGCCGTCACCCCCCGGCGCCGCGGCGATCCCGACGATGGGCTTGTTGAGCGAGCGACCGGTTCCGCTGACACTTGTGCACTCGGACGCGTGCTGCCCGTTCGCGAACAGGGTGCCGTTCGCCTCGGTCAGGTTGTAACCGAGGCCGCCCGGCACCGCGGCGAGCCCGGCGATCGGCGAGGCGAGTGCCTCGCCACCTTGTGACCCGAGGAACGGCACGCCGAAGCTGAACACCCCGCCGTCCGCGGCACCCAACCAGTACCCCTGTACCGCGCCGCTCGGCTCGCTGATCGCCTGGAGGGGACCGGAGGGGACGCTCGGCTGCTCGACCCCGAAGGCGCACTGGCCGGTGGCGAAACCACCGACGAGGTTCGGGTGGCTTCCCGAGTCCCCGCAGTGGACCGCAGGGGAGTTGTTCGGACAGAGCAGATTGCCGCCCACCTGGTTGTCCAGGTTCTCGGAGGCGTCCGGATCCGAGAAGGTGTTGTCGGCGAACGTGACGCTGCCGCCCACCCCGTTGCGGAGGGCGCCGAACCAACAGGAGTGCAACCCCTGGACCCGCAGGTTGCCGCCGATCGTGTCGTCCTCGTAGTTGCTGTAGACGGGCGAGGGGAAAGGCAGTGTCGCGAAGATCCCGTACGGGGTGCAGTTCGGCCCGCCGCCTCCGCCCGTCTGCGCGATGTCGCCGATGGTCGAGCCGTGCACCACCACACCGAGCGCGTCGGTTGCGTCGATGCCGCCGTCGACCTCGCTCGACGAGTTGAGGGTCGGGGCGTTCTGGTGGGGGTCGTCGAAGCAAGGGAAGGAGGTCGCCTTGCAGCCGAGGATCAACGTCGCGCCCGAGCCGACGTCGATGTTGCCGTCGACATGGATGCCCGAGCCGTTCTCGGCGAAACCGGCGAGGAGCGAGGCGCCCGCCTCGACGGTGACGTCACCCCCGATCGCCACCGGGCCGGCATTGATGTCGCACACGCCGGTGACGGTGAGCGCGCTGTAGGTGCCGCTCGGCAACGAGGCCGGTGAGCCAGAGGTGCCGGCGCACGTCGGCGAGGGCGGCGCCACTCCGGCCGCGACGGAGTGGCTCCCGACCCCGATCGACAGGACAGAGGCGGCGGCTGCCGACAGCGCGACCGCAGCCCGACCCTTCCGGCGACGAGTGCTGTGCAGCGTGGCTCCGGCACGGATGCCCGACACCATGTGGTCCTCCTGTCCCGATGGCCCTCTTCGTCGAGCGTGCATCGTCTGCCGTCACGCCCTCGAGAGGACCGCCTTCGGGTCGGGCAGCCCAATTCAGGCTGCTTCGACCCCACCCCCGGACGCGGCAGAACCGGGTTTGCATCAGCGCATGGCTGCCGTGAACTGGTAGAACTGGGCCCGTCGTCGCCAGCGGCCGCGGTGCCACTGCGGCGAAGGACGAAGGAGGCAACCCATGCTCGCCTACCAGTACCCGCTGTTGGACCTCTTCTGGACCATCTTCATGGTGTTCGCGTTCGTCGTCTGGATCTGGGTGCTGATCGCGATCTTCACCGACCTGTTCAGGAGTCACGACATCGGCGGATGGGGGAAGGCGCTGTGGGTGGTCTTCGTCATCGTGTTGCCTCTCATCGGGATACTCACCTACCTGATCGTCCGGGGGCGCGGCATGCACGATCGGGCGGTCACGCAGTCCCACCGGCAACAGCAGGCATTCGACGAGTACGTGCAGGCCGCTGCGGGCGGGTCGAACACGGCGGACGAGCTGGCCAAGCTGGCACAGCTGAAGGACGACGGCACCATCACCCAGGCCGAGTTCGACGCCCAGAAGGCGAAGCTCCTCGCCTAGCGCTTAGCGTCCCTCGGTCGCTCCTCGAGGGGGAACTTCCACCATGGCCGACGAGGCGCTTCCGGCCGGCATCACCACCAAGCCGAGTCGCGGGTCGGTCGCGGAGACCGTGGAGCGCTTCCGATCGCTCCTCGCGAGCAAGGGGATCCGGATCTTCGCAGTGATCGACCAGCGCGAGGAGGCTCGCGAAGCGGGACTCGAGCTGCGCGACACGGTGCTCGTGCTCTTCGGTGATCCACGAGCCGGCACGCCGGTGATGGAAGCCTCACCGCTGACCGCGATCGACCTGCCGCTCAAGGTGCTCTGCTGGGACGATCGGGGCCAGACCAAGGTGTCGTACGAGTCGCCGGCCTCGCTCGCGCGCCGCCACCGCCTCACCCCCGATCTCGCAGCGAGGCTCGCGGGGATCGACGCGCTGACCGACGCGCTGGTCTCGGAAGGCTGAGCCTCGCCCTCTCACCTGCTCTCGATCTTGACCCCGCGGCTGTTGCGGTGCCGGCCGAGCGGGCGAGCTCGGGTTGCTGCGCGAAGAGCAGGAGAAGCTTCTACGTGCGCACTACGCCGAGGCGATTCCCCTGGAGCTCATGAAAAAGGAACAGAAGCGCATCGCTGCTGAGATACGCGCGCTGGAGCGACGGCTTGAAATGGCGAGGACCAATATGGCCTCAATTCGGTCTCGACTTAGCGACTGCCTCGAGTTCCTATCCAACTGCCACGACAGCTACTTGAACGCACCTCCACAGCTGAGGCGGATGATGAACCAGGCCGTGTTCGACAAGTTCCTCGTCGGATCCGACGGCTCGACTGAGGCACTGCCCACAGACGAATTTGGAGTGCTGCTGCGTCCGGATTTCGTCCTCCTGAAGGCCGACGATGTCAAGCGTGTGCCTGCAGGAGAGATCGCTGTGCACCGAAACAGTCAGTGGGCGAACGGAATACCTGTCGGTCTTGTCAAGGTCCTCGAGAAGGACCGTCGGCCGAATCACGATCGGACGTCAGCTCAATCGAGGACAAGGCACCCACGCAGGGCTGGTTTGAATAAGACACATTTGGCGGAGGGAGTGGGATTCGAACCCACGGTACCCATAGGGCACAGCGGTTTTCGAGACCGCCCGATTCGTCCGCTCTCGCATCCCTCCGAGGACACATCGCGTCCGTCGGCTCGAGGAGGACCGATCGGTTCCGGCCTGCCGTCCGAGGACGCGAATCCGCGATCGTAGCGTTCGCGCACGGTGGCTCCCGGCGCGGTCCCCGGTCCTCCGGGGCAGCGCAGGGCTACCGCTCCCGACGCCCGGCGAAGAACTCGGAGAGGAGCTCGGCCGCCGCTTCCGCCCCCACACCCGAGGTGACCGCCACTTCGTGGTTGAGGCGGGGGTCCGCGCAGAGGTTGTAGAGCGAACCGCAGGCCCCGGCCTTGAGGTCGTCGGCTCCGTAGACGAGGCGCCCGACCCGGGCCGCGACCAGGCCTCCTGCGCACATCGGGCACGGCTCGAGTGTCACCACCAGGGTGACCTCGCTCAGCCGCCAGGTCCCGAGAGCGGCCGCGGCGTCGGCCAGCGCCAGCAGCTCGGCGTGTGCGGTCGGGTCACGCTTTCGTTCCCGCTCGTTGTGGCGGGCGGCGATGACCGCGCCGTCGTGCAGGGCGACTGCGCCGACCGGGACGTCGTCGTGGGCCGCTGCCGCTCTCGCCTCCTCCAGCGCGAGGGCCATCGCAGTCTCGTCGTCGAGGACCGCGCCCCCCGTCGGGGGCGCGCCAGGGCCGGGCTCGATCTCACGTGGCGGATGGGTCGCCATGGCGGAGGCGGTGGGATTTGAACCCACGGTGGGTCTCCCCACACACGATTTCCAGTCGTGCCGATTCGGCCGCTCTCGCACACCTCCGGGCGCCGGGCCCGTCGACCATCCACAAGGGATCCTCCGACGGGGCGTCCGAGCCCGCACAGGCTACTCCGCGACATCGCGTCCACCGCCGTGATCGACCCGCTCGTCACGCGGCGAGCACCGGACCGGGAGCCGCGCAGGAGTATCATTCGTGCGCCCCGGAGTTGGGTGCGACGGCTGGGTCCTGCGCAACGTCCTCCTGTGAACCGAGTCAGGGTCGGAAGGCAGCAGCTCTCAGCGGGTCAGGCCGTGTGCCGCAGCCAATCTGGCCGTCGCACCGAGCACCGGGGCGCGCTCGCGCCGACACGTCGTTGCCACACGTCCGTTGCGAGCGTCCGTTGCCAGGAGGCCGTCGGTGGCGACCGGTAGGCTCACCCGACGTGGCCGAGGCACCCGACGACGCTCCCGTATCAGTCTCTCTACCGCCGGTTCCGACCCTCCACCTTCGCCGAGATCCGGGGGCAGGACCACGTGGTCCTCGCGCTCCGCAACGCGGTCCGCGAACAACGGGTCGCGCACGCCTACCTGTTCAGCGGTCCGCGCGGCACCGGCAAGACCTCGACGGCGCGGATCCTCGCCAAGGCGCTCAACTGCGCGGACCTCCGTGACGGCGAGCCCTGCGGCGTCTGCGTCTCCTGCCTCGAGATCGCAAAGGGCACCTCGCTCGACGTCCACGAGCTCGACGCGGCGTCCAACAGCGGCGTGGAGGCAATGCGCGACCTCGTGGCCCATGCCGCCCTCGGGACGCCCGGCCGGCAGAAGGTCTACATCGTCGACGAGGTCCACATGCTCTCGACCGCGGCGTCGAACGCGCTGCTGAAGACGCTCGAAGAGCCCCCCGCCCATGTGGTCTTCGTGCTCGCGACCACCGATCCCCAGAAGGTCCTCCCCACCATCAGGAGCCGCACCCAGCACTTCGAGTTCCGACTGCTCGGGTCGGACACCCTCGCCGAGCTGTTGACCTCGGTGCGCGAGGACGCCTCCCTCGACCTGCCCGACGAGGCGATCGAGCTTGCCGTCCGGCGCGGCCGGGGGTCGGCCCGCGACGCCCTCTCGGTGCTCGACCAGGTGCTTGCCTCGGACGCGATCGATGACGACCGTCCCGAGCTCGACGAGGTGGTCGAAGCGCTCGCCGAGCACGACGTGGGCCGTGCACTCGCGGCGGTCGCGCACCTCACCTCGGCAGGGTTCAGTCCCCAACAACTCGCGGGTGACCTGATCGACGAGCTGCGTCAGGGATTTCTCGCCCTGGTCGCCCCCGACCTGTCGACGGGCGGCGACGCGGCCGGCGCGGTCGAGGCGCGGGCCGCTCGGGTGGGTCTGGCTGCGCTGGTCCGTGCGATCGAGTTGCTCGGCCAGGCACTGGTGACCATGCGAGACGCGCCGGACCCGCGGGTGGATCTCGAGGTCGCGTTGGTCCGCCTCACCCATCCCGAGGCCGACGACTCGCCCGCCGCGCTGCTCGCCCGGATCGAGCGGCTCGAGGCCGGGCTCGGTGCGGGGAACACCGGCACCGGGGCGCCGTTGCCGCGGCCCGACCGCGAGCCCTCCGTCCCACGTCCGGCCGCCGGCGAAGGCGAGAAGCAAGAGACGGAAGCGGAGGGACCGACCCCACCGTCGGGCTCGCAGAAGACCCTCGGGGCGCTCCGGCGCGAGCTTGCAGCGAGCTCGGTGGATACCGCGCGTCCGACCACCGCCCCGCGAGCCGAACCGCCCCCCGACGCGGCCGAACCGGCCCCCGACGCGGCGGGACCGGCCCCCGACGCAGAGAAGGCGCCTCCGCGCCCGACGGTCGCCCGGGCAGATGTTCCTCCGACGACCGAGTCGGTACCCGGATTCCCGACCCGCGACCAGCTGGTGCAGGCCTGGGGTGATCACGTCATCGCCGGGCTCCGTCCGAAGGCGAAGGCGCTCTTCCAGGCCGGAAGGTTCGTCGCGGTCGACGGAGCGCGGGCGGTGTTCGCCCTTCCGAACGAGACCCATCGGGTGCGTTGCCAGGATCTGCTGCCCGAAGTGGAGTCCGCCCTCTCCGACCACTTCGGTCGCACGGTCGGCATCGAGCTGGTGATCGACCCCGGTGCCACGCCCGCCGTTCCGGCCGGAACCGACGAGGTTTCCGGCGGCGCGCCACCGCCCGAGACGCCCCGAGGCCGGGGCCGGGATGCGGAAAAGGCAGCGCCGCCGGTCGAACCCGAGCCGGTCGAAGAGGCCGTCGACTTCGACCACCGCGACCTCGAGATCGCCGACGTCGACACCTCGGCGGAGGCACGGGTCCTCCAGGCGTTCCCGGGCGCCGAAGAGGTCCGCTGAGTGGCGGTCTTCTCGGGGCCGCTGCAGTCCCTCATCGACGAATTGGGCCGCCTTCCCGGCATCGGCCCCAAGTCCGCCCAGCGCATCACCTTCCACCTGCTCAAGGTGGCTCCGGAGGACGCGCTGCGGCTCGCCGAGGCGATCATCGCGGTGAAGGAGCGCATCACCCTGTGCACCCGATGCTTCAACGTCGCCGAAGGCGAGTTGTGCTCGATCTGCACCGACGACCGACGAGACGCCGCGGTGGTCTGCGTCGTCGAGGATCCCCGTGACATCGTCTCGGTCGAGAAGACCGGGGAGTTCTCGGGCCGCTACCACGTGCTGCAGGGCGCGCTCAACCCGATCGAGGGGATCGGCCCCGATCAGCTGCGCGTGCGGGAGCTGCTCGCTCGGGTCGAGTCGGAGGGGATCCGCGAGGTGATCCTCTGCACCAACCCGAACCTCGAGGGTGAAGCGACCGCGATGTACCTCGCGCGCCTGTTGAAGCCGATGGGGCTCACCGTCACCCGCATCGCGAGCGGTCTGCCGGTCGGGGGCGATCTCGAGTACGCGGACGAGCTCACCCTCGGCCGTGCGCTCGAGGGTCGGCGCGAAGTCGAGGCGTAGTCCCCGCCCGCCCGCCGGCTCCGGTGGGCGACATCGAGGGGCGCGCCCCGTCCCGGTTGGGGCACCATGAGTGGATGCCGAAGCCGTCCGGAGCGCCCGTTCGGCATCTCTGGATCCTCCGGCACGCCAAGGCCGCCTCGGACGCGCCGTGGGGCGGGAGCGACCGCGAACGCCCGCTCACCGCGCGGGGTCGCCGCGACGCGACCGCGCTCGGGAGGCGGCTGGCGTCGGACACACCGCTTCCGGGGCTGGAGGGGGTGCGCAAGCCGGACCTCGCGATCTGCTCGGCCGCAGTGCGGACCCGCCAGACCGCGGACCTGGTGATCGAAGCGATGGGTGGGCGGATCCCCCTCGACTCCTACCGCTCGCTCTACGACGCCGACATCGACACCGTGCTCCGGTACCTCCGCGAGGTCGACGAGGGAGTGAAGAGCACCCTCCTCGTCGGCCACAACCCGACCATGTTCCGGGTCGTCCTCGAACTGGTCGAGTGGCGTCGACGACGACGGCGACGCGTTCGAGGCGCACGGCTTTCCCACCTGTGCGCTCGCGGTGGTCGCGCTCGACGTCGGTGCCTGGGAGGACCTCGCGCTCGGACGCGCGGATGCTGCTCGGGGTCTTCCGGCCGCCGTACTGAGCGCCGACGAGGGCGGCGCCCCGCCGGGTCGGTCTCAGATCGTGCGGAGGACGGCGGCGTCGCCCTGCCCGCCGCCACCGCAGAGGCTGACCGCCGCGGTGCCGCCACCCCGTCGCTTGAGTTCGAGGAGCGCGGTCGAGCGCGACACGGGTTCCCGACATGCCGACGGGATGCCCGAGCGCGATCGCCCCTCCGTTGACGTTGACCACGTCGGTCCCGATGCCGAGATCGTCGGCCGAGGCGACACCGACCGCGGCGAACGCCTCGTTGATCTCGAAGAGGTCGATGTCCGAGACCGTGAGCCCCGCCTTCTCCAGGGCCACCGTGGTCGCGTGCGACGGCTGGTGGAGCAGCGAGGGGCTCGGGTCCGGCCACCTGGCCGTAGCTGACCAGCTCGCCGAGGGGAGCGATCCCGAGCTCTTCGGCCTTGGCCTTGGAGAGCACGACGACCGCAGCCCCGCCGTCGGAGATCTGGGAGGCATTGCCCGCGGTGATGGTCCCCTCCTTGTCGAAGGCGGGTCGCAGCTTGCCGAGGGACTCCGCCGTCGTCTCGGGACGGACTCCCTCGTCGGTCTCGACGATCAACGGGTCGCCCTTCCGCTGCGGGACGCTCACCGGGACGATCTCCTCCGCGAAACGACCGTCTTTGATCGCGGCCGCGGCACGCTCGTGGGAGAGCGCGCTGAACGCGTCCTGACGCTCGCGGGAGACGCCGTCGGCGCCGTTGTAGCGCTCGGTGCCGAGGCCCATCGCACAGTCGTCGAACGCGCAGAAGAGCCCGTCGTACATCATCGAGTCCACGAGCGTCCCGTCCCCGAGCCGGTAGCCGCCTCTTGCACCCGGGAGCAGGTAGGGCGCCTGTGTCATCGACTCCATGCCCGCCCGCCACCACGATCTCCGCTTCGCCGGCGTTGATCAGCAGGTCGGCCAGGTAGATGGTGTTGAGTCCCGAGAGGCATACCTTGTTGATCGTGGTGGCAGGCACCGTCATCGGGACGCCGGCCTTGGAGGCGGCCTGGCGAGCGGTGATCTGTCCGGCTCCTGCCTGGAGCACCTGGCCCATCAGCACGTAGTCGACCGACTCGGGCTCGACGCCGGCCCGCTCGAGTGCCGCCGCGATCGCGAAACCGCCCAGCTCGGCCGCGCTGAACCCGCCGAGCGCCCCGGACAGCTTCCCGATCGGGGTTCTTGCACCAGCGGCGATGACGGTTCCGGACATGACGACCTCCGAGGCCAGGCGGCCTGCTCAGGCGGCGTTCCCCCCGGGGTCCGCCACGACGACAGAGCCCCATGATACGCGGCGGGGAAGACGGCCCTCCACACGACGCCGTCGTTTCGCGCCGCGCAGCGGGTCCGAGCAGCGCCTCGTCGGGGCGGCGCCCCCAGGTTCCCGATCGGGCACGCGGACTATCCTCCGGTCCCATGCAGGACTTCCTCTCAGCGATCGAGTCCGATGCTCCCGGCGAGGAGATCGCGTCGCTCCCGCTTCCCGGCACCTACCGGGCCGCGTTCGTCCGGCGCGCGGACGTGGCGATGTTCGACGGGCTCGACAGCGCGGACAAGGACCCCAGGAAATCGCTGCAGGTCGGTGAGGTTCCCCTTCCCGAGCTGGCACCCGACGAGGCCTACGTGCGCGGTGATGGCCAGTGCGATCAACTTCAACACGGTGTGGACGTCGATCTTCGAGCCGCTCCCGACCTTCGGCTTCCTCGACCGACTGGGCAAGGAGTCGGCCTGGGGTGCCCGTCACGCGCTCGACTACCACATCGTCGGCTCGGACGCCTCGGGGGTCGTGCTCCGGACCGGATCGGCGGTTCGCAACTGGAAGCCGGGCGACCGGGTGACCATCCACTGCAATTACGTCGACGACCAGAGCCCGAGCGCGCACGACGACTCGATGCTGGCGGACAATCAGCGGATCTGGGGCTTCGAGACCAACTTCGGGGGACTGGCCGACCTGACGCTGGTCAAGGCCAACCAGCTGATGCCGAAGCCCGCCCACCTGACGTGGGAGGAGGCCGCGGTCAACGCGCTGTGCAACTCGACCTCGTACCGCATGATCGTCTCGAAGAACGGGGCGCACATGCAGCAAGGGGACAGGGTCCTGGTCTGGGGGGCCTCGGGCGGGCTCGGTGCCTACGCGGTGCAGTACGTGATGAACGGTGGCGGCACTCCGGTCGGGGTGGTGTCCTCACCCGAGAAGGTGGCGCTCCTCCACGACCTCGGCGTCGAGGCGGTGATCGACCGCAAGGCGGCCGGCTACCGGTTCTGGAAGGACGAGCACACCCAGGACGAGTCGGAGTGGCGCCGGTTCGGGAAGGACATCCGCGCCCTGGTCGGCGACGACGTGGACATCGTGTTCGAGCATCCCGGCCGTCAGACGATGGGCGCGTCGGTCTTCGCGGCGAAACGGGGCGGCATCGATCGTCACCTGTGCCGCGACCTCCGGCTACATGATCGAGTACGACAACCGCCACCTCTGGATGAAGCTGAAGACGATCAAGGGTTCCCACTTCGCCAACTACCGCGAGGCGTGGGACGCCAACCAGCTGGTCTGCGAGGGAAAGGTCCTCCCGCCGCTCTCCGCGGTGTACCCCCTCGAGGAGGTGGGCGACGCGGCCTACCAGGTCCACCAGAACCTGCACGAGGGGAAGATCGGCGTTCTCTGTCTCGCGCCGTCCGAGGGCCTCGGCATCGAGGACCCCGAGCTTGCGCGCGCAGGTCGGAGAGGACCGGATCACCCTGTTCCGGAGGCACGGCGCGTGACCGCGCCCTTGCTCACCGAGATCGACCACGTGGCGATCGCGGTCGCAGGACCTCGAAGCGGCGATCGGCTACTACGTCGGACGTGTTCGGGGCATCGGTCGTCCATCGTGAGCGGGTCGAGATCGGACGGGGTCGAAGAGGCCCTCATCCGGGTCGCCGACAGCTACATCCAGTTGCTCACCCCGGTCCGTCCCGATTCGCCGGTCGCCGAAGTTCCTCGAGAAGAAAGGGGAGGGCCTCCACCACGTCGGGTACCGGGTCGCCGACTGCGGCGGTGGCGCTCCAGTCGGTGAAGGACCACGGCGGCCAGGTCATCGACGAGGCGCCCCGGCCCGGATCGCGGGGGACGACGGTCGCCTTCGTGCACCCGAAGGGTGCCTTCGGCACCCTGATCGAGCTCGTGCAGGAGTAGGCGGAACCAGCCTGTGGACGCGGCGAGCCCGCCACGCACCGGCCCCGCGGCACACGGGCGTTCCGAGGCGCAGCCGACCCAGCTCCCATCCGACCCCTTCGCGGCGCGACGCATCGGATCCCCGCTCGGGCGGTGCCGGCCATCGAGGTGCCCGAGGCGCCCCTCTCGCCCCCGACCCCGGCTCGCGAACACTTCGCACCCGCGATCGTCTCCAAGCTCCGTTGCTACGTCTACCTCCTCGTCGACCCGCGCACCGGGCGTCCCTTCTTCGTCGGGAAGGGACGAGGGACCGTGCTTCGACCACGTCGCAGCTGCGCGTGCGAGCCGCCCGGCGGACGGGGTGGACGCCGCGGGCGACACTTCGCCGGTGCTCGACCGCATCCGCGAGGCCGAGTCCGACGGACGCGAGGTCCGCATCGACATCCTGCGCCACGGCCTGAGCCCCGGAGAGGCGCGGCTGGTCGAGGCAGCCGTCGCCGACGCACTCGGGATCGAGGGATCGTCCAAGTTCGGGGGACAGCGCCGTTCCGCCGGCGAGATGGACGTGGCGCTGGCGAGGCGCGCCAAGTTCAAGCGCGCCCACCAGGTCGTGTTGCTCCGGGTCGGCCCCTCCGGCGCCGACGCCTCCTACGAGATCGCGCGCCACAGCTGGCGGATCGGCCGACGTTGGATCGACCCGGAGCGCACCACGCTCGCCCCGGTGGGCGGTCCTCGTGGTCGGCGAGCTGGTCGCCGCGGTGTTCCGGATCGACCACTGGGAGCCACCGGGTCGACCGTCACCGGTCGCGGGCGACACAGCGCTACTCGTTCGTCGGCATTCGCGACGAGGAGCTCGAGCGCCGGTACGTCGGACGGTCGGTCGCGGCCCATCGGGGTGCCGGGCCCCAGAGCCCGGTGACCTACGTGTGGTGCGGACCGCACTGGGTCAACACGGTGGGCTGAACGACCCGACACCGGCGGGGCGAGCGACCGGAGCCGCCGGCTGGAGGATCCGACCACCGCAGTCGGGTCCGGTAGCCTTGGCGCGCGATGGATCACCCGATGACCCAACGCCTCGCGGAGCTGGCCGAACGTCGCGAGCAGGCGCTCCACGCCGGAACCCCCCACGCGGTCGAGAAGCACCACGCCAAGGGGAAGATGACCGCCCGCGAGCGCATCGACTACCTGCTCGACGACGGCTCGTTCCAGGAGCTCGACATGCTGGCCCGCCACCGGGCCCACGGCATGGGGCTCGAGGAGAACCGGCCCTACACCGACGGGGTGATCACCGGCTTCGGGACCATCGACGGCCGTCGGGTCTGCGTGTTCAGCCAGGACTTCACCGTCTTCGGCGGCACGCTCGGCGAGGTCTTCGCCGAGAAGATCCACAAGGTCATGGATCTCGCGTCCTCGATCGGGGTGCCGATGATCGGCCTCAACGACGGCGCGGGCGCCCGCATCCAAGAAGGTGTGGTCTCACTCCACTCCTACGGGGGCATCTTCCACCGCAACGCCGAGGCCTCGGGGGTGATCCCCCAGATCAGCGTCATCCTCGGGCCGTGCGCGGGCGGCGCGGTCTACAGCCCGGCGATGACCGACTTCATCTTCATGGTGCAGGGCACCAGCCACATGTTCATCACCGGGCCCGACGTGGTGAAGACGGTGACCGGCGAGGACGTGACCTTGGAGGAGCTCGGCGGCGCGATGAGCCACGCCACCAAGTCGGGCGTCGCGGCCTTCGTCGCGGCCGACGAGAAGTCCTGCCTCGACGACGTGCGCTACCTGCTCTGCTTCCTGCCGTCGAACAATCTCGAGGAGGCACCGATCGTGCCGTCGGGCGACGACCCCGAGCGACTGACGCCCGAGCTCGACCGAGCTCATGCCGACCTCTCCCAACCAGCCCTACGACATGAAGAAGGTGATCGAGGCCGTCGTCGACGACGGCGAGTTCTTCGAGGTCAACCACCACTGGGCGATGAACCTGGTCTGCGGGTTCGCCCGCATCGACGGTCGGTCCGTCGGCATCGTCGGCAACCAGCCCCAGATGCTCGCCGGCGTGCTCAACATCGACGCCTCGGAGAAGGGTGCCCGCTTCGTACGCACCTGCGACGCGTTCAACATCCCGCTGATCACCTTCGTCGACGTCCCCGGCTTCATGCCCGGCACCGACCAGGAGTACGGCGGCATCATCCGTCACGGGGCGAAGCTGCTCTACGCCTACTGCGAGTCGACGGTTCCGCGGGTGCAGATCATCACCCGCAAGGCCTACGGCGGCGCGTACGTCGTCATGAACTCGAAGTCGATCGGCGCCGACCTCGCCTATGCGTGGCCGTCGGCCGAGCTCGCGGTGATGGGCCCCGAGGGTGCGGTCGAGATCGTCTACCGACGCGATCTCGCCGAGGCCGACGATCCGGTCGGTCGTCGCAAGGAGCTGGTCGAGGAGTACACCGAGCGGTACGCCAATCCCTACGCGGCCGCCGAGCGCGGCTACGTCGACGACGTGATCGACCCGGCCGAGACCCGCCGGATCCTCGTGCGCAGCCTCGCGGTGCTGGTCTCCAAGCGCGAGGAGCTCCCGAAGCGCAAGCACGGGAACATGCCGCTGTGAAGCACGCCGACCCCGCCGCCTCCCGAGGTGGTGGCCGCGATCGCTGCCGCGGTCGACCAGGTCTGGCCGTGGCCGCGTCCGGCCGGGGAGCCCCGGCGACGACACGGTGCCGGCCTGGCGCTTCAGCGGCCGCTGGTGGTCGCGGCCGGCGACCAGCCGGCGCGATCGTCCCTCCCCGTTCGGCTGAGCCGGGCGCTCGACGGTCGGAGTCAGGTCGGCCGAGGCGGAGCGGTGCGACTCGGCGAGGTCGACCAGGTCGCTCGACGATCTTCCCGAGCTCGAAGTCCTTCGGCGTGTAGACGCGGGCGACGCCCTTGCCGACGAGGATCTCCGCGTCCTCCGGCGGGATGATCCCCCCGACGACGACCGGCGCGTCGACGCCGGCATCCCGCAGCCGGTCGACGACTTCGGGCACCAGCTCGAGGTGGCTGCCCGAGAGGATCGAGATGCCCGACCACGTCGACGTCCTCGTCGCGGGCGGCTGCGGCGATCTCGGCCGGTGTGAGGCGGATCCCCTGGTAGACGACTTCGAAGCCGGCGTCGCGAGCGGCGACCGCGATCTGCTCGGCGCCGTTCGAGTGGCCGTCGAGGCCCGGCTTCGCCACGAGGAGCCGGGGTGGCCCGCCGGTCCGCTCGGCGAGCTCCTTCGTCCGGTCGAGCACCGTCCCGGAATTCGCGTGCCGCGGTGTCCGACACCTCCGCTCACCCCGGTCGGGGCGCGGTACTCACCGAACACCTCGCGGAGCGCGCCCGCCCACTCGCCGGTCGTACCGCCGGCGTGCGCGAGCGCGATCGTCGCGGGCATCACGTTGTCGGTGCCCGCGGCGGCCCGCCGGAGCTCGTCGAGCGCCCGGGTCACCGCGGCCGTCCTCGCGCTGCCGAGCGCCACGCCTCGACGTCCGCGCGGAGCTCCGCCTCGACCGCCGGGTCCACCTTGAGGATCGAGGTCGGGGGTGCTCCCGCCGTCCGCCCCGGCCGGTGCGAGCGGTGAGTCCGCGGTCTCGGTGAAGCAGTTGACGCCGACCACCTTCGAGCTCGCCGGTCTCGATCCGACGCACCCGCTCGGCCTGGCTCGCGACCAACCTCGACTTGAGCTCGTCGATCGCCTCGAACGCGCCTCCGAGTGCGAGTACCTCTTCGAGCTCCGCCCACGACGGACTCGGCGAGCTCCTCGGTCTTGGCCTCGATCACCGGCGAGCCGTCGAAGATGTCCCCGTACTCGAGGAGGTCCGATTCGAAGGCGAGGATCTGCTGGATGCGCAACGACCACTGCTGGTCCCAGGGCCGCGGCAGCCCGAGCGCCTCGTTCCAGGCGGGCAGCTGGATGGCCCGGGCACGGGCCCGCTTGGAGAGGGTCACCCCGAGTGCCTCGAGCACGATGCGGGGCACGTTGTTCTCGGGCTGGGCCTCGGTGAGGCCGAGCGAATTGACCTGGACGCCGTAGCGGAAACGCCGGAGCTTCGGGTCGGTCACCCCGTAGCGTTCGGCGCAGATGCGGTCCCACAGGTCGGTGAAGGCACGCATCTTGGCCGTCTCCTCGATGAAGCGGACCCCGGCGTTGACGAAGAACGAGATGCGACCGACCACGCTGTCGAACTCGTCGTCGGGGATCTGGCCCGATTCCTCGACCGCGTCGAGCACCCCGACCGCGGTGGCCAGCGCGTAGGCGACCTCTTGGGAGGGTGTCGCGCCGGCTTCTTGCAGGTGGTAGCTGCAGACGTTGATCGGGTTCCACTTCGGGACCTGGCGGACGGTGAAGGCGATGACGTCGACGGTGAGCCGGCGGCTCGGACCGGGCGGGAAGATGAAGGTGCCTCGGCTCAGGTACTCCTTGACGATGTCGTTTTGCGTGGTGCCGGCGAGCTTGGTGGTGTCGGCGCCCTGGTCCTCGGCGTTCGCCACGTAGAGACCGAGGAGCCAGGCCGCGGTGGCGTTGATGGTCATCGAGGTGTTCATCGACTCGACGGGGATCCCGTCCATCAGCTGTGCCATGTGGCCGAGGTGGGCGACCGGGACACCGACCTTGCCCACCTCGCCGGCGGCCTCGGGGGAGTCGGGGTCGTAGCCGATCTGGGTCGGGAGGTCGAAGGCGATCGAGAGCCCGGTCTGGCCCTTGGCCAGGTTGGTGCGGTAGAGCTCGTTCGAGGCCTTGGCGGTCGAGTGGCCCGAGTAGGTCCGCATCACCCAGGGCCGGTCGGGTTCGGGCTCGCTCATCTGCCACGTGGTGTGCCGCTTCGGTGCCTCGGCTCCATTCTTGCCCGCCGGGAGGCCCGCCACCCACCGACCGGTGAAGGCACGCGGCCGCGCCGGCGGCCGAGCGGGCTACTTCTTGTGGTAGTCGAGGAACCCCTGGCCCGACTTCCGGCCGAGGTGCTCGGCGGCGACCATCCGGCGCAGCAGCGGCACCGCGGCGTAGTTCGGGTCGCGGAACTCGTCGTAGAGCGCGTCGAGGATGGCGAGCGAGGTGTCGAGGCCGACCAGGTCGAGCAGCGCGAACGGGCCCATCGGGAAGCCGCACCCGCCCTTCATCGCGGTGTCGATGTCCTCGATCGAGGCGACGCCCTGCTCGTAGAGCCGCACCGCGTTGTTGAGGTAGGGGAAGAGCAGCGCGTTGACGATGAAGCCGGCCTGGTCCTTCACCTCGACCGGCGTCTTGCCGCAGGTTCGGCGAACGGAACGGGCGGACGACGATCGGTCTCGTCCGAGGCGGTGAGCGGCCGCACGACCTCGACCAGGACCATGACCGGTGCCGGGTTGAAGAAGTGGATGCCGCAGACCTTGTCGGGCCGTCCGGTCTGCATGGCCAGCTCGATGACCGGCAGGGTCGAGGTGTTGGTGGCGAGGATCGCCTCGTCACGGGTGATCCGGTCGAGCTCGTTGAAGAGCTCCTTTTTGACCGCGAGGTCCTCGACGACCGACTCGATGACCAGGTCGACGTCCTTGAGCGCGCCGAGGTCGGAGGTGCCGGTGACGAGCGAGAGCGTCTTGTCGCGCTCCTCCTCGGTGCTTCTTCCCCTTCTCGATCTGCCGGTTGAGCGACTTCTCGAGCGCGGCGAGCGTCGCGTCGGCGGTCGCACTGGCTCCGCGAGCGCAGGATCACCTCGAAACCGCTGGCGGCTGCGGTCTCGGCGATGCCCGACCCCATGATCCCCGAACCGACGATTCCGACACGTGCGATGGACATGGCAGAGGATGCTAGCGGCGGCCGGAAGAGGTCCCGCCGGGCGGCCGCTTGCCCGGGCGGCAGCCCGCCGACAGCATGGTGGCCGATGACCGACCCGACCGGCTCCGTCCGAGCCGAAACCGCTCCGCCGGCGCACGTCCACGCCCCGCCGAGCGCCTGCCATGTCGGCCGAAGGGGCAGGCCGGCACCGGATCGACGACCGGCCGAGTGGGGGGCCTCCCTGGCCGGGGCCGGTTTCCGGACGGGCAGGCGCGCTCGCGCGCTCTACGACCGCACGGCCCAACGAGCGCACGAGCGGTGGCCGCTCACCGCGAGGACCGGCGACTGCCGTCCTCTTCTCGAGGCCCCGGCTGGTGCAGGCCGCCCTCGGGCGACCCGATCCGATCGAGCGTCGACGGACGGGTGCTCGATCGCGGCGTGCAGGCTCCTGCTGACGCTGGCCGAACACGCGGAGGCCCGTCGGGCTGTCGAGCGCGCGCGGACCCATCGAATCGCCGCGAGGCGCCGCGGGCTGGACCGGCTCCGGGCACGGGCGTGATGCCGGTCCGCACCGACGTCTACGTGACCGGACGGGTGATCCCGGCGGAACCGTGAGCAACTCCCCGATCCCGGTACGGGTCTACCGCCGGTTCGGCACCGGTTTCGAGCGTCCGGGCGGACGCGCGCCGCCCACCCGCCATCGTCTACTACCACGGCGGCGGGTGGACGATCGGTGATCTCGACTCCCACGACGCCTCGTGCCGGCTGCTGGCCGCCGCGAGCGGCTGTCTCGTCGTCGCCGTCGACTACCGCCTCGCGCCCGAGCACCCCTTCCCGGCGGCGGTCGACGACTCGCTGGTCGCGTACCGGTGGGTGCACGCAGCACGCCGACGAGCTCGGCTTCGAGCCGGGGCAGGTCGGCGTCATGGGCGACAGCGCCGGCGGCAATCTCGCCGCCGTGGTTGCGCTGGAGGCGCGCGCGGGGCTGGCAGACGGCGTGCCGGCTCCGATCGCGCAGGTGCTCGTCTATCCGGTCGTCGACGCGGACTTCGAGATCCGGGTCGCACGAGTCGCTGAGCGACGACTTCCTCCTCACCCGGGAAGCTCATGGAGTTCTACCGCAACTCGTACCTCCCCGAGGAGTCCGACCGGGGTCCCCGAAGGCCTCGCCCCTGCGGGCGACGGACCACTCGGGTCTCGCCCCGGCCCTCGTGGTCACCGCCGGGTTCGACCCGCTCCGCGACGACGGGTCGAACTACGCAGCCGCACTCCGGTCCGTCGGGGGTCGAGGTCGAGTACCGCTGCTACGACGACCAGGTCCACGGGTTCATGGGGATGGGGATCAATCCGGTGTCGCTGGCCCTCGCGACCGAGGTCTCCGAAGCCGCGGGTCGGCTGATGCGCCGTTCCCGCGTCTCCCTCGCCGACCACGCGACAAGGAGCCGTCGACGTAGGGACGGCCCGGGGTGTCGGGCCACCCCCTCGATCGATCCGTTCTAGTGTTTGGCCGCATGTCCGCGAGGCGCGGTGTCCTGGCGCTCGTCGGCGGTGGCGAGTGGCAGGAGGGCTGTTCGTTCGACGCAGACCTCCTCGCCCGCTCGGGCGGCGACGACGTTCTGGTCCTTCCGACCGCGGCGGCCTACGAGCATCCCGAGCACCTGGTCGTGAAGGCGGGGGAGTGGTTCGAGTCCGCTCGGCGCCCGGGTGGAGGGGCTGATGGTGCTGTCGCGGCCCGACGCCGAGGACCAAGGCGCCGCCGAGGTGCTGCGGCGAGCCCGGTTCGTCTACCTCGCCGGGCAGCTCGCCGCTGCACGTGCGCTCGGTTCTCAAGAACTCGAAGGTCTGGGACGCGCTGCTCGGGGCGTGGGAGGACGGCGCGGTCGTCGCCGGCTCGTCGGGCGCGGCGATGGCTCTCAGCGATCCCGATGGTCGACGCTCGTGGCGGGGGCCTCACCATCGGGCTCGGCCTGCTCAGCGGGGTCGCGGTCGTTCCCCATTTCGGGGACACCCGCGAGGACGGTCACGGCGAGAAGATGCATCGGGCGGTGCTCCTCGCCCCCGCCGGCACTCCGGTGGTCGGCGATTCCCGGAGCGGACCGCGCTCATCCGTGAACCCGACGGCGACCTGGCGGACAGCGGGCGCCCAACCCGTCGCGGTCTTCCTCGACGGCGCGCCCGCGGAGGCCGGACTCGGCGGCTCTCGGCTGATCGTGGGGAAGGCCGGTGCGGCAGTTGCGGCTCTTGCGACCGGTCCGTGCGGTGATCAGTCCGACTCGGTGATCGTCACCGACTCGATGATCGTCCGCTCCGATGGCGCTCCCGAGTGGCTCCCGGTCGCCTCGATCGCCTTCACCACGTCGAGCCCCTTGACCACCTTGCCGAAGAGCGAGTAGCTCGGCGGCAGAGCGGTGCCGTCCGGTCCGCTCACGATGAAGAACTGGCTGCCGTTGGTGTTCGGGCCCGCGTTGGCCATGGCCAGGGAGCCGATCTCGTAGCGGCCCGGGGCAGGCAGCTCGTCCTCGAACTTGTAGCCCGGGTCCACCCCTGCCGCTCCCCTCGGGGTCACCGCCCTTGGAGCATGAAGCCGGGGATGATCCGGTGGAAGACGATTCCGTCGTAGTAGTGCCAGCGGGCGAGGAAGACGAAGTTGTTGACCGTCTTCGGCGCGGCGATCGGGTCGAGCGCGATGGTCAGCGGTGCCTTTCGATGTGGCGATGTCGGCCGTGTAGCGCTTCTGCGGGTCGACGACCATCGGCGGCGGCCCGTCGAATCGTTGCGTCTGCGGGCTCGAGCCGTCGGCAGCGGGGATCTCTGGGCTCACGGTGTACTCCTCTCGATCGGTGCGAGTCGGTCGTGCGGGCAGGATCAGGCCTCGCTGACCGTCACGCTCAACATGCGGTGGGTCACCTTCGGCGGCGTCCCGTTGTCGTTCGCGTCGCCGCCGGCATTGATCGCGTCGACGACGTTCTGGCCACTCGTGACCTGACCGAAGAGCGCGTACTGCGGCGGCAGCGACTCACCTTGCGAGACCCGCGACGATGAAGAACTGATTGCTCGAGGTGCCGTTCGGCGCTTGCGGAGGTCTTCGCCATCGCGAGCGACCCGATCGGGTACTGGGGGCTCGCGGTCGCGGGGACCTCGCCCTGGACGGTGTAGCCGACGCTGCCGGTTCCGGTGCCCGTCGGGTCACCGGTCTGGTCCATGAACTGCGGAATGACCCGGTGGAAGGTGACGCAGTTGTAGTACTTCTGGTTGACCAGGAAGACGAAGTCGTTGACCGCTGTCGGCGCGGTCTTCGCGTCGAGGTTGGCGGTGATCGTCCCGACGTCGGTCTTGATCGTCGCCGTATAGGTTTTCGACGGGTCGATGGTCATCGGCGGGGGAGACTTCCAGGTGGGGGCCGGCAGCGTGGCGCTCGGGCTTTCGGGGCAGCCCGCTTCCTTCGACGCCTTGTTCGCGGCGAGCTGGGCAGGCGAAGTCGGAGTGGTGGTCGACGTCGTCGTGGACGAGGAGGACTTGCGACCGGGGCGGAAGATGAGGAGCGAAATCCCCACCACTACCGCGGCGACGATCACCAGGATGACCACCCGGCGCATGTTCTGACGGCGCTTACGCGTCTTCTCCTCGGCCACCAGTCGGGCTTGTCGGGCAGCCTTCTGACGCTGACGCTTCTCGGTCGGCACGGGGCATCAGGGTAGCCGGTCGGCATCGAGACCCGACTGCAGCCGGATCGACGGGATCGGTCGTACCGTCGGGATCGGTCGTACCGCTCGTATGGACCCCACCGCGCCACCGGAGTCGACGGTTAGCCTGAACCCGTGTCGCTCGTCGTCCAGAAGTACGGTGGGACCTCGGTCGCCGATGCGGAGCGCATCCGCGAGGTTGCCGACCACGTGGCGCGGACTCGACGCGGCTGGCGAGGACGTGGTGGTGGTGGTCAGCGCCATGGGAAAGACCACCGACGACCTGATCAGACTCGCTGCGGACGTGAGCGACGTGCGCCCGATCCGCGAGGTCGACATGTTGCTGAGCGCCGGCGAGCGCATCTCGATGTCCCTGCTCTGCATGGCCCTCGCCGACCGTGGTGTCGACGCCACCTCCTACACCGGCAGCCAGGCCGGGATCATCACCGACGCGGTCCACACCCGGGCGAGGATCGTCGAGATCCGGGCGGATCGGCTCACCGAGACCCTCGACGGCGGGGGGGTGCCGGTGGTCGCCGGCTTCCAGGGGGTATCCGAGGAGCGCGACATCACCACGCTCGGGAGGGGTGGCTCGGACACCACGGCGGTCGCCCTCGCCGCCGCGCTCGGTGCCGACGCCTGTGAGATCTACACCGACGTGCCCGGCGTGTTCAGCGCCGACCCGCGGCTCGTGCCCGAGGCCCGGAAGCTCCCGCGGGTGAGCTACGAGGAGATGCTTGACGTCGCGGCAACCGGTGGCCGGGTGCTCGCGCTGCGATCCGTCGAGTTCGCCCGCAACCACCACGTGCCCCTGCATGTACGTTCGAGCTTCACCTGGGAGCCCGGCACGTGGGTCGACGAGGAGGACACGACCATGGAGCAGCCCGTCGTCACCGCGGTGACCCACGACGAGTCGGAGGCCAAGGTCACGGTAACCGGAGTGCCGGACCGCCCCGGGCTGGCGGCCCGCCTCTTCCGGGCCCTCGCGGACCGCAACATCAACGTGGACATGATCGTCCAGAACACCTCGCTGCACGGAACGACGGACATCTCCTTCACCATCCCCGGCGACGACCTGAAGATGAGCACCGAGGTCTGCAAGGGGTTGCTGGCGGAGCTCGGTGCAACCGGAGTGGACAGCGACGCCGAGGTCGCGCGCGTCTCCATCGTCGGCGCCGGCATGAAGTCCCACCCGGGCGTCACCGCTCGGACCTTCGAGACGCTTGCCGCCCACGGCATCAACATCGAGATGATCTCGACATCGTCGATCCGTATCTCCTGCATGATCCGCGCGGCAGCGGTGGAAGAAGCGGTCCGCGCGCTGCACGAGGCGTTCGACCTCGCCTGAGTCGCCGGTCCCGGCGTCGATCCGCTGGCTCGGGCCGGCCAGTCGTCGCTTGCTGCTCAGTCGATTCCCCGCGCGCCCGTAGACTGGACCTCGTGCGAGTGGGTGTGGTCGGAGCAACCGGACAGGTCGGGGGCGTGATGCGGGCCATCCTCGACGAGCGGGACTTCCCGCTGGAGGAGCTGCGCCTGTTCGCCTCTGCGCGCTCGGCCGGCCGTCGCTTGCCGTTCCGCGGCGAGGAACTGGTGGTGGAGGACGCCGCGGTCGCGGATGTCACCGGTCTCGACCTCGCGCTTTTCTCCTGCGGCGCGCAGGGTTCCCGGGAGCTGGCACCTCGGTTTGCCACGGCCGGCGCGATCGTCATCGACAATTCTTCCGCCTGGCGGATGGACGCCGACGTGCCCTTGGTAGTGACCGAGGTCAACGAGACCGCGCTCGACGCCATCCCGAAGGGGATCGTCGCCAACCCGAACTGCACGACGATGGTCGCGATGCCGGTGCTGAAGCCGCTCCACCAGGCTGCGGGGCTCCGGCGGTTGACCGTCGCGACCTACCAGGCCGTGTCCGGTGCGGGGCTGGCGGGAGTCGCAGAGCTCGAGAGCCAGCTGATGAAGTCGGTGGACGAGGCCGCATCGCTCACGTTCGACGGCGCAAGCGTCCAGTTCCCCGCACCTGGCGTCTTCGCCGACACCATCGCGCACAATGTGCTGCCGATCGCGGGGCACCTGGTCGCGGACGGCACCGGCGAGACCAACGAGGAGCAGAAGTTCCGCGACGAGAGCCGCAAGATCCTCGGACTGCCCGAGCTCTCGATCACCTGCACCTGTGTTCGGGTTCCGGTGTTCACCGGCCACTCCCACGCGATCGTCGCTGAGTTCGACTCGGCGCTCGGCCCCGACGAGGCCACCGAACTGCTCGAGCGCGCACCCGGCGTGGCGGTGGTCGAGATGCCGACTCCGCTGCGGGCCGCGGGCACTGATCCCTCGCTCGTCGGTCGTATCCGGGCGGTCGAGGGTGACGACCACGCACTCGCGCTGTTCGTCAGCGGCGACAACCTGCGCAAGGGGGCCGCCCTCAATGCGGTGCAGATCGCCGAGGCCCTCGTCGCCAGAGGCATGGTCTCGCCCGGACCCACCTGAACGGGGGGTTCTTCGGGACGGCGTGCAAGACGGCCCGATGTCCCCTCTCCGAGAGAGGCCTCGATTCCGATGGCACCTCCTGAAAAGTTGGACGTCGTCAAATGTTTCGCGGAATAGACCACCGGGGTCCGACCCTTCCCGCGCCGACCACCCTCTCCGACGCCGACCACCCTCTCCGACGCCGACCACCCTCTCCGACGCCGACCACCCTCTCCGACGCCGACCACCCTCTCCGACGCCGACCACCCCGCCGCCGGGCAGCCACCGACGCCGGCGCAAGCCGACCGGCAGCCCCGACCGCGCGTCAGGGCGCAGGGCGGTCCGAAGGGGCGAGCGTGGCGACTCTCTTGGCGAGATTCACGGCGTGGTCGCCGAAACGCTCGTAGAAGCGGGCGACCATTGCGAGCTCGACGGCGACCGGCAGCGGCATGGTGCCGGCCACCACCTCGACGGTCAGGCTCACGTGGAGATCGTCCATCTCGTCGTCGAGGGAGTCCACCACCGAGGCGGCAGTGGAGAGCCGTTCCGCGTAGGCGTCGGTCGTCGCACGCCACATGTGCACGGCGACTTCGCCCATCCGCTCGACGAGGCCCCGACTCCGTGCGGACAGCTCACCGCCCAGGCCACGCACGGCTCGCCGCGCGACGTGCTCGGCGAGATCGCCGTTGCGCTCGAGGTCGGGCAGCATTCGAATGACGGTCACCAGGAACTTCAGGTCCTCCGGTGAGGTGATCCCGGCCACGGTCAGCTGCTGGAGCGCGAGCTCCTCGATGTCGTGGTAGAGGGTGTCGACCACCTCCTCGTCGCGGTCGGCGAGGGCCTTCGCCGCTTCGCGGTCACCGGCGAGGAAGGCATGGGTCGCTCCCGAGATCGACTCGCCGACCAGCGCGAAGAGCTGGAGGACCATCCGGTCGATGTGCTCGAGGGGACTCTCCACCCTGGTCACCGTATCCGCGGCGCCTGGGGCGGGCTCCTTCTCCACCTCTGAGCTTCCCCGGAATTGTCACACCCTGTCGGTACGCTGGCGCCGAAGGGCGCGGGTGTGCCGTACGGGGGCCCGCGCATCCGAGGCGAACACCCGAGAGAGGACGTCCCCATGATCACCGGTCTCCTGGTCGGCCTGCTTGTCGGCGCGGTGGGGGGGCTCGTCGTGGGCTTGCTGATCCGCGCAGGAGCCCTCGGCTCGGCCCGCGCGGCCGAAGCCCGGCGCGCCGATGCGCACCAGCGGAACCTGGCCCTCGAAGGCGAGCTCGCCGAGACACGAACCGCAGCCGCCGCTGCGCAGGAACGGTCTTCGTCACTCGGTGCCGAGCTGGCCCGGGTGTCGGCCGAGCTCGCACACGCGCAGGGTTCCGCCCAAGAGCGCGCCACGGTCCTCGAGGACAACCGGCGACAGCTCAGCGGTGAGTTCGCCCGCCTCTCCGCCGCGGCGCTCCGGCAGAACAACGAGCAGTTCCTCCAGCTGGCCGACACCAAGCTCGGCGAAACCCGCCAGGCGGCCGAGGGCGAGCTCGCCAAGCGCCAGCAGGCCATCGAGTCGCTCCTCAAGCCCATCGGGGAGCAGCTTGCAAAGTACGAAGACGGGATGCAACGGCTCGAGCGCGAACGCGAAGGTGCCTACCGACTGCTGACCAAGCAGATGGAGGATCTCTCGCTCTCCCAAGGCCAGCTCCAGAAGGAGACTCGCAACCTGGTGACCGCCCTTCGGTCGCCCCAGACTCGGGGTCGCTGGGGTGAGCTCCAGCTTCGCAGGGTGGTCGAGATGGCTGGAATGCTCGAGCACTGCGACTTCGAAGAGCAGGTGACCTCCGATACGGACGAAGGCCGCGTGCGTCCCGACATGGTCGTGTACCTCCCGGGCGGGAAGAACGTGGCGGTCGACGCCAAGGTTCCCCTTCAGTCGTTCCTCGACGCCAACGAAGCCGACGACGAGACGGAGCGGCGCGCGCTCCTGGCGAACCACGGGCGCCAGTTGCGGAACCACGTCGATGCGCTCGCGAAGAAGGAATACTGGAAGAAGATCGACCCCTCACCGGAGTTCGTGGTCGCATTCATACCCGGCGACAGCCTCCTCACGGTCGCCCTCGAGCACGAACCGGGGCTGATGGAGCATGCGGCGGCCAATCACGTGCTCCTGGCAACGCCGACGTCCCTCATCGCTCTGTTGCGCGCGGTCGCATACGGGTGGCAGCAGGACGCGATGGCTGCCAATGCGAAGGCGGTGCAGGAGCTCGGGCGTGATCTCTACCAGCGTCTGTGCGTCTTCGGCGAGCACATGTCGGGTGTCGGCAAGGGCCTCACCACCGCCGTGACCTCGTACAACCGCGCCGTCGGCTCGCTCGAGGCACGGGTCATGAAGACCGCGCAGCGCTTCGCCGAGCTGGGGGTGATCCCCGGCGAGCGGGAGCTGCCCGTCCCCACGCCCGTCGAGCCGACGACACGACCGCTGAGCTCCGATGGTGATGCGGCGGTGTTCGACCTTCCGGTTCCGGCGCCGCCCGACTTGGTGGACGAGCCGGCAAGAGCGCTCGAGGGCTGAGGGCGAGCATCGAACTCGCCACGCGGGGGCGGCAACGACGGCCTCGTTCACGCCATGTCGGGCTCAGCGGCGGCGCTACGGCCAGGCGAGGGCTGGGGCGGGAAATTCATCAATTGTGATGATTTAACCCGGTTCTCAGGCTATTCCAAGTTGGCCGTTGTACAAAGGCTGCTCGGGATCGGTTGCGCTGGTGTGTTCCGTCGCGACCGTCCTCGAAGGGGCAAAGAAGTGTCGGAGCGAGTGGGAGGACTCGATGAAGATTCTCGTCCTGGGGGGAGACGGCTATCTCGGTTGGCCGACGGCGCTCTATCTTTCGCGCCGTGGCCATCACGTCGGCATCGTCGACAGTTTCGCCCGTCGCGGATACGACTTGGAAATGGGCGTCGACACCCTGGTGCCGATCGCTGGGTTGCAGCAGCGGGTCCAGCGTTGGCACGAAGTTTCGGGTAACGCACTCTCGCTGTACATCGGCGATCTCACCGACCCGCACTTCGTGGCATCGACGCTCGCCACGTTCGAACCGGACGCGGTGGTGCACTTCGCCGAGCAGCGTTCCGCGCCCGTACTCGATGATCGACCGCCAGCACGCGGTGTACACGCAGGTCAACAACGTGGCCGGCACGCTCAATCTTCTCTATGCGATCGCCGAGCAGAACCGAGACATCCACTTGGTGAAGCTCGGGACGATGGGCGAATACGGCACCCCGAACATCGACATCGAAGAGGGCTTCATCGAGATCACTCATCGCGGCCGGACCGACGTTCTGCCGTACCCGAAGCAGCCCGGTTCCTTCTACCACCTCTCCAAAGTGCACGACAGCGCCAACATCATGTTCGCCTGTCGCATCTGGGGGCTGCGCGCCACCGATCTCAACCAGGGCATCGTGTACGGGCAGGAAACCGAAGAGACGGTCCTCCACCCCGACCTCGCCACGCGGTTCGACTACGACGGCGTATTCGGCACGGTGTTGAACCGGTTCTGCGTGCAAGCCGTCACCGAGCACCCGCTGACGGTGTACGGCACAGGCGGGCAGACGAGGGGGATGCTCAACATCCTCGACACGCTTGCCTGCGTCGAGCTCGCGCTCGAGCATCCGGCTGACGCGGGCGAGTTCCGGGTCTTCAACCAGTTCACCGAGTCGTGGTCCGTCCTCGAGATGGCGGAGATGGTGGCAAAGGAGTTCCCGGGAGCAGTGATCGAGCACACGGCGGATCCCCGGGTCGAGAAGGAGGAGCACTACTACCGGGCGGCTCACACCAAGCTGCTCGATCTGGGACTGGTGCCCCACCTCCTCACTTCCTCCGTGATCCAGTCGATCCTCGAGGTCTGCGAGAAGCACCGGTCTCGCGTGAACCCGGCTGCGATCCTGCCGACGGTCGAGTGGCGCAGCACGGCAAGCGACCTGGTGACCGCTCGGTCCGCGCCCGGCGATTCTCTGGCGAGCAACGGTTCGGCCACGACGAGTCGCACCGAGCCGACCAGGGTCTAACCGCCCCGATCGCGGCGCCGATCGGCGCCGACCCTTTCGGGCTCCATCGCCCCGCGCAGGGCCGGAGGCCCTGGCCAGAACTATCGTCGTCTGGATGCCGAGATCCCGACGCAGGCGACGCCGCGGGACTCCGCGCTCGTTGCGGCTGATCCTCGAGGCACTGGCCATCGCCGCCGTCGCGGTCATCGTCATCGGTTCGATCGGCAGGATTTCGACCGAATCGAGCGCCTACAGGACATCGACTGACACCGGGTACGCCGCCCTCGCGGCCAGGGTCGTCGACGAATCGAACAAGACTGGCGGGCAGGCGGCTTCGCTGATGGCCCGGGCACCCGGCCTCCCCAACCAGCAAGTTCCCTACGTCGCCGTGGCCCGCACCGAGGTCCAACAAGGCCTCGACCAGGCGGTCCTCTCCTCCCAGCAGGAGGCCGACGCCGCAGCGCACCTCGTCCCGCCCGACCCTGCCGGGGACGTGAGTGCCCGACTCACCCAGGTGATGGAGGCCCGAGCGAACGCCCTCTCCGACCTGCGGACCGCTGTCGACCGGCGTCTCGGGATGGCACCGCTGCCCATCGCCGGGTCCTCGGTGAGCGTCGGCTCCGCCGGCGGCCGCACCGCTCGTCTCCATCGACCAGGCGGTCCGTTCGATGGCCGCGGCGGGTGCACGCTTGCAGGGCGCGGACGCCGAGTACGCCTCGATCCTCGCCTCCATCCGCCGCCAACGGCTGCCCATTCGCCTCCCGCGATCGGTCTGGGTCCCGACTGCGGACGCCAATTCCCCGTTGAGCCCCGTCGCGTTCGGGGACAGCCGCCTCGTCCCTCTCCGCGTCCGCTGCACTCGCTCCCTTCCACCAGCTGCTCATCAGCGCGCTCGGCCTCACGCCTCCGGCGATCGCGACCGGGGGGACCGGGATCATCGGGGACTCGTGCGGCGCGCCGTTCTCTCTGACGGCATCCGGCGCGTCCCCGACGGTCGTGCCACCGACCGGGCTCCTCGCTGTCGCGGCCACCATCACCAATTGCGGGACCGTGACCGAGTCAAACGTCGCGGTCACCGAGACCGTCACCCTGGCCGATCCGCCAGGCACGGCATCCCCTCCGCCCGGCACGACCGGCGGGAAGCAGGTTGCGACGGTGACCGTCCGGTCGGGAACGTCCAGCGCGGTCGCGCTGGCCCCGCTCTCGGTCGCGTCCGGTCATCGCTATCAGCTGACGGTCACGATCGCCATCCCGCCGGGACAGGCCGACCCCACCGGTTCGTCCCAACAGCTGCTGGTGCAGGTCGCCGCGTAAACGCCTCGGGCGTCGACCACCCGCGACGCCCTCCCGGATGCTCAGGTGGCGGGCACCAAGCTCTAGGATTGACCGGGAACGTCACTACCGGAAACGACCGGCAGAACCCGCAGGTCGAGGAGAAAGAGGTGTGGGTCCGTGGCCGACAGCATCACGATCACCGACAACCGCACCGGCGAATCCCTCGAGATCCCCATCGACAACGGGGGCATCTCGGCGGCGCAGTGGTCGAAGCTCCTTCCTGGTATCTGGTTCTACGATCCAGGCCTCGTCTCGACCGCGGTGTGCGAGAGCTCCATTACCTACCTCGACGGTGACAACGGGATCCTCCGCTACCGCGGCTACCCGATCGAGCAGCTGGCGGGGGAGTCGACCTATCTCGAGGTCGCGTACCTGCTCTTGAACGGAGAACTGCCCACAGCCGAGGAGTACGAGTCCTGGCAGCGCGAGATCACCCTCCACACGTTCATCCACGAGAACGTACGGAAGCGGTTCCTCGAGGGCTTCCACTACGACGCCCACCCTATGGGGATGCTGGTTTCGGCCATCGCCGCCCTCTCGACCTTCTACCTCGACGCGAAGGACATCTTCGACGTGGAGTCCCGCAACAAGCAGATCGTCCGGCTCATCGCCAAGATTCCCACCCTGGCGGCCGCCGCCCACCGGTTCAGCGTGGGGCAGCCTTTCGTCTACCCCGACAACTCCCTCCCGTTCACCGCCAACTTCCTCTCGATGATGTGGAAGATCGCGGAGCCCCGTTTCGACGCCAATCCGGCCCTCGCACGGGCGCTCGACGTGTTGTTCATCCTCCATGCCGACCACGAACAGAACTGCTCCACCACCGCCATGCGGACGGTCGGGTCCTCGCACGCCGACCCTTATTCGGCGTGTGCCGCTGCGGCTGCCGCCCTCTACGGACCGCGGCACGGTGGTGCGAACGAAGCGGTCATCAGGATGCTCACCGACATCGGATCGATTGACAACGTGGAGCCCTTCATCGCATCGGTCAAGGAAGGATCCGCGGGCCGGCTACAGGGCTTCGGCCACCGCGTCTACAAGAGCTACGACCCGCGGGCACGCATCATCAAGGAGACCGCGGACGAGGTCTTCTCGATCACGGGTAAGAACCCGCTGCTCGACATCGCCCTCAAGCTCGAGGAGATCGCGCTCTCCGACGAGTACTTCACCTCGCGAAAGCTCTACCCCAACGTCGACTTCTACTCGGGCCTGATCTACCAGGCGATGGGGTTCCCCCTCGAGATGTTCCCGGTCCTCTTCGCCATTCCGCGCAGTTCCGGCTGGTTGGCGCACTGGCAGGAGATGCTCGATCAGGACTCGAAGATCGCGCGGCCCCGCCAGCTCTACATCGGAGACGGTCCCCGCGACTACCTCCCGATCGGGGACCGCTGACCCGAATTCCCCGCCTCAGAGGCGGGATCGCACTCGCATCAGCCCCTCCTGCACCACCGACACGGCCAGCTCACCCAGCCTGGTGAAGAGAAATCCCCGGGCGAGACCGCGCGCACCATGGGCGACCGGCGAGTCCATGTCGTAGAGGAGCCACTCGTCGGCGCGGAACGGGCGGTGGAACCACATGCAGTGGTCGAGGCTCGCGCCCATGAATTCGGCGTCGTCCCACTTCACCTCGTGCGGCGCCAGCATGGTGTCGAAGAGCGACATGTCGGATGCGTAGGCCGCGATCGAGGCGTGCAGGAGCGGGTCGTCCGGCAACTTGCCGTCTGCGCGGATCCACAGGCGCTGGCACGGGTTCCTTCCCGGGGCCATGGGAGAAGGGCAGGTCGCCGATGTAGCGCTGGTCGATCGGATGAGGTCGCTCGAACCAGTTGCCGAGCGTCTCCCGGAAGGGCTCGAGCCGGGTCGCCAGCGTGTCGAGCTCCTCGGGTGGGGGGACGTCGGGCATGGGGAACTGGTGCGAGAGTCCATCTTCGTCTACGTGGAACGAGGCCGACATGTTGAAGATCGCGCGCCCGTGCTGGATCGCGACCACCCGGCGGGTGGTGAACGACCGGCCGTCGCGGATGCGGTCGACCTCGTAGAGGATCGGAACGCTCGGGTCCCCTGGCCGGAGGAAGTAGGCGTGCAACGAGTGCGGCCGTCCCGAGTCGACCGTGCGGCCGGCCGCGGTCAGCGACTGAGCCGCCACCTGCCCGCCGAAGACGCGTTGGCGGTCCTCGTCCGGACTCACCCCGCGGAAGATGTTCACTTCGATCGGTTCGAGATCGAGCAGGTCGACGAGGAAGTCGAGATCGAGGCTCATGCCACCATCCTGTCAGGCCACTACGGTGAGCGTCCGTGCCGACCGTGACCTTCCCCGACGGATTCGTTTGGGGCACCGCTACCGCCGCTCATCAGATCGAGGGCGGCAATGTGAACAACGACTGGTGGGACTTCGAGCACGATCCGGCCTCGGGTTGCGTGGACGTGAGCGGCGACGCGTGCGACTCCTTCAACCGCTATCCGGAGGACATCGCATTGGTGGCCGGCCTCGGCCTTGGCGCCTACCGGTTCTCCCTCGAATGGAGCCGGATCGAGCCGGCCGAGGGGGAGTTCTCCACCGTTGCGCTCGACCACTATCGGCGGATCGCCGCCGCCTGCCACGACCACGGCATCCTGCCGGTCGTCACCTTCCACCACTTCACCCATCCGCGATGGCTGGCCGCGCGGGGTGCGTGGGAAGCGACCGACGCGCCGGACCGCTTCGCCCGCTTCTGCGAACGGTCGGCCGCACACATGGGCGACCTGATCGGGATGGCCTGCACGCTCAACGAGCCCAACGTGGTCGCGACGATGGGATGGCGTCTCGGTATCTTCCCGCCGCAGGTACGCGACCGTGCCGCGGCGCGACGCGGTCAACGCTGCATTGGTGGCCGCGCACCGCAAGGGTACCGAGGCGATCCGGTCGGGTCCCGGGGAGTGCCCTGTCGGGCTGACCCTCTCGATGACCGACTATCAGTTGCTCCCCGGCGGGGAGGAATGGCTCGAACGGGTCCGGCGGCCGTCCGAGGACGTCTTCCTCGAAGCGACAGGCGGGGACGACTTCGTCGGGGTGCAGACCTATTCCCGCGCACGGGTGGGTGTGGACGGCTTCCAGGGTCCGGCAGAGGGCGTGCCGACCACCCAGATGGGCTACGAGGTGTGGCCCGACGCACTCGAGGCCACCATCCGTCGTGCGACCGAGAAGACCGGCCTTCCCGTGTACGTCACCGAAAACGGCATCGGCACCGACGACGACGATCAACGCATCGAGTTCCTCGCACGGGCGCTCACGGGGGTCGGCCGGTGCCTCGACGACGGCATCGACGTACGCGGCTACTTCCATTGGAGCCTGCTCGACAACTTCGAGTGGGTGCTCGGCTACGGACCGACCTTCGGGATGGTCGCGGTCGACCGGGCCACCTTCGAGCGACGACCGAAGGGCAGCTCGTCGTGGCTCGGAGCAGTGGCGCGCGCCAATGCGCTCTCGTCGGCCACATGAGCTCGTGGCAGTGACCTCGCGGCAGTGGTGCCGACGGATTCGTCGGCGTGGCGACGGCTAAGGTTCCTCCCGATGAACGGCCTCACCATGCGAGTGGTGCACCTCTGGGAACGGCGTGACACGCCCGAGGCGAAACGCCTGTTCCGCTACACCATGGTGTCGGTCGTCTCGACGGCCGTCTCCTTCGGCGTCCTGGCGATCGTCTTCGGTGTCTTCCGGCTGTGGGGCGAGGTCGCGAGCACGGTGTTCGCCAACGCGGTCGCCACGGTGCCCTCCTACTACCTGAACCGCATGTGGGTCTGGGGCAAAGGTGGTCGTTCACATCTGGTCAAAGAGGTGATCCCGTTCTGGTGCATGTCGGCGATCGGCATCGCGGTATCGATCGTCGGGGCCTCGGTCGCGAAGCACATCGGGACAGTGCATCACTTCAGCCACGCAGAGCAGACCGCGCTGGTGCTCTTTGCGAACGTCGCCTCGTTCGGGGTCTTCTGGGTGCTCAAATTCCTGGTGTTCAACCGGCTGTTCCGGGTGCACCCACTCGAGGAGCTCGACGAGCTGGTCGAAGCCCTCTGACCCGAGGACGCGACTCGGCCGGGGGTCACGTCGGTGCGGGCACTGTTCGTGGCGACCGAAGGCGGCGGTAGTTTGGTGACCGTCGTCGATCGCAGCACCCGGAGGGGAGCATGACCGGCACGGTGACGAGTGGCGGTTCGGTGGTGTTGGTCAGCGCGGTGTTCCTCGCGAGCGCGGTCGAGATGGTCGAGGCGCTCACCATCGTGCTTGCGGTCGGCTTCACGAAGGGCTGGCGCACTGCTCTCGAGGGCGCTTTCGCGGCCCTGGCGACGTTGACCGCGTTGGTCGTGCTGATCGGGCCCCCGCTGGTGCACCTGGTGCCTCTGCAGGCGTTGCGCCTGGTCGTCGGGGGTCTCCTCTTGGTGTTCGGGCTCCAGTGGTTGCGCAAGGCGATCCTCCGAGCTGCCGGGCTCAAATCGAAGCACGACGAGGACGCGATCTTCGAGGAACAGGTCGCCGAGCTGTCCTCGACGCGATCGGACCGAATGGGGCGCGACTCGGCGGGGTTTGTCGTCGCCTTCAAAGGAGTGTTCCTCGAAGGGCTGGAGGTGGTCGTGGTGGTCCTGACCCTCGGCTCGACCTCGCGTCATCTCGGGCTCGCCGCGGCCGCGGCCGCGGCCGCAGTGGTGGTCGTTTCGCTGGTGGGACTTGTAGTGGCGCGACAGCTCTCCTCGGTCCCCGAGAACGCGATGAAGATGGCGGTCGGTCTGATGCTGGTCAGCTTCGGTTCGTTCTGGTCCGGCGAAGGCGTGGGTGTGCACTGGCCCGGCTCCGATCTCGCGATCCCGGTTCTGGTGGGCATCTACGGGCTCGCCGCGTGGGCGACGGCGGCCGTACTCAAGCACGCCGCGGCCGGCCGGCCCGCTCCGGTCGTTGCCGCGGCGGGTGGCCAGGGTGGCTGAGTCGACCTCGAAGCTCCGACGGTCCTGGGCCGGACGGCGCGCTCCGGACCCTCGGGCGGTTCTGGTGGGAGTTCCTCGTCGGCGATACGCCCGAGCTCTTCGTCGGTGTCCTCGTGGTCCTCGGGCTGATCGCGCTGGTCTGCCGGGATCCGGCCTTGCGAACCGTGGCAGCGGCGCTCGTGCCACTCGCGGTCGTCACACTTCTGTCGATCTCGCTCTGGCGAGCAGCGCGCAGTCGGTCAGGCTGAGCCGACCCGGGCGCAGCCGGAGCGGTCCGACGGCGGCCGGCGTTTCAGTCGCGGAAGTTGGTGAACTGCAAAGGGATCCCGAAATCCTCCGCCTTGCACGAGGAGATGACCGATTGCAGGTCGTCCCGCTTCTTCCCGCTGACCCGGAGCTGATCCCCCTGTGTCTGTGAGCTCACCCCTTTGAGCCCGAGGTCCTTGATGAACTTGTTGATCTTCTTCGCGTGGTCGGACGAGATGCCCGCGCGGACGCCGAGCCGCTGACGGGCGGCGCCCCGGGAGGCCTCCTCGATCTTGCCGACGTCGAAAGCCTTCAGGGAGACCTCTCGCCGGACCAGCTTCTCTTGGAGGACCTGGAACAGGGCGCGGAGGCGGTCTTCGGTCGAAGACGAGAGCAGGAGCTCCTTGTCGGAGAACTCGACGGACGAGTCCGTGCCCTTGAAGTCGAAGCGGGTCGCGGCTTCCCGGTTGGTCTGGTCGACCGCGTTTCGGACTTCTTGCATGTCGACCTCGGAGACGACGTCGAAGGTGGGCATTTCGAAACAGTAGCGCTCCACCAGGAGATATCCTTCCGCCCTGCGGGTCGGTGCCCGAGCGGCCAAAGGGAGCAGACTGTAAATCTGCCGGTTCTGCCTTCGAAGGTTCGAATCCTTCCCGGCCCACCAGCGACAGCGACCCGTGGGGGGCGGGTCCGTGCGCTTCGCGGCACGACCGCGCCCGCGCTGGGTCAGCCGATGTCGAGGTGACCGACCAATGCTGCCGCAGCCCCTCGGCTCGCGACCCCCAGGCGCTCGTAGGCGTGCTCGAGGTGCTTCTCGACGGTGCGGCTCGAGATACCGAGCTTGCCGGCGATCTCGGCGTTCGGCGTGCCGGCCACCGCGAGCTCGATCACCGCGGCCTGCCGTGGGGAGAGTCCCCAACGGTCGCCGAGCTCGGCGGCAGTGCGCGCGGTTCGTTCGCGCAGCACGATCACATCGGTGCGGCCGTCGAGGAGGCGCGAGGCCAGGCGGCCTCTCACCGGGTGCTCGATGACCAAGGTGGGCCGGACCGCGCGCGCACCGTTTTGCTGCCCCGCGTACCAATCCGCCAGCGGTGGAGGCAGCACCGCGGCACATCGTGGGAACCAGCGTCGCACGATCGCGAGGCCCGCAGGAGAGGCATCCTCGATCCGATCGGGTGCCGCGACCACGAGGACCCCTTCGGTCACCGGCGCGGCGGCGGCTTCGCGGGCCTCGAGCAGCCGGACCAGGCGAGCTTGGTTCCGCAAGGCTGCGTACTTGGTCGCGAGCAACGGCCGGAGGGCCGAGAGCACGAGCCGGTCCCGCTCGGCGAATCCCCAGCGGTCGCGGTCGACGGTGAGTTCGACCAGCCGGTCGCCGTGGAAGATCGTGGTGGCGAGTTGATCCTCGAGACCGATCCGTCGGTAGACGTCCCTGTAGAGATCGGTGCGGCGGAACTCGGCCGCGGAGGCGAGGTCGGAGATGGCATGCGGTTGGCCGTCACCGGTTCGCCGGTAGTGGCAAAAGATCGGATGTTGGCCGAGATTGCGGACGAGATCGGCTCCGGAATCCGGCCACAGGTCGATCGGCGTGCTGGAAACGATGTCGTTGCGACCTTCTGCGAGGTCGATCTCGTTCCACACCGCACGCACGCCGGGTACCAGCTGCGCGACCAGTCCGGGAACGGCCGATCGGAGGGCCGCCGCATCGTTGAGGGATGCCACGGCACCGCTGGTCTCGGTGAGGCTGCTGATGTCACGTCGGGCCAGGCCGCCGATGGCGTGCACCGCTTTCCGTCGGGGAGAGGCGTGCCGCTCGTACCCCTCGTTTCGGTCCGCTGTCGCTCAGGGTAGCAAAGGGGGTTGACCGCTCCGCCGGGCGGTCTTTCGCAATTCCACGTACTCAATCCTGACGATCCAGGCCACGGGCATTGACCTTGCCGGGTGCGATCGGGCTACCGTCCGGGGAAGAGATTTTGACGGTCTGCATGACGGGAACGGCCGTGCCGGTCCCGGAGGCCGTCAACTGTTTGGTGGGAACCGAGAGACCGGGGGCCAACGGATGCGACCAGCGTGTACAGGTGGCGTGGGTCGATCGCACCGGAGGGCCGCCGGACGGGCCGGCAGGGTGCCGACCCGGCAAGGGACGGGGGCGCCGATCATCCGGCGGTGATCCGCGATCCGGGTGGACGCAACCTCTGCCGGGATCCGGGTCCCAGCCGGCACTGTGTGCCGCCCCGATCGGGCCGTGGGCAGGGCCCGGTCGGGGCGGTGCCACCTCCCGCCCTGTCGCACCCATCGGCTCCGGGTCGCCGCTCCACTCGAGCGGAGCGTCCGGGCGAGCCTTGATCGCATGAGTCGCACGGTTACAATGACGTTACGGAATGATTGCGGTCATGGCTCAACCGGGTCCGGAGGAGCCTGTCGGGGCACGCAGGTGACGCACAGGGCGACGGAACCGCTTCCGCCGCAGCCAACAGGGACCGACTGACCACCTCAGCGGTTCGACCGAGGAGAAGCCCCCACCCTCCATGTCATCGGAGTACACGGCCGAGTCGACGAGCGCGGACGTCGAGGTGCGTGCAGGTTCGATTCCGACGAGGTCGACCTGGTGGTCGCTCAGCGAATCCGCACTCCGGGCCGTCGCTGCACTGATCGGATCGCTGCGCGACCGGCTCGGCGAGACCATCGGTCTCGACGGTGACCGGCCGTCCGATCGTGCCGCGCTCGGACAGCCACGAGGACTGGTGCTCCGCCCGGCGCTGCTCGGATTCGCGGCGGTCCTTGCGGTGAGCATCGGTGCGTCGCTGCCGAGCTCGCCGTTCAAGCTCGAGATGCCCGGCGTCTGGTTCTTCGGCGAACCCTCCACCCAGGCGGGCAGCCAGTGGGGCCTCTACTTCACCCTTGCGGCGGTCTACGGCGGGCTCTTCTTGTTCATGAGGGTGTGGTGGGGAATGACCCGTCTCTACTCGCGTTGTCCCGGCGTCCCGTTCAAGCGGATGATGTGGGTCTTCGCGCTCTGGTCGCTCCCGATGCTCGTGATCGCGCCCCTGTTCAGCCGCGACGTCTACTCGTACGCGGCACAGGGCGAGATGGTCAGCCACCACATGAACCCTTACCTCTACGGGCCGTTCCAGCTCGGGAACAACTCCTACACCAACCCGGTGGACCCACTGTGGGGCAATGCGCCGGCGCCGTATGGACCGCTCTTCCTCCAGCTCGACGGCTTCTTCGCACAGATCACCTTCCACAACGAGCTCGCCACGATCGTGCTGTTGCGTCTTCTCGCCTTCGCAGGGGTGGTGATGATGGCGTTCTGCGTGCCGCGGCTGGCACGGCTCTACCACCGCGACGGCGCGGAGCTCTTCACCTTGATGGTGCTCAACCCGGTGACGATCTTCCACTTGATCGGAGGTGCGCACAACGACGCGCTCATGCTCGGGCTGCTGATCGCGGGCCTCACCGCTGCGAAGGAGAAGCGGCCCGTGCTCGGGATCGTGCTGTGCGCGTTGGCCACCGCGATCAAGGCTCCCGCCGCGCTCGGCATCCTCTACGTCGGGTGGAGTTGGCTCGGATCGCAGGCACCCCTGCGCGACCGGATCCGTCCGATGCTCACCGCAGGGCTGATCGGAGGAGGGATCCTCGGCTTTTTCTCCTACGTGAGCGGGCTCGGCTGGGGGTGGGTGACCATCCTCGGGACGCCGGGGGCGGTCCGGTCGTGGACCGCGCCGACCACCTCGCTCGCGGTGCTCTTCTCGGGCCTCGCCCATTTCGCGCACCTCGGGGTCGGCTTCGCCGGCGTGCTGACGGCGACCCGCTTCCTCGGCCTCCTCGTCGCGGCCGCCGTCGGGCTCTGGATGATCCTCAACAGCGACCGCGTCGGGACGCTCAAGGCGTTGGGCGCCACGCTGCTCTTCTTCGTCGTCCTCGGTCCGGTGCTGCAGCCGTGGTACCTCTCGTGGGGACTGATCCTCCTCGCCCCGGTGGCCGTCGGCCGCCTGCGCTCGCTGATCATCGGGCTCTCGATGGTGACCGCGTTCATCGAATTGCCCGGTGCCACGAAACTGGTGTCGAGCCTGCTCACCGGTGATCCGCTTCTGATCGTCCTCACCCTGCTCGGCATCCTCGTGGTGATGACGGTCCCGCTTGCGACGTGGGAACGCCCGGGCCCCGACCGGGTCGGCACCGGGTGGATGGCGCCGGCGGTCGCCGCGGAGGCCGGCTGACCGTCGGGAGCCGGCGTGACTGCGCCTCCGGTGTCAGAGCATCCGCTGGAGGACCGAGACGTCGAGCCAGCGGTTGAACTTCCGGCCGACCTCCCGCTCGACGCCCAACAGACGGAACCCGCAGTCCTCGTGGAGCCGGATCGAGGCGACGTTCTCCCCGCCGATGCGGGCGATGACCGAGTGGAACCCGTGCTGGCCGGCCAGGCCCACCAGCTCTGCGAGGAGCGCGCGGCCGACCCCCTTCCCGCGGTGGGACGCGTCGCACGTAGACCGAGTCCTCGACCGTCGTCGAGTACGAGGGTCGGTCACGGTAGGCGGAGAGCGACCCGAACCCGAGGAGCACCCCCGAGTCGTCCTCGGCGACGAGGGCGGGGTAGGGGCCGCGGTGGTCGGCGAGCCAGAGGACCTGCTCGTCGAGTGTGCGCGGCACCAGGTCGAAGGTCGCGGTCGATCCGACGACCTCGGCGTTGTAGACGGAACGGATCGCCTCGGCGTCGCCCGACCTCGCAAGACGGACGTGCATCGGACGATGGTAACCACCGGCCCTGCCGAGGCTCGTCCGACCTGCGGTTGGCTATGATCGTGGGTCTGCTGCTCCCTCGAGCCGCACTGCCCCCTTAGCTCAGTCGGCAGAGCACAGCCATGGTAAGGCTGGTGTCGTCGGTTCGATTCCGACAGGGGGCTCACCCAAGGCGGCGTAGCTCAGTTGGTCAGAGCACACGGCTCATAATCGTGGGGTCGCCGGTTCGAGTCCGGCCGCCGCTACCAGTCGCACCGACGGCGCGACAATCGAGAAGAGGATCGGAAACGACCGAGGAGGTGCGTCCCTTCGGGGGCGTGGAGGAAGCGAGGAGCCACCATGGCGAAGAACGAGAAGCGAGTGCAGGTGACTCTGGCGTGCGAGGTGTGCAAGCGGCGGAATTACATCACCATGAAGAACAAGCTGAACGACCGCGAGCGGATCGAGATGAAGAAGTTCTGCCGCTGGGACCGCCAGCACACGCTCCACAAGGAGACCCGCTGACCCTCCGGCTCGGAGCGGGACCTGCCTCGGGAACGGCTGCCGACCGATGGGGCGGAGCGCCGGCCGGCCTGGGTCCCCCGATGGCACCGGTGGTAGCCTGAAGGGCCGCCCCTGCGATCGGTTTGGCGCTCGCGGCATGGTGATCGACAGAGGGCAGTAGCTCAACCGGTAGAGCACCGGTCTCCAAAACCGAAGGTTGGGGGTTCGAGTCCCTCCTGCCCTGCTCTCCAAGGTGACAGCGGTCGAAGGACCCCGGGTGACGACGGTCGAAGGACACGGCACGTGAACCGAGAAACCAAGCGAATGATGCAGCGGCAGGGCCAGGACCCCGAGGGGGAGGCTCCGCCGAAACGAGCCCAGCAGCCGACCCGGCGGCCGGCCAAGCGCGAGCCGTTCCGTATCGGCCAGTTCATGCGCGAGGTACGCTCGGAGCTCCGTCAGGTGGCCTGGCCGAACCGGTCCGAAGTCGTCAACTACACGACCGTGACCCTGGTCACCCTCCTGAGCTTGATGGTCTTGATCTTCGTCCTCAACTACGCCTTCGCCAAAGGCGTGCTCTGGCTCTTCAATACGTGATCGGCATGACAGTGACCCACGACGACACCAATTCACCACTGGGCGGCGGCGATTCCCCGGCGCCGGGCTCGGAGTCCTCGGTCGCGTCCGCTGAGGCCCCCCCGGTCCCGGCGGACGGACCCACCGCCGACCCCTTCGCGGTCGCCGACGAACCGGCGGCCCCGGACCCGCCCGCTGCCGACCCCTTCGCGGTCGCCGAGGCGGAGTCGGAGGACGCGGAATCGGAGGAAGAGGCCGTCGCTTCTGTCACCGTCGACGCCACCGCCGAGGTGGAGGACGCCGAGCTCGACGAGGAGGAAGAGCCCTACGTCGTCAGTCCGTACGACCGCCCGGGCCGCTGGTACGTGGTCCACACCTACGCGGGCTACGAGAACAAGGTGAAGTCCAACCTCCACAGCCGTACCGCGTCGATGAACATGGAGGATCGCATCTACGAGGTCGTGATCCCCATGGAGGACGTGGTCGAATTCAAGAACGGCAAGAAAGTGGTGGTCCAGAAGAAGGTCTTTCCGGGCTACCTGCTGTGCCGGTGCGAGCTCGACGACGACAGCTGGTCGGTGATCCGGAACACGCCGGGCGTCACGGGGTTCGTGGGCCCCGGCACCAAGCCCACCCCGCTCTCCCGGCGCGAGGTCGAAGGCATCCTCCAGGTCAAGATCGAAGGAGGCGAGGCCCCGTCGAAGCGCACCCGGCCCCGGCTCGAGCACGAGGTCGGCGAGACGGTGCGGGTCAAGAAGGCCCCTTCGCAGACTTCTCGGGCCAGATCGCCGAGATCAACGAGGACCAGCTCAAGCTCAAGGTCCTGGTCAACATCTTCGGCCGCGAAACGCCGGTCGAGCTCGAGTTCAGCCAGGTCGCGAAGCTCTACGGCGCGACGAGCGGGTAAGGAGACCCACCGATGCCACCGAAGAAACGCGTCCTCGCGGTCGTGAAGATCCAGCTCCCGGCCGGGGGTGCGACTCCCGCACCGCCCGTCGGCACCGCGCTCGGCCCGCACGGGGTCCAGACGATGGAGTTCTGCAAGCAGTACAACGCGGCGACCGAGAACCAAAGGGGCTCGATCATCCCGGTCGAGATCTCGATCTACGAGGACCGCACGTTCTCCTTCATCCTGAAGACGCCGCCGACCCCGGTGTTGCTCCGGCAGGCGGCAGGGCTCGACAAGGGTGCGTCGACGACAGGGCGGGAGCAGGTCGGGACGGTGACCGACCGACAGGTCGAGGAGATCGCGACGATCAAGATGCCCGACCTCAATACGTCCGATATCGAATCGGCCAAGCGCCAGGTGGCGGGTACCGCGCGCTCGATGGGGATCGCGGTCGCCGGCTGAGGCCCGCGGACGCTCGAGAAGGAGGACACAGGTGTCCAGGGGAAAGAAGTACACGTCGAGCATCGCCGAGTTCGACCGCCAGCACCACTACGCGCCAGCCGAGGCGATCGACCTGGTCAAGTCGTCCGCCAAGGCCGGGTTCGACGAGACGATCGAGCTCGCGGTGCGCCTCGGGGTCGACCCGCGCAAGGCCGACCAGATCGTCCGAGGGACGCTCTCGCTTCCGGCCGGAACCGGGCGGAGCACCCGGGTCGCCGTGTTCGCCGCGGGCGAGAAGGCGGCGGAGGCCCGCTCGGCCGGAGCGGACGTGGTCGGCGCCGACGACCTGGTGGCTCGCATCGCCAACGAGGGCTTCCTCGATTTCGACATCGCCATCGCGACCCCCGACCTCATGGGTCAGGTGGGGACCCTCGGTCGGGTGCTCGGACCCCGCGGCCTCATGCCCAACCCGAAGACGGGCACGGTGACCGAGGACGTCGAGCGCACGGTGATCGAGTTCAAGGGCGGCCGGGTCGAGTACCGGACCGACAAGGTGGGCAACGTCCACTTGCGCATCGGGAAGGCGTCCTTCGACCGGGCCCAGCTCCTCGAGAACCTGCACGCGGTGATGGAGGAGCTCCACCGCGCGAAGCCCGCCTCGTCCAAGGGCCGCTACGTCAAGGGGGTGACGGTCTCGTCCACCATGGGGCCCGGCGTCCGCATCGACCCGCAGCTCGCGCGCCGGGGCGAGGAGGAGCTCGCCGCGAGCGCCTGAGCACGCTGACGACACTCCTCGGCCGGACCGCCGTCGGTGGGCCGGGGCGGATGGGCTAGAGTGTCGCCTTTCCAGATCGACAGAACTGCCGTAGACCTCCGGTGTACCGGTCTCCCGGTACCGAAGGGACCCGAGGGTCCGCCTGATGAGGCGTTTCAGAGTCGGGCACGAGATGCCCGACCGACACCGTCCGCCGGTGTCTGCGGCCCGAACCTGAGCGCGTGGGCTCGGTGGAGGGACCATGGACAACCCGAGGCCCGAGAAGGTCGCCGTCGTGGACGAGGTGCGCGACCGGCTGGCTGCGTCCACCGGTGCAGTGCTGACCGAGTACCGCGGGCTCACCGTCGCCGAGCTGGCCGAGCTCCGCCGCGAGCTCACCGCGGCCGGCGGTGATTACAAGATCTACAAGAACACCCTGGTCCGTCTCGCGATCGCGGACGGGCCCCAGGCGGGTGTCCTCGACCTCCTCACCGGCCCGACCGCGATCGCGTTCGTGCAGGGCGACGTGAGCGCCGTCGCGAAGGCGCTCCGCGACTTCTCACAGGCCAACCCCCACCTGGTGTTAAAGGGCGGGATCGTGGGGAGCGAACTGCTGTCGGCTTCCGACGTGCAGACGCTCGCCTCGCTTCCTTCACGCGACGCCCTTCTCGCGCAGTTCGCCGGTGCCCTCTCGGCGCCCCTCCAGCAGCTGGCCTCGCTCATCCAGGCGGTGCCTCGAGGGCTCGCCTACGGCCTCGCCGCGCTGGTCGACCAGCGCCGGGCCGAGGGTGGTGGCACCACCGACACCCTCGAGGCCGACACCGCCGAGGGGGCGACCGCCGCGGGGGCGACCGGGGAGTCAGCCGGCGTCCACGGAGGGCGAGGCGAACGGTTCGCCCTCCGAGGGCGACGAGTCCGGCGGCGAGAGCTGACCGGACCCGAGACGAGATCGACGAGATCGACGATCACCACGAGAAACAAGGAGCAACCACGATGGCAGGCACCCTGACCAAGGACCAGATCCTGGACGGCATCTCCGAGCTGTCCGTCCTCGAGCTCAGCGAGCTCTTGAAGGAGTTCGAGGAGCGCTTCGGCGTGACCGCGGCCGCGCCGGTCGCAGTGGCCGCTGCGGCGCCGGCAGCCGGCGGCGCCGCGGAGGGAGGCGGCGAGGAGGAGAAGAGCGAGTACGACGTCATCCTCACTGCGGCCGGTGACAAGAAGATCCAGGTCATCAAAGAGGTCCGGGCGCTGACCAGCCTCGGCCTGAAAGAGGCCAAGGATCTCGTCGACGGTGCGCCGAAGCCGGTCCTCGAGCACGCCAACAAGGAGGACGCCGAGAAGGCGAAGGCACAGCTCGAGGGCGCAGGGGCGACGGTCGAGCTCAAGTAGCCCGCCGCGCTCCTGGGCCGCCTCGCCGGCCGGGCCGGCCTCCGTCGGAGCGGCATCCTGGCTTCCCGACCAGGGCCGGGCCGGTGCCGCCATCCTTGACGGGGGGCAGCCGGTTCCCTACTGTGTGAGGGGCCTGGACGGCTTCGTTCGTTCGCGGGTTGTGGATTGTTGCGCTTCCAGTTATGATCACTGGTTGCCGTGCCTGTTCCTGACGCCTTCTTGTGTGTTTGGGCTGGCTGACGCGCGCCCTGGCACCCCCCCGACCGCTCCGGTGGCAGCCGTCGACCCCCGGAACCCGCAGAGAAATGCGGCTTCGAGCAGTAGCGCAGCATCGCAGTACCCCGTCCTTGCCCCATCCGCCACGCAACTGGGAGGAGTAGGCCGTTGCCCCCACGGTCCAACAGCCCGGCACGATTTTCGTTTGCCAACATCGACGAGGCCCTCCCGCTACCGGACCTGGTGGCGATCCAGCGGGACTCGTTCCACTGGTTCCTCGACCGTGGACTGGCGGAGACCTTCAACGACATCAGCCCGATCGAGGACTTCACCGGGCAGCTGAGCCTCGAACTCGAGTTCGATCCGGCGGACCCCGACCTCCGGCCGCCGCCCAAGTTCTCGGTGGAGGAGTGCAAGGAAAAGGACATGACCTACGCCGCGCCGGTCTTCGTGCGGGCGAGGTTCATGAACGCGGGGACCGGCGAGATCAAGGAGCAGACGGTCTTCATGGGGGACTTCCCGGTGATGACCGACAAGGGCACCTTCATCGTCAACGGGACCGAGCGGGTGGTGGTCAGCCAGCTGGTGCGCTCTCCCGGCGTCATCTTCCAGCCGGGTCGTGACGCGAAGACCGTGTTCACCGGCACCATCCACCCCTACCGGGGGGAGTGGATCGAGTTCGACGTCGAGGCCAAGCCCTCGAAGGACGTGACCGCGGGATGCCGCGTCGCGCGCAAGCGGCGACTCTCGCTCTTCGTCCTGCTCCGAGCGCTCGGCTACGAGGACCAGGCCTTCCTCGAGCGCTTCGTCCGCCACTTCGACTTCCTCGAGGGTCAGTGGGAGAAGGAGCAGAACCTCGCGCCCAACCGCGAGGAGGCGCTCCTCGAGATCTACAAGCGGGCCCGTCCGGGCGAGCCGCTGTCGGTCGAGGCCGCGCGCCAGTACTTCGAGAACGCCTTCTTCAACCCGAAGCGCTACGACCTCACCCGGGTCGGTCGCTACAAGCTCAACCGCAAGCTCGGGCCGGAGATCGAGCGCGATCTCGGAGCTGTTGAAGATCGACCTCGAGCGGCCTTCGCCGACCCAGGGCGTGCTCAGCCCCTCGGAGATCCTGGCCGCCTCGACCTACATGCTGCACCTGGCAAAGCACATGGCCGACGGTGAGTCGACCTACCGCATCGACGATCAGGACCACTTCGCCAACCGGCGGATCCGCTCGGTCGGCGAGCTCATCCAGAACCAGGTCCGGGTCGGGCCTCTCGCGCATGGAGCGGGTGGTCCGCGAGCGGATGACCACCCAGGACGTCGAGGCGATCACCCCGCAGACCCTGATCAACATCCGGCCGGTCGTCGCCGCGGTGAAGGAGTTCTTCGGGACGAGCCAGCTGAGCCAGTTCATGGACCAGAACAACCCGCTCTCGGGCCTCGCCCACAAGCGGCGGCTCTCCGCGCTCGGTCCGGGCGGCCTCTCCCGCGAGCGCGCCGGATTCGAGGTCCGTGACGTGCACACCTCCCACTACGGGCGGATGTGCCCGATCGAGACGCCCGAAGGTCCGAACATCGGCCTGATCGGGTCGCTCGCGACCTACGCACGGGTGAACGAGTACGGCTTCATCGAGACCCCCTACCGCAAAGTGGTCGACGGCGTGGTCACCGACCAGATCGTCTACCTCGCCGCCGACGAGGAGGAGGAGCACGTCATCGCCCAGGCGTCGGCGGCGCTCGACGACTCGGGCCGCTTCACCGAGGAGAAGGTCCTCGTCCGTCGCGGTCCCGCAGGGGACCGGGGTGCGGGTCGGCGCGGCCACCACCTCGTACGGCACGACGTCCGAGATCGACTTCGTCTCTCCCGCCGAGGTCGACCTGATGGACGTCTCGCCGAAGCAGATCGTCTCGGTGTCGACCGCGCTGATCCCCTTCGTCGAGCACGACGACGCCAACCGCGCGCTCATGGGGGCGAACATGCAGAAGCAGGCGGTGCCGCTCGTGGTCCCCGAGGCGCCCTACATCGGGACCGGCGTCGAAGCCCGCGCTGCCCGCGACGCCGGCGACGTGGTGCTCGCCGAGGGCGAGGGCACGGTGATCGACGTCTCCGGCGACCAGATCACCGTCGAGTACAAGGCCGGCGCGAAGGACGGCGCCGGTGCGGTGCTCGGCAAGAAGATCTACCGGCTGGCCAAGTTCCGCCGCTCCAACCAGAACACCGCGATCAACCAGAAGGCGATCGTCGAGGAGGGGCAGAAGGTCGGCGTCCGACGACGTGCTCGCGGACGGTCCGGCCACCCACAACGGCGAGCTCGCCCTCGGCAAGAACCTTCTGGTCGCGTTCATGCCCTGGGAGGGCTACAACTACGAGGACGCGATCATCCTCTCCGAGCGTCTGGTGAAGGACGACGTGCTCACCTCCATCCACATCGAGGAGCACGAGGTCGACGCGCGTGACACCAAGCTCGGCGCCGAGGAGATCACCCGGGACATCCCCAATCTCTCCGAGGAGATCCTCGCGGATCTCGACGAGCGGGGGATCATCCGGATCGGCGCCGAGGTCGGGCCCGGGCGACGTCCTGGTCGGCAAGGTCACCCCGAAGGGGGAGACCGAGCAGACCCCCGAGGAGCGCCTGCTCAGGGCCATCTTCGGCGAGAAGGCCCGTGAGGTGCGCGACACCTCGCTGAAGGTGCCCCACGGTGAGCAGGGGACGGTGATCGACGTGCGGGTGTTCTCCCGCGACGACGCCCACGAGCTGCCGCCGGGCGTCGAGCAGCTGGTGCGGGTCTACGTCGCGCAGAAGCGCAAGATCTCCGAGGGCGACAAGCTGGCCGGTCGCCACGGCAACAAGGGCGTCATCTCGAAGATCCTGCCGGTCGAGGACATGCCGTTCCAGGCCGACGGCACCCCGGTCGACATCATCTTGAACCCGCTCGGCGTGCCGAGCCGGATGAATGTCGGACAGGTGCTCGAGTCCCACCTCGGCTACGCGGCGCGCTGGGGCTGGGAGGGCGCGGGCGAGTTCGCGCACGACTCCCGAGCGCGGCACCGAGACGAAGACCCGGCCCCGGACCGATCCGGCCGTGTGGGTGTCGACCCCGGTCTTCGACGGCGCCCACTGGGACGAGGAGGACGACGCCGGCCGGCACCCGACGATCCAGGAGATCTTCCGCAACCTCAATCCCGACGGGGTCGACGGGACCGTGCAGGTCTCCGACGAGGGGAAGTCGGTCCTCTACAACGGCCGGACCGGTGAGGCCTACGACAATCCGATCTCGGTCGGCTACGTGTACATCCTGAAGCTCCACCACCTGGTGGACGACAAGATCCACGCGCGCTCGACCGGTCCGTACTCGATGATCACCCAGCAGCCGCTCGGTGGGAAGGCCCAGTTCGGCGGTCAGCGCTTCGGCGAGATGGAGGTCTGGGCGCTCGAGGCCTTCGGCGCGGCCTACGCGCTCCAGGAGCTGCTCACGATCAAGTCCGACGACGTCCTCGGCCGGGTGAAGGTCTACGAGGCGATCGTGAAGGGCGAGAACATCCCCGAGCCGGGGATTCCGGAGAGCTTCAAGGTGCTCATCAAGGAAATGCAGTCGCTCTGTCTCGACGTCGAGGTGCTCGCGCCGGGCGGAGAGGAGATCGAGATGCGGGAGCTCGACGAGGACGTGTTCCGCACGGCCGAGGAGCTCGGCATCGACATCAGCCGGCCCGAACGGGGGTCGGACGAAGAGGATGCACGGCGCGCGGCGGAAAGGGGATTTTGATGCTCGACGTCAACGACTTCGATCAATTGAGGATCGGCCTCGCGACCGCGGATTCGATCCGGGGGTGGTCAAACGGCGAGGTGAAGAAGCCCGAGACCATCAACTACCGGACGTTGCGGCCCGAGAAGGACGGTCTCTTCTGCGAGAAGATCTTCGGTCCGACCAAGGACTGGGAGTGCTACTGCGGTAAGTACAAGCGGGTGCGCTTCCGCGGGATCATCTGTGAGCGCTGCGGCGTCGAAGTCACCCGCTCCAAGGTGCGTCGCGAGCGGATGGGCCACATCGAGCTCGCTGCACCGGTCGTCCACATCTGGTACCTGCGCGGCACGCGCAGCTGGCTCGCCTATCTCCTCATGGGCACCGAGGCCCGTGAGGAGCTCAAGGCCAAGCAGCTCGAGAAGGTCATCTACTTCGCCGCCAACCTGGTCACCTGGGTCGACGAAGCCAAGCGCCACGAGGACCTGCCCGACCTCGAGGCGGAGCTCGGGATCGAGATCGCCGACATCGAGAAGAAGCGGGATCTCGAGATCGACCGCCGGTTCAAGGCCCTGGAGGCCGAGCTCGCCGATCTCGAGAAGTCCGGCGCGAAGGACGCCGAGGTCAAGGCCCGCCAGCGCAACGTCGAGAAGGAGATCGCCGGGGTGCGCGAGCGCTTCCAAGGCGAGATCGAGCTGGCCCAGCGCTCTTTCGACGAGTTCAAGAGCCTCCATTCGCGCAAGATCCTCGAGGACGAGCTGCTCTGGCGCGAGCTGCGGATCCGCTACGAGGAGTACTTCGAGGGCGGGATGGGCGCGGAGACGATTTCGCGTCTCATCGACCGCATCGACCTCGACGCCGAGGAGCAGAAGCTCCGCGAGATGATCGACGCCACCGACGGTCGCAAGCCCCTCTCGGCCCAGCGCCGCCAGAAGGTCATCAAGCGGCTCAAGATCGTGACGGCGTTCAACCGGCGCGACGAGAACGGTCGCCGGATCAACGACCCGAGGGCGATGATCCTCGACTCGGTGCCGGTCATCCCGCCCGACCTCCGGCCGATGGTGCAGCTCGACGGCGGCCGCTTCGCGACCTCCGATCTGAACGACCTCTACCGCCGGGTCATCAACCGGAACAACCGGCTGAAGAGGCTGCTCGACCTCGGCGCACCCGAGATCATCATCAACAACGAGAAGCGCATGCTCCAAGAGGCGGTGGACGCCCTGTTCGACAACGGGCGACGCGGCCGGCCGGTGACCGGTCCGGGCAACCGTCCGCTGAAGAGCCTCTCGGACATGCTGAAGGGCAAGCAGGGCCGGTTCCGCCAGAACCTGCTCGGCAAGCGAGTCGACTACTCGGGTCGCTCGGTCATCGTCATCGGCCCGACCCTCGAGCTCCACCAGTGCGGGCTGCCGAAGCTGATGGCCCTCGAGCTCTTCAAGCCCTTCGTGATGAAGCGGCTGGTCGACGCCGAGTACGCCCAGAACATCAAGTCGGCCAAGCGGATGGTCGAGCGGCGCCGTCCCCAGGTGTGGGACGTGCTCGAAGGTGTGATCAAGGAGCACCCGGTCCTCTTGAACCGTGCGCCCACTCTGCACCGTCTCGGCATCCAGGCCTTCGAGCCGGTCCTGGTCGAGGGCAAGGCGATCCAGGTGCACCCGCTCGTCTGCACCGCGTTCAACGCCGACTTCGACGGCGACCAGATGGCCGTCCATCTGCCGCTGTCCGCCGAGGCGCAGGCCGAGGCCCGGGTGCTGATGCTCTCGGCCAACAACATCCTCTCGCCGGCGACCGGCCGCCCGATCACCGTGCCCACCCAGGACATGGTCTTCGGCATCTACTACCTCACCCTGATCGTGGACGGCGCCAAGGGCGAAGGACGCGTCTTCCGCCACGGCTACGAGGTCGAGCGGGCCTTCGACGCGGGGGACGTGGATCTCCACGCCCGCATCATGGTCCGCCCCGAGGAGGGTTCCCCGCTCGCCCGGTCGGTCGCCGCGGCCAACGGTTCCGAGGCGCCCTCCACCAACGGTTCGACGCCGGGCGGTGCCGAGGACGAGGACGACTTCTCGGAGCCGGCTGTTGCGATCGAGACCACGCCGGGGCGCCTCTTCTTCAACATGGCGCTGCCCGACGGGTACCGCTACATCAACGACATCGTGGGCAAGCGCGACACCGCCATCGGCACCATCGTCGAAGAGGTGGCGGCCAACTTCCCGAAGCACGAGGTCGCGGCCAGTCTCGACCGGATCAAGGATCTCGGGTTCCGCTATGCGGCCCAGTCGGGGCTGACCATCTCGATCAACGATGTGCGCACGCCGTCGGAGAAGCAGAGCATCCTCGACCGCTACGAGAAGGAGGCCGAGAAGGCCGAGTCACAGTTCAAGCGCGGCATCATCACCGACGACGAGCGGCGTCAGAAGGAGATCGAGATCTGGACCTCGGCCAACTCCGAGGTCGGGAAGGCCATGGAGCAGTCCCTTTCGACCATCGCCTTCAACCCGCTCGACATGATGGTCGACTCGGGTGCCCGAGGGAACAGCCAGCAGATCCGCCAGATCGCCGGCATGAAGGGCCTCGTGTCCAACCCGCGGGGCGAGATGATCCCACGGCCGATCAAGTCCTCCTTCCGTGAGGGCCTGTCCGTCCTCGAGTACTTCATCTCGACCCACGGCGCCCGCAAGGGGCTCGCCGATACCGCCCTGCGGACCGCCGACTCCGGGTATCTCACCCGGCGCCTCGTCGACGTGGCCCAGGAGCTGATCGTCCGCGAGGAGGACTGCGGCTCGAGCCGGGGCATCTGGATCGAAGGTGTGGTGCCCGACAGCGCGGGAGCCCGCTCCTACTTGGAGACCCGGGCGAACGGCCGGATCACCGCCGAGCCGGTCACCCTCTCCGACGGCACCAAGCTGGAGGCGGGCACCCTCCTCACCGACGATCTGGTCGGCCGCTTGCGCGACGACCCCGGGATCGATCGCATCCGGGTGCGGTCGGTGCTCACCTGCGAGGCCGAGCAGGGGATCTGCGCGGCCTGCTACGGGCAGTCGCTCGCCACCGGCGGGCTCATCGAGCTCGGCGAGGCGGTCGGGGTCATCGCCGCTCAGTCGATCGGTGAGCCGGGCACCCAGCTGACCATGCGCACCTTCCACACCGGCGGCATCGTCGGCGAGGACATCACCCACGGCCTTCCCCGCGTGGTCGAGCTCTTCGAGGCCCGCACCCCGAAGGGCGCAGCGGTGCTCGCCCGCCACTCGGGCGTGGCCCGGGTGGCGGAGGACGAGTCGGGCCGGCACATCACGGTGGTGGCCGACTCCGGGGAGGAGCACACCGTGCTCGTCGCCCAGCGCGCCCATCTCGAGGTGACCGACGGCCAGGAGGTCAACGCCGGCGACGCGCTGGTCGAGGGCCCGAAGGACCCGAAGGAGCTCCTCGAGGTCAAGGGCATCCGCGAGACCCAGCAGTATCTGGTCGAAGAAGTCCAGAAGGTCTACCGCGACCAAGGTGTGTCCATCCACGACAAGCACATCGAGCTCATCGTCCGCCAGATGCTCCGCCGGGTCCTCGTCGCCGAGCCGGGGGACGCCAGCTTCCTTCCCGGCGAGCGGGTGGACAGCCGCGCCTACGCGGAGGTCAACCGCCAGCTGGTCCAGGACGGGAAACGCCCGGCCGAGGGCCGCCCCGAGCTGATGGGGATCACCAAGGCATCGCTCGCCACGGACAGCTGGCTGTCCGCGGCGTCCTTCCAGGAGACGACCAGGGTGCTCACCGAGGCGGCCATCGAGGGCCGATCCGATCAGCTCTTCGGCTTGAAGGAGAACATCATCATCGGCAAGCTCATCCCGGCCGGTTCGGGAATGGAGCGCTACCGCGACATCAAGCTCGACATGCCGGGCGCAGAGGCACTGCCGTTCTGGGCGCTCGGGTCCGAAGGGGACGCGGGCACCGAGGACCTCGCCGCCTGGCTGCGTGACACCGGCGGCGACGCCTCCCTCGGGGGCTTCGGGTCGGACATCGACGCGAGCTGGCTGGGCGCGGTGCCGGGCACCGAGGAGGTCGGCGAGCCGTCAGGTTTCGGCGGTACGTCCGAGGCCTCCCCCACGCCCGACGATTCGCTCGAAGCCGGCGCCTGAGGACCCGGGCCCGGCGTCGCGGCGTCCGGGTCGGTCCCCACGCGGGGCGCGGTGCGCGGACAGGGCGCTCTTGCCCGTACAATGGGCCATGTCGTAGCATTGTTGCCCTTGCGGCCGCGCGCCTGGCGGTGCGCCGTGCCGGCTCGGGGGGCCCGGTGCTCGACGGCATCAGATCCCGCAGTTTCCCTGAAGTTCACAGTCTCGAGGTAGCGCGTGCCCACGATTTCTCAGCTCGTCCGCAAAGGGCGGTCGACCAAGCAGACGAAGTCGAAGACGCCGGCGCTCCGGGGTGCGCCCCAGCGCCGAGGCGTCTGCACGCGTGTCTACACCCACACCCCGAAGAAGCCGAACTCCGCACTGCGCAAGGTGGCGAGAGTGCGCCTGACCTCCGGCCTCGAGGTCACTGCCTACATCCCCGGGGAGGGGCACAACCTCCAGGAGCACTCGATCGTGTTGGTGCGCGGCGGCCGGGTAAAGGACCTCCCGGGAGTGCGCTACAAGGTGATCCGCGGGACCCTCGATGCTTCGGGGGTGCGGGAGCGGAATCAGGCCCGCAGCCGCTACGGCGCGAAGAAGGAGTCCTGACGTGCCACGCAAAGGTCCCGCCGAACGACGCGAACTGATGCCGGATCCGGTGTACCACTCGGTGCTGGTCACCCAGGTGGTCAACCGGGTGCTCAGCCGGGGCAAGCGCACCCTCGCCGAGCGCATCGTCTACGGCGCTCTTCAAGACGTCGCCGACAAGAGCGGCGGCGACCCGGTGGCGGTGCTGAAGAAGGCCGTCGAGAACACCCGTCCCGAGCTCGAGGTCCGGAGCCGGCGGGTCGGGGGCGCGACCTACCAGGTCCCCGTCGAAGTCCGGCCCCGCCGGGCCACGACGCTGTCGATCCGGTGGCTGGTGGGCTACTCCCAGCAGCGCCGCGAGAAGACGATGGCGGAGCGGCTCTCCAACGAGATCCGCGACGCCGCAAACGGCATCGGGGCTGCGGCGAAGCGTCGCGAGGACCTCCACAAGATGGCGGAGTCGAACAAGGCCTTCGCCCATTACCGCTGGTAGGAGCGGCCGAAAGCGGCCCCGTGCACCAGCGCTAAACCCCTCACGAGAATGAACCGAAGAGTTGATTGATCATGGCTGATTCCCCTATCCGCGACCATTCCCTGGCCGATACCCGCAACATCGGGATCATGGCCCATATCGACGCGGGCAAGACCACCACGACCGAGCGCATCCTCTACTACACGGGCAAGAACTACAAGATCGGCGAGGTCCACGAGGGCGCCGCGACCATGGACTGGATGGTCCAGGAGCAAGAGCGTGGTATCACCATCACCTCGGCGGCGACCACCTGCAACTGGCGCGACACGATCGTAAACATCATCGACACGCCGGGCCACGTGGACTTCACGGTCGAGGTCGAGCGCTCCCTTCGCGTCCTCGACGGAGCCGTCGCGGTGTTCGACGCGGTGGCGGGTGTCGAGCCCCAGACCGAAACCGTCTGGCGGCAGGCGGACAAGTACGGCGTCCCGCGGATCTGCTTCATCAACAAGATGGACCGGGTCGGTGCGGACTTCCAGCAGGCGATCTCGATGATCCGCAACCGCCTCGACGCGACCCCGGCGGTCGTCCAGCTGCCGATCGGTGCCGAGGGGAACTTCCGCGGCGTCGTCGACCTGGTCCGGATGCGGGCACTCGTCTGGGACGACGGCATGGGCGAGGAGTGGGCCGAAGAGGACATCCCCGCCGACATGAAGACCGTCGCCGAGGAGGCCCATCACCAGCTCATCGACGTGGTCTCCTACCACGACGACGCGATCATGGAGAAGTACCTGAGCGACGAGGAGGAGATCACCCCCGACGATCTGCGCCGGGCGTTGCGGACGGTCACCCTCGGGAACCACGCGGTTCCGGTCCTCTGCGGCTCGGCCTTCAAGAACAAGGGGGTCCAGCCCCTCCTCGACGCGGTGGTCGACTACCTCCCGAGCCCGCTCGACATCCGACCGGCGGTCGGGACCGTCCCGAAGAAGGAGGGCGTGACCGTCGAGCGCCCTGCCGACGACGACGCCCCCTTCTCTGCGCTCGCTTTCAAGATCATGACCGACCCCTACGTGGGCAAGCTCACCTACCTCCGGGTCTACTCGGGAACCCTGGCGAAGGGCTCCGGCGTGGCGAACTCCACCAAGGACCGCAAGGAGCGGATCGGGCGAATCCTCCAGATGCACGCCAACTCACGCGAGGACCTCGACGCGGTCTTCGCCGGTGACATCGTGGCGGTGGTCGGGCTCAAGCAGACCACCACCGGCGACACGCTCTGCGACCCTAACGATCCGGTCGTCCTCGAGTCGCTCGTCTTCCCCGAGCCGGTCATCCACGTGGCGGTCGAGCCGAAGACCAAGGTGGATCAGGACAAGCTCGGGAAGGCCCTCTTCGCGCTTTCGGAGGAGGATCCGACCTTCCGGGTCAAGTCCGACGAGGAGACCGGCCAGACGGTCATCTCCGGAATGGGCGAGCTCCATCTCGAGGTCCTCGTCGACCGGATGCTCCGTGAGTTCAACGTGGACGCCAACGTCGGCAAGCCTCAGGTCGCGTACCGCGAGACCGTGCGCAAGAAGGTGGAGAAGGTCGACCACCGTCACGTCCGCCAGACCGGCGGCAAGGGCCAGTACGGCCATGTGGTCCTCACGCTCGAGCCCACCGGGCCCGGCGGAGGGTACGAGTTCGACGACGAGATCAGCGGCGGCGTCATCCCGAAGGAGTACATCCCCTCGGTTGACGCCGGCATCCGCGAAGCGATGACCTCGGGCGTCCTGGCCGGCTACCCGACTGTGGATCTCAAGGTGACCCTCACCGACGGCTCGTACCACGACGTCGACTCCTCGGAGATGGCCTTCAAGATCGCCGGGTCTATGGCCTACAAGAAGGCGGCCAATTTGGCCAACCCGGTCCTCCTCGAGCCGGTGATGGCCGTCGAGGTCACCACCCCCGAGGAGTACATGGGCGATGTGATCGGCGACCTGTCCTCCCGGCGGGGCAAGGTCGAAGGGATGGAGCAGCGGGGCAACAGTCACATCATCCGGGCCCAGGTGCCGCTCAGCGACATGTTCGGCTACGCTACCGACCTGCGCTCGCGCACTCAGGGCCGGGCCACGTACTCGATGCAGTTCCACGCGTACAACGAGGTTCCCGAGTCGATCGCCAAGGAGATCATCGCAAAGGCGCGCGGAGAGTAGAGCAGAGAGGTGCGGATCGGGCCCGGCCCGGCCGCACCACGATGGCGTCAGGCAGTCGATGACCACAACCGTCCCGAACGGGTGTCGCTTGCTGCAGCAGGCGCAGCGGGCGGAGTGAGCACCGGCAGTGCTCGGCACCGGCGAGACACCGGGCCTGACGGAAGAACAGGAACAGACCAAGAGGAGATGACGGAAGCGCCGCTTCCGTCGTGGCGGACCCGAGGGGGTTCCGTCCGAGACCAGGGAGCATTACCCGAGCCATGGCCAAGCAGAAGTTCGAGCGCACCAAGCCACACGTGAACGTGGGGACGATGGGCCACATCGACCACGGCAAGACCACGCTCACCGCGGCCATCACCAAGGTGCTCCACGACGCCGACCCGACGACGCAGTTCACGCCCTTCGACCAGATCGACAAGGCTCCCGAGGAGAAGCAGCGCGGCATCACCATCTCCATCGCGCACGTCGAGTACGAGACGCCGAACCGGCACTACGCACACGTCGACATGCCGGGACACGCCGACTACATCAAGAACATGATCACCGGTGCCGCCCAGGTGGACGGCGCGATCCTGGTGGTGTCCGCCGCGGACGGCCCGATGCCCCAGACCCGTGAGCACGTCCTGCTCGCCCGCCAGGTCGGCGTGCCCTACATCGTGGTCGCGCTCAACAAGGCGGACGCCGTCGACGACGAGGAGCTCCTCGACTTGGTCGAGCTCGAGGTGCGCGAGCTTCTCAACGAGTACGAGTTCCCCGGTGACGACACCCCGATCGTGCGGGTGAGCGCCTTGAAGGCCCTGGAAGGCGACCCGGAGTGGACCGGCAAGATCAGCGAGCTGATGGAGGCGGTCGACTCCTACATCCCCGAGCCCGAGCGCGACGTCGAGAAGCCCTTCCTCATGTCGGTGGAGGACGTGATGTCGATCACCGGGCGGGGCACCGTGGTGACCGGCAAAGTGGAGCAGGGGATCATCAAGGTCGGCGAGGAGGTGGAGATCGTCGGTCTCCGTCCCACCCAGAAGACCACCGTCACCGGCGTGGAGATGTTCCGCAAGCTGCTCGACCAGGGGCAGGCAGGTGACAATATCGGCGCGCTGCTCCGTGGAACGAAGAAGGAGGAGGTGGAGCGCGGGCAGGTGCTTTGCAAGCCCGGCTCGATCACCCCGCACACCAAGTTCGAGGCAACGGTGTACGTCCTCAACAAGGAGGAGGGCGGCCGTCACAAGCCGTTCTTCACCAACTACCGCCCGCAGTTCTACTTCCGGACGACCGACGTGACCGGGACCATCGCGCTGCCCGACGGAACCGAGATGGTGATGCCGGGCGACAACACGGAGATGACCGTCGAGCTCGGCAAGCCGATCGCCATGGACGAGGGTCTTCGCTTCGCGATCCGCGAGGGCGGCCGGACCGTCGCATCGGGCCGGGTCACCAAGATCCTCGAATAGCCGCCCGACCGCGACGACCGACCAGGAGAGGACGCACCAGCGATGGCCGCAGAAGGCCCCAGTCAGAAGATCAGGATCCGGCTGAAGGCCTACGACCACGAGATCCTCGACCAGTCGACCGAGAAGATCGTCCAGACGGTGCTGCGCACCCAGGCCAAGGTGCTCGGACCGGTCCCGCTCCCGACCGAGAAGCACCGCTACACGGTGGTGCGCTCGCCGCACAAGTACAAGGACAGCCGCGAGCACTTCGAGATGAGGGTGCACAAGCGCCTGGTCGACATCGTCGAGCACACGCCGAAGACGGTCGACTCGCTGCAGCGGCTCGACCTGCCCGCTGGCGTGGACATCGAGATCAAGATCCAGACTTGTAGATCCGGGCGACGTGGTCGAAGACCTTGGGCGCCTTGCGGATCCGGTACCAGCGGATCCGGCGTCACGTGCGTGGTGGATGAGCAGGGCCGAGCTGCGGTGCTCGATCTCCTCGACGAAGTGCCACAGGAACATCGTGCCGACCCGTTCGTCGCTGCCCGTCGAACAGCTCGTGGCGATGGTCGAGGACCATCTTGAACAGCGGCGTGAACGTCGCTTCGAGGTTGGCGATGTAGGCCAGATGGAACTCGACGTCCTCGCGTTCGAGCAGCTCGTCGTAGGCGGCGTTGGCGGCGGCGTAGGTCCCCTCGAGGCCCGGATACTGGGCGATCATCGCCTTGGCGTGGGCTCGGTGGGCTCGGGCGTGCTGGGCTTCCTGGCGGACGAACAGCGTCCGCCTCCTCGGCGACAGCGGGAGTCGGTGAAGCGGGGCACTGCCTGGCGGGTGGCCGAGACGATGTAGCGCTCGAAGGCGATGGCCAGGAACGTGAAGGTGTTGCCGAACAGCCCGAAGCTCGGGTTGGCCGGCTGCCACTGGAACGGCACCGTCTCGTCGATGCGGAACTTGGGGCTCGGACGGTGAGGCTCGCTCATGGCCTCCAAGCGTTACACTTCGTATGGCAAAATGTAAAGGCGATGGTCGCAGCTCGACACGGCGACGACCAGCGAGCGCATCCTGGAGGCGACGATCGACGTGCTGGCCCGGTCCGGGCTCGCGGAAGCTGTCGCTGTCGGACGTGGCGGCCGCCGCCGGGGTGTCCCGGCCGACCCTCTACCGGTGGTTCCCGTCGAAGGAGGCGCTGCTCGAGGCGTTCGGCGTCTACGAGCAGCAGAAGTACGACGCCGGGATCGCCGAGGCGGTCGCCGGTCTCGATGGCGAGGCACGCCTCGAGGCCGTGCTGCGCTTCATCGTGGAGTTCCAGCACTCCTACTCGCTGCGGCGCATCGTGGACGTCGAGCCCGAGCACGTCGTCTACCAGATGACCCGGGTGATGCCGATCATGCGCGACCGGCTCCTGCCGCACTTCCCGGGCCCCGACGGCCTCAGTCGTCGCCAACGGTCGTCACCCGGATCGCCCTGAGCCACGCCCTCATCCCCGACGACGACCCCGAACTGTTCTACGCCGAGCTGCGCCACGCCGCCGGTCTCGATCAGAAGCACCCGAGCAAGCCTCGTCACCGGCACACGCCGGTGCGCGACCGACACCACGGGAGAAGGTCCGATGAACCCGAAGTGGCACCGAGTACTGACCCAGGTGTTCCTGGTGGCCAACTCGTTGTTCTGGCTCCCGTGGGGACTGGTGAACCTCGATCTGGCCCAGGTCGTGGTCCGGCGAGATCATCCCGGGGTTGAACGTGTATGTCCTCTCCAGTGCGGTGGCCCGCACCGAGGTCCGGGCCATGTACGGCGGCCTCCAGATGGCGATCGGGATCTTCGCCCTCATCGGTGCGTTCCGGCCGAAGCACCGGGACTCGGTGCTCCTGTTCTTCGTCCTCGCTCTCACCGGCCTCGCCATGTGCAGACTGGGCGGCCTGATCGCAGAGCACAGCAGCTCCTACCTGACCTACAGCCTGGGGAAGATCCCTGCCGGGCAAGAAGAAAAAAATATAAAAAAACATATAAACATAATAAATTGAAAAAAAAAATGTAGGTAGGCAGATCGTTGGCGTTTGCCATGTAGTGTACATAAAATAGGTGATGTAATATTGAGATTCAAATACAGTGCGCTCGATGTAGTGCTGGGTTCTCGGGTCGCACACCATCCGGGTCAGCACGATGTGCCAGAGGGCCGAGTTGGCCTGGCGGTCTCCGCCGCGGTTGAGCCGGTGTCGCTGCTGCTTGCCGCTTGAGGCGTCGAGAGGAGAGACCCCGCAGAGCTTGGCGAAGGTGGATTCGTTCCTCAGGCGCTCGGGGTTGTCGCCGGCGGCGACCAAGAGGGCGGAGGCCACGTCGGTTCCCACCCCATCGATGGCGCTCAGCTCCGAGGCGGTCTCTGCGACGAGGGTCTTCAACAGTCGGTCGATCTCTTTGACCTCTTCTTCGAGCGAGAGGGCCCGGCGTGTCAGCGTGCGCAAGGTCAGCTTGGTCAGCGTCGTCACATCGGTCCGTCCGGTGTGGCGATACGCGCTGGCGAGGGCGAGGACCTTGTAGATGGAGAGACCTCGCAGCTCGGCCCGGAGCTCCTCGGGAGCGGTCGAGATGAGGCTGCGCATCTGGTTGATGGCCTGGGTCCGGCTGCTTCTCGCCGAGCTGCGGGCGACCCGGAGCACCCGCATGGCCTCGACGTTTCCGTCCCTCGTCTTGGCCGACCCGGTGGCGTCGCCGCCCTGGGCGGCCCGAGCCGCGGCCACCGCGTCTTCGGGGTCCGACTTACCTTTGCGCCGACGGCGCTGGCGGTTGGGCCGGTCGACCTCGACGACCGCGACCTGGTGGCCCAAGAGGTGACGGGTGAGCCCCGCCCCATAGCTGCCGGTCCCTTCGACGCCGACCAGCTCGAGCGTTCCGAAGCCCTCGAGCCAGCACCGCAGTTCGCGATAGCCGGCGGCCGTGGCGGCAAAGCTCTCCACACCGAGCAGGGCTCCTCGTTCGTCGAGGGCGGCTGCCACGTGGACGTCGAGGTGCGTGTCGACCCCTCCGGTGATACGGCACGCGATAGTGGTCATCGTCATCTGTTCCTTTCGCTTGGGTGGGTGACACCGCACCGCCGGAACGAGCGGTCTGACCGGGTCGCGGCCCGGGCAGTCCGGGCTGCCGGCCCCGCCACTCCCCGCCCTCCGTCTGCGCTCCTGGCCGGGCACCCGCCCCTGCCGGGCCGGTGGCCCGGTCGTGCCTCCGTCCCCGCATGACTGCCCTGTGTGGCCGGCCCGTCCGCGCCCCGGGTGCAATTCCGGAATCATTGGACGCTACTGTCCAATGTTCTGAAAAAGACCATCGGGCTCTGCCCGATCTTCTGACAGGCGGGTGTTCTGAGCAGAAGGTGGCCCGCGGGGCCCGACTTCGGCGCTACCTGACTGCGGATCCCGCCGGCCTCGGCCCGACCTCGACGTGCGCCTCGTCGCCGGGCCTTCGGCGAAGCGCCCGATGGTATATAGTCTCGGGTCGGCCTGAAGCAGGTCAGCAGGACGAAAAGACGTGTCCGAGCGCCCGTCGAGAGGTGGCGGGGACCTCGGACCGAACCAGGCGAGCGCTCCGCTCGGGTTTCTCCGAGCGGAGCGTCTGCGTGCAAGCCGACGACAGTCGTGAAGTGGCGGACGCACCGACGCCGCGGGGTCGCCTCCGGCGCGCAGCGGACGGAACGAGAACGAAGAGAATAGTCGAGACGGAGTAGCTCCAGTGGCCACCAAGGCGATCGTGGGCGAGAAAGTTGGGATGACCCAGGTCTGGGACGAGCAGCACCGCGCCATCGCGGTGACGGTCGTGCGCGTCGCGCCCGTTCGGGTCGTGCAGGTCAAGACTCCCGAGCGCGAGGGTTACTCCGCTCTCCAAGTGACCTGGGGTCACCAGCGTGCGTCCGGTCTCACCAAGCCCGAGCGCGGGCACTTCGACGGTGCGGGGGTCGACCCGGGTCGGCGGCTCGTCGAGCTCCGGCTCGACGATATCTCCGGCTTCGAGGTCGGACAGGAGCTGACCGCAGAGGTACTCGAGCCCGGTGAGCTGGTCGACGCGGTCGCCGTCTCCAAGGGGAAGGGCTTCGCCGGCGGGATGAAGCGGCACAACTTCAAGGGACAAGGCGGTTCGCACGGGAACCACAAGAAGCACCGCGCACCCGGTTCGATCGGCGCGTGCGCAACGCCGAGCCGGGTGTTCAAGGGAACCCGGATGGCGGGAAGAATGGGCGGCCATCAGGTGACCACCCTCAACCTCGAGGTGGTCCAGGCGGATCCCGAGCGCGAGCTCGTCCTGGTCAAGGGATCGGTTCCCGGGCCGAGGGGCGGAGTCGTGGTGCTTCGGGACGCGATCAAGGTACCCCTCGTCAAAGGGGCGAAGGTCGGATGACCCCGAAGGTCGCCGAACACGCCGGGCCGCCGTCGGCCGCGCTCCGGCCCTCCGAGATGCGCCGCCTCGAGCGGCCCACGCCGCAGCAGCGCACCGCCTCCCGCCATTCGACAGCGGGCGCCGAGCTCGGTGAAGTCGACCTCGACCCTTCGATCTTCGGCATCGAGCCCAACCAGGCCGTACTCCATCAGGTGGTGACCGCTCAGCTCGCTGCCGCTCGGGCCGGCACCCAATCGACGAAGACGCGGGCAGAGGTGCGCGGCGGCGGTGCGAAGCCCTTTCGACAGAAGGGGACGGGGCGGGCACGACAGGGATCGACCCGGTCACCGCAGTGGGTGGGTGGAGGTGTGGCCCTCGGCCCGAAGCCTCGCTCCTACGCGCAACAGACCCCGAAGAAGATGATCCGGCTCGCGCTTCGTTCGGCGCTGTCCGACCGTGCGTCGGAAGGCCGGGTCGCGGTGGTCGACCGCTGGGACTTCGAGGTCCCCAGCACGAAGGAAGCGGTCGCGGCCCTCGAGGCGATCGGGGTGTCGGGCCGAGTGCTCGTCGTGCTCGGTGACGAGGACGGCTACGCAGATCGGTCCTTCGGCAATCTTCGGAACGTCCAGACGATCGTGTCCGGTGAGCTCAACGCATACGACATCCTGGTCAACGACTGGGTGGTGTTCACCGACGACACCCTGCCCGGGGGAGCGCCGACCGCATCGAGTACGGCCGACGCCGACGCCGACGCCGTCGAGGAGGATGCATCGTGAGAGATCCCCACAACGTCCTCCTCCGCCCGGTGGTGTCCGAGAAGTCGTACTCGCTGATGGACGAGAACGTCTACGTCTTCGTCGTCGACCCCTCGGCGACCAAGATCGACGTGCGTCACGCGGTCGAGCAGGCCTTCGGCGTGAAGGTCGAGAAGGTCAACACCCTCAACCGCAAGGGGAAGGTGAAGCGCAACCGTCGGACCAACACGGTCGGCCACCGCGCCGACACCAAGCGGGCCATCGTCACCCTCCGCGAGGGCGACTCGATCGACCTCTTCGAGAGCTGAGAGGACAGGCCGGACCATGCCACTGCGATCGCGCAAACCCACCAGCGCCGGGCGACGCTTCCAGACCGTTTCCGACTTCGCCGAGATCACCCGCGACCGGCCGGAGAAGTCGCTCCTCGCCCCCAAGCCCTCGACGGGCGGCCGCAACGCGCACGGCAGCAAGACCTCGCGCCATCGCGGAGGCGGCCACAAACAGCAGTACCGGATCATCGACTTCAAGCGGGACAAGGACGGGGTCCCGGCCAAGGTGGCGGCCATCGAGTACGACCCGAACCGGAACGCGCGGATCGCACTGCTCCACTACGTCGACGGCGAGAAGCGCTATATCCTGGCGCCCTCCCAGGTCGAGGTCGGTGATCGCCTCCAATCGGGACAGGGCGCGGAGATCCGGCCCGGGAACGCCCTCCCGCTCCGTTACATCCCGGTCGGCTCGACCGTCCACAACGTCGAGCTGCGCCCGGGTCAGGGCGGCAAGCTCGCCCGCGGTGCGGGTATGAGCGTCCAGCTGGTCGCAAAGGAGGGTGCGTTCGCCACCTTGCGACTCCCCTCCACCGAGATGCGGCGGGTGCCGATCGACTGCCGGGGGACGCTCGGTACGGTGGGCAACCCCGAGGCCGAGCTGATCAAGGTCGGCAAGGCCGGCCGGAACCGCTGGAAGGGGATCCGGCCTCAGACCCGTGGGGTCGCGATGAACCCGGTGGACCACCCGCTCGGCGGCGGCGAGGGGAAGTCCTCGGGTGGACGGCACCCGGTGTCGCCGTGGGGCCAACCCGAGGGTCGTACCCGGGCACGAAAGAAGGAGTCGAACAAGATGATCGTTCGCAGGCGCCGCACACGCGGGGCCCGACGGTAGAGAGGCCTGAGGAGGCACCCGCATGCCCCGGAGCTTGAAGAAGGGCCCCTTTGTCGACGAGCACCTCCTGAAGAAGGTGGACGCGCTCAACGCGACCGGCGAGAAGAGGGTGATCAAGACCTGGTCGCGCCGCTCGACTGTCATCCCCGACATGGTCGGCCACACCATCGCGGTCCACGACGGGCGCAAGCACATTCCGGTGTACGTGACCGAGTCGATGGTCGGTCACAAGTTGGGTGAATTCGCCCCCACCAGGACGTTCAAGTTCCACGCCGGTCAAGAGCGGGCTGGGAGGCGATGACGTGCCCGGCGTGAAGACCAACGAGCGCGAAGGGACCCGGGCGGTGCTGCGCCACAACCGGATGTCCGCGTACAAGGCGCGCCAGGTGCTCGACCTCATTCGCGGTCAGGACGTGGACCGCGCGGCCGAGATCCTCTCCCTCTCCGACCGTGAGGCGGCGACGACGATCGGTAAGGTGCTGGCCTCGGCGGTTGCCAACGCGGTGCACAACGACGGGCTCGACGCGGAGGACCTCTACGTCTCGGCCTGCTACGCAGACGAAGGCGGCACCCTGAAGCGGTGGCGCCCGAGGGCGCGGGGAAGGGCGACACGGATCCGGAAGCGGACGTCGCACGTCACCCTCATCGTGAGCCGACTGCCCGACGAGCGGATCGCACGTCGCCGGGCCAAGGCGGCCTCGACCGGTGCGCAGCGTTCGCGCCGGGTCGCGGGGTCCCGCCGGCGTCAGGCCGCGGAAGCCGCACGCGAGGAGACGACCGCCAAGGCGCCCGAGCCGGAGGAGACGCTCGAAGAGCTCGGGCCCGAGGAGGCGGCGACCGACGAGCTCGAGACCGAAGAGCTCGAAGAGTCTGAGGCCACCGACCGCGAGCCGGACGCCGCCGAGGCGGCCACCGAGGCCGACGCGGACGCCGAGGCCTCCGACGAGCCCGCCGACGACGATGGTTCGCCGGCAGGGGAGAAAGGCTGAGATATGGGCCAGAAGGTCAACCCGTACGGGTTCCGGCTCGGCGTGACCACCGACTGGAAGTCGCGCTGGTTCGAAGAGCGCAACTACCAGAACTGCGTGATCGAGGACTGGCAGATCCGCGACTACCTCATGTCGCAGCTCGAGTCGGCTGCAGTCAGTCGCATCGAGATCGAGCGGACCCGTGACCGGCTCCGGGTGGACATCCACACGGCCCGCCCGGGAATCGTGATCGGCCGGCGCGGTGCCGAAGCGGACCGGCTCAAGAAGAAGATCGAGGAGATCACCGGCCTCAACAATCGGATCCAGCTCAACATCCAGGAGATCAAGCAGCCCGAACTCGACGCCGCGCTGATCGCCCAAGGCATCTGCGACCAGCTCGCACGGCGTGTCGCGTTCCGGCGTGCCATGAAGCGCTCGATCCAGACGGTGCAGAAGGCAGGCGCGCTCGGCGTCCGGGTGCAGTGCTCCGGCCGCCTCGGCGGGTCGGAGATGTCGAGGAAAGAGTCCTACCGCGAAGGCCGGGTACCCCTGCACACCCTGCGGGCCGACATCGACTACGGCTTCCGGGAGGCGAAGACCACCTTCGGCCGGATCGGGGTCAAGGTCTGGATCTACAAGGGCGACATCCTCCCCTACAAGATCTCGACCGACGACAAGATCACCCGCGAGGCGGCGATGGCGGTGGGCGAGACCTCCGGCCAGGGCGCGGCACCACGCCGGCTGATCACCGCGGGCGGTGGCCGTCGCCGCGCCGAGCAGGGGGAGCCCGGCAGCGTGGTCACCGTCGACGCGGAGACCACCGAGGCCGACATCCCCGAAGGCCTGGTCGATCGTTCCACTGCGGACATCGCTGCTCCTCCGGCGGTCCCCGACGAGCTCGAGCGGATCCTGAGCGAGGACGAGGAGATCGAGCGCAGGACCCGCGAGCATCACGAGACCCCGCACTTCCGCAAGGAGGTGGACTGAGGTGCTGATGCCCCGCAAGGTCAAGCACCGCAAGCAGCAGCGCGGCCGCATGAACGGTCAGGCCAAGGGCGGGAGCGAGGTCACCTTCGGTGACTTCGGCATCCAGGCCCTCGAACCCGCCTGGCTCACCGCGCGCCAGATCGAGGCCGCCCGAATCGCGATGACCCGGCACGTCAAGCGTGGCGGGAAGGTGTGGATCCGGGTGTTCCCGGACCGCCCGGTGACCCAGAAGCCGGCGGAGACCCGGATGGGGTCGGGGAAGGGGAACCCGGAGCTCTGGGTGGCGGTGGTCAAGCCGGGCCGGATCCTCTTCGAGCTCGCCGGCGTCGAGCCCCAGCTCGCCCGTGAGGCCATGGACCGGGCGATCCAGAAGCTCCCCTTCAAGGCCCGGTTCGTGATCCGCCCCGGGACCCACGGCACCCCGGAGGTGCAGGTCTGATGGTGAGCGCGGCCGACATCGCCGAGTTCGAGACCGAGGAGCTGGAGAGCCAGCTCGTCGAGACCCGGCGCGAGCTCTTCAACCTCCGCTTCCAACTGGCGACCGGCCAGCTCGACAACTTCTCGCGCATGCGCGAGGTGCGCAAGGACGTGGCGCGCATGATGACCGAGCTCCGTATCCGCGAGATCGCCGAAGCCGAGGGCTTGAGGTTCGACGAGCTCCCCGGTCATCGTGCCGCCGTCCGCCGCCGCTCGGAGGACGAACGGCTCGGCCGCGACCGGTCGACCGCCGCCGAGCGGCGCGCCGCCGCCCGCGCGGCAGAAGAAGCGGCAGAAGAGGAGGCAGAAGAGGAGGCTCGGGCCGCCGACGAGGACTCCGGCGAGGCCGCCGACGATGAGGACGAGTTCGACGGTCCGGTGGACGAGGACGTCACGGGCGCGGTCGACGAGGACGAGGACGCCGCGGACGAGACCGCGGACGAGGAGGAGAAGTGATGGCCGACGAGAACCAGGCGCCGGCGAGGATCAACCGGCGCAAGGTGCGCGAGGGACTCGTCGTGTCCGACGCCATGGAATCGACCGTCGTCGTGGCGGTGGTCGAGCGCGTCCGCCACGCCCGCTACGGAAAGACGGTCCAGCGGACCAAGCGTCTCTATGTCCACGACGCCGACAACAGCGCCAAGGTCGGTGACCGGGTCCGGGTGGTCGAGACGCGCCCGATGTCGAAGCTGAAGCGCTGGCGGCTCTCCGAGGTGTTGGAGCGAGCACGATGATCCAACAGGAGTCGCGCCTTCGGGTCGCGGACAACTCGGGAGCGAAGGAAGTGCTCTGCATCAAGGTGCTCGGTGGCTCGCGCCGCCGCTACGCCTCGATCGGGGACATCTTCGTCGCCACCGTGAAGGACGCCATCCCCGGTGCCGCGGTGAAGAAGGGCGAGGTCGTCAAGTGCGTGGTCGTCCGGACCAAGAAGGAGAAGCGCCGCCCGGACGGCAGCTACATCAGATTCGACGAGAACGCTGCGGTGCTCATCAACGAGCAGCAGCAGCCGAGAGGGACCCGCATCTTCGGCCCGGTCGGACGCGAGCTGCGCGACAAACGGTTCATGCGGATCATCTCGCTGGCTCCGGAGGTGCTCTAGATGCGGGTTCGAAAAGGGGACAAGGTCCAGGTCCTGACCGGCAAGGACAAGGGGAAGCAGGGCCATATCACCCGGGTCATCCCGGCTGCCAACCAGGTCATCGTGGAGGGTGTGCACGTCGCCAAGCGTCACGCCAAGCCGACCCGCGCCACCATGCAGGGTGGGGTCATCGACAAGTTCATGCCGGTGTCGGCCTCTTCGGTCGCCCTGGTGTGCGGCACCTGCGGGCCCACTCGCATCGGGTACCGGATCGACGAGCAGGGCCGCAAGCTGCGGGTCTGCAAGAAGTGCGAGGCGGACCTGTGAGCGCCGCGGTCGCCGCCCCCACCCGGCCGCGCCTCAAGGAGCGGTACGACTCGACGGTCCGCGCCGAGCTCAAGGAGTCGCTCGGCCTGCGCAACATCATGGAGGTCCCCCGCCTCTCGAAGATCGTGATCAACATGGGAGTGGGTCGCGCCACACAGCAGCGGTCGCTGATCGAAGGGGCGCTCCGCGACCTCGAGGTCATTGCCGGCCAAAAGCCGGTCGTCACCAGGGCGCGCAAGTCGATCGCGTCGTTCAAGCTCCGCGAGGGCCAGGAGATCGGGGCCAAGGTCACCCTGCGAGGCGACCGCGCCTGGGAGTTCCTCGACCGGTTGCTCTCGATGGCCATCCCCCGGATCCGTGACTTCCGCGGACTCTCGACCCGCTCCTTCGACGGCCACGGCAACTACACCTTCGGCGTGACCGAGCAGCTGATCTTTCCCGAGGTCGACTACGACCGCATCGACACCACCAGAGGCATGGACATCACCATCGCCACGACCGCACGGACCGACGACGAAGGCCGCGCCCTGCTGGCCGCGTTCGGCTTCCCGTTCCGACAGGAGAACCAGTAACCACATGGCGAAGAAGGCATTGATCGAAAAGCAGCGGCACACCCCGAAGTTCAAGGTGCGCGTGTACACCCGGTGCCGCCGCTGCGGCCGTCCCAAGTCCGTGTACCGCAAGTTCGGGCTGTGCCGCATCTGCCTGCGGGTGATGGTCCATGCCGGCGAGATTCCCGGCGTGACGAAGGCGAGCTGGTGAGGGGAGGCGACCGAGGATGACCATGACCGATCCGATCGCGGACATGCTGACCCGGATCCGCAACGCCAACACCGCGCACTTCGAGACCGTCCGGATGCCGGGCTCGAAGCTGAAGGAGTCCCTCGCGGCCATCCTGGTGGACGAGGGATATATCAGCGGCTACCAGATCGACGAGCAGCCGGGGAAGCCCGGCAAGACCCTCGAGATCACCATGAAGTACTCGCCCGACCGCGAGCGGACCATCTCGGGGATCAAGCGGGTCAGCAAGCCCGGGCTCCGCATCTACGCGCGCGCCGATCGCATCCCACGGGTCCTCGGCGGGCTGGGCGTCGCGGTGGTCTCGACGTCGAAGGGGCTGATGACCGACCGCGAGGCGCGTCGGCGCCACATCGGCGGGGAGGTCCTCTGTTATGTGTGGTGACCGGATGCCCGCTCGGCCGGGCCGGAGCGCAACGGGAGGTGGACGCTGATGTCGCGCATCGGACGCTCGCCGATCCTGGTGCCCTCGGGGGTCGACGTGGCCCTGGGCGGGGACAACCGGGTCACGGTCAAGGGACCCCAGGGTGAGCTGGCCCGATCGGTGCCGGCCGCGATCACTGATCCACCAGGACGGCGACGTCCTGGTGGTGGAGCGCCCCGACGACCAGCGGCAGAACCGCGCGTTGCACGGTCTGACCCGCTCCCTCGTGGCCAACATGGTCGTGGGGGTCACCCAGGGCTTCACGAAGGAGCTCGAGATCGTGGGAGTCGGCTACCGGGCGGTCCCGAAGGGACCCTCGGGCCTCGAGCTCTCGCTCGGCTTCTCCCACTCGGTGCAGGTGAACGCACCCGACGGAGTGACCTTCGAGGTGCCGAGCCCGACCCGGATCATCGTGAAGGGGATCGACAAGGAACGAGTGGGCCAGGTGGCCGCCGACATCCGCAAGCTGCGCAAGCCGGAGCCCTACAAGGGCAAGGGCATCCGCTACGCGGGCGAACGGGTGATCCGTAAGGCCGGGAAGGCAGCGAAGTAATGGGACGTACCGATCACAAGCTCGAACTGCGCCGTCGGCGTCATGCCCGGGTCCGCAAGCGGGTCCACGGCACCGCCGTGCGTCCGCGGCTCGCGGTCTTCCGCTCGAACAAGCACATCTCCGCCCAGCTCATCGACGACGACGCCGGCCACACGCTGGCCGGGGCCTCGTCGACCGAAGCCGTGCTCCGCGGCTCGGGCGGCGCGAACGTCGAGTCCGCGCACGCGGTCGGCGCGCTGCTCGCGGCCCGGGCCCGCGAGGCCGGGATCACCACGGCGGTGTTCGACCGGGGCGGGTTCTCGTACCACGGCCGGGTCGCCGCCCTGGCCCATTCGGCCCGAGCAGAAGGACTGGTGTTCTGAGATGGCTGCAGGCGACCTGCAATTCGAAGAGCGCACCATCCGGGTCAACCGGGTCTCGAAGGTGGTCAAGGGCGGCCGCCGGTTCTCCTTCGCCGCGCTGATGGTGGTCGGAGACGGCAACGGCCGGGTGGGGCTCGGCTACGGCAAGGCGAAGGAGGCGGGCCTCGCCGTGCAGAAGGGGATCGAAGAAGCCCGCAAGAACATGTTCGACGTCCCCCTCGCCGGGTCGACGATCACCCATCCGGTCATCGGCGAGTCCGGCGCGGGACGGGTGCTGCTCAAGCCCGCGGCACCCGGAACCGGGGTCATCGCCGGCGGAGCGGCCCGGGCCATCCTCGAGATGGCGGGCATCCGCGACATCCTCGCCAAGTCCCTCGGCTCCTCCAACGGGATCAACGTGGCCCATGCGACGATCGCCGGGTTGAAGGATCTGAAGCGCCCCGACGAGATCGCGGCGCTCCGGGGCAAGTCGGCCGAGGAGGTGGCACCCGGTGCGCTGCTGCGCGCCTATCGCGAGCGCCGGCGCGCCGCCGACCTGTTCACGGAGGTGAGCTGAGATGGCGGCTCGGCAGAAGTCGTCGGACACGACGGACGCCTGGTTGCGGGTCACCCAGGTCCGCTCCGCGATCGGGGTGAAGCCCAAGCATCGGGGGACCCTCCGTGCGCTCGGCCTGCGGAGGATCGGCCGGTCCAACGTGGTACCCGACCGGCCCGAGATCCGTGGGATGCTCGCGCGCGTCCCCCACCTGGTCGAGGTCACTCCGGCCGGGCCCGAGGAGAAAGAAGAGAAAGGCCGATCATGAAGGTCCACGACCTCCGTCCGCCTGCAGGCTCGACCCGCGCCCGGCGCCGGGTCGGCCGGGGCATCGCGGGCAAGGGGGGCAAGACGGCGGGCCGCGGCACGAAGGGCCAGGGGGCCCGGAACACCGTGCCGCTCGGATTCGAGGGCGGCCAGCTCCCCCTGATGCAGCGCATCCCCAAGCTGCGCGGCTTCACCAATCCCTTCCGGATCGCCTACACGCCGGTCAACGTCGGGGGGCTGGAGGAGGTCGAAGGCGACACCGTCGACCTCGCGCGCATCGTCGAGCTCGGCCTCGCCAAGAAGGGGGACCTGGTCAAGATCCTCGGCGGGGGAACCCTCACCCGGAAGCTGGCGGTCTCGGCACATGCATTCTCGAAGTCGGCAACCGAGGCGATCACCTCGGCGGGCGGCACGGCCACCGTCGTCCCGCTGCCGTTCGGCCACGGTCGACCGCCGGCCCGGGGAAACGCCCTCACCAACCGGTAGCATCGGCCCACCGCGCCGCCGAGGAATCCCATGCTCGCCAGTCTGGCCAACATCTTCCGGATCCCGGACCTCCGCAAGAAGGTCCTTTTCACCCTCACCGTCATCGCCCTGTACCAATTCGGGGCCAACGTGCCGGTGCCCTTCGTCAACTTCTCGAAGGTGGCCCAGCTCTCGGCGGCGTCGAAGTCCTCCGGGGTCCTCGGATTCCTCAACCTCTTCTCGGGGGGCGCGCTCACCCGCATGGCGGTCTTCGGGCTCGGGATCATGCCCTACATCACCTCGAGCATCATCATCCAGCTCCTCGCGACGGTGATCCCGAAGCTCGAGGAGTGGCGGGACCAGGGGGCCGTCGGCCAGAAGAAGCTCACCCAGACCACCCGCTACCTGACCGTCGCGCTCGCCCTCATGCAGTCGACCGGCCTCGTCTACCTCTTCCACAAGGGCGGTGGGGCGCTCTTCGGGTCCAGTCAGTCGATCGACCTGATCCTCAACTACACGATCTGGCGCGGGGCCTTCATCGTGCTCACCCTGACCGCGGGCACCGCGTTCGTGATGTGGCTCGCCGAGCTCATCACCCAGCGGGGCATCGGCCAGGGGATGTCGATCCTGATCTTCGCCAACGTGGTCGCCGGCATCCCCTCGGGACTCAACACCGTCCTCCAGGTGGGCGGTCGGCTCAAGTTCTCGATCGTGCTCCTGGTCTCGTTGGCGCTGCTCGTCCTCATCGTCTTCGTCGACCAGGGTCAGCGGCGCATCCCGGTCACCTTCGCCAAGCGGGTGGTCGGCCGAAAGATGTACGGCGGGTCGAACACCTACATCCCGCTCAAGGTCAACCAGGCGGGCGTGATCCCGATCATCTTCGCCAGCTCGGTGCTCTACATCCCGGTGCTGCTCTCGAACGTGATCCCGTCGAATGCGTTCCAGAACTGGGTGAAGGACAACGTCACGCCGACCAGCCTCTTCTACATCCTCACCTACTTCGTCTTCATCCTCTTGTTCACGTTCTTCTACGTGTACGTGGCCTTCGACCCGCATCAACAGGCGGACATCATCCGGAAACAGGGCGGCTACATCCCGGGCATCCGGCCCGGTCAGCCGACGGAGCGCTATCTCGCGCACATCCTCAACCGGATCACCTGGCCGGGTGCGCTCTTCCTCGGCGCAGTCGCGGTGACGCCGTCGTTGCTGATGGCCGCGTGGAACATCACGAGCTATCCGTTCTACGGGACGACCTTGCTGATCGCGGTGGGCGTGGCGCTCGAGACGATGAAGCAGATCGACAGCCAGCTCATGATGCGGAATTACGAGGGCTTCCTCAAGTAGGTGGTACCCGGAGCCCGACTCGTGGTCCTCGGAAAGCAAGGGGCGGGGAAGGGCACGCAGTGTGTCCGGCTGTCCCACCACTACGTGGTGCCCCACGTCTCGACCGGCGACATGCTGCGCGCCGCGGTCAAGCAGGGCACCCCGCTCGGGATCAAGGCGAAGGACCAGATGGACCGCGGCGAGCTGCTCGGCGACGACCTGATCATGGACATGGTCGCCGACCGCCTCGGCGAGAGCGACGTGCGGGCGAGGGGCTTCGTGCTCGACGGGTGCCCGAGGACGGTCGTCCAGGCCGAGAAGCTGGCCGACATCCTCGCTCCGTTCGACCTCGACGTGGTCATCGACATCGAGATCCACACCAGCCAGGTCCTGCGCCGGTTGGCCGCCCGGCGGGTCTGCACGGACTGCGGCGCCAACTACTCGCTGTCGGCCCCCGCCACGCATCAACTGGACCTGCGACGTCTGCAGCGGCGAGGTGGTCCAGCGCGAGGACGACACCGAGGAGGCGATCACCCGCCGCCTCGAGCTCTACGAGCGGCAGACCGCGCCGCTCATCGAGTGGTACGAGGTGCGGACCCTGCTGGCCCGGGTCCCGGGCACCGGCACGCCGGACACGGTCACCCGCCGGATGGTGCGGGTGATCGAGGAGCGGCGCGAGCGGCGGGGTGGCCGGCTCACGTGAGACGGACCGAAGACGAGCTCGCCAAGATGCGCAAGGCCGGGCGGGTGGTCGCGGAGATGCACGAGGCCACCCGCGCAGTCCTCGCGCCGGGCATCTCGACCGCCGAGATCGACCGGGTCGCCCGCGAGGTGCTCGACCGCCGGGGGGCCACGTCGAATTTCCTCAACTACCACGGATTCCCGGCGGTGGTCTGCACGTCGCCCAACTCGATGATCGTCCACGGCATCCCCTCGCCGTCGGTGGTCCTCGCGGAGGGGGACATCATCTCGGTGGACTGCGGCGCCATCATCGAGGGGTACCACGGGGACGCGGCCTACACGGCGCCCGTCGGGGAGGTCACTCCGGAGGCCACCTTGCTGATGGAGGTGACCGAGCAGAGCCTCTGGGCCGGGATCGAGCAGCTCCGGGCCGGCAACCGCCTCCACGAGGTGGGCCGGGCCGTGCAAGCGGTGGCCGAGGCGGCCGGCTTCTCGGTGGTGCGGGAGTACGTCGGCCACGCCATCGGCACCGCGATGCACGAGGAGCCCCAGGTCCCGAATTACTGGCCGGGGACCCCCGGTCCCACCCTCAAGACCCGGGATGGTCTTCGCGATCGAGCCGATGGTCAACGCCGGTGACCCGGCGACCACCCTGCTCGAGGACGGCTGGAGCGTGGTCACCGCCGACGGCAGGCTGTCGGCCCACTTCGAGCACACGATCGCGGTCACCGACGAACGGTCCGGAGGTGCTGACTCTCCCCTGAGTGGGGCCGCCGGGCCCCCGGGCCGGGCTCCGGCCGGCGGCCGACCAGGTGGGAAGGGCCGTCGGACTGGTATTCGGCCGTCAAGTGGCTAAACTGTTGCGTCGGCCGGTCGCGGGTGCGCCGTGGCGGGCCGGCCCCGCGTGTGGCAGCGCTCCTCCGGTGTGCTCCGTGTGCGGTGCGGACGGACGACACGGTCGGCCGTGCTGCACGTCGGCCGGACGGCCGACCGGACCAGAACGAGCGAATCACCGAGGAGATTCACCTGCCCAAGCCCAAGGAAGACGCCATCGTGCTGGAGGGAACGGTCGTCGAGCCGCTCCCGAACGCCATGTTCCGGGTCGAGCTCGAGAACGGCCACAAGGTGCTGGCGCACAGTTCGGGGAAGATGCGGATGCACCGGATCCGCATCCTGCCCGGTGACCGGGTCCAGGTGGAGATCACTCCCTACGACCTGGCCCGGGGGCGTATCACCTACCGGTACAAGTGAGCGTTGGCGGGTGCGGCAGAGCAACACGAGAGACACGAGAAACAGGACGGCAGAGTGAAGGTTCGACCGAGCGTCAAGCCGATGTGTGAGAAGTGCAAGGTGATCCGCCGGCACCGGCGGGTCTTCGTCATCTGCGAGAACCCGCGGCACAAGCAGCGGCAGGGCTGATGACGTCCGTTCGAGTGCTCGTCGCCTGAGGGAGGAAGAAGAACGTGGCCCGCATCTCAGGTGTGGACATCCCCCGCGAGAAGCGGTTGGAGATCTCCCTCACCTACATCTACGGAGTCGGCCGGACGACCGCGCAGCGGATCTGCGCGGAAACCGGCACCAACCCGGACACGAGAGTCCGCGACCTGACCGACGAGGAGGTCACCCGGCTCCGCAATTTCATCGACTCCAACCTCGAAGTCGAGGGGGATCTGCGACGGGACGTCTCGCAGGACATCAAGCGCAAGATGGAGATCGGCTGCTATCAGGGGATCCGCCACCGCAAGGGCCTCCCGGTGCACGGCCAGCGCACCCACACCAACGCCCGCACCCGCAAGGGACCGAAGAAGACGGTCGCCGGAAAGAAGAAGGTCCGCAAGTAAATGCCGAAGACTCCCAAGTCGTCAGCCTCGCAGCGCCGGCCGCGCAAGCGCGAGCGCAAGAACGTGACCTTCGCGGTCGCCCACATCAAGAGCTCGTTCAACAACACCATCGTCTCGATCGCCGATCCCGAGGGCAACGTGCTGGCGTGGGCTTCGGCCGGCAACGTCGGCTTCAAGGGTTCGCGCAAGTCGACGCCGTTCGCCGCGCAGCTGGCGGCCGAGCAGTGCGCGCGCCGGGCGATGGAGCACGGCGTGCGCAGAGTGGACGTGCTGGTGCGCGGTCCGGGCTCGGGACGCGAGACGGCCATCCGCTCGCTGGCGGCCACCGGCATCGAGGTCGCCGGTATCAAGGACGTCACCCCCATCCCCCACAACGGTTGCCGCCCGAAGAAGCGGCGCCGGGTCTAGGGGACGTTCGATGGCCCGCTACACCGGACCGGTCTGCCGTCTCTGCCGCCGCGAGCGCACCAAGCTCTTCTTGAAGGGTGAGCGCTGCTACTCGATGAAGTGCCCGGTCTCCGAGGCGGTGACCGACCGCCACAGCCGCGCCTACCCGCCCGGCGAGCACGGACGCGACCGGATGCGCCAGGGGTCCGAGTACCTCGGTCAGCTGCGCGAGAAGCAGAAGGCGCGCCGCATCTACGGCCTGCTCGAGCGGCAGTTCCACAATCTCTACGTCGAGGCGTCGCAGGCACCCGGGATCACCGGCGAGAACCTGCTGCGGATGCTCGAGCTCCGTCTCGACAACGTGACCTTCCGTGCGGGGTGGGGCGCGAGCCGCGCCCAGGCCCGCCAGTTCGTCCGCCACGGGCACGTGCGGGTCAACGGCAAGAGGGTGACCATCCCGAGCTACCGGGTCCGCCAGGACGACGTGGTCACCTTGAAGCCGTCCTCGCGTGAGCTCTTCCACGTCCGCCGCAACATGGACACCCTCGAGCGCGTGCTCCCGCCGTGGCTCGAGCCGGTCGAGACCGCCTTCGAGGTCCGGGTGTCCTCGCTCCCGCTCCGGGAGCACATCGACGAACCCGTCCAGGAACAACTGATCGTCGAGCTCTACTCGAAGTAGCCGCCCGGCCACGCAGGCGGCCGGCTACGGCTCGCGAGCGAGTGCTCGCCGGTCGCCGATACGAAGCACAGCACGAACCCAGAACCCGCACGAACAGATCCCAGTACGAATCACGCAGGACACTGCCGAGGAGCCACGATTCCCATGCTCATCATCCAGCGACCCACCGTCGAAGCCATCGGTGAAGAGGAGGACAACCGCCAGCGGTTCGCGGTCGGACCGCTCGACCCGGGCTTCGGCCACACCCTGGGCAACTCTCTGCGGCGCACCCTCTTGTCGTCCATCCCGGGTGCCGCGGTCACCCAGGTGCGCTTCGACGACGCCCTCCACGAGTTCACCACTCTTCCCGGGGTGAAGGAGGACGTGACCGACCTGATCCTCAACCTGAAGGACATCCTGCTCCGGGTGCACAGCGATGAGCCGGTGACCATCCGCCTCGACAAGCGCGGACCCGGTGAGGCGACTGCCGGCGACCTCCAGGTGACGGCCGACGTGGAGGTGCTCAACCCCGCCCAGCACATCGCGACGCTCAACGCCAAGGGCCGCCTCGCGGTCGACCTCACCGTCGAGCGGGGACGCGGCTACCTCTCCGCCGACAAGAACAAGCGGACCACCACCATCGGGGTGATCCCGGTCGACGCGATCTTCTCGCCGATCCGTCGGATCGCCTTCACGGTCGGTCCGGTGCGGGTCGAGCAGTCGACCGATTTCGACCGGCTGGTCCTCGACATCGAGACCGACGGTTCGCTCACCCCGCGCGAGGCGCTCGCGTCGGCCGGCGACACGCTGCGTACCCTGGTGAGCCTCGTCGCGGACCTGGAGGAGGAGCCGATGGGCCTCGAACTCGGCGAGGTGGGCACCGTCGGGACCGGCTCGCCCGACCTCGACCTGCGGATCGAGGACCTCGACTTGACCGAGCGGCCGCGCAACTGCTTGAAGCGCGCCCAGATCAACACCATCGGCGAGCTGGTCGACCGCACCCTCGACGATCTCTTGAACATCACCAACTTCGGGCAGAAGTCGCTCGACGAAGTGCTCCAGAAGCTCGACGAGCGCGGTCTGTCGCTCCGGGTGAAGGACTAGGCCGGACGATGCAGGGGACCCCGAAGAAGGGCCGCCGGTTCGGCGGGAGTGCCGCCCACCAGAAGGCGATGATGGGCAATCTCGTCGCATCCCTGGTCGCGGCCGAGTACCTGGTGACCACCGAGGCGAAGGCGAAGGCGCTGCGCCCGATCGCGGAGAAGGTGATCACCGCGGCGGCCAAAGGCGGGGTCGCCCGTCAGCGAAACGTGGTGGCCTTCATCCGTGACAAGGAGATGGCCCACAAGCTCTTCGAGGAGATCGGCCCGCGCTACGCGGACCGGCCGGGCGGCTACACCCGGATCCTCAAGCTCGGTACCCGCCTCGGGGACAACGCCCCGATGGCCCGCATCGAACTGGTGTGAGCCCGCCCCCCGAGGCCGGGGGGGCCGACGGGCGGACGGTCCGCTGGCGGATGACCGTCGGGTACGACGGTTCGGGGTTCCACGGGTTCTCCGCCCAGGACGGGCAGCACACGGTGGCGGGCGCGCTCGTCGGCGCGCTCGAGCGGGTCCTCGGGGTCGGAGTGGTCTTGACCTGTGCCGGGCGCACCGACGCCGGCGTGCACGCGCTCGACCAGGTGGTCCACTTCGACGTGGACGAGCGGGTCGCCGCCCGGATCGAACCGGCAGCGGTGGCCAAGTCGTGCAACAGCCAGGTCGGCCCCTCGGTGGTGGTGCGCTCGCTCGATCTCGCGCCGCCAGGGTTCGACGCCCGCCGCTCGGCGACGTCCCGCCGGTACCGCTATCTGGTGCTGAACGCCCCGGTGCCCGACCCGCTGCTGCGGGGTCTCACCTGGCACGTGAGCGACCCGCTCGACCTCCGGGCGCTGCGAGCGGCCGCGGACGCGGTCCTCGGCGAGCACGACTTCCGGGCCTTCTGCCGCCGGCCACCCGGCAAACGGGCGGACGAACCGATCCGGCGGCGGGTGCTCGACACGGTCTGGAGCCGGCTCCCCGAGGGCGGGGCAGGCACCCCCGTCGTCGCCCTGGCGCCGGCGGTCGGCGACCTCTACGCGTTCGAGATCGAGGCGACCGCGTTCTGCCACCAGATGGTGCGCTCCCTCGTGGCGACCCTGGTCGACGTCGGACGGGGTCGCAAGCGGCCCGCCGACATCCCCTGGATCCTGCGTTCGGCCGACCGCCGTCACGCCTCGCAGCCGGCGCCGCCGTGGGGGCTGACCCTCGTGGCCGTGCGCTACCACGGGGTCGACGGCTTGCCCGCCGCAGGTGAGGCGACCTATCCTGAGATGCCGCCGGAACGGCCTCCCGCGGCCCTGTCGGGCCCGTGAGCCGACCCGTGAACCCAGGACGCCACCATCGGTCCGGAGCGCGGGGGACGGCACCATCGAACCGAGGACACCCCGTGCGCACCTACTCACCGAAATCCGCCGACGTCACCCGCGCCTGGCACCTCGTCGACGCGGACGGCCTGGTGCTCGGCCGACTGGCGACCGAGGTGGCCTCGTTGCTCAGGGGAAAACACAAGCCGTCCTTCGCGCCCCACGTCGACACCGGTGACCACGTGGTGGTGGTCAACGCGGACAAGGTGGTGCTCACCTCGGGCAAGGCGGATTCGAAGATGGCCTATCGCCACAGCGGGTACCCGGGTGGTCTGTCCGCGACCCCCTACCGTGTGCTGCTCGAGGAGCGACCCGACGAGTTGGTCCGCAACGCGATCGTGGGGATGCTCCCGAAGAACCGGCTCGGGCGCCAGATGGCGACCAAGCTGAAGGTCTACGCCGGGCCCGAGCACCCGCACGAGGCGCAGTCCCCCGAACCCCTGGACCTGCCCGGCGCCGCGCCGGCGCACTTCGGTGCGCGGCGGCGAGTAGACGAAGAGACGATCGCGAGGAAACGAAACGTGGCCGAATCACCCCTCTGCCAGACCACCGGCCGGCGCAAGCGCGCGGTCGCGCGGGTGCGGGTGCGCCCGGGACAGGGCGCGATCACCGTCAACCGGCGTCCCTTCGAGGAGTACTTCACCTCGGCCACCCACCGGATGATCGTGACCGAGCCGCTCCGGATGACCGACACCGCCGCCTCGTGGAACTTCGACGCGACCATCGACGGTGGTGGAGTGTCCGGGCAGGCAGGCGCCTTCCGGCTGGGTATCGCCCGCGCCCTCTGCGAGCTCGACCCCGAGCTGCGGACCTCGTTGAAGAAGGCAGGGTTCCTCACGCGTGATGCCCGCGAGAAGGAATCGAAGAAGTACGGCCTGAAGAAGGCCCGCAAAGCTCCGCAGTACTCCAAGCGGTAGGCCGGTGCTACTCCGGTTCGGCACCGACGGCGTGCGGGGCATCGCCAACGTCGAGCTCCACCCGGAGCTGGTCCTCGGGCTCGGGAGAGCGATCGCACGGACCATCGCCTCACCCTCGTTCCTGGTCGGCCGCGACACCCGTCGCTCCGGATCCCTCCTGCAGGCGGCGCTCTCGGCGGGCCTGGCGAGCGAAGGGGCCGACGTGGTCGACGTCGGGGTGTTGCCGACGCCCGCCCTGGCCTGGCTCGCCGCCGAGCGCGATCTGCCGGCCGCGGTCATCTCGGCGTCGCACAACCCCTTTCCCGACAACGGCATCAAGCTCTTCGGGCCCGGGGGCCTCAAACTCGGGGCCGGAGTGGAGGCGGCGATCGAGGAAGAGCTCGCCCGCGTCCTCGACCCGTCGGCCAAAGAGCCGCGCCCGCTCTCGGGGCACGGGGTCGGCACCCTGGTCACCGAGTCCGGACTCGGGGATCGCTACGTCGAGCACCTCGCGGCACAGCTCGAGGGGCGCAGGTTGGACGGACTCCGCCTGGTCGTCGACAGCGCGAACGGCGCCGCGTCGGGACTAGCGGGTGACCTCTTCGGCCGGCTCGGCGCCGACGTGACCGCCATCGGGTGCGAGCCCGACGGCACCAACATCAACGAGGGCTGCGGGTCGACCTCGACCGCGACGCTCGCCGCCGTGGTCGTCGAGCACGAGGCCGACCTCGGTTTGGCTCTCGACGGGGACGCCGACCGGTTGCTCGCCGTCGACGCGGCCGGCACGCTCGTCAACGGTGACGAGCTGCTCGCGCTCTTCGCGCTCGACCTGGCCGCCCGCGATCTGCTCGCCGGTGGGACGGTCGTCGTGACCGTGATGACCAACCTCGGCTTCCACCTGGCGATGAAAGATCGCGGGATCGAGGTGTCGGCGACCCCGGTCGGGGACCGGCACGTGCTCGCCGAGCTCGAGGCGAGCGGGTTCGCGCTCGGCGGCGAGCAGTCCGGGCACATCATCTTCCGGAAGCTGGCGACGACCGGCGACGGGCTGCTGACCGGTCTCATGCTCGCGGACCTGCTGGCGCGGGCCGGCAGGCCCCTGGCGGAGCTCCTGGCGGGCCTGGTCGTGCCGGTGCCCCAGGTACTGGTCAACGTGCCGGTGCCCGACTCGGAGCTGCTCGCCGGAGCCGAGGCGGTCTGGTCGGCGGTCGCCGAGGAGCAGGAGCGGCTCGGCGACCGTGGCCGGGTCCTGCTCCGTCCGAGCGGTACCGAGCCGCTGGTCCGGGTGATGGTCGAGGCCCCCGGCGACGGCGTGGCCGAAGGGATCGCCGAGCGTCTCGCCAGGCTGGTCGGCTTCGAGCTGCGCACGGCTGCGTCCACCGGAAGCTGAACGACCGCGGGGCTGCGGTTCCCGGCCGGGGGGCCCGCCTGCGCCCCGCACGGAGGGGCAGGCTTGCCGGCGGCCACTAGCCTTCGGACCCATGTGCGGGATCATCGGCATCGCGACGCAGCGCCACCGAGCCGTCCGACCCGGACCCGGTGCTCGCGGTGCTCCTCGACGGGCTGGCCCGCCTCGAGTACCGGGGATACGACTCGGCAGGCGTCGCCCTGGTGGGCGCCCCCGGCGGGGAGATCTGGCGGGCCCGCGCGGCCAACGGGACCCGTTCCCTCGACGACTTGGCCAAACGCGCCGAGAGCGCGCCGCGACGGCGCGACCGCCGGCATCGGGCACACCCGGTGGGCAACCCACGGCCGACCGAGCGAGCAGAACGCGCACCCGCTCCTCGACTGCTCGGGTCGCCTCGCGCTCGTCCACAACGGGATCCTCGAGAACCACGTCGAGCTCGCCGACGACCTGGTCGCGGCCGGCCACCACCTCGAATCCGACACCGACACCGAGGTCCTCGCCCATCTGGTCGAGGACCGGCTCGCCGCCGACCCCGGCGCCGGGCTGGCCGGCGCGTTGCGGGCCGCGCTCGGCAAGGTGCGTGGCGCGTTCGCGGTGGCGGTCGTCCACGCGGACGAGCCCGAAGTGATCGTCGCGGCACGCCGGGTGTCGCCACTGCTCGTCGGGGTGAGCGAGGGCGCGGCCTTCCTCGCGTCGGACGTGCCGGCGATCCTCGGGCTCACCCGCGAGTTCTTCGTGCTGGAGGACGACCAGGTGGCGGAGATCCGTCCGGGGTCGCTCGCGGTGACGCACACTCGACGGCACACCGGTCGACCCGGCTCGGCTCACCGTCGACTGGGACCTCGACGCCGCCCGACGCGACGGGTACGACGACTTCATGAGCAAGGAGATCCACGAGCAGCCGAAGGCCGTCGCCGACACGCTGCTCGACCGGGTGCTTCCCGACGGGACGCTCGCCCTCGACGAGATCCGCATCTCGACCGACGAGCTGAAGCGGGTCGACAAGGTCTTCATCGTGGCGTGCGGGAGCAGCTACCACGCGGGGTTGATGGCCAAGTACGCGATCGAACACTGGGCGCGCCTCCCGGTCGAGATCGACATCGCGAGCGAGTTCCGCTACCGCGACCCGGTTCTCGACGACAAGACCCTCGTCATCGGGGTGAGCCAGTCGGGGGAGACGGTCGACACCTTCCAGGCCATCCGGGCGGCCGGCCGGCTCGGCGCGAGGGTGCTCGTGATCTGCAACGTGGTCGACTCGTCGATGGCCCGCGAGTGCGACGCGGTGCTCTACACGAGGGCCGGTCCCGAAATCGGCGTCGCCGCCACCAAGACCCATCTCGCGCAGATCGTCGCGCTCGAGATCCTCGCGCTCTACCTGGCCCAGGTGCGGGGGACGCTCAGCCCGACCGACGCGCAGACGAAGCTCGCGGCGATGGGCGTCCTGCCCGACAAGGTTGCCGCCGCGGTGGAGCGGGCAGCTGAGGTCGAGGCGGTCGCCGCGATCCTTCCGCGACGCGTCGTCGTTCCTCTTCCTCGGTCGCCAGGTCGGCTATCCGGTCGCCCTCGAGGGCGCGTTGAAGCTGAAGGAGCTCTCGTACCTGCGGGCCGAGGGGTTCCCGGCCGGCGAGCTCAAGCACGGCCCGATCGCGTTGGTCGAGCCCGGCACCGTCGTGATCGGGGTGGCGACCCGCACCCCGATCTGGGAGAAGATGATGGCGAACGTGGCCGAGGTCAAGAGCCGCGGGCGCCACGGTGGTACTGGTCGCAGAGGAGGGGGACGAGGAGACCGCGCGCCACGCGGACGCCGTGCTGTGGGTCCCTGCGACCGAGTACCTGTTCTCGCCGGTGGTCGACGTGGTGCCGCTGCAACTGCTCGCGTACCACCTCGCCCGGCTCCACCATCTGGACGTGGACCGTCCGCGCAACCTGGCCAAGGTGGTCACTGTCGAGTGACCGGCTCCGGGCCCGAAGCGGCGCCGGGCGCGGTCGTCGGGGTGGGCGTCGACGCGGTCGACCTCGACCGCTTCCGCGAGGTGCTCGCCCGCCGCAGGCGACTCGCCGAGCGGGTCTTCACCGAAGGGGAACGAGCCGACGCGGGCGCGTGCGCCGATCCGCTCCCGCGGCTCGCGGCCCGTTTTGCGGCCAAAGAGGCGGTGATGAAGGCGCTCGGGGTCGGACTCGGTGCGTTCGCCCTCGCCGAGGTCGAGGTGGTGCGTGACCGATCGGGATCGCCCTCGCTCGTCCTGCACGGCTCGGCGGCCGAGCGCGCCCGGGCTGCCGGGGTGGCCACCTGGCACCTCTCGCTCACCCACTCGGGCCTGGTCGCGCTGGCGATGGTGGTGGCGGCCGGGCACGCGGCAGCACCAGCGGCCTCGTAGCCTCGGACCGATGCTGCCGGTGCTCACGGTCGCCGAGATGGGCGCGGTCGACGCGCGTGCCCAGGAGACCACTCCGCTCGAGGTCCTGGTCGGCCGTGCCGGACGCGCCGCCGCGCGGGCGGCCACCGGTCTGCTCGGCGGTACCTACGGGCGCCGGGTGACCGTGCGTCGCCGGCCGTGGCAACAACGGGGCCGACGGCCGGGTCGCGGCCGACCTGCTCCGCCGCCGCGGCGCGCGGGTCGAAGTCGTCGAGGCGGGGACCGCCGACGCGCTCGGCGACGTCGACCTGGTGATCGACGCGGCCTACGGCACCGGATTCCACGGCGAGTACCGCGCGCCCGAGATCACCGCGGGGACCCAGGTGCTCGCGGTCGACATCCCTTCGGGCGTGCGTGGGGACACCGGAGAGGCGTGCGGCTCGCCGCTCGCCGCGGATCGCACCGTCACCTTCGCCGCGCTCAAGCCCGGACTCCTCCAGTGGGACGGGGTGCACCTGGCCGGGGAGGTCTCCGTCGCGGACATCGGACTGGGGGTCGGAACCTGCTCGGTCGGTCTTGTCGAGGACGCCGACGTGACCGCGCTCGTGCCGCCCCGCCGCGACGCCGGCAACAAGTGGTCGGCGGCGGTGCTGGTGGTGGCCGGCTCGCCGGGAATGACCGGTGCCGCCGCGCTCGCGGCCCGGGCCGCCTACCGGAGCGGGGCCGGCATGGTGCGGCTCGGCGTGCCGGGCGGCGGCCTGGCACAGGGAACAGTGGACGAAGCGGTCGGCGTCGACCTGGCTCCCGAGGGCTGGTCGACCGCCGCGCTCGAGGCGGCGTCGCGCTGCGGGTCGGTGGTGGTGGGCCCGGGCCTCGGGCGCGCCCCGGCGATCGCCGGCGAGGTGCGGCGGCTGGTGGCCGAGTCGCCGGTGCCGGTGGTGGTCGACGCGGACGGCCTGTTCGCGCTCGGCCGGGTCGACAGCGGCGAACGGGCAACCGGGCGCGCCGCGCTCGTGCTCACCCCCCACGACGGTGAGTTCGACCGGCTGATGGGGTGCGCGCCCGGTCCCGACCGGATCGACGCAGCCCGGCGGCTGGGCGCCGCGGGCGGGGCGGTCGCGCTGCTCAAGGGACCCGACCACCGCGGTCGCCGATGCGGCCGGGCAGGTGCTGCTCGGCACGACCGGGACCCCACGCCTCGCGACGGCGGGGACCGGTGACGTGCTGTCCGGGGTGATCGGGGCGTTGCTCGCCCGCGGGGTCGAACCGCGGTGGGCGGCCGCGCTCGCTGCGCACGTCCACGGGCGTGCCGCACGGCTCGGGCTCGGTGAAGGCCTGGTGGCAGGCGATCTCCCCGAGCTGGTCGCCTCGGTGCTCTCGACGCTGGTCGGAGCCGCCGATGCCTGAGCACTGGCGGCCCGCGTGGGCCGGGATCGACCTCGACGCGGTGCGCCACAACGCGTCGCTTCTCGCCGGACTGGTCCGACCGTCCGCCCTCTGCGCAGTGGTCAAGGCCGACGGGTACGGACACGGCGCGCCCGCGGTCGCGCGCGCCGCGCTGGAAGGAGGGGCGACCTGGCTGGCGGTCGCGCTCGTGGAGGAGGGGGTCGCGCTGCGCGAAGCGGGCATCGACGCGCCGGTCCTCCTCCTCTCGGAAGCGCCCGCCGAGGCGCTGCCCGCCGCGGTCGCCCACCGGCTGGTGCCCACCGTGTACACCCACGGCGCGATCGGCGCGCTGGCCAAGGTGGTGAGCGAGACCGGCGCCGCGGTGGTCGACGTGCACCTGAAGGTCGACACCGGCATGCACCGGGTGGGTGCCGATCCGAGCGGAGTGCGCTCGCTGGTCGAAGCGGTGGCAGCCGACGCAGTCCGTTCGCCTCGGGGCGCTCTGGACCCACCTGGCGGTCGCCGACGGCGCTTCGCACGAGGACCGCGACTACACCGACGCGCAGCTCGATCGCGCTTCGACGCCGTCCTCGCCGAGCTCGACCGCTCTCGGACACCGAGCGCCCCTCACCCACGCGGCCAACTCCGCCGGCACGATCGCGTTCCCGGCCGCCCGCCGCGACCTGGTCCGCTGCGGGATCGCGCTCTACGGGTTCGCACCGAGCCCGGCGCTCGGCGTCGCGTCTCTCCGAACTGACCGGTGAGTCGCTCCGCCCGGCGCTCTCGTTGCGGGCCCAGGTCACCGCAGTGCGCGATCTGGCCGCGGGGGAGCGCCCCTCCTACGGGCGGGCCCGGCCCCTCCCGGTCGACTCGACCGGTCGCGACGGTGCCGCTCGGGTACGCGGACGGCGTGCCCCGCCGACTCTTCGACGTCGGGCGGCGAGGTGCTCGTCGGAGGGAGCCGCCGGCCACTCGCCGGTGTGGTGACCATGGACCAGATCATGATCGACTGCGGCCCGGTCGGCACCGCGCCGGTCGCGGTCGGCGACGAGGTGGTGCTGCTCGGCCGCCAGGGCGACGAGGAGATCGGGGCCGACGAATGGGCCGGGCTGCTCGGGACGATCAGTTACGAGGTGCTCTGCGACATCGGCCCGCGGGTGCCCCGGGTGATCGCCGGTGAGGTCGCCGGCGGAGGGGACCGGACCGCAGGCTGACCCACACACCGGCGGCGCCGCCGCGACGGCTTCCGGAGGTGGCCGAAGGAGCGGGCACTACCATGCGGCGGTGGCACCCGGCACCGAGCTGGCCGACGTCGCCGCGGAAGCGGCGACCTGCACCCGGTGCCCGCTGGCGGCCGGCCGGACCCAGGTGGTCTTCGGAGTCGGCGACCCGCGACGCCGAGCTGATGTTCGTCGGTGAGGCACCCGGACGCGACGAGGACCTGCAGGGCGAACCGTTCGTCGGCCGCTCGGGAAAGCTGCTCGACCGGCTCCTGCTCGAAGAGCTCGGCATCGACCGCAGGCGGTGCTACATCGCGAACGTGGTGAAGTGCCGTCCGCCCGACAACCGCGACCCGACCGCCGAGGAGATCGCCGCCTGCCGGCCGTATCTCGAGACGCAGCTCGCCCTCGTCGAGCCGTCGGTCGTGGTCACCCTCGGGAACTTCGCGACGAAGCTGCTGCTCGGCACCGACCTCGGGATCACCAAGGTCCGCGGCGCGCGCCTACCCGGACGACGGCCGGCACATCGTGCCCACCTACCACCCGTCGGCCGCACTGCGCTCGGGCGGTGTCGTCGTCGCCGAGATGCGCGCCGACCTCATCCGGGCCAAGCAGCTGCTCGGGTGGGGCGGGTGAGACCACCCGGAGGGCCGCGGACCGCGCCCGGTGGTGGTCGGAGAGCGAGGGGCCGGGCGAGACCCAGGCCCTCGCGGCCGCGCTCGCCGGCGGTCTGCCGTGCCGGCGACGTGGTCCTCCTGGTCGGAGAGCTCGGGGCGGGCAAGACCACCTTCGCACAGGGTTTCGGGCGGGCCCTCGGGATCGTCGAGCCGATCACCAGCCCGACCTTCACCCTGGTGCGCCGCTATCCGATCGACGAGCCGCGTGCCGCGTCCGCCGCGTCCAGAACGCCGGGCCTTCGTGCATGCCGACGTGTACCGGCTCGACACACTCGGCGAGATCGCCGACCTCGGCCTGCCCGAGATGATCGAGGACGGTGCGGTCGCCTTCGTCGAGTGGGGCGACGTCGCGGTGGAGCTGCTCGGCACCGAGTGGCTCGTCGGTGCGCTTCGAGATCGTCGACGACGACCGCCGCCGGATCACCCTCGGCGGTTCCGGCCCGTCGTGGTCGGCCCGGTGGCCGGCGATCGTCGGCGCGTCGGAGGACCTGCGGCTCGAGAGAGCGCCCGACCGGTGAACCTGCTCGCCATCGAGTCCGCCACCGACGCCGTCGGGGTGGCGCTCCTCCGCGACGGTGCGGGCACCGCGGTCGTCCTCCACGAGGGGGGACGTGCGCACGCGGAGCTGCTCGTGCCCTCCATCGACGAGGTCTGCCGGAGCGCCGCGCTCGAGGTGTCGGACCTCGACGTGATCGCGGTCGATGTCGGGCCGGGTTTGTTCACCGGATTGCGGGTCGGAGTGGCGACGGCCAAGGCCCTCGGCCAGGCGCTGTCGATCGGAGTGGTGCCGGTCACCAGTCTCGACGTGCTGGCGACGGCCGCAATCGAACGACTCGAGGAGGACCGGGTCAAAGCGGTGGTCGCGGTGGTCGACGCACGGCGCGGTGAGGTCTTCGTCGCGCTCTACCGCATCGAGGGCGCGGCCGGTGCCGAGCTCGGAGCTCCTCCCGATCCCGCCCCGGTGCGCGAGGACTTCCCGCATCCGGTCGATCCCGAGACGCTCGCCGAACGAGTCGGCGCCCTCGCGAGCGCCGGACGTGTCGTGGTCGTCGGCGACGGGGCCCTCCGCTACCGCGACCTGCTCGCGGCCCGGCCCGACGTCGACCTTGCGCTCGCCGACGAGCTACGGGTCCCGCCCCCCGCGGTGCTCGCCCGCCTCGCGGCCGGCCGCCTGTCGTTCGGCGAGCGACCCGAGGCGCCCGACGCGGTGCGACCCGACTACCGGCGAGAAGCCGACGCCCGCATCAACTGGGAGGAGCGGTCCCCGCGGCCGGAACCGGCGGGCTCGCCGGACCGTCGTCGCGCATGAGGTCGAACCGTACGAGGACCGAGCGTCCACGAGCGGCAACCGAGGAGATCGTGATCGCCCCGATGCGCACGAAGGACGTCCGGGCGGTCCTCGTGATCGAAAGAGCGGTCTTCCCCGAACCCTGGTCGCACCGGTTGTTCACCGAAGAGCTCGCGCAGCGGACCTCCGCGTGCGTACCGCGCGGCATGGGTCGGACCGCGACCTGGTCGCTTACGGGGGCCTCATGTTCATCGACGACGAGGCGCACGTGAACAGCATCGCGGTCGAACCCGACGCGCCAGGGGACCGGTCTCGGCACGCTCGCTCTTCCTCGACCTGGTCGAGACCGCGCTCGGGCGGGGAGCCCGTCATCTGACCCTCGAGGTGCGGGTCGGGAACGAGCCGGCCGTCGCGCTCTACCGCCGGTTCGGCCTGGCCCCGGTCGGGGTGCGCTCGGGCTACTACGCGGGCGGGGCGGACGCGCTCGTGATGTGGGTGCGCGACATCGACTCCGAGGCCTACGCGGCCCGGCTCGAGCGCATCCGGCAGCGCCCGGAAGGGCTCGAGGTGCAGAGCCGATGGTGATCCACCGGGTGCTCGGGATCGAGACCTCCTGCGACGAGACCGCCGCCTCGGTCGTCGACGGCGGGACCGAGGTCGTCTCCTCGGTGGTCTCGAGCCAGGTCGACCTGCATGCGCGCTACGGGGGGGTGGTCCCCGAGCTCGCAGGTCGCGCCCATCTCGAGCTGCTCACCCCGGTGGTGGCCGACGCGCTGGACCAGGCGGGCAGCGACCCGACGGGGACCGGCATCGACGCGGTGGCGGTGACCTGTGGTCCGGGTCTGATCGGGTCGCTACTGGTCGGCGTCGCGGAGGCGAAGGCGCTCGCGCTCGGCTTGGGACGTGCCGGTCATCGGGGTCAACCACCTCGAGGCGCACCTGTTCGCGTCGCTGCTCGAACCGAGCGACCTCGGCTGGCCACTCCTCGTCCTGCTGGTCTCGGGCGGGCACTCGCTGGTGGTCGAGGTGGCCGAACCGGGGCACTACCGCACGCTCGGCGGGACCATCGACGACGCGGCGGGCGAGGCCTTCGACAAGGTCGCCCGCTACCTCGGGCTCGGCTACCCGGGCGGACCGGTCATCGACCGGGTGGCCGAGGAGGGGGACCCGAACGCGTTCGCCTTCCCCGCGCCCTTCCGGGGAGCGGCTACGACCTCTCGTTCAGCGGGTTGAAGACGTCGGTGGTCAACACCGTGCGCAAGCACCCCGACGCATCGACCGAGGACGTCGCCGCCTCGTTCCGCGCCGCGGTGGTCGACGTGCTGGTGGAGCGCGCCCGTACCGCCGCAGCCGACGTCGGGGCGGCCGCGGTCTGCCTTGCGGGTGGCGTGGCGGCCAACTCCCTGCTGCGACGGCGGATCGCCGAGGCGTGCGAGGAGGACGGCGATCGGGGTGTTCCTCCCCGGCCGCGCCCTCTGCACGGACAACGCCGCGATGGTCGCGGCGGCCGGCTGGTGGCGCCTCCGCCACGGGCCACCGAGCCCGCGCGACCTCGGCGCGGACCCGAACCTGCGGCTGGCCGACGGGCGCTGACCGGGCCTGGCCGGCCGGCGCTCCGGTGTGGCCCGGTGGGGTCCTGGCACTCGGCGGGTCCGGTTGCCAAGCCGGGCCGAGGCAGGTATCGTTGGCACTCTTCACCCTCGACTGCTAATGCGTGCCAGAGGAGGCCCCTAACAGATGAGTCTGAACCCGCTTGACGACCGCATCGTCGTACGTCCTGGCGAATCCGAGGAGACCACCGCCTCCGGGCTGGTCATCCCCGACACCGCCAAGGAGAAGCCCCAGCAGGGAGAGGTCCTTGCCGTCGGACCCGGTCGCCGAGCCGAGTCGAGCGGCGAGCTGGTCCCTCTCGACATCGCGGTGGGCGACACCGTCGTCTACTCGAAGTACGGCGGCACCGAGATCACCGTGGACGGCGAGGACCTGCTGATCCTCTCGAGCCGCGACGTCCTGGCGAAGGTGGTCAAGTAATGCCGAAGATTCTCAAGTTCGACGAGGCCGCGCGCCGCGGCCTCGAAGCGGGAGTCAACAAGCTCGCCGAGACGGTCAAGGTCACCCTCGGGCCGAAGGGCCGCAACGTGGTGATCGAGAAGAAGTTCGGTGCCCCGACCATCACCAACGACGGGGTGTCCATCGCCCGCGAGGTCGAGCTCGAGGACGTCTTCGAGAACATGGGCGCCCAGCTGGTCAAAGAGGTCGCCACCAAGACCAACGACGTCGCCGGCGACGGCACGACCACCGCGACCGTCCTCGCCCAGGCGCTCATCCGCCAGGGGCTCCGCAACGTGGCTGCCGGGGCCAACCCGCAGGCGCTGCGGAAGGGCATCGACAAGGCGGTCGTCGCGGCGGTCGACTCGATCCGGGACCAGGCGAAGGAGATCGACTCGAAGACCGAGATCGCCCAGGTGGCCTCCATCTCGGCGGCCGACGCCGCCATCGGTGAGGTCCTCGCGGACGCCATCGACCGCGTCGGCAAGGACGGGACGGTCACCGTCGAGGAGTCGAACACCTTCGGGATCGACCTCGAGTTCACCGAGGGCATGCAGTTCGACAAGGGGTACCTCTCGCCCTACTTCGTGACCGATGCCGAGCGGCAGGAAGCCGTGCTCGACGAGCCGGTGATCCTCTTCGTCAATCAGAAGGTGAGTGCGGTGCACGACCTCGTGCCGGTGCTCGAGAAGGTCATGCAGACCGGTAAGCCGCTGCTGATCGTGGCCGAAGACGTCGAAGGGGAGGCGCTCGCGACCCTGGTGGTCAACAAGATCCGGGGCACCTTCACCTCCGTCGCGGTCAAGGCCCCCGGCTTCGGCGAGCGCCGCAAGGCGATGCTTCAGGACATGGCCATCCTGACCGGCGCGCAGGTCATCTCGGAGGAGATCGGCCTCAAGCTCGAGACCGCCACCGTCGACCTGCTCGGCCGAGCACGTCGGGTCATCGTGACCAAGGACGACACGACCCTCGTCGAGGGCGCAGGCTCCGAGGAGGACGTCAAGGGTCGCATCGCGCAGATCAAGCGCGAGATCGACGAAACCGACTCGGACTGGGACCGCGAGAAGCTCCAGGAGCGCCTCGCCAAACTCGCCGGCGGTGTCGCGGTCGTCAAGGTCGGTGCCGCGACCGAGGTGGAGCTGAAGGAGAAGAAGCACCGCATCGAGGACGCCCTCTCCGCGACCCGCGCTGCGGTCGAGGAGGGCATCGTGGCCGGCGGGGGCACCGCCCTCGTGCGCGCCCGGGCTGCGGTCCTGAAGACGGTCGATTCGCTGAGCGCCGACGAGGCAACCGGTGCCACGATCGTGGCCGCGGCCCTCGTGGCGCCGCTCCAGGCCATCGCCGACAACGCCGGTCTCGAGGGCACGGTCTTCGTGCGCGAGGTCGAGTCGGAAACCGGTTCGACCGGCCTCGACGCGCTGAGCGGCAATCTGGTCGACCTGCTCAAGGCCGGCATCATCGACCCGGCGAAGGTCACCCGCTCTGCGCTGCAGAACGCCGCGTCGATCGCGGGCCTACTCCTCACGACCGAGGCGCTCGTCGCCGACAAGCCCGAGAAGCCGGATCCGGCCGCGGCCGCGGCGGCCGCTGCCGCGATGGGCGGCGGGATGGGCGGCATGGGAGGCATGGGCGGGATGATGTGACCGGTGCCGGCCTCCTGGGCCGGTGCAGTGTCGTCGCGACGGCCGGGCCCGCGCCCGGCCGTCGCCGCGCCCGCGCTCAACCCCTCGGCGACTCCGGTACGTAGTGGCGCTCCGCCGACTGGTCGACCCAGACCCGCATCGTGCGATCGGTGCCCGGATCGAAGAAGACCTCGTCGGTCGGTCGCCAGCCGGGCCGCGGACCCTCCGACTCGCCGTGGCGGCGGACGAAGAAGCTGATCGCCACCGCGACCAACACGGCCGCACCGACCAGCGCGAGGACGATCACGGTTTCGCGCCCACCACGACCGCGGTGCCGTAGGCCACGATCTCGGTGAGGGACTGGCCCATCTCGGACGAGTCGAAGCGGAACTGCACGACCGCGTTCGCACCCATGAGCTGCGCGTTCTCGATCATGCGGTCGAGGGCGTGACGGCGGCTGTCCTCGAGCAGCTTGGTGTACTGCTTGACCTCGCCGCCGGCGAGGGCACGGAAGCCGGCGGTGATCCCCTTGGCTGCGCCCATCGAGCGGACCACCAGACCGAACACCATCCCGATGCTCCGTTCGATCCGCCAGTCGGGAAACTCGAGAGCAGTGGTGATGGGGAACTGAGGAGAGGCCGAACCTTGTCCTCCTGCGTCGGTCATCGGGCTCCTTCCGGCGAGTGCCGCAGGGCCGGTTGCCGGTCCTGCAACGTGCAGCGTAGCGAGGGCGCCCAGCAGGCCTCGGGAGGGTCGACGAGAAGACCGGAGAGTCCCGGGCGGAACGTACGGTGCAGTGCACCCGTATCCTCGATGCACGATGTCCAGCTCTCCCGGACCGGGCGCGCCGCGCCAGGTGATCACTCGACCGGCGAAGCACCGGCCGGGCGGTCCCGCGCCCTGGGCCCACCTCGCCGCCACCGAGCGCGGTGGGATCACGGTCGACCGGGTGGTCGCCGCGCTCTCCGAGGGCGGGCTCCTGCGGGTCTCCACCGAGTGGGGCGGAGCGCACGAACCGTGGCGCGCGCTCCTCGGCGACGGTGAGGAGGTGCGCCGGGCCGCGGTGCTGGTCGCCCTCTTCGAAGAGGCCGCCGAGGCGAGGGTCGTCCTCACCGTCCGCTCGGAGCACCTGAGCACCCATCAGGGCGAGGCCGCCTTCCCGGGTGGTCGCCTCGACCCCGGCGAGGAGGTGGTCGACGGCGCGATCCGCGAGGCGAAAGAGGAGGTCGGTCTCGACCCGACCACGGTGACCGTGGTCGCCGCGCTCACCCCGATGCCGACCGTGGCCTCCAACACGGTGATGACGCCGGTGGTCGCCACCCTTCCCGGGCGCCCGCAGCTCGTCGCCAGTCCGGCAGAGGTGGTGCGCGTCTTCGACGTCTCCCTGCACGAGCTCGTCGCGGACGGCGCATTCCACGAGGAGCTCTGGTCGGTGCCCGGACGGCCCGGCGCGACCGGGATCCCCGGGGAGGAGTTCCCGGTCTGGTTCTTCGAGGTGGCCGGCGAGATCGTCTGGGGCGCGACCGCGCGGACCCTGGTCGAGCTGCTCTGCCTGGTGCTCGACGTCGAGGCGCCCGCCTCGCTCCTCCGCCACCGACGAGGGGAGTCTCCGACGCGGTGGTGAGGGACTTCTCCGGGCACCGGTGGGGGCGGGCGGCAGGTGGTCAAGGGGTATCGTGGGACATGATCGGGAGGCACGGCGTGCGCGACGGCGAGCCGTCCCCGGTCGTCCCGTCGGTTCGAGCGCGTTGTGGAGGACGTCCAGGTGGCTGAGATCGAGATCGGCATCTTCAAGTCGGGACGCAGGGCCTACGGCTTCGACGACATCGCGATCGTCCCGAGCCGCCGAACCCGCGATCCCGAGGACGTCGACATCAGCTGGGAGATCGACGCCTACCGCTTCGACCTGCCGCTCATGGCCGCCGCGATGGACGGCGTGGTGAGCCCGCCGACCGCCATCGAGATCGGTCGGCTCGGTGGCCTCGGGGTGCTCAACCTCGAGGGTCTCTGGACGCGCTACGAGGACCCCACCTCCCTCTTCGACGAGATCCGCGAGCTGCCCGCCGAGAAGGCGACCGCCCGGATGCAGGAGATGTACGCCGAGCCGCTCAAGACCGAGCTGGTGACCGAACGGATCCGCGAGATGAAGTCGGCCGGCATCACGACGGCAGCCTCGGTGACCCCCCAGCGGACCGAGGCGCTCTCGGGTGCCATCCTCGCCGCCGAGCTCGACCTCCTGGTGATCCAGGGCACCGTGGTCTCGGCCGAGCACGTGTCGAAGAACGCCGAGCCGCTCAACCTGAAGCGCTTCATCCGCGAGTTCGAGATCCCGGTCATCGTCGGTGGATGCGCCTCCTATCAGGCGGGCCTCCACCTCATGCGCACGGGCGCCGTCGGGGTGCTCGTGGGTGTCGGACCGGGCAACGCGTGCACCACTCGCGGGGTGCTCGGGATCGGCGTTCCCCAGGCGACCGCCATCGCGGACGTCGCGGGCGCACGCATGCGACATCTCGACGAGACCGGGGTCTACTGCCACGTGATCGCGGACGGCGGCATGTCCAAGGGCGGCGACGTGGCGAAGGCCGTGGCGTGCGGCGCGGACGCGGTGATGCTCGGCTCGCCGCTCTCCTCCGCGGTCGAGGCCCCCGCCCGCGGCTTCCACTGGGGAATGGCCACCTTCCATCCCACCCTGCCCCGGGGTGCCAGGGTGCAGACCACGACCCGCGGCACGCTCAAGGAGATCCTGCTCGGACCCGCGCACGAGAACGACGGGCGGATGAACCTCTTCGGCGCGCTGCGCACCGCGATGGCCACCTGCGGGTACGAGACGGTCAAGGAGTTCCAGAAGGCCGAGGTGATGGTGGCGCCGGCACTCCAGACCGAGGGCAAGGCCCTCCAGCGCTCGCAGGGTGTCGGCATGGGCCGTTGAGCCCGGGGCTCTCCGGCACCGGCGACCTCGGTGAAGGTCCGGTCCTCGTCGTCGACTTCGGTGCCCAGTATGCGCAACTGATCGCCCGCAGGGTCCGCGAGGCGCACGTCTACTCGGAGATCGTCCCGCACACCGTCGACGCCGGTGAGCTGGTCGCGCGTCGGCCCTCGGGGATCATCCTCTCGGGAGGGCCGAAGTCGGTCAACGAGACGCCGGCTCCGACGATCGACCCCGCGATCTACCAGACGGGCATCCCCATCCTCGGCATCTGCTACGGCGCGCAGCTCCTCGCCTCGGAACTCGGCGGAGAGGTCGCCCGCACCGGGCGCGGCGAGTACGGACGTACTCCTCTCACTCTTTTCGGACGGTCATCCCTCTTCGTCGACTGGCCCGAGGACGCCCAGGTGTGGATGAGCCACGCCGATGCGATCACCCGGGTCCCCGCCGGCTTCGAAGCGACCGCACGTTGCCCGGACGCGCCGATTGCCGCGTTCCACGACGCGGCCCGCGCGATCTACGGGGTGCAGTTCCACCCCGAGGTGGTCCACACCGAGCGCGGTCGCGACCTCCTCGAGCGCTTCCTCTACGACGTTTGCCACTGTCCCCCTCTCTGGACCCACACCTCGATCATCGAGTCCCAGGTGGCGGCGGTGCGCAACCAGGTCGGCTCGTCCCCGGTCCTCTGCGCGCTCTCCGGGGGGGTGGATTCGGCGGTGGCGGCCGCCCTCGTGCACAAGGCGGTCGGAGACCAGCTCACCTGTGTCTACGTCGACACCGGACTCATGCGCGCCGCCGAGAGTGAACAGGTCGAAGAGACCTTCCGTCGCCAGTTCCACGTCGACCTGGTCCACGTGAAGGCGGCCGACCGGTTCTTCGAGGCGCTCGCCGGGGTGACCGAACCCGAGCAGAAGCGAAAGATCGTCGGCGAGCTCTTCATCCGGATCTTCGAAGAGGTCGCCCGCGACCTGGTCGCGGACGAGGTGCCCGCGGACGAAGTGGGCGCGGACGAAGTGGCCGCGGACGGGGCGCCGGGCCGTCCCTCGGGCTTCCTCGTCCAGGGCACCCTCTACCCCGACGTGATCGAGTCGGGTTCGTCGTCGGCGGCGACCATCAAGTCCCACCACAACGTCGGTGGGTTGCCGAGCGATCTCGCATTCGACCTGGTCGAGCCGTTGCGACTCCTCTTCAAGGACGAGGTGCGGGCGGTCGGGGAGGAGCTCGGCCTCCCTCACGACATCGTGTGGCGCCAGCCCTTTCCCGGGCCGGGCCTCGCGGTGCGCATCGTCGGCGAGGTCACTCCCGAACGCGGCCGACATCCTACGGGCTGCCGACGCGATCGTCGTCGAGGAGATCCGCCGGGCAGGGCTCTACCGCGAGCTGTGGCAGAGCTTCGCGGTCCTCCCGGCAGTGCGCACGGTCGGCGTGATGGGTGACGGCCGTACGTACGCCTACCCGGTCGTGGTCCGTGCGGTCACGAGCGACGATGCGATGACCGCCGATTGGGCGAGGATCCCCTACGACGTCTTGGAACGCCTCTCCAGCCGCATCATCAACGAGGTGGAAGGCGTGAACCGGGTGGCCCTCGACATCACTTCGAAGCCGCCCGGCACCATCGAGTGGGAATGAGCGCGGGCGAGACCTCCGCCCCGCGGGAGCGCATCGGGGAGCGGGTTCGCTCCTCCGGCCCGGCCGGGACGGACGCGGCGAAGCTCCTCGAGGACCTGACCGGTCCTCAGCGGGACGCGGTGGTCCACCGGGGCGGCCCGCTGCTGGTCATCGCGGGCGCGGGCTCGGGCAAGACCCGCGTGCTCACCCGCCGCATCGCCCACCTGATCGCCACCCGCGACGCGTCGCCGTGGCAGATCCTGGCGATCACCTTCACCAACAAGGCCGCCGACGAGATGCGCCGGCGAGTCGCCGACCTGGTGGGAAGCCGCGCCGCCGAGCGGATGTGGGTGTCGACGTTCCACTCGGCGTGCGTGCGGATCCTGCGCGCGCACGGCGACCGGCTGGGCTACAAGGGCTCCTTCACCATCTACGACGAGGCGGACTCGCGCCGGCTCGTCGAGATGGTCATCCGGGAGCTCGGCATGGACACGAAGAAGTTCTCGCCGCGGGCGGTGCTCGCCCAGATCAGCCAGGCCAAGTCCTCCGAGCTCGGCCCCGCCGAGTTCCGGGCGGGCGGCGTCTCGATCTTCGACCGGAAGGTGGCCGACGTCTTCGACCTCTACCAGGCGCGGATGCGTGCGCGCCAATGCGATGGACTTCGACGACCTCCTCTTCAACACGGTGCGGTTCTTCGACACCAACCCGGACGTCCTCGCCCATTACCGCGGGCGGTTCACACACCTGCTGATCGACGAGTACCAGGACACGAACGCCGTCCAGAACACGCTCGCGGTCCAGCTCGCCAGCGACCACCGCAACATCGCGGTGGTCGGCGACAGCGACCAGTCGGTCTACGGTTCCGCGGCGCCGACATCTCGAACATCCTCGAGTTCGAGAGAGGCGTTCCCCGACGCGACGGTGATCACGCTCGACCAGAACTTCCGCTCGACCCAGACCATCCTCGACGCGGCCAACTCGGTGATCGCCAACAACGTGTCGCGGAAACCGAAGAACCTCTGGACCGAGGGCGGTGAGGGCCCCCGGATCGTCCGCTACCGGGCCGAGGACGAGCACGACGAGGCGGAGTGGGTCGCGCACGAGATCCTGCGCCTGCGGAGCGAGCAAGGCCTCCGCTGGGGGGACGTCGCCATCTTCTACCGCACCAACAGTCAGAGCCGCGCGCTCGAAGAGGCGATGGTGCGGGCCGAGGTTCCCTACAAAGTGGTCGGGGGCACCCGGTTCTACGACCGCCGCGAGGTGCGTGACGTGCTCGCCTACCTGCGGGTCCTGGTCAACCCGGACGACGAGGTCAGCTGGCGACGGATGGTCAACGTCCCGCGGCGCGGGGTCGGCGACTCCTCGGTGGCCAAGTTCGTCGGGTGGGCGAGCCGGGAAGGCGTGTCCTTCGGCGAGGCGGTCGCCCACGCCGAGGAGGCCGGCATCGGCGGGAAGGCGGGGAGGGCACTGCTCGAGCTCGACGAGTTCCTGACTTCACGCTGCGGTCGCGCAGATGGCAGTCCCGGCCCCGCCCGAGGTGGGAGGCCTCGAGGCGCGGTGTCGTCCGACGGGGAACCGGAACCCGCGCCTCGTTCCGAACCCGAGCAACTCGACCTCATCGGCTCGGTGGGCTCGCGCTCGGCTCGGCTGCGTCGTCGGGCCGGCTCGGCCCCGGTGAGGTGGTGAGATCGGTCCTCGACGGCACCGGCTACCGCAACGAGCTGCTCGGCGAAGGGACGATCGACGCGCTCGGACGGGTCGAGAACGTCGACGAGCTCGCCGGAGTGGCTGCCCAGTACGACACCCTGGCCGAGTTCCTCGAGGCGGCTTCGCTCGTCGCCGACTCCGACGAGATCGAGGGCGACGGCACGAAGGTCTCGCTCATGACACTTCACATCGCGAAGGGGCTCGAGTTCCCTGCGGTCTTCCTGGTCGGACTCGAGGACGGCGTCTTCCCCCACCTCCGGTCGCTCGGGGACCCGGTCGAGCTCGAGGAGGAGCGGCGTCTCTGCTACGTCGGGCATCACGCGGGCCGAACACCACCTCTTCCTCTCGCACGCGTGGACCCGGATGCTCTTCGGGAGCGGTTCGTCCAACATCCCGAGCCGCTTCCTCAACGAGATCCCCGAGGAACTGGTGCGAGACGCTCAGGGCACCGTCCACGCCGGAACCGGCACCAGCTGGCGTGCATGGCGCGAGGACGAGGGCGGCACGCCGGGGCGCAGCGTGTTCGGACGCGGGAGCGACGCTCGTCACCGGCGAGAGCCGACCTCGACCGGCGCGGAACGACTCGGGTCTCGCGGTCGGCGACCGGGTCGTGCACGGGAAGTGGGGAGAGGGCACGGTCGTCGAGGCCGCGGGCGAGGGTGACGACGCCGAGGCGGCGCGTCGAGTTCGCCTCGGTGGGCCACAAGCGGCTCCTGCTGCGGATGGCGCCCCTCAAGCGAGCCTGAGGTACACCGGGCCAGGCCCGATCGGGCCGTGCGACGGTGCAGGTGAGAGCCCTCCACCTGTGGGACGCGGCGAATTCGGGTACTTCACGTGTGACAATGGAGCGCCACCGAGCGCGGCCGGGGCTCAGCCCGTTCACCGAATCGTCAGTTCCGTCTGTCTCAATGGGAGGTCCTGGCCGGACGCGGTGGCTTCGGTCCTGCACGACCCGACCCGACCGCTGACGAGACCCACGAGAGCGAGGTACGGAGAACGCCGTGGGAGCCGACACCACTCTCGATCCCGACGGGACGCTTCCGGCGCGCGGCCTCGACCTCACCCGGCCTTCCTCTCATCACCACCACCCCGATCGACCGCAACGGCTCGGCTGCCCCGCCGCCCGTCTACCGCCGATTCACGCGTCGCGACCGGAGGGCGCGCCGCCGCGCACGCCTCCGCCGCCGCCGCACGTGGTTCGGACGCCATCCGAAGTCGACGATCGGGCTGGTCGTCCTGTTGGCGCTGACGCCGGTGTGGATCTCAGCGGGTTCGGCTGCCACCAATCCAGCGCTCGGCACCACCATCGGGGGTCGCCTCACCGAATGGGTGAGGGACCATGGGGCGAGCCTCGATGGTCACCTGGGCCGAGAACGTCTGGTACACGTGGCACGCGCCTCCCAAGGGAGGAAAGCCACGGCCGGGCGCGATCCCCCAGGCGTCCCGCACGACCCAGACGACGGTTCCTGCGGGCCCGGCGCACCTTCCGGCGCCGGCACCGATCGCCCCGTTCGTCACCGACCCGCTCCCCGGTGAGGGCCAGTGGCACCCGGTCGGGCGGACGGTCGACGGCATCCCGGCGATGTACGCGGCCTACCTCCGACCCAACACGGTGAATACCAGCCTCGTCACCGGGGTCGCCTGGATGGACACCACCCTGCTCGGGGCGACCCTCTACGCGGGTTCGATCGTCCCGAGCCCCGGACCGCCCTGGCCCAATCAGGCGCCTATCCCGTCGGCCGCGCTCTCCACACTCGACGCGGCGTTCAACTCGGGCTTCCGGATGCAGGACTCCCAAGGTGGGTTCTACCTCGACGGGATGACCTCGCCGGGCTACCCGCTGGTTCCAGGGGCCGCGTCGTTCGTCATCACTGCCGACGGGACGGCCACGGTGGGGGCGTGGGGCACCGACGTGAAGATGTCTCCCAACGTCGTCGCGGTACGGCAGAACCTCGCGTTGATCGTGGTCAACGGCCAACCGGTGCTCGGTCTCGACGCCAATGACAACCACCGGTGGGGCAACACCCTCGGCGGCGCCGTTCAGGTCTGGCGGTCAGGTGTGGGGGTCACCTCGAACGGTGCGCTCGTCTTCGTCGCCGGGTCCGGCCTCTCGATCGTCGACCTGGCGAACCTGCTCGCCCGAGCCGGCGCGGTCCGCGCGATGGAGCTCGACATCAACACCGACTGGGTCAATTTCACGAGCTTCGCCCCTCCGCCGGGCCAGCTCGCCTCTCCCCTCAACGGCGCGAAGCTGACCCACGACGAGGTCGCACAACCGAGCCGTTACTTCGCACCGCTCTCCCGTGACTTCATCACCATGTCGGTGAGGCCGGCGGCGGCGTCCCCCGCGCCGGGTGCCCGGTCGACCACGACCACGACGAGACCGGCCAAGAGGCGCTGAGGCCTCGTCCTCGACGGCCCGGTGGCTCCGCAGCTCCCGGCAGTCGATCTCGTTCTGCCCTCCCTCTCCTTCCTGGCGATTTCTCCCTTCTCTATCCTGTCTGCTTCCTGCGACGTTCACTTCCGGCCGATACCTCGGCGTGCCCTTCGTCGGTTCCGGGACGTGATGTATGCCTACATCACGTGATGTCATGTGATGTATACCTACATCACATGATGTAGGTCCCCCGAAAGAGGTACAGGCGAGGGGCCCTGGCCGACGAGTGACCTGTGCGGCCGTCGGCGACCCTGCGCAAGGTCCGTGCAGGTCCTGCGCAAGGTCTCGGTGCAAGTCCCGAGCGGACCTGGGCGAGGTTCGGTGACGGGGGTGAGGAAGGGCCCTCAGCCAGGGAGCCGGCGCCAGAGCTGCTGGGGGAGGTGCTTCATCGAGGCGAAGACCCAGCGGAGGATCGGGGGCACATAGATCACCCGGGCGCCGGAGGCGATCCCTCTCACCACCGCGTCGGCGACCGCCTCCGGGGTGGTCGGGAAGGGAGCGGGGCTCATGCCGGCGGTCATTCGCCCGATCACGAAGCCGGGCCGGACGATGGTGACCGATGCCCCGCTGCCCACCAACGAGTCGCCGAGTCCCTGCGCGAAGGCGTCGAGTCCGGCCTTCGAGGAGCCGTAGACGAAGTTCGCGCGCCGAGCCCGCTCGCCGGCGACCGACGAGAGGACGACCAGCCGTCCGTGCCCTTGGCGGCGCCAGGCGCTCCGCGACGGCGATCATCGCCGCGGCGAGACCGGTGAAGTTGGTGGTCAGCACCGATGCAGTGGCGACCGGGTCGTGCTCGAGTTCCTCTTGGTGGCCGAGCACCCCTGCGGCGACGAGCACGAGATCGATGTCGCCGAACTTGTCGAAGACCTGGTCGACGAGGGCACGGTGACCCTCGACGTCCGTGGCCTCGAACTCGACGGTCTCGACGACCTCGGCCCCTGCGACGGTCGCCCGCTCACCTGCCTCGCTCAACCGCCCGCTCTCTCGGCCGGCCAGCACGACGGTCCGGCAGCCCGCTGTCACCAGGCGGTCGACGACAGCCTGGGCGATTTCGGAGGAGCCGCCGAGGACGAGCACCGACTGAGGGCGGCCGACAGCGTCGATCACGACCGCTTCCTCTCTGGCCTTTGCGGCGCGGTCGTGACGGACCGTTCGCGACCGCTCCTGCGCTGAGAAGTGGTCCGCGGACGCCTCGCACCGTTCGGCCCGCTCTTCTGTTTCCCCGACCGTCCTCCCGACCCTCGGTCTTCGCCCCCGTCGGGGATCGCGCAGAGGCCGAGGCGCCTTCCGAGATCGGACCGCAGAACACCCTCGGGATCGACGCGCGCCCGCACGGCGAGCCACTCGTCGAGGCGCGGGTACATGGCCCGAAAGGTTGCCGGCGCGAGCGCGCGAGTCCTTCGCCAGGTAGACGCGTCCGCCTGCTCCGAGCACCTTCGCGTCCAGCTCGTCGAGCATCCTGCCGAGCCCTTCGGCACCAACCGGCAGATCGAGCGCGAGCGTCCAGCCCGGCATCGGGAAGGAGAGCGGGCCGGGGTCGGCGGGTCCGAAGCGCTTGAGCACCGCCAGGAACGAGGCGAGGCGCTCGCGGCTGAGCCGCTCGATCACCGCGCGGACGGTCGCCGCCTGCTCGAAGGGCACGACGAACTGGTACTGGAGGAATCCCTTCGTGCCGTAGAGGCGGTTCCACTCGGCGACGCCGTCGAGGGGGTGGAAGAAACTGGCCATGTGTTCGGGGTGCGCGACCTCGTGTGCCGGAGCCTTGCGGTACCAGGCCTCGTTGAAGGCGGCGACCGTGAGCGGGTTGAGGAGGCCGCTCGGCGGTGTCAGGGGGACCCGCGCCAGCGACCGTGGTGCGAAGCCTGGGCCCGAGCGGGGTCTCGACGAAGTCGACGGGGAAGGTCTTCGAGCCGGGCGTGGTCGCCGCGGGTCAGCACCGAGCGGCCGAGCCTGCTCCGCCGAGGCCTGGCAGTCGATCCAGGCCACCGAGTACCGGTACGACGCATCGCCGCGCTCCATCATCTCCATGACGGAGTCGAGATCGGGGGCGCGGTCGGTGTCCACCAGCAGGTAGCTGGTCTCGACCGGGATCATCTGCAACGTCGTGGCCTCGGTCGACCACCCCGGTCAGCCCCATCCCCCCGGCGGTGGCCCAGAAGAGGTCCGGGTCCGACTCGGGGGAGAGGTCGACGGTGCCTGTCGGCGTCACCAGGGTCATCCGCGCGCACGTGCGAGCAGAACGCACCGTCGAGGTGATGGTTCTTCCCGTGGATGTCGGCGGCGATCGCGCCCCCGACCGTGACCTGGCGGGTGCCGGGGGTGACCGGTACGAACCAGCCGAGTGGTACCAGCCGACGCATCAGGGTCTCGAGGCTGACTCCGGCCCCGACCGTGACCTGCCCGCTCTCGAGGTCGGCGTGGTAGCACCGCGTCGAGCCAGGTCGCGTCCAGCACGCTCCCGCCCGCGTTCTGTGCTGCATCGCCGTAGCTCCGGCCGAGCCCGCGGGCGATGATGCCGCGGGTGGCGCCGCCGGGCGACCCGTCGGAGTCGCCGGACTCCGCGAGCAGGGCGGCGACAGCGGCCGGCTCCAGGGCGTGGACGACCTCTGCGGCGCTCGGCGCGGTGCGCCCCCAACCGGTCAACAGCTGCGCCCGTCGGGTGCGGGTCTCCGGCGCGGTCACGACGCGTAGGCCCCGACGGCGAAGAGCCCGACCCAGCACAGTCCGTAGACCTGGAGTCGGTGGTCGTGGACGGCGAGGTCCTCGGGCGCCGCGCCGTGCCCAGAGTCGAGGAGGCGAAGCACGTGCAGGAGGGCGATGACGAAGGGCACGATGCTCAGCTCGAACCAGATCGGGTGGTGACCGGGGTGCACCTGGCTCGCCCGCTCGAAGGCCCAGAGGCAGTAGGCGGTCACCGTGACTGCGGCCGAGAGGGTCCAGACCGAGCGGAGATAGGAGGAGGTGTAGGAAGCGAGCGTCTGGCGGACGCTCGCGTGGTCGGTGCGGTTGTCGTCGAGGAGCTGCTTCTCGCCGGCGCGCTTCCCGGTCACGACGAGGAGCGATCCGAACGACGCCACGATGAGGAACCAGTTGGACAGCGGGACGTTGGTCGCGACGCCGCCCGCGATCGCCCGGAGGACGAACCCGGCGCTCACCGCGACCAGATCGAGCACCGGTTCGTGCTTGAGCTCCAAGGAGTACGCGATGTTGACGGCCGCGTAGACGGCCATGACCAGCGCGAGGTGCCATCCCGCAAGGAGGTCAGCCGTCACCAGCGATGCAGCCAGCAGGACGGCACCGACGGTCAGCGCGACGGGGATCGGGACCACACCGGCGGCGACCGGGCGGCGACGCTTGACCGGGTGCCGGCGGTCGGCGTCGGCATCGATCACGTCGTTCATGAAGTAGGTGCCCGACGCCGCGAGGCAGAAGATGCCGAAGGCGGCGGCATCTGCGCCACAAGACGCTCCAGTGGAGGAGCACGCCCGCCGCGCCGGGTGCCACGAAGACCAGCAGGTTCTTGATCCACTGGCGCGGCCGGGCCAATCGGAAGAGACCGGCGGTCAGCGACGGGCCGTGCCCGGCCGGGCGGAACGGCCGCCCGCCCGTCGGGTGTGTCCACAGCCTCTGCCGAAGTGGTCACGGTGTCCTCGGAGATCGATGGTGGGAGCGGCGTTCGGCGTCGGATCGCCTGCGCTGCGCCGCGTGCCTGCGGTCCCAGGGTAGAGCGTCACCGGCCTCGAGGCAGGCAGTCAGCGGTCCCGCCACCGCTCCGGACGCCCCGTTAGGTTGAGCCGACGATGGACGACGAGGCGGTGCTCGCGGGTCGCGGCTCGGCACCCACCTGGACGGTTCTCGTGGTCGCCGCCGTGTACGTCGCCCTTGCGGTCGGCGTCTACTGGCACGTCTGGACCAGCCACCCGACGACGGTCTCACAGCCGGGAGGCGACCAGTTCTCCAACATGTGGTTCCTCCGGTGGCTGCCCTTCGCCCTCGTGCACGCCCACAATCCGTTCTTCTCCAACTTCGCCAACTACCCGTTCGGGGTCAACCTCCTCACCAACACCAGCTCGCTCTTCCTCGGAACCCTGATCTCGCCGGTGACCGTCGTGTGGGGACCGGTCGCGGCCTTCAACACGGTGAGCACGCTCGCACTGGCCGCCTCCGCCGGTTCGGGCTACCTCTTCGTCCGCGAGTGGACGACCTGGCGCCCGACCGCGTTCGTCGGGGGCCTCCTCTACGGGTTCGGTCCCTATGCGATGGCGCAGAGCAACGCAGGGCACACCAACTTGACCTTCGTGGTCTTCCCACCCCTGATCCTGTTGGCGGTCTCCCGTATCGTCGTCGTGCAACGAGGTCGCGCGCGGCGTGGTGGGGAATCGCACTCGGCCTCCTGATGACGGCCCAATTCTTCGTCTCGACGGAGGTCCTGGCGTCGACCGTGGTGCTCGGCGCGATCGGCGTGGTCGTGATGGCGGTGATCGGGCGCCGGCACCTCCGTGTCCATCTGCGATTTGCTCTCGAGAGCGCTGCATGGGCGCTCGGGGTCGGCGGTGGTCCTCCTCGCCTATCCGGTGTGGTTCGCGCTGGCCGGCCCCGGCCACATCAGCGGGCCGATCCAACTGGTGCCCCAGGGCTACCGGGCCGACCTCCTCGGAGCCGTTGTTCCCGACTCGGTCCAACGCTTCGCCCCGTCGCACCTCGCTCGGATCGCCGCCAACTTCGCCAACAGCCCGAGCGAGAACGGCTCCTACCTCGGGATCACGTTGTTGGCGGTCCTCCTGATCGGCACGATCTCGCTGTGGCGGCGCTCGGCCGTCGTGCGGGTCGCCTCGCTCCTCGCGCTGTCGGCATTCGTCCTCTCTCTCGGGGCGGGGCTCGTGATCACCGGCCGGCCGGGCGCCCTTCGCCACCGGCTTCCCCCTCCCCGAGCGGATCCTGAGCAAGCTCCCGGTCCTCTCCAACACGATCCCGGCTCGGTACGCGCTCTTCGTCGAACTGTTCGCAGCGCTCTTGTTGGGCGTGATCCTCGACGACCTCCACCGGCGTCTCCGGACCGGGGCGGCGGGTGCCCGGTCACCGTCGTCGAACGTCCGACCGTACGGTCCGGGCCGCGCTCCTCCCCGGTGTGGTGGCGGCGGCGGCGCTCCTCCCGCTGTGGCCCGCGGCGCCGTTCACCGCCGTCGGGCCGGTCGGGACCCCGCCGTACTTCACCTCAGCGGCCGTCGAGCGGATCCCTCAGGGGAGCGTCGCGGTCGTCTACCCCTACTCGACCTCGCCCACGCCGGACGCGCAGGCCTGGCAGGCGGTCTCGTCCCTGCACTTCCGGATGCCCGGCGGGTACTTCCTCGTGCCCGGCGCCGATCAGCGGATCGCCTTCTCGCCGACGCTCGGCTATCACCCGCGACACCCTGGTCGCCGAGGTGCTCTTCGCCCTGTCGGCCGGCGCCCCACCGCCGCTGACCCCGGCCTTCCGAGGGTCGGTCCTCGCCCAGCTGAGATCCTGGCAGGTGGGGAGCGTCGTGGCGGTGCCCGGGACGCGGCGCGGATCCGCCGGCCGCGATCGCGTATCTGACCTCGCTCTTCGGTCGACCACCGCGGGCCGAAGGGGGCGGCACCTACGCCTGGTACGGCCTGTCGACCACGCTCACCGCCCGTGCGCCGATTGGAGGGGGGAAGACCCCTCAGGGCTAGTATTCGCCCCCGTGAAGCGCCCGTACCGTGTGGTCGTCGCCAAGCCCGGGCTCGACGGACACGACCGTGGCGCGAAGGTCATCGCCCGAGCGTTGCGGGACGCCGGGTTCGAGGTCATCTACACGGGTCTCCACCAGACCCCGGAGCAGGTGGTGCAGGCGGTCGTCCAGGAGGATGCCGACGCGGTCGGTCTCTCGCTGCTCTCGGGCGCCCATCTCACCCTCGTCCCGAGGGTGGTCAAGGGCCTCGCCGAGCAGGGACGCGGTGACGTCCTGGTACTGGTCGGGGGCATCATCCCCGAAGCGGACATCCCGGTGCTGAAGGACCTCGGAGTCGCCGAGGTGTTCACGCCGGGGGCCCCGCTGCCGGCCATCGGCGAATGGCTCGCCGACAACGCTCGACGAGCGGGAGAGCGGGGTGGCCTGACCCACATGCCGGCGTCGGACGGGCCTGCCGCCGGGCCGGCCACCGACGCCGCAGGATACGGCACGCTCGCGTCCGGCATGTTCGGTCCAGGGGTGCGCCGCTGGCCCGGCGCGACGCCCACCGGCTCTTGCGGCCGAGGCACGACGGAGCGCACGACGCACGTCGCAACGACACGACGAGAGAACGACGAACCAGAGCACAACAGAGAGGAAAGGATCCGGTGGATCTCTTCGAGTACCAGGGCAAGCAGTACTTCGCCCGGTTCGGCATCCCCATCTCCAAGGGCGGGGTCGCCGACACGGTCGACGAGGCGGTCGAACAGGCCGAGCGATGCGGGCTACCCGGTGGTGGTCAAGGCACAGGTGAAAGTCGGCGGCAGGGGGAAGGCGGGCGGGGTGAAGCTCGCCGCGGACGAGGCCGAGGTGAGGAAGCACGCCTCGAACATCCTCGGCCTCGACATCAAGGGCCACGTGGTCAATCGGCTCTGGATCGAGCATGCCTCGGACATCGCCCGTGAGTACTACGCGAGCTTCACGCTCGACCGGAGTGCGAAGAAGCACCTCGGCATGCTCTCGGCCGAAGGCGGCGTCGAGATCGAGGAGGTGGCGGCCACCAACCCCGACGCGATCGCGATCCTCCACGTCGACCCGGTCGACGGATCTGAGCCTCGACGAGGCGCGCGCGCTGGGTCGAGCGGGCCTCGCTCGACGAGTCGGCGCGCGGACCAAGCGGCCGATCTGCTGGTCAAGCTCTACGAGTGCTACACGAAGGGCGACTGCGATCTCGCCGAGATCAACCCGCTCATCCTCACGCCCGAAGGCCGGGTGCACGCCCTCGACGCCAAGGTCACCCTCGACGACAACGCGGCGTTCCGCCATCCCGAGTGGGAGGAGTTCGCCGGCAGCGACGTCGAGGACGACCGGGAGGCGCGGGCGAAGGAGCGGGGTCTCAACTACATCGGCCTCGACGGCACGGTCGGGATCATCGCCAACGGGGCGGGGCTGGCGATGAGCACCCTCGACGTCGTCAACCAGTGCGGCGGTTCGGCGGCCAACTTCCTCGACATCGGCGGCGGTGCCAACGCAGACGTGATGGCCGCCGCGCTCGAGGTCATCAACTCGGATCCGGCGGTTCGGTCGATCCTGGTCAACATCTTCGGGGGGATCACCCGGGTCGACGAGGTGGCCAACGGTGTGCTCGGCGCGCTCGACAAGGTCGACATCGCCTCGCCCATCGTGCTGCGGCTCGACGGCACCAACGCCGTCGCCGGCCGCGAGATCCTCGCTCCGTCACCTGTCCGACCGACTGGTCGCCGAGCCCACCATGCTCGACGCGGCCCGCCGCGCGGTCGCCTTCGCAGGAGGGACGGTCGTGAGCATCTTCGTCGACGAGACCACCAAGGTCGTCGTCCAGGGCATCAGCCCGACGAGCCAGGGCCTCTTCCACGGGCTCCGCAACCGTGCCTACGGCACCAAGGTGGTGGCGGGCACCAACCCGAAGCGGGGTGGCGAGGAGATCGAGGGAATCCCGGTCTTCGCCACCGTCGCCGAGGCGGTCGAGGCGACCGGCGCGAACGCCTCGTTCATCTCGGTTCCGCCCAAGTTCGCCGCCGACGCGATCGTCGAGGCCGCCGCGGCCGGGGTGCCGTTCGTGGTGTGCATCACCGAGGGGATCCCGGCCCAAGACGAGGCGGTCGCCTACAACCGGCTGGTCCGCGAGTTCCCCACGACCCGGCTGCTCGGTCCGAACTGCCCCGGGATCATCTCGCCCGGCAAGTGCAACATCGGGATCACCGCGGGTGACATCGCGATGCCCGGTGGACCGGTCGGGATCGTCAGCCGCTCGGGCACGCTCACCTACCAGGCGCTCCACGAGCTCTCCCAACAAGGGGTCGGCCAGACCACCTGCGTGGGCATCGGCGGGGACCCGGTTCCGGGCACGAGCTTCATCGACTGCCTCCGCGCCTTCGAGGACGACCCCGACACCCGGGCGATCATGATGATCGGTGAGATCGGCGGCTCGGCCGAGGAGGAGGCGGCAGAGTTCATCGCCTCGTCGGTGACCAAGCCGGTCGTCTCCTACATCGCCGGGGTGACCGCGCCCGCCCGGCCGCAAGATGGGCCACGCCGGCGCGATCATCTCGGGCTCGAAGGGGACCGCTCAGGCCAAGATGGAAGCGCTCGGGCCGCGGGTGCGACCGTGGCGCAGAACCCGACCGAGGCCGGCGAGGCCATGGTCGACGTGGTGCGGAAGCTCGACTGAGTACCGACCGGAGGAGCTGCCCTCTGCCGCCGCACGAGCCGATCGCCCGGTCGAGGCGGTCATCTTCGACCTCGACGGCCTGCTGATCGACTCGGAGCCGCTCTGGCGCGCAGCCGAGATCGAGGTCTTCGGGTCGGGTCGGCCTCCGTCTCTCCGAGCAGGACGTGCGCGAGACGATGGGGCTGCGCATCGACGACGCGGTCGCGCACTGGTGGTCGCGGTTCCCCTGGGAGGGCGCGAGCACCCGAGGAGATCGGCCGGGCGGTGACCGCCCGGGTCGTCGAGCTGCATCGAGCAGACCGGCGCCCCGATGCCCGGGGCGTTCGACGCAGTGGCCACCTGTCGGCGTCTCGGGCTGCCGGTCGCGGTCTGCTCGGGCTCCTTCGCAGCGGTCATCGAGGCCGCGCTCGACCCGGCTCGGGATCGCCGACGAGGTCGCCGTCTGGCACTCGGCGGAGTGGGAGCCGCTCGGCAAGCCCCACCCGGCGGTCTACCTCACGACCGCGGCAGAGCTCGGTGTCGACCCCGCCGCCTGCCTCGCGGTCGAGGACTCCTTCAACGGGGCGCTCGCGGCGAAGGCGGCCCGGATGCGGGTCGCGGTGGTGCCCGAGCGCGCCGCGCTCGACTCGCCGCGCTGGGGGTTCTGCGACCGGCTCCTCACGTCGCTCGACGAGTTCGACGAGGCGTTCCTCCGTTCCTTCGGGGTGCCGGCGCTCGCCGGCGGAATCCCTTCCACCGGTCCTGCACCGTGAAGATTCGCACGTTCGGAAACCGGCGGCGAAAACCTCGCCGTGCCGATACTCCCTGTCACGAGGGGCATTCCCTGGGCAGGGGGACCGAGCGACGTACGGCCCGCACCGGTGGCAGGCCGGTCGGGCGACGTCGCCCGGGTGGAGCGGAACGGACCCGCCACCGACCCGCGCGCCGGCCGGCCCGCCGGGTCGATCGACCGAAGGCCGCTGCTAGCGTCCCGAACGTGTCGCCTCCCGCGCCGAGCGATCGGGTTCCCCCCTCGGTGTGCGGCTCGCGGTGCTGGCGTCGGGCAGCGGGACCATCCTCGAGGCGATCCTCGCCGCCGACCTCCCCGTGCGAGCTCGTGGTCGCGGTGGACCGCCGGTGCCGCGCGCATCGAGGTCGCCGCGCACGCCGGTCGTGCCCGGCGGTGCTCGTCGACCGTGCGGCCTTCGGCGGCTTCGGGTCCTCCTTCGACCGCGAGGGGTACACCAAGGCCGGCTGACCGACGTCCTCGTCGAGGCCCGCGATCGACGTGGTGGCCATGGCCGGCTTCGGAACGGTGCTCGGCAAGGCCGTCCACCCCGCCTTCCCCGGTCGCATCCTCAACACCCATCCCGCGCTCCTCCCGGCCTTCCCGGGCTGGCACGCGGTGGCCGACGCGCTCGCGGCGGGAGTGGAGGAGACCGGGACGACCGTCCACCTCGCGACCGTCGAGATGGACGCCGGCCCGGTGCTGGCGAGCGCCCGGGTCCCGGTTCGCCCGGCGACACCGAGGCGACGCTGCACGAACGCATCAAGGTCGGTCGAGCGCACCCTCTACCCCGAGACCATCCGGTCGTTCCTCGCCGGGCTGGCGACGGGCAGACGGTCGATGGGCGAGGATCACCCCGGGAGGTGGGTGGATGAGGGCGCTGCTGTCCGTCTACGACAAGACCGGGCTCGAGGAGTTCGCCCGCGGTCTCGCCGATCTCGGGTGGGAGCTCGTCTCGAGCGGCGGCACCTCCGAGGCGCTCTCCGCGGCGGGCATCGACCACGTCGAGGTCGCCGAGGTGACCGGGGCGCCCGGAGATGCTCGACGGCCGGGTCAAGACGCTCCACCCGGCGGTCCACGGCGGGATCCTCGCGGACCGAGTCGAAGCCCGATGCACCTCGACGTGCTCGACGCGCTGGGGATCGGCCTGATCGACCTCGTGGTGTGCAACCTCTATCCGTTCTCGTCGGATCCGTCGGTCGAGCTCATCGACGTGGGCGGTCCGACCATGGTGCGGGCCGCGGCGAAGAACCACGAGCACGTCGGCGTCGTCGTCGACCCGGCCGACTACGGCCCGGTCCTCGAGGAGCTGCGGCGCGACGGCTCGCTCTCGTCTCGACACGCGGCCGGCGACTGGCTCGCCGCGCGTTCGCCCACACCGCCGGCTACGACGCGGCGATCGTCGCCTGGCTCGACGAGCGTGAGCCCCCGCTCCACGCGGCCCCGGGCACGTGGCGGGTCCCGAGCGCACCGATCCGGCCGCGCTGCTGCCGCCCACGCTTCACCTCACTCTCGAGCACACCGCTTCGATGCGCTACGGCGAGAACCCGCACCAGCACGGCGCCCGCTACCGCATCGCCGGCCAGCACTCCTGGTGGGACGAGGTCGTCCAGCACGGCGGCAAGGAGCTCTCCTATCTCAACGTGTTCGACGCCGACGCGGCGTGGCGGCTCGTCCACGAGCTCCCGGTCCCCGGCACCGACGAAGTGGCCGTCGCGATCATCAAGCACGCCAATCCCTGCGGCGCGGCGGTCCACGCCGACCTGGCCGAGGCGTATGCACGTGCGCTGGACTGCGATCCGCTCTCGGCCTTCGGAGGCGTGGTGGCGGTCGGCGGGCGGGTGACCGAGGCGGTCGCCGAGCAGATCGCCGCCGGGCCCCAGGCCGACGTGATCCTCGCCGCCTCCTTCGACGAGGGGGCACTCGCTCTCTTGTCGTCCAAGCGCAAGGCGACCCGTCTCCTCTCGGGACCGGATCCCGAGCCGATCGTGCGGCAGGTGCGGACGCTCGGCTCGAGCGTGTTGGTCCAAGACGCCGACCGGTTCCTGGTGGACCCCGCCGACTGGACGGTCGCGACCGGCGCGCGGCCGAGCGACGCCCAGTGGCGGGACCTGGTCATGGCGTGGAAGGTCTGTGCGCGCACCACCTCGAACGCGATCGCGGTGGTCTCGGACCGCCAGGCGGTCGGGGTCGGCGCCGGGCAGCAGTCACGAGTGGTCGCGGCCGAGCTCGCAGTGACCAAGGCGGGGGACCGGGCCCGTGGTGGTGCCGCGGCGAGCGACGCGTTACTTTCCCTTCCCCGACGGACTCGAGGTGCTCGCCGACGCCGGGGTCGCCGCGGTCGTCCAACCGGGCGGGTCGATCCGCGACGACGAGGTGGTGGCCGCAGCGGAGCGAGCCGGCATCGCCGTGGTGATGGCCGGCGGCGAGCGCCACTTCCGCCATTGACCGCATCGCTGCTCGACGGCGAGCTCGCTCGACGGCTGCGCGCGGATCCGTGCCGAGATCACCGACCGGGTCGCCCGGCTGCGCGGGGCCGGCGTCACCGTGGGGCTCGGCACCGTGCTCGTCGGGGACGACGGACCCTCTGCTCGCTACGTGGCGATGAAGCACGCCGATTGCGCCGAGGTCGGGATGCGACTCGGTCCACGAGCACCTGCCGGCCGACGCGAGCCAGGCACAGCTCGACGAGGTCGTGGCCCGATTCAACGCCGATCCGGCCGTGCACGCGTATCTCGTGCAGCTCCCGCTGCCCGCAGGGCCTCGACGAGGAGCGGACGCTGCTCGCGGTCGATCCGGACAAGGACGTCGACGGGCTCCACCCGGTCAACCTCGGCCGGCTGGTGATGGGGACGCCCGGACCGCTGCCGTGCACGCCGGCGGGCATCGTCGAGCTGCTCGCGGCCAACGACGTCCCGGTGGAGGGGAAGCACGTGGTGATCATCGGGCGTGGTCTCACCATCGGCCGGCCGCTCGCGCTCCTGCTCGCGCTCAAGCGGCCGGGGTGCAACGCGGCGGTGACCGTCGTCCACACCGGCGTCGAGGACCTCGCCGGACTGGTGCACCAGGCCGACGTGGTGGTCGCCGCTGCCGGTCGCGCCGGGCTGGTCACTGCCGACATGGTGAAACCCGGTGCCGCGGTGGTCGGAGCCGGCACCTCGTGGGAGGGCAAGAAGCTGCTCTCCGACGTCGACGAGGGGGTGGCCGAGGTGGCGGGTTGGATCACCCCGCGCATCGGCGGGGTCGGCCCGATGACCCGGGCGATGCTGCTCCGCAATGCGGTCCGGGCCGCGGAGCGAAGCGCCTGAGCCTGCCGGGTCCTGCACTTCGAATCACGGATCTTCGACGAGAGGAGGAGGAACCATTGGCATCGATCAGGAGAGAGGTCGGGATCGACGAGAGCGCACCGGCGTGCTGGGACGCGCTGGCCGACTTCGGCGCGGTGCACGATCGACTCGCACGCGGCTTCGTGACCGCCACCGAGCTCACCGGGCCGCGCGAGAGGAGAGTGACCTTCTTCAACGGCTCGGTCGTGACCGAGCAGCTCGTCGCCGTCGACGAGGAGCGGATGCGGCTCGTCTACACGCTCACCGACGGTCTACCGGGATGCACCTTCTACGGCGCGTCGGCGCAGATCCTCTCCGACGGTGACCGCGGGAGCCGCTTCGTCTGGATCGTCGACGTGCTCCCCGACGATCTCGAGCCGCGGCTCGCGGCGATGATGGACCGCGGCATCGAGGCGGTCGAACGGACCCTCGGCGCTGCGTCGAAGCCACCCACCGCGGTGTCCTCCGGACTCGACGCGGCGGCTCGGAAGTAGGCTCGTGCGCCAATGACCCGCATCGGCGACCTGCTGGCCAAGGGGCGGACCTACTCCTTCGAGTTCTTCCCGCCGAAGAACGACAAGGAGCAGGCGACCCTCGTGCGAACCTTGCGCGACCTCGAGCCGCTCGGTCCCTCCTTCGTCTCGGTCACGTACCGCGGCGGCGCGGAGTCGCGGAAGCGGACCTTCGATCTCGTGACCGGCATGCTGCGCACCACCACGCTCGTCCCGATGGCCCACCTGATCTGCGTCGCCCACACCCGGCTCGAGCTCGCCGAGATCCTCGTCGCCTACCGGAACGCGGGCGTCGAGAACCTGATGGCTCTCGGCGGCGACCCGCCGGCCGACCCGGCCGAGGGCGTGGGGGAGCTCAGCCACGCCGACGAACTGGTCGCCCTGGCTCGGGCCGTCGGCGGCTTCTCCATCGGCGTGGCCGCGCATCCGGCCGGCCACCCGCTCTCGGCCGACCTGCCGAGCGATCGCGACTTCCTGGCCGCGAAGCTCACCGAGGCCGACTTCGCGATCACCCAGTTCTTCTTCGAAGCCCGCGAGTACGTCTCGCTGGTCGCCGACCTCGCGGCGCGCGGTGTCGACAAGCCGGTGCTGCCGGGGATCATGCCGGTCGAGCGGTTGAGCTCGGTGCCGGGCATGGCGAGGATGGGCGCGGCGGTCCCCGGGTGGATGGTCGAGCGCTTCGAACGAGCCGACGCGAGGGGCGGCGCGGAGGCGGTGCGCCACGAAGGCGTGGCGATCGCCAGCGACCTCTGCCGCGAGCTCCTCGACGCGGGCGTGCCGGGTCTGCACTTCTATACGCTCAACCGTTCGAGCGCGACCCGCGAGATCTACTCGGCGCTCGGGCTGGCGACGCCCTGAGGCCACGCTCGGCCCGCCTGGTCTACCCCATCCCGGCGAGAATGCCGTTGAAGGTCGCCGAAGGTCGCATGACCGCGGTCGCCTCGGCCTCGTCCGGCAGGTAGTAGCCCCCGATGTCGACCGGTTCGCCCTGCACGGCGAGCAGCTCGGCCACGATGGTCTTCTCGTGCTCGACCAGGGCCTCCGCCACCGGGGCGAAGAACTCGGCGAGCGCGAGGTCGTCGCGCTGGGCGGCGAGCTCCTCGGCCCAGTAGCGGGCGAGGTAGTAGTGGCTGCCCCGGTTGTCGATCCCGCCGAGCTTGCGGGTCGGTGACTTGTCCTCGTCGAGGAACGTGGCCGTCGCCCGGTCGAGGGTGTCGGCGAGGAGCCGGGCCCGCGGATTCCCCGCCGTCTCGGCGTAGAGCTCGAGGCTCGGGACGAGGGCGAGGAACTCCCCGAGGCTGTCCCACCTCAGATAGTCCTCTTTCAGGAGCTGCTGGACGTGCTTGGGCGCCGAGCCGCCCGCACCCGTCTCGAACAAGCCCCCGCCGGCGAGCAGCGGGACGACGGAGAGCATCTTGGCGCTCGTCCCGAGCTCGAGGATGGGGAAGAGGTCGGTGAGGTAGTCGCGCAGTACGTTCCCGGTGACCGAGATGGTGTCCTCGCCCCGTCGGATCCGCTCGAGCGAGCGGGCGGTGGCCGCTTCGGGGTCGAGGATCTCGATGCTCAGACCTTCGGTGTCGTGCTCGGCAAGGTACTCGGTGACCTTCGCGATGAGACGTGCATCGTGGGCACGGCCCTCGTCGAGCCAGAACACGGCCGGAGTGCCGGTCGCCCGGGCCCGTTTCACCGCGAGGTCGACCCAGTCGCGGATGGCCACGTCCTTGGTCTGGCACATCCGGAAGACGTCACCGGCTGCGACCGGCTGGTCGAGGAGGGTGCTGCCTGCTTCGTCGACGATCCGCACCGTACCGTCCCGGTGGATCTCGAAGGTCTTGTCGTGACTGCCGTACTCCTCGGCGGCGCGGGCCATGAGCCCCACGTTCGGAACCGAGCCCATGGTCGCCGGATCGAAGGCCCCGTGTGCCCGGCAGTCGTCGATGGTCACGGCGTAGACCCCCGCGTAGCTGGAGTCGGGGATGACTGCGAGCGTGTCGGCCTCCTCGCCGTCAGGTCCCCACATGTGGCCCGAGTTGCGAATCATCGCCGGCATCGAGGCGTCGACGATGATGTCGCTCGGTACGTGGAGGTTGGTGATCCCCCGGTCGGAGTCGACCATGGCGAGGGGCGGACCGGCGGCGAGCTCGGCGTCGAAGGACGCCCGGATCCGGTCGCCCTCGGGCAGCACCGAGAGCCCGGCGAAGATCGCCGCCAACCCATCGTTCGGACTCAGATCGGCGGCAGCCAGCGCGTCGCCGTAGCGGGCGAACGTCTCGGGGAAGAAGGCCTGCACCACGTGTCCGAAGACGATCGGGTCGGTGACCTTCATCATGGTCGCCTTCAGGTGCACGGAGAAGAGCACGCCCTCCGCCTTGGCCCGGGCGATCCGATCGCCGAGGAACGCCCGGAGGGCCGCGACCCGCATGACCGATGCGTCCACCACCTCGCCGGCTTCGACCGAGACGGCGTCGCGCAGCACGGTGACGGCGCCGTCGCCGCCGACCAGCTCGATACGGAGCGTCCTTGCGTCGGGCACGACGGCAGAGCGTTCGGTCGAGCGGAAGTCGTCGGCCTCCATGTGGGTGACCCGGGTCTTCGAAGCGGGCGACCACGCACCCATCCAGTGGGGGTGGGACCTGGCGTAGGCCTTCACCGCCGCCGACGCCCGCCGGTCGGAGTTCCCCTGACGCAGGACCGGGTTGACCGCGCTGCCTGTGACGCTGTCGTAGCGTGCCCGGACCTCGCGGGCTTGGTCGTCCCCGGGGTCGTCGGGGTAGTCGGGGAGCGCGTAGCCCTTGGCCTGCAACTCGGCGACCGCCGCCTTGAGCTGGGGAACCGAGGCCGAGATGTTGGGGAGCTTGACGATGTTCGCCTCGGGTCGACCGGTCAGCTCGCCGAGCTCGGCGAGGGCATCGGGGCGGCGCTGCGACGCGGGCAGGCGATCGGCGAAGGCGGCGAGGATGCGACCGGCCAGCGAGATGTCCCGCGACTCGACCGTCACCCCGGCGGCCCGGGTGAACGCCTGCAGGACGGGGAGGAACGACGAGGTTGCGAGAGCCGGCGCCTCGTCGGTGTGCGTGTAGATGATGGTCGGTTCGTTCACCGCGTGTCCGCTTCTGGTCCGCTGCGCGTCGGTCGGGACGGCTCGGACACCCACGTCCGGGCCCGCGCCGCCACAAGGAGAACACTCCGGTCGGGCCCGCCGCAACCCGACACGGCGCAGTATCCCATCACGACCTCGTCCACCGGAACAGGCGCGCGCCCGGTCCTCGCCTGCATCTCACCGGTTCCACGGGCCAGAAGGGCGGATTAGCCTCCCCCGGTATGCCTGCGAGATCACCCGTCCACGTCACCGTCACCGGCGCCGCCGGCCAGATCGGCTACTCCCTCCTGTTCCGCGTCGCCTCCGGCCAGCTGCTCGGACCCGACCAACCGATCGTGCTCCGCCTCCTCGAGATCGAACCCGGTATGAAGGCACTCGAAGGCGTGGTCATGGAGCTCGAAGACGGCGCGTTCCCGCTGCTCGCCGACGTGGTGGCGACGACTGACACCGCCCGGGCGTTCGACGGGTCGTCGTGGGCCCTCCTCGTGGGGTCGATCCCGCGCAAGGCGGGCATGGAGCGCGGTGACCTGCTCACCGTCAACGGCGGGATCTTCGGTCCCCAGGGTCGGGCCATCGCGGAGCACGCCGCCGACGACGTGCGGGTGCTCGTCGTCGGGAACCCGTGCAACACCAACTGCCTGATCGCTCGCACCGCCGCACCCGACGTGCCGGCCGACCGGTGGTTCGCGATGACCCGACTCGACGAGAACCGTGGGAAGAGCCAGCTCGCGTCCAAGGCGGGCGTGCCGGTGTCGTCGATCGCCAATCTCGCGGTCTGGGGCAATCACTCCGCCACCCAATTCCCCGACTTCGCCCACGCCACCATCGACGGCGCCCCCGTCCCCGAGGTCATCCGCGACGAGGAGTGGTTGCACGGCGAGTTCCTGACCACCGTGCAAAAGCGCGGTGCGGCGATCATCGACGCGCGGGGACTCTCCTCCGCCGCTTCGGCCGCGAACGCCGCGATCGATTCGGTGGTGAGCATCCGGACGGGTACCGGGCACGACGGCTGCACCTCGCTCGCGGTGGTCTCACGCGGCGAGTACGGCATCCCCGAGGGACTCCAATTCGGCTTCCCGGTGCGCACCGACGGCTCCGGGGGGTGGTCGATCGTCGAGGGCCTCTCCCACGACGGGTTCGCCAAGGAACGGATCCGGATCACGACCGAGGAGCTCGAGGCGGAGCGGGCCGAGGTCGCCGGGCTCCTCTCCTGATCTTCCCGAGGCGCCGCTCCGTCCGCCGCGGCCGGGGGCGGCGAGTCCTCAGGTGCTCGGTGCGGGCGCCGGAACGAGCTCGATCCGGTTCCCGAAGGGGTCGTCGACGTACCACTGGGGCGAGCCGGGCACGTCCTCGGTGCAGCGGGTGCGATAGCCCGACCGGTCGAGCAGCGCGCACAGTTCGTCGAGCCCGGCGACGACCAGCGCCGGGTGGGCCTTGCGGGCCGGTCGGAAGTCCTCTTCGACGCCGAGGTGGACTTTGAGTCTCCCGCGCTCGAACCAGCAGCCGCCCCGTGCCGGCGAGCTCCGGCGGCTTCGGTACCCGGGGGACACCGAGCAGACCGGCGAAGAACCCTTCGGCGAGCGCCTCGGCCTCGGGGCCGGGCGGCATCGCGAGCTGGACGTGGTCGATCGACTCGACGCAGTGGGTGCGTTCGCCGTCCCGGGTCATCACGGCGACGCTATCCGGGCAAGCGCCCGGTCGACGCCCCGGACGGGGAGCGTCACGGGAGCCGCGTCCTCTGGTCGCGCCGGAGCGGGTGGTCGTCGGGGACCTCGACCAAATGGATGCGGAGACCGTCGGGATCCTCGAGCCAGGCCTCGACGAGTCCCCACGGCTCGAGCCGGGGCTCGCGGGTGAGGGGGACGCCCCGTGCCGCGAGATCGGCGATCGCCGCCGCGACCGAGCGGACCTGGAGCCAGAGGGCGAGCGGTGGCGGGCTCGGCGCTTTCGCTCCGCTGTCCGACGACCTCGATCAAACCGCCGCCGGCGAAGAACACCACGCCCCGTTGCTCCCCCGCGCCGAACTCGCGGGCGACGGCCAGCCCGAGGCTCTCGCCGTAGAACGCGAGCGAGGCTGCGAGGTCCGTCGGGTGGATGATCGTCCGGCTGGACAGCACCTCCACTTCGCCCACCTCCTCGCTCAGTAGGTCGTCGTCGCCGACAGCTCGACGGTTCGCTCTCGCGCGGTCTCGAGCATCGACTGCGCGGTCACCAGCACCGAAAGGTCGCCTCGGACCCGGATCCTGCCGGCGGTGAGGGCTTCGGCGGGCGTGAGCTCACCGTTCGAGAGCGCGACCGCGTCGGAGTAGGAGAGCACGATCGTCACGTCGGCCTCGTCGCCGGGATCGTCCGCCGGAGAGCTGCACCCCGGAACGGTCCGCGAGGGACCGCCGCGAGAGCTGCAACCGGCCGCCGTCCGCCCGGAGGGTAACGCAGAGGTCGCCGTCGGGTGCGCCGAGGACCTCCTCGGTCACCACGAAGCTCCCCTCCGCCGCGGCGAGTCCGGCTTCCGGACCGGGCAGCGGGAGGACCACGCCGTCGATCGCCGCGTTGAACTCGTCGATCCACTGCTGGCTCAAAAAGCGCGCCACGCGGCGTCCCGTGGGTTCAGGGAGCGGAGGTGCCGTCCGGCTCGTCGCGGTCGGTGTCGGCCACCGCGTCGGCCACCGTCACCTCGGACCCGTGGTCGTTTCCGTTGTCCGCCGGACCGGGGATGCCCGCCACCGCTTTCGCCGGCTGCACCGCGGCGGGGCCCTCCGCCGGGGCGGCTTGCGCGGCCTCCTGCCGCGCTGCGCTTCGTCCGGCGGAGGATCTTCCTCCCCAGCCAGGCGATCGGGTCGTAGGAGGCGTCGACCACCCGCTCCTTCAGCGGGATGATCGCGTTGTCGGTGATCTTGATGTGCTCGGGGCACACCTCGGTGCAGCACTTGGTGATGTTGCACTTGCCGATGCCCTGCTCGTGGCGGAGGAGCTCGCGCCGGTCGTTCACGTCGAGCGGATGCATCTCGAGCTCGGCCGACCGGGCGAAGAACCGCGGACCGGCGAACGCGGTCTTGTTCTCCTCGTGGTCGCGGATGACATGACACACGTCCTGGCAGAGGAAGCACTCGATGCACTTGCGGAACTCCTGGCTCCGCTCGATGTCGATCTGGGCCATCCGGTAGCCGCCCGCCTCCTCCTCGTCGGCCGTCTTCGGCCTCGGCTCGAACGGCGGAATCCTCTTCGCAACCTCGAAGTTGTAGGAGACGTCCGTGACCAGGTCGCGGAGGATCGGGAACGCCCGCATCGGCGCGACGGTCACCGTCCCGGCGGGAAGGGCGTCCATCCGGGTCATGCACATCAACGCCGGCCGCCCGTTGATCTCCGCAGAGCAGGAGCCGCACTTGCCGGCCTTGCAGTTCCACCGGCACGCGAGGTCGGGTGCCCGGGTCGCCTGGACCCGGTGGATCACGTCGAGCACCACTTCGCCTTCCTGGGCGGGCAGCGTGTACTCGGTGAACGCGCCACCGGATGCATCACCCCGCCAGAGACGCATGACGACCTCGCCACCCGGGGCAGCGGCCTCATCGGGGGCGGTCTCCTCGCCGACGATCTCCTCGCCGGCCGTATCGGTGATCTCGTCTGCGAGCGCCATCAGTCGGCCTCCTCGAACAGTGCACGGAGCTCGTCGGGCATGACCGGGATCGGCTCGGGTCCGACCGAAATCGACCGGACCGACGGGGTGCCGCCGACGCCGCGCTCGGCCGTCTCGGGTGAACGGATCCGCTGGACGAAGTTGACCTTCCCCATCTCGGGGTCGGGCGTCGGATAGTCGTCGCGGGTGTGCCCGCCGCGGCTCTCCTTGCGGTTGATCGCACCCTGGGTCGTGAGCCGCGAGACCGTCAGCATGGCCGGGAGGTCGGTCGTGAGGTTCCAGCCCGGGTTGTACCGCCGCCCCCCGCCGATAGCGACCTTGCCGGCCCGCTCCTCCAAATCCTCGATCCGGCCCATCGCCTCGGTGAGCTCGGAGCCGGTGCGGATGATCCCGACCAGCTCCTGCATCGTCGTCTGGAGCTCGTGGTGGAGTTCGTAGGGGTTCTCGCCGTCGTTGCGCTCGAAGGGTGCGACGGCGCCCTCCAGCGCGGTCTCGATCTCGCCCTCGTCGACGGTGACCGGCCCGGTCCGGCCCTCTGCGAACTCGGCGGCTCCGATGCCGGCGCGCCGCCCGAAGACCAACAGGTCGGAGAGGGAGTTGCCGCCGAGCCGGTTGGACCCGTGCATGCCCCCGGCGACCTCGCCCGCTGCGAACAACCCGGGGACCGCGGTCGCTTCGGTGTCGGCGTCGACCCGCACCCCGCCCATCACGTAGTGGCAGGTGGGGCCGACCTCCATCGGCTCGACGGTGATGTCCACGCCTGCGAGCTCCTTGAACTGGTGGTACATCGAGGGGAGCCGGCGCCGGATGTACTCGGGGCTCCGCCGGGTCGCGATGTCGAGGAAGACGCCGCCGTGGGGACTGCCGCGCCCGGCCTTGACCTCGCTGTTGATCGACCGGGCCACCTCGTCGCGGGGGAGCAGCTCGGGCGGCCGCCGTCCGGCGGAGTGGTCCGCGTACCACTTGTCGGCCTCGTCCTCCGAGTCGGCGGTTTCCTCGCGGAACATGGGCGGGACGTAGTCGAACATGAAGCGCTGCCCCTCCGAGTTGCGCAGTACGCCCCCGTCGCCGCGCACGCCCTCGGTGACGAGGATGCCGCGGACCGACAGCGGCCAGACCATGCCGGTCGGGTGGAATTGCACCGCCTCCATGTCGATCAGGTCCGCGCCGGCCCAGAGGCACATCGCATGGCCGTCGCCCGTGGTCTCCCATGAGTTGGAGGTGTACAGCCAGCTCTTGCCGATGCCGCCGGTGGCCATCACCACCGCACGCGCTGGTGAACACCACGAATTCACCGGAGGCCCGCCAGTACCCGACCAGCCCCGACACCCTCCCGTCCGTCGTCGCGGAGGAGGCGGAGCACCTTCAGTTCCATGAAGACCTCGATGCCCTCTGCGACCGCCCTCTGCTGCAGAGTGCGGATGAGCTCGAGTCCCGTCCGGTCACCGATGTGGGCCAGTCGCGCGTACCGGTGACCGCCGAAGTCGCGCTGGAGTATGAGGCCGTCCTCGGTCCGGTCGAAAAGCGCGCCCCACTCCTCGAGCTCGCGCACCCGGTCGGGCGATTCCTGCGCGTGCAGCTCCGCCATCCGCCAGTTGTTGAGCATCTTGCCGCCACGCATCGTGTCGCGGAAGTGGACCTGCCAGTTGTCTTCCTCGTAGACGTTGCGGAGCGCGGCCGCGACACCGCCTTCGGCCATGACGGTGTGTGCCTTCCCGAGGAGGGACTTGCAGACGAGGGCGGTCCGCTGGCCCATCGCGCTCGCCTCGATCGCGGCACGGAGACCGGCGCCGCCGGCCCCGATCACGACGACGTCGAAGTCGTGGGTCTCGTACTCGGCCATGGTGATCGACCTCCTAGAAATGGAAGCCGTAGTCGTGGATGGTCCCGCTCGCCACCAGCCGCACGTAGAGGTCGGTGAAGGTGACGAACGCGAAGCTCAACCACGCGAACAGCATGTGGTGGGCGTTGAGCGGCGTGAAGGTCTTCCACAGCCGGTAGCGCAGCGGCGACTTCGAGAACTGCTTGAGCCCGCCGCCGCAGAGATGGCGGCACGCGTGGCAGCTCAGCGAGTACAGCCAGAGCAGCACCGCGTTGACGCTGAGTACGGCGGTTCCGATGCTGACGCCGATCCCGTAACCCGGCTGACGGAAGGCCTCGACCGCGTCGATGGTGAGGATCACGTTGAAGATCAGGAGGATGACGAAGAAGTAGCGGTGGATGTTCTGGAGGATCAGGGGGAACCGCGACTCGCCCGTATAGGAGCCGTGCGCATCGGCGACGCCGCAGGCCGGCGGGGCCAGCCAGAACGACCGGTAGTACGCCTTGCGGTAGTAGTAGCAGGTGAGCCGGAAACTGAGCGGGAAGATCAGGATCAGGAGGGCGGGTGAGATGGTCCACCAGGTGATGACGAAGCCCCCGTGGCTCCCCGGCACGCAGCTCTCGGTGAGGCAGGGCGAGTAGAAGGGGGAGATCAGGTTGCGGTGGAGGGTCGCTCCCGCGAAGTAGTCCTTGTTCACGAACGCGGCCCATGTGCCGTAGGCGACGAAGACGGTGAGAACGCTCACCGTCACCACCGGCTGTACCCACCAACGGTCTTCGCGGAGCGTCGGCACCTCGGGCCCTCCGCGGACGCCGCCCAGGACGACGGGTGTGACGCTCACCTCCTCGACGGTCGTCACGTTCCTCCTCCTGTGCCTGCTCGGGGTCGACCGGATCCGTCGCGCGCGCATCCGACGGCGGTTCGCTGACGGGCCTTCATCATTCCATCCCTGCGCACGGGGTGCGAAACCCCTTTCGGTCGCCCGGTACCGGTCGCGCCGTGCCGCTGCGTGGGCACCACGCGTAGGCTCACCCCTATGAAGACGCCGGACCCTCACGCCCCATCGGGTGCCGAGGCCACTCTCGACCTCTCCGCACGGCTCACGCCGCCACCCGACATCACGACGCTCGGCCGGCTGCGCCACGCCGGATGGACCTCGATCCCGATCGCGGAAGAGATCAGGCGCAATGCCGCTACACGCATCGCCGCGGGCCAGCCCCTGGTCAGCGGCGTGCTCGGTTTCGACGAGACCGTCCTGCCGCAGCTCGAGAACGCGCTCCTCGCCCGGCACGACGTGATCCTGCTGGGCGAACGGGGGCAGGCGAAGACCCGCATCATCCGCTCGCTCGTCGGACTGCTCGACGAGTGGCTCCCGATCGTCGCGCACTCGGAGATCAACGACGACCCGTTCCACCCGGTCTCCCGGTTCGCGAAGGACCTCCTCGCCGAGGCCGGTGACGATCTGCCGGTGTCATGGGTCCATCGCAGCGAGCGATACGGCGAAAAGCTCGCGACGCCGGACACCTCCATCGCCGATCTCATCGGCGAGGTCGACCCGATCCGGGTGGCCGAGGGTCGGTACCTCTCCGACGAGCTCACCATCCACTACGGCCTCGTGCCGCGGCTCAACCGCGGCATCTTCGCGGTCAACGAGCTACCCGACCTCGCCGAGCGCATCCAGGTGGGTCTCCTCAACGTTCTCGAGGAGCGCGACGTGCAGATCCGGGGCCATCGGGTACGCCTCCCACTCGACATCGTCCTCGTCGCGACGGCGAATCCCGAGGACTACACCAACCGCGGGCGGATCATCACCCCGTTGAAGGACCGGTTCGGCGCACAGGTCCGTACCCACTATCCGCCGGACGCCGCCACCGAACTCCGGATCGCCGAGCTCGAGGCGGAGTTGCCCGGTCGGAACGGGCACGGCTCGGCCGAGGCGGCGCAGGCGGGACCGAAGGTCGAGGTTCCCGACTTCATGGCCGAGGTCGTCGCCGAGCTCAGCCAGCTGGCCCGCGAGAGCCCGCATCTCAACCAGCGATCCGGCGTCTCGGTCCGCCTCACCATCGCCAACTACGAGACCCTGGTCGCCAACGCCACGCGCCGGGCGCTGCGCAACGGCGAGGCGGAGGCAGTGCCGAGGATCTCCGATCTGTCGGCCCTCGTCTCCTCCACCCAGGGAAAGGTGGAGATCGAATCGCTCGAGGAAGGGCGCGAAGACCTCATCCTCGCCCAACTGGTCAACGCGGCCGTCCTGCTGGTCTTCCGCCGCCGCGTGGTGCTCGCCGATCCGCAGGCGGTGGTCGGTTCGTTCACCGCGGAGACCGTCGTCCACGCCGGCGACGACCTGCCGGCCTCCGCGTACGCCGAGGCGCTCTCGGAGTTACCGGCGCTCTCCGCACCGGTGCTGGCCCTCACCGGCGGATCGGAGGACCCCGGGGTGGTCGGGAGCGCGGTCGAGTTCGTGCTCGAAGGCCTCCATCTGACCAAGCGGCTCAACAAGGAAGCCGCCGGTCCGCGGGCGCTCTACCGAGGTCGCGGATGACCTGGCGGTTCGACTACCGCCGTTGGGACGGGACCCAGGACTCGCTCGTCGACGACGCCGACGCGGTCCTGTCGCAGCTGACCGACGACCTGTTGGCCAACGGTGACCTCCACGAAGCGCTCCAGCGCATGCTCAACCGCGGGTGGCGGACACCCGACGGCGAACGGGTGCAGGGTCTGCGCGATCTCCTCGAGCGGCTCCGGCTCGAGCGCGAGGAGATCCGCGACCGCGGCGACCTCGGCGGCGCCTTCCACGAGATCGCCGAGGAGCTCGCCGACGTGGTGGCCACCGAACGCGAGGGGATCGACGCGCTCGAGGCCGACGCCGCGACGTCGGGTGACGAGCGGCGCGAAGAGGTGACCCGCGAGGTGGCCGACGAGCGGCGTATGCAGCTCGACCTGCTGCCGAACGACCTGGCCGGCACGGTGCGCGGCCTCCAGCAGTACGAGTTCGTGTCCTCCGAGGCGCGCCAGCACTTCGAGGAGCTGCTCGAGCGCCTTCGCGAGGAGGTCTCCCGCTCGTATTTCGACCAGATGTCCGAGGCGCTCACCAACCCCGACCCCGGCCAGCTCGAACGGATGCGCGAGGCGTTCGACGCGCTCAACCGGATGCTCGAGCAGCGCGAGGCCGGCGAGCCGCTCGATCCGTCGTTCGAGTCGTTCATGGATCGCTTCGGCGACATGTTCCCGGGTGATCCGCAGTCACTCGACGAACTGCTCGAGCAGCTGGCCGCGCGGATGGCGGCCGCGCAGGCGATGTGGAACTCGATGTCGCCCGAGCAGCGCTCACAGCTGCAGAGTCTCGCCGACTCGCTCCTCGAGGATCTCGACCTGCGCTGGCAGGTCGACCGCCTGGCGGGCAACCTCCAACGGGCGTTCCCCGACGCGGGCTGGCAGCAGCGCTACCGGTTCACCGGGGAGGAGCCGATGGGCCTCGGGGACGCCACCGACGCGGCGGCGTCCTTGCGCGATCTCGACGAGCTCGAGGCGTTCCTGCGTTCGGCAAGCTCGCCGGCCGCCCTTTCCGAGGTCGACCTCGACAAGGTCAAGCGGCACCTCGGCGAAGACGCGGCGCGTTCGCTCGACCGCCTGGCGAACCTCGCCAAGCAGCTCTCCGACGCAGGACTGATCGACCAGAACGAGGGACGCTTCGAGCTGACCCCGAAGGGGATCCGGCGCATCGGGAACCAGGCCCTCTCCGATCTGTTCTCGCAGCTGACGAAGGACCGCGTCGGCAGCCACGCGACGACCTGGAAGGGGTCGGGCCACGACCGCGAGGAGACCACCAAGCCCTACGAATTCGGCGACCCGTTCAACCTCGACCTCTCGCGGACCGTCCACAACGCGGTCCGGCGGTCGGGCAGCGGTGTGCCGGTCCGGCTCTCGCCCGAGGACTTCGAAGTCATCGAGACCGAGGCCCTGACCCGTTCGGCCACGGTGCTGCTGCTCGACCTCTCCCTCTCGATGCCCATGCGCGACAACTTCGTCCCGGCGAAGAAGATGGCCCTCGCGCTCCACACGCTCATCGCGTCGCGCTTCCCACGCGACTACCTCGGGCTCGTCGGGTTCTCCGAGGTGGCGCGCGAGATCGAGCCGGAGGACCTGCCGACGGTCAGCTGGGACTACGTCTACGGGACCAACCTCCAGCACGGCTTGATGCTGGCGCGGAAGATGCTCGCCCACGAGCAGGGGACCAAGCAGATCATCCTGGTCACCGACGGCGAACCGACGGCCCACATCGTCCCCTACCAGGGGAGCGTCGGCTACGACGTGTTCTTCAACTACCCGCCGGTCCCCGAGACGTTGGAGGTCACCCTGGCCGAGGTGATGCGTTGCACGAAGGCGGGCATCACCATCAACACCTTCCTCCTCGACCCGGACCGCGGCCTGCAGGGCTTCGTCGAGCAGCTCGCCCGTATCAACCACGGAAGGACCTTCGCGACCTCCCCCGACGAGCTCGGCGACTACGTGCTGGTGGACTTCTTGCGCCACAAGCGGGTGCGCCGCGCCCGTGGCTACATGGCCGGCTGACTCCCGGCTCGATCCCGCCCGCGGGCACTCCCGGCGATCCGGAAGGACCCTGACCGGAGCGGCCCGCTTGCGCATTTGTTCACAAGCACGGATTTCTTCTTGCGTTTGGTGCCCGGATCGTGAAGGATGACATATCTGTAGTTACACCCGTGCTATGCGGAGTCACTCGAAGCCGCGTGCGATCAGTGGGAGGGAGGCCCGTCAAATGGACTTGATGTCACTGATGTACGGACCCCAAGAGCGAACCTGGCAGACCAAGGCGAACTGCATGGGGGTCGACCCCGACCTGTTCTTCCCCGAGCGGGGAGCGTCCACCCGTGAGGCGAAGGAGGTCTGCCGGGGCTGCGTCGTGCGCGAGGACTGCCTCGAGTACGCCCTGGCCAACGGCGAGAAGTTCGGGATCTGGGGGGGACTCTCCGAACGCGAACGGCGCCGTCTGCGCCGTCAGCGGGCCCTCCAGCGGAGAGCTGCCGCCAGCGCCTCCTGACCGGAGGCGCCTGCTCAACCGCGGGACGTGCCGGTGTTCGGCGCGAACCCGGTCGTACCGAGCCGGTGCTCGATGGTGGACGTCTCGCTCAGGTCGAGCTCGGCCCACCGTCGTGCCGGCACCGCCTCGAGGAGCGCGGCCGGTACCAACCCGACCAACTCGGCGCGGACCACGGCACAGCCCCTCGACTCGGCTGCTTCCGCCACCTGGTCGTACGCCTGTTCGACGGAGACGGTCGCCGGATCGACCAGGTTGAGGCTCACCTGTGAACCGCCGTCGATCGCGAGGCCGAGGGCCCGGATCGCAGGACCTCGGAGGGTGACGGCGATCGAGCGAGCCACCTCGAGGACGTCGACGCTTCGGTCGTCCGGACCGGCGAGCCAGAGGTTGTAGGCGACCAGGATCCCCCGGGCTCCGACCGCGGCGGCGCCTGCCGACGGGTGCGGGCGGGGCGGTCCGGTGTCGGGAGCGAGGGTCGAGAACGCCTTGCGGCGGACGTCCGGCAGCGATCGCTCGGGTCCGTAGAGGAAGCAGGGGAGCGCGAGCTGCTCGCCCGCCCACCGGGCGAAGCGGTCCCTGGCCCCGAGGAGGACCCCTAACTCGGGTGCGCCGTCGAACACTTCGGCGAGGGTGACGAAGGGGACGACGTCGGCCGCACCGAACCGTGGGTGGACACCGACGTGGGTGCGGAGGTCGATCAGTTCGACGGCACCGGCGACCACGGCCCGGGCCGCCGCTTCGACCTCGTCGACGCTCCCGACCAGGGTGATGACCGAGCGATGGTGCGCAGGGTCGGAGTGGACGTCGAGCACCGTGTCGCCCCCGGCCGCTCCGATCGTGTCGACGACCTCGAGGTCACGTCCCTCGGAGATGTTGACGACGCACTCGGCGAGTTGCTCGGGGGCCGCCACGCCGGGTGCCGCCCGGGGCCCGGGCCGCGCCTCAGACCGAGACGACCTGCCCGACCCGACGACGCCGGAGCATGCGGCGCCGCTCACGCTCGGACTTCCCGCCCCAGACGCCGTGGTCGACCCGCTCCTCGAGCGCGTACTGCAGGCACTCCTCGGCGACCGGGCACTCCGCGCAGATCTTCTGGGCCGCCTGGACGCCGACGCCGTCGCTCGGGAAGAAGATCGAGGGGGAGAGGTCCCGGCACTTCCCAACGCTCATCCAGTCCGCATCCATTGCTGCCTCCGTCGATCTCGGGGATGAGGGGAGGGGTTCCGGCCGCTCGGCGCCGGACCTCGTGCCACCGACATCCATTGCCCGTCCAGTGTCGCATCTCGATGCGGAGCGTAGGGACTTTTGCCCAAGTCTTGAGGGAATCCTCACCATATTCTTATTCAGCACCTGGGCCTTCTTATGAACCCCCGCGGGTAGGATCGGCGGGCCATGCCCCGAGGAGGCCCGCTGTCATGACCCCGGTTCCCGACGACACCCTGCTGCCCGAGGAGGAGGGCGAGCCGCAGCCCCCGGTCGCCCACGTGCGGATCGTCTACCTCGGGCCGGTCGCCCCGCACTGGGAGGTTCGTTCCGACTTCGGCGACCCCGCGTTCGTCGAGGAGTTCCGCCGCCGGACCATGGCCCGGTTGGTCCTCCTGCCTCCGCACGATCCCCAGTACCGCCGCAACCGCGAACGCGTGGTGCGCGACGCGGAACGGGAGAACGTCCTCCTCGAATGGGATCTCGGGATCCCCGAGGAGGAGAGCGCGCCACCCGCCGAGGAAGCGGGCGCGGGCGAGAGCCCGACCGCGTGAGCTCCGGGGTGTCTAGCCGCCGGCGTCGGGACCGGGGTCGTCGAGCTCGGGGAGGCTGATCCGCTCGAGCCAGAGGCCGGGTGCATCGACCTCCGAAGGGGTGGGCAGATGGCTCGGGGAGGTCCAGAGCTTCGCCAGCCCTTCGTCGCCCCCTCGCTCGATCACGCCGCGCACGAAGGCGCGACCCCGGTCGACCTCCGCCTGGTCGAGGTCGAGGCCGAACAAGGCCCCGGCCGCCTCCTCGCCCTTGCCGCGCTCGATCCGCCGGCGATACCAGGCCTCGGCCAGCTGTCGATGGGCGCCCACCAACTGTTCGCCGACCCGGTCGGCGATGTGGTCGGCGTAGGCATCGACGACCACCGCCACCGCCGTCAGCTGGTCGGAGGACCGACGCGACTCTGGGGTCAACAACTCGCCGAGCAGCGCCTCGGGGTCGCCGAAGAGCCCTTCGAGGGACTCGAGGTCCATGCCGGCCGGGCTCTCGAAACCCTCGGAGCGCGACAGTCCGTCGAGACGTTCGGCGAGGGTTCGTTGGGCAGCCGCATTCGACCGGGCGAGCGAGCTCAGGAGCTCCTCGAGATGGGCGCGGACCGACGGCCTGGTGAGGACGGTGTTCGAGGCGAGCTCGCGTGCGCACACCCAGACCAGTGCCTCCTCGTCCGGGAGGCTCCAGTCCGCGGCGAACGCCTCGATGTTCGCGGTGACGAGCAACAGTTCGTCGGAGGGTGCCCAGGGGATCGCGACCGGGTACTGCCCGAGTGTGCGCTGGGCCAGGTGCCCGACGACCGACCCCACCTGCAGGCCGAAGAACATCGGGCCGATGGCAGCCGCCCACTGACCGATGAGCCCGGCCATCCCTCCTGTCGGGTCGTCCGCCTCGGGAACGGAAGGATCGGCCTCCGACGGTTGGGTCGCCGCGCTCGTGGCGGGGGGCGCCATCGCGGTGAGGATCGGACGCCACGATTCGAGCGCCCGTGCGGTCCAGTCGCCCCTGCCGACCGGTACGCAGGTCAGCCGGCGCCCGTCCGGGGAGACCGGCATGCCGGAGGCCTCGATCACGTTCAGTTCGGCCACCCGGGAGAGCTGCTCGACACGGATCCGCTGGACGGGATCGACGTTCTGCTCCGCCTCACCTCCGGTCGCGACGTTGAGCGCGAACGAGCGGGTCATTTCCCACTGGTCGGGCGCGCTCGTCCCGAGCATCTTCATCAGATCGCCGAGCAGGGACTGGAACGGATTTCCCCCCTCGCCAGGTTGCGGAGCTGTCACCCCCTCATGCTACGGCGAGGTGTCGTTCCCCTGTGCATCGGTGCTGTTGCCGAGGACGACGGTCGTGTCCTCGATCGTCCCGTTGCGCTCGAAGGTGACGTCCAGCGCGGTTCCGGGTGGATCCGCGTAGAGCCAGGCTCGAAGTTCTGCCATCGAGTGCACCTGGCTCCCGTCGACGGCGACCACCAGGTCCCCGACTTCGAGCCCGCCCGCCGCGGCCGGTGAGCCGGTTTCGACCACTGCGACCGGCGCACCGTTCACGGCAGACGAAGGTGACGAGGTCGTCGCGGTGAGAGTGGACGCCGTCGTCGTCGGGTCGGAGGCGCCGCCCTCGACGCCGAACCATCCGTGCTCGACGGTTCCTGTCGCCACCAGTTGGCGGACCACGCCGAGGACGATCTCGGCGGGAAGGAAGACCGACGTGGTGACCGCGCCCGAGGCGCTGACCTCTTCGAGCAGGCCGGTGACGTTGCCCGTCGAGCCGAGCAGCGGGGAGCCGAGCTCGCCGTCGGTCAGCGGAGTCGCGACGGCAGTCGGCGCGAACTCCGCGCCGAGCGCGCCGGCGGCGAGCGGGCGACCCGACGAGAGGACCGTGCCCGCGTAGACGTGCGAGGTGGGGATGCCCTTCGTCTGCCGGGCGGGCACCATCGCCAGCGCGAGGGTGACGTCGCCCGGCGTGGGATCGTTCTCGTCGAACGTGGCGGCCGGCAGGTCGTCACCGATCCGCACCACGGCGAGGCCCGAGGTCTCGTCCACGCCGACCACCCCGGCCGCCTGGCGGGACCCGCCTGGCTCGATCACGGTGACCGCGCTGGCACCGGCCAGTGGATCCGCCGCGGTGACGATGATCCCTCCGGACTCGGCGACCAGCCCGGTGGCGACCACCGTGCCGGAGCGCTTCGAGACGACGACAGCCACCGTCGACGGCCTCACCGCGGCGATCACCGCGGCCATCCGTTTGGAGTTCCCGAGATGGCCACTGCCCGGTTCGGTGGTCGGCGCCCGGGTGAGCGACGCGATCTCGTGCGACGCAGAGCTCGACTCGTTGGTGTCGGTCGTGACGATGATCAGCCCGACGGCGATCAGCGCGACGATGAGCGCGAGGGTCGTCCCGCCGGCGATCCAGGTGGAGTTGCGCGACCGGTGCGCGGCCAGCGAGACGTCTCTGTCGGCGGATCGCGGGCCGAGCGACGCCGATGCCGCCTCCGACGGATGGCGCCACAGTCGGTCGTCGGGGGAGATCCAACCGCGGATGTGGTCCGCGTCGTCGGGGCCCTCGTCGACCGGATCTCCCCACGGCCCCCCTGGGTCGTCACCGTCCACGGCGAGAGGTTACCGACGGCAGCCTCGCAGCGGAGGTCGCGTCGAGCCGGTGTCGGGCCTCGCGGCGCACCTCTGACGACCTCACTCACGACGTCCGCTCGTACACCGGCCCTACGATGACGGGGTGGCCCGCGACCTGGCGATCGACCTCGGAACGGCCAACACCCTCGTGTACGCGAGAGGCCAGGGGATCGTCTTGAACCAGCCGACGGTGATCGCGCTCAACACGCGGACGCACGAAGTGCTCGCCGTGGGGGACGAGGCATGGCAGATGATCGGACGCACCCCGGGGTACATCGTGGCGGTCCGTCCGCTCCGCGAAGGGTGCGATCACCGATTTCGAGATCACCGAGCGCATGATCCGGCTGCTCCTCCGCCGGGCGGGTGTCAATCGGTTCAACCGTCCCCGGGTCCTCATCTGCGTCCCCTCGGCCATCACTTCGGTCGAGCGGCGTGCCGTCAAGGAGGCGGCCCGGCGGGCGGGTGCCTCCGCGGCTCACCTCATCGAACAGCCGATGGCCGCTGCCATCGGCGCCGGGCTGGACATCCACGAGCCGGTCGGGAACATGGTGGTCGACGTCGGGGGCGGGACGACCGAGACCGCGGTCATCTCCCTCGGCGGCATCGTCACCTCGCAGGCCATCCGGTGCGGAGGCTTCGACATGGATGCGTCCGTCCAGCATTACGTGCGCCACGAGCACGGCATCGCGATCGGAGAACGCACCGGCGAGGAGCTCAAGCTGGCCATCGGCTCCGCGCTCGCCTACGCGGACGAGATGAAGGCCGAGGTGCGCGGCCGGGAAGTCTCGACGGGTCTTCCGAAGACCGTCGTCCTCTCGCCGGAAGAGGTGCGGCACGCGCTGCGCGAACAGGTCGACCTGATCATGGCCACCGTCGTCGGCTGCCTCGGGGAAGCGCCGCCGGAGCTCGCCCAGGACATCATCTACGAGGGCATCCACCTCACCGGCGGTGGGGCCATGCTGCGCGGGTTGGCGAACCGGCTCGCCGACGAGACCTCGGTTCCGGTGCACTTGGTGGCGACGCCCCTCGAGTGCGTCGTGCAGGGCGCGGGTATGTGCCTCGACTCCTTCGAGAGTCTGCGCCCCATCTTCGCGGCCGCGGATACCTGAGCGCGGCTCGGGTCGGCATCGATCCCGCCGGCCGGGCTCGCGCTCATCCGGCGTCGAGCAGATCCTCGGCGACCTGGCGAACCTGCCAGTCGCGGTCCTCGAGGCACCGTCGAAGTGCCGCATCGGCCGACGGGTCCTCGAAACCGGCGAGCGCGGCCGCCGCCGCGGCGTCGGATCGCCGGCTTGTCGTCCAGGGCGCCGATCACCGCGGCGAGCCCTCCCGGGTCGCCGATCGCGCCGAGTGCCGCGACCGCGGCCTCGCGACAGAGCGGATCGGGATGTCCGGTGCCGGCCGACGCCATCGCGGCGAGTGCGGGCACCGAGTCGAGGTCGCGACGCTCGCCGGCGGCCCACGCAGCCATTTCTGCCACCGAGTGGTCGTGATCGTCGAGGAGGACGGCGATACTCACCGACCGAGCTCCCGATGAGAGCTCACAGGCGCGGCGGCGCACCTCCGGCGCCGGATCGTCCAGCGCCCGGGCGAGATCGCGGTCGGTCAGTGCCCCGAGGCGGGCCAGCGCGCCGAGCGCAGTGGCCCGAACCGACGAGGCATCGTCGTAGAGACCGGCACGCGGCCGCGGCGACGTCGCCGACGTGGCCTGCCGACGCGACCGCCTCACGGCGTTCGGTGACGCTGCGACCAGGAGGTTCCGTGGCAGGCTTCACCTCACCACTATGACGGAGGAGACGACCGGCGACGAGGGGCTCGGTTCACCGGCACTCGCGGGAGAGGACATGGCGCCCCCCGGAGGGGCACCGACCGGTACGAGGCACCGACGGCGCCGGGTCTGGCCGTGGGCGCTCTTGGTCGCCCTGGCGGTGGCGATCGCCCTGGCGTCGCGCATCGACCTCGGTGACTACGCGGTCCAGCCCGGCACCGCGCAGTCGGTCCAGCAGTTCATCACCGTGCCGCCGTCGAAGAGCCATCCGGTGAACCATCCGGTGCTGCTCACCGACGTCCAGATCGCACGGGTGAGCGCGCTCTCCTATCTCTTCTTCAAGCTCCAGAGCAACACCGCGTTCGAGTCGGTCCCCTCGGTCACCGGAGGGACGCCACCGTCGCAGCAGGGCGCGCAAGGGCAACTCGAGATGGCCCAGGCCGAGGCGGCCGCCAAAACTGCGGCATTGACCCGACTCGGCTATCCGGTCACCTCGACCGCGGTCGGGGCGGTGGTGGCCGGGACCTTCGCCGGGACGCCTGCGTACTCCGTTCTCAACGTCGGCGACGTGATCACCGCGATCGACGGTGTCGTGACGACGAACGCTCTCTCGTTGACCCGGAACCTCGCCCACTACCACTCCGGGCAGACGATCGTCCTCACCGTGCTCCGGAACAACCGGGGCGCGCCGGTTCGGGTGCCGGTGACCCTCAAGCGCACCTTGGTGGACGTCGGCCTGGCGAAGCCGGTCGTCGTCACCCTGGGGATCGAGCCAGAGGACCAGGTCGACTACACGTACCCGTTCCCGGTGAACATCAACGTCACCAACATCGGCGGTCCGTCGGCGGGCCTGGCGATGACCCTCGGGGTCATCGACGCGCTGACCAACGGTTCGCTCACCGGATCGAAGACCGTCGCCGCGACCGGCACCATGGACAGCAAGGGCGACGTCGGCGACGTCGGTGGCGTCCCCCAGAAGACGGTCGCCGTCGAGAACGCCGGCGCGTCGATCTTCCTCGTCCCGCCGCAGGAGTACTCGGCCGCTCTCTCGAAGGACCGGCCGGGGCTCAAGATCTACAAAGTGTCGACCCTCGACCAGGCGCTCGGCGTGCTCGCTGCCAACGGCGGGCACGTCCCACCGTCTGCCGGCACCACGTCGACGACGTCCGCGACGGGATGAGCGTCTGCCGGTACCGGTCGTCGTAGGCTCTCGACCATGCCCGAGGAGCGCCGGATGACCATCACCTCCTCTTCGCAGTCGGCGCACTTGGCGCCCGACGACGTCGCACGTCACACCTTCGCGACCGTGCGGCGCGGATTCGACCCGAGCGAGGTGCGCGACTACCTCGAGTCGGTCGCGGTGGCGCTTCGGGCGATCGCGGAGCGCGAACAGCAGCTCCTCGACGAGCTCGGCGATGCGGAACGCCGGGCGGCCAACCCGGTGCTCGACGAGCCGACGCTCACCGCTGCGGTCGGCCAGGAGACGGCGCGGGTGCTCCACAGCGCACACGAGGTGGCCGACGAGATGGTCGCCAAAGCGGAGGCCGAGGCCGCTCATCTGCTCGGCGAAGCGAGCGACGAGGCCGAACGGGTCACGACCGTCGCGAACGATCTGCTGGCGGAGCGGACCGCCGAAGCGGAGACCGCGGTGACCGAGTTGCGTGCGCGAGCCGAGCAACAGGCAGCCGCCGCCCTCGACGGCGCCCGCGGCGACGCCGAAGAGCTGGTCGCCCGCGCACACTCCGAGGCCGAGGAGCTCGTCGGCCGGGCGCGCGAGGAGTGCAAGGCGATGGTCGAGGAGGCGCAGCAACTGCGGGCGCGTGTGCTGGCGGATTTCGCGCGTCGTCGGAAGATCCTCCACTCGCAGATCGAGCAGCTTCGTGCCGGGCGCGAGCGCCTCGCCGAGACCATCACCGACGTCCGTCGGTCGGTGGACACGATCGCCGGCGACCTCTTCGTCGCCGAGGACGAGGCGCGCCGGGCGGCCGAGGAAGCCGCCCGCGAGGTGGCGAGCCGCCCCGACGAGGGGACGCCCGAGGAGATCGCGGCCATCGCGATGGCCGAGGAGATCGCGGTCCGAGAGGCGAGCCCTGCGCCGGCTCCGGGCCCCGACAACGAGAATGGGGTCGAGGCAGCGGGTGGGCTTGCGGCGGACGAATCGGTCGACGAGCTCTTCGCCAGGTTGCGCGCGGCCCAGGAGGTCCCCGAGTCGGTCGCGGGAGAGGCCGAGTCGGGCCCGGAGGCAGAAGCGGCCGACGAGCCAGCGACCGAGCCCACGGGCGAGAGCCGACCTCCGACGGAAGCTCCGTCGGCCACGGGTGGAAAAGGCGAGGCGGACGGCGACCCGGCGGGCGAGGCCGCACCGGTCACCGGCGGCGAGCGCCCGAGCGAGGGTACCGAGGAGGAGGAGCCAGAGGGCCCGCCCGAAGCCACGAGCCCCGAGGCCATCCGGCGCGACGAGCTGACCGCGCCGATCGTCACGGTCCTCGCACGGCGCCTGAAGCGCAACCTGCAGGACAACCAGAACGAGCTCCTCGACGGCGCGCGCTCGAAGGGATACCGGTGGTCGGCCGACCTCCTTCCCGACGAGACCGAACACGTCGACGGATACGCCACTGCCGCGATGCCCGCACTCGAGGAGGCGTCGGAGGCAGGCGTCGTCTTCGTCGGAACCGGCGCGGCGGGCGGCGCTTCCGCCGACGCGCTGGTCGGCATCGCCGACGACCTCGCCCACTCGGTCGTCGACCCGCTCCGGCGGCGGCTGAGCGAGGGTGCCGGACTCGCGGAAGGGGACGAGTCGGCGGTCCTCGAGCACGTGGGCTCGGCGTTCCGGGAGTGGAAGGGCGAGCGCATCGAACGGCTGGCGGGGGACAGCGTGGTGGCCGCCTTCTCACTCGGATCCCTCTCGGCGGTCGAGCGAGCGGAGTCGGGTGGAGTCGAGTGGGTGGCCGTGGGCGCCTCGGGCGACGCGGCATGTCCCGACTGTGAGGACAACGGTTTGGGCGGTGCCCTGCAACCCGGTGAGTCGTTCCCCACCGGCCACCGACACCCCCCCGCGCACCCGGGTTGTCGATGCCTGCTGGCCGTGTCTGCCACCTAGGCTTCGAAGAGTGCGTCCGCCGACCGACATGCCCCGTCCACCGCGTCCCGCGGCCCGGCGTCGGCGGCGCTGGATCATCGCGGCCGCCGTCATCGTCGTCTTCGTCTTTGCGTCGATCCGCACCTTCGCGGTCTTCTACACCGACGCGTTGTGGTTCTCCTCGGTCTCGCTGCACGGCGTCTGGGTGACCCTGTTCGAGATCAAGGCGGGCCTGATGCTCGTCTTCGCGGCGATCTTCGCGGCGATACTGCTCACCAGCCTCCTGATCGCCGAGCGACTCGCCCCGAAAGGTCCTTCACTCGACGCCGAGGACGAGTTCGTCCGGCGCTACCGGGAGGTCATCGGGCCGTACGCCCGTTGGATCAGGGCGGTGGTGGTGGTGGTCCTGTCGCTGATCGTCGGCTCGCAAGCGGTGGGTCAGTGGCAGAACTGGATCCTGTTCAAGAACGGTTGCCCGTTCCCCAACTCGGACCCGCAGTTCCACCGCAACGTCGGGTACTTCGTCTGCACCCTCCCGTTCCAGCAATTCCTGGTCCACTGGGCTCTCGTCGCCCTGGTGGTGGTCCTGATCGTGACGCTGCTCAGCCACTACCTGAACGGCGGGATCCGGGTGCAGGGCCCTCGTCCGAGGGTTCGACCGGCGGTCAAGGCCCACATCTCGGTCATCCTCGGACTCCTCGCCCTGGTGAAGGCGGTCGGTTACTACCTGGCTCGCTTCGGCCTCGACCTCTCGGGCAACGGTTTCGTGCAGGGGGCGGGGTACACCGACGTGCACGCGCGGCTCCCCGCGCTCGAGCTGCTCATCCTGGTTTCCCTGGCGGCGGCTGCACTGTTGATCTACAACATCCGCCGCCGCGGGTGGGCATTGCCCATCCTCGGCGTCGGGTTGTGGTTCCTCGTTGCCCTGTTCGCCGGCACCATCTACCCGGCTGTCGTACAGGCGTTCAAGGTGAACCCGGCTCAGAACGCGCTCGAGAGCCCCTATATCCAGCGCAACATCGGCGCCACCCGAGCAGCGATGGGCATCGACCACGTCGCGAGTGTGCCGTATCCCGCGACGCCGACGTTGTCGGCTACCGAGTTGAGCTTGAACAGCGACACGCTGGCCAACGTCCGTCTGTGGGACCCGACCCAGACCCAGCCCACCTTCGACAAGCTGCAGGACATTCGTACCTACTACCAGTTCAACAGTCTCGCAATCGATCGGTACATGATCAACGGGAACCAGACCCCGGTGATCGTCGGTGTCCGCGAGATCAACGACCAGGGACTCCCTTCGACGTCGTGGGTGAACACCACTCTGCAGTACACCCACGGTTACGGAATGGTGGTCGCACCCGCCAATGCTGCGAATTCGACAGGTGCCCCGGTCTTCGACGTGGGTGGAGTCCCGCCGACATCGAACAACGGTCTGCCGGTCGTCAGCCAACCGTCGGTCTACTTCGGACTCAACAACAGCGGATACGTGGTAGCGAACACCAAGCAGAAGGAGATCGACTACCAGCTGACCAACAACAGCAATGTCGAAACTCACTACTCGGGCACCGGCGGCGTCCAGCTCTCGTCGCTCTTCAAGCGGCTGATGTTCACCGTGCGCTTCAACGACATCAATCTGCTCATCTCCAATCAGATCACCGACCAGTCGCGCATCATGTTCGACCGAGGTGTGCAGGCCCGGGTGCAGAAGGCGGCACCGTTCCTGGCCCTCGACGCCGATCCCTATCCGGTGCTGATCAACGGGCACATCGACTGGATCCAAGATGCCTACACGACGACCGACAACTATCCCTACGCGCAGAACGCGGACACCACCGCCCTCCCGTCCGGGAGTGGGCTCAACGTCCCCTTCAACTACGTCCGCAATTCGGTGAAGGTGGTCATCGACGCCTATACGGGCCACATGACCTTCTACGTGATGGATCCGACCGACCCGCTCATCCAGAGCTACGAGAAGGAATTCCCGGGGATGTTCACATCCGCGTCGAAGATGAGTGCGGAACTGCGTACCCATCTCCGGTACCCGGAGGACATCTTCACCGAGCAGTCGATGATGTACGGCAAGTACCACATCACCACGGCCTCGAGCTTCTACAGCGCGGCCGACGCGTGGACTTTGTCGCCCTCGCCCGGTTCGGGTTCGCCCTCACAGGCACTGCAGACCACCTTCACCACCAACGCGCAAGGACAGCAGGTCTCGACGGGCCAGCTGATCCGGATGGCGCCGATCTACCAGGAGATGCGGATCCCCGGTCAGGTGAACCAGTCTTTCAATCTCCTCGACGCGTTCGTGCCGGTTTCGTCGCAGAGCCAGATCCAGACCTTGTCCGGCTTCATGATCGCCGGGTCGGACCCGAGTCACTACGGGCAGCTCGAGACCTTCGTGACGCCGAGGGACAACCCGGTCCCCGGTCCGGCCATCGTGTCGGCTCAGATCGACGGGACTCCGAGCGTGTCGCGACAGATCACGCTCTTGAACAGCAATGGTTCCTCCGCGCTGCTCGGCAACGTGCTGATGATTCCCGTGGCGCAGGGGTTGCTCTACGTCCAACCCCTCTACGTCGCGTCGTCGCGCAACGCCATCCCTGCTCTGCAGTACATCATCGCGGTCAACGGAAAGCAGCCGGCGGCCATTGGCGGCACATTGGCCGATGCACTCACCTCCCTCGTGGCCGGGCCCGTCTCGACCACACCGGGGGGCAGCTCGACCGGATCGCTCTCGCCGCAGGTCCGGCAACTCCTGGCGGCCGCGCAGACCGCCTACCAGCAATCCCAGGCGGACCTCCACGCGGGGAACCTCGGCGCGTACCAGTCCGACATCAACAACCTCGAACAGGACCTTCAGGAGGTCCAGCAGTTGACCGGCACCTTGACCCCGGCGGTGTCGGGCCCGACCACGACGACCACCAACCCGGCCGGCTGACCCGTACACCGGCGGCCGGGAAGAGCGTCGGCGGGGTCCGGGGGCTGGGTCGAGGTGGTAGGTTGTCCGCTCGCGACGCGGGGTGGAGCAGTCTGGTAGCTCGTCGGGCTCATAACCCGAAGGTCGCGGGTTCAAATCCCGCCCCCGCCACCAAGCCGCGACGGCGCGGCACGGAAGGCCCGGCTTCGGCCGGGCCTTCGTCGTTGGTGAGCACAACCAACTGTGCCGGCCTCGAGCTGATGCACAATCAGGGCGGCGGCGGTCACCAGGTCCAATCGCGAAGCTCAGGGCGTGTCGTCGAACGGAGCACGGCTGCTGGTGAAGAGGCGAGCGCAGTCGAGGCGAGCGCAGTCAGGTGGTGAATTTGCGTTCGAGTTCGTGGATCTCCCCGAGGCCGATGAACTCTGTGAACGCACTGAAGCTCGGCATCTCCTCGAGCAGTTCCGTGGGCGTCCCGAGCGTCCTTGATCTGCGCCAGGGCGCGTCGCATGGAGGTCATGGCCGTCAGGAGCGTAGTCAAGGGGAAGATGACGACGGCAAAGCCAAGCTCCCGCAACCTGTCATACGGAATCGGTGGCGTCTTGCCACCTTCGACCCAATTGAACAGTAGCGGCACGTCGGTGAGCGTCGATGCGACGCGCTCGACCTCGGCTTCGCTCGTCGCTGCCTCGACGAAGAGGATGTCAGCACCAGCGTCGCGATAGCGGCGGGCGCGATCGATCGCGCCGTCTATCCCTTCCACCGAGGCGGCATCGGTGCGAGCGACCAGGACGAGTTCTGGCGCGGTGCGTGCAGCGACGGCCGCTCGGATCTTCGAGAGCATTTCATCCATTGGCACGATCTGTTTGCCGTCGAGGTGTCCGCACCGCTTTGGTGCAACCTGGTCTTCGAGGTGGATCGCCGCGACACCTGCCTGCTCGAACTCCTGAACGGTGCGAACGACGTTGATCGCATTCCCATAGCCGGTGTCGGCGTCGGCGATCACCGGGAGCTGGACGGCACGGGCAATGCCCTTGGCGTTGTCGACCATCTCGGTCATGGTGAGCAACCCCACGTCCGGGCGACCAAGTCTCGACGCTGCGGTGCCGAATCCGGTCATGTAGACGGCGTCGAATCCGGCCTCTTCGACCAGGCGGGCGCCGAGTGCGTCGTACACGCCTGGCGCCAAGACGGGTTGACCCCCGGACAACAACTCCCGGAGCTGTCGCGGTCCGTCAACCGGGTCAGAGAGGTATGGGGACAACGGGATCTCCTTCCGGCGCACGACTACTGGGCGTCGTCGCGTCCGCTGATGGTACGACCGATGTTGGCCGCCTGATGGCCTTCCGGAGCAGCGACCTCGACGATCGGATCATCTCGGTCGTCGAATTCCGTCCGCAAAGCGACCGACATCACCGCGTGCAGTGCGTACGTCATCGTGATGTACGTGAAATCGAGGATCGCCTGATCACTCAGGTTGTCTTTCAACACGGCGAACACGCCGTCAGCCACTCGGCCGTGCGACGAGACGAGAGCATCGGTGTACGCAAGGAGGGCACGCTCGAGGGGATCGAAGAGATCCGACACCTGCCAATGCTTGATCGCTTCGATCTTTTCCTCGGAGTAACCGAGGTCTCTGCAGCTCTTGCAATGCTGAGAGAAGACGAACTGACTGCCGATCAGCCAACCGGTGCGGATTTGGCCCAGCTCGCGCAATGCTGGCTCAATCTTGCGTGCGGGACTGGCATAGAGAGCGAAACCGGCGACGGCGTGCTCGAGCACGTCGGGCGAATTCGCCCAGACCGTCCACCAGTCGCCCGGCGTGCCGGTCGCAGTGCCGGGTTCGGTCACCGGATCCCGGTCGTCGAACAGAAGCGTGTACATGGTCTTCACAATCGGCGGGTTGTCCTCGGAGCGCGAGATCTGTCCTAAGCGGGGCATGGCGAGATCGTATTGATTGCCGGTGGTCCCGTCCGGAGCCGGCCGGCACGACCCTGCCACGCGGTGCCACTGAGCAGGCTGTTTCGCGTCGTTGGCTCGGGTCGCAGGCCCGATCCGTGAGCCTGCTTCAGGGATGCCCGACGCATTCGCATCCGCCACCTGCGACCGCGCAAGTTGGTCCTCGACCCGCGAGTGTGGTTTCCGGCGATGTCGGGTACGGTCGTCATTCCATAAATGGATCGGGCACACTCCGAGGGGAAGGCCCGTTCCGTTCCAGTGAGGGCGAACCTCGGGGCGAAGGAAGGGATCGAACATGGCGCAGGGCGAGTCGCAGAAGAGCGAGTCTCCCTCTCGGCTGATCGACGCGAGGATCAAGGAGCTCGATGACTGGCGAGGCGAGATGCTCAGCCGGCTTCGTGCCTTGGTCAAGGAAGCCGATCCCGACGCCGTCGAAGAGTGGAAGTGGAGAGGCGTTCCGGTCTGGTCGCACGACGGAATGATCTGCACCGGTGAGACCTACAAGAACGTCGTGAAGTTGACCTTCGCAAAGGGCGCGGCTCTGAAGGATCCTTCCGGCCTCTTCAACTCCAGTCTCGAGGGGAACACCCGGCGTGCCATCGACTTCCACGAAGGCGCGAAGATCAACGAGAAGGCCTTCAAGGCTCTCGTACGGGCCGCCGTCGCCCTGAACGAGACCAGAGCCAAGCGCTGATCCGGGTCGGACGGCCCCCCGCCTCGACTCGGGGGCCTCCGGGGCGTTTCGGCCGTGCAGCACGGCCACCGATGTGACTGCGGGCCGAGATCAGGGCACAGTTGTCGTCGTGAACCGCGGAACGGGTGCATGAACGCCGAAATCGACGAGCTGCGTCGCCTCCGCCGGGCCCGCGACCAGATGGACCGCGAGTACGCGCAGCCCCTCGACGTCTCGGCGCTCGCCCGCACGGCGTCGATGTCACCGGCGCACTTCAGCCGCTGCTTCCGCGAGGCGTACGCCGAGACGCCGTACTCCTACCTGATGACCCGGCGCGTCGAACGGGCCAAGGCGCTGCTTCGCCAGGGTGATCTGAGCGTGACGGATGTCTGCATCGCAGTCGGCTGGACCAGCCTCGGCTCCTTCTCTGCTCGCTTCACCCAGCTCGTCGGCGAGACGCCGTCCCAGTACCGCGCCCGCAGCCACGACGAGCTGCCTCTCCTGTCCAGCTGCCAGTTGATGGTGGTGACCCGCCCGCGCCGGACAAGGGGTCCGGCGACGGCGGAAGAGAGCAGTTTCGGAGAAGCATCTCTCACGGCGCCCGCGTAACGTCGGTGGCATGACCGTTTCACTCAGCACAGTGCACATCCTCGTCGACGACCCCGACGCTGCCCTCGGCTTCTACCGCGACACCCTCGGCATGACGGTGCGTAACGAAGTCGCCAACGGCGGTTTCCGGTGGATCACCCTCGTCACCGACAGCCAACCCGAAATCGGGATCGTGCTGTCGGAGCCCCACGCGGGCCGTTCCCAGGAGGACGGAGACGCCCTTTCGGCGATGCTCGCCAAGGGTGAGATGTACCCGGTCCACCTGCGTACCGACGACCTCGACGCGACCTTCGACAAGATCACGTCCACGCCCGGCGCCGAGGTCCTCCAGGAGCCCGCCAGTCAGCCCTGGGGTGTCCGCGATTGCGCCGTACGCGACCCCGCGGGCAATCGGCTTCGCATCGAGCAGGCCTAGGCCGGCTCATCCGCGGAGCGGTTTCTCGGCTCCTGTGCCGGTCACACGGCCTGGACCGCGCGCTGACCGCTCGGGATCCACTGACTCACCCACTCGCCCGTCACCTGGCGGGTGGTGGCGTTGATGCGGTTCCACGTGTTGATCGAGGCGATCGCGAGCACCAGCGCCCCGAGCTGCGGGCCGTCGAAATGCTTGGCGGCCTCGCTCCAGACTTCGTCGGAGACCGGGTCCGGGTGGTCGGCGACGCGGGTGGCGGCCTCGGTCAACGCCAGCACGGCGCGCTCGGCGTCGGTGAAGTCCGGCGTCTCCCGCCAGGCGGCGATCGTGAAGATCCGCACGTCGTGTTCACCGGCTGCCTTGAGCTCACGCGAGTGCATGTCGACGCACACGCTGCAGCCGTTGATCTGGCTCGCACGCAAAGCCACGAGAAGAAGCGTGGTCTCGGGAAGACCGGCGTGCTGTGTGCCGCTCCGAGTTGTTGGAGCGCCTTCATGGCTCCAAAAGCGGTCATGACCGGGCTGTCGATACGTGGTTGGATGTTTCGTGTCCTCCTTCGTTCCTCTGGGAAGGCGAACTCGTTGTCCGCCAAGCGGTTCTCCTGAGCGGTGCCGATCCCGTCCTAGCGCGGGACCTTGGTGCCGCGGGCACGGGCGCTCTGCACACGGCGGGCCTTCTCGAGGTTGCGGCGTGCCGTTTCCTTCTGTCGTGCGGTGGCCATCGCACCTCCATTCCGTGTCGAGGCTTCTCTTTGATCTACCCCATTGCTCACGCGCCGAACGAGCCGGAGGGAACTTCGCGCTCTGGCACCGTTCCTGGTGAGCAGTTGTCGAGCATCGAGAGCCGTCTCGATCCCGGTAGCCTCGCCTGCAACACTTCTCCGACGTTCGAGGAGGATCGACAAGATGCCTGCCACCGACCCGAACGGACAGCCGTCTGTTCCCCGTGCCGCCCCCAGGGTGGTCGCGCCGACGAACAGGATCAACGTTGCGCTGCCCTTCTCGAAGATCCAGGTCGCCGAACCGAGCAAGGATCTCGGCGAGCTGGCCGCGATGGTCGCCGAGCTCGCTGCCGTCGTCGAACGTGTCGCACCCGGCGAAGAGAGCCGACGCCTTCACGAACATGCTCAGACCTTGGCGGCTCGGGTCCGCTAGCCGCCAGGGGACCGGCAGACCACTCCTAGGGCACGAAAAGGCCGTCAGAGACGCCCACGCAGGCCACCGCGCCCTTCGGCTCGGGTAGCCTGCCACTGGCAGATCTCGCACCGGTACCTGGACGAGGTGTTCGAGACAGAAGGCCTCCCGGCATGACGAATTGGGACATGGTTCACCAAGGTGCGGACCCCGAAGCCGAGGGCGAGCGTTTGTTCCGAGGTCTTCTCGAGTCGGCGCCGGACGCCATCGTCATCGTGGGTCCCGACGGACGCATCCGGTTGGTCAACCGTCAGACCGAGCAGCTCTTCGGATACGGACGAGATGAGCTCGTCGGACGGGAGATGGAGATCCTCGTCCCGGAGCGTTCGCGGCCGGTTCACCTCGGCCACCGGAGCGCCTTCCTCGGCGACCCGCGGGTCCGGCCGATGGGCATGGGGCTGGACCTCTTCGGGATGAGAAGAGACGGGAGTGAATTCCCTGTCGAGATCAGCCTGAGCCCGCTCGACACCTCCGATGGAACCTGGGTGTCGGCGGCGGTGCGGGATGTGACCGGCCGGAGAAAGGCCGAGAAGGAGCTCGCGCTGGCCCATACGGAAGCGGAAGTCTTCTTCGAACGTGATCGAATCGGGCGCGACCTCCACGACCACGTCATCCAGCAGTTGTTCGCCAGCGCGATGACGCTGCAGTCGGCGTTGTCGTTGAGGTCACCGGTCGACGTCGCGGCCAAGGTCCGGACGGTCATCGATGATCTCGACAACACCATCCTCCAGATTCGTACGACGATCTTCGGCCTTCACCGAAGCTCTCACGCGGAGGTCGGCCTCCGAGCCAAGCTGCTCGAGGTCGCGTTGCATGCGAGACCGGGTCTCGGGTTCGAACCCTCGGTTCGCTTCAAGGGTCCGGTCGACACCGCGGTCTCCGAACCCTTGGCGGAACAACTGCTCGCTGTCACCAGGGAGGCCCTTTCGAACGTTGCGCGCCATGCGGTAGCGTCGAGCGTTCGTGTCGTGGTCGATGTCGGCGAGGAACTGGTTCTCACCGTGAGCGACAACGGCCGCGGAATGGGCGAGACGTCCCGGCGAAGTGGGCTTGCAAACCTGTCGGAGCGGGCCGCACTTCTCGGCGGTACGTTCACGATGGGAGAGAAACCCGAGGGCGGCGCTCATCTCGAATGGCGGGTGCCGTTGCAATTGTGAGCAACCGAGCATGTCCATGTCGGTGCGCGCGGTCGGAGGCTGCCAGGATGGGCGGGTGAACGCGGAGAGCAGCGTCGATCGACAGAACGAGGCGGACCACGACGGTCCTCCTCCGCTCGCGGGGCTCCACCATGTTCGGGTGCCGGCTCGGGACCTGTGGGCCGCTCGTGATTGGTACGTGGAGGTCCTCGGCTTCAGCTTGGTGCTCGAATACGAGCTCGAGAACGCGCTCGTCGGTATATCCCTGACGCATCCCTCCGGGTTCACCATTGGACTGCACGCTGCGCCGGCGGAGGCCGAGGCTCTTGCGGGCTTCACCCTCCTCGCGTTGGATGTGGGGAGTCATCCGATGCTCGAGAGTTGGGAGGAGTGGCTCGAAGCCCGCGGCGTGCCGCACGGTCAGATCAGCGAGGGACCGCTCGGGTGGTACATCCAGTGCACCGAGCCCAGCGGAATGGTGATCGAGCTCCACACGGGCGAGCATCCGAGCGCAGACGAAGCATGAGCGCGGCGTGTCCGGGGCGTCGATGGACTTTCGCCCCTAACCTTCCGCCTCGCGAATCCCCATGATGCATCTCATGGGAACCGGACGACGTTGGGGTGAGCGGGGGCAGGCCGCCTCCCTGGTCGAGGAGTGTGAGGCCTTTCTCGCCGGTCGGCTCGCCGAGCGTGCCTTCCGAACGACCGGTTTCGTGCCCGATTGGACGTGGATGAACCTCCTTGCCCACGGGACCTACGCAGAGCTCCTGGCAGAACGCGATATTCCGCCGTCGGCTCGCCGCGGGGAGCTCCTGGAGTGTTGGCAGTGGCTCGACCCTTCGGAGCGTTGGCGCCGAGCCCGCTCGTATCTCGCGGCAGAAGTGCTCGACCTCGTCGACTCCGAGGAGCAGCTCGAGGAACTTCGGCACCAGACCCTGCTGCCCATCGAGGAGGACCTCGCCCGACGCGGGCCGGCCGATGTCGACGATCCGCGGGACTGGGTCAATCTCACCCTGGCCGCTCTCAAGGGCCATCGTCGATCGGGACAGCGCTTCCGGCACGTGCGGCAACCCCGATCACACGAGGTCTGAGGCAGCGCCGCTCACGCCCGGTCGGCCGATTCCGACCGTCCGTTGCGAGCCTCTGCTCGATTGGGGAGGAGGATCAGCACCACCGTCCCGGCAAGGGCCACCGTCAGCGAGCCGACCAACAGGCCGAGGTCCATGCCCGAGATGAAACTCCGTATCGCCGCGGCGGCCAGCCCGCTACCCGCATGGCCCGGAGCCCGCTGTGCCACCGCCAGCGCGCCGCCGACGGATCCGAGAACCAGGGCCTTGATGCTGGCCGGAATGGGGACGTGTGACAGCAAGGGTGTCATCAGGTTCTGGTAGCGGATGTTGAGCGCGGTGCCGAGGACGGCGACCCCGAGCGCGCCTCCCACCTGCATCGAGGTGTCGCTCGTGGCCGAACCGACGCCGGCCTCGTCTCTTGTGACCGAGCCCATGATCGACTCGATGGAGGGGGCCAGAGTCAGCCCCACCCCGGCCCCGATCAGGATGAACCACGGCAGGACGTCGGCGTAGACGTCGTGCGTGGTCGTACGGGACAACAATCCCATGCCGACCGAGATGAGGAGGAGTCCGCTCACCACGACCGTCTTCGTGCCCACCCACCGGACCACCAGAGCGGAGAGCGGCGCGACGACCAAGAGCACGAGGGCCACGGGTGTGATCCTCAGGCCGGTTTGCACCGGACTCAGTCCCAGGCAGAACTGCAGGTACTGCGTCATGAGGAAGAACAGCCCGAGGAGTGCGAAGAGGACCAGCGCCAACGAGGCGATGGCCACGCTGTAGCGGCGCTTTCGGAAGAACTGCATCGGCAGCATCGGGTGATCGCTGTGCAGCTCCCACATGACGAAGGCACAGAGAACGACCGCCGACCCGGCGAGCGCGCCGATGATCAGCCAGGAGGACCAGGAACGACCCGGCGCCTCGATGATCCCGAACAACAGGAGTCCGAGCCCGACCATCGAGAGGAACGACCCGACGGGATCCGCACGCTTCGCCGACGGGTTCTTCGAATTGGGAACGAGGAATGCAGTGGCGACGAGGCCGATGCACGCGATGGGCACGTTGATCAGGAAGACCGAGCCCCACCAGAAATGAGCGAGGAGGAATCCGCCGAGGACGGGCCCGATGGCGACCCCGAGCCCCGCCGTCCCCGACCAGATCCCGATGGCGCGGGCCCGCTCGTGCTCGCCGACGAAGACATTGATGAGTATCGACAACGTGCAGGGCATCAGTGCAGCGGCACCGACACCCATGACGGCGCGTGCCATCGTCAGCCGGTGGGGATCGCCCGACCACGCCGCGAAGGCGGACCCTGCCGCGAACACGACGAGCCCTCCCATGAAGACCCATTTGCGTCCCACCCGGTCCCCGAGTGCGCCCAGACTGAGCAGAAGGCCTGCGAACACCACCGCGTACGCATCGACGATCCACTGCAGCTGACTGGAGGTCGCCTGCACGGCCCGAACGATCGAAGGGATCGCCACGTTGAGGATGGTGTTGTCGAGGCTGATCAGCAGAAGGGTCACGCAGAGGACGCCGAGCGTCACCCATCGGCGCCCTCGTGCACTTCCGGCCGTCGGCACATCTCCGAGAGCCGGCGCGGATCGGAGGCTCACGCCCTGTAGCCCACTGCGCGGAGCATCATGCGGCAGGAGCCGCGTCGCTCAGGTCCGTGACCCGTCGCGACGCCGCGATCTCACCGGCCGTCCTCGAACCGGCGGAGTACCCGACTCGCCGGTATGGCTCCTTCATCGACTCCAGGTACCGGGGAACCCGCACTTCGCCTTCTCCGGGACGGCGCTTGCCCTCATCCTCGACCTCCGACGTCGCTCGCTCTTCGCAGTCAAGCGACACGAGGTCGTAGAGGAAAGGGCCGAAAGTCACGTCGAGCAAGACAGGGTCGTTGGACCCTACCGCTGCCGGTCCTGGTGGGAAACGATCAGGTGTGGAGGCGCCGCGGGGGCGCCACGAGAGGTTGGATGTCGTGCAGGCGATTCGTTGGTTCGAAGAGATCGGCCTGAAGGACACGGCATCCGTCGGAGGCAAGGGCGCGAACCTCGGAGAGCTCACCGCAGGGCGTCTTTCGGTCCCGCCCGGGTTCGTGATCACCGGCGAGGCCTACCTGGACGCAATCGGACGGGCCGGGGTTCGTGAGCGGCTGAGGGCCATTCTGGGGGAAGCGCTGACGGCTCCGTCCGACGATCTCGATCGCCTTGCGGGCGAGGCGAGGCAGCTCGTCCACTCGGTGCGGATCCCTGACGAGCTGGCGGCCGCCGTCACCTCCGCCTACGAGCGGCTCGGGACGGACACCCTGGTGGCCGTGCGGTCGTCGGGCATCGGCGAGGACGCCGAGGGGACCTCCTTCGCGGGGATGAACGAAACCTTCACCAACGTTGCCGGTACCGATCTGCTGACCCGGGTCGTCGACTGCTGGACGTCGCTGTGGGACGCCCGTTCGATCTTCTACCGCGGCAACAAAGGACTCACCGACGAGCCGGCCATCGCGGTGGTCGTGCAGGAGATGGTGCCCTCGGAGCGCTCAGGGGTGATGTTCACCGTCGATCCCTCGACCGGGGACCGCGACCACATCGTGATCGAGGCGGCATTCGGTCAAGGCGAGGTCGTCGTGAGCGGGCAGGTCGAACCGGACACCTACGTGGTGGACAAGGAGGGACCACGCGTCCTGCATGTGCGGGTGGGGACCCAGTCCTTCGAGATCGTGCGGGGGCCCACCGGTGAGGACCGGCGTGTCGAGCTCGATCCCACCGACGGCGGGGAGCGAGTGCTCACCGACGACGAGATCCTCGACGTGGCGCGCGTGGGGCTCGCCGCCGAGGCCCACTACGGAACGCCACAGGACACCGAGTGGGCGATGGCCGGAGGCCGGACCTACCTCGTGCAGTCCCGGCCGGTCACCGCGATGGGATCCGGCGCACCGGAGACGGTCGAGCGGGGGACGGTGCTCGTGCAGGGTCTGGCCGCATCCTCGGGCCGAGGTACCGGGACGGTGCGCGTGCTGCAATCGCCCGAGCAGGGAGCCCGTCTCCAAGCCGGTGAGGTCCTCGTCGCGCCGATGACCAGCCCCGACTGGGTACCCACGATGCGCCGCGCCGCGGCAATCGTCACCGACGGGGGTGGGATGACCTGCCACGCCGCCATCGTCTCGCGAACTGGGCATCCCGGCTGTGGTCGGCGCCCGGAACGCGACGACGGTCCTGCGCGACGGCGAGCTCGTCACCGTCGACGGCGCGGCGGGCACGGTGACCGAGGGCGCGACCGAACCCGCCGAGGTGGTCGGGGCATCGAGCTCGCGGGAGGATCGCAGCGCGGGCACACCCGCGGCCGTCGCCACGAAGATCTACGTCAACCTGGCCTTCGCCGAGCACGCCGAAGAGGTGGCCGCCCTTCCGGTGGACGGGGTGGGGCTGTTGCGTGCCGAGTTCATGGTGACCGATGCCTTGCAGGGTGTGCACCCCCGCAAGCTCGTCGAACGAGGCGACGAGAAGACCTTCACCGACAGCATGGCCCAGTCCCTACTCCGCATCACGAGAGCGTTCGAGCCGCGGCCGGTGGTGTACCGAAGCATCGACTTCCGTTCCAACGAATTCTCCAACCTCGAGGGTGGGTCCAGGTTCGAACCCCACGAGGAGAACCCGATGATCGGCTACCGCGGCTGTTACCGCTACATCCGCGAGCCGGACCTGTTCCGGCTCGAGCTCGACGTGCTGGCACAGGTGCTCGAGCAGACGCCCAACATCGTGTTGATGATCCCCTTCGTCCGCACCGCCTGGGAGCTCGAGGCGTGCCTCGAGCTGGTCGATGCCAGCCCGGTCGGGGGTTCGCTCCCGGTCTGGGTGATGGCCGAGGTGCCTTCGGTCGCCTACTACATCCCCACCTATGCCGGAATGGGGATCGAAGGCGTGTCGATCGGCAGCAACGATCTGACCCAACTCGTGCTCGGGGTCGACCGCGACTCGGAGATCTGCGCCGACGTCTTCGACGAGGCGGATGCGGCGGTGCTCGACGCGATCGGGCGGATCGTGAAAGGCGCAAACGAATCGGGGATCACCTCGTCGCTCTGCGGTCAAGCACCGTCCAACCGTCCGGCCTTCGCCGAGTACCTGGTGCGTCAGGGCATCACCTCCATCTCGGTCAACCCGGACGCGGTGGACGCGGTACGGAGAACGGTGGCCGACGCAGAGTGGCGGTTGCTCCTCGAGTCGGCGGTGCCGGATCGGCCGAAGATGTCGGCAGGGGTCGCACCACGTCACTCCGTCGATCGCGGGCGGCGCGCCAGAAGGGCCTGAACTCTCCGGGTCAGAGGTCTTCGGGCACCATTCGAATGGCGCCGCACGGGCACTCCTCGACGCACAGGCCGCAACCCTTGCAGAAGTCGTAGTCGAACCGGTACCCGTGGGCCTCGTCCACCTTCCGGACCGCGTTGTCGGGGCACACGCCGTAGCAGTTGTCGCATTGGAAGCAGTTGCCGCACGACATGCAGCGCCGTGCCTCGTAGAGGGCGGTCGACTCGTCGAGACCGTGGACGACCTCGTCGAAGGTCGACACCCTGCGTGCCGCCTCGAGCCGTGGACGAACGGCGTGCGGGGCGTCGGCGAAGTACCAGGTGTTGAGGTAACCCGGCCCTGCCAGCTCGTGACGGTGGGCCGGCTCGTGGCGGCGGCCGGCGAGCCAGGCGTCGATGGACCGCGCCGCCCGCTTCCCGTGCCCGACGGCGTCGGTCAGGGTGCGCGCTCCGCGACCATGTCGCCACCGGCGAACACACCGGACCGGGCGGTCATGAGGTCCGGTCCGATCGCGACCAGCCCCGCGTCCACTTGGATGTCCGGGAGGCCGTCGAGCAGCGAGAGATCCGCCTCCTGGCCGAGCGCGAGGACCACCGAGTCCGCCGGGAGCTCCTCGAACCGACCGGTCGGCTGCGGGAAGCCGTCTGCGTCGAGCTCCATCCTCTCGATAGTCAGCTTCTCTCCGTCGGCCCCGGCGATGGTCGAGAGCCATTCGAGGTGCACGCCTTCGTCGACCGCGTCCTGCACCTCCTCGGTGTTCGCCGGCATCCGTTCCCGCGTCCTCCGGTACACGATGACCGCGTCCTCGGCTCCGAGTCGGCGCGCGGTCCGGGCCACGTCCATGGCCGTGTCCCCTCCGCCGTAGACCACGACCCGCCGTCCGAGTTCCGGTGGTGCCCCTTCCTCGGTGTCCCGCAGTATCGCCACCGCGTCGAGGAGACGGGCCGAGTCGCCGGCCGGAATATCCGCGTGGCGCCCCCGTTGGGCACCGACGGCGAGGAACGCCGCGTCGAAGCCGCCCTCTTCCAAGGCAGCGGCGAGATCGTCGACGGTCCGCTTGCACACGATCTCGACGCCCATGGACTCGATTCGTGCGATCTCTCCGGCGACGACGTCCCGGGGCAGGCGGTACGCGGGGATCCCGTAGCGCATCATGCCGCCCGGTTCCGGCGACGACTCGCAGACCACGACGTCGTGGCCCGACCGGCGGAGGTGGTAGGCCGCCGACAGGCCACCCGGACCCGAGCCGACCACCAGCACCCGACGCCCGGTCGCGCGGCGGCCGCTTCGGCGTCCAGCCCTCTGCGAGCGCCCGGTCCCCGAGGAACCGCTCGATCGCGTTGATCCCGACCGCTTCGTCGACGGTGGTCCGGTTGCACACGGTCTGGCACGGATGGAAACAGGCCCGGCCCATCACGGCGGGCAAGGGGTTGTCCTGCATGATCTGGCGCCAGGCCTGCTCGTAGGAGCCGTCCTCGGCGAGGTAGAGCCACTGCTGGATGTTCTCCCCGGCGGGGCAGGCGTCGTTGCAAGGGGAAGTCGGTCGACGTACACCGGACGTTCGACCCGCCAGTTGCCCGTCCGGTTGGCGAGACTCGAACCGACCTCGAGGGTGATGGCGAAGGGCTTCTCGTTCACGGAACCTCCGCTTCCTCCCCGGGGAGCAGCCCGTACCGGCGGATGTTCCGGTCGGCCATCGCCTGCAGGGCGGCGATCACCTCCGGCCGCGACGGGTTTCCCTCTTCGTCGAACAGGTGGGCGAAGCGGCTCTGGATCCGCAGGTACTCCTCGACGCGGGACGGTCGGCGGATGGCCGACGACCCGACGACTTCCCCGTGCTCGGCCTCGAAGACGGGGAACAGGCCGGTCTGGGGTCGCGAGCCGTGCCACCCGGACGGTCGCGCTCGCTGCACACCCCCAGCCGAGGGGGCACGGGACGAGGATGTGGACGTAGCGGGCCCCGTGGATCGCCATCGCCCTGGTGACCTTCTCCTCGAGATCGTGCAGGTCGGCAACGGTCGCGGTGGCGACGTAGGGGATGCCGTGGGCCATCGCCAGCTCGGGGAGGTTCTTGCCTTGGCCGAAGACGTTCCCCGGGTCGGGTCCGACCGCCTCAGTCGTCGCGGTGCGTGCCGCCGGTGGAGTCGCGCCGGATCGCTGCACGCCCGTGTTCATGTAGGCCTCGTTGTCGTAGCAGATGAACAGGACGTCGTCATTGCGTTCGAACATGCCGGACAGACACCCGAAGCCGATGTCGACGGTACCGCCGTCACCGGCCTGGGCGACCACCCTGGTGGTGTCCCGCCCCTTCGCCCGCAGCGCCGCGGCCACACCGGTCGCGACGGCGGGGGCGTTGCCGAACAAGGAGTGGAGCCAGGCGATCTGCCAGGAGGTCTCCGGGTAGGGCGTCGAGAAAACCTCGAGGCAGCCTGTCGCATTGACCGCGACCATCTGGCCGTCCGTGGCGCGCATGGCGGCGTCGAGCGCGTAGCGTGCTCCGAGCGCCTCGCCGCAACCCTGACAGGCACGATGACCCGAGGTCAGCGAGTTCGACCTCTCCGGATCGGACTGGACGGTACGGTCGGACCGGTCCACCAGCCGATTGCCGACGGCGAAGCTGCCCACCTGGTAGAAGCGGACCGGCATCTCAGATCCGGGACGCAACGACGCCCAGGTCGCGCAGCATGTTCTCCGCGGAGGGCCCGGAGCGTCGGCGTGCGGCCATCCGCTCGAGCTCTCGCTCGACGAGCGTGATGTCGAGGTCGAGGAAGGTGAGCCGTTCGGCCTCGCCGCGCAGCGCCGGCTCGAAGACCCCCTCGAGCGATGCCATGGTGATGGCCCGCCCTCCGAGGCCGGCCACCACCGTCGCGACCGGCACCGGTCGCCCGCTGAGTGCCATGGCGACGTCCGTCGACAGCACGCCTCCGAAGCCGACGCTGAAGGCCTTCTCGACCACGACGACCTGTCGGGCGCCCTGCAACGCACCGCGAACGGCGTCGGCGGGGAAGGGTCGGAACGAGGTGATGCCGAGTGCCCCGATCCGCCCGCCCGCCTCGCGCATTGCGTCCACTGCGTCCTTGATCGTCCCGAGCACCGACCCCATCGCGACGACGACGACGTCCGCGTCGGCGGTGCGGTAGGAGTGGACGAGGCCGCCGGAGTCACGACCGAACATCTCGGCGAACTCCTCGGCGAACTCGACGATCCGGTCGAGAGCGGTCAGCTGCCGGACCTGGGCCAGGTAACGCACCTCTTCGAACGCCTCGGGCCCGACCATGGCACCGATCGAGCACGGGTCCACGGGGTCGAGCACTTGGCGCGGCTCGTAGCGCGGCAAGAAGGCGTCGACGAGCGTCTGGTCGGGCAGGTCGACCCGCTCCGTCGCATGGGTCAGGATGAACCCGTCCATGCACACCATCACCGGGACGGACACCTCCTCGGCCAGTCGGAACGCCTGGACGTGCAGGTCGGCGGCCTCCTGGTTGGTCTCGGCGAACAGCTGGATCCAACCGGCGTCCCGCGCGGCCATCGCGTCGCTGTGGTCGTTCCAGATGTTGATTGGTGCGCCGACAGCCCGGTTGGCCAGCGTCATCACGATGGGCAGGCCGAGTCCCCCGGCGTTGTACACCGCTTCCATCATGAAGAGGAGGCCCTGACTCGCCGTCGCGGTGTACGCCCGGGCACCCGCGGCCGATGCGCCGATCGCCACCGACATCGCGGCGAACTCGGATTCGACGTTGATGAACTCGCAAGGGGAGAGCTCGCCCGTCTTCACCATCGCACCGACAGCCTCGATGATGTGGGTCTGGGGAGAGATGGGATAGGCGCAGACGACCTCCGGTCGGCTCGAGCGCGACCGTGCGGGCGACCGCCTGCGAGCCCTCAAGTTGCCGGAGCATCGAGCATCGTGGATCCGTCGGCGGTCACTGCCTGCCGTGCCAGTTGGAACACCTCCGCCGCGGCGGCGACGTTGCGCTCGGCCACCGGGGGGGCGCTGCGGAAACGCTCTCGGATCGCGGTCGCGATCGAATCGAGGCCGACCTGGGCGGTTAGCGCCGCCAACCCCCCGAGCAGCGCCGCGTTGGGGAGCGGCTTGCCGACCTGGCGCTGCGCCACGTCGGTGGCCGGAACCGTCAAGAGTCGCTCCGGCCGGTACCGGCCGCTCAGCGATCCGAGTCCCAGCTCTTCGAGCGTGCGCGAGGAGTTCACGAGGAGGAAGCCGTCGGGTCCGAGCCCGGCGAACAGGTCGACCTGGTGCACGAGGGTGGGATCGATGACGACCACGCAATCCGGTGCCACCACCGGTTGCGCGCGTGCGGATCTCGCGCTCGGCGAGCCGGCAGTACGAGACGACCGGCGCACCGGTCCGTTCGGAGCCGAAGCTCGGGAAGGACTGGGCGTGCCGACCCTCCTCGAATGCAGCCAATGCCAGCAGATCGGCAGCGGTCACGGCACCCTGCCCGCCGCGTCCGTGGAAACGGACTTCGAACACACTGCCAGGGTCGCTCCTCGCCGACGAAGGGGATAGGGCCGAAGGTCCCGCCAGGCGGGTGCCGCAGGAGGGGGACCTTTGGCTCTACCGGCCCTCGGGCACCGGTGGAAGCATTCGAAGGGAGTGCGGGCACGAGAGAGGGACAGGTCCGACATGGCCGTCAGAGTCGCGATCAACGGGTTCGGCCGTACCGGCCGGGCGTTCATGCGGGCCGCTCTCCACTCGCAGCGCGACATCGAGGTGGTTGCGGTGAACGATCTCGGTGATCCCGAGGCGTTGGCGCGTCTGCTGGCACGTGACTCCGTCCACGGGCCCTTCCCGGTCGCGGTGTCGGTGGAGCACGACACGATGAAGCTCGGCTCGAGCGCGGTGGCCATGCTGATGGAGCCCCATGCCGAATCCCTTCCGTGGGACGAGCTGGGCGTGGACGTCGTCATCGAGTCGACGGGCCGCTTCACCAGCCGGGAGAAGGCGGCGGCCCATCTGGAGGCAGGGGCTCGGCGGGTGATCATCTCGGCACCCGCGAGGGGAGCCGATGCGACCTTCGTGATCGGCGTGAACGAGGACACCTTCGACCCCGCACGCCACTTCGTGGTCTCCAACGCATCCTGCACCACGAATTGCCTCGCGCTCCTCGCCAAGGTGCTCGACGACGCGTTCGGCATCGAGAGGGGTTTGATGACCACGGTGCACGCCTACACCGACGACCAGCACCTGGTCGATGCGTTGCACAAGGATCCCCGCCGGGCTCGAGGTGGCGCGATCAACATCGTCCCCACCACGACCGGAGCGGCCCGTGCGACCGGTCTCGTCCTGGAGAGCGTGGCCGGGAGCTTGGACGGACTCTCGCTCCGCGTGCCCGTGCCGGACGGCTCGGTCACCGACCTCGTCGCGAGCCTTCGGAGCTCGCCGACGGTCGAGGAGGTCGTCGAGGCCTACCGGTCCGCCGCGGAGGGTGGGCGTTTGGTGGGGCTTCTCGAGTTCTCCGACGACGACCTCGTCTCGACCGACATCGTCGGTTCGAGTGCGTCCTGCATCTTCGACTCGAAGCTGACCATGGCCAACGGTTCGCTGGTCAAGGTGCTCGGTTGGTACGACAACGAGATGGGCTACTCGAGTCGCCTCGTCGACCTGGCGAGAACGATCGGCGTGCCGACGAACGGTTGAACCGACGGCTCGAGGGTCAGGTCACTCCATCCGAGGCGGGTATCCCGACAGAAACGAGGTCAACGGCATGAATGCAGCGCAGCAGCGAAGCATCGATGTCTCGAAGCAACTGAGCGGACCGTGGTTCAACCAGCTCGGCTCGCGCCTCGACCTCCAAGCCGGCGACGACGGGCAGCTCACCGGGACGATCCGATCGCCGGTGGGCGGCGTCGAAGGCTCGCACCCGGTCACCGGTTTCTTCGACGTGGGCTCGGATCGCGGGACCAGGGCCATCGGTTTCGCAGCCTCCTGGACGCCGACCCACTCGGTGACGGTCTGGTCGGGTCACTATCACGGAAGCGACGACGTCATCCTTACCACCTGGCTCCTCAGTGGCAACACACCGGGGTCGAGCGCCTGGCGCTCCACCCTGATCGGTCACGACCGCTTCAGCCGGTCTCCCTCCGACGGAGGCACGGCCGACACAGGGTCGAGCGCACCCGAGGTGTGACCGGTCCCCGTCCGCTCAGGCGACTGCGCCGACCTCGGGTAGGGGAGCCACCCGCGCCCGCGCGACGGCCGCTCGTCCAGCCGCGATCGCACGGGCGAGTCCGTAGTCCGCGGCGCTAAAGGCACCGACGAAGAACCCGATCGGCCAGTCGGTCCAGTACGAGCATGCGATCGCTGCCCAGATCGTGACCAGGGCGACGACCGTGGACGACGCGATCGCGAGGGAAGGCCGCGACGTGAGCACCCTCGCCGCGCCGGGTGGACCGATCATCAGGCTGAAGATCAACAGGGCGCCGACCACCGGTACGGTCATCGCCGTGGAGAGCGCCAGGACGACGAGGAAGATCGTCTCCATGCGGGCGGCGCGGACCCCCCGAGCCTCGGCAACCTCGGGCACGGCGGAGGAGAGCAAGAGGGGTCGGTAGAGCACGGCGACGGCCGCGAGGCATGCAACGGCGAGCGCGGCGACAGGGAGGATCTCCGTCGTGCTCACGCCGAGGACCTCTCCGAACAGCAGGGCGAAGATCTGCGGTGAGTACTCGGTGGTATGGCTGAGAAAGGCGACTCCCAAAGCGAGCATCATCACCAGCGCGAGAGCGGTCACGACGTCGTGGCGGCCACGGCGGCCCCACCAACCGATGCCGAGCGCGGCCAGCACCGCGAAGGTCCCGAGGCCCAACAGCGCATTTGCCCCGACGAGGGCCGCGCCGGCCGCACCGGCGAAGGCTCCGTTCGGGATCGCATGGGCCGGAAAGGCGTCTCCTCGCAGCACCACGAAGAAGCCGACGACTCCGGCGACGATCGCAACGATGGTCGCCACGATCCACGCGTTGGTCATGAATCCCGAGAACATGCTGCCTCCTCGGGAAGGAGATGAAGGCGCGTGACGCCGTCGATGTCGGACGGGTCCGAGAGCCGGCGGGTGGTGCCCGCAACGCGGGACACGATCCCTGACAGCACATAACCGACCACGACGAGCGTGACGACCCAGAAGCTCACCGGGAGCGCGCCGTGACCCGACGCCCACTCGGCGCTGTCGTAGGCGAGGAGGACCCCGAGCCAGGTGCTCGCGATGCCGATCGCGCCCGCGGCGAGCAGGGCGCGGCCCATTCGTCCGGTGAGACGGAGCGCGGTCGCGGCGGGGCCGATCAGCAGGGCCGTCGAGAGGATCGCGCCGATGGCGAGCGAGGAGAGGCCGACCGCCAGTGCCAGCGCCGCCATGTAGGCCATTCCGACGGTCCGCACGGGGACGCCCCGTGCGGCTGCCAGGTCGGAGTGGACCGAGGACAGCAGGAGGGGCCGGTAGAGCGCCGCCATGATGCCGAGCGAGACCACGCTGAATATCGCGACGACGGGGACGGTCGAGGGAGCGGTGACGAAGATCGACCCGAAGAGGATCTGCTGGGTCGCCCCCGTTGTCGCGGTCGTGGTCGTCGTCAGATAGAGGAACAGCGACGCGAGGCCGATGGAGGCGCCGAGGACGATCCCCGTCGCCAGATCCCGGCCGCGCACGTGGCGCACCCCGACCGCCTCCATCGCCCCGGCCCCGGCGAGCGAGCCCACCACGAAACCGAGGAGAGGGTTCGCACCCACCAGCAGCGCACCGGACCCACCGGTCGCCGACGCGTCGGTGAGGGCGTGACCGGCGAACGACTGGCCCCTGATGACGGTGAAGACGCCGACGACGGCCGAGACGAGTGCGCTCACACCTCCGATCGCCAGTGCGGTGTGCACCTGAGAGCTGGCGAAGAAGCCCGGCTCGAACAGCCATCCCACGATCAGCTCACCTCGATCGGAGGATGCGGAGGGATCGGCTCACGGTCGGAGGGACGGGGGCCGACCACGACCAGTATTCGGCCGTGGATCCGAACCACGTCGACGTGATGGCCGTAGAGGTTGCTCAGCACGTCCCCCCGCACCACCTCGTCCGTCGTACCGGTCGCGGCCCGGCCGTCCGCGAGGTACACGACGCGGTCCATCGCCGGCAGCAGCGCGTTGATCTCGTGCGCCGACACCAACACCGCCACCCCTTGTTCGGTGGCGATCCGGTCGAGCAGGGAGACGATCTCGTCGGCGCTGCGCAGGTCGAGGTTCGCCAGTGGCTCGTCGAGCAGGAGCACCCTCGGTCGACTCGCCAGCGCATGCGCGACGAGGACTCTCTGTTGTTCACCGCCGGAGAGCCGGCCGACCCGGGCGTTGGCGAACGACTCGGCGCCGACCGCCTCCAATAACTCCTCGACCCGCTGACGGCGATGCTTCGGGTGGATCGGGAGCCCGAAACGGTGGCCGTCGGCACCGAGCTCGACCAGGTCTCTGGCTCGCATCGGCAGGTCGGGATCGAGCAGGACCTTCTGGGGGACGTAGCCGATCGCGTGCTTCCGGTTGATGCCGACGGTACGCACCCGACCCGCACTCGGACGCTGCAGTCCGAGGATGACTCGAAGGAGGGTCGTCTTGCCCGCGCCGTTCGAACCGATCAGGCCGGCGAACTCACCGGGTGCGAGCGTGAAGTTCACGTCCTGCAGGATCCGACGGCCCGAGAGGACGACGCTGACGCCCTCCACCGCAAGAACCGGCTCGTCACCCGTCGACCTTTCCGTCTCGAGCACGGTGGTCACAGATGGAGAGTGGAGGTGCCGTGCACGACGGCAGCTCGGATCGCGTTCGTTTCGGCCAGCATCCACGACTGGTAGGTGTAACCGGGGGTCGGCATGGTCTCGTAGGCGCCCACCACCGGAATCCCCGCCTGTCGTGCATTCGACCGGATCGATTGGGTCAGTGTGTCGGCGACCTGTTGGTTGTAGACGAACAGGTCGACCAGGTGCTTGGAGAAGAAGGCGTTCTCCACGCGCGATGTCCTGGGGGGCGGGGTCGGTGCCGTTCATGACGTCGGCCTGGAAGGCGAAGGGGGTCAGGTTGTCGATCCCCATCGCCGAGAGGAGAGAGTCGGCGACAGGCTCGGTCGTTGCGGCGGCGGTGCCGGCGTGCTGCGCTTTGAACGCGGTGATGGCGTCCAACCATGGTTGGAGCGAGGCGTCGAATTTCGTGACGTTGGCGCGGAAGTAGGTCACGTGCTCCGGGTCGAGCGCGGCAAGGTCGCTGCCAATGGCCCCGGCGACGGCTGGCATCGTCCTCGGGTCGTACCACAGATGCGGGTTGGGAGTGTCGTCGGGCAATCCGAGCAGGCGCTGCACGTCGACGACCTTCCGGTTCGAGTTCGGTGAGGCGGACTCGACCTTGTCCATGTAGGCGTCGTAGCCCGCACCGTTCTGGATGACCAGGGCTGCGCCGGCCACAGCGTTCGCGACGCTCGGGCTCACCTCGTAGCTGTGCGGGTCGGTGTTCGGGTTGCTCACCACCGAGGACACCTGCGCGTAGCGGCCGCCGATCTGGGAGGCGACGTTCCCGTACTGATTCTCTGCGGCGACGACCGCCACGACGCCGCTCGAGGAGACACCGGCGGTCGAGGACGATCCGCACGCAGCGAGGACGGGTGGCAGAACGACCAGCGCGGCCGAGCCGACGAGTGCACCGCGAAGCCGTCCCGCACGTTTCGATCCGTGGCAGGGGAATCTGCCCACCCGCTCCTCCTCGTCGCCGGCTTCCGGGCCCGGTAGTTGTCCGGAACCGTTTCCGATAAGCTAACGGGAAATGGTAACCGATGCAAGTAAGCGACCCGATCGGTGGTCGCGGGAGCCGGGTTCCGTTTGGGACACTGGAGACGTGAGCGGGCGCCGCGTGATCTGTCGTCCGCTCGAGACGCGAGGGGCGCTCCGATGAGCGGCGGCGTCGACGACGTGACCACACGCGCACCGCAGGAACGATCGACTCGCCAGAAGCGGGCGCTCGCCGCGATCCTCGAGTCCTCGGACATCTTCCGTTCCGCCCAGGAGCTCTTCACCGAGCTCCGGGCACGGGGCGAGAACGTGGGGCTCACCACCGTCTACAACCAGCTGCGCGCCCTGGCCGAGAACGGCGAGGTCGACGTCTTGCGCTCCGACGACGGTGAATCCCTCTACCGCCGGTGCGCCACCGGTGACCACCACCATCACCTGGTGTGCCGGCGCTGCGGGCGGACCGTCGAGGTGGAGGGACCCGAGGTCGAGCGCTGGGCGGAGAAGGTTGCCGCCGAGAACCAATTCGTGGGGGTGAGCCACACCCTCGAGGTCTTCGGGACCTGCGCCGCGTGCGTCGGCCCGGCCGGTAGGAGGCGCAAAGCTTCGTCACGCTGAGCTTTGCCGGCCGGCCCCGAACTTCACCGCGGGGGAACTCAGTTCGGGGCTGGGTCAGAAGACGCGGATCTCCTGCAGGCACCATCCCAGAATGCCGCGAAGGCCGTCACCGCCGAGCTCGCCGACGAGAAGGAAACCAGATGGCGACGATCGAACCGCACCATGCCGAGGCCGATATCTTGGACGAGTGGCCGGCAAGGAGATCCGAGCCGTCGAGGCATCGGGTCGGACCATCGAGATCTCGAACCCGGAGAAGGTGTACTTCCCCGAGCTGGGTGCGACCAAGTTCGATCTCGTCTCGTACTACCTCGAAGTTGCCGCTGCGCTCACCGTGACCGCCGGGGGACGTCCTGCCTTGCTCGAGCGCTTCCCGGGTGGCGCCGGCGGGAAGTCTTTCTTCCAGAAGCGGGTACCGGCCAACGCGCCGAGCTGGCTCGAGACCACGATCGTCACCAACCAGAACGGCACCACGTCGAATGCACTGGTGATCGCGGACATCGCCCACGTGCTCTGGGCGGTCAATCTCGGCTGTCTGGGCCTGCATCTGTGGCCGTACCGGGTCGAGGATCCCGATCATGCGGACGAATTGCGGGTCGATCTCGATCCGCAGCCCGGGACCTCCTTCGACCAGGTCCGGATGGTCGCGGCTCATGTGCGGTCACTGCTCGACGAGCTCGGTATGGCCGGGTACCCGAAGACGACGGGGAGTCGCGGGATCCACGTCTACGTGCGGCTCGAGCCGCGCTGGGACAGCTTCGAGGTCCGTGCCGGTGCCGTCGCACTTGCCCGGGAGCTCGAACGCCGGTACCCCGACCTGGTCACCGCCAATTGGTGGAAGGAGGAACGGGGCGAGAGGATCTTCGTCGATTTCAACCAGAACGCGCCCCACAAGACGGTGTTCGGCGCCTGGTTCGCACGCCCTCGCGTCGGCGGTCAGGTGTCGACGCCTCTGGCCTGGGACGAGATCGACACCGTCGAGCCGGACGAGTTGACCATCGCCACCGTCCCCGAGCTCCTCGGGCGCCGGGGCGATCCATGGGCGCAGATCGCGGAATCCCCCCAGTCCCTCCAACCCCTCCTCGACATGGCGGAGCGGGACCGGGCCGCCGGCCTGCACGACGCACCATGGCCACCCGAATATCCGAAGCAGCCCGACGAACCGACCCGGGTCTCGCCGAGCCGCGCGAAGAAGCAGTGACCATGGATCCGACGACCGCCCTGCGACGCATCGCCTATCTCCTCGAGCGCGACGGCGCCGAGACCTACAAGGTCCGCGCCTTTCGAAACGCGGCCGCGGCCGTCGCCGGTCGCCCGGTCGACGAGCTGGCGGCGATGACCGCGGCGGGCCTCCAGACGATCTCCGGTGTCGGCAAGACCAGCGCCCGGGTCATCGTCGAGGCCGCCGCCGGTCAGGTGCCGGAGTACCTCGCGAAGCTCGACTCGGTCGATGTCCCCGCGTTGAGCGACGAGGCTGTCGGGTTGCGAGCTTCGTTGCAGGGGGACTGTCATAGTCACTCCGACTGGTCGGACGGTGGCAGCCCGATCCGCGAGATGGCGGAGGCGGCACGCGAGCTCGGACATCGATACTGGGCCCTCACCGACCACAGCCCCCGACTGACGGTGGCGCACGGGTTGAACGCGGAGCGACTCCGCGAACAACGCGACGTCGTCGCCGAGCTCAACGAAGAGCTGGCGCCCTTCCGGATTCTCACCGGCATCGAGGTCGACATCCTCGAGGACGGTTCGCTCGACCAGGACGAGGAGCTGCTCGCCGAGCTCGACGTGGTCGTCGCCAGCGTGCACTCCAAGCTCCGCATGGAAACGCCCGACATGACCAGGCGGATGTTGCGCGCCATCGAGAGCCCCCACACCGACATCCTCGGCCACTGTACGGGTCGCATCCTCGTCGGCCGCGGGCGTCCGCAGTCCACCTTCGACGCGGAGGCCGTGTTCGAGGCGTGCGCCCGGACCGGCACCGCGGTGGAGGTCAACTCGCGGCCCGAACGTCTCGACCCACCCCAAGAACTCCTCGGACTCGCGTTGTCGCTCGGATGCGTGGTCGTGGTGGACACCGATGCGCACGCGCCGGGCCAGCTCGAGTGGCAGCGCAACGGATGCGAGCACGCCGCATCGGTGGGTGTGCCGGTCGACCGGGTGATGAACGCCTTGCCGCTCGACGACCTGCTTGCCTGGACCGGAGGGCACGCCGGGTAAGGCCTTCCCTCGCCCGGAGGCCGGAAGTCCCGATCGGACCACCCCGGTACCATGAGCCGCGATGCTCCCCGTCGCACCGCCCGTCTCGCCGATGCTGGCGAAACTCACCAGAACGCTTCCCGAGGGTGACGGTCTCTTCTACGAACCGAAGTGGGACGGGTTCCGGTGCATCGTCTTCCGCGACGAGGACGACGTGGTCCTCGGGAGCAGGAACGAGAAGCCGCTCACCCGCTACTTTCCCGAGCTGGTCGAAGCCCTGCGCGCCAACCTGCCGGATCGGTGCGTGCTCGACGGCGAGATCGTGATCGCCGGACCGTCGGGGCTCGACTTCGACGCGTTGTCGCAACGCATCCATCCCGCCGAATCGAGGATCGAGCTGCTCGCGAAGTCCACACCCGCGTCGTTCGTCGCTTTCGACCTGCTCGCATCGGGTGACGCCGACCTGATGTCCGAGCCGTTCGCGGTCCGCCGCAAGGGCCTCGAGAAGGCACTGAAGAAGGCCAAGCCGCCCGTCCACCTCACTCCGGCGACGACGCAGCCCGAAGTCGCCCGAGATTGGTTCTCGCGCTTCGAGGGTGCCGGGCTCGACGGAGTGGTCGTGAAGGCCTCCGATCTCCGCTACGAGCCCGACAAGCGGGTGATGCTGAAGGTGAAGCACCAGCGCACCGCCGAGTGCGTGGTCGGCGGATTCCGGTGGCACAAGGTCGGTGGTGTGGTCGGCTCCCTCCTCCTCGGGCTCTTCGACGACGAGGGAGTCCTCCACCACGTGGGGGTCGCCTCGGGTTTCAGCACCGCGTTCCGGAATGAGCTCGTGGAGACGCTCGAGCCCTACCGGGAGGGCGCACAGAAAGGCCATCCCTGGGTGTTCGACGACGTCCCGGCCGGTCGGGTCCCGGGCGGGCAGAGCCGTTGGACCGGCGGGAAGGATCTCAGTTGGGAGCCTCTCCGGCCCGAGCTGGTCGCCGAGGTCGCGTACGACCATCTCCAAGGCGATCGGTTCCGGCACGCCACCTCCTTCGTCCGGTGGCGGCCCGACCGCGACCCGGCATCCTGCACCTACTCCCAGCTCGACGCGCCGGTCCCGACGGAGTTGAGCGAGGTCTTCGCCACCAAGGGTTGACGCCGACTCGCGGCGAGCTCACCCTCCCGAGATGCGTGCCGCCCGCTCCGCCAACGCGGGGTCCCGGAAGTGTCGGCAGATGTCTTCGAACTGCGGCGTCGGCCCTGCCCATCGCAGTGGGGCCACCCCCTCCAGCAGACCGCGGTCGATGCGAAGGGTGGCGAGCGTCTTGAAGAGCTCAGCCCGGTCGCGCTCCCGAGCCAGGGTGGCGGCCAGCTTTCCGGCACCACGGACCTTTCGCACCTCGGGGTCCCACTCGGCCGGGTCGTCGGGCACCGCGTCGATCGTTCCGTAGTGGGCGAGCACCGTCGAGGCCGAACGCTGACCCCATCCGGCCAACCCCGGAAAGCCGTCTGCCGAGTCGCCGACGAGCGCAAGCCAATCCGGGATCGAGCGGGGGGCGACACCGAACTTCTCCCACACACCGGCTTCGTCCCTCACCGTCCCGCTCCGCCGGTCGAGCTGGACGACCCGCCGGCCGACCACGCACTGGGCCAAGTCCTTGTCGGGCGTGTAGATGATCACTCGCCCGACCGCCTTGTCCTCGGCAGCAACCGTTGCGGCCGAAGCGAGTGCGTCGTCGGCTTCGAGCTCGACCATCGGCCAGAGCGCCACGTCCAGCGCGCCGAGAGCCGTCTCGAGGACGGGGAACTGGGCAAGGAGCTCGGGCGCCACTCCGGCACCGGTCTTGTAGTCGGGCCAGAGGTCGTTGCGGAACGACTCGATCACGTGGTCCGTCGCGACGCCGAGGTGAGTGGCTCCCTCCTGCAACATGCCGACGACCGTGATGACCACGCCTCTCGCGGCGCCGATTTCGGTGCCGTCGTCCGCGGCGCGGGGCGGCTGCCCGAAGAAGTGGCGGAACAGCTCGTAGGTGCCGTCCACGAGGTGGACATCCATTCCCGCAGTCTGGCAGACGGCGTGCGAAGGGCCTCAATCCTCCAGCGCGGCCGCCGCGAAGTGGCGGACCCGTTCGGGGTCCGCGATCGAGTCGATCTCGACCACCCGGCCGTCGGCGATCGTGAATCCCATCACCACTGTGGGTTCCCCGTCCCTGGTGACGACCACCCCGGGCGCGCCGTTTACCACGGCGTCGTGGAACCGGGTGTCCGGGCGGGCGAGCCACGACGTCAGACCCTTCCGCGTCTGGTTCGCGACAGCGGTCGCACCGTGGAGCACCGAGGAGGCCGCGGCCCGAGTCGGACTTCCGTCGATGCGCAACACGACGTCGGGGTCGAGAAAGGCGACCAACGCGTCGAAGTCGCCCGTACGCGCTGCGGCGAAGAACGTGTCGACCACCTGCTTCTGGCGGGCGAAGTCGTGTCCGGGCTCCGCCGACTCGGCCCCCCGCACCCGCCTGCGAGCCCTGCTCGCCAGCTGCCTGGCAGCAGCGGGAGTGCGGCCGACCATCGGGGCGATCTCCTCGAAGGGAAGGTCGAACATGTCGTGCAGGACGAACGCGAGCCGTTCGGCCGGGGTCAGCGTGTCGAGCACGACGAGAAGGGCGAGACCGACCGAGTCGGCCAGGACCGCCTCGTCCTCCGGGGCGAGGTCACCCGACGGCCGGACGAGCGGGTCGGGTATGTGGGTGTCGAACAGCACCTCGTCCCGCACGCCGCGTGCTCGGAGTTTGTTGAGGCACACCCGGGCGACGACCGTCGTCAGCCACCCACCCAGGTTCTCGATCTGCTCGGTGTCGGACCGGCTGAGGCGCAACCAGGCGTCCTGCACCGCGTCGTCCGCCTCGGTGAGCGAGCCGAGCATCCGATAGGCGACCGACTCGAGGTGGGTCCGGTGCTCCTCGAAGCGCTCGGCGAGGAACTCCTGCTCGTCCATCCTTCACATCCTTGCTCGCGGGCGTGTTCTCGGCCCCCGGGCAAATTGACCCGTGGTGCACCAAAGGTGTGACAGCGCTCCCGGCTCCGGCCCTGATCGGTCACATTCGGGCGGTCCCGGGTGTCATGAAGGTGAGCCGCCCCGTGCGGACTCCGGGCAGAAGCCCGGCCAGAAAGGAGCCCCGACATGGCCACCTATCTCCCGCCCATCGAGAACCCAAAGGGCCTGTTCCTCAAGATGGCCTACTTCTTCATGCGCCGCCGATTCGGGAAGGTGATGACACCGATCGCCGTGTTCTCGGCGCGCATGCCGTTGGCATTCACGTCGTTCTACGGAAAGGTGCCCAAGCTGGACAAGAGGCTCCAGCTCCCGGAAGGGACCGCAGTGGTGATCCGTGAGTGGGTCGCGAGCATCAACACCTGTCTGTTCTGCATGGATGCGGCCCGGTTCTACGCGATACAACAGTCGACCGACAACGCGGCCCGTTTCGACGCCCTTTCGGAGTACCGGTCGAGCCCGTTGTTCACCGCCGCCGAGCGCGCCGCGCTGGACTACGTCACCGAACTCACGATGGAGAAAGAGGTCCGGCCGGAGACGTTCGAGGAGCTCGTCCGCTACTACTCCGATCGCGAGATCTGCGACATCGTGTGGCTCGTCGCCAGCGAGCACCTGTACAACGTCAGCAACATCGCGCTCAACATCGGTTCCGACGGCCTCTGCGAACTGAATCCGGCCGTGGTGCCGGAGAAGGTGGCCTCGGAAAATGTCGGAGAAGGTCGCGCCTGCGTAACGATCGACGACGAGCTCACGCGGTCGGATTGGACGAGATCCGATCGGCCCGTACGAACACCGCGCACCGTCGGTCCTCGGCCATGACCCGGTCGAACTCGTCCCAGTCGTCGTGATCGCCCCCGGCGGCCCGGTACACCGAGCGGACCACCGCCGCGACGTCGAGTCCGAGGTCTGCACCGTCGTCGGGCCCGACCAACCGCACCGGCCCGGCGACGGCCGCCCACTGGCCCCCGACCTCGAACACCACGGTGGCCCGGCCGCTCCGCCGGAGCAGGCGGAGCTTGAGGCTGCTCCCGTGCGCCACCAGGCCGACACCGGGTGATCCGTCCACCGGGTCGTCGATGACGCCGGCACTGACGACCGATGCCTGCACCGATCCGTCCCGTCGCGTCGTCGCGACCACTGCCAGGTGGTGATCGCCCTCCGCGAGGCGCTCGACATCCGCGAGATCGGTCATGCCCGCGCCCTCACCCTGACGCCGGTCTGGCTGTCCGGCCTTTCGAACCACGAGGAAGCGAGCGTTGACGCTCGAAGCTCGACCGTGAGTCGGGACCGAGTGCCGGGGTCAGTCGCGTCCCCTCTCCGAACCACACGGGAAGCACGACCAACTCGACCCAGGGCCTCGGGCTCAGTGGATGTTGGCGATCGCGGCGACAAGGAGCCCGAGCACGAGGAGCGCGCCGGCGCGACGGGTGTGCAAGAACGCGATGCCGGCGAACCAGAGCGGCCAGATCACCCATCCCTCGGGTGGAACCTTCGGTTTCGGGCGGCTGAAGCCCCGCAGCGCCTTCACCAGGGTCGGCAGAGCCACGAGCACGACGAGCGAGGGCCAGCCGATGGCGCCGACCGCGACGCACAGGATCACCAGACCGTAGAAGGCGATCATCATCGCCTTGGTCCAATGCCTCGACCGGGCCTCGCCCAGCAGGACGGGCAGGGTCCGGATCCCGAGGGGCTCGTCGTAGCTCGCCTTGTCGATGTGCTTGCCCATCAGCACCGCGGTGCAGAGCAGCCCGTAGGGGAGCGATGCCACGATCAACTGCCAGGTGACCGTGCCGACCGCCGCGTAGTACGTGCCTCCGACCATCAGGGGCCCCCACACGAGCAGTACGTCGAGTTCGCCGAGTCCCCGCTTCTTCAGCCGCAGCGGTGGAGCCGTATAGGCCACGCTGAGGAGAAAGCCGCCGAGGGCGAAGACCAAGATCGGCCAGCCGCGTTGTGCGGTGAGGACCACCAGGATCACCAGGTCGACCACGTTCACCAACAAGGCGGCCTCGGCGAGCCGACGCCGGGTGATCATCCCCGAGAGCACCGGATGCGGTGCGTAGAGGGCACGGGGATAGTCGGCCGTGTCCGCACCGACCTCGGCGTCGAAGAGATCGTTCATCAGGTTGTTGGCCACGTGGGCGAGCACGATCCCGACGAAGGCCAGCGCGAGGAGCCAACCGTCGAAGTCGGGCTCTCGCACCGCCAGCAGCGTCGCAATGGCGCCGGCGGTGAGCGTCATCGGGAGAACGGCGGCCCTCGTCAACACCAGCCACCGGCCCACGAAGTCGAGCGGCCGGCCGTCGGGCGGATTGGTCGTGCGCAGGATCTCGGTCCAGGTCGCCAGCCGCCCCCGGACTCCCTGCGTACCGATCGTCGCCATCACTCGCGACCTTATCCACTCGACCTCCTCCGAGGAGTGCTCGGAGCCCGGGAGACCTGGCAGCGAACGCTCCGGTAGCGTGCACGCGTGACAGAAGTTCGATCGAGGTACGTGCGGGTGGCCAACGGGTTCGGACGCAGGCTCGCCGGGGTGCGCGACGACCAGTGGGCCGCGCCCACCCCCTGCACCGACTGGGACGTGCGTGCGCTCGTCTCGCACGTGGTCGCCACGCATCGGCGCGTGGTCGCGACCGTGACCGAGACGACGCCGCGGGAGGTGGATCCCGAGGCGGATCTGACGACCCAGTGGTCCGAGTCGAGCGCGTCGGTCGTCGAGGCCCTCGACGACCCCGATCTCTCCACGAAGACGATCGGTGGGATGTTCGGGGAGCAGCCGTTCGAGTCACTGGTGGGGCGCCTCCTCTGCTCGGACACCCTCTTCCACACCTGGGACCTCGCCCGTGCGACCGGTCAGGACGAGAACCTGGACGCGGAGGCCGTGCAGAAGGCGATGGAGTTCCTCGAGCCCATCGACGATGCCATTCGTCGGCCCGGGGGATTCGCACCGAAGATCAGTCCGCCCACCGATTCGAGCGCGCAGACGCATTTCCTCAACTTCGGCGGTCGCGCGGGCTCGTAACCGCCGCCCTCGTCACCGGACACCGCGCGTTCGGCCGCGCACGGTTATGGTTCGGCGGAATGGCCGACTACGACGCGATCGTCATCGGAGCGGGCCACAACGGCCTGACCGCCGCGGCGGTAATGGCCCGCGGCGGGTTGAGGGTCGCCTGCCTCGAGAAGAACCACTTCATCGGCGGGATGGCCTCGTCGACCGAGTTGGTGCGCGGGTTCCGGTTCGAGCTGGCCGGTTCCATCCAGTTTCCCGTGCCGAGCCAGATCTACGACGACCTCGACCTCGCGCGGTGTCCCATCTACGAGCCGGAGATCCAGTCGGTCTCGATCAGCGAATCATCCCGGACGCCGATCTACCTGTACTCGGATCCCGAACGGCTCCTCGACCACCTGGGCGAGACGCTCGGGATCGATGCGGTGCTCGGAATGGCCGAGGTCGCCGCCTGGGCCGAGGCTCCGGCGAGGGCCATCGGCCGGTTCGACGTCCGGAAGCCGCCCCGGTCACTCGACGAGATGTTCGCCACCGCCACCAACGAGGCCGAACGCGAAGCGATCCGCGTGGCCCTCTTCGGGAGCGTCATGGACGTCGTCGACCGCTACCTGCCCGATCGCGAGAAGCACGCCCCCGTCCGGAGCATGCTGAGCTTCCTTTCGGTCAACTCGACCTACCGAGGCCCCTACTCTCCCGGCAGACGCGCTCTGCCTAGCCTTTGCCTTGGCGTCGCCGGGAGAGGTGACGATGTCCAAGGTGCGCGGCGGCATCGGCACCATCTCCGAGCACCTGCGCGCCCTGTTCGAGGCGAACGGTGGAGAGCTCCGCCGCCACACCAAGGCGGTTCGGATCGTCGTCGACGACGGCTCGGTGAAAGGGGTCGAGCTCGGCGACGGCGAGCTGGTGACGGCTCCGGTCGTCGTCTCCAACCTCGATCCCACCGCCACCTTCACACAATTGATCGACGCAGAGAACCTTCCCGACGGCTTCCGCAGCCGGATCGCGCGCATCGACCATCGGGCGGCCTACTTCCAGGCGCACTTCGCGCTCACCGGGCTTCCGGAGTACGCGGCTCCGTTCGAGTCGCTGAACGGAGAAGAGCAGTGTCACAACGTGACCTTCTTCGGGACCGCCGAACAGATGCAAGACGATTTCGAAGGCTGCGTCCGCGGCCGCGTCCCCTCCTCGCCTTCGTTCAACCTCCAGATACCGACGCTGCACGACCCCGACCTCGCGCCCCCGGGGAGGCATGCTGCCAGCAGCTTCGCCTTCTACCTGCCGGTCTCCGCCGATCACGAGGCCCAGACCCGGCTGCGCGACGAGATGGCCGACCGCATCGTGTCGAAGATCACCCACTTCGCGCCCAACTTCCCGGATCTGATCGAACGGCAGCTCAGCTACCCGGCCTACGCCTACGAGCTGATGTTCGGGTGCACGGGCGGGGATTTCACCCACGGTCTGCTCCAACCGGAGTTCATGGGGCCGTTCCGTCCAGGACCTCGCGGATGGAACGATCAGCCGGTGCCGGTCGAGGGGCTCTACCTCTGCGGTGCCGGATGCCACGGAGGGCCCGGCGTAACCTTCATCCCCGGCTACAACTGCGGCTATGCGGTGCTCGAGGCGCGCTCGCCGAGCTTGTTGTAGCGGAGCTGGCGCTCGGTGAACACGAGGAACATCGCGATCGCGAACGCGAGGCTGGTGAAGAGGCTCATGACGAAGAAGATCCAGGGGGTTCGCAGGCCCCTGCGTCGACCGTCGACGATCGTCCAGAAGGGCATCAGGACCAGGTTCACGATGGTGTAGTCCTGGGCGGCGGAGTCGGCGGCCCAGTTGGTGAACAGCAGCGTCGTGTAGTTCCAGTAGTTGGCACGGTGGCCGTAGAGGTTGACGTAGCGCACGTTGAAGTACCAGCCGAGGATCAGCGAGATCAACCCGACCACGTAGTAGAGCCCCTCGAGCGGCCTCACCGGGCCCACCGAGCGCCCGGCGAAGAGTCGCCAGTTGGCACGGAACGCGACGATCGTGGTCGCCGCGCCGAGGATGCCGAAGATCACCAACGACGTCATGGTCCCCTCCGTCGAAAATGCGACTCGAGTTCGGGCGTCACCCTAAGCGGGGGAGCGCCGACGGGTCCGGGACCGTGCCGGCGGCCTTGACCTGAAGCGCAGTTCAACTCATATCCTGGCCCGAGTGAGCACCGTACGGTTCCGCCATCGCGACCCCCGTGTCACCTGCGCGCTCGAGGAGGCGGCTGCCGCCGAACGCCTCGCGGCATGGCGGGTGCTCCGCGACGGAGCGGAGGTGGAGGAGGTCGTGGACGGCGTGCGCCTCTGGCTGCGATCCACTCTCCGTGATGCCGCGCTCGAGCTCACCGCGCTCGAGGCGCGCTGCTGTCCCTTCCTGGATTTCGAGCTGGCGACCGAGGGAGACCGGCTGCGTCTGGACGTCACCTCCCCGGCCCCCGGAGCCGCGCCGGCCGTCGCCGCCATCACCGGGCTTTCGGTACGACCTGCGACGGACCTGCTCGCGTGACACAAGCGGACCGGTCCGCGAGGAGTGGAAGGGCTTCCCCGTTTGGGAGATGATCTGCCCCTGTGCCGGCGGATCAAGTGAACGAATCGTTCCGGTCGCTCCCGAAGGCCGAGCTGCATCTTCACCTCGAGGGGACGCTCGAACCCGAGCTGCTGTTCGATCTCGCCGAGCGCAACCGGGTCCGGCTCCCCTACGCGAGCATCGAAGAGGCGCGCCGCGCCTACGTGTTCGACGATCTCCAGTCCTTCCTCGACGTCTACTACGCGGGGTGCGCGGTACTCGTGACCGAGCAGGACTTCTACGAGTTGACCCTGGCTTACCTGGCGCGGGCTGATGCCCAGGGCGTCCGCCACGCGGAGGTGTTCTTCGATCCCCAGACCCACGTCGACCGTGGGATCCGCTTCGGGGCGGTCGTGAGCGGGATCCGGCACACGCTGGCCGACGGGCAGCGGGACTTCGGAATCACCTCGCGGCTCATCCTCTGCTTCCTGCGCCACTTGAGCGCCGCGAGCGCGATGACCACACTCCTCGAGGCGTTGCACTACCGGGAGTGGATCACCGCGGTCGGACTGGACTCCTCCGAGGCGGATCATCCGCCGTCCATGTTCGAGGCGGTGTTCGAGCGTGCCCACCGCGAAGGATTCCTCGCGGTCGCGCACGCCGGTGAGGAAGGGCCACCCGCGTACATCGAAGAGGCACTCGACGATCTCGGCGCGCTCCGCATCGACCACGGTGTGCGATGTACGGAAGACGAGGCCCTGGTCCGCCGTCTCGTCGACGAACAGGTCCCGCTCACCGTCTGCCCGTTTTCGAACGTCCGGCTCCGGGTCTTCCCTTCGCTCGAAGAACACAACCTCGCCGTGCTGCTGCGGCGAGGACTGCTGGTGACCGTCAACTCGGACGATCCCGCCTACTTCGGCGGCTACGTGGCCGACAACCTGGAGGCCACGGCGCATGCGCTCCACCTGTCGTCGTCCGAGGTCCTCCAGTTGGCGCGGAACTCGTTCACGGCGTCCTTCCTCGACGACGGCGAGAAGCGCCGGCACCTCGACGCGGTCGATCGGTTCGAGGAGAGTGTCGGGTCGCTGACCGCCGAGCCGACCGGCCGGTGAGGATCAGGACCTCACCCGACGCGGCCCCCGGAGATTCCTCGCGCCGGCTCCTTGGGCGCCCAGGCGATCGTCCGGATTGACCAGCGCGCACGAGTCGATCGAGAGGCAGCCGCAGCCGATACAGCCGGTGAGCCGCTCTCGCAGGGCTTGGAGCTGCGCGATCCGCTCGTCGAGGTCCTTGCGCCAATGCGCGGAGAGCTTCGCCCAGTCACGTCGGGTCGGAGTCCGATCCACCCCCAGCTGGTCGAGAGCGTCCTTGATGGCCGCGAGGGAGATCCCCACCTCCTGTGCCGCCCGGACGAAGGCGACCCGGCGGAGGGTGCCGCGCGCGTAGCGGCGCTGGTTCCCGTCGGTTCGGCGGCTGGTGATGAGACCCTTCGACTCGTAGAAGTGCAGCGCGGACACCGCAACGCCGCTGCGGGCGGAGAGCTGCCCGACCGACAGCTCGCGGATCTCTGCGGGAAATTGCACCATGGCTCTTGACCTCAATGTTACTTGAGGTTTTAGGCTGAGCGACATGGATGGAAGACCCTTCACCCCTGCCGAGCTCGACTACCTGGGATCCCAGCGACTCGGGCGCCTGGCGACGGTGGCACCGGACGGAACACCGCAGAACAACCCGGTCGGATTCGTCGTGAACGAGGCGCTCGGGACGATCGACATCTCCGGCTGGAACCTGACCGCTTCCAGGAAGTTCCGCAACCTCGTGTCCAATCCGAAAGTCGCATTCGTCGTCGACGACGTCGCGTCGGTCGACCCGTGGGAGGTCCGTGGCGTCGAAGTGCGTGGTTTCGCCGAGGCGCTCGAAGGCGACGGCGCCCTCACGGCCTCGGTGCGACGGCCGGTGATCCGCATCTGGCCCCGGCGCATCATCAGCTGGAACGTCGGAGCGGACCAGCCACGGATGCGGGGACGGGACGTGCCGGGCCCTCTGAGGGCGGCATGACGGTGCACCCCGACGTCTTCGACCGCGCGTTCGACAAGGTCTCCGCGCTCGAGTTCGCGCCGCCGGTCCGGTTCGTGAACCATGGGCCCATGGCCTGCGAGGCGTTGGCGGTGCTCGGATTCGACGAGGTGATCGACGACTGGGCCGAGCGGTTCGAGCAGTCGCTGGTCGAGGCGCCGGGTCCGGTGGCTCCCCCGTGGCACGGTGAGTTCGACTGGTCGAGCCGGCTCGGCGACTCGCGTCTCCTCCCGGAGTGGCTCGGCTACTTCGACCGCGCCCTCGAAGCCGAGGGGTGGCGCTCGGTGGTCGCGACCTGGGTGCCGCGCCTCATGCCGGGCCTCCAGGGGGCGCTGTTCCACGGTGTGATCCGGACGTCGCACGCAGTGCCGCGCGATCGAGGCCGCCGAGACCCGCTCACGGCGGGCCGAGCTGGTGCGGGCACTGGCCAACTGGGCGACCTGGTGCCGACCGGGCCAGTCGCTCGACCGGGCGGAATCCGTCGAGGATGCGGGCTCGTCGGCCGCCGAGCTGGGGGCCGAGGGCGCAAGGTGCTTCGTGACGGCGCCGAACATCCTCTACCTCCACGGCGTCACCGGAGCGATGGCGGTCGAGCTGCTCGCCGCCCACATCGGACCCGCCGAAGGAAACGCGGCCGTGGCGCAGCTCCTCGCCGAGCACCGAGCCCTCTATCACGGCGTCGTCCCGGCTGCGGTCGGGGAGGACGCCGAGTGGCGCGACAAGTTCGGAGTGCTGGCCTCCGAGAGCGGTGACCCACACCAGGCGAAGCTCGTCGAGGCCTGTCGGCGGGGGCTCGAGCTCACCGGTTCCGCCATCTTCGTGGCGGCCGCCGACACCGTCACCAGCCGACCACGCGATTGACGAGCGGGATCGCGCTGCGCCCTGCCGCGCCGGCCGATGCGTCGGCGGTGGCGGAGATCCACGTCCGCGCCTGGCAGGAGGGGTATCGGGGACTGCTCCCCGACGAGTACCTCGACGGTCTGCACCCCGAGGATCGCGCCGCGCGCTACCAGTTCGACGGGAGCGATCCGGCTCGTCCGGCGACCACCGTCGCGATCGAGGGATCGACCATCCTGGGTTTCGCCACGACCGGCCCTTCGGGCGAGGACGACAGGGTCGGCGAACTGCTCGCGCTCTACGTCGATCCGCCGGAGTGGGGAAGGGGCGTCGGGCGATCGCTGCTCGGCGCGGCGCGGGTGACGCTCTTCGAACGCGGCTTCGACGAGGCGCTGTTGTGGACGCTCGTCGGCAACCGCCGCGCGGTGCTCGTCTACGAGACCGACGGATGGGCGTCCGACGGGACCCGACGCCGGGACGAGGTCTGGGGGATCACGGTCGACCAGATTCGCTACCGCCGTCACCTGCCCTGAGAGGTGGTACGAAGAGCGATGAGATCGGACCGGCTCCCTCGTCCGCTCGACCGCGACCACGCCGCCGTTGTCGGGACGGACGTCGGACCATGAGAGGACGCCATGACGAGGCGCACGAGCTATGGACTTACGGAGCAGGGGATCGAGCACTTCGCGGCGACCGCGGCGAGCCACGTCGGAGGCGACAACATGCCGGGACTCGTCGCGCTGGTCGCCTGTGGCGACCGGGTCCACGTCGAAGCCATCGGTTCGCTGTCGGTGGGAGGGTCGGCCGTCCGTCGGGACTCGCTCTTCCGGATCGCCTCGACGACCAAACCGGTCACCGGCGCGGCGGTCATGGCACTGGTCGACGAAGGTCTGCTCGACCTGGACGAACCCGTCGGGGATCTGGTGCCCGAGCTCGCCAGTCCCCGAGTCCTCGAGAGGATGGACGGGCCGCTCGACGTCACGGTGGCTGCGGAGCGCCCGATCACCGTTCGCAATCTGTTGACGTTCACCTTCGGCTTCGGCATGTGCGTCGAGATGTTCACGGCAGCGGAACCGTGGCCGGTGGTCCGAGCCGCGGACGACCTCTGTCTCAACACCATCGGTCCCCCCGACCCGCTGGTGCCGCCGGATCCCGACAGCTGGATTGCGGCCTTCGGCTCGCTTCCCCTCCTCGCGCAACCCGGCGCGCGCTGGCTCTACAACACCGGGGCCCAGGTGCTCGGCGTGGTCGCCGCCCGGGCGACGGGCGCTCCCTTCGAGGAGGTACTGCGGACACGGCTCTTCGATCCACTCGGCATGCGCGACACCGCGATGTGGACGAGCGAGACCGGCCGGCTGACGACCGCCTACGCGCCGACGCCGGACGGCCTCGAGGTCTGGGATGAGCCCGACGGGAGATGGAGCACGCGCCCGGCGATGGCGAACGGCGCGGCCAACCTGGTGTCGACCGCGGACGACCTCCTCGCCTTCGCCCGGGTGTTCCTCCGCGACGGCGGGCCGGTCTTGAGCGCCGTCTCCGTCGCGGAGATGACCCGGGACCAGCTGCGGGCCGAGCAGAGACCGCCCGGTGTCGAGGCCTTCCTCGGGGACCGCAGCTGGGGGTTGTGCCAGGCGGTCCAGACCGACGGACCGCGTGCCGGCGCCTTCGGGTGGGACGGCGGGCTCGGCACGTCGTGGCTGGTCGATCCGCGCCGCGACCTGGTGGTGATCGTCCTCACCCAGCGCCTCTTCGAGAGTCCGCAGCCACCGCCGGTCCACACCGATCTCCAGGACGCCGCGTACCGAGCCCTGTCGAGGACCTGACCGAGGCGGCGCCCTGACGCAGCCCGGCGAGTGCGTCCGTCGTGGCATCGAAGTTGGATCGGCTCGCGGACGGCCGAGGTCGATATGCAAGGATCGCCCGGTGCTGTTGGTGGTCGTGCTGCTCGCCGCGGCGTTCTGCCTCGTCAACGGGATCCACGATGCGGGGAACGCCATTGCCGCCCCGGTGGTCACCCACGCGGTCCGACCCGGCCCGGCGGTCGTGTTCGCGGCGGTCTTCCACGTTCTCGGTGCGCTCGTCGTGGGCACCGCGGTGGCAGCGACGATCGGGGGCATCGCACACGTCCCGGCTGACCGGATGCTCGCCGTCCTCGCGGCCGCGATACTCGGCGCGTTGTCGTGGAGCCTGCTCACGCTCTGGTGGGGACTGCCGTGCAGTTCCGGGCACTGCCTGGTCGGCGCGCTGGCCGGCGCCGCGCTCGCCGACGGCGGGGTCGGCGCGGTGAACTGGGGCGGCCTGAACGGGCTCCACCCGGTCGGCGTGCTCGGTTCCCTCGCCTGGCTCCTGTTCTCGACCGTCGCTCGCACTGCTGCTGCCGCGGCCGGCATCCGCGTCGCGAGACGATCGCTTGCGCCGTGCCGGTCGTCAGGTGGAGACACCGGTACGCGCCGGGGAGCTCGCCGCCTCGGCCGGATTGGCCTTCGCCCACGGGTCGAACGACGCGCAGAAGACGATGGGGCTGATCACCGCGGCGCTCGTCGCCGCCCGCCGTCTGACTCACTTCGCAGTGCCCTTCTGGGTCGTCCTCGCCTCCGCGGCGTTGCTCACCGCCGGCACCCTGCTCGGCGGATGGCGGGTGGTCCGCACGCTCGGTCGGCGCATCTACCCGATCCGCTCGCTCGACGGGTTGGTCAGCCAGGGTTCTTCCGGGGTGATCGTCTTGGCCGCCTCGCTCTTCGGCGCGCCGATCTCGACGACCGACGTGGTGGCGCCGGCCGTGGTCGGCGTCGGATCCGGCGAGCGCTGGCACCACGTCCGCTGGGCGGTTGCGGGAGAGATCGGGATCGCCTGGCTGGTGACGCTCCCGCTCTGCGCACTGCTCGGTGCCGCATTGCTCCCCTTCTGGAGGTGGGCGGGATGAGGAAGTGGCGTCGGTGGTTCCTGCCCGAGTCACCGGATCTGCTCGCGCACCTCACCCGTCAGGGGGAGGTCACCATCGCGGCCGTCGAGGCGTTCCGCGAGTGGTCCCACGGCGACCGATCGGCCGAAGCCCGCGTGCGCACCCTCGAGCACGACGCCGACAGCGTGCGACGCGACGTACAGACCGGCGTGCGGAAGGCCTTCGTCACGCCGATCGGGCCCGAGGACGTCTACGAGCTCTCCGAGCGACTCGATGCCGTGGTCAACGCCGCCAAGGACCTGGTGCGTGAGGCGGAAGTGCTCGACATGCTCCCCGATAGGGCGATGGGCGAGATGGCCGACCTGATCGTCAGCGGCGTGCGGGAACTCGTCGAGGCGTTTCCCGATCTCGTGAAGAACCCCGATCGGGCCACCGAGCATGCCGACGCCGCGGTCCACCACCAGCGCAGGCTCGAGCGCGTCTACCGGCGTGCGATGTCCGCACTGATCGACAACTCCGACCTTCGCGAGGTGACCGGGCGACGCGAGCTCTACCGGCGCTGCGCCCGCATCGGCGACGCCATCGTGGGAGTCGCCCACCGCATCTGGTACGCGGTGGTCAAGGAGTCGTGAACCGAACTCCCGTCGGGCTCACTCCTCGTCGACGACCAACACCGCGGCGCCGTTCACCCGGTCGTGCGCGAGGTCGGCGAGCGCCCTCGGGGCGTCGTCGAACCTATAGGGAGTGGTCGACGCGCGCACCCCGTAGCGGACGGCGGCCTCGAGGAACTCGTTGCCGTCCCGGCGGGTGTTGGCGGTCACACTGCGCAGCGACCGCTCTTCGAAGAGGTGACGCTCGTAGTCGAGCCGGGGGACTTCGGTCAGGTAGATGCCGGCGACGGCGAGCGTCCCTCCCCGGTCGAGCGCCTCGAGCGCGGGGGGCACCAGCGTCCCGACCGGGGCGAACAGGATCGCGGCGTCGAGCGGCTCGGGGGGAGCGTCCTCCGCGCCCGCCGACACTCGTCGCCCCGAGTTCGAGCGCGAGTCGCCGGGCCTCGGCCGAGCGGGTGAGCACGTGGACCCGGGCGCCCTCGGCGAGCGCGACCTGGGCAGTGAGGTGGGCCGACCCGCCGAAGCCGTAGATGCCGAGGCGACCTCCCGGCGGCAGTTCGGAGCGGCGGAGGGCGCGGTAGCCGATGATGCCCGCGCAGAGCAGTGGTGCCGCCTGCTCGTCGGAGAGCGCGTCGGGAATCGGGTAGACGTAGGCCTCCTCGGCGACGATCGCCCGTGCGTAACCGCCGTCGAGGTCCCATCCGGTGAAACGTGGCGCGAGACAGAGGTTCTCGCGTCCGTCGCGACAGAATCGACAGGCTCCGCAAGTGTGGGCAAGCCAGGGCACGCCGACCCGGGTGCCGGGGCGGAAACGGATGCTGCCCGGCCCGTTGCGTTCGACGACGCCCACCACCTCGTGGCCCGGCACGACCTCGGGGTGTTTCGGGGGGAGGTCGCCCTCGGCCAGGTGGAGGTCGGTACGGCACACCCCGCAGACTCGAACCCGGAGCAAGATCTGACCCGGGCCCGGCTCGGGCACCTCTCGCTCCACCCGCCGGAGCGGTCCGTCGTCGATCGGACCCGGTCTCCCGACGGTCCAGGCGTCCATGGTCGCGGTGCTCATACGACAGGAGTGTTCTGGAGTTCGCCCGCCCGCCCGATCGCGTCGTCGAGCTGCTCACGTGCCCTCGGATCGGCGACGTGGTCGATGAGGAGACGGGCCTGCGATCTTTGGCTCCGTCCGAATATCTCAGCGTGACCGTGCTCACTCACGATCACCGTGTGCTGGAAAGAGGTGACCGGATGGGGCAGCAGCGGCACCACCGTCGAGGTGTCCGACCGGTCGTGCCACGAGCGGAGGGCGACGATCGTGTGCCCACCGCGGGAATGCAGGGCGCCGGTGACGAAGTCGGGTTGGCCCCCGAAGCCCGAGTACACGCGGCCGCGGATGAACGTTGCGTTCGCCTGCGCGAACAGGTCCACCTGCATGGCGGAATTGACCGACACCATGCCCGGATGCGCAGCGATACGGGCCGGGTCGTTGATGATCTCGGTCCTCCTCATCCTGAGCCGTGGATTGGTGTCTGCCCAGGCGTAGAGCTCGGACGAGCCGATCAGGAACGAGGCCGCGATCGGTCGGCCCGCATCGAGTGCACCGGCCTGCTCGAGAGACACGATTCCGTCACTGATCATCTCCGACCACACCCGGAGATGCCGACGGGTCCGAAGGTGCGCGGTCACCTCGTCCGGGATCTCACCGATACCGAGCTGGAGCGTCGCTCCGGTCTCCACCATCCGCGCGACCTGCTGGGCGATCTCGCGCTCGGAGTCGTCGATCGGACGGGACCGCCGTGTCAGCAGGGGATCGTCCACCTCGACACCGAAGTCGATCAGGTCCGTCGAGAGCTCGCCGTCGCCGAAGGTGTAGGGCATCGACGGGTTGACCTGCGCGATCACGAGGCCGCCTCGCGCACGGACCGCCTCGACCGCCGCCGGCAGGATGTTGACCTCGATGCCCATCGACACCTTGTCGAAGCGGGGACTCGAGGTGTGCAGGACCACGGCATCGGGTCGCCGGGACGAGGCGAACAGACGCGGCACCAGCGACAGACGCATCGGCAGGTAGTCGAGAAGGGGGTCGTCGCGGGTTCCGGCTCCGACGAAGGGAGTCTCGTTGGTCAATCCGTCGCGCCGGGGCCACCCGGCGGGGGCGTTGAGTGAGAACATCCGGCAGCTGGGAAGCGTCTCGGTGATCGAGCCGAGGAGTGTCCTCGGAGCCGCACAGTTCCCTGCCACCACGAGCCGAGGTTCACGACCGTCCCGCGCCTCGAGCCGCGAGCAGAGTTCCTCGATGGTGACCAGCTCCATGGCCCGGCTCCGCCGTCTCCTATCGGGCGACCGGGACTCGCGAGCGCTCAGCCGTTCGCGCCGCCGGGTCCTTTTCGGACCCCTCCGATCCTTCCGACATCGCTCGGTAGGATACCGAGGCCGGTCACTGCCGGTTGCGGAGGGCCGGCGCGTCGAGCGCAAGGGATACAGGAGGTGGTGGAGCGATGGGTGTGCGTGTGTTTCTCCTCGACGACCACGAGGTGGTCCGCACCGGCATCCGTTCGCTGCTCGAAGCTGCCGATGACATGAGCGTGGTGGGCGAGGCCTCGACCGCCGAAGAGGCGCTGGCCCGCATCCCGCCGACGAAACCCGACGTCGCGATCCTCGACGTCCGGCTCCCCGATGGCAGCGGAATCGAGGTGTGCCGGGAGATCCGATCGAGCTGTCCGGACGTGGCCTGTGTGATGCTCACCTCCTATGCCGACGACGAGGCGCTGTTCGCCTCGATCATGGCAGATGCCTCGGGCTACGTGTTGAAGCAGGTCGGAGGAACCGACCTGGTCGCCGACGTGCGAAAGGTCGCAGCCGGGCAGTCGCTCCTCGACCCCACACTGATCGCGCAGGTTCGGGATCGACTCCGCGAGGGGAAGGAGGACCCGCTCCTTGCCGGTCTGACACCCCAAGAGCGGAAGATCCTCAACCTGATCGGGGAAGGGAAGACCAATCGCCAGATCGCGGAGGGGATGTACCTCGCGGAGAAGACCGTCAAGAACTACGTCTCGAATCTTCTCTCGAAGCTCGGAATGGAGCGGCGCACCCAGGCGGCCGCGTACGTCACCCGTGTCAGCGAGCGGTCGTCCCAGACCGCTCGTGACGATGCGAAAGGAACCTGAGCGGCTCGGGGGTCTCCGCCCGAGTCCTCCTCCGGGGTCGTCTGCCTCTGCCGACCCGCTGCGCGCGACGCTTGCCCGAGGGGACCTTGGACCCTAGGCGGCGGGCGCCGGCCGCCCGACGATTGAAGCGGGCAGGGAAAGGGAGGAACCGAGGGCGAGAGGAGGTCGTGATGGCGTTCCGCTACGGCGAATTCGATCGTGAGACCTACCGGAACGGGATTGTCGAGGTTCGGGAGCCCTGCCCTCCTGCAGGGGAGTCCGCGCCGACGAGGGTTTCCGTCACACCCACATGACCTGGGGAAGCCCCTCGTCCGGCGGCGGTCGATGGTGGTCCGAAGACGTCGCCCTCGAACTGTGGGTCGATGTCGCGCAGAACCCGGTCGTGATCCGCCTGGAGGGCACGCTCGACGGGAGGACCGCCTCCAACCTGGTGGCGGTCGTCCGCGAGTTGATCGGGGAGGGAGTTCGGGCCTTCGAGCTGAGGGCGGACGCGCTCGAGATCGTGCCGCCCGACGGCGTGGCCGTGCTCGACGAACTCGAGCGGCTGGTGCGTCGGTCCGGTGGCCACGTCGCCGGCGCGGGCCGGTCGACCGTCACTCCCGTCGTGAGTGCATCACTCCGACGCGGCGAGACCGAACCGACGGCTCCGGTCCCGTAATTCGTGAGCGTCAGCCGGCCTTGCGATGCCAGCGTGAGCGACGATGCGACGTCGCGGCCGGCGGCTCGGTCGACGCCTCGACGATGGTCGGCACGTTGCACGAGGAGCACAACAGCTCGCCGTCGATCAGGCGAGTGACGCCGACCACGCCGCATCGCCCGCACATGCGACCGACGTAGACCGCGGCCGTGGAGTGAGACTGAGCGGCCGACAGCTCCTGAAGCCGTTGCTGGACGTCGTCTTGGAGGACGAACGTCCCGGACTCGGTCTGAGTGACGATCTCCCAGGTGATGAGCTGGTGGATGAGCGGAGCCAGCGCGTCCAGACGGCGTGCGTTCTCGACCGGCCGTACCGCGAGGGGGATGTCGGGCCCGTGTCCGTTCCCGATCGCCACCGCTTGTTCGCTGTCCGATGCCATCTCGGCCCCCTTCTTGCGGTCCAGCCTCATCCCTCGCGTCCGGTCCTCCGTCTCGAGAGCGACCAACCGGTCGTCGACGAACTGCGGAGTGCGGCCGTTCGGGCGCACCCCCATGATGACCCGCTTTTGCCCGTTCGTACAGAGCATCTCCGATGGCAGTGACGTTCGGCCCTATACCCGGCCCGCGACGACGGCATGCAATTGGATGGAGGATGGAACGAAAGGGATCGGCATGGGAAGAGTGACGAAGGAAAGGGCGCCGCGCCGGTCGAATCACCCGGCCATCGACCCGTACCTGATCGACGAGCCCGCGTTCACCGCGTCGGAGATCCGGCGCGTACGCGGCCTCACGACGGCCGGCCGGCCGACAGCAGGATGACACACCTCGGACCGGGCGAGCGCTCCGCCACCGGGCCCTCGATCGTGGTCGGCGTGGACGGCTCCGACCATGCGCGTCTCGCTCTCAAGTGGGCCGCGGACGAGGCGCTCCTCCGTGGCGCCGTGCTGCGGATCATCTGCGCCACCGCCCGCCACCCGAAGGACCTCCCCGGCTGGTTCCACGACGAAAGTGGTGGAATCTCCCCAGGTGAGGCGGTTGTCGACGACGCCGTCGGGCTCGTCGCAACCCGGCATCCCTCGGTGGTCGTCCGGGGAGAAGCGATGGACTGGCCGGGTGCCCTGGCCCTCATCGACGCCAGCGCCGCCTCGGATCTCTTGGTGGTCGGGGCGCGCGGCTACGGGGGATTCAAGGAGCTCCTCCTCGGCTCGGTCAGCCACCAGTGCGTCGAGCACGCTCTTTGTCCGGTCGTCGTGGTGCACGGAAGGTCCGAGGACCCGGTTCCCTCGGCCGCCGACCGGCGGATCGTGGTCGGCATCGACGGGTCCGAGGGTGCCGACCGGGCGCTGCGATGGGCATTGGAGGAGGCGAGGATCCGAGGTGCCGGCGTCGACGGGATCTTCGCGTGGCACCTGAGCGCGATCGCCGCACCGGGAGCCGGCTCGCTCGATCCCTACGAAGCCGCCGCGCGGGAGATCACCGAGCGGGCCGAGGCGCTCGCCAAGCAGTGGGCTCCCGGCGCGCGATTCCGGGCACTCAGCCAACCGGACAGCGCCGCACCCGCGTTGGTCGACGCTTCCGCCGGCGCGGGACTGCTGGTGGTCGGGTCCCGTGGCCTCGGGGGGTTCCGCGGAATGCTCGTCGGCTCGGTCGCGCGTGGCAGTGCGCGGACCACGCACGGTGCCCGGTGGTCGTGGTGAGGCCCCCCTCCGACCAAGAGGGAACTGTGGCCGGATTCGTGCCGGGGATCCCGTGAGGGCGTTCCGCCTGTTCAGAGGAGGTCATGGCGTCGGCGGGTAGCGTGGACCCGATGGGCTCCGGCGCACCGCCCGACGGTGGCGACGAGCATCCCTACCCCGCCCGGCTCGTGTGCGAGATCTCCACGATCGAAGGCGCGGTCCTTCGCCTCCGGCCGATCCGTCCGGACGATGCAGACGGCCTCGTCGACTTCCACAGCCGCCTCTCGGCCCGCTCGGTGTATCGGCGTTTCTTCTCCGCCCACCCGAAGCTCTCGGAAGCGGAGGTCGAGCGATTCACCCGCGTCGACTACGTCGACCGGCTTGCACTCGTCGCACTGGACGGCGACCGCCTGGTCGCGGTGGGCCGCTACGAACGGCGGCCCGGCACCGACGAGGCGGAGGTGGCCTTCGTCGTGGCGGACGACTACCAGCACCACGGGATCGGGACCCTTCTCCTGGAGCACCTCGCCGAAGCGGCCTGGAGTCGAGGTATCGCCGAGTTCTCCGCAGAGACCCTCACCGAAAACCAGGACATGTTGCGTGTCTTCTACGATTCCGGTTTCCGGGTCGCGACGAGCTCCGAGGCCGGGACCACGACGGTCCGCTTCCCGATCGAACCCGACGAGCGCTCGCGCGCTGCTCGCGCCGCTCGGCATCCGGGTCCCCGGTCGACCTAACGCTCCGAACGCCCGGGGAGAAGGCGGAGCAGCTCGCCCGCCGCCCGGTCGGCGTTCGCCTCGCTCCACCAGAGCGATGCGTAGGTCGCTCCCGAAGCGAGGAGCTCGGGGTGGGTACCCCGCTCCACCACGTGCCCTCCGTCGAGCACCAGGATCTCGTCCACTTCGTCGAGCCCGGCCAGCCGGTGGGTGACGAGCACGGTCGAGCGCCCCGCGGTCAGCGCGAGGAGGTCGCGGGTCAAGAAGTCCGCCGCGTCGATGTCGAGGTGCTCGGCGGGCTCGTCGAGGACGAGGACGGGGAACGCCGCGAGCAGGGCCCGGGCGACGGCCACCCGCTGGCGCTCGCCACCCGACAGCCGTGCTCCGAACCGCCCGACCTCGGTGGCGAGGCCGTCGGTCAGGCCTTCGAGCCACGCTCCGAGCCCCACCCGCTCGACGACGGCGACCAGCTCGGCGTCGGAGGCCTCGCGGCGACCGATCCGGAGATTCTCGGCCAGCGACGCGTCGAAGAGGTGGCTGTCCTGAGCGACCAAACCCACGATGGCGTGCACGTCTTCGCCTCGGAGCCGGGCGATCGGAACCCCGTCGAAAGCCACGCTCCCCGATCGGACGGCAAGGAAGCCGAGCAGCACCGAGGCAAGGGTCGTCTTGCCGGCACCGCTCGGACCGACGACCGCGATCCGCCTGCCGGGGGGAACGCTGAGGTCGACGTCCCACAGCGCCGGATGCTCCTCGAGACCCTCACCCCGTGGACCGGGGGGAACCGCCGCGGCCGGGTACCCCGCGCGAAGTGAGCGGACTTCGACGTCGACCGGAGGGGCGGGGGGCGGCAGCGGTGAGGAGGGTTCGGGGGTCACGTCCGGTGCGTCGGCGATCGCGAAGAGTCGAGCGGCCGACGCGCGCACCCGGTGGAGAGCCTGCGAGGCAGCCGGCAGGCCCGACACGAGCTCGAAGGCGGCGAGCGGCACCAGGGCCAGGGAGGCGAGCCAGACCCCGTCGAGCCGTCCCGAGTGGACCGCGGGGACACCGACCAGAAGCACGCCCCAGGTCGCGGCGCCGGAGAGGAAAGTGGTCAGCCCGAGGCCGACGCCGGCGGTCGCCGCCGACGAACGGTCGACCTTCGCCAGCGCACGGTCGATCGAGTCGATCCGCTCGAGCTGGGCGGCCGTCGCACCGTAGACCGCGAGCTCCGACGCGCCCTCGACGAGGTCGACCACCGACGCCGCGAGCGCACCGCGGAGAGCCGCCCGGCTCGTTTCCCGCCGGCGGGCGAGTACCCCGGTCAGCCACGGCACCGGGACCGCCGAGGCGAGCAGCGCCAGCGCGAGGACAAGGCCGGCCGCGGGAAGCAACGACGACGCGACCAGCACCGTGAGGGAGCCCACCACGGCCGCGACCGCGAAGGCGGGGAGGATCCGGACCACGATGTCGGACAGCGCGTCGACGTCCGACACCAGCCGGGCCATCAGGTCCCCGCTGCGGAATCCAGGCAGGCCTGCGGGGGCGAGGCGTTCGAGATGGCCGTAGAGGCGGACCCGCACCGAGGCCAGCAACCGGAAGGCGGCGTGGTGCCCGACCAGGCGTTCGGCGTAACGGAACGGTCCTCGTGACAGACCGAACACCTGCACGAGCACGATGCCGACGGTGAGCGCGGATTCCGGCGGGTGCTCCGCGGCCCGCGAGAGCAGCCATGCCGACGCAGCCATCAACCCGATCGCGGCCGCCACCGCTCCGCACCCGAGGGCGATCGCAGCCGTCATCGCCGCCGCGACCGGTCGTGCGACGCCGAGGGTCCTTCCGACCGGAGCGAGTGGCTCGCGAGGTGTCACCGTGCGGTCACCGGCTCCATCCCGACGACTCGGTCGGCGAGCGAGAGCAGTGCCGGACGATGGGTGGCCATCACCACCGTCCGTCCGGTGACCAACCGGCGGACCGCTTCGACCACGGCCTCCTCGGTCCTTCCGTCGAGCCCGGCCGTCGGTTCGTCCAGCAGGAGGAGCGGTGCGTCGCGGAGGAAGGCCCGCGCGAGCGCCACCCGCTGACGTTCCCCACGGGACAGACCCGCGCCGTGTTCGCCGAGCCGCGTCTCGATCCCCTCGGGGAGCCGACTCACCACGGCGTCGAGGTCGGCATCGAAGATCGCCGCGTCGAGCTGTGCCGCGGTCGCGTCGGGGCGCCCGAGCTTCACGTTGTCGGCGATGGACGCCGCGAACAGGTGCGGACGTTGCGGCACCCAGGCAAGCATCGAACGCCATGCATCGGGGTCGACCTCCGACAGGTCGGTGTCGCCGACGTGGACTGTTCCCGATGTCGGGAGAACCAGGCCGCAGAGGACCTCGAGCAACGTGGACTTGCCGCAACCGCTCGGTCCCACCAGCGCCAGCACCGCGCCCGGGTCGATGCTCAGCGTGACGCCGTCGAGCGCAGCGGGCCGGCCTGGGTAGCGGACGCCGAGCGACCTGATCGAGATCCGCCAGGCGCGCGGATCGGGCGCCACGAGCAACGGTCCCCGAGGCGCTGCGTCTTCCCCGAGCACCTCGAAGACCTCCTCCGCCGCCGCGCATCCCGTCCGCGCTCGCGTGGAAGTGGGTCCCGAGCTGCCGGAGCGGCAGGTAGGCCTCAGGTGCCAGCACGAGGACGAACAGAGCGGTGCGGAAGTCGAGATGCCCGCCGAGGAGTCGCAACCCGACCGCGACGGCGACCAGCGCGACGGAAATGGTCGCCACCAACTCGAGGATGAGCGACGAGAGGAAAGAGAGGCGCAGAGTGGCCATCGAGGCTCTGCGGTACCGGTCGGTGACGTCCGCGATCGCGTTCGCCTGTGCCTTCGCGCGGCCGAAGACCTTGAGCGTCGGCAGGCCCGAGACGACGTCGAGGAAATGGCCACCGAGGCGGGCCATCTCCTGGTGGCGCCGGAGCGTCTGGTCACGGGTGGTCGCACCGACGAGGGCCATGAACACCGGCACGAGCGGGAGAGTCGCCGCGATGATCACTGCGGAGATCCAGTCGTTCCAGCAGACCAGCACGAGCACCGTCACCGGCACGATGACCGCGAGGAGGAGCTGGGGAAGGTACCGCGAGAAGTAGGCGTCGAGCGCGTCGACGCCGGTGACGGCAAGCACGGTGATCCGCGATCCGTCGAGTTCGGAGCGCGACGCGCCGGTCAACTGTGCGACATGGTGCACGAGCGCACCGCGCAGCTCGGATTTCGCCGTCGTCGAGGCACGGTTCGACGCGAGCTCCGTTGCCCAGACCACCAGCGCGCGCCCGGTGACCGCCGCGAGCAGGAGGGAGAGGGGAGTGGCGAGTCCGCCGAGGGTCTGGTGGTGCACGACCGCTCCCGACACGACGACGGCGAGCATCCAGGCCTGCGTCGCGACGAGTGCTGCGAGCACCGTGCCGAGCGCCACCGCTGCGACGAGGAAGCGTCGGGTCGAGCTCGTGTACTGCAGCAGGCGAGGTTCGAAGGCACCGGACGTTTCCCGTCGTCGACCCTCGGCGGTGCGCGGCACCTCCATGTACGAGCCATCGTAGACAGGACGCCCGAGGGTGTCTCGAGATGCGATTCCTATACTCCCGAAGGTGCCTGCCGTTCCCGGTTCGTTCGAGCGCGCCGTCGACGAGCTGATCCACCGCGAGCTCGAAGAGTCGCCGAGGTGGGCCTCGCTCCTCGGTCGGGACGGGTTCGACGGTCGTCTCGACGATCTCTCCGCGGCCGCACATCGGCGCCGCCACAGCGCCGACATCGAATGGCTCGACCGGTTCGGCACCTTCGAGCCCGAGCAGCTCACACCCGACCAGGCGACCGACCGGACACTGGTCACGGCCCGGCTCGGCATGCGGGTGGCCCTCGCGGACTGGCAGGACTGGCGGCGCTCGCCCGAGGAATACCTCGACACCGGCATCACCGAGCTGTTCCTCCTCGGAATGCACTCCGAGGAGGAGCTCACCGACGCCGCGGTCGATCGTCTCGGCGCGATCGGGGGTGTCCTCGACGAGGCCGTCGCCAATCTCGACCCCGCACTCGCCAGCAGGCTGATCGTCGAACGCGGGATCGCGCAATGTGACGCGTGTGTGACCTTCGCCAGGAGCGAGGTACCGGCGCTCGCCGCCGATCGGTCCCATCGCGCACGGCTGGAGCAGGCGGGTGAGGGAGCGGCCCGCGCCTACGAGAAGTTCGCCTCCTTCCTACGCGACCTCGCGCCACGGTGCACCGGCACATTCGTCCTCGGTGAGGAGCGCTACGACGCCGTCCTCCGGCAGGGGGAGCTGCTCGACCTCGATGTGCGGGGCCTCCGCGAGCGGGGCGCCACCGAGCTCGAGCGCCTCACCGGCGAGCTCGAGCGCGCCGCCCTTGCCCTCGACGCCTCGCGCCCTTGGCACGAGACCCTCCGCCGCCTCCAGCACGATCGGGCGCCGTCGATCGAGCGGATGCGCGCGGACTACGAGGCCTGCTGCCTCGAGGCGCGCCAATTCCTCCTCGACCAGGGCCTCGTGACCCTGCCCCCCGACGAGCACTGCCACGTGGTTCCCGCACCGGCCGCCCTGCGGGCGATCCTCGCGGTCGCCTCGTACCTGTCGCCTCCGATGTTCAAGTCCTCGAGGGTCGGGTTCTTCTTCGTGCCCTATCCGGTCGACGCGCACGACCGCGAGGAGGTCGACGGCCTGCTCGAGTCCAACGCTCCCTACTCGGTGCCGACGACCTCGGTGCACGAGACCTACCCCGGGCATCACTGGCACCTGATGACCATGAAGGAAGCGCGGCCGATCCGCAGGATCTTCACCTCCACCTACTTCGTCGAGGGTTGGGCTCTCTACGCCGAGGCCATGATGCGCGACGCCGGGTTCTTCACGCCCGAACAGGAACTCGGCCACCTCGAGGCCCGGCTGCTCCGGGCGGCTCGGATCGTCGTCGACACCTCGTTGCACCTGGGGGAGATGGAGACCGACCAGGCGGTCTCGTTCATGCACGAACGCGCGCTCCTCCCACTTCCGACGGCGCGGTCGGAAGTCGCCGCGGTACTGCGCGTGGCCGACCCAGGCCTCCGCGTACCTGACCGGAGCTCTGGTCATCGAGCAGGCGCGGGACGAGTGGCTCGCCGCCGGCGGCACGCTCGTCGCGTTCCACGACTCCCTCGCGCGCTCGGGGGCACTCCCGGTGCCGCTCGCGGTGCGGGCCATCGGCCCGCCCGGGGCGGGTCGGTGAGCGGGGTCGACCGGCCGCCCCCGGCCTCACCCCGCGACATCCGGTCACGCGTGCAGAGGACGGTGGCGGCCGCCGCGACCCTCGTGCTGGCCGGGGTGGTTACGGGGTGCTCGTTGGTGGCGTCGCCGGTGCCCCCCACCACCGGCGCGCCGTCTCTCGCACCCTCCGGTGGGATCGGGTACGTGGTGTGCCCCGACGCGGTCACGCCGGTCGAGCTCGCGACGAGGACCGCCGAGGCACCGATCCGCCTTCCGATCTCGGGGACCCCCGTTCTCGGCGACTTCGCGATCACCACCTCGCCGGACGGTCGGTGGGCCTACGTCGAGACCGCCACCTCGGTCGCCGCGCCGGCATCCGCAGCGCCGCAGGGAGTGCAACCCGCGACGCGTACCGAGAACGTGGTCGTGCCGATCGACGTGACCAGTCAGAAGGCGACGGCTCCGATCGTGCTCCCCGGACAGGGGGGCACCCACGCGATCGCGGTGATGCCCGGGGGAAGGATCGTTCTCGCCGCGGTCGGATCGACGGTGGTGCCCTTCGACGCGGTCACCCGCGCCGTCGGGACCCCGCTCCAGCTCGGGGCCGGCCACATCGTCTACGGGCTCGCCCTCGATCCGGTCGACCCGACGGCGTACGCGCTGGTGAGCGGCGGCGTGATCCCCTTCGACACGGCCCGTGCCACCGCCGGCACCGAAATCCCGACCGGCCTGTCGGTCTCCTCGGTCTACTCCCCCCACGGAGTCGTCGTCTCCCCGGACGGGAGCACCGTCTACGCGCTGGGCCAGGGTGGACCAGATTTCGGCGGCCGTCTGGTCCCGATCGTGGCGGCCTCCGGTACGACGCGTGCGGCCACGAGCTTCGACCGTTTCGGGATCACCGATCCCGCTGCGGTCGCGTTCGCCCCCGACGGCTCGTCCCTCCTCGTGGCGGACGCCGCCAACGACTCGATCATTCCGGTGCCGCTCGCCGTGCCCGCCGATCCCGGTCCTCCGGTCCCCGTGGCTTCGCGCGCCTCCGACGGCGACCGCCGGGCCATCGGGCACCCGACCGACGTGGTGGAGGGGTCGGGGAGGACCGGCGTGTTCGTGGTGGCCGGGTTCGACTCGGTGATCCCTTATGCCGCGGCCGGCGGGACCTTCGGTCGTCCGATCGCGGTATGCTCGGGCGCCACGTCGATGGTGGTCGCTCCGGCACCGTAGGTGGTGCGAGGCCACAGGTGGTTTGATGGAGGGGTGAGCTGGGCGTTCCTGGCCGTCAGCGTCTTCGGCGCACTCGTCACGGCCAATGCCTGGCGACCCCTTCGCCGGCAGCCCTTCGGAGTCGTCAGCTTCGTCCTCGGTTGGATCCCGAGCGAACTGCCCCTCCACGTCGTGGCGGGCGCCGTCGGGCTCACCGCTCTCTTCGGCGTGCTCGGCGCACTCGGGTCCTGGCCCGGCCAGCTCGGTCTCGCGATCGCAGTGGGGTCGTGGCTGGCCCTCGGCTGGTTGGCCGTCGTCGCGAGCCGGAGCCGCTTCGTCGTCGACGCGGCGCTCGACGACGCGCTCGGCGGAGACGTCACCTCGAACGAGCCCGCCGAGGGGGCCCGGAGCTTCGTCGAGACACGGCGCATCTGGTGGCGACTCCTGCTTGCCGTTCCCTTCCGGCCCCTCGACATCGCAAAGGTCGGCAACGTCGACTACTGGGGAGACGGCAGGAAACGACACCGCCTCGACGTCCTCACCCGTCGGCTTCCGGCACCGGAGGGCGCCCCGGTGCTGGTCTACGTGCACGGCGGCGCGTGGGTGATCGGCGACAAGCGCCAGCAGGGCCGGCCGATGCTCTTCGAACTGGCCCGTCGTGGCTGGGTGTGCGTGACGATCAATTACCGGCTGAGCCCGAAGGCCGCCTGGCCGGACCAACTGGTGGACTGCAAGCGGGCGATCGCGTGGCTGCGAGCGCACGTCGGCGAGTTCGGCGGTGACCCGGAGTTCATCGCGGTGTCGGGGGCGTCGGCCGGCGGCCATCTCTGCTCCATGCTGGCGCTCACGCCCGACGAGTCGAATTGGCAGCCGGGCTTCGAGGACGAGGACACCTCGGTCGACGCCTGTCTCCCCTTCTACGGCGTCTACGACCTCGCCGGCGACCCCGACGCGATGGGCATCGCGGGACCGGCGTTCCTCCGATTCCTCGAGAGACAGGTCGTGCAGGCGTCCGCCGCCGACGACCCGGGGCTCTTCGAGCGAGCGTCACCGGACCGGTGGGCGAGCGGCTCCGCGCCGGCGATGCTGGTGTTCCACGGGGCGAACGACTCGCTCGTGCCGCGCGAGGTCGCGAGGCGCTTCGTCGACCGGCTCCGCGAGCGCTCGCGCGCTCCTGTCGGCCTATGTCGAGCTCCCGAGGACCCAACACGCGTTCGACGTGTTGACCTCGATCCGCTGTCGCCACACGGCAAGAGGAGCCGTTCGCTTCCTCGAGACGGTCCGCCACCGGGTGGCGGACCGTGAGCCCGACTGAGCCTCCCCGGGACGCCTCGGACGAGCCCGTGGAGAGACCCGCCTTCCGACCTGCGGTGCTGGACACCCGCTCGGGTTTCTGACATAGAGTCACATATTCGCTGCCGGCCCCCGGCCAGCGGCGAATGGCCAGTCGGAACGGATTCGAGTCCAAGGGGGAGCCTTGCGTTCTGCATCGTGGAGAAGGCGCATCAGCGCGCTGGGTCTGGTCACCGTCGCCGCGGTGCTGGCGACCGCCTGCAGCTCGACGAACTCCGCCACCTCCGCCACGACGTCTTCGGGCTCGGGCGGGAGCTCGTCGATCCCGCAGAGCGCCTTCAGCGACCGCACGGGCATCACCGGCACGACCGTCCACGTGGCGAACGTGTCGACGCTGACCGGTGGGCTCTTCAAGGGTGCGGCGGTCGGGACACAGGCCTACGCCGACTACGTCAATTCGACCGGCGGGGTGAAGGGCCGGACCCTCGTCGTCGACTCGGGTGACGACCTCTTCCAGGGTGCGACCAACTCCCAGCTGACCCAGAGCGCCATCAGCAACGACTTCGCATTGGTCGGCAACTTCTCGCTCGAGGACCAGTTCGGCGGCGTCCTGCTGAAGAGGAACCCAGGCGTGCCCGACGTCTCGGTCACGCTCGACCAGAGCACGCTCCATCTGCCCAACGTGTTCAGCCCGGCACCCGCCTCGGGAGGCTGGCAGGAAGGGTCGCTCCAGTACTTCAAGTCGAAGTACCCCCAGGACATCACCGCGGCCGGCTCGTTGGTCGCCAACGAGCCCTCCGCGCGAGACCGACTGGAACGGTGAGAAGTACGTGATGCAGCAGGTCGGTTACAAGGTCGTCTACCAGCAGACCTTCGCGATCACCCAGACCGACTTCACCCAGAACGTCATCGCCATGCGCAACGCGGGGGTCAAGATGCTCTTCATCGAGCAGATGCCCGCCAACTACGCATCGGGCGTCCTGAAGGCGCTCCAGCAGCAGAACTTCCACCCGACGGTGATCCTCGGCGCCTCGACCTACTCCAACCAGCTGGTGTCCGACTCCGGTGGGGCCTCGGCGGTCGACGGGAGCTACCTCGACCAGAACGCCTCGCTCTACCTCGGAGGGGATTCTTCGGCGATCCCGGCGGTCGGCACGTTCCTCCACTGGGTGCAGGTGGCGTCGCCCGGCTTCCAGCCCGATCTGTTCACCCTCTACGGCTGGATGTCCGCCGAGCTCTTCGCCCAGGGCCTGTAGAACGCGGGTTCGAACCCGAGCCGCGGCTCGCTGCTGCAGTCGCTGCAGAAGATCACCACCTTCACCGGCAACAACATCCAGGCCCCGGCCAACCCGGTCGCGAAGACGGTCAGTAACTGCTACCTGATCGGTCAGGTGGTCAACGGGCAGTTCCAGCGGATCGACGACCCGCCGGTCAACTCGAGCACCAACGGCTACCGTTGCGACTACCAGTACGTGACGCCGCCAAAGTCCTGAGGGCACGACCAGATCCCGCGGGCCGGAGCGTGACGCAGGGGGGATGAGGGCGAGACGGTGAGCAGCTTCCTCCAGTACACCGTGTTCGGCGTCATGCTCGGGGCCGGGTACGCGATCGCCGCCACCGGTCTGGTGGTGACGTTCACGACCTCGGGGGTGTTCAACTTCGCCCAGGGCGCGGTGGGGATGATCGCCGCGTTCTGCTACTGGGAGCTCGCGACCGCTCACCACGTCAACGAGCTGGTCTCGCTGGTGCTCATCCTGGTGGTCGGTGCGGCGATCTCGGGCGTGCTGGTCGAGCGGGTCCTCATGCGGCGGTTGCACGGTGCCTCCGCGGAGCGGCCGGTGATGGTCACCCTCGGCTTGATGGTGATCCTCACCGGGCTCGCGGTGATCATCTGGAATCCGACCACCACCCGCACGGTGGGGAACATGGTCAACGGCCAGTTCCGGTTGCTCGGGATCAACATCCAGTACCAGGAGGTCCTGATCATCGGGGTGGCGATCGGCGTCGCGATCCTCCTGCGCCTCCTCTTCTACTCGACCCGGACCGGTTTCGCGCTCCGAGCGGTCGTCGACGACCCCGAGCTGCTCTCGATGGCCGGTGTGTCCCCCAACCGGATGAGCCAGTACGGGTGGATCCTCGGTTTCATGATGGCGGCACTGGCCGGGGTGCTCCTCGCACCGACCCAGACCACCGGCCTCAACATCGAGGCGATGACGCTCCTCGTCGTCAACGGCTACGCCGCGGCCATCGTCGGCCGCCTGAAGAACATCTCGGTCACCTTCGCGGCGGCCATCGGCATCGGGCTGCTCGAGGAGTACGTGATCATCTACGTGCTCCCGCACCTGCCCCAGAGCCTGGTGCCCGACGTCACCGTCGCGCTCCCGATGGTGTTCTTGTTCATCGCTTTGGTGACCCTGCCGTCAGTGCGTCTCCGGGCCATCGGCCGGCTCACCACCGTGCGCGCGCCGCGGGTGGCGAGCGGCTGGGAGTCGCTCGTCGCGGGCGGCGTCTTCTTCGGAGCGGCGATCGTCCTGGCGATCGTGTTCGACAACACCGCCTACCGGGGGACGACCGTGCTCACCCTCGGCGGCGACATCATGACCCTCGGGATCGTCGCGCTCTCTCTCGTCCTCGTCACCGGCTACTCCGGCCAGGTCTCCCTCTGTCAGTTCTCCTTCATGGGGATCGGCGCCTTCGTCATGGGCAAGGTCGCGGGCGGCGGCTCGCTGCTCGGATTGCTCGCGGCGACCGCGGTGTGTGCGGCGGTCGGTGCCCTGGTCGCCCTCCCCACCATCCGTCTCCGCGACCTCTACCTCGCACTCGCGACCTTCGCCTTCGCCGACGCGGTGGCCAACGGCTTCTTCACCGACACCCACATCTACGGGACCGGCGGCGTCATCATCGGGCGCATCGTCCTGCCGGGGCTCTCCTTCGGCGGCGATGCCGCCGAGTTCCTCATGGTCACGGTGTTCTTCGTGCTGGCCGCCTGGCTGGTCCTCGCCGTCCGGCGCAGCCTCTTCGGACGCCGCCTGGTGGCGGTCAACGACTCGCCGGCCGCCTACGCGACCGTCGGGCTCAACATCGGCTTCACCAAGGTGGCCGTGTTCACCATCGCGGCGGCCATGGCGGGGCTGGCGGGCGCGCTGTACGGGACGGTGCAGCAGACGGTCGGGCACCACCGACTTCGACATCTTCCCGGGCATCATCTTCGTGCTCTTCGTGGTCATCTGGAGCATCCGCACGGTGTCGGGTGCCTTCCTCGCCGCGGTGACCTACGTGGTTCTCAACCAGGTCTGGCACAACGGCCTCGGGCTCTTCGCCGGCATCGGGATCATCCTGATCGGGCGGACCGCCGGCGGCATCCTCGGGATCGAGGCGCTGCAGTTCCACCTTCCGTGGGTGCGTCGGGTCCCCTCCGAGACGGAGGCGGCAGTGCCCGCGAGGAGCGGGGTGCCGCGAGTGGTCGGATCGGGGACCCGTGTCGCCGGCTGACAACGGCTCGCGACGGCGCGGCGCTCGACCGTCTCGGAGGTCGCGGTCCGCTTCGGCGGGGTGGCGGCGCTGCACGACACCAGCCTGGCGGTGCAGCCGGGGACGATCACCGGTCTCATCGGTCCCGAACGGTGCGGGTAAGACCACCCTGTTCAACGTCATCAGCGGTCTGCAGGCCCCCGAGCGCGGCAGCGTGCGGCTCTTCGAGCGCGACGTGACCGGCATGAAGCCGCATCGCCGAGCCCGCCTCGGCCTCGCCCGCACCTTCCAGCGCCTCGAGCTGTTCGGCACGCTGACCGCCGGCGAGAACGTGCAGGTCGGACTCGAGTCCGCGGTCAAGTGGTGGCAGTGGCGCCATCTGAAGCGCCGGTTCCCGTTGCCCCGGCGCGGGCGACGCGGCGACATGGCGGGTGACCACGCTGGCGGGATCGGGACGACCGCGCTCGCCACCACCGATCGGTTGCTCGAGGGTGTCGGCCTCGAAGGACTCGGCCACCGTCAGGCTTCCGCGATGTCGACCGGACTGGCACGGATGGTGGAGCTCGCCCGCGCCCTCGCGATCGGACCGAAGGTCCTCCTTCTCGACGAACCGGGCTCTGGTCTCGACGACACCGAGTCGAAGGCACTCGGCGAGCTCCTGCGCCGCCTCGCGGACGGCGGGATGGCCGTGCTCCTCGTCGAGCACGACATGGAGCTGGTGATGCGGATCTGCGATCTCATCTACGTCCTCGACTTCGGTGTCGTGATCGCCGAGGGGCACTCCCGAGCAGATCCGCAGCGACCCGTCGGTGCAGGCGGCTTACCTCGGCACCGCCGCAGGTGTGAGCGGATCGGGTGACGACGGGGCGGATGCCCGGTGAGCGGCTCCTCCCCGGCACCGGCTGCCTCGGGCGCTGCGACGACCGTCCAGCTCCCGCCCGAGATCACCGTCGAGGGGGTCCGTGCGGCCTACGGCCGGATCGAGGTGCTCCACGGCGTCGATCTGACCGTTCCCGCGGGCAGCGTCTTCGCGCTCCTCGGGCCGAACGGCGCCGGTAAGTCGACACTGCTCAAGGTGGTCAGCGGTCGGATGCGGGCGACGGCCGGCGAGGTCCTGATCGGCGACCGACCGGTCGGGAAGACGTCGACGGAGAAGCTGACCCGGGCGGGTCTCTGCGCGATCCCCGAAGGGCGCGGGATCTTCCCCAACCTCACCGTCCGCGAGAACCTGCGCATCTGGACCTATCGGGGCGGTCTCGACGCGAAGACGGTCGAGGAGCGCACCTTCGAGGCCTTCCCCCGCTTGAAGGAGCGGCGACGCCAGATGGCGGGCACCCTCTCCGGCGGCGAGCAGCAGATGCTCGCCATCTCACGCGCGCTCGTCACCGATCCGAGCGTCCTCCTGCTCGACGAGCTCTCGATGGGCCTCGCACCTCTGATCGTGACCGAGCTCTACGAGCTGGTGTCGAACCTCGCCCGCCACTCGATGACCGTGCTGCTCGTCGAGCAGTTCGTGACCACCGCGCTCTCGGTGGCCGACCGCGCGGCCATCATGGTGCACGGCCGCGTCGAGCAGGTCGGGTCCCCCGACGAGATGGCGGAGGCCGCGCTCAGCAGCTACCTGTCCTGACCCGGGCCAGTCCGGCCCGGATCGACCCTCACCCCTCCTCGGCGAGCACCACGTCGACCGCGGGCTCGTCGGACTCGACGGTCGTGAGCGACACGACGCCGCCCGCGTCGCGGAGGTCTCCCTCGGCAGCGAGCAGGGCGGCGAGGCGCTCGGGGGTGTCGGAGACCGTCAGCTCGGCGACCGTCGACCGCATCGACCGCTTCGCCGCGGTCTTCGCGTGCCGGATCCGCCCGAGCACCTCCGAGGTCACCTCGAGCACCGGGCCGGCCCCGTCCGTCGGCGGCGGTCGTGTCGAGCTCGGAGGCGGTCGGCCAGGCCGCGGTGTGGATCGACCCGGCCTGCCACCACGACCAGACCTCTTCGGTCACGAAGGGAAGGAACGGCGCGAGGAGGCGCAGTTGCACGGAGAGGGCGGCCGCCAGCGCGGCCTGCGCGGATGCGGGACCCGGATCGTCCGGGTCGCCGTAGGCGCGGGTCTTCACCAGTTCGAGGTAGTCGTCGCAGAAGGACCAGAAGAACGTCTCGGTCCGCTCGAGGGCACGCGTGTAGTCGTAGGTCGTCGAAGGCGGCCGTGGCGTCGTCGACCACCTCTGCCAGGCGACCGAGAACCTGCTCGGTCGATCGGTGCGGCGACCGCGGCGACCGATCTCGGCACGACCGAGCCGTCGGGGCCGGCCAGCCGGCCGAGGGCGAAGCGTGACGCGTTCGAGCACCTTGATCGCGAGGCGGCGCCCGACTTTCATCTGCCCCTCGTCGACGGCTGTGTCGGTACCCGGCCTGCCGCTTGCGGCCCAGTAGCGCACGGCATCCGCGCCGTGCTGCTCGAGGAGGGGGAGTGGGGTCACCACGTTCCCCTGCGACTTCGACATCTTCTTGCGATCCGGGTCGAGCACCCACCCCGATATCGCGGTGTGTGCCCACGGCAGGGCCGAGTGCTCGAGCTCGGACCGGACCACCGTCGAGAACAGCCAGGTCCGGATGATGTCGTGCGCCTGCGGGCGGAGGTCCATCGGGAAGACACGGCCGAAGAGGTCCGGGTCGTCCTCCCATCCGGCGGCGATCTGCGGCGTGAGCGAGGACGTGGCCCAGGTGTCCATGATGTCGGGCTCCCCGATGAACCCGCCCGGCTGTCCGCGCTGGTCCTCGCGATAGCCGTCGGGCACGTCGGTCGACGGATCGACCGGCAGCCGGTGCTCGTCGGCGTAGATCGGTGCGTCGAAGTCGGCTTCCCCGGACGCCTCGACCGGGTACCAGACCGGAAAGGGGACGCCGAAGAACCGCTGGCGCGAGATGTTCCAGTCCCCGGAGAGCCCTTCGACCCAGGCGCGGTAGCGGTGCTCCATGTAGGGCGGGTGCCAGGTCAACTCTTCGCCTCGGGCGAGGAGGCGCTCGCGCAGCGGCAGGGTCTTGACGAACCACTGCCTCGACGAGACGATCTCGAGCGGCCGCTCACCCTTCTCGTAGAACTTGACCGGGTGGGTGATCGGGCGCGGCTCGCCGAGGAGCGCTCCGGATCCACCGAGTTGTGCGACCACCGTCGTCCGCGCCTGGTTGATGGTGCGGCCCTCCACCTCGCCGTAACGAGCCGAGGCGGCGCCAGGCTCCTCGGATTCCCAACCCACAGCACCCCAGTCCACCGGCAGGAGCCGGCCGTCGCGACCGACGATGGTGCGGGTGGGGAGGGTGAGCTCGCGCCACCAGACCACGTCGGTGGTGTCGCCGAAGGTGCAGATCATGGCGATGCCCGATCCCTTGTCCGGCTCGGCGAGGGGATGGGCGACGATCGGGACCCGCACCGAATACAGCGGCGTCAGCACCTCGCTGCCGAAGAGCGGCGCGTACCGGCGGTCGTCGGGGTGGGCGACCAGGGCGACGCACGCGGCGAGCAACTCGGGCCTGGTGGTCTCGATCTCGACCGCGCCGGCGCCGCCGGCCCGCGGGAAGGCGATCCGGTGGTAGGCGCCGGGCCGCTCGCGGTCCACCAGCTCGGCCTGCGAGACGGCGGTCCGGAAGTCGACGTCCCAGAGGGTCGGCGCGGTCTGCTGGACCAGCTCGCCGCGGCGGGCCATCCGGAGGAAGCCGCGCTGGGAGACCCGTTGGGCCTGCGGCGAGACGGTGGCGTAGGTGTGGGACCAGTCGACCGACAGCCCGAGCGTGCGCCAGAGATGCTCGAAGACCTGTTCGTCCTCGGCGGTCAGCCGGTGACAGAGCTCGACGAAGTTGGGACGCGAGATCGACGACGGCTCTTTCGGCGGCTCGGGCGGTGGCACGAAGTCCCGGTCGTAGGGGAGCGCGGGGTCGCACCGGACGCCGTAGTAGTTCTGCACCCGTCGTTCGGTGGCCAGTCCGTTGTCGTCCCATCCCATCGGGTAGAAGACGGCCTTGCCCCGCATGCGGTGGTAGCGGGCGACGGCGTCGGTGTGCGTGTAGGAGAACACGTGGCCGATGTGGAGCGACCCCGACACCGTCGGAGGCGGTGTGTCGATCGAATACACCCCCGACCGGGTCGCCGAGCGGTCGAACGCGTAGGTGCGGTCCGCCGCCCACCGTTCGGACCACGTCGCCTCCAGACCCTCGAGCCCGGGCTTGTCGGGGACCCCCGTCGGGCCGCGCTCCGGGGCCCGCGCACTGTTCCCGTGGTCCTGCATGATCGGGTTACCGTACCTTGCGTGCTCGAGCTCCACGACACTGCGACCGGCCGGGTCTCCCCGCTCGAACTGCGTACCCCGGGCAAGGTCGCGATGTACGTGTGCGGCCCGACGGTCTACGGCGCGCCCCACCTCGGGCACGGTCGCCTCGCGCTGGTCTTCGACGTGCTCCGGCGCTACCTGATCTTCAGCGGTTTCGACGTCACCTACGTGTCGAACATCACCGACATCGACGACAAGATCATCGAGCGGGCGGCCGAAGACGGGGTCACCGAACCCGAGCTGGCAGCCACCTACGAGGCGGCCTGGTGGGATGCGATGGACGCGCTCGGGGTACTCCGTCCCGACGAGACACCCCACGCGACCGCGTACGTGGAACCGATGGTCGAGCTCATCGAGGAACTGGTGGGTCGCGGGGTCGCCTACCAGACGGCCGACGGGGTCTACCTGTCGGTGGCCGACGTGCCCGGTTACGGCTTTCTCGCCCACCAGCCCCTCGAGTCGCTCCGGGCCGGGGCCCGGGTCGAGGTGGCGGAGGAGAAGCGCTCGCCGGTCGACTTCGCGCTCTGGAAGAAGGCGAAGCCCGGCGAGCCGACCTGGGACTCGCCGTGGGGCGCGGGCCGCCCGGGCTGGCACACCGAGTGCGTGGTCATGTCGCTCGACCTGCTCGGCGAGGGGTTCGACCTGCACGGCGGCGGGATCGACCTCGTCTTCCCCCATCACGAGAACGAGCGGGCCCAGGCCGTCGCCTCCGGGCGCGACTTCGCCCACCACTGGGTGCACAACGGATGGGTGACCGTCGCCGGCGAGAAGATGTCGAAGTCCCTCGGGAACTTCACCTCGCTGGACGACCTGTTGGCCAGAAGCGACGCCCGGGCCTACCGGCTGCTCGTGCTCCGTTCCCACTACCGCTCGCCGATCGAGATCACCCCGCAAACCGCCCGGGACGCCGAGGCCGCTCTGGCGCGGATCGACGAGATGGCCAGGCGCTTCGGCATCGCCAACCCCCTTGGCGAGGCGCAGGTGGTGTGCGGGACGACCGAGGGTGCGGACCTCGACCAGGACGCGCTGGAGCGGTTCCGCGAGCGTATGGACGACGATCTCGACACCCCTGCCGCGCTCGCGCTGATCTTCGATCTCCTCCGCGACGCGAACGCCGCCGGCGACGCGGGCGACCTCGAGCGCGCGCGAACGCGCGGGGCAGACCGTCGCGGTGCTCTGCGGCGCGCTCGGTCTCGCGCTCGAAGGGGGGCTCGACGAAGAAGTTGACGCAGCAACTGTCGACGTGGTCGCGCGTCGCGACCTCGCCCGCTCCGAGGGGAACTGGGCGCTCGCCGACGCGTTGCGCGACCAACTCGAGCAAGCGGGATGGATCGTCGAGGACGGACCCGACGGCACGCGCATCCGCCGGCGATGAACAGCGTGTGAACAGGGGACGACATACATCCGCCAACGGTTGCTTCGCCCCGGCAGGCTGCTAGCGTCTGCCGGACAGAGCATCTCTGGGGGGTTGGTCGTGGGGCCACCGATCATCCCGAGGATCCCTGTGCACTACGCAGTTGAGGGAAAGGGGAATGCCACCGTGGCTTCCGGAACAGTCAAGTGGTTCAACGCCGAGAAGGGCTTCGGCTTCATCTCGCAGCCTGACGGCGGTGCCGACGTGTTCGTGCACCACTCGGCCATCCAGATGAGCGGGTTCCGCTCGCTCGAGGAAGGCCAGGCGGTGGAGTTCGATCTTCAGGAAGGGCCAAAGGGGCTCCAGGCAGTCGACGTGCGCGTGGTCCAGCCCGCCTAGAGCGTCCCGCGGGCCGAACGGCCCGTCTCTGCGCCGGGTACTTCGCACCTTCCCGGCGCTTCACTTTCCAACCGAGGGCTCCCGTGGGCTTTTTCGCGCCCGGACCCGTTTTCGCCCGCCGCGTGGCGCGTGCGGTGACAGCCCTGCCCGTTCCCAGTTACTATGGAGTAACAAGCTGGGACCTGATGGGCGCTGGGCGCCGGAACGGAGCAGGGGGCAATGGCCGAATTCTCGCTGGACCTCAACGAGGACCAACTCCAGATCCAGAAGTGGGTGCACGACTTCGCGGAGAACGTGATCCGGCCCGTCGCCCACGAGTGGGACGAGCGCGAGGAGACGCCGTGGCCCCTCATCGAGGAGGCCGCACGGATCGGTCTCTACTCGTTCGACTTCATCAGTCAGGCCTACTTCGACGAGAGCGGATTGCTCATGCCCATCGCCAACGAGGAGATGGCCTGGGGCGACGCGGGGATCGCGCTCTCGATCTTCGGGAGCACGCTCGGACTCGCCGGTATCGCCGCGAACGGCACACCCGAGCAGCTGCTCGAGTGGGGCCCCCAGTGCTTCGGAACGCCCGACAAGATCCAGACGGCCGCCTTCGCGGTGTCCGAGGCCGACGCGGGTTCCGACGTGTCGTCGCTGCGCACCCGCGCGGTCTACGACGAGGCCAAGGACGAGTGGGTGATCAACGGAACGAAGACCTGGATCACCAACGGCGGCATGGCCGACCTCCACGTGGTGGTGGCCTCGGTGGACAGCGACGCTCGGCTCGCGGGGCCAGGCCAGCTTCATCGTCCCGCCCGGCACACCGGGGCTCTCCCAGGGGCAGAAGTTCAAGAAGATGGGTATCCGGGCCTCCCACACCGCAGAGGTGATCCTCGACGACGTGCGGGTCCCGGGCCACTGCCTGCTCGGCGGCAAGGACAAGCTCGACGAGCGGCTGGCACGGGCCCGCGAGGGGAAGCGATCGACCAGCCAGGCGGCCATGAAGACCTTCGAGGCCTCGCGCCCGACCGTCGGTGCCCAGGCGCTCGGCATCGCGCGCGCCGCGTACGAGTACTCGCTCGACGTACGCCAAGGAGCGCAAGGCCTTCGGCAAGGCGATCATCGAGAACCAGGCGATCGCCTTCAAGCTCGCCGACATGAAGACCCGCATCGACGCCTCCCGCCTGCTCATCTGGCGCGCGTCGTGGATGGGGCGCAACGGCAAGGAGTTCACCTCGGGCGAAGGCTCGATGTCCAAGCTCTACGCCGGCGAGACCGCGGTCTGGGTGACCGAGGAGGCGATCCAGATCATGGGCGGCTACGGCTACATCCGCGAGCACCCGGTCGAGCGCTGGCACCGCGACTCGAAGATCTACACGATCTTCGAGGGCACCTCGGAGATCCAGCGGCTGATCATCAGCCGCGCCATCTCGGGCGTCCACATTCCCTGACGTCCGGGCAGAGGCCGGGTGCCCCGGCAGGATCGACCGACTCCGACCGGCCCGGTGCACACCGGCCGCTACCGTGACCCCGTGCCCGATCCCACCAGCCCGGACGAACGCCCCCGCCCGGGAAGAGCACCCTCCCCTGCTGCTCGCCCTCTGCACCGGCAACGCGGCCCGCTCGGTGATGGCAGGTGTGATGCTCGACTCGGGCCCCTTCCGCATCGCGACCGCCGGCACCCACGTCGTCGAAGGACAGCCGATGAGCCGGCGGACCAGGGACGCGCTCGCCGGCGGTCGGGCTCAGGGCCGACGGGCACCGGAGCCACCAGTTCACCGATCTCGACGTCGAGCGGGCCGACCTCGTCCTCGCGATGGCCGGCGAGCACGTGGCGTACGTCCGCCGGCGGCATCCCGTCGCGGCAGACCGGACGGCCACCCTCAAGCGGCTGTGCCGCGACCTCCCGGAGGGATCCGCGCCGCTCGCGAAGCGGCTCGCCGAGCTCGATCTCGCCGACGTCGCGATCGAACCGTGGGAGGACGTGGAGGATCCCGCCGGGCCGGGACGACGATGACTACGTGGCCTGTGCGACGGAGCTCCGCCTCCTCTGCGCGGCGCTCGCTCACGCGTCTGTCCTGATCGCAGGCCGGCCGCTGAATCGGCCGGCCCCTTCGTCGGGCTCAGGCCGCGTCGGGCTTCGCGAGCTCGGGGTGGCGGGTCGAGAGGTCGGCGCACGCCTTCGCAGATCGCTTCGGGGACGAGGCCGGTCTGCATCAGCAGCCCGAAGACCCGGCACCCGAGGCAGAGCCCGAAGGCCGACTCGAGGAACGCCGCGGCGGCGAGCAGGCCGGTCACCACCCACGCCGACGTCGAGAGGCCGAACCCGAACCAGGAGCACGAGGGCGGTCGAGGAGAAGGCCACGCCCATGGCCTGCGCGAACCGCTTGGGCGGACCCGCGACCAGCCGCGGTGCCCCCGACAGCCTCGGTGCCACGACCCGGGTGGCCAGCTGACCCAGCGGGCTCAAGGTCGGTCCGGCCAGGACCCTCGCCCAGAAGCCGTAACAGAGCGGCACGAGGAGCCACCCGGCACCCGTCGCGATCGCGACCACGCAGACGAGCAGCACCCCGGCGGCCACGCTGCGGGCCGCGTACTCGTTCACCGGGTCGGGGAAGGAGAAGACCCGGTGGAGGACGGAAGAGCTCGAGGCCGTGTCCGAGTTCACCCGGGAAAGTTTACCGGTTGCGTCGAGTTTCTTCCCCGCCGGCCGGCGGATCCCGCGGGGACCCTGCCGGGATCAGGGCACGGTCAGGCTCGGTGCACCTGACGGAGTCCCGCCCAGGCGAAGTCCGCGAGCCGGGTGGCGAGCTGTGCCGCCTCGGCCGTGGCGCTGTCGTCACCGTGTGCTGCCCCGTTGCGTTCCGTACTCGCCGTGTGGTGCCGGTCGAGCCAGTGTCGGCTCGCTCCCTCGGCCATCCCGACCACCGCGTGGGCCAGCAGCAGCCGGTGCTCGGGCTCGAGCCCGGCGTCGATCAGTGGATCGATCGCCTCGGCGATGGTCTCTTCGACCCGGCGCAGCGCCGCCCCGAGCTCGAGGTCGTCGGGCGCATCCCGACCGTAGAGGAGACGGAAGGCTCGCTCGTCGGCGAGCATCAGCTCGAAGTAGGCCGCGAAGCCCAACTCGACCTGTTGGCGCGGGCCGCCGGCCGCCCGCGGTCGCGCGTGCGATGGCGGCGACGATCTCGTGCGAGAACACGTCCATGAGCTCGAGATAGAGGGCGCGCTTCGAGGCGAAGTGCTGGTACACGAGCGGTTTGGTCACGCCGGCGGCCTCGGCGATGTCGTCCATGGTGGTGGCGGCGTAGCCGTGCTCGGCGAAGAGGGTCAACGCGACGTCGAACAGCTGGCGTCGCCGTGCCTCCGCCGTCAGGCGCCGGCGGTCCTGCTCGGGGGCTCGCCGCCCGGGTGGCGCGCCGCGCTGGGCGTCCCGACGGCGGCGTTCATGGCGGCCCATGGTAGCGGCCGCTCCGCTTCGGACCTCGGGGATCAGTGCTCGGGAAGGACCACGGCGAGGCGATCGGGGAGCTCGGCGGTCGAGAAATGGGTTGCGGCGACCGCGAGGTTGTGCTCGAGCAGCACGTCGTCGGGTGCTTCGAGCCACGACGACAGCCGAGCCATCTCGTCCGAGCGGGAACCAGCGGAACCCGAAGGCGGCGAGCTCCGCCGCCACCGGGTAGGGGCCGACGGCGAGCGGTCGCCGCCGCACCGCCGACTCGACGGCCGGGTTGCCGAAGCCCTCCCAGGTCGAAGGGAGCGCGACCACGTCGCAGGCCTCGTAGGCGTCGCGGACGTCGAGCTCGCCGTCGGGGGGCCCGAGCAGCACCGGGCAGGCCGCGGCCGCCGCCAGCGCCGTCGAGAGTCGGTCCGAACCCGTCCTCGGCCGGACCGAGCAGCCAGTAGGTGGCCCCGAGCTCGGTCGCGGCCGCGATCCCGCCGGCGACGTTCTTCCGCGGGATCGCGCGGGTGGGCTGGAGCACGAGCCGGGTGTCCCCGGCGATCCCGAGCGCCGCACGGACCGCGTCACCCCGTGGACTGCGCGGTCGCCCGCCGTCGACCCCCATGCCGAGAGCCGGGTCGACGTCGAAGGAGTTGTAGACGGTCGTGGCGGTCACGCCGCGCGCGGCCAGCTCGCGGCGACTGAGTTCGTTGATGGTCACGTGCCGCCAGCGCGGGGTCGTCGGGCGGGGGACCGAGCTCCGCGAACTGGTCGCGCTGCCAGGGGAGGTCGTGGTGGTGAAAGAGCGCGGGTCGCCCGGCGAGCACCGTCGCGACCTCGCGCGGCCGCACCGGGGTTGAGTGGGAGCGAGCAGAGGTTCTCGACGACCACCAGGTCGGCGTCGTCGAGCGCGGCGCCGACCTCGGCCGCGCGCCGGGCGGCTCGTCCGCGCCGATGGCCAGCCCGGGCAGCGTGCGGTCGACCGGCCCCTCGCCGGCGACGGTGACGGTCGTGAAGCCGAGGGTCGTCGAGCGCGCGCCGCCACTTGGCCGCCTCGACGGCGACGCCGTCGGGACCGCCCAGCCGGAAGGAGACGATGGCGGCGGTCGGGATGCGCGTCACGGTACCGCCGGGCGGCGTGCCGGACGCCGCGCAGGGCGGCGCCCGGACCGGGTACGGCCGCGGGTCGAGCCGGGGCTAGCGTCGTGCGGTGCCCGAAGACGACGCTCGGTCATCCTCGGCCGAGGAGCGACCGGAGCCGCCGATGAGCTGCTCGCGGAGCGCGCCGGCCCGGTCCTCACCCTCACCATCAACCGCCCGGAGCGGCGCAACGCGATGACCTGGGAGGTCATCGCGGCCATCCGTCGGGCAGGTCGAGGTCGCGCGGACCGATCCGTCGGTGCGGGTGGTGGTGCTCACCGGGGCGGGCGACGCGGCCTTCTGCGCGGGCGCGGATCTCTCGGGCATGGCGCCGCGCGACCCGAGCGGCCCGGGCGACGCGTTCGCCGACCACCACGCCGCTCGGGGCTGGCTCGCCGAGCTGTTCGAGGAGATGTGGCACCTCGGCAAGCCGACGGTCGCCCGGGTCCAGGGGTGGGCGATGGCCGGGGGGCTTCGGACTCGCGCTCGCCTGCGACCTGGTGGTCGCCTCCGACCGGGCCCGCTTCGGTGCTCCCGAGCTCGACGTCGGGCTCTGGCCCTACATGGTGACCGTCCCCATGCTCCGGTCGATGCCGCCGAAGAAGGCCCTGGAGCTGATGATGACCAGCCGCGTCGTGGACGCGGCGAGAGGCGGAGCGGATCGGCTTCGTCAACCGTGTCGTGCCCCACGACGCGCCTCGACGAGGAGGTCGCCGAGCTCGCCGCGGTACTGGCGTCGAAGCCACCGGGCGTGATGAGGTTGGGTCGCGAATCGTTCTACGCTGTGCTGGACTCGGCGGCCACCGAGGCCCTGCCCTACCTCCACGCGATGCTCACGGTCACCAGCCAGACGGCCGAGGCGGCAGAGGGGATCGCCGCCTTCATGGAGAAGCGGCCCCGGCCTGGCGGGTACCGATGGGCGACCGGGAGAGGTGAGCCGCCGGTGCCCGCCGGGACACCGAGTCGACGAGCGCCAGGGACGAGCGTGAGCAGCGAGGAGCAGAGCGCATGGAGAAGCGGGCACTGATCACCGGGGTCACCGGGCAGGACGGCTCTTACCTCGCCGAGTTCCTCCTCGACCAGGGCTACGAGGTCTGCGGCATGGTACGCCGGTCGAGCACGCGTCAACTTCGAGCGGATCGCCCACATCCAGGACCGGCTCACCCTTGTCGCCGGGGACCTTCTCGACGAGGTCTCGATGATCCACATCCTGCGCGACAACCGGCCCGCGGAGGTCTACAACCTCGCCGCCCAGTCCTTCGTGCAGACCTCGTGGAGCCAGCCGGTGCTCACCGGCGAGACCACCGCGCTCGAGCGTGACCCGCGTGCTCGACGCGATCCGGACGGTCGATCCGGAGATCCGCTTCTACCAGGCGAGCTCCTCGGAGATGTTCGGCAAGGTTCAAGAGGTGCCCCAGTCCGAGCACGACGCCCTTCTACCCGCGCAGCCCCTACGGGGTGGCCAAGGTGTACGGCCACTGGATCACCGTCAACTACCGCGAGAGCTACGACCTGCACGCCTCGTCGGGGATCCTGTTCAACCACGAGTCACCCCGCCGCGGCCTCGAGTTCGTCACCCGCAAGGTGACCCACGGCGTGGCGCGGATCAAGGCAGGCATCGGCGACAAGCTCTCCCTCGGCAACCTCGACGCGCAGCGCGACTGGGGCTACGCCGCCGACTACGTCCGTGCCATGTGGCTGATGCTCCAACAGGACCGCCCCGACGACTACGTGGTGGCGACCGGGGAGACCCACTCGGTGAAGGAGCTGGTCGAGCTGGCCTTCTCGGCCGTCGACCTCGACTGGGAGGAGCACGTGGTGATCGACGAGCGCTTCCTTCGCCCCGCCGAGGTCGACCTGCTGGTCGGCGACGCGACGAAGGCCCACACCACGCTCGGTTGGCAGCGCGACGTCGACTTCCCCGCTCTCGTGCAGATGATGGTCGACGCCGATCTCGCGCTGGTGAAGAACCAGCTGGCCTGACGGGGAACGGCCGTGCCGGCGGCGATCCACGCCGACCCCCTCGGCCTGTTGGTGGCGTTCGGGGCAGGGATGCTCTCGTTCCTCTCGCCCTGCGTGCTGCCGCTGGTTCCCGGTTACGTCTCGATGGTCTCGGGGCTCTCGGCGGCAGAGCTGGCCGGTGCCGAGTCGGCGGAGACCGAGTCGGCGGAGAACCCGGCCGCCGCGTCACGGGCATCCGTCGCCGTCGCGGTCGGTGCCTCGGTCGGGGTGTCGCCCGAACCTGCTCCGAGCCCGGGGTCCCCCGACCAACCGTCGGACGGACCGGCACGCGCAACCACAGGAGTGGGTTCGGACCCGTTCCCGACCCGTCGGGTGCGCACGAGGCTCCTCCGCGGGATCCTCGCGTTCATCGGGGGGTTCACCGTCGTCTTCGTGATCCTCGGTGCTTCTGCCTCGGCGCTCGGTCACCTCTTTCTCACCCACCAGCGAGTGCTGGAGACGGCGTCGGGGGTTGCCATCGTGCTCTTCGGCGCGCTGCTGGTGTGGATGGCCGCCGGGGGGTCGTTGCCGGTCGCCTTCGCCCGAGAGCACCGGATCGCGGTGCGGCCCTCGGTGCTCGGCGCGTGGGCTCCGCCGCTGATGGGGATGGCGTTCGCCTTCGCCTGGACGCCCTGCATCGGACCGGTGCTCGGCAGCGTGCTCGCACTAGCGGCGGGGACCGGTGGCTCCACCACCGGTGGGATCGTGCTGCTCGCGGCCTACTCGCTCGGCCTCGGGGTGCCCTTCTTGCTGTGCGGGCTCGCGTTCGGGCAGATGACCGTCGTGCTCGGCAGAGTGCGACGCCGGCTGCAGTGGATCGACCTCGCCGGGGGAGCGGTCCTGATCGTCTTCGGGCTGGTGCTGCTCACCGGCCACGTCGACCTGATCGCGGCCCATCTCTCGACCTGGTTGCGTGATCTCCACCTCGGGCGGCTCTCCGACAGCTGACGCAAGCGCTCGGACCGCACACTCGCAGGTGACGGGCGGTGGGCGGGCGCCCGCGCGGGCCGCCCCTCGCCTGGCTCCCGGACCCCCGCCCTCGTACCATGGTGCGCGCCCATGGCCCCCGCAGCACCCCCCACCCCCGCAATCTCGCTCCGCGACGCCGTCGCGCTGTCGGGCCGGTTCCCGCTGCTCGCCGGGGTCGACCTCGAGGTGCTCCCCGGCGAGACCGTGCTGCTCGAGGGCGCGAACGGCGCCGGCAAGACGAGCCTCCTCCGGGTCTGCGCCGGTCTGGTGCCGGTCGCCACCGGACGGGTTCGGGTCTTCGGGCTCGATCCGCTCCAACGGCGCACCGAGGTCCGCCGGCGGGTCGGGCTCCTCGCCCACGTGGGGCACCTCTACGACGACCTCACCGTCCGCGAGAACGTGCGGTTCGCGGTGCGCGCCGCGGGTGCACCCGTCGAGCGGGCCGATCCCGCCTGCGAGCGTCTGGGCCTCACCGGTCGCCTGGTCCGGACCCGGGCGTCGAAGCTCTCGGCCGGCCAGCGCCGGCGGGTGGCGATCGCGGTGATGGCCGCGCGGCGGCCCGAGCTCTGGCTCCTCGACGAGCCCCACGCCGGGCTCGACCGTTCGGCGAGGGAGGTCCTCGACGAACTGGTCGCCGAGGCGGCGAGCACCGGAGCCACCGTCGTGATCGCCTCGCACGAATCGGGATCGGTCGAGCCGCTCGCGAGCCGTCGGTCACCCTGAGCGGCGGACGCGTGGTCGGCGAGCGCCGGCTCGCTCCGGCCGAGGGCGACCCGCGCCGACCGCCGGTTCCTGCCGCCGCGGGAGCGAAGGGCCGCGTGGCCCATGTGGCGTGACGGTCTCCTCGTCGCCGGGAAGGACCTGCGGATCGAGGCGCGCTCGCGGGTCGCCCTCACCCAGGTCGTCCCCTTCGGGGTGGTCGCGCTGGTCCTCTTCGCGTTCGCGCTCGGGCCCGACCGCACCCAGATGGCGCGCGCCGCGCCGGGCCTCTTCTGGGTGGCGGTGCTGTTCTGCGCGGTGCTCGCGGTCCAGCGCAGCGTCTCGGTCGAGTCGGCCGACGGCGCTCGGGACGGGCTGCGGCTCTCGGGCCTCGACCCGGCCGGCCTGTTCCTCGGCAAGTCCGCGGCGATCGCGGCCGAGCTGCTCGTGCTCGAGGCGGTGCTGGTGGTCGGGGTGCTGCTCCTCTACGGCGCCCATGTCGTCGCCCCTTGGCTGATCGTGGCGTCCTGCCTCCTCGGGGCGGTCGGGCTCGCCGCGACCGGGACGCTCTACGGCGCGCTTTCCGCCGGTCTCCGGGTGCGCGAGACGCTGTTGCCGTTCCTGTTGCTGCCGATCGCGGTGCCGGTGCTGCTCGCGGGCACGCGGACCTGGCAGGCCGCGCTCGCCTCGGGTGCCGCTGCGCAGGGCACCCCCTGGCTCCGGCTGCTGGTGGTGTTCGACGCGGTGTACCTGGCGCTCGGCGTGGTCGTCTTCGGCCCGCTGGTGGAGTCGGCGTGAGCTCCCGCGGAACCTTTGCGGCCCCGGTGGTGTCGGACCGGGCTCGTCGCTTCGAGCGGGTGATCGGGGTCGCCGCGCTGGCGGGGACGGTCGCCACGGTCTGGCTCGGGCTGTGGGTCACCCCTCCCGACCGGGTCCAGGGCGACCTGGTGCGTCTCGTCTACCTCCACCCCGGCGTCGCCTGGGTGGCGCTCTACCTCGCGTTCGGTCTCGCCGCGGTCTCGAGCCTCCTCTATCTCTGGCCGCGCACCCGCGTCGATGTTCTGGGACCGCCTGGCCGCGGCGGCGGTCGAGGTGGGCGTCGTCTTCAACGTCTGCACGCTCGTCTCGGGCTCGATCTGGGGCAGGCCCACCTGGGGAGTGTGGTGGGCGTGGGACGCGCGCCTCACCAGCACCGCGGTGCTGCTCGTGCTCTTCCTCGGGTACCTCGCGCTGCGCCGGGTGCCCGCCGAGCCCGAGGTGAGGGCGAAGCGCTGCGCGTTCGTGGCCCTCTTCGCGGCGGTCGACATTCCGATCGTGCACTTCTCGGTCCTCTGGTGGCGGACCCTCCACCAGGGCGCCACCGTGCTCAACCCGGATCTCTCACCGACCATCCACGGTTCGATGGCCTGGACCCTGCTGCTCGGTTTCGTCTCGCTCACCCTGGTCTTCGTCTGGATGCTGCTCGTCCGGTACCGGATCGGCGTCCTCGAGGATGCGCTGGCCGGCCGCGAGCTCGACGCCGCACTCCGCGAGCGTCGTGCCGAGGGCGGCTCGGAACGTGGCGACGGAGACGGTGGGCTCGCCGAGGAGGAGCAGCCGGGCGCGTCGCGTGCGCCAGGGAGCGATCGCGTCGCGGTCGAGGCGGGGAGCGGAGCGCTCCGTGAGGCGACCCGGTGAAGTACGTCGACGCCGGTTACTCGATCGTGCTCTCGATCCTCTCCCTCTACGGTGTCCAGCTCGTGTGGCGCCGCCGGCGCCTCACCCGCGGTCGAGCGTGTGGCCGCCGCCTCGGCTCCCGAGGACGACCGGTGACCACCGCGCCGCCCCTCCCGGACGCGCCGGCGTCCGCGACCGTGCTCCACGCCGCAGGTGCCGAGCACCCACCCGAGCGCCACCGCGGCCACCGGGTCCGCTACGTGGCCGTCGGCCTCGTCCTCGTGGGCGCGCTGGTGTTCCTGTTGGCGAAAGGGCTCGGCTCGGCGCTCGACTTCTACCTCCCCGCCGACCAGGCGCTGTCCGAGCGTGCGACCCTCGGGTCGCGGACCTTCAACCTCGAGGGCGTCGTCGAGCCCGGCTCGATCCACGCCACCCCCCGCGGGGTCGACTTCGCGGTGACGTCGGGCGCGACCCGGCTCGAGGTCGACAACACGGGCAGCCCGCCGCAGCTCTTCCAAGCCGACATCCCGGTCATCGCCGTCGGACACTTCAGCGGCGCCACCTTCGTCTCCGACCAGATCCTCGTGAAGCACACCTCCACGTACATCGCGGCCCATCCGGGACGGATCACGGCGCCGAACGGGACGAAGCGATGATCGGCCGGGCGGGCGATCACCCGACGGGCCCGCGCATCTCGCGGTGAACGGCGCGCTCGGCCACACCGGCGTCCTGCTCGGCTTCGTGGCCGCGTTGGCAGGAGTGGCGGTGCTCGCCACCGGTCTCCTCCGCCGCCGCGAGCCGCTCGTGCGCAGCGCGCAGCTCTACGCGCCCCTCGTCCTGCTCGGCGGCGTCCTCGCGACCGTCGCGATGGAGCACGCGCTCGTCACCCACGACTTCTCGCTGACCTACGTGGCGGACAACAACAGCCGCTCGACGCCGCTGCTCTACTCGGTCACCGGCATGTGGTCCGCACTCGCAGGGTCGATCCTGCTCTGGGGGGTGATCCTCGGCGGGCTACGCGACCGCGATGGTCTGGCGGTTCCGCCGCCGCGGCGCGGACCGGCTCGTCGCCTGGGCGACACTGGTGGTCTACGTCGTCGCGGCGTTCTTCTTCGCGCTGATGCTCGGGCCCGCGGATCCCTTCCAGCACGTTTCGGGGGCGGTGCCGCCGAACGGGCTCGGACCGAACGTCCTGCTCCAGAACAACCCGCTGGTGCTCTTCCACCCGCCGATGCTCTATCTCGGGTTGGTGGGCTTCACCCTCCCCTTCGCCTTCGCGGTCGCAGCGCTGGTGACCGGACGGCTCGACGAGGACTGGCAGGGGGAAACCCGCCGGTGGACCCTGCTCGCCTGGACGTTCCTCTCGGCGGGGATCGTCCTCGGTGCCTGGTGGTCCTACCAGGTGCTCGGCTGGGGCGGGTTCTGGGCCTGGGACCCGGTCGAGAACGCGTCGCTGCTGCCGTGGCTGGTCGGAACCGCCTACCTCCACTCGGTCATGGTCGAGCAACGGCGGGGCCTCCTCCGGATCTGGAACCTCTCCCTCGTCGTCGCCACCTTCTCGCTCACCGTCCTCGGCACGTTCCTCACCCGCTCCGGCGTGCTGCAGTCGGTGCACTCGTTCTCCACGTCGACGATCGGGCCGCTGCTCCTCGGGTTCTTCGGGCTGGTGGTGGTCGTCGGCATCGGGCTGATCGCCTGGCGCGGCGACCAGTTGCGCTCGCCGGCCGGGATCGACGCGCCGGTCAGCCGCGAGGGCGCCTTCCTTGCCAACAACCTTCTCTTCGTGCTGTTCGCGGTGGTCGTGCTGCTCGGCACGGTCTTCCCGCTGCTCTACGAGGCCCTCGAGTCCGGGCGGCAGGTGACCGTCGGTGCGCCCTACTTCAACCGACTGGTGGTGCCGATCGGGCTCGGTCTGCTGTTCCTGATGGCGGTCGCCCCCGCACTGCCCTGGCGGAAGGGCTCGCTCGAGGTGGTGCGCGGGCGCCTCGCGGTCCCCGCCGCGTGCGGGGTCGCGGTGGTGGTCGCCTGCGTCGCGGCCGGCGTGCGCGGTGTCGAGCCGCTGCTCGCGTTCGGACTCGGGGCGTTCGCGGGGGCCTCGGCGTTCCGCGCACTGGCGCTCTCGGTCCGCGGCGCGTGGCACGGCGCACGGGCAGGGGGCGCGCCACCCTCCACGCGCGGTGCTCGCCGGGTGGCGTGGCCTGGTGGGGCGCGCAAACGGGGGCATGGTCGTCCACGTGGGGGTGGTGATCATCGCGGTCGCCCTCGCGGCTGCCACCGCCTACGGACAACGTGGAGAGGTCCTGCTCGCCCGCGGACACACGGCGACCTTCGCCGGGCACACGGTCGATTTCGTCGGCACCCGTACCACGACCTCGAGCTCGCACCACGCGCTCGAAGCCGTGCTGCGCGTCGATCGCGGCAGGACCTTCCTTCCTGCCGTCACCCAATTCGGGGCGGGGACCCAGCCGGTCGGCACACCCGCGATCGACTCGAGCCTCCGCGACGACGTCTACCTGACCATCGACTCGATCCCCGACAAGGGCGGCGCGTGGACCTTCGGGGTGGTCGTGCAGCCGCTCGTCCGGTGGCTCTGGCTCGGCGGACTCCTCGTCGTGCTCGGCTCGGTGCTGGCGGCCGTCCCCGGGCGCCGGCGGCGCCCGACCGACCCGGTGTCGGCGCCGGTCGACGGTCCTCTCGGGCGGCGGTCCGAGCCGGATCTCGCCGAGCAGTCGGCCGTGCCGGCAGGGGTCGCGACCGCGCCGGCCGACGCCGAGGATCACGGGGTGCCGGTCGGGGCGGGGGACCACCCGTGACCGACACGTCGCGCGCCACCGTCGGCCCCACCGGGCGAGGTGGGTGGCTGCGGGGGTCCTCGTGGTCGCCGCCGGGTTGGTGGCGGTGCTCGCGACCCGGCCTCCCGCATCGGTGGCGGAGGTCCAGAGCCCCTTGGTCGGGAAGACGGCGCCGCCGGTCGCCGGGACCACCCTCGCCGGTGCCGCGTACCGGCTCCCCGCCCGGCCCGGGCGCTACGTCGTGGTCAATTTCTTCGCCAGCTGGTGCGAGCCCTGCCAGCAGGAAGGACCCGAGCTCGTGAAGTTCGCCTACGAGCACGGCCGCGTCGGGGACGCGTCGATGACGAGCGTCGTCTTCGACGACACCGATTCGGCGGCACGGGCCTACCAGGCAACGCTGGGTGCGACCTGGCCGACCCTGGCCGATGCGGGCGGGCGGCTCGCGTTGAGCTTCGGAGTGCGGGCACCGCCGTCCACGTTCGTGATCGCACCCGACGGCCGGGTGGTCGCTTACGTGGTCGCACCGGTGACCGCGTCCGACCTCGATCGGATCGTCACCGACGCCGAGGCGGCACGGGCATGAGCGCGCGGCGGCTTCCGTGGTGGACGCTGCTCGGCGTCGCGTTGATCGCGGCGCTGGTCGTCGGGAGCGGAGCGCTCTCCTCGTCGCCGCCGACCGCGGCGCAACGGGCCTCGGCGATCGAGTCGGTCATCCGCTGCCCGAGCTGCGAGGACCTGTCGGTCGCCACCTCGAGCGCGCCGACCGCGGTGGCGGTGCGTTCGACGGTCCGCCGGCAGGTGGCGCAAGGACGGAGCGATCAGCAGATCGAGGACTACCTGGTCGCGCGCTACGGATCGGCGATCGTGCTCGACCCGCCGGCGCGAGGTTGGTCGCTCCTCGTCTGGGTGGTTCCGCTCCTCGGGGGTGCACTGGCGGTGGGGGCACTGGTGGTCGTGCTCGTCCGCCGGGGCTCCGGTGCGGACGGCACCGCCGACCTCGCGTCGGGTGACGCGGCAACGCTCGAGGAGCGCCGCAGGTTCCTCGCCCGCTCGCTCGCCGACGCGGACGCCGAGTTCCTCGCCGGGGACCTGTCCGACCGCGACTACCTCGCGCTCCGCCAGCGAGATCTCCGCCGGCTCGCCGACCTCGGCGACGGCGCGCCGGGCGAGCGCGGTCCGGGTGGGTTCGGTCGGGACGCTCGAGGCCGAGCGCCCCCTCGGCCTCGCCGACTCCGACGCCGACCCCGAGGCGGGAGCGGACGGCGCCACCGCTCCGTCCGCCGCGGCTGGCGAAGCGAAGGCGGGTCCGCAGCGGAGCCGCCGGAGCACCTGGCTCCTCCGCGGGGCGGTTGCCGCGTTCCTCGCCGCCCTGGTGGTGGCGGTGGCCCTCCACGCGACAGCGCGCCAGCCCGGGCAGACGGCGACCGGCAGCGTGCCGCAGACCGCGAGCCAGCGGGAGGCGAGGACCCTGAACCAGGCGGCGACCGACGTCAACCAGGGCCAGCTCGGCCCTGCCGCGCAGCTCTACCAGTCGGTGCTCGCCCGGGATCCCCGCAACGAGGTCGCGCTCGCGCAGCTCGGCTGGCTCGAGTACCGGGTCGCCAGCAGCGGGTCGAGCACCTCGTTGCTCGCCGATGCGCATGCCAAGCTCGAGCAGGCGGTGTCGCTCGCCCCCGGTGACTATGCCGCGCGGCTCTACCTCGGGACCGTGTTGCTCCTCTCCGACCGCGACCCGGCAGGGGCGGTGGCCCAGTACCGGGAGTTCCTCGCGGACGACCCGCCGACCTCGGTCGTCGACCAGGCAGCGCCCCAACTGCGCCAAGCTTTCACCCAGGCCGGCGCCGCCCTCCCGCCCGGGATCGGCTGAGTCGGTTCAGGGGACGAGCACGGCCTTCCCGTCGATCGTCCGCCCGATCAGGCCGGCGAGCACCGACGGCGCATCGTCGAGCGCGAAGGTTGCAGGGCGGCTGGGATGGAGCCGCCCGTCCTCGATCATCGCGAGCAGCTCGGAGAGGAGCTCGCGGTTGCCGGCGGGATCCCGAACCACCCAGCCGCCCCACTCGACGCCGACCATGGTGCGGTTGTGGAGGAGGACCAGGTTGAGCGGGATCGACGGGATCGATCCCCCCGCGAAGCCGATGACGCAGAACCGACCGAACAGCCCGGTCGCGCGCAGGGCGGCCTCGCTGTGCCGGCCGCCCACCGGGTCGACCACGACGTCGACCCCGCCACCCGAGAGCTCGCGGGCGCGGGTCTTCAGGTCCTCGCGCTCGTACTCGATGACCGCCTCGGCGCCCATCGCCCGAGCCGCGTCGAGTCGGGCATCGCTCGAGGCTGCCGCGATCACTCGTGCGCCGAGCGCTCTCGCGACGTCGACCGCCGCGAGTCCGATCCCGCCGCCCGCGCCGAGGACGAGGACCCACTCGCCCGGCGCGACCGAGGTTCGCCGGGTCAGCGCGAACAGCACGGTGGAATAGCTCTGGACGAGAGTGGCGGCTTGGCCGAAGTCGAGCGCGCCCGGCATCGGGATGACCGAGAGGGCCGGCACCGCCACCTGCTCGGCGAAGCCCCCCCACCCGATGAAGGCGAGGACGCGGTCTCCGACCGACAGGCCGTCGACACCGGGACCGACCGCGGCGATCTCGCCGGCGATCTCGCTGCCGGGTACGAACGGGATGGCGGGCTTCATCTGGTAGCGACCCTCGCAGATCAGCCCGTCCACGTAGTTGACCCCGGCCGCGCGCACCTCGACCACGACCTGTCCCTCACCCGCGGTCGGAGGCTCGCGCTCCTCGATGACCAGGCCGTCGAGCGGGCCGAAGTCGGTGCAGACGACCGAACGCATGACGGGCAGGCTACCGAGCGCGGAGGCGACGACGTCAGGTGCGCAGCGCGCGGAGCCGGTCGACCACGGCGGGGAACGACCCGGCGAACGCCTCGACGTCGACGGCAGTGGTCGACCAGCCGACCGAGAGGCGGAGCGACCGCTCGGCGTCGGCACCCATCGCCTCGAGGACCGGCGAGGGCTCGAGCGTCTCCGACGAGCACGAGGAGCCCGAGTGCACCGCGATCCCCGCCTGGTCGAGGCCGAGCAGCACCGGTTCGGCCTCGACGCCTCCGACGCCGAGGCAGACGATGTGGGGGAGACGCTCGGTGGGGTCGCCGAACTGGGTGACCCCGGGGACGGCCAGCGCGGCCCGGGTCAGTCCGTCGGTCAGCGCTCGCGCCGCAGCCGCCTCGGACTCGAGGACCCCCTCGGCCGCGAGCGCCGCGGCCGCGGCACCGAACCCGATGATCGCGGGAACGTTCTCCATCCCGGCACGCCGGGCGCGCTCTTGGTCTCCACCCACGATCAACGGCTCGATCCGGAGGCCGCGCCGCACGACGAGCGCCCCGATCCCCGCAGGGCCGCCGAGCTTGTGCGAGGAAAGGGAGACCAGGTCGGCGCCGAGCTCGTCGAGATCGGTCGAAACGTGGCCCACGGCGGCCACCGCGTCGACATGGGTGAGGATTCCCTCCGAGCGGCACCGGGCCACGATGTCCGCGACCGGCTGGACGGTGCCGACCTCGTGGTTCCCCCACTGGCAGTGGACGAGCGCAGGCCCGCGCCCGAAGCGGTCCGCGCACTCCTTACGGGCACGCCCGAGGGATTCGGCGTCGATCCGACCCAGGTGGTCGACTGCGACGTCGACGACCGGCGCGGACCGGGCGGACGCGTCGCGGACCGCCGAGTGCTCCACCCGCGAGCAGAGCACGGGACCCGGATCGTGACGGATCACACCCCAGGTGGCGGCGTTCGCCGCCTCGGTGCCGCCCGAGGTGAACACCACCTGGCGCGGCCGGACCCCGAGGAGAGCCGACAGCTGTTCTCGAGCCTCCTCGACCGCGGCCCGCACCTGGCGACCCTCCGTGTGGACCCGACCGGGGTCGGCGGTGAGTCCGGTCGCCTCCCAGCGTGCGATCACGTCCCGCGCCTCGGGGCGCGTCGGGGTGGTGGAGGCGTGGTCGAGGTAGTGGCGTGACACGGCCGACCCCGAGGGTCAGACCACGGCGGCACAGGCGTCGTCGCCACGCGCGCGCGAGGACGACAGCACGACCGGCACGCCGCCTGCGTCACCGCAGAGACCCGCCAGAAGGCCTTTGATCATGCCCCGGTCCACCGCGCAGAGGACCGGATGTTGGCTGGCCGCGTCGCCGAAGGGGCAATTGTCCGCGACGACGGCCGTGCTCGCCCCTTGGTCCTCGGCGTGTGCCGCGAACCCGTGGGCGGTCAGCGTGTCGGCGATCGCGTGCATCGCGTTGCGCAGTGTCCGCTGCGAGTCGCCCGGCGACATCTGCCCTGCCAGGGTCCGGCCGTACTCCTCGCCGACCCGTTCGGCCATGCTCTCGGCGGCCTCGGGACCGAGCAGCTGCATCGCCTCCTGCAGGAGCAGGACGAGCAGGTCGTCGCGCCGGGTCAACAGGTCGAGCGTCGGGTCGTCGCCGATCGCCCGGAAGCGCTTCGACGGGCGCCCGGCACCGTGCCCGGCGGGGCGCTCCATGGTGACCTCGACGTAACCACCCGACACGAGCCGTTCCAGGTGGTGGCGGGCGACGTTCGGATGGAGCCCGAAACGGGCCGCGATCTCCGATGCGGTCGCCCCCGGGTTCGCGCGCACGAACAGGTAGATCTCCCGGCGGGTGGGGTCACCGAAGGCCGACGTGACCGCAGTGACGGCCGCGGCGAAGCCGCGATCCGAGCGGGTGCCCGACTCGGCTTCGCGCGGCACGGTCCGCACCGTCTCGCCGACGGTGTGGTCGGTACCGTCCGGATCCGGGCCGTCGGGGCCGTCCGCGTCGCGTCCCACCTCCCGTAGTCTACCGGTGAGGCCCGAATCTTCCGGGGAGAACGCAGGTGTCGATCGACGAGTCCCAGGTCACAACCGCCGTCACCGGCGTGGTCGATCCCGTCCTGCGGCGGCCCCTCGCCGAGCTCGGCATGGTCGGCCGGGTCCAGGTCAAGCGGCACAAGGTGAGCGTGGAGCTCGCGCTGCCGGTCGCGGACTACCCCCAGCTCGAGGAGTTGACCCGACGGGTGCAGCGTGCGGTGGGACCTCTGCCCGGGGTGGACGAGATCACCGTCGACCGCTCGGTGATGGACGAGGAGCGCCGCGCCCGCCTGCGGACTCTGCTCCGGGGCGAGCCCGTCGCCGGCGCGGACCACGGCCACTCCCACGGCCAGGCCGGCACCCTCGGCCACGAGGAAGGCCGGCCCAACCGGTTCATGCTGCCTCGTTCGAAGACCCGGATCCTCGGGATCTCCTCGGGCAAGGGCGGCGTCGGCAAGTCCTCGGTGGCGGTCAACCTCGCGGTGGCGCTCGCACGGATGGGTCACGATGTCGGCCTTCTCGACGCCGACGTCTACGGGTTCTCCGTGCCGAAGATGATCGGGATCGAGAGCGATCCTCTCATCATCGGAGACCTGCTGGTGCCCCCGACCGCCCACGGGGTGCGCTGCCTCTCGATGGGGTTCTTCGTCGACGACGACACCCCGGTCATCTGGCGCGGGCCGATGCTCCACAAGGCACTCGAGCAGTTCCTGGTCGACACCTACTGGGGCGAGCCCGACTTCCTGCTCGTCGACATGCCACCCGGTACGGGGGACGTGACGCTCTCGCTCGGGCAGTACCTCCAGAAGACCGAAGTGGTCGTCGTCACCACACCCCAGCCCGCGGCCCAGCGCGTGGCCCAGCGCTCGGCGCACGCCGCGAAGAAGCTCGGGCTGTCGGTGCGCGGCGTGATCGAGAACATGAGCTGGTTCACCGGTGACGACGGGACGCGCTACGAGCTCTTCGGCGCGGGAGGGGGCGCCCAGTTGGCGGAGGGGCTCGGAGTCCCCCTCCTCGGCCAGGTGCCGCTCGTCACCGCGGTGCGCGAAGGCGGGGACGAGGGGGTGCCGGTGGCGGTGGGCGAGCCCGAGGGAGAGGCGGCCGCCGCCTTCGAACGGCTCGCCACTACGATCGCCGAGCTCGGACCCGCCCGCGTCTACCGCAGCGAGCTGACGGTTCGCTGAGGCCGCCGGCTCGGTCGGTCAGCCCCACGCGGCGCGGGTCGGCGGCATGCCGCTCGCGCCGTGCGGATCGGGGACGATGCCGAGCACCTGGTGCACCGCGAGGCCCCCGTCGTCGAACCCGTTGGCCGACGCCGCCATGTAGAGCCGCCAGATGTTCGCACGGGCGGTCCCGACCAACGAGACGGCCTCGTCCCATCCGGCCTCGAGGTTGGCCATCCAGTGATGGAGCGTCCGCGAGTAGTGCTCGCGGAGAGACTCGACGTCGCGCACCTCGAACCCGGCGCGCTGCATCGCTCCGATCACCTCGGCGACGTCGAGGAGCTCCCCGTCGGGAAAGACGTAGCTGCCGATGAAGGTGCGTCGCGACAACACGGTGCTCCCCGGCTTGGAGATCGCGTGGTTGAGAAGGCGTCCCTCCGGCCGGAGCAAGCGTCGAAGGGTCTCGAAGTACTGCGCCATCCGGGAGGCGCCCACGTGCTCGAACATCCCGACCGAAGAGATCGCGTCGAAGCGCTCGCCGCTGAGGTCCCGGTAGTCCTCGCGGCGGATCTCGACGCGGTCCGCGAGCCCCTCGGTTTCGACGCGCCGGCGTGCGAGGTCGACCTGCTCGCGGCTGAGGGAGACGCCGACCACTTCCGCACCGTGGTGCCGTGCGGCGTGGATGGCCATCGATCCCCATCCACACCCGACGTCGAGCAACCTCGCACCCGGCCGCTGGTCGAGGCCGAGCTTCCGACAGATCAGCTCGTGCTTGGCCGTCTGGGCCTCCTCGAGGGTGCTCGAGGCGTCGACGAAGCGCGCGCACGAGTAGGTCATCGTCTCGCCGAGGACCAGCCGGTAGAACTCGTTCCCGACGTCGTAGTGGTGACTGACCACCACCGCGTCACGCGAGGGCGAGTGCACCCGCCCGGGGGGTCGGCACTCCTCGGGCGGGGGAGGGAGGGGCCGACCGATCGCGCCGAGCTCCTTCGCCGCTCGCAGCGCCGCCGGCAACAGGCGCAGGCCGCTCCGGCGGAGGTCGCGGGGCGCCTGGTCGTGCAGTACGCGGAGCATCGTGAAGAGATCGCCCTCGACCTCGAGGTCGCCGGCGACGAAGGCGCGAGCGACGCCGAGCTCGCCGGGAGCCCAGAGGATTCGCCGCACGGCGTCGGCCGAGCGCACCCGGAGGGTGCCGAGCGCGTCGTCCGCGCCGAGCGCGCTGCCGTCCCAGAACTCGACCCGCACCGGGGCAGCGGTACCGATGGCCGCAGCGAGGAGCGGCGCCGCGGTCGCTGCGACGCTGCCGGGTGCGGGCCCGTGCGACACCACCGATGTGGCCACCTCGGCCGGTGGCCGGCCCGGCGCCGGTGGAGCGCCGCGGTCGCTCTTCTTCCGAGTCCGGGTCGGTTGCTCGAGGGTCCGCGTGGTCATGGTCGACCTCCTCTTCCGCATCGCATGGTGGCCCGGCGGCGAGTCGCCGACTCGCCCGGACGGCAGCGTCGATCCTATGGCCGGAGACGAGTCGCCGCCGCGGTCAGGTGCGCCGCGAGACGTCCACTCCGGCGGGAAGCTTGTCGGGGTCCCACCCGAGTTGGGCGATCGCCTGGGAGAACGCGAAACGGTCGGTCATCCCGGCGACGTAGGCGACCGCCGCACGCACCGCGGCGGGCTCACCGCCGGTCGCTCGCGTCGTCGCCGCGCCGCCGTCGGGGATGAGGTGCGGACGGTCGCTGTAGTGCTCGACGAGCGCACGCAACACCGCCACCACCGCGTGGCCCTGTGCGACCGAGCTCGGCCGCAGATAGACCCGCTCGTAATTGCTCGCCCGGAAGGCGGCCAGCGCCTCGGCGTACGGCGAGGACATCCCGATGCGCCCCGTGGCGAGGATGGTCGACACCAGGGCGTCGATGAAGGTGCCGAGCTGCTGGCTCCGCCGGTCACCGCACCGCTCGCGGACCAGCACCGGGAGTGCGTCCTCGGTCACGATGCCGGTGCGCACCGCGTCCTCGAAGTCGTGGCAGACGTACGCGATGCGGTCGGCCCAGCTCACCACCTCCCCCTCCGGTGTCGCAGGCGCCGGCCGCGACCACGAGTGGTTCCGGATGCCGTCGAGCGTCTCGGCGCAGAGGTTGAGGGACGCGAGCGAGACGTCGGCGCCCCAGGGTGCGTGGTCGAAGCCGTCGTCGAGGTACGGCGAGAGGGCGTCCTCGCTCGCATGGCCCCCCGGGCCGTGGCCGCAGTCGTGCCCGAGCGCGATCGCCTCGGTGAGCGCGACGTTGAGCGAACAGGCCCGGGCGACGCTGGTGGCCACTTGGGCGACCTCGAGCGCGTGGGTCAACCGGGTGCGCTGGTGGTCGTCGGGGAAGACGAACACCTGCGTCTTGCCCGCGAGCCGCCGGAAGGCGCTGGCGTGGAGGATCCGGTCGCGATCGCGCTCGAAGCAGGTCCGCCAGGGATCGGGCTCCTCCGTGATGCGACGGGTCCCCGCGCCCCGGGCGCGGGTCGCGCCGGGGGCGAGATGGCCGTCCTCGAGCACCTCGCGCCGGTCGCGGTCGAATCCCGTGGCGCCCGCAGGAGAGGCGATGCCGGTGTGGCTGTCGCGGTGGGCGAGGGTGATCCCCTCGTCGGGCCGCCCCGCCATGGTCGACGCCCAGCGACGGTTGCGCTCGTTCTCTCGTTGCACGCTCTCAGTGTGCACCACGGCTGTGACCTCGGCCGCCAGCGAGCTTGTATGGTCGGGGCATCCGGCAGGGGGCCTCCGGGCGCGGGGGACCGTCGGCATCATGGAAGGAGCCAGCCAGGTGGACGTGAGGATCGGGATCGTCCAGTCGATGAAGGAGCTCGACGTCGAGCTGCCCGACGACGTGCAGCGCGACAAGGTCCTGGCGGACATCGAAGCGGCGCTGATGGCGGACGGGACCATCCTCTGGCTGACCGACCGGAAGGGTCGTCAGGTCGGGATACCGGTCAGCAAGGTCGCCTACGTGGAGGTCGATCCGCCGGTCTCCGACCGGCAGCGTGGGCTTCGGGATCTCCTGACCCGGGCCGACCGGCGCGGGGAGGGCACCGGTCGGTGACGCCGCGGATCGGCCGATGACGTCGCTGCTCGACCTCAAGCTGATCTTCGTCACCGGTAAGGGCGGCGTCGGCAAGACGACCGTGGCGTCGGCCCTGGCGCTGCTGGCCTCCCTGCGCGGCAAGCGGGCCCTCATCTGCGAGGTCGACGCCAAGGGCGACGTCGCGGGGTACTACGAGGCGCCCGCCACCGGCTTCCAGGAGCGGGAGGTCCTTCCCGGCCTGTTCGCGATGACCATGGACACCGAAGCGTCGCTGCGCGAGTACCTGAAGCTCCAGCTGCGGATCCCGGTGGTCGGGCGGATCGGACCGCTCGCCAAGGCGTTCGACTTCGTGGCGACGGCCGCTCCGGGCGTACGCGAGATCCTCACGGTGGGCAAGTTCTGCCACGAGGTGCGCGAGCGGAACTACGACATGGTGGTCGTCGACGCACCTGCATCCGGTCACATCGTCGGGCAGCTCACCGCGCCGCAGTCGATCAACAATCTGGTCAAGGTGGGGCTCATCCGCACCCAGACCGACTGGATGCTCGACATCCTGTCGGACCCGGTGACCACCGGCCTGATCGCGGTCTGCACCCCCGAGGAGATGCCGGTGGCCGAGACCATCGAGCTAGCGGCCCGAGTGCGCGACGAGACGACGGTGCAGCTCTCCTCGGTCGTCGTGAACCGGGTGCTGCCCGAGCTCTTCGGTCGCCAGGAAGAAGCGGTATTCGAGCAGCTCGCCTCCGACCGCATGGTGCCCCGGCTGGACGAGCTGGTCGGGGGGGCGACCGGCCCGGTGCTCGAGGCGGCACGCCTCGCGGTGACCCTCCGACGGACCCGCGCGACCCATCTCGATCGCCTGCGCTCCGGCATCGACCCCTCGGTACCCATGCTCTACCTTCCGTACCTGTTCACACGGTCCCACGGGTTGCGAACCACCCGCCAGGTCGCCGCATCCCTCGGCGAGGAGCTCGGCTACTGATGCGCCGCGGCCGTCCCCGCGCCCACACGGCGAACGACGACGGCGATGCGGCCTCCTCCGAGCCGGTCCGCCTGCCGCGGAAGAACGGGTCGATGGACGGGCTGCTCGCCACCAGGGAGATCGCCGTGGCGTGCGGGCCCGGCGGCGTCGGCAAGACGACCACGGCTGCGGCGGCCGCGGTGATGGCCGCGCTCACCCAGGGGACCAAGGTGCTGGTGCTCACCGTCGACCCCGCCAGGCGGCTGGCGGACGCGCTCGGCCTCGAAGGGATCGGCAACGTCGAGCATCGCGTGCCCGATGAGGCCTTCCGTGCCGCAGGCCTTCGGCCGAGAGGGGAACTGTGGGCGGCCATGCTCGACACCAAGGAGTCGTGGGACGCCCTCATCCGCCGTCACGCTCCCGATGCAAGGACGCGCGACGAGATCCTCGCCAACCCGCTCTACCAGAACGTCGCCGGGCGGTTCGTGCAGAGCCACGATTACATCGCCATGGAGCGCCTCTACGAGATCCACTCGCGGAGCGACTACGACCTCATCGTCGTCGACACCCCGCCGACCCGGAACGCCCTCGACTTCCTCGATGCGCCGAAGCGCCTGGCCGACTTCTTCTCGTCGAGGCTGTTGCGCTGGTTGATCGTCCCCTACCGGTCGAGGGTGGTCAACGTCGCGACGAGGCCCTTCTACCAGATCGCCGACCGGATCCTCGGGACGGAATTCCTCGCCGACATCTCGGAGTTCTTCGTCCTCTTCCAGTCGATGTACGACGGGTTCGTCGAACGCTCCGAGGCAGTGGGCCGTCTGCTCGCGGACCGCCGGACCACTTTCATCGTGGTCTCCACCCTCGAGGCGGTCCCCTTGCGGGAGGCCGAGTTCTTCGCCCAGCAGCTCAGTGCACGGCGGCTTCATCTCGGGGCCATCGTGTTGAACAAGGTGCTCCCCGACTACCTGCAGGATCCCGCGGGAGCGGTCGTGGCCGAGTCGATGAGAGAGCGCGCCGGCGAGCTCGCCGCCGGGTTGTCCGCCGATGCCGACGGCTCTCCGGTCCTCGGCGACGAAGACCAGGTTGCCCGGGTGCTCACCGAAGTCGCCGACAGCTACCTCAACTTCCAGCTGGTCGCCCGGCGCGAGATGGAAGAGCGCGCCACCTTGGCGGTGATGCCCGACGTGCTGGCGACCGTGCCCTACTTCGAGACCGACATCTACGACCTGGCGGGGCTGGTCCGCCTCGGCGAGCAGATCTGGGACTGACCCCGGCGAGCCCCTGGCTTACGATGCAGCCATGTCGCCCATCGTCGACCCGGAGCTCGAGGCCTACGCCACCGAGCACACCACCGCGCCGCCGGCCTTCCTCGCCGAACTCGACGCGGATCTGAGGGCGAACCTCAGTTCGCCGGGGATGATGGTCGGCCCCCTCGAGGGGCGCTACCTCGAGCTGCTCACCTTCGCCCTCGGCGCGCGCTCGGTGCTCGAGATCGGCACCTTCGGCGGTTACTCCGCGCTGTCGATCGCGGCGGGACTCGCGCCGGGCGGCCGTATCACCACCTGCGAGATCTCGCCGGTCCACGCGGCCTTCGCCCGGCGCCACATCGCCGGGAGTCCCTACGCGGACCAGATCGAGGTGCTCGAGGGACCGGCGATCGAGACGATCGCGGCGCTCGAGGGCCCCTTCGACCTGGTCTTCATCGACGCCGACAAGTCCTCCTACGGGGACTACTACGAGGCGGTACTGCCGAAACTGGCACCGAGAGGCCTGATCGCGGTCGACAACACCCTCTGGAGCGGTCGGATCCTCGACCCTGCCGACTCGTCCGACGACACCGTCGCGCTGCGCCGCTTCAACGAGGAGGTGGCTGCGGATCCGAGGGTGGTGGCGGCGCTCACCACGGTGCGCGACGGGGTGACCCTCATCCGGCGTGCGGACTGAGAGGATCAGCGCACCTGCGACCCCGTCCTCTGCCGGCGGCGGGTCGGCCGAGAGGAGCGGCACCGGCGTGCTCGACTACCACCTCCATCTTTGGCCCCACGCCCAGCGCGACGTGGAGGCGACCGTCGAGCAGGTGGTCGCGTACTGCGAGCGGGCAACTGCTGCCGGAGTCGTCGAGATCGCGCTCACCGAGCATCTCTTCCGGTTCGTCCAGGCTTCGGACCTCCTCGGCCGTTTCTGGGAGGACCAGCCGCCCGCTGCGCTCCGGCCGGGGATGGCCGCGTACTGGGAACACCACGCGCGGGCCGACCTCGACACCTACGTCGAGGTGGTGGAGGCGGTGAAGGCCGAAGGGCTCCCGGTGGTGCTCGGCCTCGAGGTCGACTACTACCGCGACCGGATGACCGACGTGGCGGCCCTTCTCGACGGCTATCCCTTCGATGTGCTGCTCGGATCGGTCCACTGGCTCGGCGCCTGGCGTTTCGACGTGCTCGACGAACCTCTGACACTCGCCGAGTGGGACGCGCGGAGCATCGACGCGGTCTGGGACGAGTACACGGTCGCGATGGAAGAGCTCGCCGATTCGAGGGTCTGTGACGTGCTCGCCCATCCCGACCTGGTGAAGGTGGCGGGGCGCGTGCCGGCGATCCCCGACGAGTGCTACGACCGCATCGCCGAGGCCGCCGCGGCGTCCGGCATGGCGGCGGAGCTCTCCTCGGCGGGGTGGCGGAAGCCGGTCGGGGAGGAGTATCCCGCGCCCGGTCTGCTCCGTCGTTTCGTCGACCGCGGGGTCCCGCTGACCACCGCGTCCGACGCGCACGGCTTGCCCGATGTCGCCGATCGGGCGGGCGAACTGCGCGGGATCCTCGCGGCAGGCGGGTGTCGACCGGCTGCGCGCCTACCGGAGCCGCCGTCCGCACGATGTCAAGCTCCCCACCCCCGAGAGGAGCTGAGGTGGCCACTCCCGCCGAGGTCGCCTTCGAGCGCACCGCACTCGACGACGAACAGCTCGGCCACCTGCTCCGACTGCTCGGCACCTGGGGGATCCTCGCCGACCTGTCCTTCTCGGACCTCGTGCTCATGGCGCCGACCCCCCGCGACGGCGAGCTCGAGCTCGTGGTGCTCGGACAGATGCGCCCGACCAACAGCGCGACCGTGATCGAGCACGACCTGGTGGGTCAAACCGCCGACTCGACCGAGTGGCCGCTCGCGCTCCAGACCTTCGAGACCGGCGAGCCCGCGCGCGGCGAGATGGTCTTCGAGCCGGAGACCGAACCGGTCCGGCTCCATTGCATCCCGGTCCGCTGCCAGGGCACCACGGTCGCGGTCCTCGCGCGTCTCTCCTCGGGCGCCGGGCGCCGCCCCGGCCATCTCGAGCGCACCTACCGCGACGTCTTCAACCGCTTCGCCATCATGCTCGCCGAGTCGACATATCCGTTCCCCGGCGAGGAGATCGCGACCGAGGAGGCACCGAGGGTCGGCGACGGTGTCGTGCTCGTCGACGAGGAGGGGAAGGTCCGCTACTCGTCGCCCAACGCGGTCAACGCGCTGCACCGGATGGGCATGTACTCACAGGTCGAGGGACGGACACTCACCGAGCTCGGCATCGAGGAGTCCGCCGTCGAATGGGCGCTCGCCTCGGCACTGCCGGTGGTCGAGGAGGTCGAGCGACGTCCCGACGTCACGGTGCTCCTTCACTGCATCCCTCTTCTCGAGCAGGACAAGGTCACCGGCTGTTTCGTGCTCCTCCGCGACGTGACCGACGTGCGCCGGCTCGATCGGCTTCTGCTCTCCAAGGACGCGGCGATCCGCGAGGTGCACCATCGGGTCAAGAACAACCTGCAGACCATCTCCGCGCTGATCCGCCTGCAGGCTCGACGCCTTCCACCCGGCGGGGGCCGCGTGGCGCTCTTCGAGGCGGAGCGCCGGGTCCGATCGATCGCGGTGGTGCACGAGATCCTCTCGCGCGAGCCCGGCGACCAGGTGCCCTTCGACGAAATCGTAGGCTCCTTGCTCAAGATGGCCGAAGATGCGGTCGTGGTACAGCGTCACGTGGGCTTCGAGGTCCACGGCGAACTCGGCGAGGTGCCCGCCGACGTCGCGACGCCGCTCGCGGTGGTCCTCGCCGAACTGGTCCAGAACGCGATCGAGCACGCATTCGCCGAAATGACCGACGAGGGATCCGACGGCGAGGTACCCGGGCTGGTCGAGGTCTGCCTGGCCAACGACGGCAACGTCCTCCGGCTCGAGGTCATCGACAACGGATCCGGGCTTCCCGGCGATTTCGACATCGATGCGAGCGAGGGCCTCGGGCTCTCCATCGTCCGCGACCTGGTGCGCAGCCAACTCGACGGGACCATCGTGATGCGCAACCGCTCGGGGGACGAACCGGAGCTGCGCGGGACGGCCGTCACCATCGAGTTGCCGGTGAGAAAGGCGCGGCCGATCGGTCAGTGACGACCGGGGCCGGCCAAACCGGGGCCGGGTCGCGGTGCCACCGGTCGGCGCAACGGTCCCGCGTGACCGGTCAGCTCACGAGCGCCCGGGACGGGCGTGTCGGCATCACTTTCCGGAAACATTTGACGATGTCCAATATTCTCGGAAACGTGGACAGAGCCGGAGCTCTCGCAACCGAGCGTCACGGATTTCGCGCCGAGGCCCGGCGTTCGCAGGCGACCCGACGATCGCGATGATTGGAGAGAGAGAACGCCCTGTTCAAGAAGCGCGTCGGCGCGCAGCGAGCCACGCCTTACGGATCTTGCGTCGCTCCTCCTCGGAGGTCCCGCCCCAGACTCCCGACTCTTGGTTGGTGGCCAGCGCGAAGTCGAGACAGGGTTCTTGGGCCTCGCAGCCCCGGCAGACCCGCTTGGCGGCGTCGATCTGGTCGATCGCCGGCCCCGTCGTGCCGATCGGGAAGAAGAGGTCCGGTTCGGTGTCCCGGCAGGCGGCCAGGTGCCGCCATTCCCCGTCGTCCCACTCGACCGTCCGGTTCCACATCAGGGCCACGATGTCGTTCCTCCTGGAAACCCCTGGTTGCGATCACAGCATTGTGATCAGTTTCACATAGCTCGGCGCCAATTCGAGTCGCCGGCTGCTCGGGATTCGGTTCACTAGGGTAACCACCTGCACTAAGGGTTGCAAGGAGGTCGCGGGCCTTTTTTCGGGGTTCCCTCCCGGTCGGGACCAGCCGAACGGGCGTTCCCCGACGGGCCCGCGAAGGGGTGGTAGAGAGTGCTCGCGATCGCCGTGCAGGCACACCGGGGGAGCCCCGACAGCGCCAACGGCATCCGCGAGAACACCCTCGCCGCCTTTGTCCGGGCGGGTCGGCTCGGTGCCCAGGGGGTCGAACTCGACGTCCGACGGACCGCGGACGGGGAGCTCGCGGTCCACCACGACCCGGTCGTCGACGGAGTCGGCCCGGTGCACGAGCTGCACGCGGCAGGAGCTGCCTCCCGACGTCCCTCTGCTCCGTGCGGCGCTCGAGGCGTGCCGGGGGACGACCGTCAACGTCGAGGTCAAGAACCTCCCCGGCGAACCCGGCTTCGACCCGACCGAGCGCTGCGCGGTCGCGGTCGGGGAGCTGATCGCCGTGTCGGAGCGGGAGGCGACCGTCGTCGTCTCCTCCTTCTGGCCGGGCTCCCTCGAGGTGCTCGCCGAGGCCCGTCCGGCGATCGCGACCGGGCTGCTCCTCGCCCGGTCGATGGGCTCGGAAGGCATGGTGGCGGCAGCCACCCGTCTCGGCTGTCGCGCCATCCATCCCCACGCCGACCTGGCGGATGCAGGCCTGGTGGAGGAGGCGCACGCCGCCGGGCTCGCGGTCGCGGTCTGGACCGTGAACGAGCGGTCGCGGCTCGAAGCCGTCGCCCGTGCCGGCGTCGACACCGTCATCACCGACGAGGTGCCCCTCGCTCTCGAGGTCCTGGCGAGCCTCTGAACTGGTCGGACGGAGGGCCGTTCGCCGTCCGCCGGTCGGCCGCCGCCGACCTGCCGAGAGGGCCCGATTGGTCGCGCGTGGAGATTTCGTCAACAATGCACGCCCATGAACGTCGTTGTCTGTGTGAAACAGATCCCCGATCCGGCAGCGCCTCCGGCACTCGACCCGGAGACGAAGAACCTCGTGAGGGACGGGAAACTGATCCTCGACGACTCAGACTCCTACGGCGTCGAGATGGCCCTCCAGCTCGCCGACGCCGCCGGTGGCGGCGAGGTGACACTCGTGTCGATGGCCCCGAACGGCGAGACCTCGGGCCTGCGGACCGCGCTCGCCATGGGCGCGGCCAAGGCGATCCTGGTGAGCGACGACAGCCTCGCCGGCTCCGATTCGCTGGGCACGGCCAAGGTCCTCGCCGCCGCCATCAGGCGGGCCGAACCCGACCTGGTCCTCGCCGCCACCGAGTCCACCGACGGGTACACGGGCACCACGCCGGTGCAGGTCGCGGAGCTCCTCGGCCTGCCGTCGGTCACCTTCGCCAAGAAGGTCGAGGTCACCGGCGACTCGGTCAGGGTCGAGCGGCAGACCGAGTCCGGCTACGACGAGGTCGAGAGTCCGCTGCCCGCCCTCGTCACGGTGACCGCGGGTGTCGTCGAGCCGCGCTATCCGTCGTTCAAGGGGATCATGGCGGCGAAGTCGAAGCCGGTCGAGGCGCTCACCGTCGCCGACCTCGGAATCGACGCCGGTCAGGTCGGTGCCGCCGGCGCGAGGCAGGAGATCGTCGAGGTCGCCGATGCGGAGGCCCGCGGTGCGGGCGAGATCGTCGTCGACGAAGGCGAGGGCTACCAGCGGGTCATCGGATTCCTCGAGCAGCTGAAGGTCCTCTAGGACCGCACGGAGCGCGGTCCTCGCCGGACCGCAAGGAGAGCACGCCAACATGTCAGTGGAGAAGATCTGGGTCCTCGCCGAAGTGGCGGACGGCTCGCCCATCACCGCCTCGCTCGAGCTCGTCAGTCACGCGAGGTCGCTCGCGGGTACGGTCGAGGCCGTCGCCTGGGGCGACGCGACCGAATCGGTCGCCGCGACGCTCGGGGAGTACGGCGCGACCACCGTCTACGACGTCGGGAGCATCGGCGACTCCTTGCCCGGCGCCCCGGTGGCCGCGGCCATCGCCGACCTGGTGGGCAAGGGAGGTGGTCCCGACGCGATCCTCCTTCCCGCCACCTATGACGGCCGCGGACATCGCCGGACGGCTCTCGGCGAAGCTCGACCGCCCGGTGCTCACCAACGTGGTCGGGCTGACCGCCGCGGACGGCGGTCTCCTGACCCAGCACGCCATCTTCGGCGGGAGCCAGGTCTGCTCGGCCCGCTTCGGCGGAGAGGGACCGGGGCTCTACGTCGTCCGAGCCAAGTCGTTCCCAGCCGAGCCCTCGGGCGGCGGTGCGGCCTCCGTCGTCGCCGCCCCTGCCCCCGACACCGGCGCCACCAACGCGGCGAAGATCTCCGCGCGGCACGTCGAGGAGCGGGTCGGGCCGAAGCTCGACGAGGCGGACGTTGTCGTCTCGGGCGGGCGCGGTCTCGGCGACAAGGACAACTACGCGCTCGTCGAGGAGCTCGCGACCTTGCTGCACGGTGCAGCCGGCGCGAGCCGGGCCATCGTCGACGCCGGGTGGGTTCCCTACTCGCACCAGGTCGGCCAGACCGGCAAGACGGTGAAACCGACCGTCTACCTCGCCTGCGGCATCTCCGGTGCCACCCAGCACCTGGTCGGGATGAAGAACTCGAAGAACATCGTCGCGATCAACAAGGACCAGGACGCGCCCATCTTCGGCGTGGCCGACCTCGGGATCGTCGGCGACGTCTTGAAGGTGCTCCCCGCCCTCATCGACGCGTTGAAGTCGAGGAGCTGAGCGCACCGGCTGTCGGGAGTCGGCGATCGACGCGTCGGCTCACCCGGTCACACGAGCGGCCAGGGGTAAGGAGGCCGGTCACCGATCGGCTCGGGAAAGACCCCGGTGCGGAGCAGCGAAGCGATCCGCGCTCGGAGCGCGTCGGCCTCCTCTTCGGCGAGCAGATCGGCGAGCGCGTCGGTCAGGGTGCCCTCCGCCCTCTTCAAGTCGGAGCGGAGCCGGCCGGGGATCTCGCAACCCGCGAAGTCCCAGATGACGGTGCGCAGCTTGTGCAGTTGGTGGAAGCAGAGGCCGTGGTCGATCGCCCAGATCCTGCCCTCCCGACCGAGGAGCACGTGGCCGCTCTTGCGATCGGCGTTGTTCGCCACGACATCGAACGCACAGACCGTCTCGAGCACCGACTGCGCACCCGCCTGCCTCGAGGAGCGTGAAGTAGTGCTGCGCGTAGTCGGCCTCGACGAAGAGCTGGACCGACCCGGGTCCGAACGGGGCATCGATCCGCTCGACCGTCGGAGGGACGAGTCCCCAGCCGAGAGCCTCGGAGAGCACGTAGGCCGCGATCTCACGCCGGTACAGGTGGTCGGGGAAGTCCCAGAGGGTCCGCTCGCCGTTGCCCGGCTTGTAGACCGCGAACAGCTCGCCGCATCCGTCGGCCTCGACCCGCACCAGGAAGGTGAGGTTGGAGCTCCACGGCAGGCGCCCCTCGACCGTGAGCTCGCCGACGGCGAGCGCGTCGCCCACCACGTCGAGCGCGATGCCGGAGTCGGGGCGCCAGCCGCTCAGACCGCGGGAGGACGGTGACCGTTCGTGCGCGGGCATTCGTGTCCGGAGGGGTCGAGAGGAGAACCGCAGAGCGGGCAGGGCGGTCGTCCGGCCTCGACCAGTCGTGTCGCCTGCACCGCGAAGCCCGCCGCCTGGTCCTGGGAGATCGGTGAGGCGGGCGATGTCGCCGGTCTCGTCCTCGGGGACGAGCTCCTCGATCACCAGCACGACGCGGTCCTCGGATTCGTCGTAGGAGACGCCGATCGTGCCGACCGCCCACGCCGGCTCCGTCGGCTCCTCCAGCGGGAGCTCGTCGGGGACCGGCCCCCCCTTTCGCCGAGTCGCGGAGGATGCGCGCCAGCAGCTCGGCGATGGCGGCCACTTGCTGCTTCTCGATCTTGAGGGTCAGCAGCACCGGTCCCTCCCGGCACTGCAGCAAGAAGAGCCGGCTGCCGACCGGGCCGACCGTTCCCACCACCAGCCGGTCGGCCGAGAGGTCGTAGCCCTCGCTCACGAGATGACCAGGTCGGCCAACGAGGCCGTCGAGTTGACGGTGAGGACGTGGGTGCCGCCGCCGCTCGACGCGAGGACCGACACCGAGCAGGGCGAGACGGTCAGCCGTTGGAAGAGGTCGAGGTGGATGCCGGCCGCGCTGGCGAGCGCCGCCTTGATCGGGTCGGCGTGGGAGACCGCGACGATGGTTTCGCCCCGGTGGCGCTCGACGAGACGGGCGAGGGTCTCCGCGATCCGCGTCTGCATCTCGAGGAAGGACTCGCCTCCGGGGAAGCGGAACCCGCTCGGGGAGCGCTGCACCTCCTTCCACTCGGGCCGTGCGGCCAGATCCTTCAACTCGGCCCCGGTCCACTGGCCGAAGTCGCACTCGATGAGCCCGCGCTCGGTGCGGACCCGGAGACCGAGCCGCCGGGCGATGGGCCGAGCCGTCTCCGCGGTGCGCTCGAGCGGCGAGGCATAGACCGCAACCGGCGTGCCGTGACCGTCGAGTGAGGCGATCCGCTCTGCGACGGTGTCCGCTTGCGCTCGACCCGCGTCCGACAGGTGCAGTCCGCCGCGCGCGGCCCGGTAGCACGCTCCCGGTGGTGGGTGTCACGCCGTGCCGCACGAGGAGGATCCTCGTGGGCCGCGGATGGGAGGGCTTCCGGCCGGCCACGCTCGTTCACCGTAGCGGGTGGCGGTCCGGGACCGACCGCCGGTGGTGCGCCGGTGCGCTCAGCCGGCAGAGCCGGCCGTGTCGCCGGTCGGGGCAGCACACCCGTGGTGCGGCGCGGTGTCGGCCGCACGGAGCGCCGCACGTTCCGAGCGGTTACCCGCGTCGTGGCCGCGCGGCCGGGGCTGCCCGGAGTGTACGGATCGTGTTCGTGGTCCTCTCGTGACAGGTGGGACGGCCACCAGTTCCACCGGCCGAGCAGGACGACGATCGAGGGAACGAGCAGCGTGCGCACGAAGAAGGTGTCGAGCAGGATGCCGGCCGCCGATGCCGAGCCGATCTCCTGCACCTGGCTGCCCGCCGGCCGCGGTGCAGCACCGCGAAGGTGCCGGCGAGGATGAGCCCCGGCGGAGGTGACCGTGGTGCCGGTGGCCTCGACCGCCCGGCGCACCGCCTCCCGGAGGGGCGCGCGGTGCGCCTCCTCGCGGATGCGGGTCATGACCAGGATGTTGTAGTCCTGCCCGAGCGCCATGATGAACACGAACATGAAGAACGGCAGCACGAAGTTGATGCCGTCCTGCCCACCGATGACCACGAAGACGAGGACCGCCAGTCCGAGCGACGCGAGGTAGGAGAGGGCCACGCTGGCAACCAGGTAGAGCGGCGCGACGAGGCTCCGCAGGACGATCGCGAGCAACAGGCCGAGGACCAGCATCACGATCGGGATGATCATGCGGAGGTCGTGATCCGAGAGGCTGCCGACGTCGGACGCGCCGGCGGCGTTGCCACCGACCCCGTTCGCCGTCGCACCGATCGACTTCGCCACCGATGCGACCGCTGCGCGGACCGACGGCATCGCCTGGGCCGCGGCGGTGCTCGTCGAAGGCCCGGCCGACAGGGTGGTCAGGTACTGCAGCGTGCGCCCGTCGGGACTGATGTAGAGAGCCGAGTCGCGGTAGGCCTGGTACGCGTCGGGCGTCGCAAACGACGTCGGCGGGTGGCCGGAGGGGCAAGGCGGCCGGAGGGCCGGACGACGCGAGCTCGGCGTGCACCTGGGCCAGGGCCTCGGGGCTGACCGTCGTGCCGTTCAGGTCGAGCGGCCCGGTGACCGCGGCGAAGACGCCCGAGCCCGCCGAGCCCGCGCTCGGCGGTGGCGAGGACGGCCGGGTCGTTCCAGACCGATGCCGGCAGACGGAACAGCACGTTGGTCGGATCGCCGGCGGTCGACGGCTCGTGGGCGGCGAGCAGGGCCTCGCCGCGGGCGGAGTCGGAGCTCGCGGGCGGCGGCGGGTTGGCGAAGCCGTTCGGGGCGTAGGCCAGCATCGAGAGCGCGAGCCCGCCGAAGATGACCAGTCCGCAGAGGAGGGTGAGCACCGGCCTCCCGACCACCTTGCTCGCGATGCGGCCCCACGTCCCTCGCGGCTCCCGCCTTCGTGCGGGATGCGCGGCCAGAAGACGGTTCGTCCGATGACGGCGAGGAGCGCCGGCAGCAGGGTCAGGTTGGCCGCGAGCGCGACGGCGATGCCGATCGCCAACGCAGGCCCGAGTCCCTGGTAGAAGCCGAAGGTGGCGACGGCCACCGTCGCGAGCGCGCCGATCACCGTGAGACCCGAGAAGGTGATCGACTCGCCGACCTTGCACACCGACACCGACACCGCGTCGTGGACCTCGCGGCCGCGGCGGAGCTCCTCGCGCTCGCGGAAGATCAGGAAGAGCCCGTAGTCGGTCCCGGCCCCGAGCAGTACGACCGTGAGGAGGATGGGAGTGAGGTCGGAGACCTGTACGCCGAGATGCGTCGAGAGCGCGATCACCGGCCCAGCGGCGACCAGCGCGACGATCGATGGCACCAGCGCGACCACTGGTGCGAGGGCCGCACGGAAGGTGAGGAGGAGCAGCGTCACGATGAAGAGCACGGAGAGGAGCTCGGTGACGGTCTGGATGTGGTTCGACTGGTTCTGTTCGTCCACGTTCTCGCGCGAGGCTCCCGGTGAGGTGCACGCTCAGCCCGGCGGGCGCGTGGACGTCCTTGAACGCCGTACGCAGGTGATCGACCGCTTCGACCGCGTCCTTGCCGGACGACGACGTGAGACGGAGGGCCACCACCGCGGTGACCGCCTTGCGGTCGGCGGAGAGGCCCTGGTCGGTCACGCTCGCCACCCTCGGGACCGCCCGCATGGTGCGCTCGATGCGGTGGACCGCGGAGAGATCGGCCGCGGTGAGCGGCTGCGCGGAGGCCGCGACGAACGTGGCGTCCCGGGTGGTCCTCGACCCGAATGGCGACGCGAGCGTGGCGGCCCGCACGCTCGGTGCGGTCGAGGGGAGGAACGAGGAGTTGGAGCTCTTCTCGACGCTGGACAGGGGCGGCAGGGCGACGCTCAGGACGACCGTCACCAGCATCCAGCCCGCGATGATCGGCCATCGGAACCGTACGCTGAACCGTCCGAGGGCGGCGAACAAGGCGGTCCTCCAGTGTCGGGGGGTGAATCCGTCCGACGGTCCGCCTGGCGGCGGCAACGCCCGAGCGGCCGATCGGACGAGCGAAGTGCCCGCGGCCGGCGCGTGCGGCGACGATCTTACGGCAGCCCGTCGTTTTCCTCCGGGCACCACCCCGTGTTCGGGCGGGTTTTTTAGAAGATTTCTACGATTCCCCCGCCCCCGTGCGAGTTCATGGACGGCGAGCACGGGCCGGACCGGGCTCGCGCCGCCAGAGACGCCAGAGACGCCGGAGCCGCGAGACGCCGGAGGCTCCGGCGTCTAAGTGGGGGCGGGCAGCCGGCGCGGCATCGGCACCGCGGTCTCGGGCCAGCGCCGCCGACTCACCCTGGCGAGCCGGTGGAGGAGGGCGATGGCACCGGGGTCGTCGTCACCCGGACGGGTCTCGATCGCGCCGTCGGTCGCCATCGACTCGAGCAGCTCGCGCCCCTTGTCGGTGCGGACCAAGGTGAGCGTCCAGTCGTTGAATGCGCCGATCCCGCCGGTCGAGATGTCGGCGTGCTCGGCGGCGAAGTCCGGACAAAGCGTGCAACCCTCCCTCGTCCAAGCGTGTGCCTCCTTGAGGGGGACCTCGTGGTACTTGCCGTCGCGGGTCCACACCTGGAAGACGCCCTTGATGTTCATCTTCTCGATGTCGGCCCGCGCGATGCCGTACCGGGCCTCGAACAGCTCCGGGAAGATCGCGTCGTCGAACGTCTTCGAGCACATGAGACCGATGGTGAGCGAGAGGCGACGTGCGATCTTGCCTGCCTTGCGCGCGGCCATCACCGGTGGCGCGGACGATTGGCAGCCCATGCCCACCAATGCGATCCGCTCGGCACCCGCCTCGATGGCGGCCGGATAGGCGAGCGTGTTGGCCGAGTAGGTGTACCGAGAGCCGCCCGCCGCGAGGACCTGGTCCCTCGTCGTCGCGATGCCCGGCACCGCCTTCCAGGTCTTGCCGTCGCCCTCGAGGAACGACACCAGCGCGGCATCGATGACGTCGTGCTCGAGCGCCCAGATCAGGAGTGCCGAGACGAGACCCCCGTCCTGACCGATCCCGTGCACCTCCGGATCGGTGGCCCGGACGAGCAAGGTGTCCGACGAGACGCCGGCGACCTCCTCGGCGGTGCGCTCGCGCCCGAACAGGTGGTTCTCGATCTCGGGTTCCCACAGCCGGAACCGCGGGCAGGCGCGTGTGCACAGTGTGCAGCCCTTCACCCCGTGGGTGCAGCTCTCCGGGCCGCCCTCTGCGTCGATGTGGAACGGCTTGTAGCGCCCGCCGGTGTCGTCGTAGGAGAGGACGTCGTAGGGGCATGCGACGACGCACGCCGCGCAACCCGTGCACAGGCCCGAGGTGACCACCTCGGTGTAGAGCTCTGCCCAGTGTGGTTTCTCGAGCGGCATCCGTCACACCCTAGTGACGGGCGCGGGAGGTCGAGAGCAGGCGGCGCGGAGCTCAGACCTCGATCTCGTCGAGGACCTTGGCGGCGTGTCCGTCCGCCTTCACGTGGTACCAGGCGCGGTCGATCTTGCCGGTGGGTCCGATCAGGAAGCGTCGACCGGATGACTCCGACCGACTTCCTGCCGTAGAGGGTCTTCTCCCCGAAGGCCCCGTACGCCGCTCCGATCCGGTGGTCCTCGTCGGTGAGGAGCGGGAACTTGAGCCCGTACTTGCTCCGGAAAGCCCGATGCGTCGCCGGGGCGTCTGCCGAAATGCCGACGACCGCCACCTTGGCCTTCTTGAAGGCGCGCAGGTTGTCGTTGAACTGGCAGGCCTCCTTGGTGCAACCGGGTGTGTCGTCCCTCGGGTAGAAGTAGACGACCACCGGCGAGCCGCGGAAGTCCTTGAGCGAGACCGGTTTGCCGTTCTGGTCCGGCAGGGTGAACGCGGGTGCTTTGTCACCGGCGGCCAGGGTTCCCATCTGCCACTCCTTCTCCGTGCCGTTGGCTTGTCGACGCCGTCTTCGGGTCGCGATGCACACGATGGCACATCCGGTCCCTTCGAGGTTCGTGTCGTGGAAGACTCGGAGCGTTCCCGCCGAAAGGGGCCACCATGACCGACACGACGCACGACATCCGCCCCGCAGCCCCGACCTCCGCCTCCCCGGCCCCGAACCCCTCGGAGGGTCGCCGACGCAAGGTCTACGTGGACGGGCCCGACGGGATCCGCGTTCCCTTCGTCGAGGTCGCGCTCTCTCCGACGCCGGGGGGAGCGGGGGGCGACAGCGCGGTGCGCCTCTACGACACCTCCGGACCCGGGTCGGTGCCGACCGAGGGATTGGCGCCGCTCCGCCGGCCCTGGGTGCTCGCGGCGGGGCGACGTCGGGGAGTACGAGGGCCGGCCGGTCACCCGACGCGACGACGGGCGCGCCGCGGTTCGGCGTGGTGAGGGCGGGGTTCCCTTCCCGGCGGACCGCCGGCGCCCGCTGCGGTCGACCGGCGGGAGCGTCTCCCAGCTGGCCTACGCGCGGCGCGGCGAGGTCACCCCCGAGATGTCCTTTGCCGCGATCCGCGAGGGCGTCCCCGCCGAGGCGGTCCGCGAGGAGATCGCAGCAGGTCGGGCCATCCTCCCGGCCAACGTGAACCACCCCGAGTCCGAGCCGATGGTCATCGGACGACGCTTCCTGGTCAAGGTCAACGCCAACATCGGCAACTCCGCGGTCACCTCCTCGATCGAGGAGGAGGTCGAGAAGCTGACCTGGGCGACCCGCTGGGGGGCCGACACGGTGATGGACCTCTCGACCGGGCACGGACATCCACACCACCCGCGAGTGGATCCTGCGCAACGCCCCGGTCCCGATCGGGACGGTGCCCATCTACCAGACGCTGGAGAAGGTCGACGGCGCACCTGCCGAGCTCACCTGGGAGCTCTATCGCGACACGCTCGTCGAGCAGGCCGAGCAAGGCGTCGACTACTTCACCATCCACGCAGGGGTGCTGCTCCGGTACGTGCCGCTGACCGCGACCCGTACCACCGGGATCGTGAGCCGTGGCGGGTCGATCATGGCCGCGTGGTGCCTCGCCCACCACACGGAGAGCTTCCTCTACACGCACTTCGAGGAGATCTGCGAGATCATGGCGGCCTACGACGTCGCGTTCTCGCTGGGCGACGGCCTCCGCCCGGGTTCGATCGCGGACGCCAACGACGAGGCACAGTTCGCCGAGTTGCGACACCCTCGGCGAGCTCACCGAGATCGCCTGGCGTCACGGCGTGCAGGTCATGATCGAAGGGCCCGGCCACGTGCCGCTCCACAAGATCCCCGAGAACGTCGCGCTGCAGCAGGAGGTCTGCCACGGGGCGCCCTTCTACACCCTCGGACCGCTGACCGTCGACGTCGCGCCGGGCTACGACCACATCACCTCGGCGATCGGCGCAGCGGTGATCGGGATGCACGGCACGGCGATGCTCTGTTACGTGACGCCGAAGGAGCACCTCGGACTGCCCGACCTCGACGACGTGAAACAGGGGATGATCGCCTACAAGATCGCCGCGCACGCGGCGGATCTGGCCAAGGGCCATCCCGGCGCCCAGCAGTGGGACGACGCACTGTCGAAAGCCCGCTTCGAGTTCCGGTGGGAGGACCAGTTCGAGCTCGCGCCTCGACCCGGAGACCGCCCGGTCGTACCACGACGAGACGCTTCCGGCCGAACCGGCCAAGACCGCCCACTTCTGTTCGATGTGCGGTCCGAAGTTCTGCTCGATGCGCATCAGCCAGGACATTCGCGACTACGCCGCCGACCGCGGCGTCGATTCGGCCACCGCCGTCGAGATCGGCCTGAAGGAGAAGGCGACCGAATTCCGCGAAGTCGGGCGCCGAGATCTACCACGCCCCGTCGACCGCCTGAGCGGCCCGGCCGCAGGTGATCGACCTGGTCGTGCCGGTGTTCGGCTAGAGTGAGAAGCGGTCGAGGGGCACTCGCCCCCGGCCGGGGTCTTCCTCATCTGTTCCCCGGGTACGCGCACACGCCGATCCGGACGAGCCCCGGGGCGGGCCCAGCGGGCGCCGTGATCTCGCGGCGCCGAGCGGCCGAATATCGGCCGCCACCGGAACAGACGAGAGTGAGCTCAAGACCAGATGACAGCCATTAGCGAGCCGGCCGACCGCGTCCTCGAGGACGTCGAGGACCACGCCCCCGGCAAGCGCCACAGTTTCGCTTCGCTCGGTGTCGACCCGCTGCTCGTCGACGCGCTCGCCGAGCAGGGCATCACCGTTCCCTTCGCCATCCAGGCGATGACCGTGGCCGATGCGCTCGCCGGACGCGATGTCTGCGGCAAGGCGAAGACCGGCTCGGGCAAGACCCTGGCCTTCGGAGTGCCGCTCCTCCAGCGGACCATGGCGTCGAAGTCCGACCGAGCCGGGGCGCCCTCGCGCCCTCGTGCTCGTCCCCACCCGCGAGCTGGCGCTCCAGGTGAGCGAGGTGCTCGAACCACTAGGAGAGCGGGCGGGACTGCGGATCGTCGCGGTCTACGGCGGTGCCGACATCGAGCGGCAGACCAAGAAGGTGCGCCGCGGAGTCGACGTGGTCATCGCGACACCCGGGCGGCTCATCGATCTCGGCGACCGGGGCGAGCTGTCGGTGGCCGACATCGAGACCCTGGTGCTCGACGAGGCGGACCGCATGGCCGACATGGGCTTCATGCCCCAGGTCGAATGGGTGCTCCGCCGTCTCGAGCGACCCCACCAGACCCTCCTGTTCTCGGCGACCCTCGACGGCGCGGTCGACCGCCTGGTCAACCGCTACATGACCGACCCGGTCCGCCACGAGGTGGCCTCGGTGACCACCACCGTCGACGCCATGGAGCACCGGTTCCTCGAGGTGCATCAGATGGACAGGATCAAGGTCTGCGCGGCGATCTGCCGCAACTCGGAGAAGACGCTCGTCTTCGTCCGCACCAAGCACGGCGTCGACCGCCTGGTCCAGCAGCTGCGCAAGGAAGGGGTGAAGGCCGGCGCGATCCACGGGGACCTGCGCCAGGCCTACCGCGAGCGCACGCTCAAGGACTTCGGGAACGGGCGGCTCCCCGTTCTCGTCGCGACCGATGTCGCCGCCCGTGGGCCTGGACATCGACGCGGTCGACGTGGTGATCCACTTCGATCCGCCCGAGGACCACAAGGCCTATCTGCACCGTTCGGGCCGGACCGCTCGGGCCGGCGAAGCGGGCATGGTGGTGACCCTGGTCCAGTGGAACCAGATCCTCGAGGTCGAACGCATCCAGGCGCGGATCGGTCTCAAGCTCCCGATCGTCGAGATCTTCTCCAACGACCCGAGGTTGGCCGACCTGGCGGCCTGGGAGCCGACCGCGTCCTGACCGTCGTGGGCCCGCGTGCGGGCCCACCGTGTGCCCGTCCGGTCGCGCGAACTCGCGAGGAGGAACCGTGCCCGACAGCCAACCTCGTTCACCGCTCACGGTCGGCGCCGCAATCGAAGGCATCGAACGCATCCTGGTGGTCACCGCACACCCCGACGACGTCGACTTCGGTGCCGCGGGGTCGGTCGCCGTCTGGACCGACTCCGGGGTGGAGGTCGCCTACTGCATCGTGACCGACGGCGACGCGGGCGGCTCCGATCGATCGGTGCCCCGCGACGAGATGGCCAAGATCCGTCGCGAAGAGCAATCGTCCGCCGCCGAGAAGGTGGGTGTGACCGACGTGACCTTCCTCGGGTTCCCCGACGGACGCCTCACCGTCGACCTCGAACTGCGACGGGCGATCACCGCGGTCATCCGCAGGTTCCGGCCCGACCGTGTCGTGGCACAGTCGCCGGAGCGGAACTGGGGGCGCATCTACGCGAGCCACCCGGACCATCTGGCGGCCGGCGAGGCCGCGACGTGCGCGGTCTACCCGGACGCGCGCAATCCCTTTGCGTTCCCCGACCTCCTGGCCGAGGGACTCGAGCCCCACGTGGTCCCCGAGCTCTGGGTCATGGCCACCGAACGTGCGGACCGGGTCGTCGACGCCACCGACACCTATCCCCGCAAGCTGGCCGCGCTTCGCAGCCACCGGAGCCAGGTCGGCGACGGCGAGCACCTCGACGACCTCCTTCGGGGCTGGATGGGCGGGACCGCGCTCGCTGCGGGGATGCCGGAGGGTCGGCTGGCCGAGGCCTTCCACGTGGTGGGCACCACGTGAGCGGGCGGTGGGTGGTCGTCCAGCACGTCGCGCACGAAGGCCCGGGTCTCGTCGCGGCGGCCATCGAGGGGGCAGGGTTCGAGGTCGAGGTCGTGCGGCTCGACCTCGGCGACCGGCTTCCCGAGCAGGGTTCGTTCGCGGGGCTGGCGGTGCTCGGTGGCCCGATGGGTGTGCAGGACACCGACCGGTTCGGCTGGCTCGAACCCGAGCGCCGGTTGCTCGCCGACTCGGTTGTCGACGGGATCCCCGTACTCGGCGTCTGTCTCGGTGCCCAGCAACTGGCGGCCGCGCTCGGCGCGGAGGTGACCGCCGGACCGGTCGCCGAGGTCGGACCGGGGAGCGTCCACCTCACCGCGGACGGGCGGCGCGATCCGGTGCTCGGTCCGGAGTACGGCGGGCTCGCGTCCACCACCATCCCCTGTGTGCATTGGCACCGGGACACCTTTTCCCTCCCGTCCGGCGCGGTGCACCTCGCAGCCACCCGCACCTTCCCCCACCAGGCCTTCCGGTACGGCGAGGTGGCCTACGGCCTCCAGTTCCACGTCGAAGTGGACCGGGCGCTGGCCGACGACTGGCAACCGCTCATGCCGGCGGGCACGCCGCGGCTCGAGGAGCGGTTCCTCTCGCAGGTCGACGCGGTCGGTCGACGAGTGCTCGGCCGCTTCGCCACGTTCGCCGGAGCGCGGGCCGTCAGCGGTACCGGCCGGTGACGGGCGAGGCCGATCCCGCGACGGAACGGCCCGAGGTCGGTCCTGCCGGCGCGACCGGTCTGCTCGAAGCCGATCCCGCGCCCGTCAAGCCGGCGCTGCGCGGCGTCGTCCACCAGATCGCCTTCTTCGTCTCTCTCGCCAGCGGGCTCGCCCTCGTCGTCGTGGCACCCACCGCGGGTTCGACCGCGGTCATGGTCGTCTATGCCGTGTCCATCTCCTCCCTGTTCGGGACGAGCGCACTGTTCCACCGGCACACCTGGGGTCCGGCGGGCCGGCGACGGATGCGGCGGGCGGATCACTCGACGATCTTCTTCGCGATCGCCGGCACGTACACCGCGGTTGCGGGGATCGCGCTCGACGGCTGGGCTCGGACCGCGGTGCTCTGCATCGTCTGGACGGGGGCGTTCGTCGGGATCGCCCTCCGCCAGCTCTGGCTCGACGCCCCCAAGTGGGTGATCACCGTGCCCTACGTGACGGTGGGCTGGGCTGCGCTGGTGGTGCTCCCGCAGCTCGCCTCCGCGCTCGGCGCCGCGGGGTTCGCCCTTCTGCTCGCCGGCGGCCTTGCCTACACGGCAGGGGCCGTCGTCTATGCCGCGAAACGCCCCAACCCGGTGCCGGGAGTGTTCGGGTACCACGAGGTGTTCCACGTCTGCACGGTCCTCGGGGCGGTGCTCCACTACGTGGTGATCGCCTTCTTCGTCCTGCCCCTGGCGGGCTGAGATCTGCCCCTGGCGGGCCGGCCGGGAAGCCGGCCCTCTCCTCAGCCCGCCATCTGGCGGAGCATGTAGGGGAGGATCCCTGCCGTTCCGGTAGTACTGCGCCTCCATCGGAGTGTCGATCCTCAGCCTCACCTCGAACTCGACCACCCGGTCGCCCTCGCTCGCGCGGACCGACAGGGTCTTCGGTCGCTCGCCGCCGTCGAGGCCGCCGAGTCCGTCGATCTCGAAGACCTCCCGACCGGTCAGCCCGAGAGAGGCCGCGTTCTGCCCTTCCGCGTACTGGAGCGGGAGCACCCCCATCCCCACCAGGTTCGAGCGGTGGATCCGCTCGTAGCTCTCGGCGAGGACCGCTCGGACACCGAGCAGCACGGTTCCCTTGGCCGCCCAGTCGCGCGAGGAGCCCGAGCCGTACTCCTTCCCTGCGAGGACGACGAGCGGCACGCCCTCGCCGGCGTAGCGCACCGACGCCTCGTAGATGGTCATCTGCTCGCCGCTCGGCTGGTGGACGGTGAACCCTCCCTCCGTGCCGGGCGCCAGCTGGTTGCGCAGGCGCACGTTCGCGAAGGTCCCCCGCATCATCACCTCGTGGTTCCCGCGCCGTGCGCCGTAGGAGTTGAAGTCCTTCGGTTCGACACCGTGTTCGGTCAGGTACCGTCCAGCCGGTGTGTCCGGGCCGATGCTGCCCGCGGGTGAGATGTGGTCGGTCGTGACGCTGTCGCCGAGCATCGCGAGGACCCGTGCACCGACCACGTCGTCGACCGGCCCGGGCGAGCCGGTCACTCCGTCGAGGAACGGGCAGCGCAACACATAGGTCGACGACTCGTCCCAGGCGAAGGTGTCGCCCGACGCCGCGGTGATCGCGCGCCACCGCTCGTCGCCGTCGAACACGGCCGAGTAACGGCGCCGGAACATGTCCGATCCGAGCGACGACTCGATGGTCCGCGCCACTTCGGCCGCGTCGGGCCAGAGGTCGCGGAGGGAGACCGGCCGTCCGTCCGACCCGGTGCCGAGGGGTGTACGGGTCAGGTCGACGTCGACGGTTCCGGCCAGCGCGTAGGCCACCACGAGCGGCGGCGAGGCCAGGTAGTTCATCCTGACCTCCGGATGGATCCGGCCCTCGAAGTTCCGGTTGCCCGAGAGGACCGACGCCACCGCGAGGTCACCGTTCCGAACGGCCTCGGAGACCCCGGGGAGGAGCGGACCCGAGTTGCCGATGCAGGTGGTGCAGCCGAACCCGACGAGATCGAAGCCGATCGCATTGAGGGACTCGGTGAGCCCCGCCCGGTCGAGGTAGTCCATGACCACCCGCGAGCCTGGCGCCAGCGACGTCTTGACCCACGGCTTCGGTGCGAGCCCGAGCTCGGCGGCACGGCGCGCGATCAGGCCCGCCGCGACCATCACCTCGGGGTTGGAGGTGTTGGTGCAACTGGTGATCGCCGCGATGACCACATTGCCGTCCTCGAGGGTCGACCTCCTCCCCTCCTGCGAGCGACGCCGGGCTGGTGCGCTTCTCGCGGTCGAGCGACGATCGGAACGATGCGTCCGCTCCCGCCAGCGGCACCAGGTCCTGTGGGCGCGACGGGCCGGCGATGCTCGGCACCACGCTCGAGAGGTCGAGCTCGATCACCTCCGAAAAGACCGGTTCCGGTCCGCCCGCGCCGTGGAACATGCCCTGCTCCTTCGTGTAGGCCTCGACGAGATCGACGTGGTGGTCGTCGCGGCCGGTGAAGCGGAGGTAGTCGAGGGTGGCCGCGTCGACAGGGAAGATCGCGCAGGTGGCCCCGTACTCGGGTGACATGTTGCCGATGGTGGCCCGGGTGGCCAGCGGCACCGTGGCGAGCCCGGGACCGAAGAACTCGACGAACTTCCCGACGACGCCGTGGCGGCGGAGCACGTTGGTGATGGTGAGGACCAGGTCGGTGGCGGTGGTACCGGCCGCCAGCTCGCCGGTCAGGCGGAAGCCGACGACCGGTGGCAGGAGCATCGAGAGGGGCTGACCGAGCATCGCGGCCTCGGCCTCGATGCCGCCGACCCCCCAGCCGAGGACGCCGAGGCCGTTGACCATGGTGGTGTGGGAATCGGTGCCCACCAGGGTGTCGCAGTAAGCCCGTCCGTCATCGGTCGCGAAGACGACCCGCGAGAGGTACTCGAGGTTGACCTGGTGGCAGATACCCGTTCCCGGAGGCACGACCCGGAAGCGAGTCGAAGGCCTGCTGGGCCCAGCCGAGGAGCTGGTAGCGCTCGATGTTGCGCTGGTACTCGATGTCGACGTTGGTGTCGAAGGCGGTCGGCGTCCCCGATTCCTCGGCGATCACCGAGTGGTCGATGACCAGCTCGACCGGCACCAGGGGGTTCACCCTCGAGGGGTCGCCGCCGAGTGCGACCAACGCGTCGCGCATGGCCGCGATGTCCACCACGCCGGGCACGCCGGTGAAGTCCTGCATGAGCACTCGCTCCGGTGTGAACGCGATCTCCGCCGCCTCCTCGCCGAACCCGTGGCGGTCGGGACGTTCCCCCCAACCCGCAGTGGCCTCGACGTCGGCAGCTTTCACCGCGAGACCGTCCTCGTGACGGAGGAGGTTCTCGAGGATCACCTTGATCGAATAGGGGAGTCGAGCGACGTCGTGCCGGTCGGCGAGCGCGTGGATCCGGTGGATCTGGTAGGTGGCGTCACCGACCTTCAGCCGGCTGCGTGCCCCGAAGGTGTCCTGAACCGCGTCGTCGTGGGGGGTGTCTGCCATGTCCCCATTCTGCCCGTTCGTGCCGAGTGGCCGAACGGACCGGAGGATCAGACCCTGGTGCGGTAGCGCCGGATGGCGAGCGGCACCATGACCGCGGTGATCGCGATCGCCCACAGCACCGACTGGGCGACCCAGCGTGGCGGTCGGACCGCCGATCATCAGCGCGCGGCAGGCGGTCACCGTCACGCTCACCGGTTGGTAGGTGGCGAAGCCCTGGAGCCAGCTCGGCATCGACGAGACCGGGACGAACGCAGACGACGCGAAGGTCAGTGGGAACAGCAGCGGGAACGACATGACCTGCGCGGTCTCGCTGTTCGGAGCGGAGAGACCGATGACCGCCATGCCCCAGGAGATCGAGTAGGCGAAGGCGAGGATGAGCAGGCAACCTGCGACGTACAAGAGGACCCCGGTCGTCGGACGGAATCCGACCAAGAAGCCGACCGCGGTCATCACGATCACCACGAACACGTTGCGACAGAGGTCGGCGGTCGTCCTTCCCGCCAGCACTGCCGAGCGGGACATCGGGAGCGCGCGGAAGCGCTCGATCAATCCCTTCTGGAGGTCTTCGGCGAGTCCGATCCCGGTGCTCACCGAGCCGAACGCGACGGTCTGCACGAAGATGCCCGGCATCAGATAGTTGACGTAGTCGGCCTCGGGGGTCTTGATCGCGCCGCCGAACACGTACCGGAACAGCAGGACGAACATGATCGGCTGCACCGTCGCGAAGAAGAACGACTCGGGGATACGGATGTGGTTGAGGATGTTCCTCTTGGTGAGGGTGAGGGTGTCCGACACCACGTAGCGGAGCCGCGTGGCCGCGCCGGTCGGGCGTCGGCGCGCTCAGCGTCGGGACGTAGGCGGTGGTGGTCACGAGAGGCCTCCTGTGGCGATCGGCAACGACTCGTGCGCCGCCTTCCGGCGGGCGCGTCCGCGCGACGATCGCTCGTCGTCGTCGAGCGCGACGCGCTCGTCCTCTGCGGCGTGCCCGGTGAGCGAGATGAAGACGTCGTCGAGGCTCGGCTCGCGCAGGGTGAAGGAGGCCGGGACGATGCCGTGCTGGTCGAGTGCGCGGAGACCCGCCATCGCCGCCTCGGGACCGTTGTCGACGGTCACCTCCACGACCGTCCCGTTGACCGAAGGGGTGTGCGACCCGAGCACGCGGAGGACCTCACCGGTACTCCGGGCCTCCTCGACGGTCGCCAGCCCGACCTCGAGAACGGTGGCCCCGAGTGCCGACTTCAGTTCCATCGGGGTCCCCTCGGCGATCACCTTCCCGTGATCGAGCACGGCGAGCGTATCGGCGAGCCGATCGGCCTCTTCGAGGTACTGGGTGGTGAGCAGCACGGTGGTGCCACGGCCGACCAGGGTCTCGATGACCTCCCAGAGGTCGTTGCGGCTCTGCGGGTCGAGACCGGTGGTCGGCTCGTCGAGGAACAGGACGGGGGGCCGTGCGACGAGGGCGGCCGCGAGATCGAGCCTTCGGCGCATCCCGCCCGAATAGGTCTTCAACGTACGGTCGCCGGCATCGGAGAGCTTGAACTGCTCGAGGAGCTCCGTCGTCCGAGGGCCGACCTCGGAGCGCTTGAGGTGGTTGAGCTTGCCGACCATGTGGAGGTTCTCGCGGCCGGTCAGGTTCTCGTCGACCGCCGCGTACTGACCGGCAAGACCGATGAGTCCGCGGACCAGCGCGGGTTCTTCGACCACGTCGTGGCCGAGGACGTGCGCCGAACCTCCGTCGGGGCGGAGGATGGTGGTGAGGATGCGGACGGCGGTCGTCTTCCCCGACCCGTTCGGGCCGAGCAGACCGAACACCGTCCCTTCCTCGACGGCGAAGGTCACCCCGGCGAGGGCTCGGACCTCGCGCTTGCCGGTGAAGGTCTTGATGAGTCCGTCGGCTTCGATCGCGTCGTGCATCGAGATGCGTCCTTGTGGTCGTCGTCGGCGTTTCGGGCTGCAGCGGTGCCGCCGTGGAGCAGTGCACGGCCAGTGGTCAGCAGGAGGTGCCCGCCTCCGGGCACGTCGCACGGCCGAACTCTGGCTCGTAGCGGTGCTCGCATCTTATGGGTCGTCGACCGCCACTTCGATCGTGGCGGTTCGGCCCGGGGCGGCCCGGGTGGCAGTTGGGTAGCCTGTCGCGCGATGGAAAAAGGCGACCTGGTTCCCGACTTCGAACTCGCCGACGAGGACGGCACGCCGAGGCGGCTCAGCGATCTCGCGGCGAAGGGTCCGGTCGTGCTGTTCTTCTACCCGGCTGCCCTCACGTACGGGTGCACGGTCGAGAGCTGTCACTTCCGCGACATGAAGGCCGAGTTCGAGGCGGTGGGAGCGACGCGGGTCGGGATCAGCGCGGACCAGGTGGAGAAGCAGAAGCGCTTTTCGGACAAGCACTCGTTCGACTTCCCGCTGCTTTCGGACCCCGACGGTGCGGTCGCCACCACCTTCGGCGTCAGGCGGCGCTTCACCAAGCTCACACCGACCAAGCGGGCCACCTTCGTCATCGGGCCGGACCTGCGGGTGATCGACGTGATCCGGAGCGAGGTCCGGATGAACGTGCACGCGGATCGCGCGCTCGAGATTCTCAAGACGACCCAGCCGGCCTGAGCGGGCGACGCGGCCGCGACGCTGCGACCACCCCGGCGACGGGCTCATGGTGCGCCGGCGAGCGTCCCTCGCTCGAGCTGTCCCCGATGCGAAGCTGTGGGGATGCGCTCCGGCACGCACGAGAGGCAGAGGTGAGCCCGGTGCCGGGGACGAACCGGATCGAGCATCTCGCCCAGGCGGTCGCCGAGCGGGTGGTCACCCTGGTGATGGACGCGATCGACATCGACGCCGTGCTGGCGCGCATCGACGTCGACGCAATCGTGAGACGGGTGGACGTCGACGCGTTGGTCGACCGGGTCGATGTGGAGAAGATCATCGAACGGGTCGACGTCGAAAAGATCATCGAACGGGTCGATGTGCAGAAGATCATCGACCAGGTGGACATCGACGCGCTCGTCGAACAGACCGAGCTCGGGACGATCATCGCCCGCTCGACGAGCGGCGTGGCCTCGGAGGCGCTCGACGTGGTCCGGGCGCAGGGCGTCGGCCTCGACGACTTCCTGGCCCGGTTGGTGAACCGGGTCCTCCGCCGGTCCCCGGCAAACCTCCCGCTCGGACCGCCACTCCTCGTCGCGGGGGCGAGCCGCACCCCCGAGCTCCCCGCGGGAAGTGAGGGGGCGGGACGTGATGGCTGAGGCGGGCGGGCGAGAGGTGCTGGTCGAGGGACGCCAGGGTCACTATGCAGGTGGCGTGACCCGTCTGGTGGCGTTCGCCGCCGACATCGGGGCTTCGTGGGGACTGTTCACCCTCGGAGCGGCCGCGGTGACCTTCTCGGTCCAGCTGGTCACCGGTCAGCACTTCGCGATCTCCGACTACCAGATCGGATCGCTCGTGGTCCTGGCCGTCTGGGAGTTCGTCTACTTCGCCTACCAGTGGACGCTCGGCGGGCGGACGATCGGCATGGCGCTGCTCGGGATCCAGGTGGTCAAGACCGACGGGTCGTCGATCGGGGCGCGAGAGGCAGTGATTCGGACCCTCGCCCTCCCCCTCAGCTTCCTCATCTTCGGCCTCGGCTTCCTCGGGATCCTCACCCAACGAGACCGCCACGCGCTCCACGACCGTCTGGCCCGCACCGCGGTCGTCTACTCGTGGGACGCGAGGGCGGCCCGTCTGCGCTGGCTGGCGAGGCGGTAGATCGGCGGCACCGCCTCCGGCCGGGTTTCAGGCTCGCCGGGGAGCGGGATGCGCGAACCTACGGGGCGACGATGGCTTCGACTGCGACCCGCCCGAGCATGCTCTTCCCGCGGGAGCCCTCTCTTCTCGCACCGGGGGCGGTGCACATCCCGGGCTGGCTGGATCGGAAGGGCCAACGCCGCCTGGCGACCGCCTGCTTCTCCTGGGCCGACGGCGGTCTTCGCGCACCACGTATGCGGAACGGGACCCCGATGTCGGTGCAGATCACCTGCCTCGGTTGGCACTGGTACCCCTACCGCTACTCGCGGACGGTCGACGACGACGACGGTCGTCCGGTCGCGCCTTTCCCCGGTTGGGTCGGCGAACTCGCGCGGGAGGCGGTCGAGGACGCGTGCCGCATCGATCCGCGGGTGCGCGGTGTGGTTGCGGGTCCGCCGCATCTGTCCGACGCCGGATCACCCCACCGCTTCGCCCCGGACGTGGCACTGGTGAATTGGTACACGCCACGCGCCAAGATGGGCATGCACGCCGACAACGACGAACCGAGTCACGCGCCCGTCGTCTCGTTCTCGATCGGCGACACCTGCGTCTTCCGGTTCGGCACGCCGGAGAGCCGCGGCCGGCCCTGGGTCGACACCGTGCTCGTCTCCGGTGATCTGGTCGTCTTCGGCGGTCCCTCCCGGCGGGCCTACCACGGGGTACCGAAGGTGCTCCCGGGGAGCGCCGACCCGGCGTGCGGCCTCGGCGGTGGGCGCTTCAACGTCACGGTCCGGGAGTCCGGATTGAGCGACGACGGTGGAATCGAACCTTCGCATGCCGCGCAGCGTGAACGTCGCGTGCGCTCTCGTGGTCGTCCGAGAGAGCCACGGTGAGGGTCGGGTAGCTTCAGGCCCATGGAGAGGCGCCGGTGGTGCAGGCGCACGGCATGGGGGGGCGGAATTGCGAGCGCGGTCGGCATCGCCTTGTTCGCGCTCTTCAGCGACGCAGGTGGCACGTGCACGGCCAACGTGATCGTGTTGAACGACGGAGTGATCGGACCCCACGGGTGCGCGGCCACGTCGATCGCGTACCACGGGGGCATCGGTTTGATGGTGATCGGTGCGGCGCTGCTGGTCGGTGCGTGCGCGCTGGCGGTGATCGGCCGAACCGGTCAAGGGATCGCGGAAGCCGCCGACACGACCGCGACCCGGGCGCCGACACGACCACGGGCGGTCCGACCGGACGGGCCGCTGGTCCGACCGGGCGAGGGACCGAACTCAGCGGAGAGCCTGAGGCGACCCCGGAAGGGCGAGGGGACCACGACAGTAAGGCGGCCGAGCCCGGAGCGCGAGCCGGAAGAGCAGCCCGAGGCAGTCATCGGGCTCCCCCCCGGCTGGTACGGCAACCCGTCGAACCGGAACGGGTCGGTGCAGTGGTGGGACGGCCATCACCTCGTGGACCGCCCTCCCTCCGGCGGTCAGTGAAGTCGGCTCCTCAGGCGCCGCAGGCCGAGGTGTGGCCGGGCAGCCGGCTGCGGTTGGCGGCGACGATCCGGTAGCCGATCGCGGCGAGCCAGCGAACAGGAGGCACGAGGAGAAGGTGCCCGAGCACCTTCCAACTTCCGCGGGCGGCGATCAGCGACCGAGCGACCGCGACATGTCCGCCCGACGGCCGGCCGTCCGCCACCCACCACGCAGCCCGCGAGACGTCGTCCACGGTGAGGCCCAGCGCGGCGAGTCGGACCGCCCCCAGCTGCTGGAAGGGCACCGCGCTGCACGCCGACGAAGGCGGCCATCTCGAGCTGATCCAGTGCGCGGATCGCGTGCAGAAGGCGCACGACCCGTCGTAGACGAGGACACCCTCCACACCATTACCCACGGAATCACTCTAAAGGGGGCCTCGGATGGTTCCTACTCGGGTCGACCCGCTCAGAGCGTCGTCGGGCGGTTGACGAACCTGCGCTCCTTCGGCGAGTAGAACCATCCGCCGCCCGCCTTGGTGCCACCGTCGACCGGGATGTTGTGTCCGGTCACGTACGCGGAGAGGTCGGACGCGAGGAACAGCGCGACCCGGGCCTGGTCGTCCGGCCATCCGAGCCGGCCGACGGGCGCCCAGGATTGCCAGAGATCGTCGTGACCTGCCGAGCGGGCGAGGTAGTCGACCTGGAGGGATTGGGTGAGGTCGGGCCCGATGCCGTTGACCCGCACCCCGAATCGCCCGACGGAGACCGCCAAGCTGGTCGTGAAGTGGGCCACCCCCGCCTTCATCGCCGCGTAGACCGGGTCACCGGGGTAGCCGCGCAGCCCTTCGACCGAGTGGATGTTGACGATGGCGCCTCGCCGCCGGTCGGTCATCGAGGCGATGAACGACCGGGTGACCGCGACGACATGGCGAAGGTTGCGCGTGTACATCGCGTCCCACGACTCGGGTCCCGATGCTTCGAACCGGACGTGGGGCCGGTAGTCACCGACGTTGTTCACCAGCACGTCGATCCGTCCGTGGTGGTCGAGCACCGAAGCGGCAAGGGCCTCGACGTCGGAGTCCTCGGTCACGTCGAGGTGATGGGACCGCGCGACGCCTCCTGCATCTTCGATCTCGCTACGGGTGGTCACTGCCCGGTCGAGGTCGGCGTCGGCGACCTCGACCAGCGCTCCGTGCTGGGCGAACAATCTCGAGATCGAACGACCGATGCCTCCGCCACCGCCGGTGACGACCGCCACCCGGCCGTCGAGGAGCCGGGCCCAGTCGTCGATCGCCGGGACGTCGTCGGGACTCGGCGGGCTCATCGGAGTGGGTTCGCCTGTCCGGTCAGGGACCGAAGAGCAGGGCGACGAACCCCTCCTCGACTCGGCGGCGGAGCTCGCGCACCGACTGCATCGGATCGCGCAGGTCGGCGCCGGCGACGCCCCGGAGACCCTCCGGGTAGCGATCGACGAAGCCGGCGACCTCGTCGTTGCCCATCAGGGGACCCTCGGGCCCGTACCAGGCGGAGGCGAGACCGATCCGAACCCCGGCCTCGTCCATCGCGGCGACGGTCGCCTCGAGTGGGATCTCCTCCTCGAATTCGCGCGACACCCCCATCCTCCGGCGGATTGAATCGAACATCCGATGGTTGAGATGACGCACGGCGGGGTGCTGCGTCCAGACGTCCACCACTTCGCCGGCCACCCCTGCATCATGCAGGCGCTTCGGAGGATCCGGCAATGCCGGATCAGCCGACCGAGCGGGTCAGCTGCACGGTGACCCTGGAGGTCCCCGGCGCGAGCCAGACCGTCCCGGTGTGCCGGTCGATCCGCCCTGCCGTCGCAGTTGCGACGTGGTCGACGAACTGCGGGAGCTGGAACGCGACCTGCCCGGACGGAGGCGCGCCGGTCATCTGGAGGGTGACACGACCGCCATGGGACGTGATCGCGAGCGACATCCTCGAACCGGCGGTCGTCGGGAAATTGGTCACTCTCACCGTCTTGCCGGGTGCCAGCCACGCTTCCGGAAACCCGCGCCCGACGACGAGAACCCCGTCGGTCCGTTCGGCGACCAGCGAGTCGAGGAGGGCTTTGTTGGCATCCGCGATGCCCCACGTGTGCGGAGAGGAGCCCTGTCCTGCCGCCGGGTGGATCCCGACCCACGGTGAGACGACGGGTGCGGACGCGCTCTCCCACCAAGAGTAGGGACCGCTCTGGGTCGAGGCGATCATGAATTGGTAGGCGACGATGGCCTCGTCGCGGTAGCGGGTGCTCGCGAGCCCCCAGCTGCCGTAGCCTGCGTTGTAGGCGGTCGAGAAGTAGTCGGAGGGGTACCCGCCGAAGGTTCCCGACGGGAGCTTTCCCCGCAGCCGGTCGAAGCCGTAGGCGTAGGTCGCGTCGATCAGCTGCACGCCGGGTCCGTTCACCGGCGCGCCGAGGAGCTGGGCGTCCCAGGCCCAACGGCCGAACAGGAAGGGAGCCGCCCAGTTCGCGTCCTCCGGGTTGTTGCAGCGGTTTGCCGAATTGGGCTGGACCATCGAGCACGGCAGGTAGCTGAGGTGGTATCGGTCGATCGTGGTGGAGAGCACCTGGTTCACCGCCGAGAGGAGCGATTCGTACTCGCTCGACGCCCACGTGGCCTCGGCGGTGTTGCCGAGACGTCGGGCCAGGAAGCCGTAGGCGGCGAGCCCGGTGAGCGCCTCGTAGTCGTCGACCGTCCAATTGCCGTTGGTGTCGACGTCGTCGGTGGCGCCGATGATCCCGTCCGGGCCGGTTCGGTCGGCGGCGATCTGGTGCGCGGTCTGTTCGATGCTCGGCTCGGTCGAGGCGGGCCCCGGCGTGGAGAAGTTCTGGGCGACGAGCGGGAGGTCTCCGGTCTTCAGCAGATAGATCGCCCACGGCCACGAGTACGTCCAGATCCCGTCCTCGTACTGTCCCTGCGCCCCGACGACGTCGCGGGCCTCGAGCAACAGGGCCGGTGCGTCGGTGAAATAGCCCTGGGTGAAGAGGTTGGCGAGGATCCCGATGACGTCGTGGCTGTACTCGCCCTGGTAGCCGTTCACGCCGGTGTCGAGGTGGGTGCCGCTCCTTGCGATCTGTGTGTAGATGAACCCGCTGCGGTACGCGTCCACGAGCTGGGTGTCGGGCACCTGGATGCCTGCGATCTGGGTGAGCTGCTGGTCCCAGAACGCCTTCATGTGGGCAAAGTGCCGATCGAAGCCACCGGCCGCGGCGAGCGCCTGAGCGGACGGCCAGGGAGAGGAGTTCCCGAAGCGGTCGACGGCCACGACGTAGTCGTGGACCGCCTCTGCTCGGGGTGCGAGCGTGCTCGGAGCCGTATCGAGTGGGACCAGACCGGGCGAGGGCGCGGGATCGGCGGTGACGCTGCCGGTGGTCGGGTTGGCGACGGCGACTCGGCAGTACACCGCGACGAACGGATCCCCGCCCAGGTCGATCTGGTCGGCGAACTCGGTGATGACCACGTCGGCACGGTCGTGGCGGAACGAGGTGATCTGTGCCGGTAGATAGCCGTCTGCGTCGACCCAGCGGGTGGTGCCGCCGGTGTAGATGCCGAACCCGAAGGTCTGGTCGATCCCGTCCTGGACGGAGAAGCTCCCACCCAGGCAGGTGACGACGCCCTCGCCGTTGCCTGCCCACCCGATCTCCGAGGCACTGCCGAGCGGACCGGTGATCGCGCTGGTCGCGACGTTCAGCGTGCAGCTCGAACCGGTAAGGGTGGAGGCGACCGACGAACGCGCCGACCCCGAACCGGACGCCGTCGACGTGGTGGGGTTGGCGCCCTGCCCGCTCGATCCTGTTCCGCACGCGGTGAGCGACACCGCGAGAGCGGCCACGAGAAGTGCTGCGCTCGGCAACCGTCTGCTCTGCGCTCCCGCCACGGTCATCCCTTGCCCTGGTTCACCTCGGCGAAGCTGATCACGTTTCCGTCCGGATCGCGGAACGTGGCCTTGCGGCCGGCGTCGCCGACCTTCTCGAACGATTCGGTCCGGATGCCCCGAGCGCCGATGCGGGCCGCGGTGGTGTCGAGGTCGCCGACCGAGAGCGTGACGACGGCGTTGCCCGCCCGGTTCGGGTCGAGCACGACGTAGAGCCAGGCAGTATCGGTGATCCGCCACATGACCTCGGCATCGTGGACGTTGATGTCCGGGGGCCGTCCGAACAGCCGGGTGTACCAATCGACGGCGCCGTCGAAGTCTGCGACCGACACGGCGGCGAAGAGGACCTCGATGTCGGGCGCATCGGTCTTCCCGGTCGGAGCCGGTTCGCCTGCGGTCGGGCGCGAGCCACCCTCGTCCGGACTCGGATAGCGCAGCCGGTCCAGGAAGCTCATCGGCGACCGAAGCGCCGATGCGCGACGGCGTCGGGGGCACACGCCACCCAGCCCTCGGTGATCGCGTCCCGCAACGCGCGCTTGGTCACCTTGCGCATGTGCACGAGGATGGCCGCGTAGCCGTCGAAGTGCGGAATGGTGAAGAACGCCTTCGGGTTCTCCGCCAAGGCCGCGTCCTTCTCGTCGAGATCCGCGACCCGGACCGCGAGGATGGGGCCGTCGGGTGGCGCCTGGTCTCCGAAGCGTCTGATGTCGGCCTTGCTGAACGGCCGCTCCCAGGCGAAGGCCTTGCCTGCGACGACCCACGTGCGGTTCCCGCGGCGTTCGTCCTCCGTCACCTCGGGAAGCTCGTCCGCGAGCTCCGCAACGTCGTCCATCGACAGCACTCTCGGCACCCTATCGGTCGGGTCCGAGACGGGTTCGATGTTCGGCATCGGGCAGCCGCGCCCTGCCGGTAGGGTGCGCAGGTGCACCTCTATGTGGCGTACCTCGGGGGGCCGATGCCCGACGGCCAGATGGGCGAGGGTCACGAGGTGGTCACCGTGGTGGCCGGCGATCCCGCGGACGCAAGGGCCAAGGCCAAGACCAAGTGGAGCGGGTACGGCCGGAGCCACGTCGACGCCCTCCAGCGGGTCGAGTCGGTCGACGGGTACCGGATCGACCTGGTGCCGACGGAGTCGGGGAATCGCGTGGACAACGAGCTCTTCGGCTACAACGAGTGAACCCTCGGGCCGGGCAGGCGACGTGATCCGGTGATCGCGCGGCCGCGCGGATCATCGGTGTTGTTCCACTCGTCATGAGCGAAGTGTCGCAAGGCCCCGGTTGGTGGCAGGCCTCGGACGGGAGGTGGTACCCGCCGGAGCAGCACCCGTACCATCGACCCCCGGCCGGTCCACCCACCGCTCCTCCGCAGTCCCACAGGACCGGTGCTCCGGTGGGACCCGGCTGGTGGCAGGCGAGCGACGGATGGTGGTATCCGCCACAGCATCCGTCCGCGCCCCCGGCTCCGGCCGCGTTCGACTACCGGCGGATGTGGTTCTGGGCTCTGATCGTCCTCGGCGCCGCACTCATCCTCGGCATCTCGCTCACGGTGATCTTCGACGAGCTGATCGGCAAAGTGATCGACACGCACACCGTGGTGTACACCGTGACCGGGTCTGGAACACCGACCGTCACCTACAGCTCGCTCGACAACTCGTTCAACGGCACCACTCAGGTGAGAAACGCAACGCTGCCGTGGTCGGTGAGCACCAGTGCGCCCGCCTTCTTCAACGCGTACAGCGTGACCGCCACCCTCGGCAGCGCGGGCGGAGCGCTGACCTGTTCGTTGTCGGTCGACGGGAAACAGGTCTCGACGAGGTCGGCCAGCGGTCCCTTCGCCTCTGTCGTCTGCAGCAGCGGCACGAGCTGACGCCGGTCCTGCGGTCGCGCCGGGCCACCTCCCAGGCAGACCAACGAACCCTTGCGCCCTCGGCAGGACTCGAACCTGCGCTCACGGCTCCGGAGGCCGATGCTCTATCCGCTGAGCTACGAGGGCACGAAGTGCAGCAAACCGGTGGCACCCGGCTGTCGGCGGCTGCCCCGCCAAGCGTCCAACTCTACTGCGAACGCCCGCGGGGCTCCGGCCGTCGGAGGCGCCCGTCCTCGGTCGACCACGTATTCTCGCTGCAACATGCCCGTGCGCGACCAGCTTGCCCTCGCCGTCAGCCACGCCGTGAAGGCGGTCGCGGATCGCGACGGCCTCGAGCTCTCCGTCGACCCCGTCGACGTCCACCTCGAACGACCGGCGAGGCGCGAACACGGTGACTGGTCGACCAACGTGGCCCTCGTGGCGGCAAAGAGGGCCGGGACGAATCCGCGGGCGCTCGCGGCCTCGCTCCAACAGGTCCTCGCCGCCGAGCCACCGCCACACGCCTCGTCGGTGGAGGTCGCGGGGCCAGGCTTCGTCAACTTCCATCTCGACCTCGGGTGGCTCCACGACGCGCTGGCCGAGCTCCTCGACCAGGGAGAGGAGCGCTACGCGCGTCCCGACGTCGGACACGGCGAGCGCGTCCAGGTCGAGTTCATCTCGGCCAACCCGACCGGTCCGATCCATGTCGGAAACGGCTGGTGGGGGAGTTACGGCGACGCGCTGGCACGAGTCCTCGCCCGCTCCGGCTACCAGGTGAGTCGGGAGTACTACGTGAACGACACCGGGGGCCAGATCAGGACGCTCGGCGAGAGCCTCCTCGCGCGCCGCCAGGGCAGCGGAGTCCCCGAAGGCGGCTACCAGGGCGAAGAGGTGGCCGAGCTCGCGGCCGAGTACGACGGACCCGACGACGTCACCGCGGCCGGCCGCTGGGCGGCAGACCGGATCCTCGATCACATTCGGGCCACGCTCGGATCGATCGGCATCGTGTTCGACCAGTGGTACAGCCAGGCGTCGATCGAGGAGAGCGGAGCGGTCGAGGAGACCATCGCCCTGCTCGCGGAGAAGGGGCTCGTCTTCGAGCAGGACGGCGCCACCTGGTTCCGGGCCACCGAGCTCGGCGACAGCCGCGATCGGGTCCTCCGCAAGTCCGACGGCGACGCGACCTACCTGGCTGGTGACATCGCCTACCACCGCGACAAGTTCTTGATCCGCGGATACGACCGGGTGATCGACGTGTTCGGGGCCGACCACCACGGGCAGGTCGCGAGCTTGACCGCAGGCGTGGCGGCGCTGGGGGTCGATCCCTCCCGGCTCGAGGTCAAGCTCGGTCAGATGGTCTCGCTGGTCGATGGCGACGAGGCGGTCAAGATGGGAAAGCGAGCGGGCAATGCGATCTCGCTCGACTCGTTGATCGCCGACATCGGGCCCGACGCGACCCGCATCCTCAGCCTCATGAGTTCACTCGACCAGGCGACCACCTTCGACCTCGCCCTGGTCCGCGAGCAGTCGGTGGAGAACCCCGTGTTCTACGTCCAGATGGCGAGTGCCCGTATCGGCGGCGTCGGCAGGAAGGCCGCGGAGCGTGGCGTCGTGCGTGCGCCGCTCGGCGAGGCCGACTTCTCCGCCCTCACCCACGAGCGCGAGCTCGAGCTGATCCGCTGCCTCGAGGAATTGCCGGAGGTGGTCGGCGAAGCAGCCGTCGACCGGGCTCCGACCAAGGTCACCGCCTGGGTCCGCCGCCTCGCCACCAACTTCCACGGCTTCTACCACGACTGCCCGATCCTGGCTCCGGACGTCGACGAGCGCGTGCGCCAGGCGCGACTCTGGCTGGTCGAGGGCACCCGGATCGGCCTGGCGATCGGCCTCGGTCTCCTCGGCGTGGCCGCGCCGGAGTCGATGTGAAGACCGCACCCGAGCCGACGGGTCCCGTGCGGGCGGATCCGACCGGACCGGTCGCGCGCCGGCTCTTGCCGATGACCGCCGAGATCGCCCCCGACGGACAGCTGCAGATCGGGGGCGTCGGATTGGTCGACCTCGCCGAGGAGCACGGGACTCCTCTCTTCGTCTACGACGAGTCTCATCTCCGCGCCAGCTGCCGCGAGGCGGTGGCCGCATGGGGCGAAGGTGTGGCGTATGCCACCAAGGCTTTCCTCTGTGTCGCGATGGCCCGTCTTGCGTCCGAGGAGGGCATGTCGCTCGACGTGTCGACCGGGGGCGAGCTCCACGTGGCGCTCCACGCCGGTATCGCCCCCGAGCGGCTCGTGCTCCACGGCAACAACAAGTCCGTCGACGAACTGGCCACCGCGCTCCGGATCGGCATCGGGCGGATCGTGATCGATTCCTTCGACGAGCTCGATCGGCTCGAGGTGCTCCTGTCCGGTGGTGCGGTCGGTCCGGACGGCACCGCGCGCCCGAAGGTGTTGATCCGGATCACCCCGGGGATCGAGGTGCACACGCACGAGTTCGTCCAGACCGGACAGGACGACTCGAAGTTCGGGTTCGGGCTCGGGTCCGGCGCGGCCGACCGGGCGGTCGAGCGCGTCGGGGACCTCGACAAGTCGGGTCTCCTCGAGTTCACCGGCATCCACGCCCATCTCGGGAGCCAGGTGTTCGCCCTCGCACCCTTCACCAAGGCGGTCGAGGTGCTCGCCCGGTTCTTCGCACCGCTCGGTCTCCCGGAGCTGGTGGTCGGCGGCGGGCTCGGCGTGGCGTACGTGAGTGGTGAGGAGGCACCTCCGATGGGCGAATGGGCCTCGGAGGTACGGCGCGCTTGTCGTGCCGCCGGCATCCCCGATTCGGTCCGTGTGACCGCCGAGCCGGGGCGGGCGATCGTGGCTTCGGCAGCGATCACCCTGTACCGGGTCGGCACGATCAAGGAGGTGTCGGGACGGCGCACCTACGTCTCGGTGGACGGGGGGATGAGCGACAACCCGCGTCCGGTCCTCTACGGGAGCGGTTACGAGGCATTCCTTCCCCGTGAGCCGTCGGCGGAACGCCCGAAGTCGGTCCGCGTGGTGGGCAAGCACTGTGAGACCGGTGACGTGGTGGTCGCCGACGGGTACGTGCCCGACGACATCGGAGTGGGCGACGTGCTCGCCACGCCGGTCACCGGTGCCTACGGCCACTCGATGGCCTCGAATTACAACAAGGTCCCGAGACCGGCGGTGGTCTTCGTGGCCGGGGGCACCGCGCGGACCGTCGTGCGTCGCGAAACCCTCGACGACATGGTGCGTCTCGACGTCTGAAGGTCGGTTCACGGCGACGCCAGGCGGTAGCGTGATCGGGTGACCTCCGGAAGACCGTCGGACCGCACCGTCGGCGTCGGAGTGCTCGGTTGCGGCTCCGTCGGTGCGGCACTCGTCGGGATCCTCCATGAGCGGTCGGATGCGATCGCCGTCCAGGCGGGTGCACGGCTCGCGGTGGCCGGCATCGCGGTACGGGATCCGAGCAGCCCGCGGGCGTCGCACGTGCCGCGTGACCTGCTCACCTCCGACGCGAAAGGGCTTGTGGCCGACCCGGCAGTGGAGGTGGTCGTCGAGGTCATCGGCGGGCTCTCGCCGGCGGGGGAGCTGGTCCGTATGGCCCTCGAGGCCGGCAAGCCGGTGGTCACCGCCAACAAGGCCCTGCTCGCCTCCCCCGAGGGCGTCGACCTCCGCTCGTTGGCCAGCGAGCGCGGCGTCGACCTCCTCTACGAGGCGTCGGTGGCCGGCGCCATCCCCTTGGTCCGCGTGCTTCGGGAGTCGCTGACCGGAGAGCACATCCGCCGGGTGATGGGCATCGTGAACGGCACGACCAACTTCATCCTCACCAAGATGAGCGAGCAGGGCGCCGACTACGGGGACGTCCTGGCGGAGGCCCAGTCCCTCGGGTTCGCCGAGAGCGATCCCACCGCGGACGTCGAGGGATTCGACGCGGCCGCGAAGGCGGCGATCCTCGCCGGGGTCGCGTTCGGGTACGACGTCGCGGACACCGAGGTGCTCCGCGAGGGCATCAGCACGATCCGTGCGGTCGATGTCGAGGTGGCCGAGCGCTTCGGCTACGTGATCAAGCTGCTGGCCGTCGTCGAGCGCGGCGACGACGATTCGTTGTCGGTGCGGGTCCATCCGGCCATGGTCCCGAGGGAGCATCCCCTGGCAGGGGTGCGGGGCGCCTTCAACGCGGTCTTCGTCGAGGGAGAGGCCGCCGGGGAACTCATGCTCTACGGCCAGGGCGCCGGCGGCCTTCCGACCGCCAGCGCGGTCGTCGGGGATCTCATCGACGCGGTCCGCAACCTGCTCGCCGGCACCTCCGCACCGGCTCCCGAGCGCCAGCCCGCCCGGTTGCTGCCTGCCTCGGAGCTGCAGACCGCCTACTACGTCAGCATCGACGTTCTCGACCGCCCGGGCGTCCTCGCCGCGGTCGCCGCGGTGTTCGGCGACCACTCGGTGTCGATCCGCTCGATGGAACAGGAGGGCATCGGCGACGAAGCGCGCCTGCACTTTCTCACCCATCTCGCCCGTGAAGGATCGGTCCGCGACACCCTCGCCGACCTCGATCGCCTCGATGCCGTCGAGCACATCGGCGCGGCGATGCGCATCGTCGGTGTCACCGGATGAGCACACCGAGGCTCGCTTCCCCCTGGAGGGGAGTGATCGAGGAGTACCGCGAATTCCTTCCGGTGTCGGCCGCGACACCGGTGGTGACCTTGCTCGAGGGCGGGACCCCGTTGCTGCCGGCGCCGCGACTCTCCGCACGTGTGGGCGCCCGGGTGCTGCTCAAGGTCGAGGGCGCCAACCCCACCGGTTCGTTCAAGGACCGGGGGATGACGGTTGCGATCTCCAAGGCAGCCGAATCGGGGGCGAAGGCGGTGGTCTGCGCGTCGACCGGCAACACGTCGGCGTCCGCAGCGGCGTTCGCCGCCCGCGCCGGCCTGACCTGTGCGGTGCTCATCCCGGAGGGTCACATCGCCCTCGGGAAGCTCGCCCAAGCGCTCGTCCACGGTGCACGGGTCCTCCAGGTGCGCGGCAACTTCGACGACGCGTTGACGATCGTCCGTGAGCTCGGTGAGCGTGCTCCGGTCACCGTCGTCAATTCGGTCAACCCGTTCCGCATCGAGGGCCAGAAGACGGGCGCCTTCGAGATCATCGACGAGCTGGGCGACGCACCCGAGGTCCATTGCATCCCGGTGGGCAACGCCGGCAATATCACCGCGTACTGGAAGGGTTATCTCGAATTCAAGGAGTCGGGGCGCGCGACCCGCCTTCCTCGGATGTTGGGCTTTCAGGCCGCCGGCGCCGCCCCCATCGTCGAGGGTCACCCGATCGAACAGCCCGACACGGTGGCGACCGCCATACGGATCGGCAATCCGGCCAGCTGGTACGGCGCGACCTCTGCCGCCTCCGAGTCGGGCGGTGGGATCGCCGCGGTCACCGACGACGAGATTCTCGAGGCCTACCGATTCCTCGCCGCCGAGGAGTCGGTCTTCTGCGAGCCCGCGTCGGCCGCATCGGTGGCCGGTCTGCTCCGTCACGGGCTCCCCGGAGACCTCGGACCGGCCGCGACGGTGGTCTGTGTGCTGACCGGCCACGGTCTGAAGGACCCGGACATCGCGATCAGCCAGATCTCGGTCCCGACCGTGGTGGACGCCGATCTCGCCGCGGTGCTCGCCGAGTTGTCGATCTGAGCCGCTCCGACCGGGCGCCGAGCCACGCGGCATCCGAGCCCGCGCGGTATGGCGACGGTGGACGGCGGGTACAGTGGTGGGGTCGGGCGTTCGGCTCGGCGGTGCCTGTCTGCCGGTGTCCGTTTGCCGGTGTCGGCAGTGCCGACGAGGCTGCGCCGCCGTGTTGTTGCCCCAACGTCCGGCTCCCTGTACTATGGGTGCACCGTCGCCACCACGATTTTGCCCGTTCGGGCCTGTGGGCGGGACCTTCTGGTTCGCTTCTCTCGACGCGACCAGTCTGTGCCCGGCGACGGGAGGGGGAGCGACTGTGGCGAGAGTCGACACTCGGGGCTCAGAGCTCCCTGCCCTGAATCACTGGCACCTGGAAACCCATCCATATGCCGACGAGGACATGTTGAAACAGGACATGTTGAAGCGAGGAAGCCGATGACTGCCGACCAGCAGCTCGAGCGATCGGTGTTGGAGAGCAAGGAGCGCGAAGAGCTCCACGCGATCGCACAGGCCCTCTCGGTCAAGACCAACACCCGGACGAAGAAGGCTGACATCATCGACGGCATCCTGAAGGCCGCGGGCGTGGCCGTCAGCGGTGCCGACGGCGACGGTGCCGCGTCACCGTCGGGCGTTCGGGCCAACGGCGGCCGGGCGGCCAACGGCGTCTCGACGGCCGGGCCGCGCGGGAAGCAGGCCGTGCACTCGTTCGGGCCGTCGGATGATGTCGAGCGTACGGACGCGCGGGTCGACCTCGACGACGAGCTGATCGACGTGGTGTCCGGGTCCGATGACTCGACCGGGTCGGCCGACGCGGCCCCGTCCGGAGAGCGAACGGGCGGCGCGCAGGCCGTGGCGCCGGCAAGCGGACGCTCCGACGACGGCGGGCGTCAGGGCGGAGGGTCGGGCGGCGGGAGCCAGCCGCGCCAGAACCGCCAGAACAACCGGAATCAAGGACGGAACCAGCGCAACGGTCCGGGCGACGACGTCGGCAATCGCCGGAGCAATCGCCGCCGGCGCGGGCGCGATCGTCAGGGGTCCGGCGACGGCGACCTCCAGGGCTCGGGCGCACAGGATCAGCAGTACCAGGGTGAGCTCATCCCCGTTCGGGGGTTGCTCGATCTGCGCGACGAGGGATACGGGTTCCTTCGCTGCGATGGATATCTCCCCTCGAGCAAGGATGTCTACGTCTCGATCAGCCAGGCGCGGCGTCTCGCGCTCCGCAAGGGCGACAGCATCGAGGGCTTCTGCCGGCCTGCCGGAAACACCGAGAAGTTCCCCGCCCTGCTCCAGGTCGAGCGCGTCTCGGGGCTCGACCCCGAGGTCGCGAGGAACCGGCCCAAGTTCGAAGACCTGACACCGCTCTTCCCCGATCAGCGGCTCCTGCTCGAGACGCCCGGTGACAAGGACAACATGACGGCGCGCATCGTCGATCTGCTGTCGCCGATCGGCAAGGGGCAGCGTGGTCTCATCGTGTCCCCGCCGAAGGCTGGCAAGACCACCGTCATGAAGCAGGTCGCCCATTCCATCGAGGGGAACAACCCCGACGTGCACCTGATGGTCCTGCTGGTCGACGAGCGCCCGGAGGAAGTGACCGACATGCGCCGGTCGGTCCAGGGTGAGGTGGTCGCCTCGACGTTCGACCGCCCCTCCGAGGAGCACACCGCGGTGGCCGAGCTGGCGATCGAGCGGGCCAAGCGTCTGGTCGAGACCGGCCGGGACGTGGTCATCATCCTCGACGGCATCACCCGCCTGGCACGCGCCTACAACCTCGCCCAGCCGGCGACCGGTCGGATCATGTCCGGCGGTGTCGACTCGGGTGCCCTCTATCCGCCGAAGAAGTTCTTCGGGGCTGCGCGCAACATCGAGGAAGGTGGCTCGCTCACCATCCTCGCGACCGCGCTGGTCGAGACGGGCTCGAAGATGGACGAGGTCATCTTCGAAGAGTTCAAGGGCACCGGCAACATGGAGCTCCGTCTCGACCGACGCCTGTCGGAGCGGCGTCTCTACCCGTCGATCGACGTCAACGCCAGCTCCACCCGCCACGAGGAGCTGCTCTTCGACCGCTCGCAGCTCCAGCAGGTGTGGAAGCTCCGCCGGGTGCTCAACGCCTTGGCGAACGAGGGCAGTGCCGCGGCGGGTCTCGAGCTCCTCATGGACAAGATCCGGACGACCAAGAGCAACGACGAGTTCCTGGCGGAGATCGCCAAGGGACCGGCCACCTGAGCCACGGAGAACCACATGAGACCCGAAATCCACCCCGACTACGTCGAAGCTTCCGTCCACTGCTCGTGCGGCAACACCTTCACGACCCGGTCGACCAAGTCCGACATCCATCTCGAGCTCTGCAACGAGTGCCACCCGTTCTTCACCGGCAAGCAGAAGCTGGTCGACTCCGGTGGGCGTGTCGAGCGGTTCGAGCGCCGCTACGCGAAGACCGCGACGCGGAAGAAGCGCTCGGCGTCACCTGCTTCCTGATCGTCCTCGCTCGCTGAACCGAGGTCGGGCCGCGCCGCCGTTCCGACGGTCGGGTCGAGCGCCCACGACTACCCTTGGTTCGTGTTCGACGGGCAGTTCACCGATCGTCTGAAGGAGCTCGAGTCCGAGTACGAGCGGGTGCTCGGCGAGCTCAACGACCCCCACGTTTCTTCGGACCCGCGGCGCCTGCGCGAGCTGGGCCGTCGCCACCGTGAGCTCGAGGAGGTCATCGGCACCTGGCACCGGCTGCAGGGGGCCGAGGACGATCTCCGGGCGGCTCGCGAGATGGTCGACGACGCGACCGGCGAGGAGCGCGAGCTGGCGCTGGCCGAAGTCGCACAGGCCGAAGGTGATGTCGACCGGATCGAGGAGGAGCTGCGCGCCTTGCTCGTGCCACGCGATCCGAATGCCGGACGCAACGTCATCATGGAGATCAGAGGCGCCGAGGGTGGCGAGGAGGCGAACCTCTTCGCCAAGGACCTCTTCGAGATGTACAGCCGGTACGCCGCTTCGAAGGGCTGGAAGCTCGAGGTCCTCTCCTCCAGCCCGTCGGAGCGGGACGGGTTCAACGAGGTCACCTTCGTCGTCAAGGGCGACGACGCCTGGCAGCGTCTCGAGTACGAGGGAGGCCCCCACCGGGTCCAGCGCGTGCCGGTCACCGAGTCGCAGGGCCGTATCCACACCTCGTCCGCGGCCGTCGCCGTCCTCCCCGAGGCCGAGGAGGTCGACGTCACCATCGATCCGGCCGATCTCAAGATCGACGTCTACCGGTCGACCGGGCCGGGGGGACAGTCGGTCAACACGACCGACTCGGCCGTCCGCATCACCCATCTGCCGACCGGCATCGTCGTCGCGATGCAGGACGAGAAGAGCCAGATCCAGAACCGGGCGAAGGCGATGACGGTGCTCCGGTCGCGGCTGCTCAAGGCCGAGCAGGACCGGCAGGCCGCCGAGCTCTCCCAGCAGCGACGTGACCAGGTGGGTGGGGGTGGCCGCTCCGAGAAGATCCGGACCTACAACTACAAGGAGAACCGAGTCACCGATCACCGCATCAAGCTCACGCTGCACAAGCTCGACCGGATCCTGATGGGCGACCTCGACGGGCTGACCGAAGCGCTCATGGCCGACAAGCGGTACCGGCAGCTCGACGGCGGCTGATCGCGGTGGGGAGCCCGAGGACGGGACCCGTGGCGGCCCCGACCGTGGACGATCCACCGACCGGCCCGCTGGTCGGTGGCGCCGACCCCGCCAGGGGGGCCTTGATCGCGGAGGTGGCCGCTCGAGTCGGCTCCCCGCGCGAGGCGCGGTGGATCGTGGAGCACGCCGAGTCCGCCCCGTCGGACGGCGGATCGCCTGGCTCGGCCGCGGTGGCCGCGGCGGCGCGGTCACTCGCTGCCCGGCGCGCCGGCGGCGAGCCCCTCCAGTACGTCCTCGGCCGCTGGCCGTTCCGCGAGCTCGAGCTGGTGGTGGACCGCCGTGTGCTGATCCCGCGCCCCGAGACGGAGCAGCTGGTCGAGGTCGCGCTCGCCGAACTCCGGCGCATCGACCGCCGGGGCCCGCCCGGTGATGGCCGGATCTGCGTCGACCTCGGCACCGGGTCGGGCGCGATCGCCCTGTCGCTCGCCGCCGAAGGGGTGCGCACCGATGCCCGTCTGGAGGTGTGGGCGACCGATCGCAGCTCCGACGCGCTCGCGGTCGCCCGTGCCAACCTCTCCGCACTCTCCGCCGCCCTCTCCGCAGGATTCTCCGCCGGGCACGCCGCCAAGGGCGAGGCGCGAGCCGGAGTGCGTCTCGTCGCCGGCAGGTGGTTCGAGGCGCTGCCCTCCGCGCTCGCCGGCAGCGTCGACCTGATCGTGTCCAACCCGCCGTACGTGGCGGACGAGGAGTTCGAGGTGCTCGACATTTCCGTTCGCGATTGGGAGCCTCCCGAAGCGCTGCGCTCGGCGGTCGGCAGCGAGGGCACGCCGGGTCTCGCCGACATCGAGGAGATCGTCGTCAACGCGCCGCAGTGGTTGCGCGACGCCGGGGCGCTGGTGGTCGAGATCGCTCCGGATCAGGCCGAGGCCGCCGCCGCGGTGGCACGGCAGGCCGGCTTCGGCGACGTGACCACCGGCCGCGATCTCGCCGGACGGGTCCGCATGCTCGTCGCCCGCCGCACCTGATGCCGAGCGCGCTCCCCGCCGGTGACCCGGGCGCGCTGGAGGTCGCAGGACGTGCGTTGGCGGCGGGCTCGGTCGTGGCCGTGCCGACCGACACCGTGTACGGACTGGCGGTCGCGCTGGACCGGCCCGAGGCGATCGCCCGGCTCTTCGAGATGAAGGGCCGTCCTCCCGAGGTCCCCTGCGCGGTCCTCGTCGCAGGTCCCGATCAGCTCGACCCGATCAGCGGTCCCCTCGGTCCCCCTGCCTCGCAGCTCGCCGAGCGGTTCTGGCCCGGGCCGCTGACGCTCGTCGTGGAGCGGAGCACCCGCTTCGACACCGACCTCGGCGGCCCACCCTCGGCTCGCGCAACCGTCGGGGTGCGATGGCCCGGGGACCCGGTCGCCCGCCAGCTCGCCCGGATGGTGGGACCGCTGGTGGCGACCAGCGCGAACCTCCACGGAGAGCCTCCCGCCCGAACCGCGGCCGAGGTGTGCCGTGCCTTCGCCGACGACGCGCGGCTGGCGCTCGTCCTCGACGGCGGTGCCGGCGGGGGCTTGCCCTCCACCGTGGTCGACTGCACCGGCCGCACGCTACGGTGCCTGCGTGACGGCGCCGTCGGCTGGGCGGAGGTCGTCGAGCAGGTGCAGTCGGGACCGGACGTGGGAGGCGAGCGGTGACCGATGAGGGGGACGCCGTCCTCGTGGTCGAGCGCGGAGAGTCGACCGTCACCGACGGGTCCGTCGCGCTCGCGAGCGGACTGGTCGCCTGCGAATCCCCAGCCGTCACCACCGATCTGCCGGTGGCCGCGCGAAACCGGCGCACCGATGCGACCGTCACCGAGCTGCCCCGTTTCCGGCTCGGGAACCGGCCGCCGCTCACCGGCATCCGAGCCCTCGTGATCGGCTCGATCCTCGTGTACCACTCCAACCTCGCCAACCCCCATTCCGATATCACCGCGCTCCCAGGTGCGTGGGCGGCCATCTCGGTCTTCTTCGTCCTGAGCGGCTTCCTCATCACCTCGATGCTGATGGCAGAGCGTGAGCGCAAGGGCCGCATCAGCCTCCGCAACTTCTACGCGCGGCGCGCGCTGAGGCTCCTGCCCCCGCTCGCGATCACGATCGGCCTCCTCGCGATCTACGCCGCGGTCGTCTACGTGCCCTACGCACGCCAGCGGATCTGGGACGACATGTCCGCGGCCGCCTTCTACTACGCCGACTTCCGCTCGGCGTCGGGACACGAATTCTTCCTCGGGTACCTGGGCCAGGCCTGGTCGCTCTCGATCGAGGAGCAGTTCTACGTGATCTGGTCCGTCCTGCTCCTCGCGGCGACCGTCTTCCACCGGCGGGCGGCCGCGTACGTGCTCGCGTTGTCGGGGATCGGGATCAGCGCCGCGTACGGCTTCTGGCCGTTGCTCCATGCGCAGCACTTCTCGGGCGCGGTGGCCAACCAGGTGTACTACGGGTTCGCGCCCGCGGGCCGACGCGCTCTTCGTGGGTTGCGTGCTCGGGCTCCTGGCGACCGGCGGCCACTTCGAGCGCCTCGGGAGGTGGGCGCGTCGGATGCTCGCCGTCGCCGCGCTCGGCTCCGCCGCTCTGCTCGGATGGATCGTCGCGGAGGTCACCTTCGGGACCCGGGGATCGCTCCTCGTCTGGCTGCCGGTCTCTGTCGCCCTCTCGGCAGTCCTCATCGTCTACTTCGTGACCTGTCCCCGGGGCGTCGGCTCGAGGGTGGTCGGCCTCGCGCCCTTCGTGCTCGTCGGCAATCTGGCCTACACCCTCTATCTGGTCCACTGGCCGGTCTACATGGCACTCGGCCCGCTCACCACTCACTGGTCGTTCTGGCCGCTCGAGGCACTTCGCCTCGTGGTGGTGTTCGCCATCGCGCTGGCGAGCTGGTTCCTGGTGGAGCGCCCGCTCATGAGGTGGCGGCGGCGCAGGCTCACTTGAGAGCTCGACGCCGAGCTCCGAAAGCGTCGGGATTCCCGGTGGGGTTGACGTGCGCCCTGCGCTCGGGCGACACTGTTGACGTGGCAAGTTCGCCGGCAGGCGCACGCGGAAGCGTAGAGATTATCGACTAGGCGCGCACCCTCCGGTCCGCGCCTTCTTGCCGTCCACCTGGTGGGCGGCTTTTCAATTTCGGCGCGAACCTCCGCAGACCGAGGCAGAAGACGAGACTCAGGCAGAACAGAGAGGCGAGAAGAGTGGACGCGTACAAGGTCGGGGTGATCGGTGGCGACGGGATCGGTCCCGAAGTCGTCGCCGAGGCGCTCAAGGTGGTGGCCGCTTCGGGAGCGGCCCTTGCCACCACCGAGTACGACCTCGGCGCCGACCGCTACGTGCGGACCGGTGAGGTGCTGCCCGACTCGGTGCTCGACGAGCTCCGCAACCAGGACGTGATCCTCCTCGGCGCGGTCGGGCCCCCGGTGGGCTCGACCGCCGTGCCACCGGGCACCCTCGAGCGGGGCCTCCTGCTCCGCCTCCGGTTCGAGCTCGACCTCTACGTGAACATGCGCCCCTTCACCGGCGTGCCCGGAGCGGTCGCACCGGAATGTGACTTCGTGGTGATCCGCGAGAACACCGAGGGCACCTACGCCGGCGAGGGAGGATTCCTCCGGAAGGGGACTCCTTTCGAAGTAGCCACCCAGGGTTCGGTCAACACCCGCCACGGCGTGGAGCGGTGCGCGCGCTTCGCCTTCGACATGGCATCGCGGCGTCCTGCCCGCCACCTCACCCTCGTGCACAAGACCAACGTGCTCACCTTCGCCGGGGACCTGTGGCAGCGCACGGTCGACGAGTTGTCCGCAACATTCCCGACGGTCGCCCGCGACTACCACCACGTCGACGCGAGCTGCATCTACCTGGTGGAAGACGCCAACCGCTACGACGTCGTCGTCACCGACAACCTCTTCGGCGATATCATCACCGACCTGGCGGGCGCCGTAGCCGGAGGGATCGGGTACTCGGCCTCGGCGAACCTCAATCCCGACCGGACCGGACCGTCCCTCTTCGAGCCGGTGCACGGTGCCGCCCACGACATCGCCGGCACCGGCAAGGCCAACCCGATCGCTGCCATCCGCTCGGCCGCGCTCATGCTCGACCACCTCGGCGAGGCGTCCGCCGCAGAGAAGATCGACCACGCAGTCGCCGACGTCATCGCCTCAGGACCCGACTCGTCCCTCTCCACCGCCGCGATCGGCGACGCCGTTGCAGAAAGGCTATGAGCACATGCCACTGACCCCGACCGACCAGATCTGGATGGACGGCGAGCTCGTCCCGTGGCAGGACGCCACGGTGCACGTGCTCAACCACACCATGCACTACGGCTCCGGTGTGTTCGAAGGCATCCGCGCATACCCGACCAGCCGCGGGCCCGCGGTGTTCCGCCTGCGCGACCACGTCGACCGCCTGTTCGAGTCCGCCAAGATCCTCATGCTCGAAATCCCATACACGGTCGGGGAGATCTTGGAGGCCGTCCGCACCGTCGTGCGGGTCAACGGGCTGGGCGACGGGTGCTACATCCGTCCGCTCGTCTACCTGGGCTACGGGGAGATGGGCCTCAACCCGATCCCCTGTCCGGTCAAGGTCTCGATCGCAGCGTGGCCGTGGGGCACCTATCTCGGCGACGAGGGGGTGGCGAACGGCGTCTCCGTCAAAATCAGCTCCTGGCGTCGGCACGACCCCAACGCGGTGCCCACCGCGTCGAAGAGCACGGGCATGTATCTCAATTCATCGCTGGCGAAGGTCGAGGCGCTGAAGGCCGGCTACGACGAGGCCATCCTGCTCGCGCCCGACGGCAACGTGAGCGAGTGCACCGGGGAGAACATCTTCGTCGTGCGCGACGGTCGCCTGATGACGCCTCCGACCTCCGATTCGGGTGCGCTGGACGGCATCACCCAGCGATCGGTGATGACCATCGCGCGCGACCTCGGCTACGAGGTCGCCCACCAGCAGATCATCCGCACCGACCTGTACACCGCTGACGAGGCCTTCCTCACCGGCACCGCAGCCGAGGTCGTCCCGATCCGTGCTGTCGACGACCGCGAGGTGGGCTCCGGGAAGCCGGGCCCGATCACCCAAAAGCTCCAGCAGGTGTTCTTCGACACGGTCCGGGGCGAGGTCGATCAGTACAAGGATTGGCTGGACCATGTCGAGTAACCACGCGGGCCACCATCACCGGCGAGACGATCGTCAGCTGACGCCCGGTCAGCACTCCCACGCCCGGGTGCGCGACTCGCTCGTGTCCGCACCTCTCGAGGGCCAGGGGCACCGGACCGGCGGCTCGGGCCACGACTTCGACCTTCCGCACCTCCCGGACGCGGTCGACGTCTTCGACACCACCCTGCGCGACGGGTCCCAGCAGGAGGGGCTCTCGCTCACCGTGGACGACAAGCTCAAGGTGGCCGAACAACTCGATCACCTCGGGGTGACCTTCATCGAGGGCGGCTGGCCCGGTGCCAATCCGAAGGACGCCGAGTTCTTCGCCCGCGCGCCGAGCGAGCTCGCGCTCGCCCGGTCCACGCTGGTGGCGTTCGGGTCGACCCGGCGTGCAGGGGTGAAGCCCGAGGACGACGAGACGCTCCGTCACCTGGTCGACGCGCAAACCGAGGCGGTCTGCATCGTGGCCAAGTCCTCGGAGATGCACGTGGTCGACGCGCTGCGGACCTCTTTGGACGAGGCGGTCGCCATGGTCGCCGACTCGGTGCGGTTCCTCTGTGCCAACGACCTCCGCGTCTTCCTCGACGCCGAGCACTTCTTCGACGGATACAAGGCCAACCCCGAGTTCACGATGCGCATCCTCCAAGCGGCCGAGGAGGAAGGTGCGGAGACGCTGGTGCTCTGCGACACCAATGGCGGCACCCTCCCATTCGAGGTGGAGCGCATCGTCGCCGAGGTGCTCGGACGCTTCGAGACACAGGTCGGCGTGCACTTTCACAACGACGGCGGCTGCGCGGTGGCCAACTCGCTCGCGGCGGTGGGTATCGGTGCCACCCACGTCCAGGGGTGCGTGAACGGCTACGGGGAGCGGGCGGGCAATGCCGATCTGTCGGCCACGATCCCCGACCTGTCGCTGAAGCTCAAGGTCTCCACCATCCCGAGCGATCGGCTCGAGCTGCTCACCCCGGTCTCCCACCACATCGCCGAGGTGGTCAATGTGGCGCCGAACCCCCAGCAGCCCTACGTCGGCTCGTCGGTGTTCGCTCACAAGGCCGGTCTCCACACCTCGGCCATCGCGCGCCGTTCCGACGCATACGAGCACGTGCGGCCCGAGCTGGTCGGCAACGGGACCCGTTTCGTCGTCTCGGAGATGGCCGGTCGCTCCACTCTCGCGATGAAGGCCACCGAGCTGGGGCTCGACCTCGACTCGGACGCGATGGCGTCCGTGCTCGATTCCCTGAAGACGCTCGAGTACGAGGGCTACCACTTCGAGGTCGCCGACGGCTCGTTGGAGCTGTTGCTGCGCAAGGCGACCGGGTGGGAGCAGACCTTCTTCGAGCTCGAGTCCTATCGGGTCATCGCCGACGAGGGTGAAGGACTCTCGACCGAGCGGCTCTCGACCGAGGCCACGGTGAAAGTCCGGGTCGGTGGCCGACGGGTGGTGGCGACCGCCGAGGGCAACGGTCCGGTCAACGCCCTCGACGGCGCGGTCCGGTCGGCGATCGGGACGAGCTATCCGACGCTCGCCGACGTCCACCTGGTCGACTATCGGGTTCGTGTCCTCGACTCGGCCAAGGGGACCGCGTCGGTCACCCGGGTCCTGATCGACTCGACCGACGGCGACCGCACCTGGACGACCATCGGGGTCTCCGAGAACATCATCGCCGCCTCCTGGCAGGCCCTCTCCGACTCGATCGTCTACGGTCTGCTGCACGCCGGATCGCAGGAGGCACGTGACCGACCTCCCGGTGAGTACCGCCGGACGAGCAGGAGCCAGGCCCTGACCCAACCCAGCTACGTCCCCATCGTCGAAGCGGACCAGGTCCGGCGCTCCTACCGGCTCGAGGTGCCGCGGGTCTGGACGCAGTCCCGCCCCTCCGAGCTCCGCGGCACCGGTCAGCCCACGGGAACCCGGCTCGGTTCCCCGGGGCCCGACCAGGGCTACGCCCTGAAGCTGGCCCGCGGGTTCATCGACCGTCTGGTGCTCGCGGCCGGAGAGTCGCCGGAGGACGTGGTGGCCGGTTCCACCGCGGTCGCGATGCGGCGTGCCGCGCGCTTCGGACGGGCACCGGTGGTCCACGACCTGAGCCTCGCCTTCACCCTCTGGGGGTTCCTCGGCGGTGCCCCCTCCGACCTGGTCGCGGCGCGGGGCCCCCTCTTCCGCTCGGCCGCGCACCACTACGAGGCGCAACGGGCGATCGCCGACTGCGTGCGACCCGACACCCTGCGGCTCACCCCCGAGGAGGTGGCCGCGCGTCTCGCGGATTGGCGCGAGCTCCTCGAGCTCTCGCCCTCTCCCTGATCTCGCGGTGACCTCGCAGGATCTCGTTGCGAGGTCGCCGAAGCCGATGCAGCGGCCGCACCGGTTGCGCGCCGCGTGGCCCGGTCAGTGCCGGCGCCACCTGCTCCGCTTCGACGCCGATGCCCCGATGAACTCGCCCACCTGACCTCCGGAAGGACCCGGAGCGGCCGTCTGCGTGCTCGGCCCGCTCGACGCGGGTTGACGCCGAACGCTCGACGCCGCAGCGACCGGCACGTTGCGCTGGTCGTCCCCGTCGTACTTCACCGACATGCTGTCGGCGAGGTGGTTGCCCTGCAGGGCAGTCTGGAAGAGGTCCGGGAACTGCGGCCCGACCGGGCCGCCGTCACGCGGACCGCTCGAGATGCTCGGACCAAGGTCCGGCACCTCGGGCGCCCCGACCGAGCCCGCCGACTGTGCCGGGCTCGCGGAATCGATCCTCACCGACGGATGGAGCTCCGGCGGGTACCAGTTCCCGTCGCTCGCCATCCACCAGCCGTCCCCCTCATGATTCTCACTCATCTGAGTTCCTCCACTGCTATGTACGTCAATTCGAATGTCCGCACCCACCGTTGCGCGGCAAATGGCAGACACGAGGGTTATCGACCGCTCGCGGGCCGGACTTGAACAGGCCAAACGCCGCTTGACCACGCTGAGTGGTTTCGGGGGCCGAGCGCTTTCCGGACGGTTGGGAAGCCAGGTTCCGTGCCCGCTTCCGTGCCCGCTCCCGGCCCGCCCAGGGGCCTCCCGATTCGCGCCGCTAGCGTGGCGCCGATGGAGGCGACCTCCTTCTCGCTCACCGAGACCCAGCGGCAGTTCCGCGAGACCTTGCGCAAGTTCGCGGAGGACCGGATCGCCCCGAACGCCGACCAGGCAGACCGCGAAGCCACCTTCCCCCGGAAATCCTTCGATGCCTGCGTCGAGCTCGAGCTTCCGGCCCTCGGGATCCCCGTGGCCTACGGGGGAGCAGGCGCCGACATGGTGACCCAGGCCGTCATGGCCGAGGAGCTCGCCCGGGTGTGCGCCTCGACCTCGCTCACCATGCTCATCTCCAAGCTGGGGATGCTGCCGGTGATGACCTGGGGCAGCGAGGAGTTGAAGCGGACCTACCTCCCCCGGGTGGCCTCGGGGGAGTGCCAGGCCAGCTACTGCCTGTCGGAGGCGGATGCGGGGAGCGACGTCGCCGCGATGCGGACGCGTGCGGTCCGCGACGGCGACTGCTACGTCCTCTCCGGCACCAAGCACTGGATCACCAACGGCGGGATCTCCGACACCTACACGGTCTTCGCGGTGACCGACCCGGACGCGGGACGGCGCGGCATCAGCTGCCTCCTCGTCGAGGCCGACTGGGGAGCGCAGGTCGCGCCGCACGAGGACAAGATGGGGCTCCGGGGCAGCCCGACCGCTGCGGTCTCCTTCGACGGGGTGCGGGTGCCGGCCACCCACCTGATCGGGGAGGAGGGACAGGGCTTCGCGATGGCGATGTACTGCCTCGACCGGAGCCGGCCGGGGATCGGCGCGCAAGCGGTCGGCGTCGCGCAGGGGGCGATCGACGCGGCGGCGGCGTACATGAAGGAGCGGAGAGCGTTCGGTGGACCGATCGCCGACCTCCAGGGACTCCGGTTCATGCTCGCGGACATGGCCATCCGTACCGAGGCGGCCCGGACGCTCGTGTACCGCGCCTGCTCGCTGGTCGACGACGACCCGAACGGCGAGCTGACCATGATCGGCGCCATGGCCAAGTCGTTCGCGTCGGACACCGCGATGTCGGTCACGGCCGACGCAGTCCAGCTGTTCGGCGGCTACGGCTACACCAAGGACTTTCCGGTCGAGCGTTACATGCGGGACGCCAAGGTCACCCAGATCTACGAGGGGACCAACCAGATCCAGAGGGTGGTCGTCGCGAAGCGACTCCTCGGCTAGGGCCGTTCCGGCCGGCCCGGCACAGGGCCTGCCCTCAGAGGTAGGCGGCGAACGCGGATGTCTGCGGCCGGTGGGCGGGTGGCTCTTCGCCCCTTTTTGCGCGGCGGCGGCTTCGACCTCCGCGCGGTGGCGGGTTGCCCAACCCGGCCCGCGCACCACGTAGGAGAGGCGCTCGCGCCAGTTGGTCGACCGTGCCACGTCACGGAGCATCTCGAAGTGCTCGTGCGCGGCGATCCGTCCCGGGTTGAAGGTGCCGATGTTCTTGGTGAGCCCGTAGGCCACCTCTTGTCCCTCGGGCTCGAAGGTGCCGAAGAGCCGGTCCCAGACGATCAGGATGCTGCCGTGGTTGCGATCGAGGTACTGCCGGTTGGAACCGTGGTGGACCCGGTGGTGCGAAGGAGTGTTGAGCACGGCCTCGGGTGCACCGAGCCGATCGATGGTTTCGGTGTGGATCCAGAACTGGTAGAGGAGGTTCACCCCCCGGGCGGTCGCGACGAGCTCCGGTGAGATGCCGAGCAGACAGAGGGCACCGTAGGGGATGGTGGTCCCCAACACGTCGGCGACCGGCTGACGCAGTGCGGTCGAGAGGTTGTAGTGCTCGCTCGAGTGGTGCACGACGTGGACCGCCCACATGTAGCGGCTCTCGTGCATGAACCGGTGGTTCCAGTAGTAGATGAAGTCCCAGCCGGCGACCGCGAGGGCGAGCGCCACCGGCCCGAAACCGAGGTCGGGGAGGACCCGGTGGCGCCACACGCGTGCCGGCTCGGTCCGCGAGGCGAAGGTCGTGGTGACCGCGATGCCTCCCGCGACGACGGCGGCCACCCCGCCGACCGCTGCGACGCGGCGGGCGGCACGGGCCCGCGTGCTCTCCGGGGCGTCGGTCTCGGTCAGGCCTTCCTCTGCTGCCTCCGGCTCGCCGACGGACGGCTCGAAAACGCTTCCGGCCTCCGACCGCCGGACCACGTAATCGGCAGCAGTGGTGACGGCCGCCGCGCCGAGCGCGGTGCGCACGAGGACCCGTCCGAACCGCCCCTTCCCCGGCGTCAGCGGATCGAGCAGCTTCGGTGCGACGAGGGGCGCGACGAGGCTCCCCACTCCCATGGTCAGGCTCGCGATCGTGTCGCGCCGCTCGTAGTCGCCGGCGGTGACCCCTCGCCTCCCGGCGCGCCGGCGCAGCCAGAGGTACTCGACCGCCATGCTCCCGAAGTAGAACGGGATGGCGACCACGGTGAGATCCGGTGGCCCGGGCCTGCGGCGCCTTCTCATGCGCCCAATTGTGCTGGAGTCTCGGGCCGCCGTCGACCGGGCCGGCGATCAGCCGCCAGTCGAGCGGCCGCGCCGCCCGGTGGGGGCGAGCACGACGGTCGGCCGCCGCTCCTCCAGCTTGCTCGGAGTCCGCTGAGGAGGCCGACGGGGGGTCACCGCGCCGGCGCGGAGATGGCGGCGCTGCCCCGACCACGGTGCAGGCGGAGCGGTCAGACGGTTGGCGAGGAAGTAGGCGGCCGGCTCGTAGTTGACCCGCCATCCTCGAAACTCCGGCCACGCCTCCTCTGCGGTTCGTTCCATCGGGAAGCCCACATCGCGGAGCATCTCGACCGCCTTCTCGAATTCCTCGAAGGTGAGGATGATCGGGCCTTCGGGGCTCGGGTCGGGGTCGGCCTCCCAGTGGAGCACGCGCGCGATCCGGTTCAACGCGGTGAACCCCATCCGGAGACAGAGTCGCGCCTGTGACGTCGCCGTCGTCGGTGAGAGGGCGAGGTGCATCGCCGCGCCGTCGAGCACCGCGAGGAGACCGATGAGCCACGAGTACCAGGGCTGGGGCGAGCGGAACAGGAGCATCACCGGATAGGTGGTGTGGCTCTCGGCGAGGTCGGCCGACCACTGCTCCCACGACGCGTAGAAATCGGGCAGGGTGTCGACGATCCCCACCAGCTGTTGCCGGGCAAGGACCTCGGGTCCCCATGCCGGCAGCCCGGCACGGCTCTCGAGCATCGCGACCAGTGACTCTCGCCGGTTGTAGGTCTGGTACAGCGCCGGGAGGTACGCGATCTGCAACGCGACGATGACCACCCAAGTCGCACCCGCAGCGATGTCGACCGCGGTGTGGCGGGCCCCCACCGTGTCGATCGTGCCGACGGTGAAGACGGCCTCGGCGGCCTGGACGAGTCCGGATCCGAAGTCGTGGGTGGTCGCGGCGAGGAGGAGCCCGTAGCCGACGATGTAGAGGCCGGCCCAGAAGAGGAGTTGCGCGACCAGCGCGACCGGAGCGGTCGGCGCGAGCACCGCGTCCTTCGCCTCGTAGCTCCGGGCGCACCGGGAGAGCCCGATGAACGCGAGCTGCACCCCTCGGAGGGCGAGGGCCGAGAGGCGTTGGAAACTACGCGGCTCGCGGGGGAGGACGATGGTGAACAGCACGCTCGCCGAGGTCAGGACCACGATGGCCAGTCCGACGAGGAAGAGGAGGACGTTCATGCCGGAAAAGGCGCGGTCGACCGGCTCACCTGGGACATCGTACGGCGGGGCCGCGATCGCCGGCTCGATTGCCGCCCATCCGTCGGCCCGGAGGAGGGGAAGGGGGAGTGAATAGAACCCGTTCTATACTGTGACCTCGGACACCTCGGTCGGGCGGGTCGCTCGCACCAAAGCTGTCCCCTGCGTCTCGAGGAAGGATCCGTCATGGCCCAGCCGGTGATCGTCGAAGCAGTCCGCTCCCCGATCGGGAAGCGCAACGGGTGGATGTCGGGCTTCCATGCGGCCGAGCTCCTCGGCAACGTGCAGGTCGAGCTCGTCAAGCGTGCAGGAGTCGATCCCGGGGACGTCGAACAGATCGTCGGCGGATGCGTCACCCAGGCCGGCGAGCAGGCATCGAACGTGACCCGTACCGCCTGGTTGAGCCAGAGCCTTCCCTACGAGGTCGCCGCGACGACAGTCGACTGCCAGTGCGGTTCGGCCCAGCAGGCGAACCACTTCGTCGCCAATCTGGTCGGCGCGGGCGCCATCGAAGTCGGGATCGGGTGCGGGGTCGAGGCGATGAGCCGGGTCGGCCTCGGTGCCAACGCCCTCAACGGACCCGGGCGGTCGCGACCCGAGGACTTCCCCTGGGACATGCCCGACCAGTTCGGTGCTGCCGAGCGGATCGCCAAGAAGTACGGGGTCACTCGCGACGACGTCGACTGGCTCGGTTTCGAGTCGCAGCGCAAGGCGGCTCGCGCCGTCGCCGAGGGCCGCTTCGAACGCGAGATCGTCCCGCTCGAGGCGCCGGTTGTCGGTGCCGACGGGCCGACAGGCGAGAGGGCGCTGATCACCAAGGACCAAGGGCTGCGCGAGACCAGCCGTGAGGGCCTGGCCGCCCTCAAGCCGGTCCTGCCCGAGGGCATCCACACCGCGGGCAACAGCTCGCAGATCTCGGACGGGGCCGCCGCGGTGCTCTGGATGTCGGAGCGGCGCGCCAAGGAGGGCGGTCTTCGCCCGCGTGCCCGCATCGTGGCCCAGACCCTGGTCGGCTCTGATCCCTACTACCACCTCGACGGCCCGATCGCCGCGACCACGAGCGTGCTCTCGAAGGCGGGAATGACCATGGCCGACATCGACGTCTTCGAGGTCAACGAGGCGTTCGCCTCGGTGGTGCTCTCGTGGGGGAAGGTCCACGACGTCGACTGGGACAAGGTCAACGTGAACGGCGGCGCGATCGCACTCGGTCACCCGGTGGGTTCGACCGGTTCGCGTCTCATCACCACCGCGCTCCACGAGCTCGAGCGTTCCGACTCCTCGCTCGCGCTGGTGTCGATGTGCTGCGGCGGGGCGCTCGCCACCGGCACCATCATCGAGCGGATCTGACCACTCGGTCGCCCGGTCCACCCCTCGTCCGGCGATCCCCCCGGGAGCCCTCGCCGATCCGCTAGAAGAGGTGGATGCACTTTCGACTGCAGACCCCCGTCCGCCTCCTCGGGGCCCTCGCGTGCGCCGCCGCCTTGGCCCTGATCGCGCCGTCCACCCTGGTGGCCGCCCATCCGGTTCGCGCCGCCGCCGCTCGGCCGTCCGCGTTCAGGATCTCCGACTGGACCACGTTCGACCAGAACTCGATGCGCACCGGCGTCGACGCTTCCGGCCACCAGTTCTCCCCCGCGCACGGCGCGTGGACGACGTCGGTCGACGGTGATCTCTACGGTCAGCCGCTCGTCGCGACCGGGAGGGTCTTCGTCGCGACGGAGAACGACACGGTCTACGCGCTGGCGGCGAACACCGGGCAGGTCCTGTGGCACAACCATGTGGCCACACCGGTCGACGCCTCGAAGCTCCCCTGCGGCAACATCGCGCCGACGGTGGGGGTCACGGGCACCCCGGTCGTCGACGTCAATCGCTCGGAGATCTTCGTCGTCGCCGACGAGGCGGTTTCCGGGTCCAAGATCGCGTCGCACCACCTGATCGGGCTCAACATCTACAGCGGCGCCGTCGAGCTCGACGAGGTCATCGATCCCGCCGGCTCCGATCCCCCGGCCCAGCTCCAGCGGGCGTCGTTGGCGCTCGACGAGGGACGGGTCGTCGCCGGGTTCGGTGGGAACGACGGTGACTGCCCCACCTACCACGGCCTGGTGGTGTCGACGCCGGAGACCGGCGGCCCGACGGCGGTCTTCACCGTGTCCAACCTTACCGGTGACAGCCAGGGAGCGGTCTGGATGGGCGGTGCCGCACCGACCGTCGACGCCAGCGGCAACGTGTGGCTTGCCACGGGGAACGGCGCGTTCAGCAGTTCGAGCGACCACTACGACAACAGCGACGGTGTGCTCGAGCTGAGTCCCTCGATGCACCTCCTCCAGGCCTTTGCACCTGCGCAGTGGTACAACGACAACGCCAGCGACCTCGACCTCGGATCGGCAGCACCCGCACTGTTGCCGAACGGCCTTGTCTTCGAGGTCGGTAAGTCGACCACTGCCTACGTGTTGAACCAGTCCCACTTCGGCGGTGTCAACGGTCAGGTGGCGCTCACCAACGGCTTCTGCTTCGCCGACGGCGGTTCCGCCGATCTGAACGGCACGCTGTACGTCCCGTGCAGCGGCGGCATCACCGCGGTGACCCCGACCACCTCGTCCGCCCACCGCCACGTGGAAGACGTCCAGCAGCGCACACAGCTCGCCGATCGTCGCCGGCGGTGAGGTCTGGTCGATCGGCGGGGGCAACCTCATCGCCCTCGACCCTTCGAACGGGAATCAGCTGCAGAGCTTCCACATCGGCTCGACCGCCTCCAGCTTCCCCTCGCCCTCGGCAGCCGACGGTCTCGTGCTCGCGCCCTCGGCGACCGCTGTGCACGCCTTCGACGGTCCCGACGGTCTGCCGCCGCCGCCGTCGCCGCCTCCCGGACCGTGCAATTGCGGGCTCCAGACCGCCGCCTACGACCTGGTCGCTTCCGACGGCGGCATCTTCAACTTCGGCGGTGCTGGCTTCTTCGGGTCCGCCGGCTCGCTCCCGCTCAACCGTCCGATCGTCGGGATGGCGGCCATGCCGGACGGCACCGGGTACTGGCTGGTCGCCTCCGACGGCGGCGTGTTCGCCTACGGCAACGCGCCCTTCGAGGGATCGACCGGTTCGCTCGTGCTCAACCGCCCGATCGTCGGCATGGCCGCCACCCCCGACGGCAAGGGGTACTGGCTGGTCGCGTCCGACGGCGGCATCTTCGCCTTCGGTGACGCCACGTTCGAGGGCTCGACCGGCTCCTTGCGGCTCGACCAGCCGGTGGTGGGGATGGCGACGACCCCCGACGGCACGGGCTACTGGCTGGTCGCGTCCGACGGCGGCATCTTCGCCTTCGGTGACGCACTGTTCTACGGGTCGATGGGCGGTCAGCCGCTCAATCGCCCGATCGTCGGCATGGCCGCGACCCCCGACGGCGCGGGCTACTGGTTCACCGCAGCCGATGGCGGGGTGTTCGCCTTCGGGGACGCGGGATTCTTCGGCTCGATGGGTGGCCAACCGCTCAACCGGCCGATCGTCGGGATGGCCGCGACCCCTGATGGCAGCGGGTACTGGTTCACCGCTTCCGACGGCGGTGTCTTCTCCTTCGGAAACGCCGCGTTCGAGGGTTCGACCGGCGGGCTCACCCTCAACCAACCTGTCGTCGGTATCACCGAGACGCTCTCTGCTCCTTGAGCCAGAGGGTTCCGCTTGCGGCCCGCCCGCGACCCCCCGCCCGGCCGGAAACTCTTTCTGGCGCGTTACATCACATGATGTAGGTATACATCACGTGATGTAGGTATACATCACGTGATGTCACCCCCCTGGAATGACAACAGAGGGGCGCTTGGAGCTCGGCCCGGCTGGCCGGCTCCCTGGTCAGGCCCATGGGGCGTTGGCCCCGGGAACCCACAGGGGGAGTGGAAAGTAGAATGCGTTCTAAATCCTGACCCCGCTGCAGACCAAGCGGCGTCCGAGCCGTGCGCCCGCGCCCTCTTCGGAGGCCCGGAGGACCGCACTCGGACGAGAACCGCCCCGTCCGAAGGAGGAGACCGTGATCGGCACCGAGCATCTGATCTTCGAGCGGGTCGGCCCGACCGCAGTCGTGACCATGAACCGGCCCGAGGCGAAGAACGCACTCTCCGGGCCAATGCTCGTCGGCATGGTCGACGCATGGATGGAGATCGATGCGAACGACGACATCCGCTGTGCCATCCTGACCGGCGCCGGTGGGACCTTCTGCGCGGGCATGGACCTGAAGTCGATGTCGGGTCCGGGGTCCGACGAGGTCCGGCAGCGAATGGCCGAAGACCCCGACCTCCACTGGAAGGCGCTCCTGCGCCACTACTCGCTTAAGAAGCCGCTCATCGCGGCGGTCGAGGGCTGGGCGGTTGCCGGTGGCACGGAGATCCTGCAGGCGACCGACATCCGGGTTGCAGGAGAGAGCGCGAAGTTCGGCGTGTTCGAAGCGCGCCGTGGGCTGTTCCCGCTCGGCGGCTCCACCGTCAGACTCCGGCGGCAGATCCCGTTCACGGTGGCGATGGACCTGTTGTTGACCGCGAGAGAGGTTTCCGCGCAGGAGGCGAAGGAGATCGGCCTGATCGGGCGTGTGGTGCCCGACGGCACCGCTCGTGACGTCGCCCTCGAGATCGCCGAGCTGATCTCCGCCAACGGTCCACTCGCCGTCGAAGCCATCAAGGCGTCGGTGAAGGCGACCGAGGGTATCCCCGAAGAAGAGGCTCTCAAGACCGAGCTCGAGATCGGGTGGCCGATCTTCGCGACCGAAGACGCGAAGGAAGGGCAGAAGGCGTTCGCAGAGAAGCGCACTCCCGTCTACCGACGCAAGTGACCGAGCGGACCCCAGGCCGGGAGACGGAGCCGGTGGCGTCGGAGGCGGACCCGCGGCGAAGGTTGTCGGCAGCCATGCGGACCATCGCCTCGATGACTGTGGCGTCCGAGCTCGACGACGAGGTGCTCGACCGAGCGGTCGACGCGATCGAGTCGGTCGCTGCACGAATGGAGGCCGCCACCGGTCCGGGCAAGCGGCCCCGGCAAGTGCCCAACACGGCCCGCCCCGCGCAGGAGTTCTTCCCGACCAGCCCCATCATCGGGATGGAGAACCCGATCTCGCCCCCGGTGCGGGTCGAGGTCGTGCGCGGCGACGACGGCCGGTTCCGCGAAATCCGCGCCGAGGTCAACTTCGACTTCCAGTTCGAAGGACCACCCTCCTGCGTCCACGGCGGGGTGATCGCCGAGGCCTTCGACGAGGTCCTCGGGGCGGCCACCATCGCCGCGGGCAACCCCGGCATGACCGGCACCTTGACCATTCGCTACCGGAAGCCGACGCCCCTGCGGACCGACCTCCGGCTCGAGGCGCGGCTCACCGGCAGGAGCGGGCGGAAGATCCGAGCGTGGGCGGGCCTCTACGACGGGGAGACCCTGACCGCCGAGGCGGAGGGCATCTTCATCGAGGTCCGTCCCGTCCAGTTCATCGGCATCGCCGAGCGGAACGCGTCGAGTGTCGATCCGATGATCCGCGAGGCGATCCGGTTGGAGGCGGCTCGGAGGGGTGCCGCGTCGGACGTGCAAGGTGCCGTCGACGAGCGCACCGCGGTCGACCCGGAGGACCTCCCCCCGTTCTGATCCGCGTCCCGCCTGCCGATTCCGGCGCGACGGGGTCAGATCTTCTCCCGACCCTCCCAGTAGGGATCGCGGAGCTTGCGCTTGTAGAGCTTGCCGTTCGGGTCCCGGGGCATCGAGTCGGTGAAGTCGATCGACTTCGGCGTCTTGAACTTCGCGAGGCGGCTCGAGCAGTACTCGAGGATCTCCTCGGCGAGCTCGTCGCTCGCTTCGACGCCTTCGGCCGGCTCGACGACGGCCTTGACCTCTTCCCCCCAGTCCTCGTGGGGGATGCCGAAGACCGCGGCGTCGGCGACTTTCGGGAATCCGAGGAGGACGTTCTCGATCTCCGCGGGGTAGATGTTGGCTCCGCCCGAGATGATCATGTCGATCTTGCGATCGCGGAGGAAGAGGTAACCGTCCTCGTCGATGAAGCCGACATCGCCGACCGTGAAGAACGTCCCGATCCGGTTGTCCTTCGTCTTCTTCTCGTCCTTGTGGTACGAGAAGCCACCGGTCTGCATGGACATGTAGACGGTGCCGATGACGTTCGGCTCCTCGATCCTGTTCCCTTCGTCGTCGAAGACGGCGATCTCGGAGATGGGCCACGGTGTACCGACGGTCCCCGGCTTCTCGAGCCACTGCTCGGCTGTCACCAGCGTTCCGCCTCCCTCCGAGGCGGCGTAGTACTCGTCGATCGAGTTGCCCCACCACTCGATCATCTTGTACTTGACGTCGATCGGGCACGGAGCAGCTGCATGGATCATGTGGCGGAGCGACGACATGTCGTACTTGGAGCGGACGTCTTCGGGAAGGGCCAACAATCGGTGGAACTGGGTCGGGACCATGTGGGAGCTGGTCACTCGGTGGCGCTCGATGAGTGCGAGCATCTCCTCGGGGAGCCACTTGTCCATCAGGACCACGGTGTGGCCGAGGTGGATCGAGGCTCCCGAGAACCGCAGCACGGCCGTGTGGTAGAGCGGTGAGCCCACGATGTGGACGTTCTCGTCGTGGGGTTGGATTCCGAACAGGAAGAGGATGCCCGAGAGGCCGAGCGCCGCATCTTCGGGGGAGAGCCCGCTCAGGGGTCGATACACCCCTTTGGGGTTGCCGGTCGTCCCGGACGTGTAGTTCATCACGTCCCCGATCGTCCGGTCTTCGGGGTCAGTCGTCGGCTGGGCGTCTCGCATCGCGGCGAACGAACCGAAACCGGCGATCTCGCCGACCGACAGGCAGGCCGACGAGGAGAGTTCGGCCTCCTTGCTTGCCTCGAGCGCGACCTCCGCGAACCGCTCGTGGGCGACGAACGCCTTGGCGTCCGAATCGCGGAGGATGTAGGCGACCTCCGGGCCGACCAGGTGGTGGTTGATCGGCACCATGTACCAGCCCGCCTGGAGGGCGGCGAGGTAGAGCTCGAACATCTCGACGCCGTTGGGCAGGAGGGTCGCGACCACGTCGCCTGTGCCGAGGCCGAGCTTCCGCAGACCGTGGACGACCTGGTTCACCCTCCCGAGCAGCTCACCGGCCTTGTATTCGGTGCCGTCCGGGGCGACCAGCGCGAGATAGTCGGGGTCCTCGTGCGCCAGTGCCCAAAATCCGAGATCGCCCATGTGATCAGTCCCCCCTTGTCCCGGATGGTACCGGTTGGTCTGTCGGTGGCCGCCCGCTTCCCGGCGCCGTTCCCGGCCGTCCCCGACCGGACCGGGTGGCACCGAACCGCCGGGGGACGCTAGAACAGGTTCTCGTAACGGTCAACCTCCGGTCCCCTGCGGAAGCCGCGGGTCGCAGCGGGGTCGACCGGAGCCGGGCAGCAGGCGCCTCACGGGCCGGCGCCTGATCGCGATCGAGCCGTTCGAGACGGAGGAGCAGTTTCTCAATGGGTGATTTCCTCGAGGGCAAAGTCGTCGCCGTCACCGGCGGTGGTGGTGGCATCGGTCGAGCCGTGGCGCTGGCCGCGGCTGCCGAAGGCGCCAGGGTGGTGGTCGCCGACATCGGCGTTTCGATGGCCGGAGAGGACCCGACGAGCAAAGTGGCCGAGGCGGTGGTCGACGAGATCACCGGCTCCGGTGGCGAGGCCGTCGCGATGGCAGAGAGCGTCACCACCCTCGAGGGCGGCGAGAAGATCGTGGGTGCCGGCGTGGACCGGTGGGGACGCATCGACGGAGTCGTCTGCGTGGCGGGGATCCTGCGCGAGCGCATGCTGTTCAACATGTCCGAGGACGAGTGGGACGCGGTCGTCGAGACCCACCTGAAGGGGCACTTCACGCTCTTTCGTGCGGCCTCGGCGATCATGCGGAAGCAACAGGGCGGTGGATCCCTGATCGCCTTCACCTCGGGTGCCTTCGCCGGCAGCGTCGCCCAGGCGAACTATGCGGCCGCCAAGGGAGGTGTCGTCTCGCTGGTGCGCTCGGCCGCCGTGGGGCTCGATCGCTACGGCGTCACGGCCAACGCGATCGCTCCGGTCGCCCGCACACGGATGTCGGCCAACGTCCCGATGGAGCTCGCGGAGAACGGCGATCCGGAAGACGTCGCGCCCCTCGTCGTCTACCTGCTGTCCGATCGGGCGCGCCACGTGACCGGTCAGGTCTACACCGCGGTCGGCCCGAAGATCGCGGTCTGGAACCAGCCTCGTGAGGTTCGGGCGGTGTACGCCGACGGGAGGTGGACTCCCGAGGACATCGCGACCCGACTCGACTCGACGGTCGGACAGGAACGCATGCCGCTGCTCGACCAGCTCGAGGCCTACCGGAAGGCGGCAGAGGAGAAGGCCGCCGCCGAGAAGGCCTCGGACCGGCCCGGTTCCTGAGTCCTCGTCCCGTCCTCCCCCTTCACGCGCCGTCGAGCTCGGCGAGGAGCTTCTTCGCTGCGACCGTTCGGTACGCGTCCTCGCAGAGCATCGCGACCTCGTCCCAGTCGACTCCGCGGTCGAGACGGACTCCGAGCCATCCGCGGTTCCCGACGTAGGGCGGCCGGAAGTAGCGATCGGGATCCGACCGGACAAAGGTCCCCTGGACTCCCGGTGGGGCCGCGCACCAGAGGTGGGGGAATCCGTGCTCGTGGTGGCCCTCCGGCCAGAGCATCACGAACTGGCGACCGGCGAAGAAGGCCGGGGCGCCGTGGCTCGTCTTCTCGACCGCCCCCGGAAGCGCGAGGCAGACGGAGCGAACTCTTGCCGCGACCGAGTGTGCGATCGTTCGCGCTCACTCGTCGTCCCAGGCGGGACCCGCCATGCCGGCCGCGTGGTCGCGAACCCCGCGCTGGAAGGTCGGGCATTCCTCGAGCGCCCCGTGCGCACAGGTGATCGTGTGCTCGAGGATCGACCTTGCGAGCTCGAGCTCGCGGAGTTGTCGGTCGATCCCCTCGATCTTGCGGACCGCCTGCTCGCGCCAGTCGTCGGCGAACGTCCCCGACGGTGCGACGATCGCCCGGATCTCGCCGATCGTGAGGCCTGCCACCTGTAACAGGTCGATGAGTGCCACCTGCCCGACCGACGCGTGCCGAATACACGCGCCGGCCGCCGCGACGCCCCGAGGGCTCGAGCAGGTGCTCGCGCTCGTAGTAGCGGAGTGCGGACGACGCCCTGCCGGTGCGCCCACCGAGCTCGGTGATGGTGATGGTGGCATCCGCAGGGCTGCCCATTGACTTGAACCATACTTCAACACAGAGAATCTGCACACGCTCGAGGCGACGAAGGACTGACCCGAGCCCGCGCCTTTCTCGTCGGCGACGAACCGCGTTCGCTCCGAAGCGGCCTCTTACCATGGCCACATGCTCGCCACCCTGCTCTTCGTGCCGGCTGCCACCACCTGCCAGCGGAGCTCCACGGCGGGCGCCGTCGTCGGGCTCCTCGTCTTCCTGGGCCTCGTCGCCGGGGTGATCGTCCTCGCGATCGCGAACAGCAACGCGCGAGGACGTCTCGCCGCGGCGACCGCCGAGCTCGATCATCTTCGACCCGAGAACGCCCGGCTCAACCGGTGGATCGCGGGCCTCGGAGGCTCGGCGACATCGGCGACGCCGACCGCGCCGGCAACAACCGGTGACCGCGTCGAAGCGGTGCCGCCACAGTGGTCGCCGGATCCCTCTCAGCGTCACCAGCTGCGCTACTGGGACGGCACATCGTGGAGTCACCACGTCGCCGACGGCGGAGTCACCGGCATCGACCCGGCCGAGTGAGCCGGTCGGCCGCACGGCGTGCCTCAGCTGTCGAACGTGAAGAGGCAGACCTGGGTCGCGTAGGCGACCAACCGCCCCGGATCGGTCCCCCGCGGGCCGTAGTCCCACAGCGCCACATCCACCGACGCGTACCCGCCGCCCGCGAAGCGGGCTCGGCTGTGGGCGAAGACCCAGTCGGCGCGGCAGGCGTCGAGCAGGTGGAAGGTGAGATCGACGCTCGGAGCGAACCAGCCGGTGGTCCGGCGCCCGACCTTCTCGCCGACTGCCCCGGGCATCGTGTCGGCGAAGACGATCAGTGCGAGCGGATCGAGCGTTCCGTCGTCGAGGCGGGGGGAGTCGTCGAGGTGGTACCAGGTGCCGTGCTCGGCGCGGTCCGGCTGGTACTCCTCCCAGGGCGCATGCCCGATGCCCGTCCGACCCTCCACCGTTCGATCCCAGAAGGGGGTCGGCGGGAACGGGTCGGCGCCGGGTGGTGGCGGATCGCGGTAGGAACGCGACTCGGAGAGGGGCGTGAAGCCGCAGGGCGGGTCGAGGTCGACGAAGTCGAACCCCCGGCGCTCGGAGCCGAACACGGCCGTCGTCACGTGTCCGTGCGAGGCGGTGGGGTTCCTGACCTCGGCCCGGAGGTGTGACATCGACCGACCCGATCGGAGCATGGCGACCTCGACCACCACGTCGCCGTGGGCGACCGGGGCCAGGTAGGTCGTATGCAACGTACGAAGGGTCTGCTCCGGCCGGTCGAGCGAGGCGGCCATCGCCCGGACGGCCAGCGCGGTGACGATCCCGCCCTGCGGCAGCGGGCGCAGGTTCCACGACTCGTCGATCGATGCCCGGTAGCGACCGGGCTCGCCGTCGAGTGGGGCCACTCGGGTCGTCGACTCGAAAGCACTCCCCATCCGAGACCCCGAAGGCTGCTTCGTCCGCGGCCGAGTCAACCGCCGTTGGCGGCCGGCTCGTAGCTCCGGCACGGCTGACCACGGAGGGACGGGCAGGCCGGCTGCGGGTCGGGCGGAGTGATGCCCGGCACGACCGAGAGGACCAGAGCCGACGGCACGGCACCGCCGAGCCCGACCGTGTCGGTCACGCTGCCGTGCGTCTGGTTGGTCTGGAAGACCCACACCGGTCGATCACCACCGGGTGCGGTGATCGTCACCCTGATCCGTCGATCCGGCCCGGAAGGCGTACCCGAAGGGGAGGATGGGGATCCGCACGAGGGTGTATCTGCCGTGGGGGAGCGGAGCCGCGGTGGACGCGAGATAGGTGGGCACCGGATGGGTGGCGCTCGACGCGGCGGCATCGAGCGCGCGGTCGCTCGCCCGTAGCTCGCCGGTCTGGACGAACAGCTCCTTCCCGTCGGGACGAACCTCGGAGACCGTGGCCTGGAGGTCGGTGTCGCTCGCCGTGCTCCGGACCCAGAGGTCGAGGCTGGCCGGTCCGACCACCACCAGGTCGTTCTTGAGAGGCGCCGACACGAATCCGAGCCCGTCGCTCCCGCTCACCGGAGCCCAGTCGTAGGGCGGGAGGGCGGTCCACGGGTTCCCGCTCGGCGGAAGCGTGGTCGCCGGTCGGGCCGAAGGGTCGGGTTCGAACGAAATCGATCCCGCACCGGGGGTCGTGGATTCGAGGGTCCCGGCCGGACCGAGGTGGAGTGTCGTCGCACGTGCCGACGGGGGCGGCCACGAAGCGAAGTCCTCGCTCCAGACCGGCTGGAGTGCCCCGGCGCCCGCGCTGCCGCCGCCGTTGTCGAGGAGCACCCGCACCCGCGGCTGTTGCTCGAACGCGGCCCGGGCGGCCGCCACGTCCGGCTCGTTGGTGTACTGGATCGGTGGCAGCGGCGCTGACGGAGCGTTCGCCAGCGCGCCGTAGAACTCAGGGGCGAGGGTGGTGAGCGCCGAGGAGGGAGTCGGGACCTTGTCGGCCACGAAGATGTCGAGGAACTCGAGCCAGCGGGTGATGGTGCCCGGTCCGAGCGAGTCGACGTGTGTGCCGTTGACGATGGTGGTCCAGACGTGCGGGTCGCCCGCGAGATCGCTCACGATGGCCGGCCACTGTCCCCCGGTCTGCTCGTCCTGGAAGGCCCCGGAGACGAACACGGGCACCTGGGCCTTCTTCGCCCAGGTGGCGGGGGCCCGCTGCGTATAGAGCGAAGGCACTCGGTGACTGGCCTCTGCGAGCAGGCTCTCGACGTTCTGGGTCTGCCCGTGCAACGCCTGGTTGGCGAGGCACTGCGCATCGCCTTGCTCGATGAGCACCTTGGCGTAGGTCTGGCCGCCCTGCGGTGCAGGCTTCGCGTCGGAGACCCGCTGTGCGATCCATGTGCCGGCGAACCCCGAGTTGAACATCCCACCGGGAAAGCCCGTGTTGTAGAGATCGTCGGTGAGGCTCATCGGAGCGATCGCGGCCAAACCGGGCGGGCGGGTGCCGGCGACGAACATCTGGGAGATGCCCGAGAAGGAGATCCCGACCATGCCGACCTTGTGGTGGGCGACCCACGGCTGGCCGGCGACGATCTGGACTGCGTCGTAGCCGTCGTAGGTGGTGGGCAGGTCGAACAGATCGAATGCGCCACCCGAGCATCCGGTGCCGCGCATCTGCAGACTGACCGTGGCGAAGCCGAGCAGGGGCGCGATCAACGAGCCGACCGCGGTTGCGGTGTCGGGGAGCAACGGGTCCGAGGCGGACTCGCCGTTGCGATGGAGTTCGGCGTCGATGAGGCTGTGCGGGGCTGCGATGGCGTAGCCCGACTCCTCGATGACGGTGGGGAACGGACCGTCGGCCAGGGTCTTTCCGGGGGGCAGCCGCACCGTGGCGGCCAGCTTCACGCCGTCCCGCATGGTGATGTAGTTGAGACCGGCCGAGAGGTGCTGGCCCGAGTAGAGGGACTCCGGGGGCGTGTCGGACGGTGAGAGCACCCGGAACGGGGCGGTGGCCTCCACCCGCTGGCCGGTCGACCGCACGGAAGGTGTACCCGGCACCGGGCGCCACGTCCCGGAGGATCAGGCTCCCCAGCCCGTCGGCGTTCCCGCTCCCCACCTCGACGCCCGCGGAATCGGCGAGCAGGAGGTGGGTGCCCGGCACCGCACCCACCGCATAGGCCTGTCCGATCGAACCGTGACCGGCGAAGGTTGCCTTCGCGTTCGCCGCGGGAACACTCGGGCCGGTCGTCGTCTCGAGCGACGTGGCCGCCGACGAGCACGCATTGGACAAGCCGATCAGCGCAGCGAGGGACACGATCAGAGCTCGCCGGTTTCGTCCACTGCACGCGTCGCACGGTTCCCCCAGGGTGTGACGGCGGGCTCCCTCGGGACCCAGCCTGCTCGAGTGGCGCCCACGCCGATGCTAGCGAGTCGCAACCTTCCCGGTCCGACCGACGCTGCACCCCTGCCACTTCCTCGCCCACCCGTGACCCTGCTGCGGATCGTCAGTGGCCTTCCCGTAGCATGGGCCGCGCGAGCGGCGGTGTCGTGGACGTGCAACCGTCGCCACAAGGTCGGAGGTGTCGCGTGGTTGCTCTTGCCGTCGTTCTCTGCGCCGTGGTCGCACTCCTCGCGGTGCTCGTCGCGGGCCTGCTGCGGAGTCACGCCGACATCCTGAAGGCGCTGCACGATCTCGGTGTCGGCGTCGGGGATCCGTCGGTTCCCGTGCACGCGCGACGGCAGCCTCGGATCACTGAGCGGTTCGGTTGCGGGGTCGCGCAATGCGGTGCCGATGACCATCGGGCCGCCGCTTCCCGGTGAACGGGACTCGGTGTCCGCCCCCTCGATCGGAGGGACCACCCCGAGCGGCGACGCACTCGCCTTCGCTCCCGCCGAGGCCGGAGACCTCACGCTGCTCGCGTTCTTGTCGTCGGGTTGCACGACCTGTGCGGGGTTCTGGGGCGCGCTCGCTCGGCCCGACCAGCTCTCACTGCTCGAAGGCGTGCGGACCGTCGTGGTGACCAAGGGACCCGAGTTCGAGATCACCGCAGAGCTCCGACTCCCTCGCGCCCCCCGGCGTTCCGGTCGTGATGTCCAGCGACGCGTGGAACGACTACGAGGTCCCGGGATCACCCTTCTTCGTGCTCGTCGACGGGCGCGCGGGACGTCGGATCGGCGAGGGGGTTGCGCAGCACTTCGCACAGATCGCCGACCTGGTGCGTCGGGCTCGTGCGCGCGACCGCGAGACCGCCCCGGCACGGACGAGAGGCAGGACCACTGCGGAAGGACTCGACGGACCCGAGCGGGAGCAGGCGAACGACCGGGAGCTGACCGGCGGCCGGGATCATGCCCGGTGACCCGAGTCTCTACCCTACGTCGCTCGCCGACGTCTTCGAACCCGATCGACCGCGGGCAAAGGGTGGGACGGGCCGGCCCGAGGGCACGGGCTGACGTGGCGACGATACGCGCCTACGGGATCGAGGCACTTCTCCCCGGTGGGTTCGAGGGGCGGATCTTCGTGCGGCCGTCTTCGGGCGACGAGGTGGCGCGCCCGGTGGCACAGTTCGCCACTTTCGCGCTACCGGCGGAAGTCGGTGATTTCGGTGCCGGCGCGGTGACCCTCATGAGTGCCGGGGACGTCTTCTCGACGCTCTTCGAGTACGGCCCGGAGGCGGTCGGTACACCCCTCTTCGAGCGCCAGGGCATGCCCCGCTCGCTCTCGCCGTCGGACTTCCTTCCGTACGTGCTCCGTCGCGGCCTCGGCGGCCAGTCGGGCACCCAGTGGTTCTTCACCGAGTCGGGACGGGCCTTCACCCTCTACGTGGTACTCGGGAGCCACGCGTTCGCGGAACGCGCTGGTGCCCCGGGTGAACGCGCTGCTGACCAACCTTGCCATCGCCCCGAACCTGCCGGCCCTCCTCCCACCGGGCGCGCGATGGAACTGATCGGCCTCTACTTCGTCGCCTGTGCGCTGCTGGTCGCAGCCGGCCTTGCGAAAGCCGCGCACCCCGCCGACACCGCGCGGTGCGCTCGGGGAGCTCGTCCCGTTCCCGCAGCGGCGGGTCCGGATCGTGGTACGGGTGGGTTCGGTGGCCGAGGCCGCGCTCGGTGTGATCGCACTCGCGGCCCCGCGATCGGGGACGGCCGCACTGGTCGCCGCGTCCTACCTGGCCTTCGCCGGCGTCACGATCGGAATCCGCGCCCGGGGCGGGGCGATCGCCAGTTGTGGCTGCTTCGGCACTCCCGACACGCCCGCCACCGCGGTGCACGTCGTGATCGACCTGGTCCTCGGTCTGGCGGCCCTCGGCGGTCGCGGTCGCCCGTTTGCCGGCATCTCTGGGTGCGCTCCTCGCGGCGCAGCCGCTCGACGGGGTGCCGCTCATCGCGTCGAGTGCGCTCTGCGCCTGGCTCGCGTACCTGGCGATGTCGAGGCTCGCGCAGGTCGAGGCGGTCCGGCGGCTGCTCGGGATCCCCCGACATTCGGCGAGGCGGACATGACGCTGACCGACCGTGCCGCGGGCTTCCTCGAGTCGAAACTCTCACGTCGGAGCTTCATCAACCGCTCCGCGTTCGCCGGGAGCGCGGTTGCCGTCGGCTCCGGACTCGACCTGGTGCTCCGGCCCGGGACGGCGTACGGGCAGATCTGCACGTGCGGGAGCGCGGACTGCGGCTGTGGCTCCATGTGTTGTGCCGGCTTCTCCGAGTTCTGCTGCTCGATCAACGGCGGCTACAACTACTGCCCGTCCGGGTCGGTGTTGGGCGGGTGGTGGAAGGCCGACAACTCCTCCTACTGCGGAGGTCCGCGCTACTACATGGATTGTCACGGGTCGTGCCAGTGCGGCACCGGGTGCGGGAACGGCTGGGGGTTCTGCGACACCGGGTGCGACGGGACGGAGTGCGGGTGCGGGCCTGCGGGCTGTGACTCGTTCGTCACCGGTTGCTTCCAGTTCCGCTACGGGCAGTGCAACCAGCAGATCGCCTGCGTGGGCAGGATCCTCTGCCGGGTCGTCGCCTGCATCCCGCCGTGGCAGGTCGACCCGACCTGCACGACGACCGTCGCCGTCGACAACTCGACGGCCGAGCAGAACGAGCCTTGCTGGACCCCCGCGGCCCCGGCACCGCCCCCGGCCCCGTGCGACTCGCCCCTCACCAACTGTCAGGTAGTCGGCATGGCGCCGAGTCTCGATGCGCAGGGTTACGCGATCGCGACTTCCTTCGGCAAGGTGCTGACGTTCGGGGACTTCCGTTTCGGGGGAGACGAGTCGAGCGCCGTGCTCGACCAGCCGATCGTGGGAGTCGCCGAGCGGGCCACCGGCGGCTACTACCTGGTCGCCGCCGACGGCGGCATCTTCGCGTTCGGGGCGCCCTTCTACGGTTCGATGGGCGGCGAGCCCCTCGACGCCCCGATGGTCGGGATGGCAGCGACTCCCTCGGGCAACGGCTACTGGACCGTCGCAGCCGACGGAGGGATCTTCAGCTTCGGCGACGCGCCCTTCTGCGGTTCGATGGGCGGGCATCTGCTCAATCGACCGATCGTCGGCATGGCGTCCACTCCCACCGGTCGGGGCTACTGGTTCGTGGCAGCCGACGGCGGCATCTTCGCCTTCGGCGACGCCGGCTTCCACGGTTCGATGGGTGGACAGCCGCTCAACGCCCCGATGGTCGGGATGGCACCGACTCCCTCCGGCGAGGGCTACTGGACCGTCGCAGCCGACGGAGGGATCTTCAGTTTCGGCGACGCGCCGTTCGACGGCTCGATGGGCGGACAGCCGCTCAACCGTCCGATCGTGGGGATGGCTGCGGGACCCACCGGGCACGGATACTGGTTCGTCGCCCAGGACGGCGGTGTGTTCTCCTTCGATGTCCCCTTCCTCGGATCACCTGTCTGACATGCGACGCGCATCCACCGCCTCCGTCCTCACGACCGCGTAGCCAAGGAGGATCATGACCACCCTTCTCGTCTTCGTCGCCGGACTGGTTGCACTCGCCGCGGCCGTGCGCTCCACCTGGTCGCCGTGTGGACTCTCGATGCTCTCGACCATCACTCCGTTGAGCGAGCGGGCAAAGGGCCACTCCTACCGCGCGACCGCGAGCTGGTTCGTGGCCGGCGCCACCGCAGGGGGGCTGACCCTCGGAGGCGTGGCAGCACTGTGCGCGGCGGGAGTCCGCGCGCTCGGACCCTCCCCGCTCGGGCTCGGAGTTCTCGCAGCGGGAGCGGCGTCGGTCGCGGCGCTCTCGGACCTGGCCGTCTTCGGGCTGAGCCTGCCGATCCATCGTCGGCAGGTCAACGAACGATGGCTCGACCACTTCCGGCCGTGGGTCTACGGCGCGGGGTTCGGCTGGCAGATCGGCGTCGGGCTCGCGACCTACATCACCACGCGCCGCGGTTTACTTGACGGTGGTCTTCGCCGCGCTGACCATGAATCCGGTCGCGGCGCTCGCCGTCGGCGCCTGCTTCGGTCTCGTGCGAGGGCTCGCGGTGTTCCTCACCCACTCGATCACCGCGAGCCCGGAGCTCCTCGCGTTCCACCGACGCCTTGCGGCCGCGGCGCCTCGACGCGCGGACCATGGTCGTCGGGGTCGAGATCGGAGCGGCGGCGCTGGTCGCGGCAACCGTCTGGCCACCTGCAGGGCTGATCGTCGGGGGGGTGCTGGCTGCGGCGGCCCTCGCTTCGAGATCGTCGACCGGCACCGACCGGCCCACCACCGAGGGACCCTTGGTGGTGGGGCAGCCAGAGAGGCGCTAGCCCGCGGGCTCTTCCTGGGTCACCGGAACCTGCGCGAGAAGCGGGCCATCGAGGGCCTTGTCGCCAGTCTCGCCTTCACCGCCGTCGTCCCCGTCCGCGGCTTCCGCCTCGGGTGCCCGGTCGCCGGCACTACCGGTCGGTCCGGGGTCGACCCATTCGCCCCGCCGCCAGCGTTGCAGCGGGCCGTACCGAGAGGCGAGCAGCGCGACGCCGGCCACGACGAGTGCGATGCCGGCGATCTGGACGAGGAGCGAACCGAGATGTCCGTCCTCGCCGAGCCAGAGGTGTTCGTCGAGGAAACGCTCGATGCCCCACAACACCATTCCGACCCCGAGCACGATCCCCGCTGGGGGCAGCGACGCCCGGACCGCTCGGGCGGCCGCTGTGGTCGTCGGGTCCCAGGTCCCGGTCCTCGCCTCCCCTTCGGGTCCCCTGTCTCGTGGAGGGGTGGCGCCCAGCTCCAGCTCGGGGACCTCCATCGGGGCGGGCTCGGGCGCGACGGAGCGCAACCACCATTCGACCAGCAGGAGGACGCCGAAGATGGCGAAGTCCTCCATCGCCTGGAAGATGGGGACCGGTAGGCGCTTGCCGACCTGGCCGGCGTAGTACATGCCGAACCACTGGTTGGTCGGGTGGCCGCCGCCCGCGACCATCAGCTGTGGGCCGAGCAGGCGGCCGATCCCCCAACAGGCCATCAGCACCGGCGCCATCAAGTCGGCGAAGCGCAGCAGGGGCAGTTCCGGGCATCGCCGCCGCGCGATCACCAAGGCGGTGGGGACCGCGAAGAGGAGCCCACCGAACGAGGAGAGACCGCCCTGCCAGATCGAGAAGATCTGCCCGGGATGGTGGGTGTAGCCCGTGGGGCCCGTCAGGTTCGACAAGACGTGCAGCGCGCGGGCGCCGACGATCGCGGCCAACACGACCCAAAGGAACATCCCGGTCACCCAGCGCCAGGGATAGCCGGCTGCGCGCAGCCGTCGCTCCGTATAGCGGAGCCCGAACCAGAAGGTGAGGGCGAGTCCGATCCCGTAGGTGTGGATCTCGAGGAACCAGATGTGGAACGCGACGGGGATGGGTCTCATGGACGGGTCGGTCTGACGGTCACTGGGCTCCCGTTCCGGGACGCGGTCGACGCCTCACCAGTATGCCGCACCTGCCCGGTAGGGTGATGGCGGCCCGCCGACCACCGGGCTCGGCCGAGTCGACAGATGGGGGTGCCGATGGAGTCCCTTGCGGGCAAGGTGGTCGTCGTGACCGGCGGCGGTTCGGGCATCGGATTCGCCACCGTCGGCCGGTTGGCAGCTGCCGGAGCAGAGGTCGCGGTGGTCGATCTCGACGGCGCTGCGGCGAGGCGTGCGGCTGCCGGCGTCGGGGGCATCGGCCTGCAGGCCGACGTCGGCCAGTCCGACGAGTGGCCGGGCGTCGTCGACGAAGTGGTCTCTCGCTTCGGCGGCATCGACCTCGCGCACCTGAATGCCGGAGTCACGACCGGCGAACCGGACATCACTCTGCTCACCGACCAGATCTACCGCACGGGCCCTCGGAGCCAACGTCGACGGGGTCGTCTTCGGGGTCCGAGCGCTGCTGCCGGCGATGACCGAGCGAGGCGGGGGTGCGATCGTGGCAACCGCATCGCTGGCCGGGCTCATCGGGTTCTCGCCCGACCCGATCTACTGCCTGACAAAGCACGCCGTCGTCGGGTTGGTGCGGTCCCTCGTTCCCCAGCTCGCCGAGCGCCACATCACCATCAATGCGGTCTGCCCGAGCCTGGTCGACACGCCGATGGTCGGCGACATGCGCGAGGTGCTCGAGGAGAGCGGGTTTCCTCTCATCGACGCCGCTGCAGTGGCCGAGGCGGTCGTGGAGCGACTGACCGGCGAGGAGTCCGGACTCGCGATGGTGATCCAGGCCGGTCGTGAGCCGTTGCCGTTCCGGTTCGCCCGCCCTCCAGGCCCGCGGGTGGAAGGGGCCCCAGGTCAACTGCCGCCGAACGAGCTCACCGCACACGACCAACGTTGACCGCGCGGACGCGCCAGCATGCGGTCAGGCGACGCGACCGATGCCGGCGAAGTCGGTGCGGACGCCGGTGATCCAGACCGATGCGCCGGTGTAGGGAGCTTCGATCATGGAACCCCCGCCCACGTACATCGCCACGTGATCCGAACCGCCGGGTCCGTAGAAGAGGAGATCGCCGGGCTCGATGTCCGCGAACGGGATGTGGGTGGTGTCGGCGTACTGAGCGCCTGAGAAGTGGGGAAGGCCGATGCCCACCTGGGCATACGCCCACTCGACCAGCCCGGAGCAGTCGAAGCCCCGGGTCTCCCGGCGAGCCTCGGGCTCGCCCGCCCAGACGTAGGGGACGCCGATCTGGCTCTCAGCGGCCTGGACGGCCCCAGCGGCGCCGGCTGCTGTCGGGGGAGGCGCCGCGAGGACAACGCAGTAGACGCCACCCACCACCGCCACCCCACCACCACCGCCACCCGAGCCACCGCCACCGCTACCACCGCCGCCCGAGAACCACCGCTCCGGAGTTCGACTGTGTGCGGGCGGTTTGCGGCCTGCGCGGTCTGCGCGGCTGCCAACCTTCGCGTTGAAGGCTGCGGTCTGAGCGGCTTTCGCCGCCGCGGCCTGCGCGGCTTGCTGTTGCTCGACGAGCTTTTGGATGTTGGCGTCCACGCTGTTGAGCGTGGACTGGTACTGGCTCGCGAGAGAGGCTGCTTGGTTCTCCGCGCCCGACGAACGAGCTGCGCGTGGCGGCGGCCTGCGTCTGGTGTTGGACCAGCGCGGTCTGCGTCACCTGCAGTTGGGCCTGTGCGGTGTGCAGGTGGTCGATCGTGTCGGTGACGTTGCCGGTTGCGATCGAGCTGTACTCCGAGCGGATGCCGCTCGTGTTGACGTTCGAGGTGAACATCTGGGTGACCTGGTTCGAGGTGCCGCTCGACACGTAGTCACTGATCGCCTGAGTGCGCAGCTGCGACTGGTCCTTGTTCACCTGCGCCTGGTCCTTGACGATCTGCGCCTCGGCCGGCCGCGATCTGGTCCTTCAGCTGCGACAGCTGGTAGTCCGCCTGGGTGACCTGCCCGGTGAGCTGCTCGCGCTGTGCGTCGATCGCCTGGATCTTGGAGTTGATGGCCGCGGCCTGAGACTTTGCATCGGAGATCTGGTCGGCGGATGCCGGTAACGACGCGGAGAGGGCAAAGGTCGCCGCAGCCGAGAGCTGGCCGCGAGACCGAGCAGTGCGAGGGGTCGGAGAGAGTGCTTCCTTCGACCGGCGTTGCCGGTGACTGGCTCTGACGTCGAGGACAGCTCGGCGAGAGTCATCGGGCGAATTGTCTAGTCGATACCGGCGCCGCCTACAAGGACACTGTGATCGACGGTGCTTGCCACCTGCGCATTTCAAGTTGCGCGCTCAAGCGTTGACGGCAGTATTCGCGAAGGACGAACCGGCCGTCGGCAACACCAGTGTCAACACCAGTGTCAACATTGGGTCGACGGTGCGCGTGGAGGGGCAACGTGCAGCTTTCTCACGACGGATGACTCCCGATCGCGGAACGACCGATCGCGGACCAATAGGGTCGTGGTCTATGGACCTGCCCCTCGCGACGTCGGTCGTTCATTGAGCAACGAGTGACCGTGGAGAACCGAGCAGGTCTCGTCGAGTCGTACCTCGTCCTCGGTCTCCGCATCGGACGCCACGTCGACGGGCTGGTCGACGCCTACTACGGACCGGGTGCACTCGCCTCGACGGTCGACGCGGAGCCCGTGCAGGATCCCGAGCAACTCGTTGCGTCTGCCCGCGGGCTGCTCGCCGCGATCGACGCGGGTGAACCCCTCGAAGGGGTGGAGTCGCCCCCGGCAGAGGAACAGGGAGCCGCGTCCCGTCGTCGCAACTGGCTGCACGCGCAGGTCCGGGGTCTCCTCACCACAGCGAGGAAACTGGCGGGGGAGTCGCTCGGTTACGCGGACGAGGTCGAGGCCTGCTACGGGGTGCGTCCGACCCGGGCCGACGAGGAGATCTTCGTCGACGCGCACCGGCGCCTCGACGAGGTGCTGCCCGGGTCGGGTCCGCTCGCCGACCGTCTCGTCGCGTGGCGCGAGTCCCACGCGGTGCCGGTCGACCTGCTGCCGCGGCGCGATCGACTCGCTCGCCGAGGACCTGCGCGAGCGCACCCGATCGCCGCTTCGGTCTCCCCGACGGCGAGCGCGTCGAGTTCGAGCTGGTCACCGACCGTCCCTGGGCGGGTTTCAACTACTACCTCGGAGACCTGCAGAGCCGGGTGGCGGTCAACACCGACCTGCCGGTGCTCTCGATCGGTCTCGCCCACCTGGTCGCGCACGAGTCCTACCCCGGCCATCACACCGAGCACACCCGCAAGGAGGTCGGGCCTGGTCCGCCGCCGCCACTGGTGGGAGGAGTCGATCTTCCTCGTCGGCACGCCCGCAGTGCCTCCTGGCCGAGGGCCTCGCCGACCTGGGCCTCGAGGTGGTCATGGGCCGGCGTCCCGAACAGCGAGGTGGCCGAGCACCTCCGTCCCCTCGGCATCCGCTACGACGCCGACACCGTCGCCGCGGTGGCCGAGGCCGGCGAGGCACTCGGCGCGGTGCGCCAGAACGCCGCCTTCCGCCTGCACGAGGACGGTGCCGACCCCGACGTGGTGGTCGCCGAGGTGGCCCGCTGGGGGCTGCTGCCGACCGAGCGCGCGGCAAAGGCCGTCGAATTCCTCACCCATCCGACCTGGCGCGCCTACCTCACCTGCTACGTCGAGGGCCTCCCGCTGTGCCGCGCGTTCGTGCCACGGCGATCCGTGCGAGGTTCGACCGGCTGCTCGACCGAGCAGCTCACGCCCGAGGACCTGCAGACCCAGATCGAGCTCGACCGGCCCGCCTCGGCACCGGGGCTGACGCCGGCCCGGACACGTTTGGCTCGACCCGGAATGGGCCGTACCATCGCAGCCATGTCCGAACGCACCCGTACCATGCCCCGCCGCTCCTGCATGTCCACGCCCGGATCGAACGAGCGGTTCCTCGCCAAGGCACCGACCGTGCCCGCCGACATGAGCTTCCTCGACCTCGAGGACTCGGTCGCGCCGCTCGAGAAGGAGGCGGCCCGGGCCAAGGTGGCGGACGCGATCAAGAACCTGCCCTGGGACGACCGGGTGCTGTGCGTCCGCATCAACGCCTGGGACACCGAGTGGACCTACGGCGACGTGATCGAGGTGGTCGTCGCAATGCCGGCGACCGACTCGACGAGCTGATGCTCCCGAAGGTCCGCAGCGCCGCCGACGTCGTCGCACTCGACCTGCTGGTGACCCAGGTCGAGCGGAGCTGCGGGCTGCCGGTCGGGCACATCGGGATCGAGGCGCAGATCGAGACCACCGGAGGACTGATCAACGTCGAGGAGATCTGCGCGGCCTCGCCGCGACTCGAGACCATCATCTTCGGGCCGGCCGACTTCGCCGCGTCGATGGAGATGCCGGTGCTGACCGGCGGCGTCGCGATCCCCGAGTACCCGGGCGACCACTTCAACTACGTGTTCTCCAAGATCCTCATGGCCGGACGGGCGAACGGGCTCCAGGTGATCGACGGCCCGTTCCTCAAGGTCCGCGAGCTCGACAGCCTGCGCGAGTTCTCGCAGCGCACCCGGGTGCTCGGCTACGACGGCAAGTGGGCGCTCACCCCCGATCAGGTGACGCGTGCTCAACGAGGTCTACTCACCCACCCAGGAGCAGTTCGACAAGGCGTGGGACATCCTCGACGCCTACCGCAAGGCGACCGAGGACGACCGCGCGGGTGCGGTCATGTTCGGCGACGAGATGATCGACGAGGCGTCGCCGGAAGATGGCCACCAAGTTCGTCGTCCGCGGCGAGCGGGCCGGGCTCACCCGCTCGGCGGGCTGAGACCGGCAAGGACCGATCGGCGACGCCGCGGGAGGCGGGAGCGGGTGTGGGCTCAGAAGGTGAAGTCGCGGTGCCACTCGTCGAGCACCGTGTAGTCGCCGTCCATGTCGACCGGGCTGAGCGCCGGCCGGTGGTAGAGGGTGAGCTCGAGGTCTGACGCCGTCGCGATCACGCCCAGGTTGGACGTCGTCGAACTCGGGCGCATCCGGACTCGAGTTCGCTCGACGCCGATCCGGTCGGGTCCGAGGGTGATCCTCCAGGCCCGCTCGGCTGTCGGTGCAGCGGAGGGCGAGGGTCCGGCTCGATGCCGGCTCCCGGGGTGCTCGCGAACGGTGAACAACACGTCGAACACCTCGTCGATGCCGTCGACCGCCAGGTCGGCGGCGATCGGGGTGTGGGTGCCCCGCGAGGCCTGGGCGTCGGTGCGGTGCACGGCGAGCTCGTTCGCGCAGCGCCGCGGCGACGAAACGGGCGGACTGGTCGGAGGGGAACCAGGTCCACACCGACGTCGACGCCGGGGTCGCCTCGAGCTCGTCGACCAGGTACCCGGCGAGCTCGGCCACCCAGGGGACCCGTTCGTCGCCGTCGGGCGCCTCGCGAAAGGGCGTCTTCGGTCGCCCGGTCCCCTCGCAGAGGACGTGGGTCCAAAAGCCGCAGAACTCGCCGATGTGGGCGGCGAGGTCGGCGACCTTCCACCCCGAACAGGTCGGCACCAGCGCGTCCATCGGTCCGTCCAGCCAGCGCGTCCACCAACCCGTCGCACTCGCCGTTCACCGACGGCGGACATACGACGAATGCTCCACATGGCCAACGGTAGCCGGACCCGACAGCGGCAGTCTGCGGGCGGGGTCAGGTTCGGGGCGTTCCTGCGTCGGACAGGAGGCGCCGGGCGATGACCTTGAGGGCAAGGGTCTCGTCGGCCCCCTCGAAGATCGAGAGCACCCGGGCGTCGACGAAGTAGCGGCTCACCGGGAACTCCTCGGCGTAGCCCATCCCGCCGTGGATCTGCATCGCCTCGCGGGTGACCCACTCGGCGGCCCGGCACACGTAGGCCTTGATCATCGAGGCCTCCAGCGCGCCCTCGCCCTTGGCCATCAGGCGGGCCACCTCGTAGGTGAATTGCCGGCGACGCCTGGATGAGCACCGCCATCCGGGCGAGCTTGGCGCGGGTCAGCTGGTAGTCGACGATCGGTGCACCGAACACCACCCGGTTCGCAGGCGTAGTCGAGTGCCGCCTCGTAGGCGGCCTGCATCACGCCGATCGCCCGTGCGGCGGTCTGGAGGCGACCGTTCTCGAAGCCCTGCATCTGGAGGTAGAAGCCCTGCCCCAGGCCCTCGCTCCCGCCGACCAGGTTGGCGGCGGGTACGAACCAGTTCTCGAAGGCCACCTCGTAGGAGTGCATGCCCCGGTAGCCGAGGGTGTCGATCGCCCGACCCTCCATCTTCCCGGCCGGGCGTGCCGCGCCGGCACCGTCCTCGGGTGAAGAGGAAGCCGTGACCGTCGCCCCGCGGCTTGTCGACGACGAACAGCGAGAGCCCGCGGTGCGCCTTCGATCGGTCGGGGTCGGTGCGGGCGAGCAGCATCAGCACGTCGGCCCGGGCGGCGAAGGTGCACCAGGTCTTCACGCCGTTGACAGCCAGCCGCCTTCGGTCGGTGCCGCCGCGGTGACGATCGCGGCGACGTCGGAGCCGAAGTCCGGCTCGGTGACCGCGACCGCGCCCATCACCTCGCCGGTGGCCAGCTTCGGCAGCCACCGCTGCTTCTGCTCCTCGGTCCCGCCGTGCACGATCGCCCGGGTGAGGATCTCCGGCCGGGTGATGAGCGAGCCGCCCGCGCCGAGCGAGCCCCACGACAGCTCCTCGGTCGCCACCACCATGCCCATGTAGTCGGCCTCGCCCCCGGTGGCGAAGCCCCCGTACTCCTCGGGCACCGACATCCCGAACGCGCCCATCTCGGCCATTCCCGAGATGATCTCCTCGGGAATGTCGGTGTTGGCCCGGTGGATGTGCTCCGCCCGGGGCCGGATCTGCTCCTCGGCGAAGCGGTGGAAGGTCTCCCGCACGCAGCTCGAAGTCGGGGTCGAGGTGGCGGGACCCCTCGGTCGTCGCGAGCGGCGCGAGGAATCGGGGGTCGCGGTAGGCGGTCACCACGCCGTCGACCCGGTCGACCCAGGCGCGATCGATGCCCCAGGCGCCCGACGCGTCCGGCGGTGCGGGCGATCAGATCGGCGAGCACGTCGGCCACGAACGCGCAGGCGATACGCGCCTCGAGGTCGCCGTGCTCGCCGTAGGCGAGTGCGGCCTGCGCCGTACGCAGAGCGGCCGCGGCGTGGGCGACGTCGTAGGCCAGCACCTGGGCCACGTCGGGGCCCCCGGCCGTCCGCCAACGCGGCGACACCCGAGTCGACGACCGATCGTGCGCCGCGAGGGCTTCGGCGGCACGCCCGAGGTCCGGCTCGGAGGGTTCGGTCGAGGGTCACCGGCCAAGGTTACCGAGCGTCGACGAGCGCCATCGTTGCGGGCGGAGAGATCGAGCGCCGTCGTACGCGGAGAGGACGGCCGATCGGGATTCGGTCAGCCGGCCGGCGCCTGGGCGACGACGGTGACGAGCGGTGGCAGCACCACCGGTTCGGGTCCGGGATCGACCTCGGTGACGCAGCTTCGAGGTAGTCGGCGACCGGCCCCGGCCCGGCACCCGCCGGCGCCTCGGCCCACGCGTCGACGGTGAGGAGACCGGCGTCACGGGCGAGTGACGGGGAGGAGCGCGCCGACGTCGGGATGGCGCGCGTCGGGCATGCTGAACGGCCGACCGCCGATCCGTCCCGCACTGGTGATCGGCTCCTGCGCCACCACCCATCCACCGGGACGCACCGCACTGGCCATCCGGGCGAGCACCACCAGCGGGGTCGACCACGTGGAGGAGCAGGAAGCGGCAGAAGGCGAGGTCGACCTGCTCGGGGAGGCGGAGGTCCTCGCCCGCCTGGGTGATGGCGAGCACCTGGCTGTGCGCGGCCGCCGCCGCGGCCACCTCGTCGCGGGTCGCGGGGGTCGCTGTCGACCGCGTAGACACGCCCTTCGCGGCCGACGATCTCGGCGAGGGCGACCGAGACGTCCCCGCCGCCCGCGCCGACGTCGACACAGGTCCAGCCGGGTCCGATGCCCAACCGCTCGAGCGCGGTGAGCAGTGGACGGCGGTACACGTCGTCTCGCAGGGTCCGCAGCTCCATGGGAGCACGTTATCGGCGTGCCCGGGTGCGGAGACAGGCCTCGGTTGCCGAGCCGGTAACCTCGACGACCGTGAAGGTCACGATGATGCTGTGCGACGCCGCCCAGGTGTCGGACGGGAAGCTCTACGTGCTGGGCGGCGGATGGAGCATGACGGGTCCGGACCCGGTGCCTTCGGCCATCGCCCTCAAGATCGACGTGGGGTGGCACGAAGCGGAGTCCGCGCATCATTGGGAGCTCTTCCTCGAGGACGCCGACGGTCGGCCGGTCATGGTCGACACGCCCGACGGCGAACACCCGGTCGAAGTGCGGGGCGAGTTCACGGTCGGCCGTCCTTCCGGCGTGCCGGAGGGCTCGCCGATCGACGTGGCGCTCGCGGTCAACCTCGGCCCGCTGCCGCTCGCCCCCGGCACCCGCTACACCTGGCGAATGGCCATCGACGGCGAGTCCCACCCCGACTGGGTGCTCGGGTTCACCACACGCCCCACTCTGGTACGCGACTGAGCGCTCGTCCCGTGTGGTTGCTGGACGGCGCGTCGGTACGCGTACTACACCAACTCTCATGACCATCCACGACCGTCCCTTCGGCCGCTACTTCGAGGACTTCGAGCCGGGAGACGTCTACCGCCACTGGCCCGGGCAAGACGATCACCGAGGCGGACGACCATCTGTTCTGCATGATCACCATGAACCACCACCCGCTGCACACCAACAGCTGGTACGCGGAGAACGAGACGGTCCAGGGTCGCAACGTCGTCGTCGGCAACCTGGTGTACTCGCTCGCGCTCGGGATGAGCGTGCCGGACGTGAGCGGCTCGGCGATCGCCAATCTCGAGGTCGAGTCCCTCGTCCATCGAGCACCCACCTTCCACGGCGACACCATCTACGCGGAGACCAAGGTGATCGACAAGGTCGCGTCCAGCTCACGCGACGACCGGGGCGTGGTGACGGTCGAGACCAAGGCGTTCAACCAGCGCGGCGAGGAGGTCTGCTTCTTCCGCCGCAAGGTGATGGTCTGGAAGCGAGACGCCGCGCCGGCGCGGCGGCGTCCCTACGGTGACGACGTCTGGGAGTGAGCCCGGCCGCGTCGCGGCCCGGGTCGCGGCCGCGACCCGGATCCGGCGGGGGAGCGAGCTCAGGTCCCTCGGCCGGGCCATCACCGCGTGGGGGGTCGGAGACGGCGCCTCGTCGCGCCGGCCCGACCTGCCGTGGCGGTCCACCGGTGACCCGTGGGCGGTGCTGGTCAGCGAGGTCATGACCCAGCAGACCCAAGTCGGAAGGGTCGTCCCGGCCTACGAACGTTTCCTTGCTGCCTTCCCGACCCCTGCGACGTGCGCGGCAGCACCCCTCGACGCGGTGCTCCGGTGCCTGGCGCGGCCTCGGCTACAACCGCCGTGCACGGAGCCTCCATCTCGCCGCGCAGGTCATCGTGACCGAGCACGCGGGAAGGGTGCCGGACGACCTGTCGGCGCTCGAGGCACTGCCCGGCGTCGGCTCCTACACTGCCCGAGCGGTCCTCGCGTTCGCGTTCGACCGCGACGATCGGAGTGGTGGACACCAACGCCGGGCGGGTCCTCGCGAGGGCGGCAGCCGGCCGGTCGCTCCGGCGCGTCGAGGCCCAGGCGTTGGTCGACGCGATGGTCCCCTCGGGCGGAGGCTGGCACTTCGGCCAGGCGCTCCTCGACCTCGGGGCGACGGTGTGCACCCCGGCGCCGGCCTGTACCGCCTGCCCGGTCCGCCGTCGTTGCCGGTGGTCGGTGCGAGGGCGGGTCGCGCCGGATCCCGCCCGGGGCTCGGCTCGGGTGCCTCGCGTGTGCAGTCGGCCTTCGACGGGTCCGATCGTCAGGGCCGCGGCCGGCTGGTCGACACGTTGCGCGACCGGCCGCTGCCGGCGGAAGAGGCAGGCGAGGCGCTCGGGTGGTCTGACGACGCCGAACGCGCCGGTCGGGTGGTCGCGACCCTTCTGGCGGACGGGCTGGTGGTCGAAGACCCGCCCGGCACGCTGCGGCTGGCCACCTGACCGGACCCGCTCCGGTGTCCCTTACGCGATGAGGAAGCTCAGGATCCGGTCGTTGACCTCGTCGGGCTGCTCCACGGTGAGGAAGTGCCCCGCCCTCCCGATGACGGCCATCTCCGATCCGGGTCCGAGGTGGTCGGTGACCGGGCCGATCGTCTCGATCGCCCATGCAGCCGTCGTCGGCGCCGTGGAGGTAGAGGACGGGCTGGGGCGCGACGGTGCGCGCTCGCGGCGAGGGCCGCCGCGGCCGTCGGATCCTCTGGCGGACCGGCGAACATCGCCCGGTAGTACCCGATCGCGGCGGCCAGGTGCTCGGGGGTGGCGAGCGCCTTCTTGACTTGGGCCGCGTCCCATGTCCCGTCGTAGCCGGGTGACCACTCGGCCCAGATCCGGTCGATGAATGCGTACTCGTCGAGGGCCACCGCGTGTTCCGCAAACGGGAGCTGGAAGAGGAAGACGTACCAGCTGCGCCGCAATTGGTCGAAGGAGAAGAACCGCTCACCGGTCGATGCGATGGGCGCGACCGCGGCGGTCACACCCTTTCGCCAGCGTTCGGGCCGGTGGGCGAGGGCCGTGTAGGTCGGCGAGGGCCCCCCAGTCGTGACCGATCAGCACCGCGTCGCCGGTGCCGCCGAGCGCCCCGTGCAAGGCACAGGCGTCGAGCGCGAGGGTGCCCTGGTCGTAGCGTCCGTCCGGAGCGATCGACGAGGGCGAGTAGCCGCGCAGGTAGGGCGCGACAGCGTGGTACCCGGCCTCCGCGAGCCGGGGGAGCAGGTATCGCCAAGTGTGGGCGGTGTCGGGGAAGCCGTGGAGGCAGAGCGCGAGCGGCCCGTCCGCCGGGCCTTCGCACAGGTAGGCGAACTCGACCCCGTTGGCCGACACGAACCGTTGGTCCACCGAGGGGAGGGTAGCCGGGGGCCTCGCACCGGGTCGCGGCTAGCCTGACTCCCCGGTGAGGATCACTTATTTCGGGGTGCGGGGTTCGTGCCCATGCTCGTCCGACCGGCAGCACCGGTACGGAGGGAACACCTCGTGCATCCTGGTGGAGGTCGACGGTGAGCCACCGCTGATCCTCGACCTCGGGACCGGTTTGCGCGCGCTGGGCGACCACCTCAACGTGGGGCTGGTGGAGTCGGGCCTCCCGCTGCGGGCCAACGCCCTCTTGACCCATCTGCATTTCGACCACGTCCTCGGTCTGCCCTTTTTCGCCCCGATGCGCGATCCGGGGGCGATCCTCGACGTCTACGGTCCCTCCCAGGCCGGGTCGACCCTGAAGGACACCTTCGAGGCGATCGTGCAGCCTCCGTTCTTCCCGATCCACTTCGCCGACTTCCGCGGCGAGACCCGTTTCCACGATCTCGACGACTCCGGCATCGGCGTGGGTGCGATCAAGGTGACCGCGCGCTCGGTGCCTCACATCGGCCACACCCTCGGTTACCGGATCGAGGCGAACGGGAGCTCACTCGTCGTACATCCCCGACCATCAGGCGCCGCTCGACCGCTGGAGCGTGGACCAAGGGGTCCTCGACCTGTGCGACGGCGCGGACATGGTCATCCACGACGCCCAGTACACCGAGGACGAGTACGGGGCACTCGCCGACTGGGGCCATTCGACTCCCTCCTATGCGCTGCGCGTCGCCAGCGAGGCCGGTGCGCACCAGCTGACCCTGTTCCACCACGATCCCTCCCACACCGACCGAGAGATCGACAAGATGCTCAGCCACTCGCGCCGGCTCGCGTCGGAGTGCAGCGTGGTCGAGGTGACTGCGGCCGCCGAAGGGATGACGGTCGAGCTCGGAGCCGCGTGACCGGTGCCATTCGACACCGAGCAGTTCAAAGAGGCGATGGGCAGGTTCACCACCGGCGTGACCATCGTGGCGGGAATCGAAGAGGACGAACCGGTCGGGTTCACCTGCCAGAGCTTCGTGTCTCTCTCGATCGAACCCCCGTTCGTGGCGGTCGCGCCGGCCCGTACCTCCACCAGCTGGCCGCGGATCGCACGCTCGGGGAGCTTCTGCGTGAACGTTCTCGGTGATCACCAAGAGGAGCTCTGCCGCGGGTTCGCGGTGTCGGCGGGCAAGAAGTTCGAAGGTGTCGCGTGGCGGGCCTCGCCGGCGAGCGGTTCGCCGGTCATCGACGGATCCATTGCCTGGATCGACTGCGAGGTAGAGCTCGTCCATGACGCGGGTGATCACGAGTTGATCCTCGGAAGGGTCCTCGACCTCGGAACGGCCGAGGGTTCGCCGCTGCTCTACTTCCGAAGCCGCTACGCCACGCTCGCGAGACTCCCCGACCAACCGGACTGGGAGTGAGAGGAGAAGGAGCGAGCGTGCCCGACATCACCGAGTCCGACGTCATCGCCGACGTCATCATCGTGGAGCCCGACCTCCATGGTGATCCGCGCGGGCGCTTCACGGAGACCTACCGGCGGAGCTGGTTCCCCCTCGGGCGGGAGATGACCCAGGCGAACCGGTCCGAGAAGCAGGCGGGAGCAGTGGTCGGTCTCCACTACCACCTGCATCAGGCCGACTACTGGTACGTGCTCCGCGGCACCGCCCGGGTCGTCCTCCACGACTTGCGCCAGGGGTCGCCGACCGACGGTGCCACCCTTACGATCGACCTCGACGGTGAGCACGATCGAGGTCTGTTCATCCCGCCGGGGGTCGCCCACGGCTTCGCCTCCTTGACCGATCTCACCCTCTGGTACCTCGTCGACAGCTACTACAACCCCGACGACGAGCTCGGTGTGGCGTGGGACGACCCGGCGATCGGCGCCGATTGGGGGGTCACCGACCCCGTGCTGTCGGCGCGCGACCTGAACAATCCGCGGCGAGCGGACATCCCGGCGGCCGTGCAGCCGAGGACGCGGCTGCGGACCTGAGTACCGCACGGGCCGTCGCGGAGTACGTGCGCCGACTGCCGGTCTGACACAATTCGGCGGTGAGCAATCACCGCCCGGTCCTCCGATGACCGTCGAATCCGGCGAGACCGGCGCATCCGGTTCGATCGCCGACCTCCCCGAAACCTCGGGCGCCGCCGCGCGGCTCCCCGACCGCCTGGGCTCGCCTGCGACCGGGGTGCTGGTGACCGGCGGGGGATCGGGCATCGGACGGGCCACCGCCTTGGCGCTCGCCGAGGTGGGTCGGCCGGTGTCGATCTGGGACGTCAACGCCGAGGGTGCGGAAGAGACCGCCGCGCTCTGCCGCGATTCGCACGGTTCCGTCGCCGAATGGGCGATCGTCGACGTGGCCGACTCGGTCGCCGTCGCGGACGGGGTGGTGAAGACCGCCGCCACCCTCGGCTCTTTGGGCGGCTTCGTCCACGCGGCAGGGGTACCCGGGCCGATGTCGGTCGACTTCATCGACGACGCGCTGTGGGACCAGACCTTGAACGTGAACCTGCGCGGCGCGGCGATGATCTCCAAGGCGCTGCTCGAGCCCTTCCGCGAGGCAGGTCCCGGCTCGGCCGCTGTGTTCATCTCCTCCATCGAAGGACTCTTCGGCAGCGCGATGCTGACCGCGTACTGCGCATCGAAGGGGGGCGTGCTCGGCGTCATGCGGTCGATCGCCCACCGGTTCGCGATGGAGGGGTTCCGGGTGAACGCGGTGCTGCCCCGGCGCGGTCGCCACGCCGATGCTCGAGCCCGCCTTCGAGCTCCCCGGCTTTCGTGAGCAGATCGAGGAACGGACGCCCCTCCAGCGGATCTCGACGCCCGAGGAGATCGCCAGGCCCATCCGCTTCCTCCTTTCCGACGAGGCGTCCTTCATCACCGGGACCTACCTGGTGGTGGACGGCGGTCTGACCTCGGTCACCGCCATCTGAGATCACCGGCCTCCGGGCCGCCGTCCGACCGCCTCCCCATCCGGGGTTGAATAGACCCGATGTGGATCTTCGTGGCGGCCGTCGTCGTCGTGGCGGTCGGAGCCCTGGTGGTCGCGGCGCTGATGCGTCCCGCCGGAGACGACGGGTCGGTGAGGAGCTACCACAGCGCGCTCGGAACCCTCGAGCATCTCTCGCAGCCCGAACGACGCGTACGGCGACCCGCCGCTCGCGGCGAAACCCACGATTCGACCGGTGCGGTGCCCCCGGTCACGGCGCAAGGGGACGAAGAGCTCCCCGACGGCGCCGAGCCGCTCGTCTTCGACGGGGCCCGCCCGAGGGACCACTACGAGCCACACCGCGCGGAATCGATGCCGGCGAGATCGCGTCGCGCCGAGCAGGTCGCGCTCGACTCGATGAACCGGCGGCCGCGGCGAGGAATCGGTGTCGTACTCGTCGTCGCGGCGGTGGTGGCCTTCGCCGCGCTCGTGTACGTGGGGAGCCGGCGGGGCCACCCGTCCGCCCATCCGAGCACCACGCCGACCACCCACGCCCGGTCGGTCACCGCGACCACCGCCCACCATGCACTGGCCGGTCACTCACACACTCGATCGAGCACCACCACCTCGACCGCTCCGAGGCAGATCGTGGCCCTGACCTCCTCGTCGACGGGGGCATCTGCGACCTACTCGGTGGGCACTGCGTCCTTCACCATCGACATCTCGGCGAGCGGACCCTGCTGGGTCGACGTGACCGCCGCGGCGACCGGCGCGACGCTCTGGACCGGGACACTGCAGGCAGGTGGTACGCAAACGGTGCCCGCGACGGGTGCGACGACGGTCGAGCTCGGCGCGACCGTCGCGTCGATGACCGTCGACGGCACGCCGGTCGTCTTCCCGACGCCGATGCACACGCCGTTCTCGGCCACCCTCCAGCCCGCTCCGTCCGCGGCGGCACCGGCCACCACGACGCCGTCAGCCGGCTGATCCCGCCGCACTCGGTGGCGGCACCGGAGCCGAGTCCGCGATGCCGAGGGCATCGAGTACGAACGCGTAGACGAACGCTTCCTCCTTCCACGCGTCGTAGCGGCCCGAGGGGCCGCCGTGCCCCGCGCCGAGCTCGGTCCTGAGCAGCACCCGGTTGTCGGGGTTCGCCGCCCGGAGCTTGGCCACCCACTTCGCCGGCTCCCAGTAGCCGACCCGCGGATCGGTCAATCCCGCGGTCGCCAGAATGTCCGGGTAACGCACCGGCATGCCCTGGTCGTCGCCCGAGCGCACGTTGTCGTAGGGGGAGTACGACTTCATGACGCGGTAGATCTCGGGGTCGGCGACCGGGTTGCCCCACTCCTCCCACTCGGTGACGGTCAGCGGCAGCGACTCGTCCATGATGGTGGTCAGGCAGTCGACGAAAGGCACCTCCGCGACGATCGCCCGGAACAGCTCGGGCGCGAGGTTGGCGACCGCCCCCATGAGCAGGCCCCCTGCGCTTCCACCTCGGGCGACGAGTTGGGCCGGGGTGGTCCATCCCTCGGCGACGAGGCTGCCTGCGCAGGCGAGGAAGTCGGTGAAGGTGGTGGGCTTCGCAGCCAGCTTTCCCTCCTCGTACCACCGCCGACCCATCTCCCCGCCGCCGCGCACGTGTGCGATGGCGAAGACGAGGCCACGGTCGAGGAGGCTGAGGCGCAGCGAGGAGAAGGTCGGGTCCATCGAGGCCTCGTAGGAGCCGTATCCGTAGAGGAGACAGGGCGACGGAGGGCCAACGCCGGGCTGGGCCACCAGGTCGGGCCGGTATACCAGCGAGATCGGGACCTCGGTGCCGTCGCCGGCTCTCGCCCAGCGGCGCTCGGTGCGGTAGTCGCCGGGGTCGAAGTCCGCCCAACACCGGCTGGCGCTTGCGGAGCACGGCGTCGCCCCCTGCGAGCGGCAGGTCGTAGACCGAGCGCGGCGTGACGAGCGAGGTGTACTCGTAGCGGAGCACCGACGAGTCGTACTCGGGATTGGCCCCGCCCCAGACCGTCGACGGCGACTCGGGCTGGCCGATCGGCCGCGAGGCGAGGGTCGCCGGGTCGAGGATGCGGATCCGGGTCTCGCCCTCCTCGCGCTCGTAGACGACCAGGTGGCGGCGAAGGGTTCGACGCCGTCGAGCCGCACGCCTTTGCGGGCCGGGATCACCTCCTGCCAGGCGGCACGTGAGGGTGTCGCGTCGGGAGCCTCCATCAGGCGGAAGTCCTCGGCTCCGTCGTTGGTGACGATCAGAAAGCGGGGCTCGCGAGCGCCCGAGGAGTCGCCCTGGTCGTGGTCGACGCTGTACTCGATGCCCTGGCGGCGCGGCTCGAAGACCGCGAACTCTTCGTCGGGTCGGTCGGCGGGGAGCACCCGTACCTCCGAGGTGACCTTGGAGTGGAGCGCGCGAGACGATGTACCGATCGTCCTTGGTCCGCCCGACGCCGAGATAGAAACGGTCGTCGGGTTCCTCGTAGACGAGCGCGTCGTCGGCCGGTTCACTCCCCACCCGGTGCCGCCAGAGCTGATAGGGACGCATGGCCTGGTCGACCCGCACGTAGAAGACGGTGCGGTTGTCGTTCGCCCATGCGACCCCGTAGGAGGTGTCTTCGAGGGACTCCGGCGACTCCGATCCCGAGAGCAGGTCGGCGAAGCGCATCGTGTAGCGCTCGCCTCCTGTCGTGTCGGTCGAGAACGCGAGCCAGCGGTGGTCGGGACTGACCGCGAGGTTGCCGAGCGCGAAGTACTCGTGGCCCTCGGCGAGCCGGTTCTCGTCGATCAGCACCACCTCGTCGTCGGGAGGCGCATGACCCCGGCCCCCGGGAAGCGGGTCGCCCTCCCAACCCGGGTGCACCGGCCGGCGGCAGTGGATGCCATAGCTGCTGCCCTCGACCGTCCGCCCGTAGTAGAGCCAGGGACCCTTGCGCACCGGGACCGACAGATCGGTCTCCTCGATGCGGGCCACCATCTCCTCGTAGAGCGCCTCCTGGAGGGTCGTGGTCCTTGCCGTCACCGCGTCGGTGTAGGCGTTCTCGGCCTCGAGGTGGGCGAGCACCGCCGGGTCGTCCCGGTCGCCGAGCCAGTACCAGTCGTCGACCCGGACGTCGCCGTGGGCCTCGAGCTCGACCGGCCGGCGCGGGGGGAACCGGCGGTCCGGGCACCTCGCTCGCTGCGGCGCCGCCGGGGCGGGATCGGTCGGTGGTTCCGGGCATCCGCCCAGGATGGCACGGTGGACGGCAAGGCAGGCCGCCCCTCCGTCCGGTCGCGGGGCGGGGGTTGTTACTATCTGGATAGGAGAAATCGACCGCGTCCGGCGCGGCGATTCGGGAGCGTTCATGACCACCACCGACCTCGACCTCGGCAAGTACAAGCTCGGCTGGTCCGACGAAGAGGACTACGTCTTCAAGCCCAAGAAGGGCCTGAACGAGTCCATCGTCCGCGAGATGTCGGCCATGAAGAAGGAACCCGACTGGATGCGGGACTTCCGTCTGCGCGCGCTCACCCGGTTCGAGCGCAAGCCGATGGCCGAGTGGTTCGCGGTCAACATGCCCGACCTCGACTTCGACGACATCTACTACTACATCAAGCCGACCTCCGGGCAGGTCGGCGACTGGGACGATCTGCCCGACGCCATCAAGCGCACCTACGAGAAGCTCGGCATCCCCGAGGCGGAGCGCAAGTACCTCGCCGGCGTCACCGCCCAGTACGAGTCCGAGGTGGTCTTCCACCGCAACCGCGAGGACCTCGAGGCCCAGGGCGTCCTCTTCTGCGACATGGACACCGCGGTGCGGGAGTATCCCGATCTCGTGCGCAAGTACTTCGGCACGATCATCCCGCCGAACGACAACAAGTTCGCCGCGCTCAACTCGGCGGTGTGGTCGGGTGGCTCGTTCATCTACGTGCCGCCGAACGTGACGGTCGACCAGCCGCTGCAGGCCTACTTCCGGATCAACGCCGAGAACATGGGCCAGTTCGAGCGCACGCTCATCATCGCCGACGTCGGATCGCAGGTGCACTACATCGAGGGATGCTCGGCCCCGGTGTACACCTCGGACTCGCTCCACTCGGCGGTCGTCGAGCTGGTCGCGCTCGAAGGTTCGCGTATCACCTACACGACCATCCAGAACTGGTCGAACAACGTCTACAACCTGGTGACCAAGAGGGCCCGGGCCGAGGCCGAGGCGCACGTCGAGTGGATCGACGGCAATATCGGCTCGCGGCTCACCATGAAGTACCCCTCGGTCTACCTGATGGGCCCGAAGGCGTCCGGCGAGGTGTTGTCGGTGGCCTACGCGGGTGCCGGCCAGCACCAGGACGCCGGGGCCAAGATGATCCACGCCGCTCCCGAGACGACCTCGACCATCGTGTCGAAGTCGATCTCGAAGGACGCGGGCGTGACCACCTACCGCGGTCTCGTCCACGTCGACGAGGGCGCGACGAACGCCAAGAGTTTCGTCCGGTGCGACGCGCTCCTGCTCGACGACACGTCGGTCTCCGAGACGAAGCCCTACATGGAGGTCGGGGAGCGCGACGCCCGGATCGGCCACGAGGCGACCGTGTCCAAGGTCGGCGACGACCAGCTCTTCTACCTGATGAGCCGCGGGCTCTCCGAGACCCAGGCGATGGGGATGATCGTGAACGGGTTCATCGAGCCGATCACCCGGACGCTGCCCATGGAGTACGCGGTCGAGTGGAGCAGGCTGATCGAGCTCCAGATGGAGGGCGCTGTCGGCTGAAGCCCGGTCCCATCCCCGGTTGCCGGTATGGCCCGGCACCTCGCGGTCCCGCCGGTGGGGCGATCGGCCGTCGGGTGAGGAGGAAGGCAGAATGGACCCATGCCGATGAGGGAAGAGTGCAAGCACTTTCAGTCCCGGACCTACGACTCCGGCGAGGTCGCCCGGTTCTGCGTTCTCGACCTCGCACCCGACGCTCCCTGGAAGTGCCCTGACGACTGCCCCTCCTACGCGGCGCGTCTCGCGGATGCGGGCTGGACCCATGGCTCGCTCGTCGAGCCGAAGCTCGAGGAGATGCCGGACGTGCCCGACCGAGAGGCGGCCGATCTCCTCGGGCAGGCAGAAGAGATCGTGAACGCGATCGCGCCGGAGGCCCTCGAAGAGGCACGCAAGGAGGACCAGCGGGCGGCGCGCCGCGAGGGGAAACGTCGCCGCTGGTGGCGACGCCGGGGCTGAGGATCAGCCTGCCCCGGGGAAGTGCGCGTCACCGAAGCTGAAGGCACCGCCGTCGGACACGGTGAGCCAGTCGCCCTACCCGTCAGGGAGGGAGCTACTTCCCACCGTGATCACGACGTCGTGGTCCGGGGGTGCGAGCTGGGGAAGGGTAGAGGTTCGACACCGGAGAGCCGGGTGCGACCTGGACGGTGCTCACTGCGACCTTTCGGGGGACGCTCCTCATCCAGGCGATCTGCATAACTGCTCGGACTGGCGGACCGTTCGTGCTCAGCCCGTCTTCCCATCGCTCGGTCCCTTGGTGAAGATCTTGCGGCGCACCCGGTCGTTCGCCGTACCGACGGAGTGAGGAAAGCTTCCGAGGTCTCGTCCAGAGTCCATTCGCCGCATGCGGAGGGTCTCGAACAACTTCTGGAGCTCGGTGAGAACGGACATGGAGGTCGCCACAGGGATCTCGATGCTTCCGGAATGCAGCACGACCTCTCGGTACCCTTCGGCCACCAGGCCGCTGACAGCGAGGGCCACGCTCTGGACGGTCCTCTCGTCGAGCGTCCCCTCCATGGAGAGGGCAGCCGTGCCGTCGTCTCCGTCATCGATCCAGAGCTCGAGATCCGGGTACATCTTCCAGTCGGCCTCATGACGGCAGTCGCCACGGTCCATCGCTGCCGTGCGCCCCGCGGCCGTGTCCGTACTTCCTCCTGGTCGCGCCAGCTTCCTGGCGTCGAGCTGGTAGCACCGGCTCCGTCGGTTCTCGATGCGTCCCGCAACGTGGTCGGTGGTCGGGCCGATGCGGACTACGGAAGGGTCGAACCGCTCTGCACCTGTTGGTGGCGGATGAAGGGCACTTGTCATGGTCGGAGACCCAGGTTGACGACCGCGTCCGCAGTCGCATGGAGCCCTGCGTGATGGTCGTTGGCGTGTTTGCGGAGCCGTCGGAACGCCTCGTCGACGGAGATGCTCTGATCCGAGGCAATGATCCCTTTCGCCTGTTCGATGACGACCCTGCTGTCGAGCGCCTTTTGCAACTGTTCCGCAAGACGACGCTGCTGATCGAGCTTGGAGGCGTTGATGAGGTAGCTAGTCGCAATATCCGCGAATATCCGGGCTGTCTCGATGTCGGCGTGCGACCAAGCTCGCGGTGAGGTGTCGTAGAGAGTGACGGCACCGAGTGACGAATCGTCCACCCCCATGGGAACGACCGCCATCGCATGGATACCCAGGGCTCCGGCCCGGGCGACGTAGGCGGGCCAGCGCGAGTCGAAGTCGGCGAGGTCTTCTATGAGGATGATCTCGTTGGTCTTTGCCGCGTCGAGACAAGGACCATGCTGCAGTTCCTCCTGCGTACGTTCGAGGCCCGCCAACGCTTCGCTGCCAGCTGTCGCGAAAGCGATCCGGTCGCCATGGAGCAAGGAGACACCGGCACCCGCAACACCGAGGGCGAGGTTCGTCTGCTCGGCGACGTCGTGGAGGACGTCGGTGATCTCGTAGCCCTGAACGAGCACCTTGGCGAAGGTGCCGAGTGTCTGCGGTAGAGAGTCCCTGCGATCCAGCCCGGTCTCACCAGCCATGTCCTCATCGTGCAAGAGGTCGCGCCCCGGCGTCAGGGAAGAAAGTCCCATGATTCCAGGATTCGGGTCGTGGTCTCGTTCTCAATGCTCGTCGTCACGGTGGTTGGGATATGGGATTTGGGGCGCTGACCTGCGATGAATGCATGCTGTATCTCGCTCAGGTCCCCGTCGGCAGGGTCGGGGTGACGATCAGCGCATGGCCCGGTGTCCTTCAAGGTCGGAAAAGGGCAGGTCGGTCGTCTTGGCAGCGGAGACGGACCCCCCCTTCCCGTGCAGCCGACGACGCGGTGGTCGCGTTCCAGGCGGACTCGTTCGAATCGCGTGCACGCCGAGGATGGAGCGTTCAGGGTGTCGGGGGTTCAATCGGGACCCCGGTGGTCGAGGTACTCGGGGAGGGCGTGCCCGGGGCAGGAGCGCCCGATTCCTCGACCGGCGAGCGCGGTGATGACCTGATCGAGCTCTGCCTGCAGATCCTGTCGGGCCACGAACTCACCTAGGCCGGCGTCCGCAGGTGAGGCGGGATATCTAGCGCCCGGTGAAGACCGGCGATCGCTTCTCCATGAAGGCGGCCATCGCCTCCGCGAGGTCCTCGGACGCCAGTGCCCCGGCGTTCCACGCGGCGACGAAATTGAGCCCGTCCGCCACCGGTCGACCCTCGCCCGCAGCGAGCACGGCCTTCGTCCCCCGGACCGCGAGCGGCGAGTTCGAGGCGATCTCGACGGCGAGCGCACGCGCGTCGGCGACGACGGTCTCGCGATCGGGGCTGACCTGGTTGACGAGGCCGATCTCAGCGGCACGCGTCGCGGAGATGTCCTTCCCGGTGTAGGCGAGCTCGGCCACGTGGCCCTTTCCGATGATCTGCGGGAGGCGCTGGAGGCTGCCCAGGTCGGCGACGATCGCGACCTTCGTCTCCCGTACCGAGAAGACCGCGTCGGCACTCGCGTAGCGGATGTCACACGCCGCGGCGAGGTCGACGCCACCGCCCAGGCAGTAGCCGTGGATCGCGGCGACGACCGGCACGGGACAGTCGGCCACCGAGGTGACGGAGGCCTGCATGCGGAGCACCTCGGTGCGCACCGAGGCGGCACGGACCGCCGCCGAGGCACGCCGGTTCGTACCGTCTGCGTCGGGTGTGCCGCCGACCAGGCCCGACATCGCGACCAGATCGAGCCCGACGGTGAAATGGGGTCCACGCGCCGCGATCACCACCGCCCTTACCGCCGGATCGGTTCCGACCGCGGCCATTGCGACAGGGAGGTCGGCCCAGAAGGCGGGCCCGAGGGCGTTGCGCTTCTCTTGACGGTCGAGCCAGACGGTCGCCACCTGGCCGTCGGTCTCGATCGACAAGACCTCGGAGGTGAACGAGTCGATGGTCGAGGTGCTCATGGTCTGCCAGCGTACGCCGCTCCCGCGCCGCACCGGCCCGGCGGACCACCCGTCCGGCCGGCGAGCCCGGCGGAGGACCCGGCCAATTGCCCAGGTAAGATGACGTGCAGAGGCTCGGGGTCCGGGCCTCTGTCCGCGAGAGGATCAGGTCCTGTCCGCCTTCACTGTCGAAACCGCGTCGCACCTTCCCGGTCCCGACTGGTTGCGGGCCCGCCGCGAGTCCGCGGCAGACGCGTTCTCGTCGTCACCGCTGCCGACCGAGAAGGACGAGGTCTGGAGGTACAGCCGGATCGACGACCTCCAGCTCGACCGATTCACACCGGCCGAGCCGGGTCGTCCGGCCGCCGACGACGCGGCGCCCTCGCCGTCGGAGCGGGTTCACACGCTGGTGAGCCGCCTCGGCCCGCGCTCGGGTCTCGTCGTGACCATCGACGGCGTGGTGGCGACGGTGAGCACGCCGAGGGAGGAGATCCTCTCGCTCGGGAAGATCACCGAGCACGCCGAATCGGAGGCGCTGCTCGGGCGCACGGTCACCGACCCCACCGACTTCCAGCTCCTCAACGACGCCTTCCACCTCGATCCGGTGGTGGTCGACGTCGCCGAGGGTGTCGATCTCGGCGACCCGATCGTGGTGGTGCACGTGGTGACCGGCTCCGCCGGTCTCGCGGTCTTCCCCCGCACGGTGGTGCGGGTGGGGTGCGGGTCCGGCGCGTCCGTCGTCGAGCTCCTCGTCGAGTCGGGCGGGGGACTCCTCACCGACAGCCGGCCCTCGCTGGTCACCGGTGCCGGCGCGCCGGGTGAGCACCTTGTCGTCCCGGTCACCGAACTCGATGTCGCCGAGCGGGCGCGGCTCGCCTATGTCGGCATGCAGTCCCTCGGTCGAGGGGCCTGGCAGATCGCGCACCAGGCGAGCACGGTTGCGGCGGACGGGAAGCTGACCAGCTTCGTCGTCGCGCTGGGCGGAAGCTACACGCGCCTGCGCACCGACTCGGCGCTCACCGGCGCCGGGGGGACCAGCCGCTTACGCGCCGCATACGTCGGACACGACGACCAAATGCTCGACTTCCGCACTCTCCAAGACCATCTCGCGCCGCGCACGACGAGTGACCTGCTCTTCACCGGGGCGGTGGCCGACCACGCCCACTCGGTGTACAGCGGCATGATCCGGGTTCGCCGAGGCGCGGTCAAAGCGGACGCAATGCAGACCAATCACAATCTGGTGCTCGACGAGGGTGCACATGCCGACTCCGTCCCCAACCTCGACATCGAGGAGAACGACGTGAGGTGTAGCCACGGCTCGACGGTCGGACCCGTCGACGAGGATCAGCGCTACTACCTCGAGTCCCGCGGTGTGGAGCCCGAACGAGCGGAGCAGCTGATCGTCGCCGGCTTCTTCCGGTCCATCGCCGACCAGGTGCCGATCGACGCGATGCGCCCGCTGGTCCGCGAGCAGCTCGCGGCCAGCGTGGGGGTCGGGGATGACTGAGCGAATGACCGGGGAGCCGGTGGCGGTTCGGCTCTGTGGTCGCGACGACCTCGCACCGGGCGAGGCGAGGCGATTCGACGTCGCCGGGCTGCGCGTGGCGCTCGTCCGGATCGGCGACGACTTCTACGCGATCGGCGACCGATGCAGCCACGAGGACTACTCGCTCGCCGAGGGCGAGGTGTGGGAAGGGGAGTGCGAGATCGAGTGCTCGAAGCACGGCTCGACCTTCGACCTGCGCACCGGTGCACCGTGCTCGCTCCCGGCGACGCGGCCGGTGCCGGTCTACGAGTTGGTCGTCGACGACGAGGGTGTGTCGGTGGTGGTCCCGTGAGCAGCGGCGAGCTCTGCATCGAGGACTTGCGCGCAGGCGTCCCCGGGCGCGAGATCCTGCGCGGGGTCTCGCTCACGGTACGCGTCGGAGAGGTCCACGCGGTCATGGGGCCGAACGGCTCGGGCAAGTCGACGCTCGCCCACGTGCTAATGGGCCGGCCGGGCTACCAGGTGCTCGGTGGCTCGGTGACCCTGGACGGGATCGAACTTCTCTCCCTCCCCACCTGGCAGCGCGCCCGCGCCGGGCTCTTCCTCGGCATGCAGCAACCGATCGAGGTGCCGGGCGTCTCACTGGTCGACTCTCTGACCGCGGCGAGGCCGGCGGTCCCCCGCGAAGAAGTGGGGGCACCGGCCGACCCTCGAGCGGACGTCGACGCTCGGCTCCGGATCGAAGCCGAGCGAGTGGGCCTCGACGAACGGTTCCTCGAACGTCCCCTCAACGTCGACCTCTCCGGCGGCGAACGGAAGCGGAACGAGGTGATCCAGCTGGGTGTGGTGCGGCCCCGGTTCGCGGTGCTCGACGAGATCGACTCGGGGCTCGACGTCGACGCGCTCGGGGCGGTCGGCCGGCGCATCCAGGCCGCCACCTCCGAGTGGGAGCTCGGGGTGCTGGCGATCACCCACTTCAAGCGGCTGCTCGACGTCGTGCGTCCCGACGTGGTCCATGTCCTCTCCGACGGGCGCATCGTCGCGTCGGGCGGGATCGAGCTCGCGGGCATCGTCGACCGGACCGGGTACGCCGCCTACGCCTGAGCCCTCTCGCCGTCGACGTCGGTCGACCGGGCTCCCTGCGACACCTCGCTGCCAGACCTGGTTGGTAGCGTGTCGCCATGCCTCGCGGAGGTCGCCGCCGCGGCGGGGCGCACAGCGCGCCTCGGAGGGGCGTCCGGAAGACACCGACCACGGTGGCGGGAGCGGTCGGGGCGGAGGCGGTCGGGGCGGAGGCGGTCGGGGCAGGGCCCGCCGGATCGGTCCCTGATGGCGCACCGACGGACGCGACGATCTCCCGCCGCGCCGCTCGGCGGCAGAGGAAGGGAAGGAAGAAGGCCAAACGGAGCTGGCTCGACCGGGTGCTCCTTGGCGCGGTGATCGTGGTCGCCCTGGCGCTGGTCGGTGTCGGGTCGGGGTACGCGTACCTGCAATACCGCTTCAGTCAGGTGACCAAGGTCAAAGTGAAGCATTTGAAGGCCGCCCCTCCGGGCCAGCCCTTCAACGTGCTCCTGATCGGCTCCGACTCGCGGGGCGCCGAGAGCGCTTCGGACGCCACCCACTTCGGCAGCGAGTCACAGGCCGCCGGTCAGCGGAGCGATGTGGTCAAGATCGTCCATATCGTGCCTGCGACCGGCCAGGCCAGCGTGCTCTCGATCCCGCGGGACACCATGGTCACCATCGCCGGCGACACCAGCCAGATCGGCACCTACAACCGGATCAACTCGACCTACGGTGCCGGTCCCGACCAGCTGGTGCAGACCATCGAGGCCAACTTCGGGATCCCGATCGAGCACGTCGTGCAGATCGACTTCGAGGGCTTCCGCGGCGCGGTCGACGCGATCGGCGGCGTCAACCTCGACTTCCCGTACCCGGCCAAGGACACCTACACGGGGCTGAACGTGCCGGCCGGCTGCCAGCACCTGAACGGCGGCTACTCGCTCGCGGTCGCACGGAGCCGCCACTACGAGTATCTGAAGAACGGGTACTGGCAGGAGGATCCGACGAGCGACTTCGGCCGCATCCAACGGCAGAACGCCTTCCTGAAGGCGCTCATCAACCAGTCCAAGAGCGACTACAACCCGCTCACCCTCAATGCCTTCATCGGGTCGGTGGTGCAAGGCGTGACCGTCGACTCGACCTTCTCGGTCGCCGACCTCGTCTCGCTCGCTCGCGAGTTCCACTCGTTCGAGTCGTCCTCGTTGGCGACGGGGGCGTTGCCCACCTACACCGCCTACTCCTCCGAGTTCGCCTCGTTCGGTGCGGTGCTCTACGTCGACCAGAGCGCCGCCCAGCCGATGATCTCCCAGTTCCTCGGAGGGCAGCCGGAGACCCCGTTGACACCTCCGCCCGGACCCTACGGCCGGGTGCCGACGACCACCACGACCACGATCTCTGCCTCCAGCGGGGGTGCGACGTCTCCGACCTCGACTTCGACCAGCACGACCACCACGATCGAGACCGACTTCGACCCGACCCCCTGCTGAGCAGGTTCCGGTTCAGGCGGCGGGTTCGGGCTCGTCGAGCCCCTGGGCCAGCGTGTTCCAGCTCAGGGTCGCGCACTTGATGCGCACCGGGAACTTGACGACGCCTTGCAGTGCCGCGAGCTCACCCAACGAGTCGATGTCGACCGCTTCGGGCTCGGCGGGTTCGCCGTTCCCGTCGGAGGCCGTGCCGCCGTTGGCCGAGGGAAGCGTCGACTCGTGGATCGACATCATCTCCTTGAACGTCCGGATCAGGCCACGGACCTCGTCCACCCGCTTGCCCTTGACGGCTGCGGACATCAACGAAGCGGACGACTGGCTGATCGAACAGCCGGTCCCCGCGATCTTGATGTCGGAGACAACGTCGTCGTCGACCACCAGCGTCACCACGACCTCGTCACCGCAAAGGGGGTTGAATCCCTCGACCCGGCGGGCAGGCGGCGAGTCCAGCTCCCCACGGTTCCGAGGGGAGCGGTAGTGGTCGAGGATGATCTCGCGATAGAGGTCTTCGAGCCCGGTCATCGAACCGTGGACGGCCGCATGCGGCCAGAGTACCGGGCGGCGCTCATCCGAAGAACTCGCCTGCCGCGGCGAGTGCCTCGACGAGGGCGTCGACGTCGGACTCGTCGTTGTAGAGAGCGAACGAAGCCCTCGCGGTCGCGTTGACCCCGAGGCGCCGCATGAGCGGCTTGGCGCAGTGGTGGCCCGCCCGGACGCACACTCCGTACTGGTCGAGGATCTGGGAGACGTCGTGGGGGTGCAGGTCGCGGTAGGCGAAGGAGACGACCCCACCCCGCGAGCACGCGTCGGCCGGCCCGAAGATGCGGATGTCGTTGTCGAAGCGCTCGCGCAGCGCTTCGATCGCGTAGGAGGTCAGGGCGACCTCGTGGGCCCGGATCCGCTCCATGCCGATCGCCTGCAGATAGGCCACCGCGGCGCCGAGCCCGATCGCCTCGGTGATCGGCGGCGTGCCCGCCTCGAAGCGCCAGGGGATGTCGTTCGGGACGAAGCCCTCCTTGCGGACGTCGAGGATCATCTCCCCGCCGCCGAGGAAGGGAGGTAGTTCCGCGAGCAGCTCCTCGCGGCTCCACAGCACGCCGATGCCGGTCGGGCCGAGCATCTTGTGCGCGCTGAAGGCGAGGAAGTCCGCGCCGAGGTCCCCGACGTCGGTCGGGTGGTGCGGAACCGATTGGGCACCGTCGGCCACGACGATCGCCCCGGTGGCGTGCGCGGCGTCCGCGAGCTCGCGTACCGGGTTCAAGGTCCCGAGCACGTTGGACATGCAGGTGAGCCCGACCAGGCGTGCGCCGTCCAGCAGGCGATCGAGGTCGTCGAGCACGAGGAAACCCTCGTCGTCGACAGGGATCCATCGGATCTCGATCCCGCGCTCGGCCGCGAGCATGTGCCAGGGGACGATGTTCGCGTGGTGCTCCATTTCGGTGAGGACGATCGCGTCGCCGGCGCGGAGGTGGGTCCGTCCCCAGGCGTGGGCGACCAGGTTGATGGCTTCGGTGGCGTTCTTCGCGAAGACGATCTCTCGCGACGGGGCCGGCGCGCCGATGAACGGCCCGACGTCGACCCGCGCGGCCTCGAAGCGCCGGGTGGCCTCCTCGGCGATGCCGTAGACACCGCGATGCACGTTCGCGTGCGTCGTCTCGTCGTACTCGCGCATCGCGTCGAGCACGCGGTTCGGGCGCTGCGAGGAGGCGGCCGAGTCGAGGTAGGTGATCGGATGCCCGTTGACCTCGCGCGCGAGCAGCGGGAAGTCCTTGCGGAGGGTGGCGACGTCGAGGAGGCCGGCACTCACCTGCGCCATGCGTCGTACCCTTCGGTCTCGAGCAGTCGGGCGAGCTCGGGGCCTCCGTCGGCGACGATGGCTCCGTCCACGAGCAGGTGGACCCGATCGGCGGCGAGCTCGTCCAGCATCCGCTGGTAGTGGGTGATCACCAGCACGCCGATCTCGGGCCGGGACGCACGCACGGTCTCCACACCTCGTGCGACCGTCTGGAGCGCGTCGACGTCGAGGCCCGAGTCGGTCTCGTCGAGGACCGCGAGGTCGGGTTCCAGCAGCGCCATCTGGAGGATCTCGTTCCTCTTCCGCTCTCCGCCGGAGAAACCCTCGTTCAGGTGGCGCTCCCCGAAGGACGGGTCGATTCCGAGCTTGTCCATCCATTCGATCATCGCCATCCGCACCTCGAGCACCGACAGGTCGATCCCTCGGCGCGCCGAGAGCGCCTGGCGCAGGAACTGGATCACCGGGACTCCGCCGATCGACTCGGGGTACTGGAACGCGAGGAAGATGCCGGCCTTCGCCCGCACGTCGGTCGGCCAGGCCGTGACGTCCTCGCCGCGGAAGCGGATGGCGCCCCCGGTCACGACGTAGGCGGGATTGCCGAGGAGCACGTTGGCGAGCGTCGACTTGCCCGAGCCGTTCGGACCCATCAGCGCATGCACCTTGCCGACCTCGACGACGAGGTCGACGCCGCGCAGGATGGGCTGGTCCTCGACCGAGACGTGGAGGTCGTCGATCTCGAGGAGGGGCACGCCCGGCACGCCTTCGATCCTATCCTTGCACCGGCTATTTCTCCTACGAGGATAGGAAAAATGCCCCGGAGCTGCACCGATGGTGAGGTCGATTGCATGATTCCGCCGGGCAGCCGGTACGGTACCTGCATGGCCGACCCGTGGACCTACGCCGGTCCGGTCGCGCCGCACACCACCGGTGCGGGAGCGGTGACACTCGTCGACGAGTCGACCTTCGCCATCAGTGCGGGATCGGGGGACATCTCGACCGGTGCCGCCCAGGGCCTGTTCGTCCGCGACACCCGGATCCTCTCCCGCTTCGAGGTCCTCATCGACGGCGTCCGGACCGAGCCACTCGCCTCGGTCTGCGACGACCCCTTCTCGGCAACGTTCGTCTCGCGCTGCATGCCGGAATCGGGGCTGGCCGACTCGACGTTGATGGTGTTCCGCAACCGCAACGTCGGCCAGGGAATGCGCGAGGAGCTGACCCTCCGGAACTTCGCCGACGAGGCGAGCTCGTGCACGGTGGAGATCTTCATCGACGCCGACTTCGCCGACCTCTTCGCGGTCAAGGAGGGCCGGGCGGGCGCCGAGCATGTCCCGGGCGAGGTCACGTCCTCCTCGAGCGCCGAGGAGGAGGACCGCGCCGGAGACGGCCCGCGCCGGCAAAAGGGGCCGGCCACCATCACCTACGCCTACCGGCGAGGCGGGGTCGCCCGCGCCATGGAATTCCGGGTGGGCGAGCACGCCGCGCTCAGCACCGACCTGGTGACCTACGAGGTCATCGTCCCCGCACGGGGCGAATGGAGCACCTGCATCGAGGTCGCGCCGGTCATCGAGGGAAGCGTCATCTCGCCCAGGTACCGCTGTGGTGAGCCGATCGAGCGGGCCAGCCCGACCGAGCGCCTCGCCGAGTGGCGCCGGCAGGTTCCCCAGGTCGAGACCGACCATCCCGGCCTGAAGGAGGTGATCGCCCGCAGCGCGGAGGACCTCGGCGCCCTGCGCATCTTCGACCCCGACTTCCCCGAGCGTGTGGTCGTCGCGGCCGGTGCACCGTGGTTCATGACGGTCTTCGGCCGCGACTCGCTCCTCACCGCGTGGATGGCGCTGTTGGTCGACCCCGATCTCGCCCGTGGCGTGCTCCAGACGCTCGCGCGCTTCCAGGGCAAGGATGTCGATCCGCGTCACGACGAGGAGCCCGGCCGGATCCTGCACGAGATGCGCTTCGGCGCCGCCGCGTCGCTCTCCCTCGGCGGCGGGAGCATCTACTACGGCACCGCCGACGCGACCCCGCTCTTCGTGATGCTCCTCGGCGAGATGCGCCGTTGGGGAGTGGCGCGGGAGATGGTCGACGAGCTGCTTCCGAACGCCATGCGCGCCATCCAATGGATCGAAGAGTTCGGCGATGCCGACGGCGACGGCTACGTGGAGTACCGGCGCGCGACCGATCGCGGCCTCTCCAACCAGGGCTGGAAGGACAGCTGGGACGGGATCCGCTACGGGGACGGAAAGGTCGCCGAGGCCCCGATCGCGCTCTGCGAAGTGCAGGCGTACACCTACGGCGCGTACCTGGCCACCGCGCACTTCGCCTTCGAAGCCGGGGACACCGCGAGCTACGAGCGGTTCCGGGCCAAGGCGAAGGAGCTCAAGGCGGCGTTCAACCGCGATTTCTGGCTGGAGGACAAGGGTTGCTTCGCGGTGGGCCTCGACGCCGAAAAGCGACCGATCGACTCGATGACCTCGAACATGGGCCACTGCCTCTGGACGGGGATCGTCGACGAGGACAAGGCGCGGCAGGTGGCCGAGGCGCTGGTGTCGCCGGCGATGTTCTCCGGTTGGGGATTGCGCACCCTCTCGAGCGAAAGCGGCGGCTACAACCCGATCAGCTACCACTGCGGATCGGTCTGGCCGCACGACACCGCGATCGTCGCGGCCGGTCTGGCTCGGTACGGCTTCGACGGCGCCGCGCAGAAGCTCATCTTCGCGCTTCTCGACGCCGCCACCGCCCAAGGGGGCAGGTTGCCCGAGCTCTTCAGCGGGCTCGATCGCCGGGAGTTGACCGTCCCGGTCGGTTACCCGACGTCGTGTTCGCCGCAGGCCTGGGCCGCCGCGTCCCCGCTGCTCTGCCTGCGGACACTCCTCCGCCTCGACCCCTGGGTGCCCTACGGGAAGACGTGGCTCTGCCCGAACCTCCCCGAAGCCATCGGCTACCTCAAGGTGGAGGGGATCCCGCTTGCAGGCTCACGGGTGACCGTCGAGGTCGGCAGCGAGGTCCCCGGCGGTGTGCAGGTGGACGGACTGCCTTCCGAGATCGAGCTCATCCGCGAGCCGAGGCGCCCGTCCACCGCGGTCTGAGGACGAGCTGCACTCTCACCAGCCGCGCTCGATCCACTCCTCGAGGTGGGGCGATTCGGCTCCGACGGTGGTACCCGCTCCGTGCCCCGGCAGGACGACGGTCTCCGATCCGAACGGGGAGAAGATCCGCTCCTCGATGGAGCGGATGATGGTCGCGAAGTCGGAGTGCTCGAAGGAGGTGTTGCCCGGCCCGCCGGGGAAGAGCGTGTCGCCGGTGAAGAGGAGCGGCGTCCCCTCCACCGAGAAGCACATCGACCCGGGGGTGTGGCCCGGGGTGGCGATGGTGCCGATCCGCAACCTGCCCACCTCGAGGGTCGAGCGGTCCTCGAGGAGCTGGTCGTAGGAGGGGAGCATCCCCGAATCGGCCTTGGTCACCGCGACGTCGAAACCGGCGTCGCGGACCGCCTCGACCGCCTGGATGTGGTCCCAGTGGCCGTGGGTCTCGACGACCTGGCGCACACCGAGCGAGCGGCAAAGGTCGAGGAGCAGGTCGTGCTCGTTGGCGGCGTCGATCAGGAGGGCCTCTCCGGTCTCGCGGCATCGCACGATGTAGACGTTGTTGTCGACCGGCCCGACCACCACGCGGTGGACCTCGACCCTGCTGTCGTGGTAGTCGACGATCGTGTCGGGCATCCCGAGCGACCTCCTCGTCCTCGGGTGCCGAGCGTAGCGGGAGCTGTTGGTCCCTTCCGCCGCGGTTCTGGTAGACAGGCGGGACGCCCGCCCCCGGCGGGGCGGTACGGAGGGGATGGAGCGTCGAGATGAACTTCGCCTTCAGCGAGGAACAGGAGGAGCTGCGCGCATCGGTTCGCCGGTTCCTCGAGGACAAGTCGCCCGAGACCGAGGTCAGGCGTCTGATGGAGACGACGGAGGGCTACGACCCTGCCGTCTGGAGCCAGATGGCCGACCAGCTCGGGCTCCAGTCCCTCGTCATCCCCGAGGAGTTCGGTGGTGCGGGCTTCTCCTACGTCGAGCTCATCGTGGTGCTCGAGGAGATGGGGGCCGCGCTCCTTTGCGCTCCGTTCTTCTCGACCGTCGCACTCGGCGCCAACGCGGTCCTCACCTCGGGCGACAAGAGCGCGCAGGAGTACCTGTTGCCGGGGATCGCATCGGGCGAGACCATCGCGACCCTGGCCTTCACCGAGGATTCGGGACGCTGGGACGCAGACGGGATCACCCTCGGCGCGAGCCGCTCGGGGGAGGGATGGGTGCTGAACGGCCACAAGTCCTTCGTCCTCGACGGACACACCGCCGGCCTCGTCCTCGTGGTGGGGCGCACTCCCGAGGGGCTCTCCCTCTTCGGGGTCAAGGGCGATGCGGAGGGACTCACCCGCACCCCGCTCGCGACGATGGACCAGACGCGCAAGCAGGCGCGCCTCGAGTTCGCCGACGTCGACGCCTGGCTGATCGGGAGCGAGGGCGGGGCCGGAGCCGGGCTCTCGAAGACGCTCGACCTGGCGGCGGTGGCGTTGGCTGCGGAGCAGGTGGGCGGGGCCCAGCGCTGCCTCGACACCTCGGTCGAGTACGCGAAGACCCGCATCCAGTTCGGCCGTCCGATCGGCAGCTTCCAGGCGATCAAGCACAAGTGCGCCGACATGCTCCTCGAGGTCGAGTCGGCCAAGTCGGCCGCCTACTACGCAGGATGGGCCGCGGCCGAGGACTCCGACGAGCTGCCGGTCGTGGCAAGTCTCGCCAAGTCGTACTGCTCGGAGGCGTACTTCCACGCGGCTGCCGAGACCATCCAGATCCACGGCGGGATCGGCTTCACCTGGGAACACCCGGCCCACCTGTACTTCAAGCGGGCCAAGTCGTCCGAGTTGATGCTCGGCGATCCTTCGTACCACCGCGAGCTACTCGCCCAGCGCATCGGGATCTGATCCCGCGATGGACGCACGGCAGGGCTTGGGCTGGCTGTTGGTCGGAATGGTGGTGGCAGTGACCGCAGGCGCCGCCGCGCTCGGGGTCTCGCAGGCGCCGAACACCGCGCAGCTCACCGACGCCGTCGCCAACACCCTCAGCGCGCCCAACTACAACGAGGTCGCCACCGAACAGACCCCCCAGGGATCGGAGACGGCGTACCTGACCTACGAGGCGCCCGACCGGCTCGGGGGATTCGTCGAGAGCGGCGGGCGCCGGACCTACGTGGTCTTCATCGGCCACTTCGAGTACCAGAGCGTGACGGTCAGCGCCGGTGCCTCGACCAAGCACCTGACGTTCTACCGGCAGTCGATCGCCGGTGGCTCCGCTGCCGATCCCGCCCACACCTATCTCAAACTCGCGTCCGAGGGCACCAACCAGAAGCAGTCGGGGAACACCACGACGATGTCGCTCAACCAGGCCGGTCAGACCGTCACGCTGAGCTACACGGTCTCCGGCCAGTACGTGGCCCAGTTCAAGGGAAGCGGGCAGGGGGCGACCGTGAACCTGGTCATCTCTCAGGTGGGGAACGCTCCTCCGGTCAAGCTCCCAGCCGGCGCGAAGGTGGTCAACGTCTCGAACGGCTGAGGTCGGGTCGGGTCCGAGGTCACGCCTCGGCCGGTCCGACCGGGTCGCCGACCGCGCCGATCGCATCGTCGATGGCTCGCCGGAGCGCGCGTGCGTGCGCGGCGGGGATCGTCCGACTCGGTCAGCCAACGGACGACGACGAAGTGTCTCGCACCGGCCGCGACGAGCCCCGGCACGGCCTTGGGGACGACACCACCGGTGATCCACACCGGACACGGTGCGCGCCGTGACGCGTCGGTGACATAGGTGAGACCGGTTCCCGCGCGGCCCGGCTTGGTCGGCGTGGGCACGACCGGCCCGGCGGAGAGGTAGTCGACCGGTAGGGCGCGGTCGATGGCCGCATCGAGCTCGTCTCGTGCATGGGTCGAGAGGCCGACGAGGGCGTCGTCGCCGACCAGGGCCCGCGCGGCGTCGGGTGGGAGGTCGTCCTGACCGACGTGGACACCGTCGGCGCCGGCCTCCGCGGCGAGATCGGGGCGGTCGTTCAGGACGAAGGGAACGTCGTAGTCGGCGCAGGCCCGCCCCAGCACGGCGGCTGCGGCGAGCGTCGCCCTGTCGTCGAGATGCTTGTCCCGCAGCTGCACGACGTCGACGCCCCCTTCGAGGCAGGCCGCCACGAAACGGTCGAGATCGGGTCGGTCGGGGGTGCAGAGATAGAGGCGGCGTCGATCGAGCGCCCAACGCGCGCCGGGCCCGGTCGCCACGCTCAGATGCGAGGCCGGGGGCTCAACCGCCGGCGGTTGCCTTGGCCCGCGCCTCGGCCTTCATCTTCCGCTTGTGCTCGCGGACCTTCGCCAGGGCCGCCGGTGAGTCGATGTCGGCGACCGAGCGGTGGGAGCCGGTGTCGCTGTAGGGAGCCGACACCTTCTTCCAACCAGAGGGCCGGATCTTCAGCTGCTTGCCCAGGAGCGCGACGAAGATGCGCGTCTTCTGGTCGCCGAAGCCGGGAAGTGCCCGCACCGCGTCGAGGAGCCCCTCGCCGTTCGATGCCGAGGTCCAGATGGCCGCCGCGTCGTTGCCGTAGCGGTCCGCGACGACGCGGCAGAGCTCCTGGACCCTTGCCGCCATCGAGGCCGGGTAGCGATGGAGTGAGGGGCGCGTCCGGAAGATCTCGACGAGCGCGTCGGGATCCATCGCGGCGATGGCCGCGGCGTCGAGCCGTCCTCCGAGGCGGTCGCGCAGGTCGGCGGGCGCGGTGAAGGCGCGTTCCATCGGAACCTGCTGGTCGAGGAGCATCCCGATGACCAGGGCAAGAGGCTCCTCCGACAAGAGCCGGTCGGCGCCGGGGTCGCCGGTGATCGAGAGCATGCAGCCAAGCCTAGGTTGCCGAACCGAGGCGCACTTCTCCCGGGCCTTGCGGTCGTCGCACCGGGGTGGGCCCGGTAGCATCGGAAGTCGTGCGAAGGGACTTCCGGTGATGCATCTCTCGTCCCGATCGTGGATCAGGCTTGCGTTCGCCTGCCTCGGCCTGTTCGGCGCGGCCTTTGCGATCAGCGGGGTGTTGGTCGCATTGCCGAAGCCGGCCGCCGGAGGGACCTGCGGCCCCGGCGTCGGATCCGAGGCTGCGATCGTGGCGCTCTTCGACCCCGCCTCGATCGGCGCGGGCCCGAAGCCGCCCGCCTCCGACGCCGCGGGCCGCCAGCAGTGGCAGGCGTTCGTCGACGAGTGCCAGACCACCACCGACGACCGTGTGATCGCCGCAGTGGTGATCTTCGTCGTCTCGATCGGTGTCGCGGTCGCCGGGCCCACGCTCGTGGTCGGTCGCAAGCGGCGCACGCCCGCCGGGCCGGCACCGGCCCCCGCGGTGGCGGGCAGGCCGCCCCCCGCCGCCCCGGCGATCTGACTAGCGCTCGCCGGAGGGAGAGAAGGTGCCGTCGAGCATCCGTAGGAGCGCGCGCCGGTCGGGCTTGCCGAGGACGGTGACGGGAAGCTCGTCCGCGAACTCGACGAATTCGGGCACCTTGTAGGTCGCGAGCTGCGACGCGCAGTGCCCGACCAGCGCGGACGCGTCGACGGGCTCGCTGACCACCACCACCGCGCCGACCCGCTCGCCGAGGTCGACGTCGGGGACCGCGACCACCCCGGCGTCGACCACGCTCGGGTGGGACCGGAGCACCTCTTCGACCTCCCTCGGCCCGAACTTCTCGCCGCCACGGTTGATGGTGTCGGAGAGCCTTCCCGACAGGAAGAGGTACCCCTCGGTGTCCTGCCACCCGGTATCGCCGGTCCGGAGCCACTCGGTCGTGGTGTTCTGATCAGCCCTGACGACGAACTCTCCCACCTCTCCCGCGGCCACCTCCTCGTCGGATCCGGTCGCGACGACCCGGACCGCCACCCCGGGGAGGGGTCGCCCGACCGAGTCGAGCCGGTTGCCCCTCCGGTGGTCCTGAGGCGTGAGTGCCGCGTAGGCACCGAGGGTTTCGGTCTGGCCGAAGGTGTTGGAGAACTCGACGTCCGGCAGGTCGACCATCGCGCGTCGGACCAGATCGACGGGGCACGCGGCGGCGCCGTAGCTGAGCGCGTTGAGCGAGCTCAGGTCCGTCGAGGTGAACCGGGGATGGTCGAGGATGCGGCGCAGCATCGTCGGGACCACGAAGGTCTGGGTCACCCGGTGCAGCTCGACGAGGGTGAGCCACTCGCCGGCGTCGAACTTGGGAAGCAGGACGGTCTCGCGTCCCTGGTGGAGCGAGATGAGCAGCCCGAGGGTGCCGCCGATGTGGAAGATCGGCGCCGACATCATGGTGACGACCTGGGGCGCGTCGGGATCGATCGGCCTCGAGTAATAGGCCAGACGGTCGGCGACCACCCGGTGGCTGATGGAAACCGGCTTGGGCAGTCCGGTCGTCCCGCTGGTGAAGAGGATCATCGCGGTGTCGTCGCCCTCGCCGGCTTCCGGCGTGGGCCCGCTCCCCGGCTCCTCGCTGAACAATTCGTCCGCGGTGAGGACGTCTCCGCCGAGCGCGGTGCGCAACCCGTCGGCATAACGAGGACCTGCGACGCCCAGCCGCGCACCGACCAGCTCGGCCAGCTTCTCGAGTTCGCCGGGGGTCAGGTAGGCGTTCATCTGGGCCGACGCCGCGCCGAGGCGTGCCGCCGCCAGGATGGTGACGACCGAGGCGGTGCTGGCGAGGTCGACGACGGCCACCCGGTCGCCCGGACCGACCCCTGCCCGGGCCAGCGCGGCGGTCGCGCGGTCGAGGAGCGCTCCGAGGTGACCGAAGGTGACGTCCTCGTCGTGGACGGCCAACGCGACCCGGTCGGGGATCGCCTTGACGGCGGTGTCGGTGAGGCGACCGATGTTCACGGCCGTCGATCGGCCCATGGGTCGTCGGAACCGGGGTCGATCCCGTACTCGCGAATGGCCTCAACGACGATCGAGGTGGGCACCGCCCCGTCCTCGGCGAGGGAGTGGAGGACGGCCACGACGACATGTGCCGTATCGGTCTCGAAGTACCGGCGCAGCACGTCGCGGGTGTCCGATCGGCCGAAGCCGTCGGTTCCGAGCGAGACGAATCGGCGGGGCACCCAGCGCGCGACCTGATCGGGCACCGCGCGCACGAAGTCGGTCACCGCGACGATCGGGCCCTCGGAGCGCTCGAGGCATTCGGTCACGTAGGGCATTCTGGTCGGTCCGTCGGGGTGGAGGCGGTTCCACCGCTCGGCCGACACCGCGTCGTCGCGGAGGGCCTTGTACGACGGCGCCGACCAGACGTCGGCGTCGACACCCCACTTCTCGGCCAGTTCGCGCTGCGCCTCGACGGCAGCTTTCCACGTCGTCCCCGAGAAGAGGATCGTCGCCCGTGGGCGGGCCGGCCCCCCGTTGCGCATCTCCTCACCGCGACCCGCGGCCAGGAAGCGGTAGAGCCCCTTCACCACCCCCGTGCGGACGCGGTCGGCCTCCTCGGGATCGTCGGGGAATGCGGGCATCGGGTAGGTCTCGTTGTAGAGGGTGACATACCAGTACCGGTCCTCCGGCTCCGGACCGGTCATCCGCCGGATGCCGTCCTCGATCACGACCGCGATCTCGTAGGCGAATGCAGGGTCGTAGGCCTCGACGCTCGGGATCGCGGAGGCGAGCAACAGCGAGTGCCCGTCCTGGTGCTGGAGGCCTTCGCCGTTCAAGGTGGTGCGTCCCGCGGTGCACCCGAGGAGGAAGCCCCGCCCGCGGCTGTCCCCGAGTGCCCAGAGGAGGTCGCCGGAGCGCTGGAAGCCGAACATCGAATAGACGAGGTAGCAGGGGATGAGGTGCTCGCCCCACGTCGCATAGGAGGTCGCCGCGGCGGTGAAGGTCGCGACCGCCCCTGCCTCGGTGATGCCCTCCTCGAGGACCTGCCCCGTTGCGCTCTCCGCGTAGTGGAGAGCGAGGTCGGCGTCGACCGGTGTGTAGCGCTGTCCGTCCGGTGCGTAGATCTGTACCTCCGCGATGAGCGACTCGAGACCGAAGGTGCGCGCCTCGTCCGCGACGATCGGGACGATGCGGCGGCCGACCGAGGGATCCCGGACGAGGGACCGGAGGAGCCGGGCGAAGGCCATGGTGGTGGAGGCCGCCTGTTTTCCCGACCCGGCCAAGAGGTCGGCGAAGGTCGCGTCCGCCGGCGGGGCGAGGGGTGCTGCCCGTACCACCCGGCGCGGCAGCGGTCCGCCGAGCGCGCGGCGACGTTCGGCGAGGTAGCGGGCGGCGGGCTCGTCGGGGGCGGGGCGGTAGTAGGGGGGCAGCTCGGCGTCGAGCGCGCTCTCGGGGATCTCCTCGTGGAGGAACAGCCGGTCGCGGAGGGCGAGCAGCTGGGGCTTGGTCATCTTCTTGATCTGATGGGTGGCGTTCCGGGCCTCGATCTCGGGACCGAGCGTCCATCCCTTCACCGTCTTCGCGAGGATCGCGGTCGGCGCCCCGGTGTGCTCGGTGGCCGCCTTGTACGCGGCGTACAGCTTCCGGTAGTCGTGCCCACCGCGGGGGAGCGACTGGAGCTCCTGGTCGGAGAGGTGGGCGACCAGCGCGGCGAGACGCGGATCCGGTCCGAAGAAATGCTCGCGGATGTAGGCGCCCGACTCGGTCGCGTATTTCTGGAACTCCCCGTCGACCGTCGAGTTCATCTTGTTGAGCAACACGCCGTCGACGTCCTTTGCCAGCAGCTCGTCCCAGGTCCGTCCCCATATCACCTTGATCACGTTCCAGCCCGCTCCGCGGAAGAGGGCCTCGAACTCCTGGATGACCTTTCCGTTGCCTCGCACCGGCCCGTCGAGGCGCTGCAGGTTGCAGTTGACCACGAAGGTGAGGTTGTCGAGGTGCTCCCGTCCTGCAGTCCCGAGCGACCCCAGGGATTCGGGCTCGTCGAGCTCCCCGTCGCCGACGAAGCACCAAACCCGGCTCGCCGAGGTGTCGACCACACCGCGAGCGTGCAGATAGCGGCTCACGTGAGCCTGGGCGATCGCGTTCACCGGGCCGAGTCCCATCGAGACGGTGGGGTACTCCCAGAAGTCGGGCATCAGGCGGGGATGCGGGTAAGACGAGAGGCCGTTCCCGCCCACTTCGAACCTGAAGTTGTCGAGCTGCTCCTCGCCGAGCCGCCCCTCGACGAAGGCGCGGGCGTAGATGCCGGGAGAAGCATGGCCCTGGAAGTAGACCTGGTCACCGGGGAAGCCGTCGTCCTTGCCGCGGAAGAAGTGGTTGAAGCCCACCTCGTAGAGCGCCGCCGAGCTCGCGTAGGTCGAGAGGTGACCTCCGATCGCCTCGGACCTGATGTTGGCCCGGACGACCATGACCGCCGCGTTCCAGCGGATGAACGCCCGGATCCGTCGTTCGAGGTACTCGTCCCCGGGGAAGTCGGGCTCGTCGTCGGACGCGATGGTGTTGACGTAGGGGGTCGAGACCGTGGCCGGAAAGTCGACGTGCTGCAGGCGCGCGCGCTCGAGGAGTCGCATCAGCAGGTAGCGGGCACGGTTGCGGCCGCGGACGTCGACGACGTCGTCGAACGCGTCGAGCCATTCGGACGTCTCGACCGGGTCGACGTCCGGGAGCTGATGACTCACACCGTCGAAGAGCACGAGTCCATGATCGCACCGGTCGCGCGGGGAACGCGCAACCCCTCGGCTGGGAGTCGGAGGCGCGCGGGGCCCGACCCGAGCGGGCATGCTGTCCCGGTGCGAGCCACCGGTGAGAGCGATCCGACGACGGTCGTCTACACCGACGGTTCGTGCCTCGGCAACCCCGGTCGGGGTGGCTGGGCCTGGGCGGTCGAGCACGGCCCGAGCGCGAGCGGCGGGGAGTCCCGAACTACCAACCAGCGGATGGAGGTCACCGCCGTCGTCAGGGCCTTGGAGGCCCTCCCCGGCCCCGTCCACGTGGTGAGCGACTCGACCTATGTCGTGAATTGTTTCCGTCAGCGCTGGTGGGAGGGATGGCGCCGGCGCGGCTGGCGCAACACGCAGGGGAAGCCGATCGCCAACCGCGACCTCTGGGAGGTGCTGCTCGCTCTGGCACTCGACGGAGGCCGGCCGGTGGGCTTCGAGTGGGTCAAGGGTCACTCGGGCGACAAGATGAACGACCTGGTCGACTTGATGGCAACCGAGGCAGCGGCCGCCCAGTCGGGGTGACCCACCGGTCGCGGCCGGGTTTGGGGTCGGACCGGGCCCTCTCCTAACCTGCTCCCCATGGAGATCAAGGGATGTTCGGCACTCATCACCGGCGGTGCGTCGGGGCTCGGCGAGGCCACTGCCCGCCGACTTGCAGCCGAGGGAGCAACGGTCACCGTCTTCGACCGGAACGAGGATCGGGCGAAGCAGGTCGTCGACGAGATCGGCGGCGCTGCCAACCTGGTCGGAGGTGACGTCACCGACCCCGACGACTGCCAGCGCGCCGTCGACCAGGCCGCCGGGGCCGGTCCGCTGCGCATCGCGGTCAACTGCGCGGGGACGGGTTGGGTGGGCCGCGTCATCAACCGCGACGGCTCGCCCCACGAACTCGAGCCGTTCCGGTTCATCCAGAACCTGAACGTCATCGGCACGTTCAACGTGATGACCAAGGCTGCTTCCGCGATGTCGACCCTCGACGCCCTCGCCGACAACGAGCGCGGCGTGATCGTCAACACCGCGTCGGTCGCGGCGTTCGACGGACAGATCGGCCAGCTCGCGTACTCGGCGTCGAAGGGTGCGATCGTCGGGATGACACTTCCGGCTGCACGCGACCTCGCGGTGGTCGGGATCCGGGTGCTCGCGATCGCACCCGGCCTCTTCGACACACCACTGCTCGCGATGCTCCCCGACGACGCCCGCAACGCCCTGGGCGAGTCGGTCAACTTCCCGAAGCGGCTTGGGGTACCCGCCGAGTTCGGTGCGCTCGTCGCGCACATCGCGACGAACCGTTATCTGAACGCCGAGATCATCCGGCTCGACGGCGGCATCCGGATGCCGCCCAAGTAGGGACGGGCACCGCCGGCGTCGCAGCCGGACACGCTCCGGCGACCTCTCGCGGTAGCGTCGCCGGTAGGACCATGACGACCACCGCACCCGCCAGAGGGAACGGCGAGGCTCCCGCCTCCGACGCCATCATCCGCACGGTCGACCTGACCAAGGTGTACCCGGGCATGCATGTCCCCGCGGTGGACAGCCTGAATCTCGAGGTCGCCGCCGGTGAGATCTTCGGGCTGCTCGGTCCGAACGGGGCCGGCAAGACGACAACTGCGGGCATGCTCACCACCCGGGTGCTCCCGACCTCGGGGCAGGCGTTCGTCGGCGGCATCGACCTGATCGCCCACCCGGCGCTCACCAAGCAGATCGTCGGGATCGTCAGTCAGCAGAACACGCTGGACCGGCAGCTCAGCGTCTGGGAGAACCTCTACTTCCACGGACGGCTCTTCGGGATCCCCGCCGCCGAGTCGCGGAGGATCGCGACCGATCTGCTCGCCGAGTTCCAGCTGAAGGGATGGGCCGACGCGTCGGTGTACGCACTCTCCGGCGGCATGGCCCAGCGGCTCATGGTCGCCCGGGCGATCTTCCACCGTCCTGCGGTGCTCTTCCTCGACGAGCCCACTGCGGGCCTGGACCCGCAGAGCCGCCTCGCCCTGTGGGAGATCCTCCGCCAGCTCAACTCCGACGGCCAGACGATCCTGCTCACGACCCACTACATGGAGGAGGCGGACCAGCTCTGTGGACGGGTCGCGATCATGGACCAGGGGCACATCCTCGCCCTCGACCCGCCGTCCGTGCTCAAACGAGCGATGGACGCCGACACCATCGTGACCGTCCTCGCCGACGGCGACTCCGCTGAGCTGACCCGGGTCCTCGCCGACGCCGTGCAGGGGGTGACCCGCACCCGGGTCGTCGAGGGCGGGGCGGAGCTCCACGTGAAGGGGAAGGACCGCCTGCTTCCGACCGTGGTCAACGCGGCGGAGCGGGCGGGGCTGCCGGTCGTCGACGTGTCGGTCTCCGAGCCGACACTCGAGACGGTGTTCATCAACCTGACCGGAAGGGAGCTGCGGGAGTAATGGCCGCCGTCGAAGCGCGCCCTCGTACCCCGATGGTCGAGTCGAGCCCGGCGCGCACCACCTTCGAGGCCAGCCGCACCGCACTGTGGGCGCTGATCCTCCGCGACCTGGTGGTGCTCCGCAAGCACCTGGTCGAGTTCGTCATCCGGACCATCGTCCAGCCGTTCCTGCTCTGCTTCGTCTTCCTCTACGTCTTCCCCAAAATCGGCCAGGGCATCGGCGGCACCAGCGACCCGGCGGCGGAATCCGCCTTCGCCACGGTCCTCGTACCCGGGGTCGTCGGGATCTCGATCCTCTTCCAGGGCGTGCAGTCCGTCGCCCTGATCATGTCCCAGGAGTTCGGCTTCACCCGCGAGATCGAGGACCGGGTGCAGGCTCCCTGTCCCATCTGGCTGGTTGCGATGGCCAAGGTGCTCTCGGGTGCGGCGCAGGGTCTCATCTCTGCGATCATCGTGCTGCCCATCGCGTCGGTGGTCCACGCCAAGGGTGTCGAGGCCCACATCCACCTCCACTGGTGGATCATCGTGACCCTGACGCCACTCGCATGTGTCGCGATGGCCTCGCTCGGCCTGCTCCTCGGGACGAGCTTCGAACCGCGCAACATCGGCCTCATGTTCGGCTTCATCATCCTGCCGGTGACCTTCCTCGGCGGCACCTACTACCAGTGGACCCGGCTCGCCTCGGTCGAGCTCGGCACCGTCCACTGGCTCCAGATCCTCGTGCTGATCAACCCGTTGATCTACGTCAACGAAGGGATGCGGGCCGCGCTCACCAACGCCCCTCACATGCACCTCTACGTCATCTATCCGGTGCTCACGGGATTCCTCGCGATCTTCCTCGGCCTCGGGCTCAGGAATTTCCGTCGGCGGGTACTTTCCTGAGCGACGAGCGCGGATCCCTCCTCGACAACCGAGTCGTGCCGGCGTCGGATCATCGCCGTGCGACGAGCGTCGAGGAGGTGGCTCGGTCGGCGCCGACCGGTAGGCTTGCCGCGTTCCCCACCCGCGACTCGACGACCCGATGGAGGTGGTTCACACGGCACCCGAAGCGGTAGCGCAACGGACACCGGGGGGAGCCGGAGGGGGAGGGGACGGGTCGCAGGCCTTCGATGTCGTCGTGATCGGTGGCGGCCCGGGCGGTTACGCGGCGGCGCTCTACGGCGCCGCGGCCGGACTGTCGATCGCCGTCGTCGAGCTCGACAAGGTCGGCGGTACCTGTCTCCATCGGGGTTGCATCCCGGCCAAGGAATTCCTGGAGACCGCCGCGGTCTATCGGACGGTGAGCGGTTCCGAGGAGTTCGGCATCCGGGCGTCCGCCGATCCGGGCGGACCCGTTGTCGAGTTCGCGGTCAGCCAGAAGCGCAAGCAGCAGGTGGTCGAGCAGCTCTTCAACGGGCTCGCCGGCCTGCTGAAGGGCCGCGGCGTGACCACTTTCGCCGGAACCGGTGTGCTCCTGGCGGGCCGGCGGGTGCGCGTCACCGCCGCCGACGGGTCGACGACGGAGATCGAGGGCAGCCACGTCGTCCTGGCGGCCGGCTCGGTGCCCCGGACCATCCCCGGTTTCGACATCGACGGTTCGCTGGTCGTCACCTCGGACGAGTTCCTCTCGCTCGACGAGCTCCCGGCGACGGCGGCCATCATCGGGGGGGGAGTGATCGGCTGCGAGTTCGCGTCGCTGCTCTCCGACCTCGGCACCGGCGTGACCGTCTTCGAGGCGCTCCCGTCCATCCTCCAAGGATGCGACGAGGATCTGACCAGGGTGGTGGCGCGGTCGTTCCGGCGACGCGGCATCGACGTGAAGGTCGGCGCCCGGCTCCAGGGTCACACCCCGCTGGCCTCGGGCCGGGGGACCGTCGTCTCGTACAACGACGGCGAGCAGCTCGAGGTCGAGATGGTGATCGTCTCGGTCGGTCGCCGTCCGCGGACCGAGGGTCTTCTCTCCGAGGGCACCGGCGTCGCGGTCGACGGGCATGGCTTCGTGACCGTGGACGAATGGATGCGAAGCTCTGCGGAGGGGGTCTGGGCGGTCGGCGACCTGGTCGCGACCCCGCAGCTCGCCCACGTCGGCTTCGCCGAGGCGATCCTCGCGATCAAGGGCATCCTCGGCGAGGAGGCCGTCCCGGTCGATTACGGGCGCGTGCCTTGGGCGATCTACTGCCATCCCGAGGTGGCTTTCGCCGGGCTGACCGAAGAGGCCGCGCGGGAGGCCGGGTACGACGTCGTGGTGAAGAAGGACCCCTTCGGCGGGAACAGTCGTGCCCGGATCATCGGCGACACCGAAGGGCTGGTGAAGATCGTCGCCGAGCGCGCGGGTGACGGCGGAGCCGGAAGGCTCCTCGGTGTGCACCTGGTCGGTCCGTGGGTCACCGAGCTGCTCGGCGCGGGCTACCTCGCCCTCAACTGGGAAGCGACGGCCGGAGAGGTCGCAGCGTTCCTCCAGCCGCACCCGTCCCTCTCCGAGACGTTCGGTGAGACCGTGCTGGCACTGACCGGAAGGGGGCTCCACCTTGCCTGACGTGACGATGCCCCAGCTGGGCGAAACGGTGACCGAGGGGACCATCACCAAGTGGTTCAAGGCCGTCGGCGACGCCGTCGAGCGTGACGAGCCGCTCTTCGAGGTCTCGACCGACAAGGTCGATTCGGAAGTGCCCTCGCCGGCGGCCGGGGTGGTGACCGCCATTCTGGTCGAGGAGGGCGACACCGTCGACGTGGGGGCAACCCTCGCGGTGATCGGCGACGAGGCGTCCGCGAGTGGGGAGCCCGCTGCGAGCGGGCAGCCGACCGTCCGCGCTCCGTCGGTTGAGGACGCAGTGGGAGCGCTCCCCGACGAACCTGCGGTTCCCCCGGCGGGCGCACCTCCCGCGGCGACCGCCGCCCCTCCGCCCCTCGCGACCCCGCCCCCCCCTGCTCCTCCGCCCCTCGCGACCCCGCCCCCCCCTGCTCCTCCGTCCCCTACCGCAGCGCTCGCGACCCCGCCCCCTCCGCCGGTCGTGGCGGCAGCGGCTCCGAGCGCGGCCACCGCGACCAACGGTCCGGTGCCCGCCTCGCCCGGCACCGTGCTGTCGCCGGTCGTGCGCAAGCTCCTCGCGGAGAGCGGCCTCGATCCGAGCACCGTCCCGGGAACCGGCCTCGGAGGAAGGATCACCCGCAGCGACGTCGAGAACGCGATCGCGGCCCGAGGCGCATCCACTCGGGTCGCCGCGCCGCCCCCCGCGCCACCCGCTGCACCGTTCGCGCCGACGACGCAGCCCTCGCCGGCAACCGCCGAGCCGTCGCCGGTCCCGAGCATCGTGGAGCGCGGAACCCCGGCTCCGGTCATCCGCAGCGAGGTGGGTGAGGAGCCACCGGGACGTGGTGCCGCGGTCCGGGACGAGATCGTCCCGTTCACCAACATCCGCCGTCGCACCGCGGAGCACATGGTCCGCTCGAAGGCGACCTCGCCCCACACGCTGATGGTCCGCGAGATCGACTACGAGCGGGTCGAGCAGGTGCGGCGCGGCCACGGGGAGCGCTTCAGAGAGGAAGAAGGCTTCGGGCTGAGCTACCTGCCCTTCGCCGCCCGGGCGGCGGTCGAGGCCCTCGACGAGTACCCGCATCTCAACGCTTCGGTCGGTGACGACGCACTCATCGTCCACCACGGCGTGAACCTCGGCATCGCGGTCGACCTCGACAATCAGGGGCTCATCGTGCCGGTGGTCCACGGGGCGGAGGAGCTCAACCTGAGGGGGATGGCTCGGCGCATCCACGACCTCGCCGACCGGGCGCGGACCAAGCAGTTGCGTCTCGACGACATCAGCGGCGGGACCTTCTCCATCACCAACGCCGGGCCGTTCGGGACCCTCATCACCGGAGCGATCATCAACCAGCCCCAAGTGGCGATCTTGTCGACCGACGGCGTGTCCAGGCGACCGGTCGTGATCGAGCTGCCCGACGGTGGAGAGTCGATCGCCATCCACTCGGTCGGCCTGGTCGCGATGAACTTCGACCATCGGGCCGTAGACGGCGCGTACGTGGCCCGCTTCCTCGCACGACTGGCCGACATCCTCGACGACCGCGACTGGGTCGGAGAGCTCTAGGTCCGCGTAGCCGCAGTGGGACAGATCGACGGTTCATGAGAGTGCGATGGCTGGGCCGCGTGCCCTATCGGGAGGCGTGGGACCTCCAGCGCGCACTGGCGTCGGACGCCGTCGACGACTACCTCCTCCTGCTCGAGCACTCGCACGTCTACACCTTGGGACGGAACGCGGTCGAAGCCAACGTGCTGGTCGACCCGGCGACCGTCGGCGCCGAGTCCCTACGGGTCGACCGCGGCGGCGACGTGACCTACCACGGGCCCGGGCAACTCGTCGGCTACCCGATCCGATCGGTCGGAGCGGGACCCCACACCGGCACCGGCCACGTGCACCAGGTCGAGCAGGTGGTGATCGACGCGCTGGTCGCCCTGGGGCTCCCGCCGTCGGAGGTCGGAAGGCTGACCGGATTCCCGGGCGTGTGGATCGGCACCACTGCCACGGATTCGGGGCATCGGTCGGGGCCGCGCAAGCTCTGCGCGATCGGAGTGCGGACGTCGCGGGGTCGGACCACCCACGGGTTCGCACTCAACGTGGACACCGATCTCTCGATGTTCGACCACATCGTCGCCTGTGGCATTCCGGACAAGGCGGCGACCTCGCTCGCGGCAGAGGGCTACGACGTCTCCATGCGAGAGGTGGTCGACGCGATCCTCGCGGCCGCCGAGCCGCGGTGGGGCCCGTTCGACGACGTGCAGCGGGTGACCGACCCGGCGGGTGCCGTGCACGCCGCCGCCGGCGTGCGACCCGAGGCGTCGCAACCTGTCGCGGTCACCATCGGTCGCGCCCGACCGTTGGAGGTGCGGCTGCGGCGCGCCGGAGTCGAACCGGATGCCGGATTGCCGATCGGGGCGCGCAAGCCGGCATGGTTGCGGGTCGAGGCCCGGACGACCGAGGGATTCCACGGGGTGCGGCACGACCTTTCCGATCTCGAGCTGGTCACGGTGTGCCGCGAGGCCGGCTGCCCCAACATCTTCGAGTGCTGGGCGGCCGGCACGGCCACGTTCATGATCAACGGATCGCGCTGCACCCGGTCGTGCGGTTTCTGCCAAGTCGACACGGCACACCCCCTTCCGCTCGATGCGACCGAGCCCGGGCGGGTGGCCGAGGCGGTCGCCCGGCTCGACCTTGCGCATGCGGTGGTCACCTGCGTGGCCCGTGACGACCTCCCCGACGGCGGTGCGGGTGCGTTCGCGGCGACGATCGACGCGATCCGCGACCGTTCACCCGGGACCACGGTCGAGGTCCTGATCTCCGACTGCAAGGGTGACGCCGACTCGCTCGCGACCGTCTTCGACGCCAGGCCGGACGTGCTCAACCACAACATCGAGACGGTGGCGCGCCTCCAACGGGCCGTGCGACCCTCGGCGGGATACGCCCGCAGCCTCGCCGTGCTCGCACGGGCGAGGGCTGCCGGTCTCACCACCAAGTCGGGGATCATCGTCGGAATGGGGGAGGAGCGCGGCGAAGTGCTCGCAACGCTCGCCGACCTGCGCGCGGTGGGGGTGGACCTGGTCACAGTGGGCCAGTACCTCCGCCCGAGCACGCACCACCTTCCGGTCGCACGGTGGTGGACGCCCGAGGAGTTCGAGTCGATCCACCATTCCGGTATGGCCATGGGCTTCAGCCACGTACAGGCGTCTCCGCTCACCCGCTCGAGCTATCACGCCCGTGAGGCCGCCGAGCGCACCGTGGGCAAGCCGGCTGCCAGTGCGGACGCGCTGGGCGCGTGATGGAGCCGCTCGGCGAGTCCTCGATCGAGGCACGCCGTGTCCGTATGGACCGGGTCCGGGAGCGGATGGGTGAGCTCGAGGTGGACGCCCTCCTGCTCTCTCTCGGCGCCGACCTGCCGTGGCTCACCGGCTATCAGGCGATGCCGCTCGAGCGGCTGACCATGCTGGTGCTCCGGGTGTCCGGAGACCCGGCACTGGTGGTGCCGACGCTCGAAGCGCCACGCGTGCGCACGGCCGACGACCTGTTCGGCGTCGTGACCTGGGCCGACTCGGAGGACCCGATCGGGCTGGCCTGCTCGTTGCTCGGTGCACCGGGCACCTCGCCGCGTTCGCGTGGCGATCTCGGACCGCTCGTGGGCGAGCACGGTGCTCGGTCTCCAGCGCACGCTGAGCGATTCGGAATTCGTGGAGGCCTCGACGGTCACCGCTCCCCTCCGCGCGGTCAAAGACGAGGTCGAGGTCGAGGCTTTGCGTCGTGCCGGCGCCGCGGCCGATCGGGTCGCCGCTGCGCTCCAGGGAGGCGAGATCCCGCTCATCGGCAGGACCGAGGCGGCGGTCTCGGCCGAGCTCGGCGCTCGCCTCGTCGCCGAAGGTCACCAGCACGTCAATTTCGCCATCGTCGGGAGCGGGCCCAATGCCGCGAGCCCTCACCACGAGCCGGGCTCGAGAGTGATCGGACCCGGCGAAACGGTGGTCTGCGACTTCGGCGGGTCGTTGTCGGTGGACGACGACGTCGGTTACTGCTCCGACATCACCCGGACCGTCGTGACCGGTCCACCCTCACCCGAGATCGAGGGGTGTTACGAGGTGCTCGCAGCGGCCCAAGCGGCCGCGGTGGTGTCGGCCCGGGCAGGTGTCGCCGCCGAGCGGGTGGATCGCGTGGCGAGAGCGATCATCGACGAGGCGGGGCTCGGGGAGCACTTCTTCCATCGGACGGGCCACGGGATCGGAATCGAGGAGCACGAGGACCCCTACCTCGTGGCCGGGAACCGACAACGGCTGGAGCCCGGGCACGCCTTCTCGGTGGAGCCGGGCATCTATCTTGCGAACCGCTTCGGCATGCGACTCGAGGACATCGTCGTGGTCGGATCGGACGGGACTCCCGAGCCGCTCAACTCGACCGACCACTCTCTCGCAGTGGTCGAGGCGTAGAGGACGCCACCAGTCGTCGGGATCGTCAAGGATCGGAGCAGCGACCGTGGACCTGGGCATCGAGGGAAAGACCGCGCTGGTCGCCGCCGGCTCGCGCGGACTGGGCAAGGCGACCGCCGAGGCCCTGGTCGGCGAGGGAGTGCGGGTGATGCTCACCGCACGGAACGCCGACGTCCTCGAGCAAACTCGCGGGGAGCTGGCAACCCGGGGAGCAGAGGTCGAGGCGATCGCCGACGACGTCACCGACCCGGAGGCCCCGGCACGGCTGGTCGAGGCCACGATCAGTGCCTTCGGGAGCGTGGACATCGTGATCGCGAACGCGGGCGGTCCTCCGCCCGGACGAGCGCTCGATCTCGACGACGCAGCGCTCGAATCCGCGCTCAACGCGAATCTCCTCTCGTCGGTTCGCTTGGTTCGGGAGGCCCTCCCTTCGATGCGGGGGCGCGGGTGGGGACGGATCTGCTGCATCGCCTCCTACTCGATCGTGCAGGCGGTACCCGGCCTCGCCCTCTCGAACACCGCCCGGACGGGGCTCCGCGCCTGGGCGAAGACCGCGGCACAGGATCTTGCCCGCGAGGAAAGTGGCGTCACGCTCAACCTGGTCTGCCCCGGTCCCCACGCGACAGACCGGATGCGCGAGCTCGGAGGTGCCGGCGTGATGGGTGATCCGGGAGACTTCGGACGGGTGGTCGCGTTCCTCTGCTCTCAGCCCGCGCGTTTCGTCAACGGGATCGCTCTGGTGGTCGACGGAGGAGAGACGCTCGCCCTGTAGACGCGGCTGATACTGCTATCGACCAGGCGGCGGCGGTGAGCAGGGCGGAGGAGGCAGTGGAGCCAGGAGGGGCAGCCCCGAATCGCCGGCCTCTGGTTCCTCGCCACCGGCCGCGCCGGGAGCACCCGGTGGCGGAGGCAGCAGTGGCGCACCCGGCGGGGGCGGCAGGTTCGGGGACGGAGGCGTCACGGAAGCGGACTGCGACCGCCGTCGCTCCGCGTCGGCCGGGTCGAACCTCGGAGGGGCGAGGCTCGGCGGGAGTGCGCCGACTTGGGTCGGGTCGGGTCGGGAGTCCGCCGGCGTCCGATCCTTGCGGCGAGACCCCTTCGGAGGTGCGCTGAACGACGGAGCGAGCGTCTGGGGCCCGCTGTCGGCCACCGTCGACTCGATCAGTGATTGTCCGGGCGCAGTCCCTCCGTAGCGGGCCACGTCGAAGTCGTGGTACCCGACGCTGGCGGCTTTCCGCAACCTCTGGTCGTGCGAGCGCTTGAACTTGAGGACGTAGAGCACCACCACGACGGCGACGGCGAACGTCACGAGCCCGATTTCGACGCCTGCGACGTGCGCTCCGAGGCTCACCGCCGCCAGTCGATCGAATGACCCATGCCCCATGGACATCCATGGTACCGAGGGCCCTGGTTAGTGGCACCTTTTTCGTGGTCGGTCTCCGCCGGTGCTCGAAGGCGGATCCCGAGGCGGCCTCGAGTCGGTCCGGCGAGCCGACAAGGCCGACCAGGCCTAGGCCACGAAGTACTTGGCCTGGGGATGGTGGCAGACGATCGCGGTGGTGGTCTGCTCCGGTTCGAGCTGGAAACCCTCGCTGACCTCCACACCGATGCGTCCCGCTTCGAGGAGCCCGACCACCTTGGCGTTGTCCTCGAGGTCGGGGCACGCCGGGTAGCCCCACGAGTAGCGCCCGCCCCGGTACTGCTGGCGGAAGAGCCCGGTGAGCGTCGGTCCGTCCTCGGCGGCGAAGCCGAGCTCCTCGCGGATGCGCCGGTGCCAGTACTCGGCGAGGGCCTCGGCCATCTCGACACCGAGCCCGTGCAGATAGAGGTACCGCCGGTACTCGTCGTCGTCGAAGAGCCGGTGGGCCTCCTCCGAAACGCGCCCACCCATGGTGACCGTCATGAAGCTCGCCCAGTCGGGATCGCCCGACGAGACCGGTCGGAAGAAGTCGCTGATGCAGAGCCATGGCTCGGTGCTCTGTCGCGGGAAGGTGAACCGCGTCCGTTCGCTCGAGCGGCTCTCGTCGTCGAAGATCACCAGGTCGTCCCCGTCGGCGTTGGCCGCGAAGTGGCCCCAGACCACCTGGGGAACGAGGAGCTGCTCCTCCTTCACCCTGGCGAGCTGGTCGCGGAGGACCGCTCGGACGCGCTCCTTGAACGCGGCGTCCTTCTCCCCGCCCTCTGGCCGGAACCCCCACTGATTGCGGAACAGGGCCGTCTCGTTGAGGTACTCGGCGATGTCGTCGAGCGCGACACCCCTCGCCACTCGGCTCCCGAGGAACGGCGGCTCGAACACCGGGTTGTCGGTCGCGACCTCCGGCGAACGCGTCGGTAGCCGGTCTCCCCGAGCGAGGGCCTCTTCGGCGGCCTGACGCCGCAGCTCGCTCTTCCGGGGTCCGAGGTCGCGGCCGCCGAGCGCGGTCCCGAACTCCGGGTCGTCCTCGCCGGTGCGGGTGAGCTCGACCAACCGGTCCATGGTGCGGAGTCCTTCGAAGGCGTCCTTTCCGTAGAAGAGCCGCCCGTTGTAGATCTGACGGAGGTCCCGTTCGACATAGGTGCGGGTGAGCGCGGCACCGCCGAGGATCACGGGCACGCGCTCGAGGCCGCGCCGGTTGAGCTCCTCGAGGTTGTCGCGCATGATCAGGGTGGACTTGACCAACAAACCGCTCATCCCGATCGCGTCGGCCTCCGCGTCCTCGAGCAGCGGCGATCATCTCGCCGATCCCGACCTTGATCCCGAGGTTCTTCACCGTGTACCCGTTGTTGGTCAGGATGATGTCGACCAGGTTCTTCCCGATGTCGTGCACGTCGCCTTTGACCGTGGCGAGCACGATGACCCCTTTGCCGCCCTGATCGCTCTTCTCCATGAAGGGCTCGAGGTGCGAGACGGCGTGCTTCATCGTCTCGGCGGAGCCGAGCACGAAGGGGAGCTGCATCTCTCCGGAGGCGAACAGCTCGCCGACCGTCTTCATGCCTGCGAGCAGGACGTCGTTGATGATGGCGAGAGGAGCCATTCCACCCGACATGGCCTCGTCGAGGTCCTTGTCGAGCCCGTTGCGGTCGCCGTCGACGATCCGGTGCTCGAGGCGGCGCTCGACCGTCCAACCCGACCGGTCCTCGGTGGCCACGGCCGCCGAGCTCGAGACGCCCTCGTAGAGGGCCAGCAGCTCGGTCAGCGGGTCGTAGCCGTCGCGTCGGCGGTCGTAGACGAGATCGAGGCAGACCTCACGGGCTCGCTCGTCGATCTTCGAGAGCGGGAGGATCTTCGAGGCATGCACGATCGCCGCGTCGAGACCGGCCTCGACACATTCGTGGAGGAAGACCGAGTTGAGCACCTGCCGGGCCGCGGGGTTGAGGCCGAACGAGACGTTGGAGAGCCCGAGCACGGTGTAGACGCCGGGGAGCTCCGCCTTGATCCGGCGGATGCCCTCGATGGTCTCGATGCCGTCCCGCCGACCCTCCTCCATCCCGGTCGAGAGGGGAAGGGCGAGCGGGTCGAAGAGGAGGTCGCTCGAGCGCAGTCCGTACCGCTCGACCGCGATGTCGTGGATCGCCTTGGCGGCACGGAACTTCCAGTCGGCGGTGCGGGCCTGACCCTCGGTGTCGATGCAGGTGCAGACGACCGCCGCGCCGAACTCTTTCGCCAGGGTGAGGAACGAGTCGAGTCGGGTCCCCTCCTCGTCACCCTCCTCGAGGTTGACCGAATTGATGACCGCACGCCCGCCGATCCACGCGAGGGCGGTCTCGACGACGGGCGCCTCGGTCGAGTCGATGACCAACGGGGCGGTCGACTGGGTCGCGAACCGCGACGCGACCTGCTCCATGTCGGCCACACCGTCGGCACCGGTGTAGTCGACGCAGACGTCGATCAGGTGCGACCCTTCCTTCACCTGCTCCCGGGCCATGGCGACGCAGCTGTCCCAGTCGCCGGCGAGCATCGCCTCGCGGAACTTCTTCGATCCGTTCGCGTTGGTGCGTTCGCCGATGACCAGGAACGAGGTGTCCTGGGCGAAGGGAACCTGGGTGTAGATCGACGCCGCGCCGAGCTCCGGTTCCGCTTTCCTCGTCGCAGGGGTCAGCCCGGCGCACGCGTCGACCACCGCGGCCAGGTGGGCGGGCGTCGTCCCGCAGCAGCCACCGATCACCGACACGCCGAGCTCCGTGACGAATTGGCGGTGGAACTCGGCGAGCTGGTCCGGGCTCAGGTCGTAGTGCATCTTGCCGTCGACGACCGAGGGCAGGCCGGCGTTCGGGAGGCAGGAAACCGGGAAGGTGGCGTGGCCGGTGAGGTGGCGCAGGGGCTCGAACATCTCTGCCGGACCGGTCGCGCAGTTGAGGCCGATCACGTCGACGTCCATCGCCTCGAGCGCGCACAGCGCGGCCCCGATCTCGGTTCCCGGGAGCATCGTTCCGGTCAGCTCGATGGTCACCTGTGCCTGCAGGGGAACCTGCCGCCCCACCGACTTCATCGCCCGGCGAGCGGCGTTGATGGCCGCCTTGGCCTGGAGGAGGTCGAAGACCGTCTCGACGAGGACGAGGTCGACGCCGCCCTCGAGGAGCGCGGCGATCTGCTCCTCGTACGCATCGCGCAGGTCGGCGTAGCGGATCTGGCCGAGGGTCGGGAACTTGGTGCCGGGTCCGACGCTGCCGGCGACCCACCGCGGGCGCTCGGGCGTCCCGAAGTCGTGCGACCGCACCTCGCGCCAGTGCGGCGGCGGCGAGGTTGAGCTCGCGGACCCGGTGGGCCTGGCCGTACTCGGCGAGCACCGGGGCGAAGGCTCCGAAGGTATCGGTTTCGACGACGTCACACCCGACCTCGAGGAACGAGCGGTGGACGCCCTCGACGACGTCGGGCCGGGTGACGACGAGGAGCTCGTTGCACCCCTCGAGGTCGGGGCCTCCGAAGTCGTCCGGGCCGAGACCGGCGAGCTGCAGGTTGGTACCCATGGCGCCGTCGAAGACGACGACGCTGCCGAGCGGCGGCCTCCAGGTAGCTCGGGGTCTCGCGATCGGGTGCCATGAACGACCAAGGCTACCGGCGGCGGGAGGGTCCCGGTGCGGTGGAGGAGTCTCCACGCAAGGGTCGTTTAGCATCGCGTCGATGACGAGCAACGCGATCGGCAACCCGGCGACGCCGTGCTGAAGATCTACACGAAGACCGGCGACGACGGCACCACCGGCCTGCTCTTCGGCGGACGGGTCCGCAAGGACTCGGCGATCATGGAGATCAACGGGACGGTCGACGAGGCACAGGCGGTCATGGGCGTCGCTCGGGCGGAAGCGGCTGCGGGCTCCGAGCTCGACGAGGTGCTCACCGTGCTCGAACGGGACCTCTACGTCCTGATGGCGGAGGTCGCGACCGACGCCTCCAACCGGCACAAGCTCGTTCCCGGCACGTCGCTCGTCACCGAGGAGATGGTCACCGCGCTCGAGGCGCAGATCGACCGGTTGATCGACGAAGTCGAGATGCCGACCGAATTCGTCGTGCCGGGAGCGAACCGGGCGTCGGCCGCACTCGATCTCGCCCGTACCGTCGTGCGGAGGGCCGAGCGGCTCGTCGTGGCCTCGCCCACGCAAGGCTCGTCCGTGGGCCGATACCTCAATCGGCTCTCCGACCTCCTGTGGGCGCTCGCGAGGCGCTGCGAGGGCGCGGAGCACTTGCTCGCCCGCGGCGCGCCCGGGAGCGGCGTCCGGCCTCGGGGCAAGGATCCGGGGGAGCACAAGGGAGCCCGGCGGACGGCGGACCGGGTCGTTCGTGAGGGTCGCCGCGCTCGAGGAAGCGACCCCGCGCGACGAGGTCACCGCAATCGGCGTCCCTGTCCACGCCGACGACGTGGGCCCCCGCTACGCGATCCGTCCCGATGCGCTCCCTCTCGAGCTCCCGGACCTTCCCGACTCCCTCGACCCCGAGTGGTGCGCCCGCCGCGGTTTCACGGGGGCTGTCGGCGAGACGGTCGTGGCGATCCCGGGCCGGCCGGACGTGGTCCTGGTCGGGATCGGGGATCCCGACCGGTTCGCCGGTGACCCCGGTGCCGAGTCGTTGCGGCGCGCCGCCGCGGCCTTCGTCCGGGCTGCCGGCCGGGGCGGGACCGCGCTCTTCGTCCTCCCGAGGGTGGACGGGCTGGCTCCGGAGGCATCCGCCGAGGCTGCCGCGGTCGGAGGAGCTCTCGCTGCCTACCGTTACGAGCGGTTCCGCACCGAGGCCGGGCCGGCGCGCCTCGACGAGCTGCTCATCGGCACCGGCTCGTCGGACGACGCAGCCGCCGTCGCGAGCGGTGCTGCCCGCGGTGCACGCATCGGCGAGTCGGTCGCGCTGGCGCGCGACCTGATCAACGAACCGGCCAGCTCGCTCACCCCCAAGCGGTTCGCCGACCTCGCCGTCGCCCGCTTCGAGGGAGCCGACACGGTTTCGGTCGAGGTCTGGGACGAACGCCGGATCGAAGAGGAGCGACTCGGCGGGCTCCTCGGGGTGGCCCGCGGTTCGAACGCACCGCCGCGTCTCGTCCGCATCGAATACCGGCCGGGCGACCCCCTCGTCGTCGACGGGCGGATCCCCCGTCTCGCACTGGTGGGGAAGGGCATCACCTTCGACTCGGGCGGGCTCTCCCTCAAGACCGCGAGCGGGATGGAGACCATGAAGACCGACATGAGCGGTGCGGCAGCGGTCATCGCGGCGACCGACGCGGCGGCCGCCCTCGGAGCACGGATCGGCATCACCGCCTTCGCTCCGCTCACCGAGAACATGCCGGGAGGATCGGCCACCAAGCCGGGCGACGTGCTGACCGCCCGCAACGGACGGACGATCGAGGTGCTCAACACCGATGCGGAGGGTCGCCTGGTGCTCGCCGACGCGCTCTCGCTCGCCGCCGAGACCGAACCGGACGCGATCGTGGACCTGGCGACCCTGACCGGTGCGGTCGTCGTGGCGCTCGGGAAAGACGTCGCCGGTCTCTTGGGCAACGATCAAGCACTGGCCGACGACGTTCGGGCCGCCGGTGCTCGTGCCGGCGAGTCGCTCTGGCAGCTGCCCATGCCCGAGGACTACCGGTCCCACATCGAGTCCGAGGTGGCCGACATGAAGAACGTCGGCCGGCCGGGACAGGCGGGCACCATCGCCGCCGCGATGTTGCTGCGCGAGTTCGTCGCCGACGTCCCGTGGGCCCACCTCGACATCGCGGGTCCGCGCGCTCCGACGAGGTTCGGTCCTACTTGACGAAGGGCGGTACCGGGTTCGGGGTACGCACGCTGGTCGCGCTCGCCACCTCGGAGGAATTCGGGCGCGCCCTCTCCGAGCGTCGCCGCGGTACCGTTCCGACGTGAAGATCACGGTGCTCGGCGGCGGATCGTGGGGGACCACGGTGGCGTCGCTCGTGGCACGACGCCACGAGACCATCCTCTGGGCCCGGGATCCCGAGGTGGCGAAGTCGATCGCCGCCGACCACGTCAACCCCACCTACCTTCCCGGGTTCGCCCTCACACCGACGCTGGCCGCGACCGCCGACATCGAGGAAGCGGCCTGCGGTGCCGACCTGCTGATCGTCGGTGTGCCTTCCTCCGGGTTCCGGCGGGTGCTGGTCGACGCGGTCGCCTCCATCCGGCCGTGGATCCCGGTGGTCACTCTCGCCAAGGGTCTCGAGCACGGGTCGCTTCTGCGGATGACCCAGGTGATCAAAGAGGTCGCACCGGGTCACCCGGTCGCCGCCCTCACCGGTCCGAACCTGGCGCACGAGATCATGTCCGGCAAGGCCGCCGCCTCGGTCGTCGCGACCGAGGACCTCGAGGTGGCCCGTGCCATCCAGAAGGTGTTCACCCGCGGCGTGTTCCGCGTCTACCTCAACGACGACGTGATCGGGTGCGAGATGGGAGGGGCGCTGAAGAACGTGATCGCGATCGCGGCCGGCATCGGCGAAGGGCTCGGCGTCGGGCGACAACACCAGGGCGGCCGTGATGTCGCGAGGTCTCGCCGAGCTCACCCGGCTGGGGGTGGCCATGGGCGCGCGGGCGACCACCTTCGCGGGGCTCGCGGGGATGGGCGACCTGATCGCGACCTGCATGAGCCCCTACAGCCGGAACCGGGCGGTCGGCGAGGAGCTCGGCAAGGGCCGCCGGCTCGACGACGTGCTCGCCGAGATGCACATGGTGGCCGAGGGAGTTCGTACGGCGAGCGTCGCGCTCGAGCTCGCCCGGCGCCACGAGCTCGATCTCCCGATCTGCACGGTGATCGACCGGGTGATCACGGGAGAGATGGAACCGAAGGACGCGTACTGGGGTCTGACGCCCGCGGGCCACGAAGCGGACCCGGGTTGACCGCAGCCGCAGCGGCCTGGAAGGCCACCGCGGGGTGAAAGTGCCATGCGCCGAGTTGTGCCTCGATCTCGGCACGATCCCGGCCCGCGGAGGCCAGGTCGACCGCGAGCCGTTGCGCCCGGCGGCGGGTCCGCTCGATCTCGGGGAGTCGTTGCTCCCTCTGCCAGCGCCGGTGGCTCTGCTGGAGCGCGACGGGCAGGCGGCTCAGGTGCCGGAGTGGGAGTGGTGGGACGTGGACCCGGACCGCGAGGCCTTCCGGGCCGTGCGGCCGGGCGAGCTCGAAGGTGCACAGGCGTCGGACGGCGCGACGGAACGGCGAGTTCCTCCGAGGCGCTCGCCGAGCCCGAGTGACCGGGCCGTTTCGGCGAGGTCGAGGTCGAATCCGTCGGCGTGCACCTCGAGTCCGTACGAGAGCCGTCGGAGGAGCCAGGTGGTCGACGGGCCGATTATTGCAAAAGACGCCAGTAGTGCGATACCGCGACCGGTACGACACGAAACGCGCCGCCCGGGCCATTAACTACACCCGTAGATCGCTCGACCGAACCGGCGAATCCCTCAGCCCTGATCGGCAAGAGCTGCTGTGCCGCCAGATGGCCGAAGCGAAGGGCTGGCAGGTGGCCGAGGTAACCGCTGACCGCGATCGGTCCGGGTGGAGCGTGGCGCCGCTCGTCCTGGCTTCGATCGGGTCGAACAGGCCGTCAGGGACGGCGATGTCGACGTGGTGATGGCCTACAGCCTGTCCCGGCTAGGTCGTCGAGCGTCCGGCCTTCTGAGGTTCTCTGAGCCGCTACAGGATCACAAGGTCGGCCTCGCCCTGGTCGACCAGGGCGTCGACACGACGACGCCCAGCGGTCGCATGTTCTTTACCGTGCTGGCCGGCTTCGCCGAAATGGAAGCTGATACGACCTCGGACCGGGTCAAGAGCGCCGACAGTGTCGCGGCCAAGGCGGGCAAGATGCACGGCGGCGGCGTGCGAGCCTTCGGCTACAACCGGGATGGCACGATCGTCGACGCCGAAGCGACCGTCATCCGCGAAGTGGCCGACCGACTGATGGCCGGCGAATCGCTGCGCAAGGTTGCCGGCGACCTGAACGAGCGTGGCATCCTGACGAGCGTGGGCGACGTGGTCGAGCACCACGCTTCGCCAGATGATCGGCGCCCCACGGCTGACAGCCCTACGGCCGCATAACGACGAGCTGTACGAAGGCGACTGGCAGCCGATCCTCGAGAAGCAGGTGGACCCTTCTGCAAGCGAAGCTGACCAGGCCGGCGGCCGCAAAGCGCCGGGCGAGCTCCGTTCATCTTCTGTCCGGCCTCGCCCGCTGCGGCAAGTGTGGCGGTGCACTAAAGACAATGGGCGACGCTCACGTCAGCAAACGGCCAGACGCCCGATCCCGTTACCAATGCGTGCACCAGCCGCGGCTCGATCAACTGCGGCGGCGTGGCCTATCGAAGCGATCGCTCGACGCTTTCGTCTGCGATTCCTTCCTCGATTTCATGACGGCCGCCGAGCTGCGACCGGACGTGGAGTCGGTCGAAACCGCCCAGGCGAATGTGGACGAGATCACGGCCCGAATGGGCGAACTCGCGAACGACTACTACGTCGGCCGCACTATCAGCCGCGACGTGTTCTTTGCGGCGAAGGCGCCGCTCGACGATCAACTCGCTGACGCAGAACTGGCACTTACGAACGCCGTCCGCGAGCGAGCCGAGCGCGAAGGCGTCAATGCCGCCCGGCGACCGTGACGGCCTGGCCGCATGGTGGGAGCGTGCGTCGATTGACGAGCAGCGCGCCGCCCTGTGCCGTGCCCTCGATCACGTGTCGATCATGCCGGCGAAGGTGCGCGGCGGTAACAAGTTCGATACTTCCCGCGTCCTGCTCGAGTGGTCCGGTCGGGTCTACGGGATCGATGCGTGGTCGATGCGGTGAAGGTGGCCGATCAGGGCAACGCGCGGCTGGCAGTCATTCGGGACTAGCTTCAAGGCCACGCGTGCGATGATCGCTGCATGATCGACCCTTTCACGGCCCTGGGTTTCGCCGGCGACCAGCTTCGGCGGGTAGATCAGCGACGGCGCCACGCGAGGGTTCTCACTCACCGGGCGGTCTTTGTGGCCGACCCATCGACGCCCCTGTATTTCATCAAGGTAACGAACCTGTCTCCACGCCGTGAGGTCGAAGTCACGCACATTTGGTTCGCGAACGGACCCGCCGGTTCACGTGCTAAATACCGAGCGGCCGCTCCCAGCGTGGCTCAGACTCGACGAGCAGATGGAGACTTGGGTGCCCGTTTCGGCGATTCACTCGGAACAACGCGACGGAGCCGAGCGGCTTGTGCGGGTGCAGTTGTCGACAGGCAAGATCGTGAAGTCTCGGCTCAACCGCAAAGTGCCGCCAATCGGGGACGTGGCCGGCCCGGGATCGCGAACCCCGGCTAGTACCTTGCGACAAACCCATCACAGAGAAACGAGGCAGATATGTGGGCGGATCAGGTGCTCGAACGTTCCTCTAGCGTTTCGACGAAGTCGCTGATGTGGTTAAGCGACAGCGTCTTACACGAGATAACGCCGTTCAGCGCCTCAAAAAAGGTCCCGTAGCTGACCTGCTCTTGCGGGATCATGACCATGTACGTGACCGAGAACTCGTCCGGATCATCGAGGTTGTTCACCGCCGCCCCGAAGTTCGGACGATTAAGGCCAACCTCCAGTAGTTTGGTCTGAAGATCCCTTAAGTCGGGGGAGACGCCTTCCTCCAAGTCTCGGCAAACTCCTGGACTCGCCAAGCTCCCGCCACCGCAATCGCAGTAAACGGCCACGTCTCCCAAAGAGATGACCGCTTCCCGTCCGGCTGCGTCTGTGGCCTTTATTTGGAACTGCGGTGGTGGCGCGATGAGTTGCTTGGTATAGGTCTGTGAGCTTGAGCCACCGCTGGATTAGCCGCTCCGCACGTTGTGGACTTAACCAGCCGAACCAGCTGAGGAACGGGTCCCGAAGGCGTAGGCCGTCAAGAGCAGGCCGAGAATAAGAAGGAGCGTTGGAATCGGATTGTGGGAAACGGCGTGCCCAAGATCTCTGAAACCATGCAAGATCCCAGAAAAGGTCACAATGCCCGCTACGGCGAGCACCAGCGAGACGGCCCTCAGCAGCCCGTCGTTGCCTGAGGTCGAATGGGTCGCCACAACTCCACGGTACGTCGGCGGCGGTCGATGGCCTGGGATTTCACCGAGCCCAACAGGAGATCGTGGGCAGCTAACCCTGCCTCTGGGATACGACCACATCCCGTAGCTGCCCAAACCCAGCTGCGTCGCCGGGAAGCCGTACCCATCCTGTCGACGGGCCTCCGGTTTAGGTCGGGGTCAACCACCTCCCCGCCCGCTTATGCTGTCCAGCTCCTCGCGGTGTCCTCTTAGGTTCTCGACGTTCCACCGTCGACCCTTGTTGTCGATGAACGTCCCCGTCGCTACCACCGGCTCCGGACAGTGCTGCGTGTGCCCGACGCCTGAATGGACGAATCGGAAGCAGCGGTCCGGCATGACGGAGAACGCTTCGGCGTAGTGGGCCACGGCCGGAGCCTACCGAGCGGGTATACGTCGCCCACCCGGGCCGGGTCGGGTGGGGTTTTCGCCGCCTGGCTTACGGGCCGGGCGCATAACGGCGTTATGAGCGGTCCGATGCGCGGTGTCGCTGAGCAGCCCTCTGCCTGGTGCGCTCCATACGTGGCCTGATCAACTGTGAACTGGCCGCCAGCGGACGAGTCCAGTTGTTGGATCAAGTTGGCGCATGAGAAGGGCTGAGTTTTTAGATATTCCTTGGCCGCCTGCACGGCCTCGTCGTTCCAGTTCACCGTGAGACTGTCGACGGCGGCAGTCGCATCGGCGACCGAGTAGCCGCTGCCTGCTGACGAGTCCAGTTGGTCGATGAGAGCTTGCAGCGAAAATGCCTGAGTGCTGAGGTACTGCTTGGCTTCCGCTACCGCACTCTGCTGCTGTTGCGTTAGGGCGGGAGCCGGTGCCGTGGTGGTCGTCGCGGCTTTTGCCGCCGTGGACGTTGTCGCCGCTGCGGTTGAGGTAGTCGTTGCCCCGGTCGTCGTCGTGGACGAGGTCGCAGTCTTTTTGGGACACGCGGCCGTCGTCAGTGCAGCCACCGCAAGCACCCCGATCACCGAAGCGCGGACGGTACTCAGGCATCGTCGTCATCTCCCTGCCGCCGGAAGTGGTCGGCTAATACCGCGGACGGTTCCCGGCTCATTCCCGCCGCTATTGACGGGGCAACATAGCCAAAACTGGACTTGGGCGTCGGTATACCGGAACTAGCAGGTCAAGCCCGCAGACCCTAAGGGATCGTTCTGCATGAGATGCCTTATGTCCCCGAAGTGATGGCACTCGACGTTGGAGGGCACTCGACGCAGCGGCGCCGACGCGTTCCATCGAGGCGTTGCGGGCCTACGTCGACGAGTGCAAGCGGCTGGTCGCCGAAGGGTGAGGTAACCTAGTCATTCCTGCACCGGCTCACTTCCACCGAGCCGGAGACACGGCCTCGGGTTCCGCCGCCCGGGGTCGTGTCTGTTTGCAGCCGAGTAAGGTTGGAGCCGGATGGCGAAAGGATGACCAAGGAGGTCGCCGCATGAGTCTCGCCATCATCTTCCCGCCCGAACGTGTTCGTTCCGAGTGGGACGGTCATCGTCCCGACGGAAAAGGTTGCATATGCGAGCGTGGGCTCGTTGTGGATTTCAGAGACCATCTTTGTGACGTGGCAACAACCAAGGGTTGGACGGTCGTCGTTCCTAGTCACCGACCCAGCGTCCAATGGCGGGCATCTGCGACGTGAGAGAATCAAGGCGTGCCCGAGAAGAAGGCGGATCGGGAAAGACGGTCTTGATGATCCTGCTGGCGATCGTTGTGGTCGCTGGAGTCGCCGTCGGTGGGTACGCCGTTGGTCGGCGATCAGAGAAGTCGTCGGCTTCCGCTATCTCGACGGTTCCACCGACAACGCCAAGCACGGCGTCAGCCTCAACTAACTCCAATGTCGCATCTAATGATTTGCCGATTTCCGTTGCCACCAACAGCGCTCCGGGGATCGCCACGACATCGTGTGAACTGAGTAGCGATGGGACCACGGCCATTGCATTGGGGACTTTCACGCCCGACATTTCGACGCAGACGAACCCCTCCTTTGCGAACCCGTACTCGATAGGGGTCTACGTCTATGACAATCAAAGCGCTCAGATTGGATCGCAAGTGTTCACTTTCGGATCCGGGATCGTGAGCAGTGGGCGGTGGCAGGTAACGGTCGATTTCAAGTCGGGATTCAAGCAATACGTAGTCGTCAAAGTACACACACAT